>DASXWQ010000001.1:0-42830 GCA_036503555.1 Actinocatenispora sp.
CGGCGGTCGGCGCGCTCGTCCCGGCGCGCCGACCGCCGTCGGTCAGAAGAAGGTGTGGCCGGGCATCTGGTACGGGTGTCCCGACGCGACGATGTGGCTGACCGTCCGGCGGGCGCCGGTCGTGGCATCGACCAGCTCGACCACGCTCCCGTCCGGGCCGTGCAGCACCGCCACGATGTCGCCACCCAGGTACCGGATGGCGCTCCAGCTCTGCCCGTTGTCGAAGGCCACGACACCGCGCGGCAGGTCGTACCGGCGGATGGGCTGGCCGGTGCGCAGGTCGACCGCCAGGATGTCCTCGGCGACCGAGTACGCCACGGCCGGGCTGAGCCGCCGCCGCACGTAGATCGGGAGCAGCATCTCGGTGTCGCCGCGGGTCGGCGGACCGAACGCGAGCCCGTCCAAGGGTACCCGCTCGTCGGACTTCAGGTCGGCCGGCAGATGGACGGTGTGGCGGCTGAGGATGGTGCCGCTGTCCGGGTCGACGAGGGTCAGTTCGCGCCGCTGCGCGTCCGGGAACAGCCACAGCCGGCCGGTGTTCGTGATGCCGGAGAGGGTCCACTTGCCGGTGGCGGGTACCCGGATCGGGGTGGCCCGCCCCGTCGCGGTACGCACCAGTTCGGTCCGCCCGATCCAGCTCGGCGAGCCGACGACCAGCCAGGCGCTGTTGCTCGACCAGGCCAGCACGCCGCCGCCGGGCAGCCGTGTCGTGCTGGCCCCCGCCAGGTCACGGAACACCACCGATCCCTGCTCGCGGTACGCGAGGAAGCGTCCGTCCGGCGAGAGTGACACCGAGCCGGGCCGGCCGAACCGGTCCAGGCCGCTGCCCGCGGGCAGCGCGTACCGGGTGCCGTCGGCGGCGACCAGGCCGGGCCGCCAGCCGTGCGCCGTCCGGTACGCGAAGGTCAGGGCGGCGGATCCGATGCCGTGGTCGGTCGGCAGCGTCGCCTGCGGCGCGCCGAGGTGCACGGTGGGCGGGATCCAGTCGACGCGCGTGCTCGTCGTGGTGTCCGCGATCCGTACGATCGGCGTCCCCGGCGGCTGCCGGTCGCCCCGCACACCCACCGCGCCGACCGTACCCACCACGACCACGGCGAGCGCCGCCACCGCGGCCGGTACCGCGAGTCGCCGGCGCCGCCTGCGCCGGATCCCCATCCGGTAGGCCGGCGCGGACACGTCGAACGCGTCGACCTCTGCGGCGAGTTCGCCCAGGCGGTCCTTCAGCTCGGTCATCACACTGTCTCCCTTCGGCTCAGATCGACGTCGAGGTCGGGGACGGTCTCGCGGAGCCGGGCCAGCGCGCGGTGCCCGAGCGTCTTCACCGTGCCCACGGAGCAGCCGAGCAGCGCCGCGGTCTCGACCTCGGTACGGTCCTCGAAGTACCGGGCGACGACGACGGCCCGCTGCCGGGGCGTCAGCGCGGCCAGCGCGGCGGCCAGGACCATCCGCCGGACCGTCCTCTCGGACTCGTCGTCGACGGCCCGCTCGGGCAGCTCGGCCACGGCGTCCTCGCTCAGCCGCGCCCGGCGCCGCCACCGCGACACCTGCTCGTGGTACATGACCTTGCGCACGTACGCGTCCGGGTTGGCCAGTCGTCGCCACCGGGACACGGCCTTGGCCAGGGCCGACTGCACCAGGTCCTGTGCCGCGTGCCGGTCCCCGGTCAGCAGGTACGCCACCCGGGACAGCCGCTCCCCGTGCTCGGCGAAGAAGGCCGCGAAGCCCTCGAAGTCGTCCACCGCAGCTCCCGTCTCGATCCTCGGTACACCCGCTCAGACGACCGAGGGACGGGAAACGTTGACAGGCCCTAGAGATAGAGGGCGGCGGTGAGGATCAGGCCGGCGACGCCGAGCGCCCATGTGTACGGCAGGGTACGCGCCAGGACCCGCTGCGGGCGCACCCCGGCGTACTCGGCGCTCCAGACGGTCTGTGTGCTGGTCGGGTCGGACACCCCCAGCACCTCGTTGTACGACGACATCAGCCCGAGCACGCCCATCGCCGGGTACACGCCGCCCGCGACGAGCACGCTCGCGATGCCGGCGCCGAGTCCGTAGATGTTGAACGGGCCGCGGTACAGGCAGAGCGGGGTGAGGAGGCCGAAGACGACGACGAACAGGATCGGGTTGTGCGGGCTGATCGCGGTCGCGATCGGCTTCAGCGCGTTCACCGCGCCGGGCAGTTGCACCGCGGTCAGGAGCATGCCGATCGCGATGAACAGCACCAGCGGCGGCGCCGCGACCTTGAAGCCGTCGTACAGCGAGCGCAGCGCGCGCGGTGCCATCTGGCTCGGCCGGGTCGTCGTGACGAGCGCGTAGACGACGCCGACCAGCAGCGACGGAATGATCGGTACGGAAAGGCCCAGCGCCAACACGATCGGCACCAGCGGCGTGAGCAGCGAGTACCAGGGTGCGTCGGTCGCGCGGCGGCCGGTGCGGACGGGGCGCGGCGCGGTGCGTACCGCCCAGGCGTGGCGGACGCCGCGGCGCCGGGACTCGATCAGGATGAACGCGACGGCGAACAGGACGATGATCGGGAACATGTAGAGCTGGAAGTGCCGGATCGTGGCGATCGGCAGCTTCAGCGCGGTGGACAGGTACTGCCAGGACGCCAGCTCGAACGGGATCCCGGCGGCCACGCCGAAGACGATGGTGCCGGCGGCGGTGACCGCGGGTACGCCGACGGCGATCATCGCGGGGATCCCGATGATGCCGGCGAGCATCGCGGCCGGCGCGGAGCCGGTGACGGCGCCGCACAGGATGGCCACGGCGAACAGGCCGAGCGCGACGACGTACGGCCGGTCGCCGGCGTACTCGACGGTCTTGCGGACCAGCGTCGAGGCGATGCCGGTCTCGCCCATCAGCGAGCCGAGCCAGGCGCCGAGCAGGATCGCGATCATCGTCTGCGCGAGCAGCGTCGCGCCGTTCTGCAGGACCGCCGTGGTGACGCCGTCGTCGCCCATCAGCGGTGCGCCGGCCACCAGGCCGATCACGAAGGCCATGAGGATCAGGGCGAACGCGGTCGGGAGCTTGCGGGTCAGCATGAGTACCACGCCGACCGCCATGACGGCGAGGATCGCGACAGCCATGTCAGTTCTCTCTTCCGGCGGGGGTCAGCGGGGGGAGGTCGAGGTCGGCGGACAGCGCCGCGGAGATCAGCAGCGGGCTGACCGGCAGCCCGGTGAGGCGCCGGGCGAAGGAGTGCGCGACGAGTTCGTCGGCGCCGAGTACGTGGCCGCGCAGCACGACCGGCCCGACGCGGAGCAGGACGTGGTCGAGCCGGCGCCTCAGCAGGGCGCGGTCCGGCCCGTGCAGCAGGTGGTGCACGATCTCGTGGGCGACCGCCGCGTCGCGTACGGCGCCGGGCGGGAACCACGCCTGCCAGCCCAGGCGCTCGACCTCCGCGTCGGCCCGGGCGACGGCGTCGGTGAACACCCGGACGGTCGGCGGCCGGTCCACGTACTGCGCCAGGGTCAGCTCCTGTGCCGTGACCCCGCCCGGCCCCTCGGTCACGGCGACGGACAGCGCGGCGGCGACCTCGTCGACGGCGGCCCCCGCGTACCGTCGGGCGAGGTCGGCGCCGAGGGTCGCCGCGGCCGCCGACCACCGGCGCAGCACCGCATCGGGCCGGCCCTCGTGCGTGGGCAGCGCGGCGAGCAGCCGCGCGCCGAGGGTGGTCTCGTCGGTCATCGCCGTACCTCGGTGATCGAGACGAGCGGCTCGTCGGGCGTACGGCCGTCGAGCTCGGCCCGGGCCAGCGCCATGAGCTGGTCCTGTGTCGTGACGCCGGCCAGGTCGACGATGCGCGGGCCGACCAGCAGCCGCATCGCGGGCAGCCGCGAGCCGCCGTCGCCGTACGTGGTGTGCGCGGCGACCTGCTCGCTCAGCGTGGCGTACGCGCCGCCGACGGTGGTCGCCGCGATCACCGCGTCCGGGCTCTGCAACCGGACCACGCCGTCGGTGTCGAGCACCCGGACCGGCCGGTGCGGCTGCACCCAACGGGCCAGCACGCCGCCGCGGCGTACCTCGGCGCCGAAGACGGCGTGGTTCGGCGTCTCGGCGAGCAGCCGTACCTCGGTCGGCGGTCGGCGCAGGCTGTCCGCCGCGATCCGCTGTCTGTCCACTGTGGAGTCCGACGCCCGGTCCCGGGTACGCATCTCGGTGGCGCCGGTGGCGATCGCGGTGACCGTGTTGGTCTGCGCGTCGACCGTGACGTCCACCTCGACGGTGGCGGGTGTCGCGCCCTGCGCGACGACGGCCTGTTCGGCCTCCGCGCGTACCGCGAGGACGTCCTGCTGGGACGGGTTCGGGACGATGCGTTCGACCGACTCGCGGACCAGCGCGAGCGCCACGCCGATCGGACTGATCACCTCGTTGTGGTCGGCGATCGTGGCGGCGAGGCCCATCGCGGTGCCGAGATACGGCGTGACCGCGCCGGCGCCGCCGCCCCCGCCGACGAGCCGCAGCCCGTGCCGGTCCAGCCGGTACGCCGAGACCAGCTCGTCCACGACCCGGCGTACGTGGGCGCAGCCGGCCCTGAGCACGTCGCGCGCGGCGTCCGGCACGGTCGTACCGAGCAGCGCGGCGAGCGGCGCGAACGCGAGCCGGGCCGCCGCCGGGTCGGCGTACGCGTGGTCGCCCTCCGGTACCAGGCCCAGCGCGTTGGCGGCGCAGGTCATCGTCAACGCGTACCGACCGCCGGCCGCCTCGACGACGACGTGGTCGTCGGGGTCTCCGGCCATCGGCGCCAGGGTCACGACCGTCGCGTCGGCGAGCGCGGCCGGATCGGCGAAGCAGGCGTAGTCCAGGCCGGCGATGTGCGCGCTGCGCGGCCCGACGTCGACGACCTTGCCCGATCTGACGCGGATCATCGACCCACCGCCGACCCCGACGGTACGGACATCCAGCGCGGACAGGTACGTCTCGTGGCCACCGACCTTCGCGTGCCGTACGACGACGCCACCGCGGCGGATCACGCTGATGTCGGTGGACGTGCCGCCGGTCTCCAGGAAGATCCCCTCGCTCACCTTCTCCGCCATGAGCGCGCCGGCCACCCCGGCGGCCGGCCCGGACAGCACGGTCAGCAGCGGCCGGCGGCGCATCTCGTCGAGGGACATGACGCCGCCGTCGCAACGCATCACCATCAGCGGCGCGGTGATCCCGGCGTCGGTGATGGCGCGGTCCACGAGGTCCGCGGTGTCCAGCATCCGGGGCAGGATGCTCGCGTTCACGACGGCGGTCCGGGCACGCTTGCGCAGGCCGTACAGCTTGGTGATCTCGTGGGTGGTGGTGGCCAGCAGGTCCTGCTTGCGGGCCGCGCCGGCCACGGCGTCCTCGCCGGCACCGTCGTCCACGCTGAACGCCTGTACGCCGACGACCACCTCGGCACCGTCGCCGCGTACCGCCTCGACGGCGGCCTCGGCGTCGGTGGGGTCGGTGGCGACCGGGACGTGCGCGTACCGGATCCGGAGTCGCTTGCCGGGGGCGAGCTCGATCCGGCCGAGCGAACGGAGCCGCCGGGTGAGCAGGCCCTCCAACCCGCGCCCGACGCCGACCAGGCCGACGGTGGCGACATCGCCCTCCAGCAGGGCGTTCGTCGCCTGCGTCGTACCGTGTGCGAGGAAGCCGACGTCGGCCGCCGTCGCGCCGATCTCGTCGAGCAGCTGCCGCAGCGCGTCGATGATGCCGCGCGCCACGCCGTCGGTGTGCCGGTGCGTGGTGCGCACCTTGACCTGGCCGAGCAGTTCCAGGGTCTGCGCGTCGAGCGCCACCGCGTCGGTGAACGTGCCGCCGACGTCGATGCCGACCCGGATCCGGGATGCGTTCACCCGACGCCTCCTTCCCTCCGATGTGGACTCATGACCGGGTCAGCCGACCGGCACGCCGAGGTACGCGCCCTGGTCGAGCAGTGCCCGTTGCAGCGCCGGTACGTCGAGCGCGCGCGGCGCGACGCCGTCCCGTACGGCCAGCGCGGCGGCGGTGCCGGCGGCCTCCCCCATCGCGAACGCCGGTGGCATCACGCGGATCGCGGCCAGCGCCTCGTGACTCGCCGACACGCATCGCCCGGCCACGAGCAGCCCGTCGACGCCGCGCGGGACGAGGCTGCGGTACGGGATCTCGTACGCGTTCGCGGTGCCGGCCGACTCGTCCACACCGCCGCCCGAGCCGGTCGGGTCGTGGATGTCCACCGGGTACGCGCAGAGCGCGATCACGTCGTCGAAGTGCCGCGCGGACTGCAGGTCGGCCAGCGTCAGCCGGTACTCCCCGACGATCCGCCGGCTCTCCCGTACCCCGACGGTGGCGGCGGTGTCGAGCAGTTCGCACCGCTCGAACCCCGGCAGGTTCGCCCGGAAGAACGCGACGAGCCGGTGCACCTGGTCGCGGCCCTCGATCTCCGCCGCGGTCAGGTCGGCCACGTCGGTGCCGTCCCGGGACAGCACCCGGGTCGTGTTGATGCGCCACACGCCGGGCCGCAACGTCTTGTACATGCCCACCCCCCGGCGCGGTGCCGGGAAGGTGCCCGCCCGACGGGCCTCCGCCACGACCGACTCGTACGGCCGGCGGTCGGCCGGGTGCGACCGCACGTACTCCTCGACGACCGCGTCGTCGACTCCGCTGATCCGGAAGAACACCGTCATCGGCTGTACCAGCCCGTCGGCGTCGCGCCCGAACTCGGTCGGTACGCCCGCGGCGGCAGCCACGTCCCCGTCGGCCGAGCAGTCCACGGTGACGCGGGCCGGCAGCAACGCCAGGCCGCCCTTGCCCGCCGCGACCACGCCGGCGACCCGCCCGTCGCGCACCAGCGTGTCGGCCACGAAGCTGTGCAGCCGCAGGCGTACCCCGGCCTCCTGGCACATCTCGACCGCGACCGCCTTCGCCGCCTCCGGCTCGAACGGCGTCACCTTGTCGTGCCCGTAGGTGATGAACCCGGCGTACGCGTCGCCGGCGTGGGTGCGCGACGGGTGCAGCGCGCCGCCGATCGCCTCCATCCGGCGGACGAACTCGTCGAACACGCCCCGGATCAGCTGCTCGCGCCCGTCCAGCGAGTACGAGGTCATGCACGGTCCGACGAGCCCGGCGGTCAGGTTGCCGCCGAGGAAGCCGTACCGCTCGACCAGTCGGGTGCGGGCGCCGTTGCGGGCCGCCGCGACGGCGGCGGCGACGCCCGCCGGCCCGCCGCCGACGACCTGCACGTCGACCTCGTCGTCGACCGGTATCTCCGTGCTGTAGCGCAGTGTCGCCACGCCCGCCTCCGATCAGTAGCCGCGTACGTCCGGCCAGTGCCGCTCGACGCCGACGGCGTCGAGGACCCGGCCGAACTCGTCGAGGTGTCCCGGGTCGGCGTGCACCTGGTGCGGCGTCACGCCGCGGCGCAGGCAGTAGGCCGCGAGTTCGCCCGCGACCTCGCCGACGTTCCACTCCACCGGATGCAGCCGGTAGCAGCCGTTGGAGATGTGCGTCGTGCCGATGTTCTTTCCGGCGGCCAGCAGGTTCGTCTCCCGCCGTGGCAGCAGCGCGCCGAGCGGGAGCTCGAACGGCACGCTGGCGATGTCGACGTAGTTGTCGCCGCCGGTCGACGGGTGCAGGTCGATCCGGTAGCTGCCGACGCCCACCGAGTCGGCGTACCGGGTCCCGCCGTACGGGCCGACCACGTCGCGCGCCACGTCGTTCTCGGTGACCGTGGTGAGCGCCCGGATCCGGCGCGACTCCCGCACGTACGCCGACTTGGCGAGCCCGTCGTCGGTGCCGACCACGTCGCCGCGCAGCCGCAGCCCCGGGTACCCGGTGCCGCCGTCGGGTCGCGGCGCCTCGGTCTGCAACCAGTACAGGACCGACAGGGAGAGCTGCTTCGCCTCGGCGAGCGCGGTCGCCGCGTCGTCGCCGAACGGCGCCTTGAGCCAGTAGTCGTTGAGCGGCCAGTTGACGAGCGTGACGTCCGAGTCGAAGCTGCCGGCCACGTGCAGCCCGCGGGCCAGGATCCGCCGGAACATCCACAGGTCGCGGTCGCCCGCGTCGGCGCTCTGGTCGGCGAGGACGGCCAGCGGGTCACCCGCCGGGTTCGGTGTGAAGCTCCGCTCGACCGGCTCCAACGTACGCGGATCCGGTGCGGTGAAGCCCAACAGCGGCCCCGGCCAGAAGTCCGGCGTGTACGACCGCCAGAAGTCGTAGCTCGCCGGCCGGTCGATCACGTGGTGCTCGCCGTCGTGGTGCGACACCGCGAAGCAGTACGTGATGCCCTGCATCGTGTGCGGCCGCGCCTCGGTGGGCGCATGCGGCTCGCCGTAATCGGCCTGCGCCTCGGCACCGGTCACGTGCTCGACGTCGGCCAGGGCCAACAGGTCGCCCAGCTCGGTGGCGTCCAGGACGTACCGGGCGGCGATCGAGATCCGTTGCCCGCCAAGGGTTTCCAGCGTCACGTCGGTGACCCGTCCGGCATCCGTGCCGGCCGCGACCGGGCGGTGGTCCACCAGCACCGTCAGCCGGCCCGACGCCCGGTACGGCGCCAGCATCCCCTCGATCACCGCGAGCGCGACGCGCGGCTCGTGGCAGAGCTTGCTGACCCGCCCGGCGCCCGGGTTGAGCCGCGCCCAGGACCGCGCCCGCGCCCGCAGCGGGTACCAGGTGCGGTAGTAGTCGCGGATCCCCTCGCGCAGCCGCCGGTAGCGCGCGGTGGCACCGAACTGCTCGATCCACGGATGCTCGTCCGGCGGTACGGCCTGCGCGGTGAGCTGGCCGCCCAGCCAGTCGGTCTCCTCGGTGAGGACGACCCGCCGGCCGGCGGCGCAGGCGGCGAGAGCCGCCGCGACACCACCCAGGCCGCCGCCGACGACGAGTACGTCCGTTTCGGTCTCGAGCATCTGGTCCCTTCTTCTCAGTGCGGCGCGACACCCACGGTGTCGCCCGGAAGTGGTTGGCAGCCAAGGATCTGGCGGATCGGCGCATCTGGTTCGCCGGCGATCAGCCCGGTCAGCATCCGTACCGCGGCGCGACCCATCTCGCGCCGCGGGATGGCGAAGCCGCCGAGCGCCGGCAGCCCGGGCGAACGCCCGACCCGGTCGCCCAGCAGCGCCAGCGAGAAGTCGTCCGGGCAGCGCAGCCCGCCGCCGCGCGCCGCGGACTCCACCGCGGTGACCGCGATGTCGGTGTCGGTCTCCTCGGCCACGACCGCGGTCACCCCGTCGGCGAGCCACGACCGCAGCCGCGCGGTGTCCACGTCACCGCCGTCGGTCCGCACGACCTCCGCCCGTACGCCGGTCTCGGCGACGGCCGACCGCAGCCCGGCCTCCCGGTCGGCGGACGCGGGCGCGTCGTCCTTCTCCCGCACGTACGCCAGGTGCCGGTGCCCCAGCTCCACCAGCCGGCGTACCACGTCGGCGGACGCGGACACGTAGTCGGCGCCGACGTACGGCAGGCGCTCGCCGAGCTCGTCGTGCCGGCCGATGTAGACCAGCGGGTACCCGTCGTCGAGGAACCGGCCCATCGCCCGCTCCGGTACGTGCCGGCCGAGGAACAGGCAGCCGTCCGCGAGCCGCACCCGGTTCAGCACCTCGGTCGCGCCCGCCTCGGTCGAGCTCGACGACGTGAACAGCAGCAGGTCGTACCCCTGCGCCGCCGCCTCCTCCTCGACACCCACCAGGAACGGGTAGTACGAGTGCTGCACGTCGGTCGGGAACGTCGCGGTGAACGTGTAGAGCCCGAGCAGGTTGTTGCGCCGGTGGGACAGCCGCCGCGCGATCGGGTCCGGCACGTACCCGAGCGACTCGGCGGCCCTCAGCACCCGCCGCCGGGTCTCCTCCGACAGCGCGACGCCTGCCTTGTTTCCGCCCAGTACCAACGAGACCGTCGGCTGGGACACGCCGGCGAGCCGTGCGATGTCCGCCTGGGTCGGGCGGCTGGGCCGCCGGTCGCGGCTCACCGCAGCATCGACCCGCCGTCGACGTCGATGGCGGCGCCGTAGACGAACGGCGCGGCCGGCGACGACAGGAACAGGATCGCGGCGGCCATGTCGTCCGGCCGGCCCATCCGGCCGACCGGCAGCCCGGCCGCGATCCGCTGCTTCAGCTCGTCGGACACCCCGGCGTGCAGCGGCGTGTCGGTCGGCCCCGGCACCAGCGCGTTGATCCGTACGCCGGATCCGGCGAACTCCCGCGCGACCGACTTGACGAGCGACAGGACGCCGGCCTTGCTCGCGGCGTACGCGGCGTCGGCGATGAGACCGCCGCCGCCCCGGAACCCGGCGTCCGAGGCGACCGCGACGATCGTGCCCGTGCCCCGCGGCACCATCTGCGCCACCGCCGCCCGTACCACCGAGAACGAGCCGACGAGGTTGACGTCGAGGACCCGGCGCCAGTGCTCGGCGTCCTGCTCCAGCAACGGTGTGGCGGTGATGACGGCGGCGGCGTGCACGAGGTGGTCGACCGGCCCGTACCGGTCGCGGATCTCGTCGAAGGCGGCGGCGACCCGGTCGGCGTCGGTGATGTCGAGCGGCAACGCGAGCGCGCCGGGCAGCGCCGCTGCGGCGCCGGCCAGCCGCGCCGCGTCCACGTCGAGCAGCACCACCCGCGCGCCGTACGCGTGGAACGCCGTCGCGGCCTCCAGCCCGATGCCGCCCGCAGCACCGGTCACGACCACGACGCGGTCGGCGAACCCGTCCGCCAACGACCGCCACGCGACCCCGTCGTTCTGCCCAGTCGGCATCGGATCCCCTAACTAATACGGATTAGCGGAGACCATAGGGTTGTCCCGACACACTGTCAAGAGCACGATCGCGACGCTGCGCCGTCGCGACGTCCGGGGCCGAACGCGGCTCTGGCGAGGACGATGCCGTGCACACGGCGCCATCCTCGCCAGCTGCTACCCGATCGCTGCGCCGGTCGTCGCGACCCGACGAGAACGCCTTACTCCGCCGCGACGGCCTCGCGTACGGCGGGGACGATCTCGCGCGCCCACCGTACGAGGGAGGTGGGGTCCTGCGTCCCACCCGACGGCGAGAACAGCGTGAAGCCGGACGCGCCGTGCTCCAGCACGGCGCCGGTCAGCTCCTCGACCCACTGGTCGACCGAACCGCCGAGCCAGCGCCCGTCACCGTCGCGGGTCGCCGGCAGCGGCCGGTCGGTGATGCGCCCGGGCAGGTTGTACACGGTGCGGATGGCGCGCGGGTCGCGGCCGACGGCCGCCGCGGCGTCGTCGATCACCGGCCGCGACGTGCGGTACCTGTCGCTGCGCCAGTCCGCGGCGTGGCCGGGGATCCAGCCGTCGGCGACGCGACCGGTGGCGGCGAGCGACCGGCGGCCGACCGAGCCGGTCCACACCGGCGGCGCGGGGACCGGCGCCGGATCGATCCCGCGTACCTGGTGGTGCCGGCCCTCGTAGGTGACCGCGGGTCCGCCCCCGGACAGCAACCGGACGAGCGTGATCGCCTCCTCGAAGGCCTCGACCGCGTCAGCCGGCGACAGCCTCGGTACGCCCATGTCCGCGATCCGGTCCCACAGCCCACCGGCGCCCATGCCGAGCACGATCCGGCCGCCGGACAGCGCCGACAGCGACGTGACCGTACGCGCCAGCATCGGGGCCGGCCGGGTCGGGTTCGTCACGTTGGCGAGGCCCGCGATGCGCTCGGTGCGCCCCAGCAGGAACGCGATCGTGGCGTACGCGTCGAGCCGGTCGCCCAGGTACGGATGGTCGGAGAGGGAGAAGTGGTCGAGCCCGTCGGCGTCGGCCCGCTGTACCGTGCGCAACAGCTCCGGCCCGTCGTCGATCGTGCTGTGCGCACCGAAACCGAAGACAACCCCGTCCACCGACATCGTCCTGCCCCCTCGCTCATGTTCGTATCCCGAACAGTATCTGTTCGCACTACGAACAACAACGCCTCCGTGGTCGGCACCACACCCGCCGTCCGTAGGGTGGTGCCGTGCGCGTGATCGAGATCGAGGTGTCCCGGGTCGTACCGGCGTCCGCGGCGGCCGCCTGGGCCGTCGTCGCGGACTACGGGCAGGACCCGCGCTGGCGCGCCGGCGTGGCGACCATGGCGCCCGAGCCACCCGGCCTCGTCACCGTCGGTACCACCACGGCGGAGGTGCTGCGCTTCGCGGGCCGGACCTACCGCAGCGGCGGGCTGGTCACCGAGGTCGGCGAGCACCGCTTCGGCTGGCGTACCACGTCCGGGCTGGTGGCCGAGGGCGGGCGCGGCGTCGAGCCGGCGGGGCCGACGTCGGCCCGCGTGACGTTGCGGGCCGCGGTACGCCCGGTCGGGGCCCAGCGGCTGCTCGGCCCGGTCCTGCGACCGATGCTGCTACGTACCCTGCGCGGCGACCTGGACCGGCTCGCCGCGCTGCTGGCCGGCTGACGTCCTCGGCGACCGGGTGGGAACACTGGAGGCATGGAGTTCTTCTGCCACCACCGTGACCGGCCGGGTTCGGTGGCGCTGCGCGACGAGCTGACCGAGGCGCACTGGTCCTACATGGACGGGTACGCGGCGGAGATGATCGCCCGCGGCCCGACCCTCGCCGACGACGGCGACACGCCCACCGGCAGCGTGCACATCGTCGACCTGCCCGATCCCGCCGCCGCGCGGGCGTTCGCCTTCGACGAGCCGAACTACCAGGCCGGCGCGTACCGGGACGTGCTGCTGCGGCGCTGGCGCAACGTGCTGGGGCGCACCATGTGGGACTTCCCCGGCGGCCGGACCGGCGGCAACCGCTACCTGGTGCTGGGGCTCGGCGCGGGCACCGCCGACGACACGGTACGGGCCGACCGGGACGAGCTGATCGCCTACGGGCCGCTGCTGTCCGACGACGGCACCGCGTGGCTGGGTACGGCGGTGCTGCTGCGGGCGCCCGACGCGGACGCGGCACGTGCCGTGCTCGACGCCGAGCGGTACGCCGACGTCGAGGTGCACACCTGGCAGTTCGGCGGCCGACCGTCCTGACCTCGCCGGATCAGGCGTCCAGGAACTCGACGGTACGGGTGCTCGCCGCCGGCCGGCACTCGTGGAAGTACGCGTGCCGCGCCCCGTCGAACAGGTGCGTCCGGGTGTCCGGGATGCGTTCCGCGATCAGTGCCGCGTTCGCCGGCGGGGCGAGCACGTCGTCGGTCCCGTGCAGGACCAGCGTGGGCGCCTCGATCTCCGGCAGGGCGTCCCACGCGTCGTGCTCGTTGCTCGCCACCAGATGCCGCCGCACCGCGTGCGGTGGCATCGTCGGATCACCGAGCGTCGGGTACGGGCCGGGGTGCACGGCGCGCCACGCCGGCGTGTACATCATGTCGGTGAGCGCCGCGTCCCGGTCGGGGCCGGCGAGAGCCCGGCGGACGTCGTTGGTGCGTTCGATCCCGTGCGTACCACCGGGTGACGTGCAGCCGAGGACGAGGCGCCGCACCCTGCGCGGGTACCGGGCGGCGACCCACTGGGCGACGCGGCCGCCCATCGACGTGCCGTAGACGTCGGCCACATCGACGCCGAGCGCGTCGAGCACGGCGACCACGTCGTCGGCGAAGCCGGCCGTCGAGTACGGGACGTCCGGCCTGTCGCTGTCGCCGGTGCCGCGGTAGTCGATCGTCACCGTGCGGTGACCGCCGTGGAAGTCACCGCGGACCGGATCCCACCAGGTGTGGTCGTTGGCCTGGCCGGCGAGCAGCACCAGCGGCCGCCCCGACCCCGCCACCTGGTACGCGATGCGCGTGCCGTCACCGGCCCGGGCGTACCCCCGTCGCTCGGTCATCGATGCCCCTCCGTCGGTCTCCGCCGACGGTACCGGCCGTGCGAGAGTGGGCGGATGGGTGACCGGGACGAGGCCGAGGCGTGGATCCGTCGGTACGTCGAGCCGGCCGGGCCGGTCGAGACCACGCACGTACGTCCGTGGTCGACGGTGCGGCGGGTGCCGCTGGCGCACGGGGCCGCGTGGTTCAAGGCGTGCGCCCCGGTGCAGGCGTTCGAGCCGCGCCTCTCCGCCCGGCTGTCCGAACGCTGGCCGGACCGTGTCGCCGAGGTCCTCGCCCACGACGAGGACAGGGGCTGGCTGCTGCTCGCCGACGCCGGCGAACCGACAGCGAGGTCCAACCCGCCCGAGGCGTGGCTCGCCGCCCTCCCCCGGTACGCCGAGCTGCAACGCGGCGAGGCCGCCCACGCCGGCGAGCACGTCGCGCACGGCGTACCGGCGCTGCCCGTCGTCGCGCTGCCGGCGCGCCTCGCCGACCTGGTCGAGGCCGACCTGCCGCTCGATCGCGCGGAACGCGCCAGGCTCGCCGCCGCCGCACCCGGGTACGGGAGGCTCTGCGCCGAGCTGGCCGACGACCGGCGGCTGCCGGCGACGGTGCAGCACGACGACCTGCACATGGCGAACCTGTACCGGCACGACGGGCGCATGCGGGTGCTCGACTGGGGCGACGCGTCGGTGTCGCACCCTTTCTTCTCGCTGGTCGTCACGTTCCGGTTCCTGGCGGAACGCACCGGGCTCGGTCCGGACGACCCGTGGTTCGGCCGGCTGCGCGACGCGTACCTGGAGCCGTGGGGCGGCGGCTTCGGCGAGACGTTCGACCTGGCGCTGCGGGTCGGAGCCGTCGCGCACGCCGTCGCCTGGGCGCGGCAACGCGACTTCCTGCCGCCGAGCGAGTGGCCGGCGTTCGACCAGGGCTACGCGCACATCCTCCGCCGCGCCCTGCGCGCGCTCTGACCCGCCGGCTTTCCGTTGCGGCGACGGGGATCGCGGCGGGCGTCAGGCGAAGAGTTCGGGCAGCAGGCGGTGCGCGTCGGCACGGGCCGGGGCGACGGCCCCGACGGGCGCCGACGACGCCGGCCAGCGCAGCGTCAGGCCGACGTCGGCCCAGTCGCCGACGACCGCGAGGAACTTGTCCAGCGCCGGGTTCGACAGGCCGAGAGCCTTGAGCGGCGCGATGTGCCGGCCGAAGAACACGCCGATCCGGCGCTGCACGTCCGCCGCGAGCGCCGGGTCCGACGCCATCAGCCCGTACCAGGCGACGGCACCGCGCGGTGACAGCGCCGCGACGTTCGAGTAGCTGCCGTGCGCGCCGAGCCGCAGGCCGGTGGCCAACTCGTGCCCCGGGACGAACACCGACAGCCCCGGCGCCTCCCGCGCCATCGCCGCGTACCAGTCCTCGTCGCCGCCGCCCGTCTTCACGCCGACGAGCGTCGGCACCGCGGCCGCGACACGCCCGAGCAGCCGCGGCGGTACCGGCGTCTTGGCGTGCGGTGGGTTGTACAGCACCAGCGGCACGCCGCTCGCCGTCTCCGCCGCGCCGGCCAGGAACCGGACGACCTCGTCGTCGTTGAGCGGTACCCAGTCGGGGAGGATCACCTGGATCGCGCCGGGCGCGAACGCGGCGGCGCGGCGGATCCGGCCCAGCATCACCGGTGCGGCCGGATGCGACGCCCCGATCTGGTACGCCACGCCGGCCGCCTCGCAGCGCGCCGCGAACAGCGCGGTGACCGCGTCGTACCCGGGCTCGTCGAGGGTGTGGAACTCGCCGGCGGTGCCGTGCGCGTACAGGCCGGAGAGGCCGCTCGCGAGCAGCACGTCGAGCTGTGCGCCGAGGCGGTCGGCGGCGATGTCGCCGCGGTCGTCGACAGGCAGCAGAACGGTGCCCCACACCCCCGTGATCTCGCCGGCGGTCAACGGCGTCATCGCTTTCCCCTTCGGGTACGCGGCCCGCTGGACCCTATCGCGACGACGGGAGGGATACCGCCCGACAATGGTTGGTGTGGTGGGGAAAGCCGATCGGGGCACCGTTTCCGGTCGATCGGACACCGCAATCCCAACACCGTACCCGTTCCTCGCGTCCTGACGACCGGCACCGCGAAGAACACGCCGCGCCGGGGCAGCGTCGGGGCCGGCGCTCCCAGTAGGCTCGGCGCCACTCACCGGCTCGACCACGAGGGGGCAACCGTGGACGCCACCGAGCGCTTCCTGGGCGACCTCACCGGGCAGTACGTGATGGTCATGCTGGACCTCGGCCGGCGGGTCGGCCTGCTCGACGCGCTGCGCGCCGGGCCGGGGACCGCCGCCGAGATCGCCACCCGGGCCGGGGCGTACCCCCGGGCGGCGGACGAGTGGCTGCGACTGCTCACCGCGGCGGGATACGTGCGGCACGAGGGCGGGGTCTTCGCGTTCGCCGACGGCATGGCCGAGCTGTTCGACCCGGCCCGTTCGCCGCTGGACGTGGACGTGTGGCTGCGGATGGGGCCGCTCGCCGGCCGGATCATGCCGGAGCTCGCGACGAGCGTCCGGGACGGCCGCGGCGTGCCGTACGCGGCGTACGAGCCGGACTTCACCGAGATGCAGGACCGGATCGGCCAGGCGGGGTACGACAGGTCGCTGCTGACCGAGTGGGTGCCCGCCGTGCCGGGGCTCGCCGACCGGCTGGCGGCCGGGGCACGCGTGGCCGACCTCGGCACCGGCGGCGGGTACGCGCTGTGCCTGCTGGCGGGCGCGTTCCCGGCGTCGACGTTCACCGGGTTCGACATCGACGCCGAGGGGGTCGCGCTCGGCACGCGGCGGGCGCGGGACCGGGGCCTCGGCAACGTCACGTTCGCGCGCCGGGACCTGACCGACGCGCCGGACGGCGAGTACGACGTGGTGCTCGCGATCGACACGGTGCACGACCTGCCGGACCCGGCCCGGACCCTGCGCGGCGTACGCGACGCGCTGCGCCCGGACGGCCTGCTGGTGCTCGTCGAACCCACCGGCACCGGCGACGTGGACGTCGACACCGCCGCGCCGGGTGCCGTGCTGCGCTACTTCAGCAGCCTGTTCCACTGCATGCAGGTGAGCCTCGCCGCCGGCGGCGCCGGCCTGGGCAACGGCTGGCCGACCGACGACGCGCTCGACACGCTGCGCCGCGCCGGGTACGTCCCGGCCGAGCCGGTGTTCGCGCCGTCCGGGCTCACGCTGTTCCCGGCCCGCCCCGCATGACCACTCCCATGCTGGCCGGGCAGGCCGGCCTCGCCATCCCGCCCACGGTCCTCGGGCCGCCTGTCCCGGGCTTCGTGGCGCTGGCCGGCACGTACGCCGTCCGGGTCGGCGGGTCCCGGCGCGGCGGCTGACAGCGGCGTGTGCGTGGCGTGTCAGGCGTGCCGGCAAAACTCCGGGGCATGAGCGCGTACGCCACAGGGCGGGTCGAGTCGGCCGACGGTACGACGATCGGGTTCCGGCGGCTGGGCAGCGGCCCCGCCGTCGTACTCGTGCACGGCGGCATGCTGGCCGCGCAGAACCTCATGACGCTGGCGACGATCCTGTCGGACGAGTTCGAGGTGTTCGTACCGGACCGCCGGGGCCGGGGGCCGAGCGGGCCGCACGGCGACCGGTACGGCGTGGCCCGGGAGGTCGAGGACCTTCAGGCGCTGGTCGCGGCGAGCGGGGCGGCGCGGATCTTCGGCCTCAGCTCCGGCGGGCTCGCGTCACTGCGCACGGCGCTGGAGACCCCGGCGCTGCGACGGGTGGCGCTGTACGAGCCGCCGCTGGCCGTACGCGGCTCCGCGCCGGTCGACTGGGTCCGGCGCTACGACCGGGAGATCGACGCCGGCGATCCGATCTCGGCGTTGGTCACGGCGATGAGGGGCCTCGGTACCGAGCCGGTCATGGGCCGCGTACCGCGGTTCGCGCTGACGGCGGCGTTCCGGCTCGGGATGCGGTTCCAGTCGACCGCCGCCGACGAGGTACCGATCATCGACCTGGTACCGACGGAGCACTACGACATGCAGCTCGTGCGGGAGATGGCGGACACCGCCGACGACTACGCGGCGCTGTCCGCCGACGTACTGCTGCTGAGCGGAGCGAGGAGCCCGGGATACCTCACCACCGCGCTGGACGAGCTGGCCCGGGTCCTGCCGCACCACCGCCGCGTCACGTTCCCCGGGCTGCGCCACGACGGCCCCGAGAACGACGGCGACCCGGCCCGGGTGGCCGTCGAGCTCCGCACGTTCTTCCGCTGACCGCCGCGCGTACCGGCACGGCGGGCTCAGGCCGGTGTGCGCGGGTCGTCTATTCTCCGGCGGCGTGGCTCGGGACGACGACTCGGCGAAGCGCTACCTCGAACGGCTACGCGACACGTGCCGCGGCGCGCAGGCTCGATCCCCCCTGGTGCGCGCGGAGCCGCCGCACGGCAACAAGCCCCCCGAGGTCTGGTACCGGCTGGCGGTCGGTCGCCGCTGGTGGAAGGCCGGCGAGGCGCTCGACGACGTCGACCCGGTCACGCTCGACGCGTACGAGCGGGCGCACCGGGAGCACGCCCCGAAGCCGGCGCGCGCGGTGCTGACGGCCGCCGACCGAAAACGTGTCGTGCTGCTCGGGGAGACCGGGGCGGGAAAGTCCGCGCTGGCCCGCGACCTGGCGTACGCGGTGGCGGACGGTGCGGGTCTCGCGGGGTTCCTGCCGCTGCTCGTCGACCCGTACCGGTTCGACGAGGGCCGGGGCACGGCGGCACTCCTCGACGCGGCCGTGTGCACGCCACCGGCCCCGGTGGTCGACGCGTACCTGCGGCGGGGACAGCGGGTCGTGTTGATCGTCGACGGCGTGGCCGACGTACCCGGCCGGGCGGCCCTGCTGTGGACCGTCGCGCGCTGGGCCGAGCGGTTTCCGGCGGCACGCGTCGTCGTCACCTCCCGGCTCGACGGATACGACCGGCGCCCGCTGGATCGGGCCGGCTTCCACCACTACCGGATCGAGGCGCCCGACCGGAGCGCGGCGCCGGTGATGTCGGCCGACTCCGGCCTGCCGATGCGGGTGGCCCGGTCCATCGGGCAGCAGTGCGACGGGGAGTTGGTCAACCGGGTCGTCGATCCGGTACTGGCCGCGGAGGTCGCCGGGTCGGTCCGGGCCGGCGACGACGGGACCTGGCGCGTACTCGCCGACGGGGGCTGGCGTTTCGCCGAGCGCGCCGTACTGGAGCGGCTGGTCGCCGCCGACCTGGCGCACCGGCCGACCGGCAACCGCGTCGGCGCGGTCGTGAACCGGTACTGGCGGGAGCCGACCTGGCAGGCCGTACTCCCGCTGCTGGCGGGAATGCTGGACGTCGACGCGGCCGGCGCGCTCGTCCGGCGGCTCGTCGCCGTCGACCCGGTGTGGCAGCTGCGGCCCGACGCGCCGCCCCGGCACGTGATGCTCGCCGCCCGGTGCCTGGCCGGGATGCGCGACCCGGGTACCGGGGCGTCGGCCATGGCCGGGGCGCTGACCGCCGCGCTGAACACCGTCGAGGACGGTCCGCTGCTGGCCGAGTTCGTCGACGCGGTTCGCCCGGCGCTCGTCCGGCATCCACGGATCGCCGCGCGACTCCGCGACTGGTGCGTGTCGGGGGACGCCACCGCGTCCGCCGTCCGGATCGCTCTGCTGCTGCTCGGACCGCACCCCGACCTCGTCCGGTCCGTGCGCGCCCGGGTGTGGCGGGACGACATCACCCCGCTCGACCGGTCCGGGCTGGTGGCCGGTCTCGTCGGCGTCGACGACGGCGACGCGGTGTCGTGGTTGACCGAGCTGGCCGGCCACCGCGACATCATGCTGCGTGCGGCCGCGGTCTCGGCGCTCGCCGGCGCCCCCGGTGCCGGGCCCCTGCTCGCCGAGCGCGCGCTCGGCGACGCCGCGTCGGCGGTCCGGCTGGCCGCGGTGCCGGGCATCCGCGACCTGCCGCTGCTCCACCGGATCGCCGCCAACGACACCGACGAGGACGTACGCCGGACGGCGGTGCACGCGGTCGCGGAGCTCGCCCCCACCGACCCGGCGACCCGCATACTGCTGGTCGACCGGGCCACGGCGGACACGGCGACCGCCGTACGGGTGGCGACGATCGAGGCGCTGCTGTTCGGCTGGCGACACGACCCGGACACGACCTCGCTGCTGTCGCACCTGATCGACGACGCGCGACCCGAGGTACGCGCCGCCGCGGTGCGCGCGCTCGACGACGCACCGGAGGCGCTGCCGCGGCTGCGGGACCTGGCGGACGACCCGTCGTGGCCGGTACGCGTCGCCGCGCTGCGCGCGCTCGGCGCGTACTGGCCGAACGAGCCCGGAGTCACCGAGCTGCTGGCCACGCACGCCGCCGAGGATCCGAGCGGCACCGTACGACAGGCCGCGGTGCACGGCCTCGCGAACCGGCTGGACGACCCGGCGACCCTGGCCCGGATGACCGGGTGGGCCGCCGACGACGACTGGGCGGTACGCCGGGCCGCGACGCTCACCCTGGCCGGGCACGTACCGGCCGACGGCGCCGCGCTGCTGCGCGGGTACGCGGAGGACGGCCCGGACGAGCACGCGTACCTGGCCGTGTCGGCCTTGGCGGCCGGGTGGCCCCGCGAGCCCGCCGCGGTCGCCGTGCTGCGCCGGGTGGCCGAGGACGGGTTCCACCACACCCGGCTCGCGGCGCTCGCCGCGCTGGCCGCCGATCCCGAACACGCGGCGGACGCGCGCGCCTGGTGGTACGGGCTGTTGACCCACGAGGACGCGCCGGCCCGGGAGGCCGCGACCCGGCATCTCGCCGACCGCTGGCCGGACCACCCCGACACGCTGCCAGCGCTGCTGACACGCGCCAACGCGGAGTCCGAGCCGGGTCTCCGCACGCTCGCGGTACGGCTGGTCGGTGCGCGCTGGCCGGGACACCCGGACGTCGCCGCCGTTTTGCGCGGGCGCGGACGCGCGGACCGCGAACGGGAGGTACGGGCCGCCGCGCTGGCCGGGTTGGCGGCCGGCTGGGCCGACGACCCGGACGCGGTGGATCTGGTACGGACATGCGCCGCGGACGACGCGGAGATGCTGGTCCGGCGGGCCGCCGCGGAGGCACTGGTGTCGACCCGGCGGGACGATCCGGCAACGGTGGAGCTGCTGCGCGACCGCGCCGCGACCGACCCGGACCAGATCCTGCGGGGCCAGCTGCTGGACCTCGCCGTCGGGTCGTGGCCCGACGCGGCGACGACCGTGCCGTGGCTGCTGCGACTGGCTGGCGCGGCCGAGCACGACGACGTACGCCGCCGCGCCACACGGATCCTTCGGGACCGCTGGCCCGACCGCCCCGGCGTCGCGGACTTCCTCGGCCGGCGGGCCGTCGCCGAGCCCGATCCGACCGTACGGGCGGACGCGGTCGGCGCGCTCCGTGGCGCGGGGACGCACCGGCTGGTGACCGACCGGGCGGTGCACGACGACGCGCCGGCCGTACGGGCGGCGGCGGTCGCGGCGCTGGCCAACCACGGCGCCGAACCGGGCAGCCTGGCCACGGTGCGGGACCGCGCGGTCCACGACGAGGACGACGCTGTCCGGGCCGGCGCGCTGGCGTCGCTGGTCGCGGCGTGGCCCGACGACCCGGACACGTTGCCGCTGGTACGGGACCGGCTGGGGGCCGATCCGGCCGGCGCCGTCCGGTCCGCGGCGGCGCAGTGGCTGGCGGAACGCTGGCCGGACGATCCCGGCACCCGTCCGCTGCTGTACGACGCCGCCCGGCGCGAGTCGGACACGCAGGCACGGTGGTCGACGGTGTGGGCAGTCCTGTCCCGGTGGCGCACCGACCCCGACACCGTCGGCCTGCTCCGACACTGCGCGCTGGCCGAGGAGGACCACGGCCCACAGCTGCGCCTCGTACGCCTGCTCGCCGAGCTGTCGAACGCCGACACCCTGGCCTGGCTGCGCGCCTGCGCCACGGCCGACCGGCCGGCGGTCCGGCTCGCGAGCGTGCGACCGCTGCGTGCCCTCTGGCCCGAGCATCCCGACACTCCGGCGATCCTGCTGGGCCTTGCCGCCGACCCGCACCCGCTCGTACGCCGGGCCGCGGTGGCGGAGCTGTCGCACGACGACCGGGACGACCCCGACGTGTGTACCGTTCTCCGCGGCCGGGCCGACGACCCGGACCCGTCGGTCCGTGCCGTCGCCGTGCAGGCGCTCCGTCGGTACACCGACGACCCCGGCGTCGCCGAACTGCTCTACGAACGGGCAACCACGGACGACGACGACACGGTGCGGTGGGGCGCGGTGGTCGCGCTGGGCGAGGAGCACTGGCCGGACCGCCCGGAGGTCGTCGCCTGGCTCCGCGAGCACGCCGCGAACGACCCGGACGACCACGTCCGGTTCCGGGCACTGACGACCCTGGCAGAACGCTGGTCCGGCGACGCGGCGACGGTCCTGCTTCTCCGCGAGGTCGCCGCCGGCGGGCCGACGCAGGTCCTGCGGCGCACGGCGATCGGTGGCCTGCGCGCGGACGGCGACGCCACGACCACGCTGTTGGCGCGGCTCGCCCGCACCGACGAGGATCCGGGGATCCGCCGCGCGACACTCGCGGCACTGACCGACGAATGGTCCCTGGACCCGGACACGCTGGCCCTGGTACGCGAGCGTGCCGTGCACGACCCCGACGGCGACGTCCGCTGGACGGCGCTGTCAGCCCTGGTCAGACGGGACGAGCCCGGTACGACCGAGTTGCTGCGCCGCTGCGCGGTGGCCGACCGGGATCCCGACAACCGTGCACACCTGTTGACGGAGCTGGCCGACCGCGCCCGGGACGAGATCGAGACCGCGGACCTGCTGGCCGACCGGGCGCACCACGACACCGACCCCGAGGTACGGGCGGTCGCCGAGGAGGCTCTGACCTCGCTGGGCCAACCGCCCCGCGTCCGCTGCGACTGCCATCTCCACTGACTCCGCCGGCGGAGGCACGCGTGGGTCGACGATCACGGACGCCGGGCGCGTCGGGACAATGGCGGCGTGCTGGAACTCGCGAACGACCCGATCGAGGCCGGCGACGTACGGCGGGCGCGGACGCCGGACGGCGCCGAGGTCTGGCTCGTCAGCCGGTACGCGCAGGTTCGCGCCGCGCTCGCCGATCCGGTGCTGTCGCTGGACAAGCGGAACGCCCGCGACGGCTACCGCGGCTTCGCGCTGCCCCCGGCGCTCGACGCGAACCTGCTCAACATGGACCCGCCGGACCACACGCGGCTGCGGTCGCTGGTGTCGGCGGCGTTCACCCGGCAGCGGGTGGCGGAGATGCGCCCGGCGGTCGAGCGCGAGGCCGAGCGGCTGCTCACCGCCGTACGCGGGCGGGACACGGTGGACCTGATGGCCGCGTACGCGGCGCCGTTGCCGATGACGGTGATCGGTGACCTGCTCGGGGTCGCCGCGGAGGACCGGGAGGCGTTCCGGGCGTGGACGGACACGCTGATCGCGCCCGACCCGGCGCGGCCGGACGCGGCCCGTGACGCGATGCGCGGCATGGTCGGCCTGCTGACCCGGCTCGTCGCCGAGAAGCGTGCGGCACCCGCCGGCGACCTGCTGTCGGCACTCGCGGCCGAACCGACGCCGTCCGCCGACGAGCTGCTGTCACTGGCGTTCCTGCTGCTGTGGGCCGGGTACGAGAACTCGGTCCACGTCATCGGAAACGCGCTCGCGTACCTGCTTACGCACGACGACCGGCCCGCGCCGCCCGACCTGCTCGCGCTCGCCGACCCCAACCGGTACGCGATCCGCCGGTTTCCGTTGCGGGACACCGAGATCGGCGGTATCACGATCCCGGCGGGCGACACGGTGCTGCTGTCGATCGCGGCGGCGAACCGCGACCCGGCGCGCGCGGGCGCCGCGCACCTGAGCCTCGGGTACGGTCCGCACCATTGCCTCGGCGCGCCGCTGGCCCGGCTGGAGCTGGACGTGGCGGTCGCCGCGTTCGGGCGGCACCTGCCGCACGCCGAGCTGGCCGTACCGGTCGGGGAGTTGCGGTGGCGCCCGTCGTTCCGCAGCCACGGCCTGCTCGCGCTGCCCATCACTCCCGGACCCTGACCGGCGCGCACCCGTCATTCCCGGGCGCTGACCGGAGCCCGTCCAGGACCACGTCGAGGTTCCGGTACCACTGCCGGGGCCGGGCGCGCAGGCCGAGCGTGCGGTCGCCGGTGGCCGCGGACGCCAGCAGGAACGCCACGTCCTGCCAGCCGACGTCGGTACGCATCGCGCCGGCGTCCTGCGCGCGTGCCACGAGCGCGCGCAGCCGCCGGCGCAGCGACGCGAGCGGCCCGGCCAGCTCGTCGCCGCAGGCGCCGCCGATGGCCTCGGTGATGCCGCAGCTCTCGGCGCGCAGCGCGACGTACCGGGTGGCGAAGATGTGGAAGCCGCGCCACGGGTCGTCGTGGCCGAGCGCGTCGTCCGCGACGGCGGCGATCTCGTCGAGCACCTCGCGCAGCACCGCGAGCAGCAGCGCCTCGCGGGACGGTACGCGGCGGTAGAACGTGCCGATGCCCACGCCGGCCCGGCGGGCGATCTCGTGCGCGGTGACCGTCACGCCGATCTCGGCGACCGCGGCACGCGCCGCCTCGACCAGGCGCGTCACGTTTCGCCGGGCGTCGGCCCGCGGCGCCGTCCCGTCCAACAGCCGTTCGACCGCCTCGCCCATGTGGCGAGGATAGCAACAAGTGGACTCACCGCGTCCGCTTGACTAGGGTCGGAACCGGACTTGCGACGTCCGCTTGGGAGGCTGGCATGACGATCCGGGTCGGCATCATCGGGGCGAACCCCCAGCGGGGCTGGGCGTTGCGTGCCCACGTACCGGCGCTGCGGTCGCTGCCGGACTACCGGATCACCGCGGTCGGCACGAGCCGCGCGGAGACCGCGTCGGCCGCCGCGCGGGCGTTCGGCGCCGAGCACGCGTTCACCGATCCCCGCCGGCTCGCCGAGCATCCGGACGTCGACCTGGTCGTGGTCACCGTCAGGACCGCAACCCACCGGGAGCTGGCCGGCACCGCGCTCGCCGCCGGCAAGCACGTGTACTGCGAATGGCCGCTCGCCCGCACCACCGCGGAGGCCACGGAGCTGGCCGGCCTGGCCGGCACCGCGCACACCGCGATCGGCCTCCAGGCGCGGTACGCGCCGGCCGTCGCGGCCGCCCGCGAGGCGATCGCCGCCGGGTACGTCGGGCGCGTCGACTCGGTCGCCGTGTACGCCACGCGCGGCAAGGGCGCCGGGGACACCGTGCCGGCCTGGGCCGCGTACACGCTCGACGCCGACGGCGGCGCCGGCACGCTGGAGGTCGCCGGCGGCCACACCCTCGACGTGGTGCGGCATCTGGTCGGCGACATCGTGCCGGCGGCCGCGAGGCTGACCACACGGCGCACCGCGTACACGGTCGCCGAGACCGGCCGGACCGTGACCGCGACGAGCCCCGACCTGCTGTCGATCACCGGTACCGCGGGCGGCGCGGAGCTGACCGCGCTGGTACACGACGGCAAGGTCACCAACGCCGGTACCCGCATCGAGATCGCCGGCAGCGAGGGCGACCTCGCACTGGTCTCCACCGGGCCGGAGGCGCCGGCCGGCGTACAGATCGGCGCGCTGCGGTTGCTCGGCTCCCGGGGCGGCCCGTGGCAGGAGCTGGCCGCCGACCCGGCGCCGGGTGAGGGGCGCAACGTGGCCCGGCAGTATTCGGCGCTCGCCGACGACGTCCGCACCGGATCCCGGACCGTCCCGGACTTCGCCGCGGGCCTCGCCCTGCACCGCCTGCTCGACGCGGTACGCGCCGCCGCGTAGCGGGTCACCCGCATGCGAAAGGAAGGAGCGCACGCGCCCCTTCCCACTCTCAACATATAGCGGACCGGGGGGCTTGCGGCAAGACCGGGGTGGTGGCGCAGAATTGCCGGCCGTGGCGGGAGACGCCACGGAACGGGGGGCCGTGAGATGGGTATCTCGGACGCACGTGACGCGCCGACCCGGTGGGCGACACCGGGTGCGTTCACCACCAGTCGACCCGACGGCGTGACGTACGGGGCGGCCCGCCGCTGACCGCCGGCGTACCAGCCGGGCAGCGCCCGGCATCGCCGAGCCGACACCAGACACGACCCGCGAACCGGGACGGCGCGACGCCGCGCGTCCGGCGACGCGGGTCCACCCGCCTCACCACTCACCACGGAGCTGATCGCGTGAACCCTGTGCGTACCGGTGTGTTCGCCATTCCCGACCGGCTGGCGGCCAAGGCCGACCCGGCGCAGATCGCCGACGACGAACGGCATCTCGCAGCCGTCGCGGCGTGCCTCGACGCCACCGTCGCCGACCTGTCCGCCCGGCTCACCGCCGAGCGCAGGGCGCCCGGCGGCAAGGGCCAGGCCGCGATGGACCGGGACCTGGAGATCCACCGCTTGACCGCCCGGCTGCGTACCCTGCGCCGGTTCAGCCTGGACCTCTGCCTCGGGTACATCGTGCACGCGGACGCCCCGGAGCCGGTGTACATCGGGCGGCTCGGGCTGACCGACGACGAGGGGCGCCGGCTGCTGGTCGACTGGCGCTCCCCCGAGGCCGAGCCGTTCTTCGGCGCGACCCACGGCGACCCGATGGGTCTGACGAGCCGGCGACGGTACCGGTGGACGGGCGGGCGGATCAGCGACTACTGGGACGAGGTGTTCACGCCGGACGGGTTCGCGGGGCACGCCGCGCTCGACGACCAGTCCGCGTTCATCGCGAGCCTGGGTGGCGACCGGTCCCCGCGGATGCGGGACGTGCTCGGCACCATCCAGGCCGACCAGGACGCGATCATCCGGGCGGGATCCACCGGCGCGCTGGTCGTCGACGGTGGCCCGGGTACCGGCAAGACTGTCGTGGCCCTGCACCGCTCGGCCTACCTGCTCTACTCCGACCCGCGTCTCGGCCACGGCCGCGGCGGTGTGCTGTTCGTCGGACCGCACCAGCCGTACCTGGCGTACGTCGCGGACGTGCTGCCGAGCCTCGGCGAGGAGGGCGTACTCACCTGCACGCTGCGGGACCTGGTCGCCGAGGGTACGGCGGCCACGGCCGAGACCGACCCGGACGTGGCGCGGCTGAAGTCGTCGGCCGAGCTGGTGCGGGCGATCGAGAAGGCCGTCGCGTTCTACGAGGAGCCGCCGGACGCGGGGCTGACGGTCACGACGTACGCCGGCGACGACGTGCGGCTGACCGCCGAGGACTGGGCGGCGGCGTTCCGGGCGCCGGGACCGGGCGTCCCGCACAACGAGGCGCGGGACGTGATCCTCGCCGAGCTGGTCGAGATCCTCCTCGCCAAGTGTGGTGGCGACGCGCCGGACGACGTGCTGCGCGCGTCGCTGCGCCGCAACCGGGAGCTGGTCGCGACCGTGCACCGGGCGTGGCCGCTGATCGAGGCCGCCGACCTGGTCGCCGACCTCTGGTCCGTACCCGCGTACCTGCGGATGTGCGCCCCGTGGCTCGGCCCCGACGACGTACGCCGGCTGCAACGCAAGGATCCGCGGGCGTGGACGGTGTCGGACCTGCCGCTGCTGGACGCGGCGCGGCAGCGGCTCGGCGACCCGGCGGAGTCCGGGCGGCAGCGCCGGTACGAGGCGGCCGTCGCCGCCGAACACGAGCGGATGTCCTCCGTCGTCGACGACCTCATCGCGGCCGACGACGACGGTGAGGGGCTCGTGACGATGCTGCGCGTCGAGGACGCGCAGAGCGTGCTCGTCGACTCCGACGCGCTGCGCGAGACGGATCCGGACCTGCTCGCCGGCCCGTTCGCGCACGTCGTGGTCGACGAGGCGCAGGAGCTGACCGACGCCGAGTGGCAGATGCTGCTGGGGCGCTGCCCGTCCCGCAGCTTCACCATCGTCGGTGACCGGGCGCAGGCCAGGCACGGGTTCACGGAGTCGTGGCGGGACCGGCTGGAACGGGTCGGGCTCGGTCGGATCGAGCTGGCCGGGCTGAGGATCAACTACCGCACGCCGGAGGAGATCATGGCGGAGGCCGAGCCGGTCATCCGCGCCGTACTCCCGGACGCCAACGTGCCGACCTCCATCCGCAGCGGCGGCGTACCCGTCGGGCACGGGTCGACCGCGGAGCTGGACGCCGTCCTGGCCGCCTGGCTCGCCGAGCATCCGGACGGGATCGCCTGTGTGATCGGCGATCCCACGTTCGCCGAGACGCCCCGGGTACGGTCGCTGACCCCGGAGCTGGCCAAGGGGCTGGAGTTCGACCTGGTGGTGCTCGTCGACCCGGACACCTTCGGCACGGGCGTCGAGGGTGCCGTCGACCGCTACGTCGCGATGACCCGGGCGACCCGACAGCTCGTGGTTCTCACCAGCACCTGAGGTCCAGGAGGTGGGCTCCGCGGCGCGGCGCGCGACGGCGCGGACGTACGGTCGTGGCGTCGCCGCCGAGCCGCCGGGAGGTACCCCGTGACCGCTGCCAACCGCGGCCCGAGCCTGCCGGCCGGTGCCACGTCCGCAACCGCAGAGGACGAGTTCGCCGACGTCCTCGACCTGCACGGGGTGCCGGACGCGGCCCGGCCGCCGGACAACAACCCGCTGTCGGTGTTCGCCGACCGCGGCGCCTGGCACGCGTACGGGCTGCCGGTGCCCGGCCGAACCGCCGAGTACGGCGGCTTCACCGGGCCGCTGTACATCGCCGAGGAGTACCCGTGGTGGCTGAGCCGGGCGTTCGGCACGCTGCGGCTCGCCGACGCGGACACCGGCGCCGCGATCGACCTCGCCGACGATCCGGTCCCGGTACTCCGCTCGCTGCCCGGCCGCCTGACCCAGTCGTACGCGGTCGGCGGGCTGACTGTCCGGCTGACGCTGCGGTACGCGAGCGACCGGACCGCTCTGGTCCGCGTCACGGTGACGAACCGGGGCCGGCGGGCGAGGTCGGTGCGGCCGGCGTGGGCCGGCGCGCTGCTGCGGCACGGGGCCGAACCGATCCGGTCCGCGCCGCGCCTTGCCGCGACGGACACCGGCGTCGCCGTACGGTTTGCGCGGGTCCGGTCCGCCGACGAGTACCTGACGACCGGGCAGGCGTGCTTCGAGGTGACGCACGGCCTGCCGGTGCGGACCACGGTGTCCGGCGACGGGTACCGGACCGAAGCACGGCGGCCGGTGGCCGTGCCGGCGGACGGGGAGGCGACGTGGGCGTGGACCGAGACGTACGCGTTCACCGACGCGGAGCGCGCCGGGGAGCGGGCGACGGTCACCGCGGCGCTGCGCGATCCGCGCGGCGTCGAGCGGGACGTCGACCGCCGCTGGGCCGCGTACCTCCACCGGGGCCTGTCCGATGTGGACAGTGCGGACCGGCGGCCGGCGGTGAAGGCGATCCAGACCCTCGTGACGAACTGGCGGAGCCCGGCCGGCGCGCTGCGCTCGGACGGCGTCACGCCGTCGATCAGCTACGTGTGGTTTGCCGGCGGCTTCTGGGCCTGGGACACGTGGAAGCAGGCCGTCGCGGTCGCGCGGTTCGACCCGCGGCTCGCGATGTCGTCGATCCGGTCGATGTTCGACCACCAGGTCCGGGCCGACTCGCCGACCCGGCCGCAGGACGCCGGCATGATTCCCGACTGCGTCTTCTTCAACGATCCAACGCACGGCGGGGACAACGGGAACGAACGCAACAGCAAGCCGCCGCTCGCCGCCTGGGCCGTCGTCGAGATCGCCGAGCGCACCGGTGACCGCGCCTTCCTGCGCGAGATGTACCCGAAGCTCGCGGCCTACCACGCGTGGTGGTACCGGAACCGGGACCACGACCGCGACGGGGTCGCCGAGTACGGCGCGACGCTCGACGCGGCCAACGCCACCGCCGACTCCCGCCGGCAGGCGGCGGCCTGGGAGAGCGGCATGGACAACGCGCCGCGCTTCGACGCCGCGACGGTGGTGGAGAACACCGACGGCGGCCGGGTCGTCGGCTACTCGCTGGCGCAGGAGTCCGCCGACCTCAACTGCTACCTGTACGCGGAGAAGCACCAGCTGGCGCGGGCGGCGGACCTGCTGGGCCACGCCACCGACGCGGCCCGGTACCGGCGGCAGGCCGGGGCGCTCGGCGCGTGGCTGCGCGCGCACGCGTACGACGCCGGCACCGGCTGGTACCACGACGTGGACCTCGCCACGAGGAAGCCGCTGACCGCGACCGGCGCCGGCATCGACGGCGCGGTCGCGCTCTGGTCCGGCGTCGCTGACCGGGCGCAGGCGGCGACGCTGCGGGCGGCGCTGGTCGACCCGCACCGGTTCGCCACGTACCTGCCGTTCCCGACGGTCGCCGCGGACAGCCCGTTGTTCGACCCGACGGCGTACTGGCGCGGGCCGGTCTGGCTCGACCAGGCGTACTTCGCGATCGAGGGGCTGCGCCGGTACGGGTACCACGCGGACGCGGACGCCGCGACGGCATCGGTGGTGCGGCACGCGGACGGCCTGACAGGCACCGCACCGGTGCGGGAGAACTACAACCCGCTGACCGGCGCCGGCCACGACGCGGCCAACTTCTCCTGGTCCGCGGCGATGCTGCTGGAGCTGCTCGCCGGCCCGGCCGCGACTGTCCACAAGGGACAGTAGTTAGCGGCGCCGGCCGTCCAGGGCGGGGGCGACGACCGCGAAGGCGCGCTCCGTCAACGGCCCGGGATCCTCCGCGCCGTCGCTGCCGACCCACCGGCGCAGCACCGCGTCGAACGCGGCGAGCGCGGTGCCCGCGGCGAGCTCCGGGTACAGGTCGGTGTCGGGATCGAGGCCGAGACGGCCCGCCAGCTCGGCCGCCAGGTCGTCACGCCAGCGCGCCCGGCGCTCCAGGAAGCGCGCGAACAGCGCGGGCGTGTCGAGGATGAGCCGCACGACGCGTACCGCCCGGTCGCCGTGACCGGCGCAGGCGGCGATCGGCACCCACACCGCGTGCCGCAGCGCCACCGACGGACGCTCCCGCGCGGGCCGGGCCGCCAGCTCCGCGCGGATCCCGGTACCCATGTCGGCGAGGAACTGCACGACCACGTCCTCCTTGGACGCAAAGTACCGGAAGAAGGTGCGGCGGGAGACGCCGGCCGCCGCGACGATCTCGTCGACGGTGACCCTGTCGTACCCCTTCTCCGCGAGCAGGGGCAGGGCCGCCTCGGTCAGCTCGTCGGCGACGAGCTGACGCTTGCGCTGTGCCAGCGTGGTCTCGGAGGTCACAAGACGATGGTACGTCATGTCGCGTGTGACACTCATGGAAGCAATTGACACTCAGTGCCACGGCAGGCATCGTTTGCCGCATGACTCGCACACACTGGACCGCCGAACGGGTCCCGGACCAGACCGGCCGGGTGTTCGTCGTGACCGGAGCCACCAGCGGCCTCGGCCGGATGACCGCCGAGACGCTGGCCGCGCACGGCGCGCACGTCGTCCTCGCCGTACGGGACGAGCAGCGCGGCCGCCGCACCGTCGCCGAGATCACCGCCCGGTATCCCGGCGCGAGCCTCGCGGTGAGCCGTCTCGACCTGGCCGACCTGGACACGGTGCGCGCCTTCGCCGACCGGATGCACGCCGACCACGCACGGCTCGACGTCCTCGTCAACAACGCCGGGGTGATGGCACCGCCGCGGACGCTCAGCGCCCAGGGACACGAACTCCAGTTCGCCAGCAACCACCTCGGCCACTTCGCGCTCACCGGCCTGCTGCTCGACCTGCTCGCCGCCGGCCGCGACCCCCGGGTCGTCACCGTCAGCTCCCTCAACCACCGGCAGGGACGCATCCGGTTCGACGACATCGACGGCACGCGTCGGTACGCGCCGATGGCCTGGTACAACCAGTCCAAGCTCGCCAACACCGTCTTCGGCCACGAACTCCAGCGCCGGCTCGCCGCCGCCGGCAGCACCGTGGCGAGCGTGCTCGCGCATCCCGGGTACACCGCCACCAGCCTCCAGACCAACGGCCCGGTCGGGCTGTGGCGCGTGGTGTTCGGCCGGCTCGGCAACCCGCTGCTCGCGCAGCCGGCGGAGCGCGGCGCGCTCCCCCAGCTCTACGCGGCGACCGCGCCGGGCGTGACCGGCGGCGACTTCATCGGCCCGGACGGCCTGGCCGAGCTGCGCGGGTTCCCCACCCGGGTCCGGCCGTCCGCCGCGGCGACCGACCCCGAGATCGGCCGCCGGCTCTGGGAGCTGTCCGAACGCCTGACCGGCGTACGCGTCGGGCCGGCCTGAGGCGTCCCGGGCCGGCGGACGCGGGCGTCAGTGCAGCTGGCCGGGCTGGTAGTCGCCGGCCGGCTGGCGGGTCATCACGTTCAGCCGGTTGAAGGCGTTGATGACGGCGACCTGGCAGACCAGCGCCATCAGCTCCTCGTCGTTGTAGTGCTTCGCCGCGTTCAGCCAGGCGTCGTCGGTGACGCCGCCGCCGTCGGCGAGGCGGCTGCCCTGCTCGGCCAGTTCCAGCGCGGCGCGCTCGGCGTCGGTGAACACCGTGGCCTCGCGCCAGCACGCCACCAGGTTCAGCCGTACCGTCGACTCGCCGGCGTGCAGGGCCTCCTTGGTGTGCATGTCGAGGCAGCCCGCGCAGCCGTTGATCTGGCTGGCGCGGATGTTCACCAGCTCGATGGTCGCCGCCGGCAGCGTCGAACCGGTGACCACGCGGTGCGCCCCGACGATGTGTTTCGCGAACTTCGGGCCGAGCTCGGTGCCCAGCACGTCAAGCCTCGCCTGCATCTCGATCTCCTTCGCCGTTCGGTGGGTCTCACCTCCTACGACGAGGGCCGCCGGGCGAAGGTAACAACCTCAGCCGGGGTGGGCCGGGAGGTCGATGGCGGCGAGCCGGTCCGGGTCGCTGACCGACAGCACGTCGACGATCCGGCCGTCCACCACCGTGCACGCCATCACCCCGAGAAGCCTGCCGTTCGCGCCCCACGCGACGACCCCGGCCTCGCCGTTGACCAGCGCACGGCGCGCGGTCACCGTGGCGCGGGCACCACGCTGGGCACGTTCGGCCACCACGTCCGCGCCCTGCCGGACGATCAGCCCGCGCCGCCCGTACGAGCGCCACGTCACGTCCGGGTCGAGTACCCGCATCAGGCCGTCGAAGTCGCCGAGGCGCGCGGCGGCGAGGAACGCGTCGACCACCGCGCGCTGCAGGCCGCGTTCGTCCGACGGGTGGTGCGTGCCCTGCACCTTCCGGCGGGCGCGGCTGGCGTGCATCTTCGCCGCGTCGGCCGACTTGCCGATGATCGTCCCGATCTGGTCGAACGGCACCGCGAACATGTCGTGCAGCACGAACGCCAGCCGTTCGGTCGGGTTCAGCGTGTCCAGCACGACGAGCAGCGCCAGCCCGACCGACTCGGCGAGCACCGCGTCGTCCTCCGGCGCGGCGCCGTCGTCCTCGGACACGACGAGCTCGGGCAGCTGGTCGTCGTACGGTGCCTCGGGCCGGGTGCGGCGCGACCGGAGCATGTCGACGCAGATCCGGCCGACCACCGTGGTCAGCCAGCCGGCGAGGTTGTCGATCGTCGCCGTGTCCTGCCGCGCCAGCCGCAGCCACGCCTCCTGCACCGCGTCCTCGGCGTCCGCGCGCGAACCCAGCATCCGGTACGCGACGGCCTCCAGCCGTCCCCGCTGCCGGTCGAACGCGCCGGCCAGGGACTCCTCGGGATCCATGCTCGTCACCTTCCCCGAACGGGTTCCGTCATCCCTGTGACGAGCCGGCCGACCCGAACGTAACCGGTCAGTACGTGAAGTCCGCGGGTGCGCCCTCGCCGACGCGGCCGTCGACCGCCTCGCGCAGGATGTCCGCGTGACCGGTGTGCCGGGCGTACTCCTCGATCATGTCGAGCAGCATCGCGCGCACCGTCGGTGTCCGGCCGTCGGGCCAGGTGAACGAGGCGGGACCGTCGAGCCCGCGTTCCGCGAGTACCTCGGACACCAGCGTGCGGGAGCGTTCGACAGCGGCGTGCCACAGCGCGTACACGTCGGCCGGGTCGTCCTCCGCACCGGTACGCCACTCCCAGGACGGGTCTGCGTCGAAGTCCACCGCCTCCCAGGGCGCCCCGTACCGCTGGCCGGCGAGCTTCACGGCGAGCCAGTCGGCCTCGACCAGCGCGACGTGCTTGACCAGGCCGCCGAGCGTCATCGTGCTCGCCGCGGTGGTGGCGCGCAGCCCGTCCCGGTCGAGCCCTTCGGTCTTCCAGGCGAACGTACGGCGGTTGCGCTCCAGCACCGCGAGCAGCGACTCCGCCTCGGTGGTGTGATCGGCCATCCCGGCAGTATGCCAGCGGCACGGGCCGTGACCTGCGGCGACGTGGGCCACGCTGGTGCGATGAGCGACCCGCTGCCCCGCCTGCGTGCGGCCTGCCTGGCGCTGCCGGACGCCACCGAACGCCCCAGCCACGGCGAACCGTGCTGGTTCGTCCGGGACCGGAAACTCTTCGTCATGTACGCCGACCACCACCACGACGGCCGCCTCGGCTTCTGGTGCGCCGCGCCGCCCGGCGCCCAGGAGGCGCTCGTCTCGGCCGAACCCGAGCGCTTCTACCGCCCGCCGTACGTGGGGCATCGCGGCTGGCTCGGCGTCCGGCTCGACGTACCCGTCGACTGGGCGGAGCTGACCGAGATCGTGACCGACGCGTACCGGACCGTCGCCCCGAAGACGCTCGTGGCGAGGCTCGACGGCCCGGTACGCCCGGAATAGGCGAGGATCAGGCGGCCGTGTCGTACACGCGGGTCGGTGGCGGTGGGCGCAGCGGGCCGCTGTGACGCAGGTAGTCGACCCAGGCGAACCGGTCCTCGTCCGGCAGCCGGTACGGGTCCCGCGCGCCGGCCGCCGCCGGATACGTGGTGTCCTGCGCGTACACCTTGCCCTGGAAGAACGTCACGCTGGCGGCGACCCGGTACCGGCGGCCGGGTGCGAGTGGTCGCCCGTCGACGAGCACGGCGCCGACCCGGTCGCCGACCGGCCGGGACGAGTCGTACGCGTACGTCACGTTGCGGCTGACGGCGAGCGGCGCGAACGCGACGGCGCCGGTCGCGTCGGTGGTCCACTGCTGTTCGAGTACCGCGCGCAGTTGCGCGCCGGTGAGGTCGGCGTTGACGATCGGCTGGGACTGCCCGCCCGGCGATCCGGCGACCTCGCCGAACAGCACGCGTCCCGGCGCGTCGCCGGGTACCTGCCCGGGTGCGACGTGCAGGTCCGGCGGCAGGAAGATCTGTTTGACGAGCGCGAGGTCGGCGGGTGCGTGCGGCTGCCGCTGGCCCTCCCACAGCTCCATGTCGGCGACCGCGTCGCCCATCGCGCTCTCCCCCGCCGCGGTACGCGTCGCGGTCACGTCGGCGTCCACCGCGCCGACCGTCGTCTGCTCGTACCCGGTGTAGGAGCTGGCCCAGTGGTCGGCCATGGCCTGGGTCGTCGGGTCGGGCGACACGTCGTGGGTGTTGGCGACGTTGTGCGCGACGGTACGGTCGCGGTCCACGTCGCCGGTGTCGGCGTCGAGAGTGAGCGCCATCGTCGCGACCGCCTGGCCGTACGCGCCGGCCTCGATGACCGGCCGCGGGTGGCCGGCCGGGTCGTCGACGACGCAGTTGAAGAGCTGGTGCTGGTGCCCGGTGAACACCGCGTCGATCGCCGGCGTGACCGCCTTCGCGACGGCCATCCCCATGCCCCATTCGAGCGACGAGTCGATGTCCGAGCACGAGTCGTACGGCGTGCCGGCCTTCGGCACCCCGCCGTCGTGGATGTTCAGCACGATCGCCTGCACGCCCTGCGACTGGAGCACGCTCGCGTAGTGGTCGGCGGTGCGTACCTCGTCGAGCGCCGCGAGCGACGGGTTGTACGAGAGGATCGTGCGCAGGTTGCCGACGGTGTCCGGCACGGTCAGGTTGATGAACCCGATCCGGGCGCGGCGGCCGGCGTCGTTCCGCACCGTCTCCACGACGTACGGCGGGGCGATGGGCCGGCCGGTGCGGCGGTCGACGATGTTCGCCGAGGAGTACGGGAAGTCGGTGCCGTGGAAGCGCCGGCCGGTCGAGTCCGGGAAGCAGGACGCCACGCCGACCGTGCCGTACTCGCCGCCGCAGGCACCGTCGACCATGTGGTCGGTCAGCCACTCCGGCCGGCTGTCCAGCTCGTGGTTGCCGATGGTGGCGAACCGTACGTGTTGCTGGTTCAGGAACTCGACGATCGGCTCGCCGCGCAGCCAGAACGAGTCCTGCTCCCATCCGGTGAAGTTGTCGCCGGTGGAGAACGTGATCGAGTTGCGCTGCCCGGCCCGGAGCTGCGCGAGGTGGGTGGCGAGGTAGGCGAGTCCGCCCACGGTGGATCTACTGCCGTCGGGGTTGGTCACGGGCGCGACGCCGGTCGGCTGGAACTGCCCGTGCAGGTCGGTCACGTCGAGGAGCTGGACGGCGATCTCGCGGTCCGCCGTGCTCGCCGCGGCGGGGGTACCGCCGGCCAGCAGGGCGCACGCCGCGGCGGCGCAGGCCGCCGCGGTTCCGAGCACCGTCCGGGGTCTGCCTCTCATCGGCACGCTCCGATCACTGGGGACGCCTGAGGGTGATGAGCAGGCCCAGTGTGGAAGAAACGGCGCAGGAAGGCCAGATCCCGACCGTACGGTTCACGATGGCGAACCGTGCGGATCGGGTGACGGTTCAGCGGTTGACGGCGCGGAGCAGGGCGAGCAGGGCACGGTTGAGCGGCACCGGTACGTGGTGCCGGTCGGCCGCGGCGACCACCGCGCCGGTGATCAGGTCGGCCTCCAGCGGGCGGCCGGCGAGCCGGTCGTACAGCATCGAGGTGCCGTCGTCGGCACCGAACCGGCGGTAGAACCGCACCGTACGGGCGATCTCGTCGGGGCCGAGCGCGGCACCGTCGGCCGCGGCGGCCGCGACGCCCTCGGCGAGGACGGCGCGGGCCAACTCCGCCACGTCCGGTTCGGCCAGGACACCGAGCCGCCGCAGCGTCAGCGCCGTGATCGGGTTGGCCGCAACGTTCGTGAGCAGCTTCCGCCACGCCTCGGTACGGAAGTCCGCGACCGGCTCGACCCGCAGCCCGGACCCGGCGAGCAACTCGCCGAACGCGCGCCCGGCCGCACCGGCGGGTACGACCAGGCGGTTGCCGCCGCGGTGGACGACGAGGCCGGGCTCGGGCCGCTCGGCGGCCACGTACACCAGGGCCGGCAGCAGGGTCGCCTTGCCGATCAGCGAACCGACGCGGTCGGCGTGGTCGACGCCGTTCTGCAGCACGACGACGGTGGTCGACGCGCCGGCGAGCGCCGACAGCCAGCCCGCGGCGGCCGGCGTGTCCTGCGCCTTCGTGGCGACCAGCAGCCACTCGACGGGCGTCTCACCGGCCGGGTCGGTGACCAGCCGCGCCGGTACGGTCGCCACGCGCGCCCCGGTGCGGACGGTGAGCGCGTCGATCGGCGTACGCAGGCACAGCGTGACCGGATGCCCCGCGTCGTGCACGGCGCCGGCGAGGAACCCGCCGATCGCGCCGCCGCCGACGACCGCGACCGTCGGTACGCCCATCGCCGCATCACCGCCCTTCCGTGTCCCGCAACGGTTCCGGTTGCCTGTTGCGGGCACGTGTCGGCGGGCGTACGGGGGCGTTAACCGGGCGCCGAGTGCCGGTCCAGGAACGTGTACACGTCGGTCTCGTCGACGCCGGGGAACGTTCCCGGCGGCAGCGCGGCGAGCACGTGGGAGTGGGCGCGGGCCGACGGCCACGCGAGCTGGTCCCACCGCCGGGCCAGGTCGGCCGGCGGGCGGCGGCAGCACTCCCCGTCCGGGCACGCCGACCTCGCCCGGTTGGTCGTGTCGCGCCCCCGGAACCAGCGCGAGTCCTCGTACGGCACGCCCAGCGTGATCGCGAAGTTCCGTTCCCGGCTGGGATCCACGTACGCGGCGCACCAGTGCGTGCCGTTCGGCTTGTCCGTGTACTGGTAGTGGATCGAGTAGCGGTCGGGCGCGTCGAACACCTGCCGGCCCGACCAGTACCGGCACATCCGCTGGCCCTCGATCGCGCCGGTCGCGTCGGTCGGGAACACCAGCCCGTCGTTCGCGTACGCCTTGTAGATCACGCCGGACTCGTCGTTCTTCGTGAAGTGGCAGCGCAGGTCGAGGTGTTGGGTGGCGAGGTTGGTGAACCGGTGCGCGGCCATCTCGTACGAGGTGGCGAACACGTCGCGCAGGTCCTCCACCGACAGGTCCTTCGCCTGCTTGGCGCCGCGCAGGTACGGCACGGCGGACTGCTCGGGGATCAGCACGGCGGCGGCGAAGTAGTTGGCCTCGACCCGCTGCCGCAGCCAGTCGGCGAAGTCGCGCGGCTGGTCGTGGCCGAGCAGGAAGTGGCCGAGGGTCTGCAACAGCACCGTACGCGGCGTGTGCATGCCGAACGAGGCGCGCGCCAGGTAGATCCGCCGGTGCCGCAGGTCGGTCACGGACCGGACGGACTTCGGCAGGTCCGCCACGTACCGCAGGGTGAAGCCGTTGTGCGCGACCAGCGCCAGCAGCAGTCCCTCGGACACCGCGCCGCCGGAGTATCCGGTGGCTTCCAACGCCTGGCCGGCGAGCCGCTCGATGCCGGCGAAGTAGTTGCCGCGTTCGCGCATCTCGCGCCGCAGCTCGGCGTTGGCGATCCGAGCCTCCTCCGGCGTACCGGTCGGGCGGGAGTCGCGCCGCTTCAGCTCGGTGTACAGCCCGACGAGGTGTTCCAGCACGTCGGTCGGCACCCGGCGCCCGACGCGCAGGTCGGGCAGGCCGAGCCCGGCGTACAACGGGTCGCGTTGGGCGGCGTCGAGGGCGAGCTCCAGCTGGGCGCGGCGGGTCGGCGGCTCGGTCGACAGCAGGTCGTCGAGCGTGCAGCCCAGCTCGGCGGCGAGTGCGGTGAGCAGCGACAGCTTCGGCTCGGCCCGGCCGTTCTCCAGCAGCGACAGCGCGGAGGGGGCGCGGCCGACCCGACGACCCAGCTCGGCGAGGGTCAGGCCGGCCTGGCCGCGCAGGTGCCGCAGCCGCTGGCCGAAGGTCGCAAGATCCAACCCAGCCGCGAAACTCTGATTTTCTTTCGTCGCCAACTTCGACATCCGTTCACCATAGCTGAACTTCTGCAATTCTTCATCGACGGAAGGGGTGGGTTCCGGTCCGCGCGGCCAACACACTCTGTCGTACAGCGCCGACCATCGGTACCGCGGAAGCAGAAGGAGGGTCGCGATGTCGACCACCCGTACCCACACGCCGGACACCGCCCACTCCCAGTCGCCGGCCACCGCCCGCAACAAGGCCGACCAGCTCCGCCGACACTGGGCGACCGACCCCCGGTGGTACGGGGTGAGCCGCGACTACACCGCCGAGGACGTGGTACGGCTGTGCGGTTCCGTGCAGGAGGAGCACACGCTGGCGCGGCTCGGCGCCCGCCGGCTGTGGAAGCTGCTCCGCGGGGAGCGGTACGTCCCGGCGCTCGGCGCGCTGACCGGCGGCCAGGCCGTGCAGATGGTTCGCGCCGGGCTGCAGGCGATCTACCTGTCCGGCTGGCAGGTCGCCGCCGACGCCAACCAGGCCGGCCAGACCTACCCCGACCAGAGCCTGTACCCGGTGAACTCGGTGCCGCAGGCCGTACGCCGGATCAACAACGCGCTGCTGCGCGCCGACCAGATCGCCTGGGCCGAGCGCCAGAACGACGACGCCGGCGCCGAGGACGACGTGCACTGGCTGGCGCCGATCGTCGCCGACGCGGAGGCCGGCTTCGGCGGCCCGCTCAACGCGTACGAACTGATGAAGGCCATGATCGCGGCCGGGGCGGCCGGCGTGCACTTCGAGGACCAGCTGGCCAGCGAGAAGAAGTGCGGCCACCTCGGCGGCAAGGTTCTCGTGCCGACCGGCCAGCACATCCGGACGCTCAACGCGGCCCGGCTGGCGGCCGACGTGGCGGGCGTGCCGTCCGTCGTGATCGCGCGCACCGACGCGCAGTCCGCGACGCTGATCACCTCGGACGTGGACGAGCGGGACCGCCCGTTCCTGACCGGCGAACGTACCGCCGAGGGGTTCCACACCGTCACCAACGGGCTCGACGCGTGCGTCGCCCGCGGCCTCGCGTACGCGCCCTACGCCGACCTGCTGTGGATGGAGACGTCGAAGCCGGACCTCGGCGTGGCCCGCGCGTTCGCCGAGTCGGTCAAGCGGCGGTACCCGGACCAGATGCTCGCGTACAACTGCTCGCCGTCGTTCAACTGGAAGCGGCACCTCGACGACGCGACGATCGCGAAGTTCCAGCGGGAACTGTCCGCGATGGGCTACACGTTCCAGTTCATCACGCTCGCCGGGTTCCACGCACTCAACCACTCCATGTTCGACCTGGCCCGCGGCTACGCGGAGGCCGGCATGAGCGCGTACGTCGAGCTGCAGGAGCGGGAGTTCGCCGCCGAGGACGACGGGTACACCGCCACGCGCCACCAGCGCGAGGTCGGCACCGGGTACTTCGACCTGATCACCACGGCGATCACGCCGAACGCCTCGACGACCGCGCTGTCCGGCTCCACCGAGGCCGAGCAGTTCGGCGCCGAGGGCCTGCCCGCCGCGTCCTGACACACCACCCCGGACCCGCAGCGCGCCGTACGACAGCGTCGTCGTACGGCGCGCTGCGCAACGGGCCCCGGCCGGCCGCCCGAAATGTTGTACTTGAACCGGGAGGCGGTCATGCGCGTACTCGGCATCGACATCGGCGGCAGCGGCGTCAAGGGTGCCCCGGTGGACACCGCGACGGGCGAGCTGGTCGGCGAGCGGCACCGGATCCCGACGCCGCAGCCGCCGAAACCCGACGACGTCAGCGACGTGGTCCACCAGATCGTCACCCACTTCGACTGGACCGGCCGCGTCGGCGTGACGTTCCCGGGTGTCGTCGCGCACGGCGTCGTCGGAACCGCCGCCAACATGGAGCGGCACTGGATCGGCACCGACGCGCACGCGCTGTTCACCGCCAGCACCGGCCGGCCGGTCACCGTACTCAACGACGCGGACGCGGCCGGCGTGGCCGAGATGCAGTTCGGCGCCGGCCGCGGCGAGCACGGCGTGGTCGTCCTGCTGACCTTCGGTACCGGGATCGGCAGCGCCCTGTTCATCGACGGCAAGCTCGTGCCGAACACCGAGTTCGGGCACCTGGAGATCGACGGGCGCGACGCGGAGCGCCGCGCGGCGGCCTCCGCCCGGGAACGCCGCAAGGAGAGCTGGAAGCAGTGGTCCCGGCACGTCGACCGGTACCTGCAGCACCTGACCGCGCTCCTCTCCCCCGACCTGGTCATCGTCGGCGGCGGCGTCAGCAAGAAGGCGGACAAGTTCCTGCCCCGGCTGTCCCTGACGCGCACCCGGGTCGTACCGGCCACGCTGCTCAACGAGGCGGGGATCGTCGGCGCCGCCCTGACCGCCGCGGCCGGCTGAGCCCTGGGTACCGTGCCCGGCATGGGGACGGTCGTGGTGACGGGTGGCGGACGGGGCATCGGCGCGGCGGTCTGCCGCAGGCTCGCGGCGGCCGGACGGCCGGTGGCCGTCAACTACGTGGCGGACGCGAGCTCCGCGGAGGCCGTGGCCGACGGGATCGTCGCCGCCGGCGGCCGTGCCCTCGCGGTACGGGCCGAGGTCAGCGACGAGTCCGACGTGGCCGCACTGTTCGACGCGGCGGCCGTCGCGCTGGGTCCGGTGGACGGGCTCGTCAACAACGCCGGCGTCACCGGGCCGTACGGTCGGCTCGACGAGCTGGACGCCGCCGAGCTGCGCCGCGTGGTCGACGTCAACGTGGTCGGCGCCCTGCTGTGCGCCCGCGAGGCGGTACGCCGGATGTCGACGCGGCACGGCGGTACCGGCGGGGCGATCGTCAACGTCACCTCCCGGGCCGCGGTGCTCGGCAGCGCGGACGAGTGGATCCACTACGCCGCGACGAAGGGCGCCGTCGACACGCTGACGGTCGGCCTGGCCCGCGAGGTCGGCCGGGAGGGCATCCGGGTCAACGCGGTCGCGCCCGGCCTGATCGACACCGACCTGCACGCGACGGCCGGCCAACCGGACCGGGTCGCCCGGCTGGCCCCCGGGATCCCGCTCGGCCGGCCCGGCCAACCCGACGAGATCGCCGAGGCGGTCCACTGGCTGCTGTCCGACGCCGCCTCGTACGTGACCGGCGCCGTACTGCCGGCCGGCGGCGGCCGCTGACCGGGGTAGCCCGTCGGTGGTCGGACATGCGACAGCGATGATCCCCGGCGCCCACGCCGTGTGACCGCCGTCGCACCACTGTCGGTGCGACGGCGTCAACATTTGCGCAGGTCAGTGCGGCGGACGCGATCATCTGACGGCACATCGGTCGTACCCAATGCGTGTGCCTGGTGACCGAGCGCACGCGTGATCTGTCCTGCGCAGGACACCGGATCCGGCCGATCCGCCGCACCATTCAGGGCAGGCGATCCGTTGCCCGTCCAGCATCACCAGGATCGTGCGGCCGGTACCGCCAGCGCGTGGCCCACACGATCCCACCGGGTCAGCGCGGACCCGCGGAAGGAGCACACGCACCATGCCGACCGTCGAGACCGCAGCCGTCGCGGCCATCACGTACGCGGCGCTGTTCGCCGGGCACCACCTCGGTGACCATCCCCTGCAGAGCACCGCCGCGGCGGCCGGCAAGGCCGCGCCGTCACCCGACGAGCTGGGCCGCGGCGCGCACGCGTGGCGCGGCTGGTCGTGGTGCGTGCGGCACGTCGCGGTGTACACCGCGGTCCAGGCCGCGTGCCTCGCGCTGGTGTCGCTCGTCGCGCCGCTGAGCCTGATCGGCGCGATCGCCGCCCTCGCGGTCTCCGCGTCCACGCACGCGGTCATCGACCGCCGCTGGGTGGTCCGCTGGTTCCTCGACGCCAAGGGCGCGCACGACTGGACCGAGGGACCGTACCTGGTGGACCAGTCGCTGCACCTGGGCATGCTGCTGGTCGCCGCGGTCGTCGCCGCCGGCGTCACCGGCACCACCGGGCTGGCCGTCACGCTGCTCGCGTCGGCCGCTCTCGTCGCCGCCGGCCTGCTCGTCGAGCGCCACCGCGCCCGCAGTACGGTGCCGGCCCGGCTGGTGGCCCGCGCCCCGGCAGTGACCCGCCGACACGGGCCGGCCTGACAGCGCGGGCCGGGCACACGACACGGACCGGCCCGGCGCCGGTGGTCGTGGGGGCC
>DASXWQ010000002.1:0-2418 GCA_036503555.1 Actinocatenispora sp.
CGGGCCGACCCCGGAACCGGCGCCGACCGCGGCGGGCGGCGCGATCCCGGGTGCGGTCAGTCCGCGGGCCGGGACGCGGCGGTCAGTTCGGCGTCGGTGGGCGGGTCGGCGCCGGGCCGGCCGCAGGTGATCGCGGCCGCCCGCAGCGCGCGCCGGAGTACCTCGGCGGCGGTCTCCTCGGCCAGGTCGGGCAGCGCGCCGACGGTCAGGACACCGTGCCGGTGCAGCCCGTCGAGCAGGGCCGCCATCACCGAGTCGCCCGCGCCGACCGTGTCCACCACGCGTACCGGCGGTGCCGGCAGCGTCATCGCGTACCGCCGGGTCGCCAGGTACGCGCCGGCGCCGCCGGAGGTGACGACGACCAGCTCCGGCCCGGCGGCGAGCCACCGGGCGGCGACGTCGGCCACCGGCTCCCCGGGGTACAGCCAGGCCAGGTCGTCGCTGCTCGCCTTCACCAGGTGCGCCAGCGCGACGAACCGCGCCACCTGCTCCCGCGCGGCGGCCAGCGGCCCGTGCAGGTCCGGCCGCACGTTCGGGTCGTACGAGACGACGGTGTCGCCGCGGACCCGGGCGAGCAGGTCGGCGAGCACGTCGCCGCCGGGCGCGAGGGTGCCGAGCGAACCGGCGTGCACGGCCACGGTGCCCGGGTACGGTGTCAGCTCCGCCGGATCCCAGGCCAGGTCGAACGCGTACGTCGCGGAGCCGTCCGCGGCCAGCCGGGCGGTGGCCGTCGCCGTCGGCCGGTCCGTGAGCTGGCTGTGGGTCAGCGTCACGCCGGCCCGGGTCAGGTGCGCCTCGACCCGCTCGCCCCGCGCGTCCCGGCCGAACTGGGTGATCAGCCCCGCCGCGTCGCCCAGCCGGGCCAGCCCGAGCGCCACGTTCGCCGGTGACCCGCCGACGTGCTCCTCGGGGCCGGTCGCCGCCGGCCGGTACACGACATCCACCAGGGACTCACCGATCACCGTGAACACCGCCCGATCGTGCCACCAACGGGCAGTTCCCGCGTTCGGCACCCCCGGGCGCGCGGGCCCGCCGATAGTGGGGTGGGTGAAGGGAGGCTGACCATGCCGAAAGTGATCATCCTGACCGGCGACGCGGCCGAGTCGCTTGAGGTCATGTACCCCTACCAGCGGCTTCAGGAGGAGGGGTACCAGGTCGACATCGCGGCACCGGAGGTGAAGAAACTCCGGTTCGTCGTGCACGACTTCGAGGACGGCTTCGACACGTACACCGAGAAGCCCGGGTACACGTGGCCGGCGAACGTGGCGTTCGCGGACGTGAACCCGGACGACTACGTGGCGCTGGTGATCCCCGGCGGACGCGCCCCGGAGTACATCCGCAACGATCCCGACTTCCAGCGGATCGTCCGGCACTTCTTCGAGGCGGACCTGCCCGTCGCGCAGCTCTGCCACGCCGCGCAGGGTCTCGCCGCCGCCGGCGTACTGCAGGGTCGGCGCACCGCCGCGTACCCGGCGCTGAAGCCGGACGTGGAGGCCGCGGGCGCGGAGTTCGTGGACGCGGCGGCCGTGGTCGACGGGCAGATGGTGTCGGCCCGGGCCTGGCCGGACCACCCGTCCTGGTTCGGGGAGTTCATGACGATCCTCCGCGCGAAGGCCCCCGCGAGCACGTAACGTCACCCTGAAGACGACGACCCGCCGGTCTGCCGGCGGGTCGCGGCTCGCGCCCGCTCGTGGAGGTGGCCGATGGAATTCGACATGGTGGTGGAGATCCCCGGCGGCTCCCGCAACAAGTACGAGATGGACCACGAGCTGGGCCGGATCCGGCTGGACCGCACGCTGTTCACCGCGACCCGCTACCCCGCCGACTACGGCTACGTACCCGACTCCTGGGGAGAGGACGACGACCCGCTCGACGCGATGGTGCTGCTGCTCGACGAGCCCACCTTCCCGGGCTGCGTCATCCGGGTACGACCGGTCGCCGTGTTCTGGATGCGCGACGAGCACGGCCCCGACGCCAAGATCGTCTGCGTACCGGCCGGTGACCACCGCTTCGACGCCATCCAGGACCTGACCGACCTGCCGCAGCACCTGCTCGACGAGATCGGCCACTTCTTCGACGTCTACAAGGCGCTCGAACCCGGCAAGGACACCGAGGTACGCGGCTGGCAGGGCCGCCACCACGCCGAGGCCGAGGTCACGGCCGCCCTCGAACGCGAGACCCGCCGCCACGCCGCCACCTGATCCGGGTCGGCGCCGGTCAGATGAGCATGATCATGCCGGCGTGCAGGCGCCCGTCGTCGCCGGTCCTGGTCCGCACCGTGACGTACTCCCCGGCCCGCAGCGACGCCACGTCGCGCGCCCCGATCACCATGGTCGAACGGTCCACGACCATGCCCAGCGGCGTACCGTCCGGCAGTTCCAGGACCAGCCCGCTCGACGCCACCGACCGCACCGTCCC
>DASXWQ010000003.1:0-58685 GCA_036503555.1 Actinocatenispora sp.
AGCAAACACACAACCCACAAAACATGGGCCGCGCATTGCATCAAAGGAACCCCACCACCATCACCAGACAGTGGCACGGGGTAAAACTAATGCACTGGCTTTTAAACACCCTGTTGAGTTCTCAAGAAACAAACACACACCAGAACTTCTTACCGAAGTCATCCGCCCTGGGGCTTTGTCTTTCTTCGTTTCCGTCTTGCTCGTTTAGCTTACCCGCCCGATCTCCCGCGGTCAAATCGGCCTCGGTCGAATCAATTGGGCACCCTCAAGTTGCAGAGCTTTTAGGCTCTGAAACTGTCGGAAGGATTTCACAGAACCGTCCAGATTTACCGCAGCGCTTCCTCAGAACAATTGTTCTTGAGGCTTCGCATCGGCTGCCCTGTCCGGCGCCCTGCTCGTCCAAGCTTACCTGGCCCGTCTTGGCGGTCCCAACCGGGGTCTCCCCCGGCGATCCGCCCGACTGACGTCGGTCCGCCGCACTCCGCGCAGGCCGCTGTGCTCGCCCTTACCTCGGAGTGTCCCGCAGGCCGTACGACCGGCCGCCTTGGCGGCCCGGTTGCTGTCCGGTTCCCCGCGGGCAGAGAGAAAGTTACGCGATGGCGGAACCGTGCGTCAAACCGGGGTCCCGTGTCTGCGCTCACAACGCACCGAACAGCAACGACGAACGGGCCCCGACCGAGGTCGGAGCCCGTTTCGCGGAGCGGGGCGACCCGCTCAGTTGCTGCCGCCGAGTGCGCCGGCGCAGCCACAGATGATGATCAGGACGATCAGGACGAGGGCCACGACGTTGACGGCGATGGCCGCGGTCTTGCCGGGGGACTCGACCGGCTGGTGGCCGATGGCGCCGGGCTGGAAGTTCCACCACGGCGCTGCGTAGAAGATCGGGACCTGGGTGCCGGGGTGGGCGTCGACCTGCATGCCCGCCTGGCCGATCTTCCACAGGTACGGCACGTGGACCTGGAGGTCGTAGCGACCGGGCGGGACCGGGACCTGGTTCTGGCCCCAGGTGAGCTTGGATTCCTGCCCGTTGAGAGTCAGACGCGGCGGGGTGAACGCCAGCATCCAGGCGAGGAATGGCTTGGAGGTGGTGATGTTGAGGAGTGCGCCCCCCTGGGGCGGCATCTGGTTCGGGTGCACGCTCCGGGAAGCTAGTCGGTCCGGGCAACGCGCGCATCCCCGCCGGGCGAAAGGGTGCAACCTGTCCTCGGGGTCCGGTTGATCCGCTACGCAAGGACGGCGAAGTACACCCCTACGTGATGGCAGGCGGCGGCGATGAGAGTCGCGGCGTGGAAGAACTCGTGGTGGCCGAACGTCCGCGGCCAGGGGTTGGGGCGCTTCAGCGCGTAGCAGAGCGCGCCGAGGCTGTAGACGACGCCGCCGGCGAGCATGAGGGCGAGGGCCGCGGGCCCACCGATGTGCAGGATGTCGGGCAGGACGAAGACGGCGACCCAGCCGAGCGCGATGTAGAGCGGTACGGAGAGCCAGCGGGGCGCGCGTGGCCACGCCATCTTGAGCGCGACACCGGCGAGGGCGCCGCCCCACACGACCGCGAGGACGACGAGCGCGGTGTGCCGCGGCATCAGCAGCAGGCTGAACGGCGTGTACGTCCCGGCGATGAACAGGAAGATCATCGAGTGGTCGAGCCGCTTCATCACCGCGTATCCGCGGGGGCCCCAGACGTGGCGGTGGTAGAGGGCGCTGATGCCGAAGAGGCCGCAGATGGTCACGGAGTAGACCAGGCAGGCGGCGAAGGGGATCCAGCCGGGACGGCTGGCGGCGACCGAACAGAGGACGACGCCGCAGACCGCGGCGACACCGACGGCGTACGCATGCAGCCACCCGCGCATCCGAGGGCGCGCGTGCGGGTCCTTGGCGGCGGTACCGCCGAGTGTGGTAGCGGCCATCCACAGATCCTACCCACCGGTAGCTTACGGTGGCGTAGGAGTGTGGGCGTCAGCACTCGATGACGTTGACCGCGAGCCCGCCGCGGGCCGTCTCCTTGTACTTGATCTTCATGTCGGCGCCGGTCTCGCGCATCGTCTTGATGACCTTGTCGAGCGAGACGTGGTGCCGGCCGTCGCCGCGCAGCGCCATCCGGGCCGCGGTGATCGCCTTGATCGAGGCGACCGCGTTCCGCTCGATGCAGGGGATCTGCACGAGGCCGCCGACGGGGTCGCAGGTCAGGCCGAGGTTGTGCTCCATGGCGATCTCGGCGGCGTTCTCGACCTGCTGGGGCGTACCGCCGAGGACCTCGGCCAGGCCGCCGGCGGCCATCGAGCAGGCCGAGCCGACCTCGCCCTGGCAGCCGACCTCGGCGCCGGAGATCGAGGCGTTCTCCTTGAACAGCACGCCGATCGCGCCGGCGGTGAGCAGGAAACGCACCACGCCGTCGTCGCTGGCCCCCGGTACGAAACGCCAGTAGTAGTGCAGGACCGCGGGGACGATGCCGGCCGCGCCGTTGGTGGGTGCGGTGACGACCCGGCCGCCCGACGCGTTCTCCTCGTTGACGGCGAGGGCGAACAACGTCACCCAGTCCATCACCCGGAGCGGATCCGTCGCGTAGTGCTCGCCGGTGAGGGTGCGGCGCATCTCGGCGGCGCGCCGCTTGACCTTGAGGCTGCCGGGCAGGATGCCCTCCGTCTCGCAGCCGTGCTGCACGCACTCCTGCATGACGGTCCAGATCCGCAGCAGGTCGGCACGTACGTCGGACTCGGCGCGCCAGGAGCGCTCGTTCGCCAGCATGACCTGGCTGATCGGCAGGCCGGTCGCGGTCGCCTGCGCGAGCAGCTCGGCCCCCGTGGCGAACGGGTGGCGTACCGGCGTGTCGTCGGGCTTGATGCGGTCCGCGCCGGTGGCCGTCTCGTCGACGACGAACCCGCCGCCGACCGAGTAGTACGTGCGGGCGCGCAGCACGGCCCCGGACTCGTCGTACGCGGTGAAGGTCATGCCGTTGGGGTGGAACGGCAGGGACCGGCGGCGGTGCAGGACCAGGTCGTTGCGGTCGGAGTACGCCACGTCGTGGGTGCCGAGGACGGTGAGCCGGCCGGTGGCGCGGATGGCGGCGACCCGGGTGCCGACGGCGCCGGTGTCGACGCTCTCGGGGCTCTCGCCGGCCAGGCCGAGCAGTACGGCGGCCTCGCTGCCGTGGCCGTGCCCGGTGGCGCCGAGCGAGCCGAACAGCTCGGAGCGGATCCGGGCGGTGTGGGTGAGCTGACCGTCTGCCTTGAGGCCGTGGGCGAAGCGGGCGGCGGCGCGCATCGGGCCGACCGTGTGCGAACTGGATGGGCCGATCCCGATCTTGAACAGATCGAAGACGCTGATCACCTGGCACCCCCGCCTCGGGCGATGGACACGCGTCGTCGCGGCGCCCGGTGCGAGCGTACTTCCTGGGGTCGGGGGTGGCGAGGAATCGGTGAGCCGGGGCACAGACCGCTGGTGTGCCTGGTCAGCGGGGTGTCGAGGGCGATAAGTTTCTGCGGCAGAACAGTTCTGCCGCAGAACGAAGGTGTCGATGCCGACCGTCGCCGAGGTACGCCCCAGCGGGCTCGCCGGGTTGCTCGCCGAGCGCGCCCGCCCCGACGCCGTACGCCGGTCGCCGCGCGCGCCGTGGCTCGCCGTCGCGACCGTCTGCCTCGGCGCGTTCATGGGGCAGCTCGACGCGAGCATCGTGACGCTGACGTTCCCGGCTCTCGGGCACACGTTCTCCGCGTCGCTGGCGGCGGTCGAGTGGGTGTCGCTGGCGTACCTGGTGACGTTGGTGGCGCTGCTGGTGCCCATCGGGCGGCTGTCCGACGCGCTCGGGCGCAAGGCGGTCTACCTGCTGGGCTTCCTGCTGTTCACGCTCGCGTCGGTCGGGTGCGGGCTCGCGCCGTCGCTCGCCGTCCTCGTGCTGGCGCGGGTCGGGCAGGCCGTCGGCGCGGCGATGATGCAGGCCAACAGCGTCGCGCTGATCACGACGAGCATGCCGGCGGGGAAGCTGCGGGCCGGGCTCGGCGTACAGGCGGCGGCGCAGGCGATCGGGCTCGCGCTCGGGCCGACGCTGGGCGGGCTGCTCGTGCACGGGCTCGGCTGGCGCTGGGTGTTCATGATCAACGTGCCGGTCGGCGTTCTCGGCCTGATCGCCGGGCGTTACCTGCTCCCCCGCACCCGGCACCGCGACCCCGTCGGCCGCTTCGACACCCCCGGCCTGCTGCTCCTCGCCGGTACGACGACCGCCGGCCTGCTCGCCATCTCCGCCGGATCGGGCCTCGCGGTACCCGGGCCGCTCGTCGCCGGGCTCGGCGTACTGGCGGTGCTGGGCGCGCTCGGCTTCGTGCTGCGGGAGAGTCGCGCGGGCGAGCCGCTCGTGTCGCTCGCCGTACTGCGGGACCGGGTGGTCGGCGGCGGGCTCGTCGCCGCCTGCCTGGGGTACCTCGTGCTGTTCGGGCCGCTGGTACTCGGGCCGGTCGCGCTGGACCGGCAGGGCGTGCCGGCCGGGCTCACCGGGCTGTACCTGACCGCGCTGCCGGCCGGTTTCGCCGTGGCCGCGGTGGCCGGCGGCCGGCTCGTACCGCGGGCGTGGGGGAACCGCGACCGGGGTACGGCCGGGATGGCGCTGGCCGCGCTGGGCATGGCGGCGCTGGTGGTGCTGCCGGCGACGCGGGTCGTGCTGTGCGCGGCGTACGCGGTGGCGGGGCTGGGGCTGGGGCTGTTCACGCCGGCGAACAACGCGGCGGTGATGGCCGCCGTGCCGACCCGCGCCGCCGGTACGGCCGGCGGGATGGTCAACATGACCCGGGCGCTCGGTACCGCGCTGGGCGTGGCGCTGGTGACGCTCGTGCTGCACCTGGCGGGTACGGCGGGCGGCGTGCGATTCTCCAGCGGGTTGCTGGGGATTGCCGCGTGCGTGGCCGGTATCGTCACGCGCATCAGCGCGGCCGGAAGCGGTACGGGGACTCATGACCGAGGTCAACACCGATGAGCAGGTGAGCCGGCGGCTCGCCGACACGGTCGCCAGGCTGCGCCGCGCCATGCGCCGCGCGGCCCGCGCAGACGGCCCCACCAACCCGCTCGCCGTCGCCCAGCTGGAGCTGATGGCCTGCCTCGCCGAACGTCCCGGCGCCCGGCCCGGCGAGGTCGCCCGGCTGCTGCGGCTCGCCCCGAACACGGTCACGACGCTCGTCAACGGCCTCGTCCGGCTCGGCATGGTCGCCCGGCGGGACGACCCGGCCGACCGGCGTACGATCCGGCTTTCCTTGACCGGCAAGGGAACCACCGCGCTCGCCGGCTGGGAGGAGGGCAACGAGCGGATCCTGCGTACCGCGCAGGGCCGGCTCACCGCCGACCAGCGGGCCGCGCTGCGCGCCGCGCTGCCCGCCCTCGCCGCGCTCATCGACGAGATCGACGAGGGTACGGAGGCGGCGGAACCGGCCGTCAGGCGAAGCGCACGGTGACGCTCGTGTAGCCCAGCGACCGGAGCATGCCGGTCAGCATCGACCTGGTGTTCCGCTCGCACTGGGCGGCCAGCTTGCTCGACTTCGCGGCCTCGCCGATCTTCTTCTGCGCCAGCGTGTAGAGCTGGTGCTGCCGGTCCGGGTCGTCGCCGAGGAACGACTGCACCCGGTCGAGCAGGCCGCGCTGCTCGGCGACCACGTGGCTGTGCTTCTGGTCCAGGTTCGCCCGCTCCAGCTGGGCGTGCGGCAGCGTGATCGTCGCGGCGGTGTGCGCCTTGTTGGTGGTGATCGCCTTGCCCCGCACCGTGGAGAAGTCGACGTACGCGTCGACCGTGCCGGCGGCCACGAACAGCGTCCGGTCGCCGTGGATCACCGGGGACATGAACTTCGCCTCGTGCGACAGGTCGACGATCACCTGGAACGTGCCGGCCGCCCCCTCGTACCGGGAGAGGTCCTGGACGGCCTGGAGCACCACGGGGCCGCTCCGGTCGACGGTGTGCTCGGCGAACGGGTTCGGCGGCCAGCTCACCACGTTCAGCGACCGGACGAGCGCCACGGCGAGGGCGACGACGAGGACGGCGGCGACGACCAGCGGCCACCGGCGTGCGCGTTGCGTTGTCTGCCCCATCGAAATCCTCACCGCTCGGAATGTCCCCGGATGACCGAACCGGTCCCCGAGTCGACAGTAGAGCCGACCGCGCTCCGCTGCCAGCCGGTGCCGGCAGCGTCACGTCGGAGATCCCGGCACGACCCCAGCAAACGCCGGGTACGCCGCACTCGCCGCGACTAGGCTCTTGCCGTGCCGACGGGAGGGAGCCACCCGATGCGTGCGGCCACGGCGGACGGCCGGCTGTTCCTGGACGTACGTGGTGCGTCGGACGCACCGCCCCTGCTCTACCTGCACGGCGGGCCGGGCATGGGCTGCGACGAGTTCCTCGGCTGGCAGGGCGACCGGCTCGGGACCGACCTGCGGGTGATCGGGCTCGACCAGCGCGGCGTACCGCCGGCCGATCCGCTCGACGGCGACCCGCCGCTCGACGAGAACGACCTGGTCGCGGCCTGCGAGGCGCTGCGCGAGTCGCTCGGACTGGACCGCTGGGCGGTGCTCGGGCACGCGTTCGGCGGTCGCTTCGCCCTGCGGTACGCGCACCGGCATCCGGACCGGGTCAGCGCCGTCGTCTTCGAGAACCCCGGGTGGGACCTGGTCGAGGCCGAACGGCTGCGGCTACCGGCCGCCGCCGGACTGTTCGACGAGATCGGCGACGCCGTGTCGGCCGCCCGCTGCCGGCAGCTCGCCACCGAGGACCTGACCGACCGGTGGGAGGCGCGCAGCGTCGTCGCCGAACTCGGCGACCGCTACCTCGACCTGTACGTCCACACCCCGGAGGCGCGCGCCGAGCTGGACAAGGCGCTGTCCCGGCACGGGTACCCCGACGGCGACGGGAACCGCGGCTGGCTGCTGGACACCCCGGACGTGATGGCGTCGATGGTGCCGCTGCTGGTCGGGCTGACCGTACCGGCGCTGCTGATCAAGGGGCGCTACGACCTGACGACCGGGCCGGAGCAGATCGCGGGGTTCCGCCGGCACGTACCGACCGGGCGGGTCGAGATGTTCGACGCGTCGGCGCACTTCCCGCAGTTCGAGGAGCCCGACCGGTACGCGACCAGCGTCCGGGCCTTCGTCCGCGCGCACAGCTGAGCCGGGTCAGATGACGAGGACCCGGGCGTGGATCGAGGTGCGCTGCTGGAGCGCCGCGCGCAGCGCACGGTGCAGGCCGTCCTCCAGGTAGAGCGCGCCGGCCCACTCGACGACGTGCGGAAACAGGTCGCCGTAGAACGTCGAGTCCTCGGCGAGCAGCCGGTCCAGGGCCAGCTCGCGCTTGGTCGTGACGAGCTGGTCGAGTCGTACGGGACGGGGTGGGATGTCCGCCCACTCCTTCGTGGACATGCCGTGGTCGGGGTACGGCTTGCCCTCCCGTACCGCCTTGAAGATCACGACTCACGTCCCTTCTCCGTCAGGGCCGCGGCCGGGGTCCGGCCCGCCCCGCGAGCCCCGCCCGCCGGCTCACAGCCTAGCGACCACGGGAGGGGGCCCATCCGTACGCGGGGTGCCTGACGGACATGATCCGCCGATTCCGGGCCGGCCAGGCAACCTTTTGTGCGCCGCGACACGTGGGTGTGTCGAGGCGACCCCCCGGCCGCGAGGAGGCGTGTGGTGCGGCGCACCGACGAGGACGAGTACGGCGAATTCGTGACGGCGCGGTACGACGCGCTGCGCCGGTTCGGCTACCTCATGTGTGGCGACTGGCACCGGGCCGAGGACGCCGTCGCGAACGCCCTGACCAAGCTGTACGTCGTCTGGGCGCGGGTCCGCCGGCGCGGCACCGTCGACGCGTACGTCCGGCGGATCGTGGTCACCTGCCTGGTCGACGAGCACCGGCGCGGCTTCAACCGGCGGGAGCGACCCAGCCCGCGTACGCCGGACCGGCCCACCGCCGACCACGCCGACCGGATCGACCAGCGGGTCAGCGCCGCGGCGGCACTGGCCGCGCTGCCGCCCGGGCAGCGGGCCGCCATCGTCCTCCGGTACTGGGAGGACCTGTCGCTGGAGCAGACGGCGACCGTGCTCGGCTGCTCCGTCGGCACCGTCAAGAGCCAGTGCGCGCGGGGACTCCAGACGCTGCGCCGGATGCTCACCACCGCCACCGCACCGGACACGTGGGAGCGCAGCACGCGATGACCGATCACGACACGGATGTCAAAAGCCTGCTCGCCGACGCCCTGCCCGCCGAGACTCCGCCCCCGACGCACACCCTGGCGGATCTGACCGCGCGAGGCCGGAAGGCTCGCCGGCGCCGGACGGCCGGCCGTACCGGCGGTGCCGCACTCGCGGTCGCCGCCCTGGTCGCCGTCGGCGTCGGCGTCGGGGTGCCGCAGGCGCTCGCGGTCCGAGGTCACCCCGCGGCACCGGCGTCACGCCCGCACTCCTCGACGGCGCGGGCGGAGAGCGACCGGCAACGGGCGACCCGGCTGACCGCCGTCCTGACCAAGCAGGTACGCGGCTTCCTGCCGGGCGCGAAGCTGGACGCCCGGCCGTACGGGCCGCCGTTCGACGCGGCACCGCCGCTGACGCTCATGCCGCAGCAGCGCACGTGGTACCTGGCGGTCGCGGTGGTCTCGACCGACAGCCGGGTCGGCGCGCTGGACGTGGCGGTCGAGCCCGGCTACTCGCCGGCGACCGGCGACGCCGCCGACTGTCGCCACTCGGAGTACCAGGGCGGCTCGACCGTCTGCTCGCTCCGGACGGTGCACGGCCGCGCGGTCACGATCACCACGACGACCATGCCGACGGGCGCCATCCGCGTCGTCGTGCACGGTGAACTCGCCGACCACACCGGCGTCACCGTCACGACCACGAACTTCGACTCGGCCACCGCGTACGGACGGAACCCCCCGCCGACGGTGGAGACGGGGCGGCAGACCGTCCTGTCGCTCGACCAGTCGATCGCGATCGCCACGAACGCCGACCTGCACGCCTCCTGACCAGCGAGCCGGTCGTCAGGTGGTGACGCGGAGGCCCCAGGCGCCGCGCCAGGTGTCGCCCGGGTCGAGCGTGATCAGGTCCCGGCCGGTACGCAGGGCGTCCGGCGGGCAGGTCATCGGTTCCACGGCGACGGACCGGCGGGTACGCGGGGGCTTCGCGGTGTCCGCGGTGAACACCTGTACCCACCGGAACGACTCGTCCGCCCACAGCGTCACCCGCCGTCCGTCCACAGTGGACAGCTCGACGTCGGCGGTACCGGCGTCGCCCCGGACCAGGTCGGTGTACGCGGTGTCCAGCACCGCGCCACCGATCCGCCGCGCCACGCCGAAGTCCCACTCGGTGCCGGCCACCGGCTCCTCCGCCACCGGCAGCGACCGCTCGTCGGTCCGCAGCACCGTCCGCGCCGGTACGCGCAGCACCCAGTCGTCGACCGCGCCGGGCAGCGTCAGGTACGGGTGGCAGCCCAGGCCGTACGGCGCGGGCGTGTCGCCGAGGTTCGTCGCGGTGTGCTCGACGCGCAGGCCGTGCTGTGACACCGTCCAGCGGGTGGTGAGCGACAGCGGCCACGGGTACCCGGGGTGCGCGGGCAGGGCGCAGGCGACCGTCACCGAGTCGGGCGTACCGCCGATCCGGCGCCACGGCATCCAACGCACCAGGCCGTGGATCGCGTTGCGCTTCGCCGGCTCGCTCAACGCGAGCTGGTACTCGCCGCCGCCGAACCCGTACTTCCCGTCGCCCGTGCGGTTCGGCCACGGGGCGAGCTGGGCGCCGGCGCCGCCCGGGCAGATCGACTCCGTCGGGTAGCCGTCGAGAACCGGCTCGCCGTCCACGGCGTACTCCCGGATGCCGCCGCCGACCTCGACGACGGTGGCCCGGTGCCCGCCGGACTCGATCCCCCACTGTTCGCCGGACATCGCGACGCCCACCGCGCCTCCCACCCTCGACGGTCCTCCGCTGGACTCTACCGACGCCCGACCGCGCGCAGGCATGATCCACACATGCGCGCGATCACGCAGGACCGGCTGGGGCCGGCGGACGTCCTGCACCTGACGGAGACGGCCCGACCGGTACCGGGGCCGACGGAGGTGCTGGTCCGGGTGCGGGCCGCCGGGGTGAACCCGGTCGACCGGGCGACCCGCGAGTCCGGCGGCCTGGGTACGCTCGGCGCCCCGCCGTTCACCGTCGGCTGGGACGTGTCCGGCGTGGTCGAGGAGACCGGGATCGGCGTGACCCGGTTCGCCCCCGGCGACGACGTGTACGGGATGCCGTGGTTCCCGCGCCAGGCCGCCGCGTACGCCGAGTACGTGACGGCGCCGTCCCGGCACTTCGCGCCGAAACCGGTGTCGTTGAGCCATGTCGAGGCCGCCGGACTCCCGCTCGCCGGGCTCACCGCCTGGCAGACCCTCGTCGACACCGCCGGCCTGCGACCCGGTCAGCGGGTCCTCGTCACCGCCGCGGCCGGCGGGGTCGGTCACCTCGCGGTACAGATCGCGGCGGCCCGCGGCGCGTACGTGCTCGGCACGGCGCGGGCCGCCAACCACGCCTTCCTGCGCTCGCTCGGGGTGTCCGAGCCGATCGACTACACCGCCGTCGACGTCGCCGACGCGGTACGCGACGTCGACGTGGTGCTCGACCTCGCCGGGGACGACCCGGCCCGGCTGGTACGGACGCTGCGGCTGGGCGGCGTACTCGTACCGGTGCCGGAGGGCCTCGACGACGTGACAACGCGGGCCGCCGCCGAGGCCGGCGTACGCGCGGTGGACTTCCTGGTCGAGCCGGACCATGCCGGCCTGGCCGAGCTGTCCGCGTTGGTCGACGCCGGCCGGCTGGCCGTCACCGTGGCCGCCACGTACCCGCTGGGCGAGGCGGCGCGGGCGCACGAGCACGGGGCGACCGGGCGTACCCGGGGCAAGATCGTGCTGACCGTGGACTGAGTCACAGCTGGTCGTGGGACGGCTGGTAGCGGCGGAGCACCGGGAGGGCCAGGCCGATCAGGACGACCGCGACGGCCACGCCGAGGCCACCGCCGACCCAGGAGATCGTGGGGGTGGACGCGGCGGCCATCAGCCCGACGCGCATGTCACCGAGCCGCGGCCCGCCGGCCACGACCGCGGTGAACACGCCCTGCATCCGGCCGCGCAGCTCGTCCGGCGCGTGCAGTTGCAGGATCGTCTGCCGGTACACGCCGCTGACCAGGTCGGCGACCCCGCCGACGGCGAGCAGCAGCACGGCGAGCCAGAGCTGGTGCGCCAGGCCGGCCGCCGCGACCGCCAGCCCCCAGCAGGCGATCGCGGTGACCAGCGCGATGCCCTGGCGCTTCACCCGGGCGACCCAGCCGGAGCACAGCCCGCCCACGGCCGCGCCGAGCGCGATCGCGCTGTACAGCCAGCCGGCCGCACCGTTGCCGCCGAACTCGGTCCGGGCCACCAGCGGGAACAGCGCCCGCGGCATCGCCTGCATCGCCACCAGGTCCAGGACGAACGACAGCCACAGCAGCGGCCGGCGGGCCATGAACGCCAACCCGGCCAGCACCGAACGCAGGTCCGGCCGGACCGTACGCTCGCCCGGCGGCAACGCCGGCAGCCGCAGCGCCGCCCACAGCGACACCGTGAACAGCACCGCGTCCACCCCGTACGCCGCGGCGTAGCCACCGTGGCCGAGGACCGCGCCGGCCGCGATCGGCCCGGCGACCGACGCGATGCTGCCGGCCGTGAAGTTCAGCGTGTTGGCCGCCGGTACCAGCGCCACGGGTACCAACCGGGGGATGATCGCGCCGCGGGTCGGCGACACGACCGCGAACGCCGCCGACTGGACGGCGACGAGGACGAGCAGCAGGACCGGGCTGCGCAGGCCGGCCAGCGCCTGCGCGACCAGCGCCAGCGTCACCACCCAGGCGCACACGGACCCGACGAGGATCACCCGCCGACGGTCCACCGCGTCCGCGATCGCGCCGCCCCACAGCGCGAACACCACCAGCGGCACCAGCCCGGCGAGGCCCAGCCAGCCGTTCCACGCCGGCGAGTGCGTGATCGCGTCCATCTGCACCGAGACGGCCACCGTCGTCGCCTGCACGCCGATGAACGAGACGCCGTTGCCGATCCACATCCGCCGGTACGCGGCATGCCGCAGCGGCCGGTGATCGATCGCGATCCGGCCGAGTAACGAGGAGCTCACGGTGCCAGCCGCTCCAGCACCCAAGCGCCGCCGTCGCGCCGGTACCGCAGGCGGTCGTGCACCCTGTTCTCCCGGCCCTGCCAGAACTCCACCCGCTCCGGTACCAGCCGGAAACCGCCCCAGTGCGCCGGTCGCGGCACCGGCGTGCCCGCAGGCCACCGCCGCTCGTACGACGCGAACGCCTCGTCGAGCACGTCGCGCCCGGGGATCGGCGTCGACTGCGGGCTCGACCAGGCGCCGAGCTGCGCCCCGCGCGGCCGGGTCGCGAAGTACGCGTCGGACTCCGCCGCCGGCACCGGCGCCACCCGGCCGGCGACGTGCGCCTGCCGGTGCAGGCCGTACCACGGGAACGTGACGCTCGCGTACGGGTTGGCGGCGAGCTGCGTGCCCTTCGCAGACCGGTAGTTGGTGTAGAACACCAGCCCCGCCTCGTCGTACCCCTTGAGCAGCACGGTGCGGCTGGCCGGGCGGCCGTCCGCATCGGCGGTGGCGAGGACCATCGCGTTCGGCTCCGGCAGCCCGGCGGAGGTGGCGTCGCTGAGCCAGCGACCCAACTGGGTCGGCCAGTCGGGCGCGAGGTCGCCGGGCGCGATGCCGACGCTCTCGTACTCGTTACGCATCAGGGCGACGACGGCGGGGTCCAGCGGTGCGGGTGTTTCGGGCACGGCCCCATCCTGCCCCGGCGACCCGCCCGCGCGGCTGTCGTGTGAGCCACACGGTTCTGTTAGAACCTCTGGATGGCCCGTCTCCCGAACCCGGGGCGCGCGCGGCGGGCAGGATGGAGCGGGGGCACGTCGACACCCGTGCTGGACCACCAACGATCTGGAGAATGCGGCATGTCCGAGTTCAAACCGGGTCTGGAAGGCGTCATCGCCTTCGAGACCGAGATCGCCGAACCCGACAAGGACGGCGGATCGCTGCGGTACCGGGGCGTCGACATCGAGGAGCTGATCGGCCGCGTCTCGTACGGTGACGTGTGGGGCCTGCTGGTGGACGGGGAGTTCGGGCACGGGCTGCCGCCGGCCGAGCCGTTCCCGGTGCCGGTGCACTCGGGCGACGTCCGGGTCGACGTGCAGAGCGCGGTGACGTTGCTCGCCCCGCTGTGGGGCCTCGGCCAGCTGCTCGACATCTCGGACGAACGGGCCCGTCAGGACCTGTCCCGGGTGTCGGTGACGGCGCTGTCGTTCATCGCCCAGTCGGCGCGCGGGGTCGGGCTGCCGGCCGTGCCGCAGCGCGAGATCGACGAGGCGGCCACCATCGTCGAACGGTTCATGACCCGGTGGCGCGGCACGCCCGACCCGCGGCACGTCCGCGCCGTCGACGCCTACTTCACGTCCGCGGCGGAGCACGGGATGAACGCCTCGACGTTCACCGCCCGGGTCATCGCGTCCACCGGCGCCGACGTGGCCGCCGCGATCTCCGGCGCGATCGGCGCGCTGTCCGGGCCGCTGCACGGCGGCGCACCGACCCGCGTGCTGCACATGGTCGAGGAGGTCGAACGCACCGGCGACGCCGAGTCGTACGTGAAGGGCGTGCTCGACCGCGGCGAGCGCCTGATGGGCTTCGGGCACCGGGTGTACCGGGCGGAGGACCCGCGGGCGCGGGCGCTGCGGCGTACCGCGAAGGAGCTGGGCGCCCCCCGGTACGAGGTGGCCGAGGCACTGGAGCGCGCCGCCCTCGCCGAGCTGCACGAACGCCGGCCGGACCGTGTCCTCGCCACGAACGTCGAGTTCTGGGCGGCGGTCGTGCTGGACTTCGCCGAGGTACCGGCGGACATGTTCACGTCGATGTTCACGTGCGCCCGGGTCGGCGGCTGGTCGGCGCACATCCTGGAGCAGAAGAAGCTCGGCCGCTTGGTCCGCCCCTCCGCGCGCTACGTCGGCCCCGGCCCGCGCCGGCCCGACGAGATCCCCGGGTACGCCACCGTCAAGCGCGCCTGAGCCGGTCCCGCCGATCTCCCGGGTGGGGTGCGGCGGGACCCCGGTGATGCCTCCTGGTGTGCAGAGCAAGCTCTGCCTACCGGTGCGCAGAGCAAAGGGTCGCGAAAAGGGCCACCGACCGCGGTGACAGAATTCCGGTTACGGCAGCGGCGCCGCACCCCCACCGTGCGTACAGAGGAGTTGACGTGGGACTGCCTGACATCCGCATCCCGGCCGAGCTGCTGCCCGACGACGGTCGGTTCAACTGCGGCCCGTCGAAGATCCGGCCGGAGCAGGTCGCCGCGCTGGCCGCCGTCGCCCCCCACTACCTCGGTACGTCGCACCGCCAGCGCACCGTCCGCGACCAGGTGGCCCGGCTGCGCCGCGGCGTGGTCGAGCTGTTCGGCGCCCCCGACGGGTACGAGGTGATCCTCGGCAACGGCGGCACGACCGCGTTCTGGGACGTCGTCACGTTCGGGCTGGTACGGGAGCGGGCGCAGCTCGCGTCGTTCGGCGAGTTCGGCCAGAAGCTGGTCGACGCGATGGTCGCCGCCCCGTTCCTCGCCGACCCGTCGGTGGTGTCCGCGCCCGCCGGGTCGGCCGCGACGCTGATCGCCGAGGACGGCGTCGACGCGTACGGCACGCCGCAGAACGAGACGTCCACCGGCGCGGCCGTACCGGTGCGGCGGGTCGGCGGCGGGCTGATGCTGCACGACGCGACGAGCGCCGCCGGCGGCCTGCCGGTCGACCTGGCCGAGACCGACGCGTACTACCTCGCGCCGCAGAAGTGCCTGGGTTCCGAGGGTGGGCTGTGGATCGCGGTGCTGTCGCCCGCCGCGCTCGACCGGGCCGCCGAGATCACCGCGTCCGGCCGCTACGTCCCGGCCTTCCTCGACCTGTCGACCGCGATCGACAACTCGCGCAAGGACCAGACGTACAACACGCCGTCGCTGGCGACGATCCTGTTCGCGGCCGAGCAGGTCGACTGGATCCTTGGCAACGGCGGGCTGTCCTGGTCGGTCGCGCGCTGCGCGGAGAGCGCCGCCATCCTGTACGACTGGGCCGAGCGCACCGACTACACGACGCCGTTCGTCGCCGACCCGGCGCTGCGTTCGGCCGTCGTCGGCACCGTCGACCTCGCCGACCACATCGACGCCGGTACCGTCTCCGCGGTGCTGCGCGCCAACGGCGTCGTCGACACCGAGCCGTACCGCAAGCTCGGCCGCAACCAGCTGCGGGTGGCGCTGTTCCCGTCGATCGAGCCGGCCGACGTGGCGGCGCTGACCCGCTGCGTCGACCACGTGGTCGGTCAGCTCGCCTGATTCGCGGTTGTCCCCGCCGCCGTCCCGGCGAACAATCGACCGCCGAAGATCGACGAGTATCTGACCGACATGCGGCGTGGCCTGGCACGGACCGGCTAGGGTTCGGCGTACCGTGGCTTGACGGCGTGTCGATGGGACGGAGGACAGCGATGCGGCCGGTACGCTTCGTGGCCCTCTCCGAGGACGGTCAGGCGCTCGTGCTCGCTGACGAGGTCGGACGCCTGCTCACCCTGCCCATCGACGAGCGGATCGGCTCTGCCGTCCGGCAGGACCGCTCCGTCCCCCGCGGCCAGTTCGCCAGCGGTGCCGACCCGGCGGCCGGCGACGCCGCGCTCTCCCCGCGGGACATCCAGTCGCGGATCCGGTCCGGCGAGTCGGCCGAGGAGGTCGCCCGGATCGCGGGCGTACCGGTCGACCGCGTCCTGCGCTACGCGGGCCCCGTGCTCCAGGAGCGGGCGATGCTCGCCCAGCACGCCCGGCGTACCCGACTGCGTTCGTCGGAGCGCGGCGCGACGCTGGCCGAGATCGTGGACACCCGGCTGGCGCAGCACGGGGTCGACGCCGAGGGCGTGTCCTGGGACGCGTACCGGCGGGAGGACGGCACCTGGCGGATCTCGGCGAGCTGGGCCAGCGGCAAGACCACCGCGCAGGCGGTCTGGGCGCTGGACAAGGCGCGCCAGGTGGTCACGCCGGACGACGACATGGCGCAGTTCCTGTCCGCGGAGCGGCCCGCGCCGCTGCTCGGCCAGGATCCGGCACCGGAGCCGCAGCCGGCCCCGCACCGTGGGCACGCGCTGACCCGTCCCGAGGGTGGTCGCTCGCGCGGCGAGACGACCCGCCCCGGCGGCGGTTCGGGGCACGGCCTGCCCGGCAAGACGACGAAGCGCGAGCCGGTGCGCCGGCTGGCCGACACCGCCCGCACCACGCTCGACCAGCCGATGTCCGAGCCGGCGCGGCCGGCGGCGGAGCCGCTGTTCCCGACGCCGGAGCGGCGCACCGCGGACAGCGGTGAGTCGGCCGGTCCGCGGACCGCGGAGCCGTTCACGCCCGAGCCGTTCAACCCGCGTCCGGCGGAGCCGCTGACCGGGCGTCCGACCGCGGAGCCCGGCGAGCCGGTGCGCCGTCCGTCGGCCCCGCCGCTGCACCGGCCCTCGGCGGAGCCGCTGCACCGGCCGGCGGCGGAGCCGTTGCGGCCGGCCGGTGAGCGCCGTCCGGCGGAGCCGCTGCGGCCGGCTGGGCTGGGTGAGCCGCGCCGGTCCACGACCGACTCGCGGGAGCGGCCGGGGTTCGAGGACGAGGCGGAGGCCAAGGAGCTGCCCGCCGTACCGTCGCTCGCGGTGCTGCGTCCGCGGCGCAGCGAGCAGGGCGCGACCGGCGAGCGGTCCCGGCTGCCGAGCTGGGACGACGTCCTCTTCGGCAACGGCAACACGCAGCAGCGCTGAGGCGCTCGACGGTGCCGGCGGGTCCACCCGCCGGCACCGTCAGCCCAGCGGTACGAACTCCAGGTGTGCCCGGCGGCCCTGACGTACCCGCCAGGCGACGGTGGCCACGACGGTCAGCAGGAGAGCGGCGGACAGGCCGTGCAGCAGGCCCCGGTCGAGGTATCCCCGGTCGGTGTGGTCGATCGCGTACGTGGCGATCTCGCGGCTGAACCAGAACGGCAGGACGTGCGCCGCGGTGCCGGCCGGGTCGAGCATCATCTGCAATCCGATGACGACCAGCAGCACCAGGGTGCCTTCCAGGTCACGGGGCAGCACCGCGCTCAGCGCCAGGCCGAACGGCGGGGCCACCGCCACCGTCAGCGCCATGATGAGCGCGACCGCGGCGTACCGCACGTCGTGCTGGTCGAACCGCACGAGCAGGAAGTACGGCGTGCTCAGCAGGACACCGACGGTCCACAGCGCGGCGAGCCGGCCGCCGACGAGGTGACGCGTGGCGTACCCGCTGAGGCGCAGCCGGGGTTCGATCGCGCGCCCGGCGCTGCCGGAGAACAGCGCCGCGGTGCTGAGCGCCCAGCCGAGGCCGAGGCAGACGAACCGGATCGACTGGCCGAGGTGGTCGCCGCGCCGGCTCAGGTAGAACGCGAGCGGCAGTAGCAGGAGGATCCCGAGCACGACCCGGCGCCGGAGCATCTCCCGCAGCGCAGCCTCCGCCACCGCGTACGTGCGCCTCACGCCGCGGCCTCCGCCCGTGTCAGGTCCAGTACGAGGTCGACCCGGTCGAGCTGGTTGAGCAGGTGGGTGACGACGACGATCGCGGCGCCGTCGTCGCGCCACCGCCACACCTCGTGCCAGAAGTCGACGTACGTGCCGCGGTCGAACCCCTGGTACGGCTCGTCGAGGAGCAGCACGTCCGGGGTGCCGAGCCGGGCGAGGACCAGGTTCAGCTTCTGCCGGGTGCCGCCGGACAGGTGCCGGGCCTGCGTGGGCGGCGGCGTCCAGTCCAGCGCCGCCGCGTACGCCCGGCCCTGGCGGCGGGCGGCGGGCCGGGACAGGCCGCGGCCGACGCCGACCAGCGCGAAGTGCTCGTCCGGCAGCAGGAACTCGCTGGTGCCGCCGTCCTGCGGGCAGTACCCGAGCCGGCCGTGCACCCGGACCGTGCCCGCGTCGGGCTGGGTCAGCCCGGCGCACACCCGCAGGAACGTGCTCTTACCCGACCCGTTCGCGCCGACGACGGCGGCGACCTGGCCGGCTCGTACGGTGAGGTCGACGCCGGCGAGGACCTGCCGGCGGCGGTACCGCTTCGTGATGCCGCGGACCTCCAGCCGTACCGGCCCGGCTGGGCGTGTCGTGGGCTGGGGGCCGCCGACGCTGTCGGCCACCGCCGTCGCGTACCCCTCCGGCGTGCCGAAGGCGGACAGCGGCGACTCACCACTGTCCCGCAGGTGCGCCGCGGTCTCCGCGACCACGTGCGCCGTCAGGTCCGGCCCCAGTTGGTGCCGGCGCAGCTCGCCGGCCAGCGCCGCCAACCACGCGTCGTCCGTCACCGTTCCTCCTGTCGCAGAGTCGTCGCCACCGAGCCGGTGAACGCGGCCCAGTCGCCCGCCGTCCGCCGCAGCTCCGTCCGGCCCGCCGCGCTGAGCCGGTAGTACTTCCGGGCCGGGCCGGTCTCGCCGCCGTGCCAGCGGGTCGTGACCAGGCCGGCGCGTTGCAGCCGCAGTAGTACGGGGTAGAGGGTGCCGCCGCGGATCGGGCCGAGGCCGGCGTCCCCGAGTGCCTGTGCCAGCTCGTACCCGTACGACTCGCCGTCCGCGAGCAGGCCGAGCACGCACAGGTCGAGCACGCCGCGCAGCCACTGCGCACGCCGGTCCGCGTCCATGACCGAAGACGTTAGCACCGCTATCTAGATCGCACCACAACCTAGTGGCCATGGTGATGCGCCACCCGGCGCGAAACCCCCGTCAGGCGGGGCCGAGCGGCCAGTGCGCGAGCGGCGTGTGCTTCGGGTGCGGGCCGAGATGACTGCGGTAGAGCCAGACCTCCTCGACCGGAAACGGCGTCCCCGCGTACGCCCGCAGCCGGTCGACGTCGCCCGACAGCTCGTCCCGGCCGATCCGGTCACCCGGCCGCGCCAGCGTCAGGTGCGGCCGGAACGGCTTGTCGTCGTACGGGAGGCGGGCGCGGCGCAGCTCCCGGCGCACCGCCCGGGCGAGGCCGGCGAACGAGGTCAGGTCGCTGTCGGCGGCGCCCGCGACACCCGCCCACAGCACGGCGAAGCGGCCCCGGCCGAAGCGGCCGCCGCCGGCGATGCGCAGGCGTACGGGCGTGGATCGGGCGGCGGCGTCGGCGAGCGCGTCGGTCGCGTCCGGGATGCGTTCCTCGGCGACCTCGCCCAGGAACGCGACCGTGATGTGCCAGCGCGCCCGGTCCGTCGGCCGGGCACCCGCGCGGTACGTGGCGAGGCCGTCGGCGACCGCGGCCAGCTCCGCCAGCGCGTCGGCCGGCGGTACGACGGCCACGAACAGCCGCGCCGTCGGGCCGTCCGGCGCGGACCGCTTCGCCGCCTCCGGACGCGGCGAGTCGGCCGAACGCCGCGGCCGGCGCGGCGACGGATGCCGCCCGCTCACGCGCTCACCGCTGCCGCCCCGCGCGCCCGCGCGTACACAGGCCGGCCGCCTGCAACTCGCCCTCCATCCGCGCACACTCCAGCTCGCGCGCCAACCCGGTCAACCCGTCCATCTCGTACGCCACGGACAGCGCGTCGCACGCGGTACGCAGGGTCTGCTCGTACGCACAGACGAGCCCGCTGTGGCGTACCGCGGAGCGCGGTGCGGTGGACAGCAGCTCGGCGGACAGTCGGCGCAGGTCGGCCGCCAGCCGCTCGATCGGGGGCCTCGGCGGTACACCCGGCCGGGCGAACCATCCGGACAGCAGTCGCATCGAACCCACTCGCGTCGAGCGTGGCGCCACACCCACCGGCGTGGCGTGGGGACGCGTCCCAGCCTAATGAGCGGTCCCCGGCCGGACCACGGATTACTCGGTCGCGTCGGCCATCAGCCGGCGCAGGTATCCGATGAGCGCGGGATCGCCGTCGACGCGGACGGCGTCGGCGTCGGCCCGGTTCCACAGCCAGAGCAGCACCGGGGACGGGTCGCCCGTCACCACCGCGGCGGCCCCGCCGTCGGCGGTGTCGACACGCACGCCGTCCGCGGTCGGGCGGACCAGGAACGTCTCCGGGCCGGACCGTACCTCGACGGTGCGGCCGTCCGACTCGGCGAGCAGCGCGGCGACCTCGGGTACGTGCAGGTATTCGCGGGTCCCCCAGCCGAGGAAGATGCGCAGCACCTCGTCGATGCCGTCGAGCGCGAGGTCGTCGGCGACGGGGGTGACCGCGCCGGCGGCCAGCTCGGCGTCGACCCGGTGCACCGCGGTCTCCTGCGCCATCCGCCGGATCCAGAACCCGACGGTCTGGTCCGGCGAATACCACGTGAAGGTGGCGTCGGCGGGCCGGCGCGCGGCGAAGGCCGCGGTCAGCTCCGCCAGCGCCCGGTCGAACAGCGCCAGCGGCGGCTCGCCGGAGACGTCCGGCGGCCAGTCCTCCGGCGCGCTGCCCAGCTCCATGCACCCGACCTTGTGCAGGTACACGATGGCGACGTGCTGCACGAGGTCACGCACCGTCCAGCCGGGGCAGCTCGGCACCGCGGCGTCGAGCCGGCCCTCGGCCACCTCGCGCAGCCGCGCCGCGTCGGCCGCCAGGCATTCCAGGTATCGACTGGTTTCCATGCCGACCACCCTGGCACAGCCCGCCGACGGTTACCGGGCGATCCGGGCCCGACCCGCGGGGATCCGCAGATCCGTGGCCGACTCGACCAGGTGTACGTGCGGCACCGGTCGGGCGTGCAGCCGCACCCGGACGTCCCGGCGGTACGAGCGGAACACCAGGACGGCGCCCGCGACGAGAACGGACGCGACGCCGCCGACCCACAGGCTGGACCGGGCACCGGCGTGCTGCGCCAGCCAGCCGACGAGCGGCGCGAACACCGGCGTCGAGCCCTGGAAGACGAGCAGGTAGAGCGCCATGATCCGGCCCCGGTACGCCTCGCCGACGCCGAGCTGGATCCGCTGGTTCGCCGCCTGCGCCAGGTAGATCATGAAGAACCCGGTGAGCACCAGGACCCCGGCCTCGGCGGCGTAGCTCGGCGCGAACGCGGCCAGCGTCTCGAACACCCCGAACCCGAACGCCGCCGCGATCACCGTGTACGACGAGGGGCGCCCCGCGCGCCGGCTGGACGCCAGCGCACCGGCCAGCGCCCCCAGCGCCAGCATCGTGGTGAGCAGCCCGAACGACGCCGCGCCGCGGTGGAACACGGTCTTCGACACCAGCGCCAGGGTCAGCTGGAAGTTGAACCCGAGCGCCCCGATCACCAGCATCACGCCCATCGGCAGCAGCAGGTCGGGTCGGCGCAGGGCGTACCGGACGCCGTCGGCGATCTTGGCCTGCGCCCGCCGTACCGACGACCGGTGCAGGTCGGCCGGGTTCATCAGGCTCAGCGCGACGAACGTCGCCGCGTACGTGACGCAGTTGAGCAGGAACACCGGGCCGGTGCCGATGAGCGAGATGGACACGCCCGCCACGGCCGGGCCGACGATGCGTGCCGCGTTGAAGATGGCTCCGTTGAGCGAGATCGCGTTCGGCAGCAGCTCGGGGCCGACCATCTCGGACACGAACGCCTGGCGGGCCGGGTTGTCGATCGCGTTGACCGTGCCGAGGCAGGCGGACAACAGGAAGACGTGCCAGAGCTCAATGTGGCCGGTGACGGTGAGCACGCCGAGCGACGCCGCGACCAGCCCGGCGCCGATGTTGGTGCACAGCAGCAGGGTGCGCTTGTCGTACCGGTCGGCGAGCTTGCCGCCGTAGAGAGTGAGCAGCACGACCGGCAGGAACTGGCAGGCGGTGACCCAGCCGAGGGCGCTGCCGGAGTTGTTCGACAGGTGCAGCACCGTCCAGTCCTGGGCGGTGAACTGCATCCAGTTGCCGATGAGGGACACCACCTGGCCGGTGGCGAAGAGTCGGTAGTTGCGGACGTGCAGGGAACGGAACGTGTGCGCTAATGATCCGCTCATACGGCGGCGGGTCGCCTCCCGGTCTCGTCGGTCGTCTGTCCTACGTGGACGGTCCGACCGGCGACGCCACCGTCATTCGGCGCGGGCGATGCGCTCCAGGATCGAGGCGGCGCGACGAAGGGTGTCGCGCTCCTCCGGGGTCAGCTCGGCGAGCCGCTGGGCCAGCCAGGCGTCCCGGGCCTTGCGGTCCGCGAGGACGATCTCCCGCCCCTGCTCCGTCGGGGCCAGGATGACCTGCCGCCCGTCGGTCGGGTGTGGCGTGCGCTGCACCAGGCCGCGCCCCTCCAACGCCGCCACCGTCCGGGTCACGGACGGGGGTTGCACCCGCTCCGCGTCGGCGAGCTCCTTCGGAGTCAGCGCGCCGGCCAGCTCAAGGCTGGTCAGCGCGGACAGCTGGCTCTGGGTGAGCTCGCTGACCGGGCGGGCGCGACGCAACCGGCGGTTGAGCCGGGTGATCGCTCCCCGCATGGTCGCGGCGAGCTGCGCCGAGGAAACCCGCTTGGCGGCGGATCCTGTCCCACCACGTGTCATGCCCCCAGGATGACACGTGCCGGGCGAGATCGGAGTGGTCGGCCGGGCCGTCACGATTCGTTAGCGTAGCTCATTACCTTGGCTAACGACCACGGGTGGTGGGCACCGTCACCCGCAGCGTGACCGGGACCTCCGCACGGACCAGGATCTCGTACGCCCGCCCGTCGGTGCTCGCCGCGAACCGCGCCACCCGGACGAACCCCGCGCCGGTCACCATCCGCAGCGCCCGGGCGTTGTCCGCGGCCACCGTCACCCGGAACGCCGCCGGACCGAACCGCTCCCGCCCGTACGCGAGGCCCGTCGCCAGCGCCACCCGGCCAAGCCCCCGGCCGGTCAGCGACGGCCGCAACCCGCCACCGGTGTCGAGCGCCGCGTCGTCGTACGCGCCTCCCGGCACCTGCCCGTCCGGCCCGAACGACCGGTATCCGACCAGCCCGTCCGCACCGACCAGCGCGACGAAACCACTCGCCGGGTCGACGAAGTACGCCGGGTCGGCGTCGACGAGGTCGTACCGCTCGTACGGCGGCGGGTAGCGCCAGGTGACGATGTCCGCCGCGTACCCGGGGGTCATCGGGACGATCCGCATGCCACCAGGTCAGCGCACCGACCCGGCGGGCGTCAAGCGGATTCGCTCAGTGCACGCCGAGCCAGGACTCGATCGGGTTGATCGCGAAGTACACGACGAACAGCGCGCCGACGACCCAGAGCAGCCAGTGGATCCGGCGGATCTTGCCGACCGCGATCTGGAGCACCACGTACGAGATGAAGCCGGCGCCGATGCCGTTCGTGATGGAGTACGTGAACGGCATCAGGATGATCGTCAGGAACGCCGGGATCGCGATCTCGAACTTCATCCACGGGATGTTGCGGGCCTGCGTCATCAGCAGGAAGCCGACGGCGACCAGGGCCGGGGTGGCGGCCTGCGACGGCACGATCGCGGCCAGCGGCGAGAAGAACATCGCGGCCACGAACAGGGCGCCGGTGACCACGTTCGCCAGGCCGGTCCGGGCGCCCTCGCCGACACCGGCGGTCGATTCGACGAAGCAGGTGTTGGACGAGGCGGACGCGGCGCCACCGGCGACGGCGGCGACACCGTCGATGAACAGCACCCGGCCGATGCCGGGCAGCTTGCCGTTCGCATCGACCAGGCCGGCCTCGGAGCTGACGCCGATGATCGTGCCCATCGCGTCGAAGAAGTCCGACAGGATCAGCGTGAACACGAACAGCACCGCGGTCAGCACGCCGGCCGAGCTGAACCCGCCGATCAGGTCGAACTTGCCGAGCAGCCCGAAGTCGGGCAACGCGACCGGACCGCCGTGGAGCGCAGGGTCGGAGAGCCCCCAGGCGCCCTCCGGCAACCCGGCGACCGCGTTCACGACGACCGACAGGATCGTCATCGCGACGATGCTGATCAGGATCGCCCCGCGTACCTTCCGCACCAGCAGCACGATCGTCAGCAGTACGCCGAGGCAGAAGATGATCGTCGGCCAGCCGGTCAGGCTGCCGGTCGCGCCGAGCTGCACGGGTACGGTCGAGCCGGCCTTGTCGGGCAGGCGCGTGATGAAGCCGGCGTCGACGAAGCCGATGAACGCCACGAACAGGCCGATGCCGACGCTGATCGCCTGCTTCAGCGCCAACGGGATCGCGTTCATGATCGCTTCGCGCAGGCCGGTCACGACGAGCAGGCAGATCGCCAGGCCCTCGATGACGACGAGGCCCATCGCGTCCGGCCACGTCATGTGCGGCGCGAGCTGGAACGCCACGACGCCGTTCAGGCCGAGGCCGGCGGCGATCGCGAGCGGCAGGTTTCCGCCGACGCCCATGATGATCGTCATGACCGCGGCGACCAGCGCGGTCGACGTGATCAGCTGGCCCTTGTCGAGGTGGTGGCCGAGCTTGTCGGTCGCCCCGCTCAGGATCAACGGGTTCAACACCAGGATGTACGCCATCGTGAAGAACGTGGCGAACCCGCCGCGGAACTCCCGCGGCAGCGTCGACCCGCGTTGCGTGATCCTGAAGAAGCGGTCGACGGCGTTGCGTGGGGCGCCCGGCGGCGGGGTGTCCGCCACGGCGGTCTGCTGAGCCATCGTTGTCCTTCCCGATTCGCCGACGTGGCGTAGCGTGCCAGATTCCGACGACCCTTGTGTTACCGACCCGCGTGTCATACCGTGCGCGGCGCTCCCCCACCCGTCCAGCGATCCGGGAGGTCGCCGTGCGGCGCAGGTTCGTACTGGTGTCGCTGGCGGTGACCGGCGTGGTGATCGGCGCGTTCGCGGCGCCGCTCGCCTGGATGGTCCACCAGTTCGCGTACGACCGGGCGGTGGGGGCCGCCGAGCGTGAGGTGGTCGCGATGACCACGGTGCTGGCGGTGACCGACGACGCCGGCGAGATCCGGCGCGCGGTCGGCGCCACCCCGGCCGGTCGGGCCGACCGGCTGACCGTACGCCTGCCCGACGGGTCGGAGGTCGGCAACGACGCCGGCTGGGGCGTCGAGTCCGAGTGTGCGCGGGTCGCCCGCACCGGCCGCGCCCGTACGGTGCCGGTCGTCGGTGGCGTGGTGCACCTGCACCCGACGCGTACGGTCGACGGCCGGACCGCGGTGATCGAGATGCTGGTGCCGGACGCGATGCTGACCCGCGGCGTATCCACGGCGTGGGCCGGGCTGGCCGCGGTGAGTGTGCTCCTGCTGGCCGGTTCGGCGGTCCTCGCGGACCGGCTGGCGGCCGGCGCGGTCCGGGCCACCCGGGACCTGGCCGAGGCCACGCACCGGCTCGGCGACGGTGACCTGACCGCCCGGGTACGCCCCGGCGGGCCGCCGGAGATCGCCAGCGTCGGCGCCGCGTTCAACGCGCTCGCCGGGCGGTTCGCCGCACTGCTGGCGAACGAACGGGAGCTGGTCGCGGACCTGTCGCACCGGCTGCGTACGCCGCTGACCGCGCTACGGCTCGGCGTCGACGCGCTGCCCGCCGGCGCCTCCCGGGACCGCCTGGCGACCGCGACGGACAGCGTCGAGCGGGAGGTCGACGCCGTCATCGAACGCGCCCGCGAACCCCTCGGTACCGCCCCGGCCGGGCACTGCGACCTGCGTTCCGTGGTCAGCGAACGCGTCGCGTTCTGGGCCGCGCTGGCCGAGGACCAGGGCCGCAACTGGGCCATGTCGCCCGCGCGTACGCCGGTGATCGTGGGGGTGCCCGCCGAGGACCTGGAGTCGGCGCTGGACTCGGTGCTGGGCAACATCTTCCGGCACACCCCGGAAGGCACGAAGTTCGCCGTACGGGTGGTGGCCGAGCCGACCGAGGCCCGGGTGACCGTCGACGACGCCGGGCCCGGCATCCCGGAGATGGGGCCGCGCGGGCGGTCGGCGTCGTCGACCGGGCTGGGCCTGTCCATCGCCTGCCGCGTCGCGCACGCCGCCGGCGGCGACGTCACCGTCGAACGCTCACCCCTCGGCGGCGCCCGCGTGATCATGAGCTTCGCCCGCCCCGCCTGAGGGATCGACGCGCGGCGCGGGTCAGCTCTCGGGCTCCGGCGCGACGAGCTTCACGCCGACACCCCGGATCGTCTGGAGATACCGCGGGCGGGCGGCGGTCTCGCCGAGCTTCCGGCGCAGCCACGACACGTGTACGTCGATCGTCGCGTCGTCCCGGCCGTCCGGCTGCCGCCACACCTCGGTGATCAGCTCGCGCCGGGGGACGACCGTCCCCGGCCGGGCCGCCAGGTACGCCAGCAGGTCGAACTCGCGCCGGGACAGCTGCAACGGACGGCCGTCCAGCGACACCTCCCGCGCCGGTACGTCCAGGCGCAGCCCACCGACGGCGAGCGCGGTCGCCGCGGACGGCGTGGTACGGCGCAGCACCGCCGAGATGCGCGCCGCGAGATGCGCCGCCGAGTACGGCTTGGTGAGGTAGTCGTCGGCGCCCGCGTTCAGCAGCCGGACGATGTCGGCCTCCCGGTCGCGGGCCGTCGCGATCAGCACCGGCACGGTGGAACGGGAACGGATCATGCGCAGCGCGGCCGTACCGTCCAGGTCGGGCAGGCCGAGGTCGAGCACCACGACCTCCGGATCCTGCTCGGCCACGGCGCGCAGCGCGCCACGGGCATCGCCGCATTCGAACACGCGGTGGCCGAGCGACGACATCGCGCGGACAAGCGCCGCACGGATCTCCGCGTCGTCCTCGACGAGCAGTACCCGGGCCATGGCGGACAACCTACCGTTGCGGCAACAATGACGACATGCCTCGCGTGGTACCCGGGGTTCCGGCACGGCGACGACGCACCCGGATCGCCGTCGTCGTGCTGCTCGGCGTCGCGCTCATGGTCAGCACGGCCGCGATCTGGTTCGGGGTGACCGGCTCCGTCGACCCGGCCAGTCACGAACCGGCCCTTTATCCGCCGCCGTCACCGGCCCCCACCTTGTCCGGAATGCCGTTCGCTCCCTAGAGTGTCCGGACACCCCACGTTCCGGTGACATGACCTTCCTCCGGGGTGCCCACGTCACGTGGCGCACCTGGGTGGGGCGGCGGGCCCGCGCCGCCCCACCCCCAGCGTCTGTAACGCCGGTCCCAGCCACGCCACGGACCGGCGGACCCTGTCGGCGCGACCGCATAAGCTTCAGGCGTGCGCCGCTATCCCCACCGCCCCGTCCCGGAGCCGCTCGACACCAACTCGGTGCCGGTGGTGCTCTCCGGCATCGGGCTGTGGCTGGTCGCCGGCATCGTCCTCGTCACCCGCCACGCGCGGCTCACCCACAGCGGGCACGGCTGGTGGCTGTGGACCTGCGTCGCCGGCATCCTCATCGGCTGCGCCCTGATCGGGTACGAGGTGCACCGCCGCTCCCGCCGCCGCGCCACCGCCGCCCAGCAGTCCTAGAGCTCGCTGAGCAGGGGTACGTCGAGCAGGTCGGCGACGGCGACCGGGACGTCCCCGCCGGCTACCGGATGCCGGTCACCGAGCCGGTCCAGCAGCCACGGCTGATCCAGTACGACCGCGTCGGCCGCGTCGACCACGGTGTCCGGCGCGACCCGTACCCGTTCCGGCGGCGGTACGTCACGGCCGGCGAGCGCCGCGGCGAGCCGCGGGTACACGACGGCCAGCAGCTCGGGCACCGCCGTACGGGACGGGTCGCCGAGCCGGGCCAGCAGGTCCCGCGCCACCGCCGGGTCGCCCGCCGCGGCGAGCACGTCGGCGAGCCCCCGGTACGCGCCGAGCAGTACGGCGAGGTCCGCGTCTCCGGGCGCCTCGTCGTACAGGCCGGTCAGTTCGCTGTCGCCGACGCGGCACTCGGCGGGTCGCCGGCCGCCGAGCACCGGGCGGCGGGCGAGCCACCACCGCGTGTATCCGGGGACCGCGATCCGGTCACCGCTGGCGGTACGCAGGTGGCAGTCGGCGGCGAGCACGTCGCGCAACGGCGGGGCGGCGAGCGCGGCGAGCGCGTCCGGCCAGGCGTCGTCGCGTACCCAGTCGAGGTCGCGGACCGCGCGCAGGTGCTCGACCCGCAGCCCGGCCGGGTCGACGTCGCCGGCCGCGTCGCGCAGCGCGGCGGCCCAGTCGGCGGCGTCGTCGAGGTCCAGCTCTGCCACGTCGACCAGGTCCACGTCCCGCTCGTCCAACACCGGGAACGTCTGCACCACACCGACCGCCGCGAGCGCCCGCGGGTCGTACGCCGCGGCGAAGTCCGCGTCGAGCACGCCGTACGGGGCGTCCGGGTCGAGGATGCCGGCGAGCCGGGAGCGGGGCGGGAGCAGTTCGCCGGCCGGGTACCAGCCGGGGTCGGTGCCGTCGAGGGCGTGGCCGGGCAGCGCGAGCTCGGCGAGCCACGGCAGGCTGCCGGGTGTCGGGTCAGCGGTGGCGACCAGGTCCAGGACGACCTCGGCGACCGCGGTGGGCTCGTCGGCGTCGAGCGAGTCGGTGACGGCGGCGCGTACCCGGTCGTCGGCCAGCGCGGTCTGCGGCGTGGCGGGCAGCGCGCCGAGCCGGGCCAGCAGCGGGTGGACGGCGTCGCTGTGCGCGACGAGCAGCCCCAGCTCGCCGAGCCCGGCCGGCAGCGGTACGTCGTCGGGCAGCAGGACGCGGGCGGGTCCGGTGACCGTACGGTCGTCGGCGAGCGGCACCGGCAGCGCGGCCAGCGCCTCCCGGTCCGCCGCGGTGAGCGGCAGCACGGCGAAACCGGCGTACAGCTCGTGCCACCAGCGCGGCGGGCGGTCCAGGCCGGTGAGCGCGGCGACGACCTCGGCGAGTGCGAGTCGCCGCGTACCCAGGGGCGGCAGCGCCCTGCTCCACCAACCGGCCGGCAGCACCCCGTCGAGTACGCCGGTCAGCGGCGTGACGAGCGCGTCGGGTACCGCGACCGCGCGGTCCGGGCGGACCCGGGTGCCGTCCGCGGTCGGCAGGAACGCCCGGCCGCGCAGCGCCGCGGCGAGCCCGTCGCGCAGGGCGCCGGCCAGCCGCCCCGGGGCGAAACCGGGCGCGGGCAGCAGGTCGAGTACGCCGGGGGTGCCGGCGAGGCCGGCGACCAGCTCGGCGCACACCGCCGCGGCCCGCCCGACCAGGAAGTCGGTCAGCACGCCCTCTGCCACCCGACGGCGCGCGGTGTCCAGCGGGAACGTGCCGACCAACCGTACGGGCAGGCCGAGCGGCTCGTCCGACGGCGTCGGCGCGTGCACCACCTGCCCGTCCACCGGCACCGGCACGTCGCCGCCCGGCCCGGACTCGACCGGGACCGCGGCCAGGATCGTCCACTGTGGACGGAGGCGTTCCTCGACCGGGCGGTCGGCGATCAGCTCCGCCGGAACGTCCCCGGACGCCGCCGCGGTACGCCAGCGCGTCACCTCGGCGCCGTCGGTCAGCAGCACGTCCGCGTCGTCGTCCGCGCGGGTCACCACCCGGCCCTCGACGTCCACCACGGACAGCGCAGGCAGGCCGAGCAGCAGCGCGGGCTCGAACGCGGCCAGCGCGGCGCGTACCGCGGTGACGGCGGCGTCGTCCCGCAGCGGCAGGAACACCTCCGCGTCGTACCCGGGGGGCGGTGGTGTCGCCGCCGGCCACGCGAGGCGCAGCACCGGCACCCGCCCGTCGCGGCGGTCCACCTCCGCGCCCAGGTGCGGCACGTCGCGTACGGCGGCGCGGGTGTCGGCCGCGGAGAACCGGACGCCGCCGACGCCGGCGCGCAGCTCGGGCGCGTCGCTGACCGCGAGTACCGCGGCGAAGCCGACGCCGAACCGGCCGACCGTGTCGTCGCCGCGTTTGGCGGAGGCGCGCAGCGAGGTGAGCGAGTCGACGCCGGCCGCGGACAGCGGCGCGCCGGTGTTCGCGGCGGACAGCGCCACCCCACCGTCCGATGTGGACACCACGGCCAGCCGCAGCCGGCCGGGTACCGCGGCGCGCGCGGCGGCGTCGTTGGCGTTCTGGGCAAGCTCGACGAGCAGGCGGTCGGCGTACCCGCCGAGGTAGAGGTCCTCCTCGGCGTTCGCGTCCTCGCGGAACCGGGTCGGCGACGACGACCAGGCGGTCAGGATCGCGGCCCGCCGCGCGTCGGTCCCGTACGGGTCGGCGCGCGTCGGGTCAGACACGTTCCACGGAGGCGTCGTCGTACACGGTGGTGAGCGCGTCGACGCCGGTCTCGGCGACGACCTCGGAGTGCGCGCCGCAGCCGTGGTCGGCGCTGACGACCCGGCCGTCGTCCGGCGCGAACAGGTTGCCGCACACGCCGAACAGCGCACGCAGCGACCCGGCCACCGGCAGGTAGTAGCCGCAGGTGCCGCAGCGGGCGTCGGCCGGCGCGGCCTTCGCGATCGCGGCCGACGGGCCGGCCTCGCCCTCGTACCAGCGCTCGGCGGTGTCCTGCCGGCCTGGCCGGCTCATCACCCGCGGCCGGCCCAGCCCCAGCTCGAACACGGTGTCCTCGACCGCCGGGTCGTCGGACTCCAGGTATCCGGGGGCGAGCCGGTCGTCGTCCGCCTCGGTCGGCATCAGGTCGCCGACGCCGAGGTCACCCGGCCGCAGCCGCTCCTGCCACGGCACCCAGGACGGCGCGAGGATCGCGTCCGGCCCGGGCAGCAGGTTCGTCTCGCAGACCGTGACCTGCTTGCTGCGGGCGATGCGCGTCACGGTCACCGCGTAGCGCCAACCGCGGTAGCCCGGCAGCAGGCACTCGAACAGGTGCGTGACCAGGCGCTCCTCCTCGGCGCGGGCGCCGAGGTGGTCACCGATGGACGCCTCGTCGGCCAGGTCGGTCTCCGCGAGCGCGGCCCGGGCCTCCTCCACCGCCGCCGCGCAGGTGGCGTCCAGCCGTACCGAACGGCGTCGGGCTGTGGGGTTCTCGGGTGCGGACTCGCTCGTCACCGCACCATTGTCCCGCGCGCCGCGCGTACGGCCACGCCGGCCCCCACGGACGCTGGGGTTCGGGACACCGATGCGTCAGGATGGGTGACATGTCAGCGCTGAGCCCGATCGCCACGCTCGCGCGCGGCGTGCTGCGCGGCGGCCGCGCCGTCCTCGACGGTACGGAGCGGGTCGGCCGCTTCGCCGCCGGACATGTCCGGACGGCGCGGGACAAGGGCGGCGCCGGGGACGTCGGCATGATCCGGCTGCTCGACCTGCACGCCGCGTCCTGCGCCGGCGACGCGCTCGTCGCGATCGGGCTGGCCGGCACGATCTTCTTCGCCGGCGCCACCAGCGACGCCCGCGCCAAGGTCGCGCTCTACCTGCTCGTCACGATGGCCCCGTTCGCCCTGCTCGCCCCGGTCGTCGGGCCGGTGCTCGACCGGTTCCGGCACGGCCGCCGCTACGCGCTGGCCGTCACCATGCTCGGCCGCGCCTTCCTGGCCTGGGTCATCTCCGACCAGATGCACACGTTCGCGCTGTACCCGGCGGCGTTCGGGGTCCTCGCGCTGTCCCGGGCGTACGGGGTGGCGCGGTCGGCGGCGGTGCCCCGGCTGCTGCCGCCCGGCCTCGGCCTGGTGGAGGCGGGCGCGCGGGCGTCGCTGTTCGGCACGATCGCCGGTGCCGTACTCGGCGGGGTCGGGCTGGCCGCCGCCTGGTTCGGGCCGCAGTGGCCGCTCCGCGCGGCGACCGTCGTGTTCGTGTTCGGGATGATCGTGGCGCTCCGGCTGCCACCACGCGCCGACTCGGAGCCGCCGGAGACCCCGCCCCGCGTCTTCCAGTTCTTCCGTACGCACGGGGTCAAGGTGCTGTCCGGCCGGCTGGTCTGGGCGGCGCTCGCGGGCAGCGCCACGCTGCGCGCCGGGTACGGCTTCCTCACGCTGTTCCTCGCGTTCCGGATCCGCGAGGGCGACTTCCCGCTCACGATCGGGTCCTACCACGTGCCGCAGTACGCGGTGCTCGGTCTGGTCGTCGGCGGTCTCGGCGTCGGCTCGTTCCTCGCGACGGCCGTGTGCACCCGGCTCACGATCCGGCGCCCGCTGGTGCTCCAGTCCGCGGGGCTCGCCGCGACCGCGCTCGTCGCCGTCACCACCGCCCTCTTCTACGGGGTGTGGACGGCGGCCGCGCTGTGCCTCGTTACCGCGTTCGCCAGCGGTACGGCGAAACTGTCGGTCGACGCGGTGATCCAGGAGCGGATGCCGGAGAAGCTCCGCGCGTCGGCGTTCTCGCACTCGGAGACGCTGCTGATGCTGGCGTTCGTGGTCGGCGGCGCGATCGGGCTGGTCCCGCTGCCCGGCCCCGCCGGTACGGCGGTCCTCGCGGCCGGGGTGGTCGCCGCCGCCGGCCGGGTCGGCCTGTGGGCGTGGCAGCTGCGCACGCAGCGGCTGCGCGGTGTGATCGGTCCCGACGAGCAGCCGACCGTACCGGTCACGGCGCCGGAGGCGACGCGGCGGATGCCCGCCGACGGTGCCGACGCGACCCGCCGGATGCCGGCAGGCGGGGCGGACGCGACGCGGCGGATGCCGGCGGCCGACGACCGGACCGTCCCCGACGCGGAACGTGGGGCCGGCGAGGCGGACCGCACCCGGCCCATGCCGGGGGCCGACGGGCCGGAGCCGGACGACCGGACCACCGAGCCGATCGTGCCGCCCGGCTACCACCTCTACCGCCCCGGCCGCCGCACCCCGCCGCCGTAACCGCACCTCCCGGCACCGGCGTCCGAGATCGGGCGTACCGCGCCGGAAGTCCACGATCGACCGATTGCCGGGGGGACCCGGCCGGAGATCACGGAGGGTGCGCTTCAATGAGGGCATGCTCCCACGCCTCCTCATCGCCACGGCGGTCCACGCCGAGCGGGACGCGGTCCGGGCCGGACTCGGCGAGGGAACCGTGTACCCGGATCCACTCTCGCCCGAGGCGACCGACCTCGACCTGGTGGTCGTCGGGGTCGGGCCGGCCGCCGCGGCGGCCAGCACCGCCCGCCACATCGCCATCGCCGAGGCCGACGGCGCCCCGTACTCGGCGGTGCTCAGCGTCGGCGTCGCCGGCGGCTTCCCCGGCCGGATCGAGATCGGCGACGTCGTACTCGGCACCGCGGCGGTCGCCGCCGACCTCGGCGTCGACTCGCCCGACGGCTTCCTGTCCGTCGACGCCCTCGGCTTCGGTACCGCCACGCTGCCCGCCGACCCGAACTTCGTGCACCTGCCGAAGTTCCGTACCGGGAAGATCCTCACCGTGACCACCGGTACCGGCACCGCGGAGCGCGCCGCGACGCTCGCCGCCCGGCATCCCGACGCGCTCGCCGAGGCGATGGAGGGGTACGGGGTGGCCAGCGCGGCGCACCAGGCGGGCCTGCCGTTCTCCGAGATCCGGGCGATCTCGAACATGATCGGCCCGCGCGACCTGAGCAGCTGGCGGATGGACCTGGCGTTCGCCGCGCTCACCGACGTGTTCGCCATCAGTGAGTCGGTGTGAGCACACCTGGAGGTTGGAAGGCATGACATCGCTGTCGTTGGCGTTCTCCCCCTGCCCGAACGACACGTTCGTGTTCCACGCGCTGACGCACGGGCTGGTCCCCGGCGCGCCGGACTTCGACGTCACGTACGCCGACATCGACGTGACGAACCGGTCCGCCGAGCGCGGCACGTACGACCTGGTCAAGGTGAGCTACGCGGCGCTGCCGTGGCTGCTGGAGAAGTACGAGCTGCTGCCGTGCGGCGGCGCGCTCGGCCGTGGCTGCGGGCCGCTCGTCCTGACCCGCGGCGCGAAAGACCCCGGTGAGCTGGCCGGTGCCACGGTGGCGGTGCCGAGCGACAGGTCCACGGCGTACCTGCTGTTCCGGCTGTGGGCGGCGGACTTCGCGCCGGCCGACATCAAGGTCGTGCCGTTCGAGGAGATCATGCCGGGCGTCGCCGACGGCACGTACGACGCGGGCCTGGTGATCCACGAGGCCCGCTTCACCTACCAGCGGCACGGCCTGACGAAGCTCGCCGACCTCGGCGAGTGGTGGGAGGGTACGACCGGGCTGCCGATCCCGCTCGGCGCCATCCTCGCCCGCCGCGGCGGCGTCGACCCGGCCGCCGCGGCCGACTGGATCCGCGCCTCCGTCCGGTACGCCTGGGCGCATCCCGACGCGAGCGCCGACTACGTGCTGACGCACGCGCAGGAGATGGACCCGGCCGTCGCGCAGCAGCACATCGGCCTCTACGTCAACGACTTCACCGCCGACCTCGGCGACGAGGGCTACGCGGCGATCGACACGCTGCTCACCCGCGCCGCCAGCGCCGGTCTCGTCCCGGCGCTGCCCCGCAAGCTCCGCTGACGGACCCCGCCGCGGCGCGGCCGTTACCCGACACGGACCCCGCCGCGGTACGGCCGCTACCCGACACAGGCCGCGCCGCGCCGCGGCCGTACCCGGCGGGTCAGCCCCGCGGCTCCACCGAGCCCTCCAGCTCACGCGCCACGGCGTGGACCAGCTCGGCGATCTTCGCGGCGGACTTGCGGTCGGGGTAACGCCCGCGACGCAGCTCGGGCTGGACCTTGGCCTCCAGCACCTTGATCATGTCCTCGACCAGGCCGTGCAGCTCGTCCGGTGGGCGGCGGCGCAGCTCGGCGAGCGACGGCGGTGCGTCGAGGAGACGGAGGGAGAGCGCCTGGTTGCCCTTGCGGCTCTCGACGACACCGAACTCGACCTTCTGCCCGGGCTTCAGCGCCGCCGTGCCGGCCGGCAGCGCGGCCTTGTGCACGAAGACGTCGCCGCCGTCGTCCTGGGTCAGGAAGCCGAAGCCCTTGCCCTCGTCGTACCACTTGACACGCCCGGTGGGCACCGCGCACCTCGAATCTCGTCACGAACGACGCCAGAGGCGCCACTGTCGGCACCTCTGGAGGGGGCGGCCGGCGCCGCCCGTACGCCAAGATTATCCGGCGGGTGCGGCCGCTGGCGAACGAGCTTTCGGCCCGGCCGTCAGCGGAACCGGGCGGGGTCGGTGAGCAGCTCGTTCATCGCGCCGGAGCGGAACCCGCGCTCGTCGACGGTGACCGTGTCGAACCCGTCGAGCGCCAGCAGGTCGGTGCGTGCCGCCACCGCCGACACCAGCTCGTGGTCCACCTCGACCTTGGCGCCCGCCGCACCCAGATCGCGTACCCGCAGGTTGCGTACCGGGATGCCGGCGTCGGTGAGGGCCGCGCGCAGCGTCGCCTCCGCCTGCTCGACGCGGTGCAGCAGGGCCGGGCTGATCTGGATCCCGTACGCGATGCGGCTGGACAGGCACGCCGCCGCCGGCTTGTCCCAGGTGGACAGGCCGAGCTGGCGCGAGACGGACCGGATCTGGGCCTTGGTGAGGCCGGCGTCGCGCAGCGGGGTGACCGCGCCGCGCTCGTGCGCCGCGCGGATCCCCGGCCGGAACCCGGCGACCGCGTCGTCGGCGTTGGTACCGGTGGCGACGTGCGGCATCCCCAGCTCGGCGGCGAGCGGGCCGAGCGTGTCGAGCAGCTCCGCCTTGCAGAAGTAGCACCGGTCGCCCGCGTTCGCCCGGTAGCCGTCGCGGGCCATCTCGTCGGTACCCGGGGTCAGGTGCCGCACACCCAGCCCCGCCGCGAACTCGGCCGCCGCCGCCAGCTCCGCGTCCGGCAGGCTCGGCGACACCGCCGTCGCCGCCACCACGTTGCCGGCGCCGAGCACGTCGACCGCCTCGGCCAGCAGGTACGCGGAGTCGGCCCCGCCGGAGAACGCCACCATCAGCGTGCCCAGCTCCGCCAGGTGCGCCCGCAGCGCGGCGCGCCGAAGCTCCCGCAGGTGCTCGTCGAGTACGGCGGGGAAGTCGGTCAGGTCGTCGAGCACCACGTCCGCGCCGGCCGCGGCCAGCTCGTCGGCGGTGATCCCGCCCGTGGCGACGCCGACGGTGAACACCCCGGCGGCGCGGCCCGCGGCGACGTCCGCCGTGTGGTCCCCGACGTACACGGCGGCGCCGCGCTCGGCCAGCGCCGCGGCCTTGCCGCCCGCCCACGCCGACCCGACCAGCTCCGCCACGTCGAAGCCCGCCGCGTCGAGGTGCCGGCGGGCGCCGTCCGGATGCTTCGCCGTGATCACGATCGCCGAGCCGTGCTGCGCCCGTACCGCGGCCAGCGCCTCGGCGACCCCGGGCAGCGGGCGCTGACGCGTCACGTACTCCGGGTAGACCTCGCGGTAGCGGGCCACCATCGCCGGCACCTGCTCGGCGGGGAACCAGTTGGCCAGCTCGTCCGGCAGCGGCGGGCCGAGCCGGCTCAGCACCAGGTCCACGTCGATGTCGGCGCCGGTCTCCGCGGCCAGCACCTCGTACGCCGCGCCGATCACCGGCCGGGTGTCCAGCAGCGTCATGTCCAGGTCGAAGCCGACCACCAACGGCACCCCGGCCGAGGCAGCAGGCTGCGGACCCCGCCGATCGACATCGCTCATGAACCCGAGCCTACTGACGCGGCGCGGTGCGGCTAGCCGGCTGTGTCGGGGGCCACGGCCAGCGTCTCGGTGAGCAGGTCCGGCCGGTTGGTGATGATGCCGTCGACGCCGTTCGCGATAAGCGCGGCCATGTGCTCCGGGTCGTCGATCGTCCACACGTTCACGGCCATGCCCCACTGGTGCACGGACTCGACGTATTCGGCGGTGGCCGCGGAGCGGGGCGGGTTCACGTGGTCGACGAAGCCGGCGTACCCGGCGAGCTGCGCCACGTCCGGGGCGCCGAGCAGGCCGACCGGGATGCGCGGCAGCAGAGACCGCAGCGCACGCATGAACTCCCAGTCGAAGCTCTGCACGATCATCCGGCCGGACAGCCAGGACGCGTACGACGAGCGCAGCTCCGCGACGATCTGCTCGGCGATGCCCGGGTACTCGCCGGGTGCCTTGACCTCCAGCAGCACCCGCAGGTCGCGCGCGGCGAACAGGTCCATCGCCTCGCTGAACGTCGGGATCCGCTCCCCCACGAACCGCGGGTCGCGCCAGCCGCCGGCGTCCAGCCGGCGCAGCTCGGCGAGCGTGAAGTCCCGGACCGGCGCCTCGGCCCGCTGGGGGAACAGCTCCGCGACGTTCGTGGTACGCGCCGGGGTCGGGTCGTGCATCACGACGAGCTGGCCGTCGGCGGTCCGCCGTACGTCGAGCTCGACGTACTGGGCCCCGTGGACCGCGGCCGCCTCGAAGGCGGCCATCGTGTTCTCGGGAGCCAGACCCGACGCGCCGCGGTGCGCGTAGTTGACCACCGTCAGCGCCTTGGGCGCCAGGACCGTACCGGGCATTGCCCGCTCCTCACCGGGAGAGTGATCTTGGATGAAGCGTGAGCCCACTCGGTGTACGGAGAGTTACAACACGACCGAGAAGGGGTGAACCCGCGAGGTCGGTACGACCCCACACCCGCCGGTCGACGGCCCTCGGCGACGGGTGGTGTGACCTGCTCAGACGCTGTCGTGCTCGGACGGCAGCCGGTACACGATCCGGTCCGCCGGCAGCGGGAACGTCAGCTCCTCGCCGAACGGCGAGCCCGCGCCCGCGCGGTCCGAGAACATCTCCGAGACCGGCAGGTGGCCCGGCTTGACCGGGGCACCGCCCTGATCACCATCGGTGTCGGTCTGCAGCGCCATGTCTCCTCCTCAAACACCGCGACGACGCGGCAAAGTCTCGCATACCTACCATGCGGACCGTCCCGGCCGCCCCGGCCGTCCCACGATCCGCCCGCGCAACCCTATCCAGGGAAACCCGCCGGACCGGACGCTGCCCGGTGTGAGGCTCTACCGTTGGCAGGCGATGCCCACCACACTCGTCGACCACCTGCGCCGGATGTCCGACAGGGACCTCGGTGCGCTGTTCGGTGCCCGCCCCGACCTGGCCGTACCGGTGCCGACCGACCTGTCGGCGCTGGCCTCCCGGGCCCAGTCCCGGCTGTCGCTGGCGCGGGCGCTGGAAGGGCTCGACCGCTTCACGCTGGAGATCCTCGACGCGCTGCGGCTCGCGACCGAGGACGCCGGCAGCACCACCCTCACCGCCGTACTCGACCTCGCCACCGGCGCCCCCGCCGAGCGGGTACGCGAGGCGGTGACGGCGCTGCGCCGGCTGGCCGTGGCGTACGGGCCGGACGACGCGATCGGCCTCGCGCGCGGGGTGTCCGAGCTGTGCTCGCCGTACCCGGCGGGGCTCGGCCGACCGGCCGTCGAGCTGGATCCCGAGGCCGCGGTGCTCGCCGCCGACCCGGCTCGGCTGCGGCGCGAACTGCTGGCCGCCCCGCCCGAGGCGCGCGCGGTGCTGGACCGGCTCGCCGCCGGGCCGCCCGTCGGCACCGTACGGGAGGCCGGCGCCGGCACGCCCGTCGGCTGGCTGCTCGACCACCACCTGCTCGTCGCGGAACGGCTCGACACCGTCCAGCTGCCCCGCGAGGTCGGTCTGCTGCTGCGGCGCGAGGTCGGCCCGCTCGGCGAGCTGCACCCCGACCCGCCGACCCCCGACGCGACGGTACGGCCGGGCGAGGCGATCGACGCCGCCGGCGCCGGCCAGGTGATGGAGGTGGTACGGCTCACGGCGGCGTTGTGCGACGCGCTCGCCGCCGAACCGGCCGCCGTACTCAAGGCCGGCGGCGTCGGCATCCGCGACCTGCGGCGCCTGGCCCGCGCCGTCGACAGCTCCGAGACCGTCACCGCCCTGCTGCTCGAACTCGCCCGCGAGACCCAGCTCGTCACCGACGCCGAGACCGCCGAGGGCGCGTACTGGCTGCCGACCCGGGCGTACGACGACTGGCGGCTGGTCGCGCCGTCCGCGCGCTGGCTGCGGCTCGCCACCTGCTGGCTCGCGATGGCCCGGCAGCCCAGCCTCGTCGGCACCCGCGACGACAAGGACCGCCCGATCAACGCGCTGTCCGGCGAGATCGCGCGGATGTCGGCGCCGGTGCTGCGCAACGCCGCGCTCACCGCCCTCGCCGACCTGCCCGCCGGCAGCGCGCCCGGACCCGAGGCCCTCGTCGACCTCCTCGCCTGGCGTACGCCGCGGCGCGGCGGTCCGCACGCCGGGCGGGCCATTCGGGCCGCGCTCGGCGAGGCCGCCACCCTCGGCGTCACCGGCCGCGACGCGCTCACCAGCTACGGCCGGCTGCTGCTCGCCGACGACCGGCCCGCACCTGACCCGCTCGGTATCGACCTGCCCGACTCCGGCCCCGACCCGGCCGCGATCCTCGACGACCTGCTGCCCGCGCCCGTCGACCACGTGCTCGTCCAGGCCGACCTGACCGTCGTCGTACCGGGGCCGCCCGAGCCGGGGCTCGCCGCCGAGCTGGACCTCGTCGCCGACACCGAGTCCGCCGGCCACGCGGCCGTCTACCGCGTCACCCCGGACAGCGTCCGCCGCGCCCTCGACGCCGGCATGGCCGCCCAGGACCTGCACACCCTGTTCGCCCGGCGGTCCACCACGCCGGTACCGCAGGCCCTCACGTACCTCGTCGACGACGTCGCCCGCCGGCACGGCGGCCTCCGCGTCGGCGCCTGCTCCGCGTACCTGCGCAGCGAGGACACCACGCTGCTCGCCGAGCTGGCGGCCGACCGCCGGCTCACGTCGCTCGCGCTCCGCGAGATCGCCCCCACCGTCCTCGTCAGCCCGTACCAGGTGCACCGGTTGCTCGACGCGCTCCGCGGCGCCGGATACGCGCCCGTACCCGAGGACGCCGGCGGGGTGCTCCTCACCCACCGGCCCGACCAGCCCCGCGCCGCGGCCACCACCCGGCTACGCCCCACCGCCCGCGAGCTGCCCGCCGCCCTCACCACGGAGCAGGTCGCGCAGGTCGTCGCCACCGTCCGGCACGGCGACCAGCTCGCCCGTACGGCCCGGCGCGCGCCCGTCCCCGACCCCCGCGCCACCACCGACGCCCTCGCCGTGTTGCGCGACGCCATCCGCGCCAAGACGCCCATCTGGGTCACGTACGTCGACTCCCACGGCGGTACCGCCTCGCGTCTCGTCCGCCCCGTCTCCATCGGCGCCGGATACCTCCGCGCCGCCGACGACCGGACCGAGACCCTCCACACCTTCTCCCTGGCGCGCATCACCTCGGCCTCGCCGTCGTCGTAGGAGCGACCACGGGACCGGCTGCGGGGAAACAGAACCGGGTCGGTGGCAAGAGAAAGCAGCGAGATCGGCCGACCGTCGGCGACTGCGGTCAGGACTCCGCCGGGCCACCACGAAGCGGCTTGCCCAGTCCGATCAGGAACGCCACGAACGCCGCGAACCCGACCGCCGCGGAGAACCACAGGGCGCGAGGCTCGTCGGACTCGCTGCGGAGGCGAATGTCCAGGCCGTCCGCGACCGCCCCGCGAGGAGAAACCAGACCGGAACACACAGGACGTACGCCACCCACCACCACGGCTGATGCGCGAGAATCCGGGCCGCCAGCGGTCCCGCCAACCGCGCCGTACAGCGGTCAGTCGGAGGCGACGAACGGGTCCCGCTCCGCGGGCTCCCGGTCGACGAGGACCTCGTCCCCGGGCCGCAGCACGGTCTCCGGCCGCAGCGGCACCAACCCACCATCCCGCCGGACGAACGTCACCCACAGGCTCTCCTGGTGCGCCAACTCCGACACGGTCGCCCCGTCGGCGGCCGAGTCGGCCTCGACGGTGTGCGTGGCCAGTGCCGCCGGCTCCCGGGTGAACCGCATCCCCGCCACCCACGGCTCCGGCGGTACGGACCGCATCGGCACCCCGCACCGCCGGCCCACCAGCGGTACCAGCCCGCCCTGCACGATCACGGAGAACGCCACGACGACGAAGATGACGTCGTACACGCGGGTGGTGCCGGGCAGTCCCGCGGCGACGATGAACGTGCCGAGCAGGATCGGCACGGCACCCTTCAGCCCGGCCCAGAGGACGAAGCCGCGTTCACCGCGGGTCAGGCGTACGGGCAGCAGGACGAGACCGACTAGTACCGGCCGGATCACCAGTGCCAGCAGGACGGCGAGGACCAGCCCGATCAGCCACGCGTTCCCGTCGGGGAGGGTGGCCAGGTGCACGGTCAGCCCGAGTACGACGAACGCGACGATCTCGCCGAGGCTGGCCAGCGCGGCGTGTACGCGCTGGACGTCGCCGCGGAACGGGATCCGCGCGTCGCCGAGCATGATGCCGGCGACGAAGACGGCGAGGAAGCCGGAGCCGTGCGCGACGGTGGCGACGCCGTACAGGGCGAGCGCGCAGGCGAGGGTGCGTACGGGGTAGAGGGCGGCGGACGGCAGGGACACGCGGCGGCAGAACCAGACGAGCCCCATGCCGCCGAGTACGCCGATGCCGGCGCCGATCACCATCTGCTCGACGAACGTGACGACGCCGGTGCCGACCGCGGACCAGCCGCCGGCGCCGGTGGCGGCGAGGATGCTGACCATGAGCGCGATGCCGACGGGGTCGTTCGCGCCGGACTCGCCTTCGAGCAGGGTGCCGGAGCGGCCGAGGATCTCGCGCTTGCCGAGGACGGAGAAGACGACCGCCGGGTCGGTCGGCGCGAGCGCGGTGCCGATGAGCAGTGCCATCCGCCAGTCCAGCCCGAACAGGTAGTGCGCCACGAGAGCCGCGGCGCCGGCCGTGACGAGCGTGCCGGCGACGCCCAGCCACACCACCGCACCGGCGGTACGCCGGAGCGCGCCCCAGCCCATGTTCATGCCGCCGTCGAACAGCAGCAGTACCAGCGCGACGGTGACGACCTGCTCGACCGTCTCGACGGGCATCCGGCCTAGCCACGGGAACAGGTCCGAGGCGACCGCGGCGCCGATCAGGAACAGCGCGGGCGCCGGTATCTTGATCCGTTCGGTGAGGCGGTTGGACAGCACGGCCACCAGGCCGGCGAGCGCGACGAGCGCGATCACCGCACCGAACCGCTCGGCGTCGTTCATCGAATCATCACGGCGTACTCCGGGGCAACGGAGGGGCAGGACTCGCCGACCAGACTTCCCGGCACACCGAGAACGATCCTAACGGTTTCCTGATTCCGGCGTCCGGCCGCGCCGCCGGGCCGCCTCGCGGAACGCCCCGACCCCCGAAACCAGCACGAGCAGCCCGAACGCGACACCGAACGCCTCGACCGCCGACTCCCGTGGCGCGGTGCCCATGTCCCGCCAGAACACCAGGAAGCAGCCGGCGACGAGCGCCAGCACGGCGACGGTACCGACGGGCAGCACCCAGCGGGGCGCGTCCCAGACGAGGTCGTCGCCCTCGTCCTCGCGGGACACGACGGCGGCCACCGGAGGCGCGTACGCGGTGGGTACCGGCTCGCTTTCGCCCGAAAACGCCACGCCCGCAGTATCGTCCGCCCGGACGCCGCGCGCGCCGCCCGAGCGAGATTTCACCGGGTACGCCCGCTCCCCGGTGTCCGGTTTCCCCCCGCCGGCCGCGGCCGGCACCGGTCTCGTACGGAGGCGACATGCTGCGGAGCCTGTTCGGATGGGTCGCGATCCTCGCGTTGGCGGTCGGGTCCGTCGCGCAGCTCGCCCCGCCCAGCCCGGCCGCGGCGGGCGCCCCGGCGGACGCGTTCAGCGCGGCCCGCGCCTACCGCCACGTGGAACGGCTCGGCCGCGCCACCCATCCCGTCGGCTCGGACGCCGCGGCCGGCAACCGGCGCTACATCGCCGACACGCTCGCGTCGTACGGGGTGTCGGCGCACGTCGAGCACGCCGTCGGCCGGAACGCCGACGACACCGGCGGCACCCTGCTCGCCGACGTACACGACGTGGTGGCGACGATCCCCGGCCGCGCGCCGACCGGCCGGGTCGTCCTCGTCGCCCACACCGACTCGGTACGCGTCGGTCCCGGCGGCTCCGACGACGGCGCGGGCAGCGCGGCGCTGCTGGAGACGGCCCGCGCGCTGATGCACGGCCCGCGCCCGCGTAACGACGTGGTGCTGGTGTTCACCGACGCGGAGGAGGCGTGCCTGTGCGGCGCCGCCGCCTACGTGGCGCACCACCGGGCGCAGGCCCGCGACTCGGTCGTACTCAACCTGGAGGCGCGCGGCAGCAGCGGGCCGGTGGTCATGTTCGAGACCTCGCGCGGCAACGCCGACCTGGTGTCCACGTTCGCGTCCGCGCCGTACCCGGTGGGCACCTCGTTCGCGGTCGAGATCTACCGGAAGCTGCCGAACGACACCGACTTCACGATGTTCCGCGAGGCCGGGTTCGCCGGGCTGAACTCGGCGTACCTGGACGGGTCGGCGGTCTACCACACGCCGCTCGACACGCCCGCCGCGATGGACCGGGGCAGCCTCCAGCAGCACGGCTCGGACGCGGTGGCGCTGACCCGGTCGTTCGGCGGCCAGGACCTGCGGCACGAGTCCCGCGCCCACGACGCCACGTACTTCCCCGTCGCGGGACTGCTCGTGCACTACCCGGGCGGCTGGACCTGGCCGCTCGCGCTGCTCGCCGTCCTGCTCGTCGCCGCCCTCGTGGTGCTGTCCGCGCCGCGCGTCGCCGCCCGCCTCGGCGTCGGCGCCGACCGCCGGGTACCGGTGGGCAGGTTCGCCGCCGCGTTCGCGCTCGCGGTACTCCCGATCGCGGTCGCCGCGGCCCTCGCCCAGGGCGCCTGGTCGCTGCTGACCGCCCTGCGCCCCGGGTACGCCGGCCTGCTCACCGGCGACCCGTACCACCCCGGCTGGTACCGGCTCGCCGTCGTGCTGCTCGCCCTCGCCGCGCTCGCCGCCTGGTGGCTGCCGCTGCGCCGCCGGCTCGGCCTGGCCTGCGCGTACGCGGGGCTGGCCTGGCTGGCGGTGCTGGGCGTGGTGCTCGCCGCGACCGTGCCGGGCGGGTCGTACCTGGCGACGCTGCCGGCACTGTTCGGCGCGGCCGGCGCGCTCGTCGCGTACCGGTGGCCGGAGTGGGCGACGCCGGCGTACGTTCTGGGTGCGGTGCCTGCGGTGCTGATCCTGGCGCCGACCGTGGCGCTGCTGTTCCCGGCGCTGGGGCTCGCGGTCGGCGTGGCGGGCGCCCTGCTCGCCGTCCTCGCCGGCTTCGCCCTGCTCCCCCTCCTGCACACCACCCTCCCGCCTCGTGAGCGGGGCGCGGATTCCGGGGACGAACCGCGGGTCACCGCCGCCGCGGGTGGTGTGGCGACGCGGTGGGCCGCGACGGTACCGGCGGGGTTGCTGGTGCTGGCCCTCGTCGCGGGCATGGTCGGTTTCGCCGTCGACGGGTTCGACGCGGCGCATCCGGAGCCGGCGCACCTGACGTACGCGCTGGACGCGGACACCGGGCGGGCGATCTGGGCCAGCTCGCAGCCCCCCGGCCACGGCGGCGCCGCCCAGACCTGGCTGGCGCGCTACGTCGGTCCCACACGGTCCACTGTGGACGACCGCTTTCCGGTGCTGGGCAGCCGATCCGACGGCCGGATGCGTACCGGGACGGCGACCGCGGCGACGCTGCCCGCGCCGACGCTGACCGTACTGTCGACGACGGCACCGGACGCCGACGGGTATCGGACGGTCCGGTTGCGGCTCGCCTCCGCCCGGCACGCCCCGATCGTCGGCCTGTACCTGCCACACGGCGTCGCGGTCCGCTCGGCCGACGTGGCCGGCACCCGGATGCCACTGCGGCGGGACGGCCGTTGGGCGCTCGCCGTCACGTACTTCGCGGTACCGCCGGGCGGGGTGACGGTGACGCTCGCCGTGCGGGGTACGGCGCGGGCGAGGATCCTGGACGAGAGCGACGGGCTCGGCGCGCTGCCCGGCTTCCGGCCGCGGCCGGCGGGCGTCGGAGTGGCGCCGGCGCACGACGCGGACGAGGCCGTCGTGGCACGCACCGTGACCATCCCCGCCCATCTCTAACCCTCCGCTTGCCCTTCCCAGGCAACTCCTAGGTGGAGGCCAGCTTCAGCGCAGGTACGGAGTCCAGAGTCATGCATGTAAGGCAGCCGGCACGATCAACCGGGCGGCATCGCTGGGGGTAGCGATTCCACACGGTGACGACCGCGTCCCTGATGGGGATCCAGGGGCGCCTCGAGCCGGTGCCACCGCAGGGGCGCGAGGATTGCGGTGGCACCGGCGGCCGGTTCTCGGGGCCCGGGTACGCCTGGGCCTCGTGATCCTGTCGGCCTGGCCACAAGGCCGGCGGGGTCGGTGGCCGCCGGTCCGGACGGACCGTTTCTTCCTCCCAATGGCTCGTACCAGGCCGGCGGCACCTGCCGGGCGCAGGCACGCACCGGGACACCGGGACGCACCGGGACACAGGCCACAGCACTCCGAGCCCGTCGGCGACGCGCCATTCCGCCCGGGCGAGGCACTATGGAGAGTCCGCGTCGTGTTCGCAGGAGGCTCCGCGTGTCCGATGGCCCGCTGATCGTGCAGTCCGACAAGACCCTGTTGCTGGAGGTCGAACACCCCGACGCGCACGCCTGCCGGATGGCGATCGCGCCGTTCGCCGAGCTGGAGCGCTCCCCCGAGCACGTCCACACGTACCGGATCACGCCGCTCGGGCTGTGGAACGCGCGGGCCGCCGGGCACGACGCCGAGAGCGTCGTCGACGCCCTGATCCGCTTCTCCCGCTACCCGGTGCCGCACGCGCTGCTCGTCGACGTCGCCGAGACCATGGACCGGTACGGGCGGCTTCAGCTGCTGAACGACCCGGCGCACGGTCTGGTGCTGCGCGGCCTCGACCGGGCGGTCCTCATCGAGGTGTCCAAGTCGAAGAAGCTGGCGGGGATGCTCGGCACGTCGGTGGCCGAGGACACGATCCTCGTGCACCCGTCCGAGCGCGGCCGGCTCAAGCAGGCGCTGCTCAAGCTGGGCTGGCCGGCCGAGGACCTGGCCGGATACGTGGACGGCGAGCAGCACCCGATCGCGCTCGACGAGGCCGGCTGGGAGCTCCGGCCGTACCAGCAGCAGGCCGCCGAGTCGTTCTGGGCCGGCGGCTCCGGTGTCGTCGTCCTGCCGTGCGGCGCCGGCAAGACACTGGTCGGCGCCGCCGCGATGGCGGAGGCGCAGGCCACCACGCTGATCCTGGTGACGAACACGGTCGCCGGCCGGCAGTGGAAGCGCGAGCTCGTCGCGCGTACGTCGCTGACCGAGGACGAGATCGGCGAATACTCGGGCGAGCGCAAGGAGATCCGCCCGGTCACGATCGCGACGTACCAGGTGTTGACGGCGCGGCGGAAGGGCGCCTACCCGCACCTCGACCTGTTCGGCGCGCGCGACTGGGGCCTGGTCATCTACGACGAGGTGCACCTGCTGCCGGCGCCGATCTTCCGCTTCACCGCCGATCTCCAGGCCCGCCGCCGCCTCGGCCTCACCGCCACCCTGGTACGCGAGGACGGCCGGGAGGGCGATGTCTTCTCCCTGATCGGCCCGAAGCGGTACGACGCACCGTGGAAGGACATCGAGGCGCAGGGCTGGATCGCGCCGGCCGAGTGCGTCGAGGTGCGGGTGACGCTCACCGACGCCGAGCGCATGGCGTACGCGACGGCCGAGCCCGACGAGCGCTACCGGATGGCCGCGACCGCCCGGACGAAGGTACCGGTGGTCGAGGCGCTCGTCGCGCGGCACCCGGGCGAGCAGGTGCTCGTCATCGGGGCGTACCTGGACCAGCTCGACACGCTGGCCGCCGACCTGGACGTACCGGTGATCGAGGGGAAGACGACGACGCGGGAGCGGGAGCGGCTGTTCGACGCGTTCCGGTCCGGCGAGATCCGCACGCTGGCCGTGTCGAAGGTGGCCAACTTCTCGATCGACCTGCCGGAGGCGGCGGTCGCGATCCAGGTGTCCGGCACGTTCGGCTCCCGGCAGGAGGAGGCGCAGCGCCTCGGCCGCGTCCTGCGTCCCAAGGCCGACGGCCGGCAGGCCCACTTCTACACCGTCGTCTCCCGCGACACCATCGACGCCGAGTACGCCGCCCACCGCCAGCGCTTCCTCGCCGAGCAGGGCTACGCGTACACGATCATGGACGCCGACGACGTCGTGGGCCCGCCCCTCCCCGAAATAGCCGACGAAGACTGACCCGAGAGCGACGCGCGCAGGCGAATCGCCGAAGGCGAGAGCCAACCGCAGTACAAGGCTGGGTCGCGACGCGACATGGGGGTGCCGGGGGCTGCGCCCCCTGCGCGGGGTCTGGGGGCCGCGCCCCCAGGAAGAGGACGAGGAGCACGGCCCGAGCACTCCGCGGGCACACTCCACCCACGACGAGTACATCCGCGTCGCCCCGGCCCCAGCCCCAGCGCACAGGGCCGGGGCGACGCGGTGGGTTCCCGACGCCCCTCAGAGTCGGGAACCCGGGGTGTCACGTCATTTCGCGGACGCCTGGGTCACGAGCTTCACCACCGCGTCGAACGTCGGGGTGTGCGAGCTGCCGCCGCAGTCCGACCGCGTCAACACCAGCGACCCCACTGTCAGCCGGTACGACATGCCGTCGTTGCACGCGATCTTCGGCTGCTTGACCCGGGCCTCCTTCGCCAGCTCCGGCCCGGTGATCAGCCGGACCAGCTCGGTACGCTGCGCGCTCGTCAACGTGCCCTGCCGGGTCACGCCGAGCTTGCCGTCGGTCGCCCGCCACCGCCCGGTCGGTGTGACGGTCACCGTGTCGTGCCGACCGGCGATCCCGCCGGTCACGTCGAGCGTGATCGAGGGTACGGGGGTCACGGTCGTGGTGCGGCCCGGTGTGGGCGCCGCGCTGCCGCTCGGCGACGGGCTCGCGCTCCCCGGGGAGGTCGACGCGGACGCAGCGGCCGACGGGCCGGTGCTTCCCGAGGGGGCGGCGGTCTTGTCCGGACCGCAGCCGACCAGCGTCAACGCGGCCAGACCGGCCACCACGACACCCGCCACGCGTACGTTCATGCCACCTTGGACGCGGCGGGTCGCGCGGTGGTTCCGTCCCGATCAGGATTTCTGCCGCGAGCCGCGACGTTTCGGGCGACGCAGGCCGGCGGCGACCAGCAGCCGGATCAGCTCACGCGACGGTACGACCCGGGCACCGAGTGCCACGGCTGCCTCGTACCCCTGCACGGTCAGGTCGTAGTGGTCGCGCTCGTACGCCCGCCGCGGCACGCCGAGCGCCTCGGCGAACGCGTGCAGCTCGGCGGGCGAGGCGTCGCTGATCAGGTGCGACCAGAGCCGCCCCCGCCCCGGCCAGACGGGCCGGTCCAGATAGATCGTCATGTCACCGCAAGACGGTAGTACGGTTCGCGGCATGGGTGCGGACCAGAGGCGGGCGTTGGCGTCGCGGGCGGCCACCGCGGACGACGTACCGGCGCTGTTGGAGCTGGTGCACGCGGCGTACCGGGGTGGGCCGGACGTGGCCGGCTGGACCACCGAGGCGCACCTGCTGGACGGGTTGCGCGCCGACCCGGGCATGGTGCTGGAGATGATCACGAAGCCGGGCAGCCAGGTCCGGATGTTCGTGGTGGACGGCGACCTGACCGCCTGCTGCCAGCTCGACGTGACCGACCGGACCGGCTACGTCGGCTTCTTCGCCGTACGCCCGAGCCGGCAGGGCGGCGGCATCGGCTCGGCCGTACTCGCGGAGGTGGAGCGGCTGGCCGGCGAGGCGGGCTGCGACCGGATGCGGATGACCGTGCTGTCCGCCCGCACCGACCTCATCGCGTACTATGAGCGCCGCGGCTACCGACGGACCGGCAGCACCGAGCCCTTCCCGTACGGCGACGAGCGGTTCGGCACGCCGAAGCGCCCGGACCTGGAGTTCGCCGAGCTGGTGAAGCCGCTCTAGCTGTTTCAGGACAGGACCTGGCCGCCGTCGATCGGGATGACCGCGCCGGTGATCGCGGGGTTGAGCATCACGTGCACTCGATGACGAGCACCGGCACCTACCGCACGAGCTGGTTCACGGCCAACCACCGTTGGGCCCCGGCGCACCACCACGTGAACGGCTGATCGCGTTCGGGCACCGCTACCTTGATCTCCTCGACCCCGCCACGCACCGCGCCACCTGCGGACGCTGCCAACCTGGCCACTACAACGTCTCAAGAACGGCTGGACCACCCTGGTCGACGCTTGGGTCACACCCGCGCCACCAAGCTGAACGTCCTGGAGCGGCGAGCGAGGATCCGGTCAGCGTTGTCGGCCACACGAACCGCCGAGGGCTGGCGTTCCAGTCGTTGACCCAGGCGCGGACGTCGGCTTCGAGAGCACTAGCCGTACGTGGCGAGGCGGCCGGCGTGCCGACCGGTCGCGGCGTACGAGACGCGCTCCCCGTCGACGGTGGACACGGCGACGGTCACGGCCGCGGTTGTCCGACTCGGCGGGCTGATCTCGACGGTGGCGATCTCACCGGACGGCAGGTACCGGCCGCCGCGGACCATCGCGGCCAGCTCGGCGGGCGGGGTACCGGTCGGGTCGAGGAGGGCGCGGGCGCGCCGGTCCCGCCGGGCCAGCCAGCCGTCCCCGTCCCGCAACGGCGAGACCGTCGCCACGGCGATCCCGACGAGCGCGGACAGCACCCGGCCGAGCAGGGCGAGCAGGCCGGCGATGCCGAGACCGAAGCCGACGTACAGGAGGGTGGCGCCGAGCACCTCGTGCCCGTGCGTCGCCGCGATGTCGCCGCCGACGACGCACGCGAGCATCGCCCAGACGACTGCCAGCACGAACCACCGGCCCCACCGCCGGATCGGCAGCGTCACGATGCCCTCGTCGTACCGGTAGAACCGGACGGGTCCGCCGGGCGTCGCCCGCACCTGGCTGATCTTTCCCCGGTACGCCATGCGGGAGACCTTAGGCACTCCGCCAAACCTTCACGAATTTCTGAAAGTTGTGTACAGTCTGAACTCGTGACGACAGCGAAGATCCGCCTCACCGGCGAGCAGGAGACCATGCTCGCCACCCTGTACGGCAGGGCGCTGGACGCGCGGTCCGCCGAGCCGGTCCTCGGCGACACGTACGCGGCGGAGCTGGTCGAGCGGATCGACTACGACTTCGACCGGATGCGCGTCGACCCCGGCCGCGCCGCGACCATCGCCGCCCGGGCCCGACACCTGGACCGGTGGACCGGCGAGTTCCTGGCACGGCACGAGGCGGCCACCGTCCTGCACCTCGGCTGCGGCCTCGACGCCCGCGCCGACCGCGTCGCCCCCGGGCCCGACGTCCACTGGTACGACGTGGACCACCCCGAGGTCATCGACGTACGCCGCCGCCTGTACCCGGAGGTCGCCGGGCGCCAGGCCGTCGGCGCCTCGCTCGACGAGGTCGGCTGGCTCGACGAGATCCCCGCCGACCTGCCGACCCTGGTCGTCGCCGAAGGCCTCGTCATGTACCTCACCACCGACGAGGTGGTCCGGCTGTTCGCCACGGTCGTCGACCGGTTCCCCGGCGGCGAGGTCACGTTCGACGCGTTCAGCCGGCTCGGGATCCGGTTGCAGAAACTGAACCGGCAGGTCCAGACCGCCGGCGCCACCCTGCACTGGGGCATCGACGACCACGCCGAACTGGAACGCGCGATCCCCCGGCTGCGCTGCGTCGACGAGCTCAGCGCCTTCGACGCGCCCGACATCGACCTACTGCCCGGCCGCTACCGCAGGATGGCCCGCGTCACCTGGCTGCTTCCACCGTTGCACCGGATGGCCAGGTACCTGCGCTACACGTACTGACGAAGGCGCGGACCGCGCGGCGGGAACCCAGGCGTACCAGCGGGGTGTCCGGGGCGTGGTCGGCGATCACGGTGAGCAGCCGGCCACGGTGCTTCCGCCGGTACTGCCACATGTAGCGCAGGAACTGCCAGTCGACACGCTCCGGGCAGCCCGGCGGCAGGTCCGGCCGCGGCGAACCGCTGTACCGCCAGCGGCGGGCCAGCGCGCGAGCGACGCACACCACGGGCGACAGGTCCGGGAAGACGATCAGGTCGGCACGCGGCAGCCGTACGTCGAGTGAACTGCCGTAGTTGCCGTCCATCACCCAGCTCCCGGCCGCCGCCAGCTCCGCACACGCCCGCCGCCACTCGTCGCGGTCCGGCGCCACCCACCCGGCGCGCCAGAAGTGCCGGTCGAGATGGACCACCGGCAACGCGTACCGCTCGCCGAGGATCCGGGCGAGCGTCGACTTCCCGGCACCGGACGAGCCGACGACGAGGATGCGACGCGGCGAACTCACCCGCCCGGTCTACCCGATCCCGCCGCCCCCGCCAAGCACTCCGCCGGGTGCCCGGGGGTGTCGTGGCGGGCCTCTGCTCTGCACACCTATACGCATCGCTGCCCGTTGGTGCGCAGAGCCGCTCTGCGCACCAATACGCATCAGGCGGGATCCGGCGCGGATCGTGTCGTACCGGCGGTCGCGTCAGTCGTGGCGGCGGCGGAGGCGGTCGGCGAGCCAGCCGGCGACGCACGCGGCAAGGGCCGCGCAGGGCACCGCGGCGAGCGCGGTCGGTACCGGCGACCACGGCCAGTCGGCGCCGGTCAGCGGCAACGTCGCCAGGTACGCGACGGCGACGAGCCCGGGACCGGCGGACGCCGCGACGGCCTTCGCGTCCAGCCGGGCGCTCGCCCAGGCCACACCGATCGCGACGCCGAGCAGCACCGCGACGACGAGCGCGCCGACCCGTTCACCGGTACCGGCGCCGACGCCGAGGGCGGGGTGGCCGAGCACCGGCGGCGCGGTGCCGTCGCACACGGCCGAGAGGATCGCCGTCGCCCAGGCCACCACGGCACCGGCGACGACGCCGACCGCGACCGGCCGGTACCGCTGGGCGGCGGCGCCGGCGACCACCCCGAGCGCGGTCCCGACCAGTACGTGCCCGACGACCTGCCAGGTCGGTACGGCGCCGCCGTAGATCGCCGCCCACGCGGCGGACGAACTGGCCAGCGGTACGGCGAGGAGGCTGCCGAACGCCGCCGCGCCCAACGCGAACGGGTCGACGCGGTGCGGGTCGGCGTGGGTGAGGCGGCGGGCGACGAGCGCGCCGAGTACGACGCTGACGGCGGACAGCCAGCAGAGCGCGACGAGTTGGGCGACCCACCAGCCGGTCCGGCCGCCGTCGAACCGCAGCAGCCCGAGCCGTTGGGCGACAAGCATCTGCGCAACCCCGAGTACGCCGCCGGCGGCGAGCGCGAGCAGCGCGGTACCCGGGCGGCGGCGCCCGGCGGTCGCCGCGTCGTCCGCGGGTACGCCGACACCGGGCGCGACAGCCTCGGTCACCGCTTCTCCGCTCGCACGGGTCTCACCGCCGTGCCAGCCTCGCGCCGGGGCGGCGGGGGGCGTGCGCGGCTCGGGGTCCGGGCCGAGGATGGCCGACGCGGTTGGCGGCCGTCCGGCCGCACCGGGCGGTGTCGGCGTCGCCATGCAGGACGGCGCCGTCACGTGGGACGACGTGAGGTACGTGGGTGAGGCGCCGCTCTGCGCGGCGGACAGGTGACGACCCGTCGACATGTTTCCTCCCACGGCCACGGGTTCGCCGGCCGGGTGCGCGGCGTGCTGGAACTGCCGCCATGGTCGACACGCTACGTACCGTTGTGCCGCCCCGAAGTCACGGGAACATCACAAATAGATCAAGGCGGACAAGCGCCCAGATACTGGGCGCCAGCTGAGGCATATGTCAAGGTATTTCCGGACAGCTCGCGCCACGCTCAGAACAGCGGCGCCGTCACCGCCGGATCCGCCCCGTAACCGCGTACGTCGGGCGCCCCGAGCCGGGCCGCGTCCGCCGTACGGTCGTCCTCCTTGCGCTGCGACTCGCGCTCCGCGGCCACCCGCGCCAGGTAGTGCTCGACCTCCCGGTCCCGCGTCACCCGGTCCCAGCCCAGCACGTCACCCATCACCTCGGCCGCGGCCCGCGCCGTCGCGGTGCCCCGGTGCGGCGTCTCGATCGAGATCCGGGTACGCCGGGTCAGCACGTCGTCGAGGTGCATCGCGCCCTCGGCCGCCGCCGAGTAGTGGATCTCCGCGGCCAGGTACTCCGGTGCTCCCGGCAGCGCCCGCCCCAGCTCGGGGTCGGCGTCCACCAGGGACAGGATCTCCGTGGCGAGCGCGCCGTACCGCTCCAGGAGGTGTTCGACGACGCCGACCGTGACGCCGTGCCGGCGGGCCATCGACGTCCGGTGCGCCCACGCCGCGTGGAACCCGTCCGCGCCCGCCAGCGGCACCTGGTCGGTCCGCGAGTCCGGGGTACCCGGAAGTCGACGCGCGGCGTGGTCGATCACGTCCCGCGCCATCACCCGGTACGTCGTGTACTTGCCGCCCGCGACGAGCATCAGCCCCAGCATCGGCTCGACCACGGCGTGCTCGCGGGACAGCTTCGAACTCATCTCCGACTCGCCGGCGAGCAGCGGGCGCAGCCCGGCGTACACGCCCTCGATGTCGTCGTGCGTGATCGGGCGGTCCAGCACCGCGTTGACGTGTTCGAGCAGGTAGTCGATGTCGACCGAGGACGCCGCCGGGTGCGCGCGGTCCAGGCTCCAGTCCGTGTCGGTGGTACCGATGAGCCAGTGCCCGCCCCACGGGATCACGAACAGCACCGACTTCTCGGTACGCAGGATCAGGCCGACGTCGCCGGTGATCGCGCTGCGCGGGACGAGCAGGTGGATGCCCTTGCTCGCGCGTACCCGGAGGCCGGCGGACTCGTGGATCATCTCGGAGATGTCGTCGGACCAGACCCCGGTCGCGGCGATCACGGTGCGGGCGCGGACGTCGAACTCGGCGCGCGACTCCATGTCCCGCACGCGTACGCCGGTGACCTCACGGGCGTCGCGGATGATGCCGACCACCCGGGTCGACGTGGCGACCGCGGCGCCGTAGCTGGCGGCGGAGCGCATCAGGGTCACGACGTACCGCGCGTCGTCGACCTGGCCGTCGTAGTAGCGGATCGCGCCGCGCAGCGCGTCCTCACGCAGGCTCGGGAACAGCCGGTGCGCGCCGCGCCGCGACAGGTGCCGGTGCCAGGGCAGGCCGCGACCGTACCCACTGGCGGCGGACATCGCGTCGTAGAGCGCGACACCGGCGCCGTAGTAGGGCCGTTCGTACCACTTGGTGAGCGGGACGAGGAACGGGACGGGGCGCACCAGGTGCGGGGCCAGCCGGGTCAGCAGCAGGCCGCGCTCCCGCAGCGCCTCGTGCACCAGCGGAAACTCGAACTGCTCCAGGTAGCGCAGGCCACCGTGGATGAGCTTGCTGGATCGGCTCGACGTGCCGGACGCGAGGTCGCGGGCCTCGACGACCGCGACCGACAGGCCGCGGCTCGCCGCGTCGAGCGCCGCCCCGGCGCCCGTCACGCCCGCCCCGATGATCAGGACGTCGAACGTCTCGTCACGCATCCGGGCCAGGTCGGCCGTCCGCCGGTTCGCCGACAACCGGCCCGCCTCGTACCGCGAAACACTCGGATCCCGTCGCACGGGTCCCACCGTAGTCGCCCCACCTCGGCGGTTACGCCGGTACCAGACGGATCTCACACCGCGGCCGGCCCGCGGGCGGATCTCCGCCGCAGGCGCACGACCATCCGTACGGCGAGGCCGGCGCCGACCGCGCCGCCCAGGGCCAGGATCCCGTCCAGGCGCAGCCCGTCGACGTGCAGGCCGATCCAGCCGTACCGGACGCAGACGATGCTGACCGGCAGCGTGGCCAGCGCCCAGGCCAGCAGGTATCCGAAGCTGGCCCGGCGCAGCTCGCCCAGGGCCGTGGCGATCCCGCTGCCCACGATGACGAGCCCGAGCATGACCGCGACGGCCGGGGCGACGGTGGTGAGCACGGGTTGGACGCCGAGATCGACGACGACCGGGTACACCGGCACCCGGCCGCGCCGCACGACCACCCCCAGCAGCACGCCGACCAGCGGGAACGCGACGCGCACGGCGCGTACCACCGGTCGGGCCGCCCGCCCGCCTGCCATCCGTACGACGGCGCCGGTGACGCCGGCGACCACGAAGCAGCCGAGGGTGAGGAAGACGACGGGGTCGGCGAACAGCCGCGCCGCCGCCGGATATCCGGCGAAGCCGGTGTGCACGGCGTGTTCGAGCGTGAAGTAGGGACCCCAGAACCCGGGGTCGAGCGTGAGGCCGACGACGAGCGCGCCGAGCAGCGCGCCGACCAGGACGAGGCCGACGTCGCGGACCCGGCCGACCGCCTGACGTACCCGGGGCGTCTCGGCCGTCCGGTACGCGCGGGTCGCGCCGCGCCCGGCCCGTCCCGCGTACCCGGCGAGCTGCCGGCCGGCGCGCGCGGCACCCCACGCCCACCGCCGGACCGTACGCAGCGGTGACGGCGCCGGGTCGGCCCGCCCCGCGGCCAGGTCGGCGAGGACCGACGCGGCCCGCGCCCGGCGCAGCTCCGCGTGCCCGGACAACCCTTCCGCGGCCCGCTCGGCCTCGGCCGCGAACGTCTCGGACCGCTCCGGGTCGACGTCCGCCGCGGCCGTCGCGAACAGCGCCAACGCGTGCACGGCCAGGCCCGCCGGGTCGCCGGTACGCGCGATCGCCAGTACGAGGTCCGCGACGCGGCCGAGCCACCGCGCGCCGAGCGGGCGCAGCGCCGCGGCGACCCGCGCCAGGACGAGGGCGCGGCGCCCCGGCTCGCCGATCGTGCCGGCGACGGACAGGGCCTCCGTGGCGAGTTCGTCGGCGCGTTCCCGGTCGATGCCGGACAGCGCCGCGGCGACCCACGCCAGCACCACCGGCCGCTGCCGTACGGACATCGCGCGGGCACCGTGCTCGGCGTACGCGGCGAGTCGGCGGGCCCGGTCCGGGTCGTACCCGGTGACGGTGGCGGCGACCCGCGCCAGCGCGTACGCCCGCCAGCCCGGCTCGGTGATCTCCCGGGTGATGCGTTCGGCGTGGTCGGGGTCGGTACGGGTGAGCGCGACGGCGACCTCGCCCAGCGCCTCGGCGCGCTCGGGTCGGCCGGCGGGGATGGCGCGGGCCACCCGTTCGGCGCGGTCCGGGTCGACCGGGGCGAGCGCCACCACGACGTCGCGCAGCGCGGTGCCGCGGCCCGACTCGCGCGCCGACCGTACGGCGTCGGCGATCAGCGCGCGGGATCGCGACCGGTCCACCGTCGCCAGCGCCGCGCCGACCTCGGCCAGCGTGAACGCCGTCCACCGCGGCGCGGTCGTCCCGCCCCGCGCGGTCCGCTCCGCGTCCTCCGCCATCGGTACGGCCCGGTACGGGTCGACGGCGGCCAGCGCGCCAGCCACGTGCGCCAGCGCCGCCGCCCGGTGATCGGGGTCGCGGATCTCACGCGCCATCCGGTCCGCCCGCGCCGCCAGTCGCGCCCGCCGCGCGCGCTCCTCCTCCCCGGTGTCGACCCGCGTGCCGCCCGGCCCGCTCTCGGCCGGTCCCGCTTCGGGTGCGGCCGGGGCGGGTGCCGGCGCTTCGGGTACGGGCGGGGACATCGGCGCGGGTGGCGAGGAGACGTTGGCGACGCCGGGCGCGTACCGCGGCGTCGGTACGGTCGGTGGGGCGCCGTCGAACAACCGGTCCAGCGACGCCCGCTGGTCGGCGAGCAGCGACTCGACCACCGGCGGCCAGTGCCGCAGGGACACCTCCACCGGCCCGATCGTCGCGAGCAGCTCCCCCGCCGTCGGCCGCGCCGCCGGATCCTTCGCGAGGCAGCGCGCGACGATCCGCCGCACCTCCTCGGGTACGCCCGCCAGGTCCGGCTCGCCGTGGATCACGTTGTACGCCGGGTCGGTGCCGGTGCACGCCATCAGCAGCAGCGCGCCGAGCGAGAACACGTCGCTGGCCGGGCCGACCGGCTGCGCCTGCGCCTGCTCCGGCGACATGTACCCGCGGGACCCGATCACGAGCCCGGTGCGGGTGAGGTGGTCGGCGTCGTCCGTGCGGGCGATGCCGAAGTCGATGACGCGCGGCCCGTCGGGGGACAGCAGGACGTTGCCGGGCTTCAGGTCGCGGTGCACGAGGCCCGCGGCGTGGATGTCGACCAGCGCGGCGGCCAGCCCGACCGCCAGCCGCAACGTCGTCGCGGGCGGCAGCGGGCCGGTCTCGTGGACCGCGTCGCGCAGGGACGGCCCGTACACGAACTCGGAGACGAGCCAGGGGATCTCGGCGTCGGCGTCGGCGTCGACGATCCGCACGGTGTACGTGCTGTGCACCCGTCGGCTGGCCGCCACCTCCTGCCGGAACCGCTCGCGGAACCCGTCGTCCGCGGCCAGCTCCCGGCTCATCACCTTCACCGCGACCACGCGGCCGTCCGGGGCACTCCCCACGTACACCCGGCCCATGCCGCCGGCGCCGAGCTCGCCGTGCAACCGGTACCGGCCGACGGTGTCCGTCAGCGGCCTCACCACCACCTCCGGTACGCGCGTCGGAAGGACCGAGGATACCGGGGCGTGCCCAACGTCCCGGCCCGTGCGGCGGTGTGCCGTACCCGGTGCCGGCCGGGACCGGTCGGTACCGTGCGCGGATGGGGACGCGGTGGCTGGGGGTCGTCGGCGCGGTGGTCGCCGGGGTGTGGATCGTCGGGGTCACCGGGGTCGCGCAGTCCGGCGGCTGGCTCGTCCAGCAGTACGCGCTGATCGAGCAGACCCCGCTGCCCGCCTGGACCTGGGCCGCCCTCGGTGCGGCGAACGGCGCGCTCGTCGCGCTGCCGGCGCTGCTCGTCCGGGTGCTGGCCCGGCGCGACGGGCTGCGCGCCACCGGCACCGCCTGGTTGCTGGCGGCCGCGGCGCTCGTCCTGCTCACGCCGCTGCGCGCGATCCCCGACGCGCAGCCCGCCCTCGGGTACGCCGCCATCGCCGCGGCGTGCGGCCTGCTCACCGCCACCCTGCGCGCAACCCGCCGCCCCTCCGCGAAGACCGCCTCCCCAGCCGGCTCGGCCGGCCCGGCCGATGCTGCGAGCACGGCCGGTGCGGCCGGCGCGGACCGCGCGGACGGCGTCAACGGCGCGGCCGGTCTCGGCGCCGGTGGGGTGGTGCCGGCGGCGGTGGGTGCGGGGCTGGTGGCGCTGCTGCCGTGGCTGGCGGTGGGTGCGTTCGGCGATCTGCTGGACCTCGGTACCGGGGTGCTGGCGGCGGTCGGGTTCGGCGCGCTGGCCGGCACCGTCCTCAGTGGACGGTTCTGGGATCCGTTGCGCGGACGGGTACTGGCGGGCGGCGCGGCGGCAGCGGTGGCGCTCGTGGTGCTGTGCGCGGGGATCGGGCAGGGCGGCGCGCAGCTCGCCCTGCTGGGCGGCGTACCGGTGCTCGGGTTGGCGGTGGCGGCGGCCGGCGGTACCGGCCGGGGTGTGGGCGCCGCCGTCGGGATCGCCGCGGCGGGACCGTTGACGCTGGTCGCGCCGGCGCAGCTGAGCCTGCTGCTCGGCACCCGCGACGTCGCCTGGTACGCGCTGCTTGCCACCGCCGCGACGCTCGTGCTGGGCCTCGCCGTCGGCGTCGGGTACGCCGTGCGTGCCCGGCTGGAGGCCCGGAAACCGTTGCGGGTACTGCGTTTCGGCTGGGCGGCGGCCACGGTGGGGCTGGTCGCCGCGGCGGTGGTGTACCCGACGGCCGGCCACCCCGGCCTGCACGGGAACCGGCTCCTCGTGGTGCTGCGCGCGCAGGCCGATCTGACCCGAGTCGGTACGGCGTCCGGGCCGGCGGGGCGGGTCGCGCGGGCCGACGCGGTGTACCGGACGCTCGTGGACACGGCGCGGCGCAACCAGGCGCCGCTGCGCCGCGCGCTGACCGACCGCGGCATCGGCTTCCGGCCGTACTACCTGGTCGACGCGGTCGAGGTCGACTCGGCGGGCCCCGAACTCCGGCGCTGGCTGTCGGCGCGGCCGGACGTCGACCGGGTCCTGCTCGGCCCGCGCCTGCGCCCGATCCCGCGCCGGCCGACGCCGACCGCCGGCACCGAACCCGCCCCGCAAGCCGCACTCTGGAACATCTCCCTGACCGGCGCCGACCGCGTCGTCCGGGACCTCGGCGTGAACGGCCGAGGGATCA
>DASXWQ010000004.1:0-6088 GCA_036503555.1 Actinocatenispora sp.
GCCCGCGCCTGCGCCCGATCCCGCGCCGGCCGACGCCGACCGCCGGCACCGAACCCGCCCCGCAAGCCGCACTCTGGAACATCTCCCTGACCGGCGCCGACCGCGTCGTCCGGGACCTCGGCGTGAACGGCCGAGGGATCACGATCGGCGGCTCCGACACCGGCGTCGACGGTACGCATCCCGCGCTGCGCAACGGTTTCCGCGGCGGCGCCGACTCCTGGTACGACCCGTGGTACGGCTCGCGTTCCCCCGTCGACTACAACGGCCACGGTACGCACACGCTGGCCAGCGCGGTCGGTCGCGGCCCCGGCGGGGCGCAGGTCGGGGTGGCGCCCGGCGCCCGCTGGGTGGGGTGCGTCGACCTGGGACGCGACATGGGCAACCCGGCCACGTACCTGGACTGCCTGCAGTTCATGCTCGCGCCGTTCCCGCGGGGCGGCGATCCGTTCGCCGACGGCGATCCGGCGCGCGGACCGCAGGTCCTCACGAACTCGTGGGACTGCCCGCCGACGGAGGGCTGCGACACGACCGTGTTCGCGCCGGCGACCCGGGCGCTCGCCGCCGCCGGCGTGTACGTCGTGGCCGCCGCCGGCAACGCCGGCCCGCGCTGCGGGTCAGCCGGCGACCCACCCGGCAGGTATGCCGACGTGCTCCAGGTCGGTGCCGTCGACGACGAGGGCCGGGTCGCCGACTTCTCCGGCCGCGGCCCCGTACCCGGGTCGGGCGGCAAGCCGGACATCGTCGCCCCCGGCGTACGGGTGCTGTCCGCGGCGCCCGGCGGCGGCTGGCGGTACCTGTCCGGCACGTCGATGTCCGCCCCGCAGGTCGCCGGCGTCGTCGCGCTCATGTGGTCGGCGAACCCGCGGCTCGTCGGCGACGTACCCACCACCACGCGCATCCTCGCCGACACCGCCATGCGGGTACCCGACGCCGCGGCGCCGCCGGCCTGGCGCCTGACCGCGGTACCCGACTGCGGGCCCGGCACCGCCGCGGGCGCCGGCCTCGTCGACGCGTACGGCGCGGTCCGCGCCGCCCGACGCACTCCCTGACCCAACCGCCCGCGGCGGGCAGGCGGGCCGCCGCCGGATCAAGCGGTGCGCACGGCCGGGTCAGCGGGCCGGGCCAGGGCGGCGGACATCACCTCGGCGACGAACGAGTGCGTGGCGGCGGATCCCTCGGCGGCTGCGGTGACCAGCCGGGTACCGATGACCGCGCCGTCGGCGCCGGCGCGTACGAGATGGCCGACCTCGGCGGCACCGCTCACGCCGAAGCCCACCACGACGCGGTACTCCCGGCCGCCCATCGCGGCCCGAAGTTCGCCGAGGCGTTCCGCGGCCTTCGCCGGGTTGAACGCGTCGCCGGTCTTCAGGTCGGCCGACTGAAGGTAGATCACCGGGCGCGGCAGCTCGCACCGGGCGACGAGCGCGAGGTCCTCCTGGCGGTACAGGAACAGCACAGGCTCGACGCCCAGGGCCGACGCACGCGGGGCGAGGGCGAGTTGGTCGCGCATCGGCAGTTCGGGCAGCAGGCAGGCGTCGACGTCCGCGTCCACGAGCGTACGCAGGAACGTGTCCGGGCCGAGCGACTCGACCACGTGCGCGAGCGCGAGCGCGACGATCGGGTCGTCGGCGTGCCCGCGCGCGGCGGCGGCCAGTACCAGCGCGTCGCGTACGGTCGCGACGTGGTCGGTGGCGACGGCGTTCGCCGCCTGGATGCGCGGACCGTCCAGCGCAGAGGCGGGTCCGGGCATGCCGACCTCCATCGCGTCGAGTCCGGCCGCGAACGCCGCACCCACGACCGCCCGGAACCCGTCCGGATCCGGGAAGCCCGCCGGCAGGAACCCGAACAGTACGCCGCGACCGTCGGCGGATGCGGCGGACAGTCGCGCCTGAAGACGGGTCGATTGCGGAGAGTAAATACGGCTGGGCCATCGCTGGGGGTACGTACTGTTCACGGCGTCTCCTGTAAAACCGCAGGTCCTGTCCGATCTGCATACCGTCCAGGTGACGATCGGCACAACCGTTGAGGAATGTCCGGCAATCGAACTGGCGACCTCGACGGGGCCGACCGGTACGGACAGTGATGGTGAGCGTGCTTCAGGTACCGCCGGCCGAGCTCGGTCCAGACAGCCGTGACGGGACCGACCGATGCGTACGCGAGCACGCTCGGGGCCACGGGCCGCCGGGGAGTGCCAGGCAGGCGACGAATGTGGTGAAACCCGCGTCCGCGCGACGGGTCTTCGGTGAGACTGGGGAACGGGGTGCGACGTGGACGAACCGACGCAGCGGGCGGGGAGCCCGACACCGGTGGTGCCACCGCGCCACGGGCACGTGCTGTTCCTGGCGATCGCCGCGGCGGTCGGCGGCTTCCTCTTCGGGTACGACACGTCCGTCATCAACGGCACGGTCGACGCGGTGCAGGACCAGTTCGGCGTGTCGTCGGCGGTCCTCGGGTTCGTCGTGTCGGCGGCGCTGTTGGGCTGCGCGGTCGGCGCCTGGTTCGCCGGGCCGCTCGCGAACAAGACCGGGCGTACCCGGGTGATGCTGTTCGCGTCGATCATCTTCGCGGTCAGCGCGGTCGGCTCGTCGCTCGCGTGGGGGCCGGTCAGCCTGCTGTGCTGGCGGATCATCGGCGGTCTCGCGATCGGCGCCGCGTCGGTCATCGCCCCGGCGTACATCGCGGAGATCGCGCCGGCGAACCTGCGCGGCCGGCTCGGCTCGCTCCAGCAGCTCGCCATCGTCGTCGGCATCTTCGCGGCGCTGCTCGTCGACTACGTGCTCGCGACCGCGGCCGGCGGCGCCAGCAAGTCCGTACCGTGGGGCGGCGCGGCGTGGCGCTGGATGTTCGCCTCCGCCCTGCTCCCCGCCGTCGTGTACGGCGTGCTCGCCCTCCAGATCCCCGAGTCCCCGCGCTACCTCGTCGCGAAGAAGGAGCTGCGCGCCGCCCGCGACATCCTCATGCGGTACGTCGGCGGCAACGTGGACAACAAGATCGCCGAGATCCGCCGCTCGCTGATCTCCGACCGCCCGGTGCAGCTACGCGACCTGCGCGGCCCGGTGCTCGGGCTGCTCGGCATCGTGTGGGTCGGCATCCTGCTGTCGGTGTTCCAGCAGTTCGTCGGCATCAACGTGATCTTCTACTACTCGTCGTCGCTGTGGCAGTCGGTGGGCTTCTCCGAGTCGAGTTCGATGCTCACCTCGGTCATCACCTCGGTCACGAACATCGTCACCACGCTCGTCGCGATCGCCCTCATCGACAAGATCGGGCGCAAGCCGCTGCTGCTGATCGGCGCGGCCGGGATGGTCGTCACGCTCGGCACCATGGCGTACTGCTTCTCGACGGCGACCGTGGTGAACGACAAGCCGCAGCTGCCCGGCGCCATCGGCACCGTCGCGCTGATCGCCGCCAACCTCTACGTGTTCGCGTTCGGCATGAGCTGGGGCCCGACGGTCTGGGTGATGCTCGGCGAGATCTTCAACAACCGGATCCGGGCGTCCGCGCTGGCCGTGGCCGCCGCGGCGCAGTGGATCGCGAACTGGATCATCTCGACCACGTTCCCGGTGCTCGCGGGCGCCAGCCTGACCCTCGCGTACGGCCTCTACGCGATGTTCGCCCTGCTCGCCTTCGTGTTCGTGGCCCGGGCGGTCAAGGAGACCAAGGGCCGCGAACTGGAGGACATGGCGTAGCGGCCCCGTCGACCGACTGCTCCGGGGGCCTGTCGTCGCTACGAACCGACGTGCCGACAGGTCAGTACGGGCGGTGGGCGGCGCCGTTGATGCTGAACGGGCCGAGGACGAGGCGGCGTACGAAGGGCCGGCCCCAGTACATCTCCTCGGCGGACACGTCGAGCGTGAACTGCTGGAGCACCCCGAAGTGGCGGCCGGCGACGGTGACGGCGCGGCGCACCTCGTACAGCGAGGACCAGGGGCAGCGGTGGAAGCAGGTGACCTTGCCGGGCAGGAACACGCGGACGATCCGGCCCTCGGCCAGCGCCTGGTCCAGCTCCGCCTTGACCTGAAGCGTCGCGGCCGGGTCCGGGTCGGCCGCCCACAGCGCGTCGATCGCGCGTGCCGCACCGGGGTCGGCGCGCCAGGCGTCGACGGTGGCCTCGTCGGTCAGGCACCACGGGTCGAACTCGTCGCCACCCGGCAACTGCTCCGGGTCGAACCGGGGGCGGTCGCGCGGCAGTTGCAGACCGCGCAGCAGGTCGGGAAACGCGGCGAGCTGCCCGATCTGGTACCAGGCGGACACGGCGAAGCAGAGGTTCGCGGCGGCGATCCGGGTGGTGGTCGGTTCGCTGCCGGAGGCGCGCAGGTCGCGGGCGTAGTCGGCGGCGGAGCCGGCCATCGCGGCGAACTGCCGCAGCCGGTGCACCTGGTCGTCGCGGTACGGTGGGCGCTTCGCCTCGTCGAGCGTGAACACCGCGTACTCGGCGCGCGGGCGCAGCTTCTCGTCCGCGTCCAGCAGCGCCGCGAGCTGGCTGTCCGGTACCGGCGCGGTCGGCCACGGGGACGCCTCGACCGGGAGGGACAGCTCGGTGCGGATGTCGTACGACGGGTTGCTGCGGGCCTGGCGGGCGCGGCTCAGCCACGGCTGCACCTGCCCCAGCCACCGCCACGCCAGGTCGAACGTGGCGGGCGGGACGAACCCGGAGTCGGCGTGCTCGGCGGCGAGCAGGGTCTCGCCGAGCGTCTGCAGGACGTACGCGTTCCAGGTGGTCAGCTCGTGGGAGGCGACGTCCGGCTCGACGTCCCACGGGCCGGTGCCGGCGCCGCGGCGCTCGTCCCGGCGGGTCTCGACGATCGCCAGCTCCTCGTAGACGCCGGTGCCGGCGTCGCGCAGCGCCGCCAGGGTGGCCGAGTTGCGCTCGCCCTGGAGCGCGGCACGCATCCGGGTGAAGACACCGGGGTCACGACGTTCGGACATGCCGTCAGCATCACCCATGGGGTCCAGCCGTGGCGGCCGCCTGGGTATCCCGCAGCACCCGGAGCACGTTGTCACTGGCCAGACCGGACAACTCGGACTCGGACCAGCCGCGGTCGGCCAGCTCGGCCAGCAGCCTCGGGTACCCGGACACGTCGGTGAGACCGTCCGGCGGGCTGTTCATGCCGTCGAAGTCGCCGCCCAGCCCGACCGCGCGTACGCCCGCCACGTCCCGGACGTAGTCCACGTGGTCGGCGACGTCGGTCACCGAGCACGGCGGACGCGGATGCGCGTCGAGCCAGGCGTCGCGGCCCGCGCGGTCGTCGTGGCCGAGGCGTTCCTCCTCCACCTGGTACGCGTCCATCCAGGCGTGGCACTCCTCGGTCAGGAACCCCGGTACGAACGTCAGCATCACCACGCCGTCCGTGTCGCGTACCCGGGTCAGGACGTCGTCGGGGACGTTGCGCGGGTGTGAGCAGAGGGCGCGGGCGTTCGAGTGGGAGAAGAACGCGGGGGCGGTGCTCACGTCGAGCGCGTCGTGCATGGTGCTCGCCGCCGTGTGGGACAGGTCGACGAGCATGCCGAGCCGGTTCATCTCGCGTACGACGGTGCGGCCGAAGTCGGTCAGGCCGCCGTGCACCGGCTCGTCGGTCGCCGAGTCGGCCCAGTCGGTGTTCCGTACGTGGGTGAGCGTCAGGTAGCGCACGCCGAGCCGGTGCAGGACTCGCAGCACGCCGAGCGAGCCGCCGATCTGGTGCCCGCCCTCGGCGCCCAGCAGCGACGCGATCCGCCCGGCCGCGAACGCACGTTCCACGTCGTCGGCGGTCGTCGCCAGCACGAGATCCTTGCCGTACCGGGCGATCATCGCGTACGCCGCGTCGATCTGCTCCAGCGTCGCCGCCACCGGATCGGGCGCCGCCGCACCCGGACGCACCGCCGGCACCGGACCGTCGCACGGTACCCAGACCGACCAGAACTGCGCGCCGACACCGCCGGCCCGCAGCCGCGGCACGTCGGTGTGGATCTCGGGCTGCACGACGCCGACGTCGACCGCGTCGAAGTCGTACCCGCCGCGCATGCGCAGCTCCCACAGCAGGTCGTTGTGCCCGTCGAGGACGGGCCGTACGCCGGTCATGCGGGGCGCAGCGCGGCGCGCAGCCGGGCC
>DASXWQ010000005.1:0-4533 GCA_036503555.1 Actinocatenispora sp.
GGTGGTTGTTCCGGTGGCGTGTGCCCGCTTGATCCAAGACGCGACGGTGACCAGCGTTCCGTACTCCCAGTTGGCCAGCCAGGCGATCATGCGGCGGTCGTAGGCGCCCAGCTCGACGCCGGCGGCGGCCAGCTCGTCGAGAATGAGCGCGGCGTCTTCGCGGGCGTGCCGGGCCCGTACCTCGTCGGTGTACGGCATCACCATGCGGTGGTGCCTCCAGGTCGGGTCAGGGTGCGGCTCGGACTCGATGGGGCCGGTCGGGATCGCGGGCTTCATCGGTTCGTCTCCTGGTCGTCGTCGGCGGCGTCGTGGTCGTCCTGGATCTGGGCGTGTGTACCGAGGAACGCACACCCCGAGAGCAGGGCGGCGGTCGCCCACAGCCAGCCGCCGCCGTGGGTAACGTGCCAGAACCCAAGCACAGACGTAACCCCAGAGACGGCCAGCTGAATCCGGAGCCGCCGGCGGCTCGCCATGAACGCGGCGATCGTCGATCGCATCAGGCACCGCCCTCAATCAGCAGGATGTGCCGGGTCGATCCGCCGAACCGGACGCCGGCCTCCCAGTCGGCGTCGGTCAGGGTTTGCTGGTTGGCCTCGCCCTGGAGATGTATGCCGGGCAGCCGGGAGAGGCGCTGGAGGCCGGCGTCGACGCCGGCGCGCGGGAACGGCAGGCGGCCGGCGTGGGCGGCGTCCTCGTCCAGCTGGGCTCGCAGGGCGACCAGGCCGACCCACCGCACCTCGCGGCCGTCCTCCTCGCCGTTGATGACGAGCATGTCGTACGCCTGGCGGATCGCCTGCTCTACGACCCGCTCGCGCCGGTCCTGGTCGCCGCCGTGGTCGATACCAGCGCCGGCGGCGGGACCCGCGTCGGCGGTGAACGCGGCGAGGTCGCCGGTGGCGTCGACGTCGCCAGCGACCTCGCCCACCCCGCGGGCCCGGGTAGCTTCCTGCTCGAGCACGGCGAGCTGCTCGAGCACGGCCGGCGGCAGCTTCAGGCCGGCGGCCATTTCCGCTATCGAGCGGACCGCGTTGTCGAGGCCGGCCGTGGTGCCCTCTGCACCCGCCCAGCGGTCCGGCAAGGTCTGCGACCAGGTCACTACCTCGTCCAATGCTGCGGTGAGGTCGGCCAGCGCGGCTCGGACGTCGCGGACCTCGCTGGTCAGGCCGTCCAGGTTGTCCAGTTCGGTGTGCTCGTGCACCGGTCCTCCTTCGGGCTGAATGCTCATCGTGCGGCTCCCGTCGCTGTGGCGATCGCCGCGAGGACCAGGCCGGCGGCGCCGGCGAGCATCGCCCACCGGATCAGAGTGAACTTGGCGTGCGTGATCCTGGCCAGGGCGACCGCCTCCGTGCTGACCGACTCCAGCTCGTCGACGACCCGCAACCGGGCCGCGAGCTGGCCGCCGTCCAGGCCACGTACGGCGCCGTAGTCCAGCCTCTCGTCCCCCTCCCCCGGTGTGCGAGAGGTGCGGCGGGGCGGCCGGGGCAGCACTGCCCAGGCCGCGGCCAGGATGCCGGTGAGCAGGGCGACGATCGTCGCCCACCGCAGGATGCCGGCGATTCCCAGCACTCCGCTTCCGATCGCGCCGGCCAGGGCCAGTTCGAGGGTGACCACGAGGCCGGCCTTCGCGTCGGCCTTCCCGATCTCGGTCCGGGCGACGTCGACCAGCCGCCAGGCCCCCGCGGTCGCTGCCTGGTCGGCAGCCTCGTCCGCGCGGACCTGGTCCTGGTGGTCGCGGTAGTCGGCCGCGTCGACCAGGAGCTGGAGGTAGCTCTCGCGGTATTCGGCGGTCTCCAGCTGGACCTGCTGCCGGTGCGCCCGGTCGGCGGCGGCCGTGTTCACCAGGACCTGGAGCAGGCGCTCGCGGTGGTCGGCGTCGGCTTCCTGGCGCGCCTGGTCGAGGTTGGCCGCGTCGACCTCGAGGCGGTGCTGGTGCTCGCGGTAGGCGACTTCAGCGATCCGCCGCTTGCGGCGGCACTCGTACTCGTTGCACTCCTCCTCGGTCAGCAGGTCATGCGACTCGCTTGGGTCGTCGGGGTCGATGGTGACCGCCGCGTTGGCTTGCTCCCAGGTTGGGAAGTGGACGCTGCCGTCGTACTCGTAGTACGAGGACGGCGTCCGCTTCAGCTCGTGGCGAAGGACCCAGCACGTTCCGGGTTTGACCATGCCCGGCACGTCGGGCAGTACGACGTCCGCAGCGTGATCGGTGGAAGGCTCCGTGGTGCCGGGGAGGCCGTAGAGGATCGATCCCGCGGCCGGCGGCCACGCGGCGTTGGTGTGGTCGGTGGTGGTCATCGGTTCTCGTCCTCTCGCTCTTGCAGCGCCGTGTCGTCGTCGGGGTAGTGCTTGTGGATCGCGGCCCGGTAGCGGATCGGGTTGTGTCCGGGGTTGCCTCGTGCGGGGCTGGCGTCTTTCAGGAACGCCCGGAACTTGCGGACCTCGTTGGCGTCGTGGGCGTCGAGGCCAGCGGTGAGCTGGTCGAGGGGGTCGGGCTCGACGCGGGGGGTCCAGTGCTTGGTGACCTCTTCGGGTCGGATGCCGGCGTAGAGCTGCTTGTACGCCTTGGTGGCGAGCAGTTGTGCTGCCTCCTGTGCTTGCCGGTCGGTGACCGGGCCGGTGGGGCGGGAGTCGATGTGGAGGAAGTAGTCCAGGAGCGTGTTGACGACGTGTGCTTCGCCGTTGTTGAGGGCCACGGTCAGACCTCGTTCTTGTCGGTGAGGTGAGCGATCAGGACGCATACGGCGGTGAAGGCGAACGCGGCGGCGGTCACGATCCAGCCGGTGCGGGGGTCGTGACCGGTGACGGCGAGGGCGCCGGCCACGACCGCGAGCAGGATCAGCAGGGCGACCCGGGTGTACAGGCGGGTTCGTTCGATGCGGGTACGGCGGGAGGTCATGCCGGCCACCCCTCGGGTTGCGTGCGGCGGAGCGTGTCGGCGGCCCACCGCTCGCGGTCGATGACGGCCCACACGACCAGGTAGCAGTCGTCGCGCAGGTCGAAGTGCTCGCACATGCCCGGTAGGGACCGGTCGGTGTGAGGTAGCGAGAGCCGGGCCGCCCAGACGGTGAGGATGGCCGCGGCGTCGCTGTCGTCGGTGCCGGGCTCGACCTGGCCGCGGATCTCGGTCGGGAGTCCCCGGGGCGAGATGTGCACCTGCCAGTAGAGCGCCGGCAGATCGGGCGCCAGCTGGTTGAACACGTCGTCGGCCGGGCTGGTGGCCGCCCACGGGTCGGCCGGCGGCGCGGCGGTGTACTGCTCGAGCAACTGCGGGAGGGTCGGCGCGGTCATCGGGCAACCTCCAGGGTCGCGGCGACGGCCGGCATGTCGGGCAGGAGCGGCTGGAGGACGAACGGGCGGACCTTCACGGACCAGCTCTCAAGCCCGCTCGGGACGAGGGCGGTCATGGCAGTGAACCGGGTGACGAACTTGTGGGTAGACGGGTCGCGCCACGGCCGGATCTGCTCGGAGAACGCAGCGACGATCCCGATCAGCCGTTCCACGTCGTCGTGGGTGACGATCGTCGGCGGCTCCCCCGGGTCGAGCGACAGCTCGAATTCTTTGCGGCACTCCCAGCACAACAGGTCGCGCCCAACGCGCTTGAGGTCCTGGAGGTCGACGAGCGCGTGCCGGGGGTTCAGCGCCGGAATGTGGACCGCGTCGCCGTCCTCGTTGGCCTCCACGCCGTCGCAGGCCTCCGTGTCGCACGTCGCCGTCCAGCACGGCACCGAGAGCTGGTGCGGTCCGCCGTACCGGCTGCCGTACCGGTCCACGAACTCGGTCGCCTTGGGCTGGGTGAGGAAGTGCAGCTCGTCCCCGTCGTCGTTGAGCGAGACGACCCAGCACGGGCTGTCGCTGATCTTCGTGATCATCGGGCCGCCTCCAGCTGGTCGCTGGCGATCGGCCCTGGTGGTATGCCGGGGATCGCGCCCAGGGCGTAGTCGGCGCGGAACGTCGGCAGCGGCGTGACGAGCCCGATCCGGTCGCCGCCGTAGATGACGGCGTGCAGGTCGGGTACGCGGTCGCCGGCCAGCGGCAGGATGCCGGCGCCCACCGCGTACAGCGCGGCGATGACGTCGACCTCGAACCGGGTCGTGGCCGTGACGCCGGCCAGCGGTGCGGCTAGCGCCTCGAGGAGGCGGGCGGCGTTGTTCGGCGCGAACTCCAGGGTGTCGAACCGTTCGCCGTCCAGGCCGGTGAGCCGGTCGGTACGGATGACGACCAGGCGGTCGGTCAGGTACTCGATGCCGTCCAGTTCGACGGTCCACAGCCAGCCGCGGTGTCCGGGCCGGACGCGGTGCCCGAACACCTCGGCAGCGTCGACGCGGTGAGGTTCGGGACGGGCTGCGGGGAAGGCGAGCACGTTGCTCGCTGTGTGGTGGGACATGATGGTGATGACTCCTTGCCTTGTGCGGGTTGGGATGTCTTGGGCGGCCGGGCCGGGCTCCAACTCGGGTCCGGCCGCCCGCTGCCGTCTTGGGGCAGCAGATCGAGGGGTCATGTGTCGCTGTGCTTGCTGGTGTGGGTGATCGCGAGCAG
>DASXWQ010000006.1:0-27931 GCA_036503555.1 Actinocatenispora sp.
GAGGCCGGCTGCCCCAACATCTACGAGTGTTGGGAGGACCGCGAGGCCACCTTCCTCATCGGCGGCGACCAGTGCACCCGCCGGTGCGACTTCTGCCAGATCGACACCGGCCGGCCGGCCGAGTTCGACGCCGACGAGCCGCGTCGCGTCGCCGACTCCGTCGCCACCATGGGCCTGAAGTACGCGACGATCACCGGCGTGGCCCGCGACGACCTGCCCGACGGCGGCGCCTGGCTCTACGCGGAGACCGTCCGGCAGATCCACAAGCACGTACCCGGCTGCGGCGTCGAGCTGCTGATCCCTGACTTCAACGCCAGGCCCGACCAGCTCGCCGAGGTGTTCTCGTCCCGGCCCGAGGTGCTGGCGCACAACATCGAGACGGTGCCGCGGATCTTCAAGCGCATCCGCCCCGGCTTCCGGTACGAGCGCTCCCTCGAGGTCATCACCGCCGCCCGCGCCGACGGCCTGGTCACCAAGTCGAACCTGATCCTCGGCATGGGCGAGGAGTACGACGAGGTCGTCACCGCCATGCGCGACCTGCACGAGGCGGGCACCGAGCTGCTGACGATCACGCAGTACCTGCGGCCCTCCGTGCGGCACCACCCGATCGACCGGTGGGTGAAGCCGGAGGAGTTCGTGGCGCTGCGCGAGGAGGCCGAGCGGATCGGGTTCGCCGGTGTGCTGGCCGGGCCGCTGGTCCGCTCGTCGTACCGCGCGGGTCGGCTCTTCCGCCAGGCGAAGACGGCCCGCGGCGAAGCGCTGCCGCACGACATGGCGGTCCAGTCGGTCTGACCACCGGTTACGGACGGAGCACGTAGCGGGGGCCGACGAAGCAGCCGACCGCGCAGAGCAGGTAGCCGACCGCGGCGATCTCGAACCCGATGATGATCTCGTCCGGGAAGTACTGCGCGAACCGCGCCGCCGCCACGTGCACCGCCACCGTACCGAGCAGCAGCAGTCCGGCCACCATCCGCAGCGCCAACCCGCGCAGGAAGGCGAAGCCGACGAACCAGGCCAGCAACATCAGCCCGACGATGATCGACACACCGATCGACGCCGTCGGCAGGTCGTACCCCTGGTGGCTGGCGAGACCGCCGGCGGCCAGCTCGACGATCGCGCCGGCCAGCACGCACAGCACGCCGATGATCGTGTAGAAGATCCGGAACACGACCGAGTCGAGCGTGCCGGCGAACGCGAGCAGCGCCGCCGGCACCAGCACCAGGAACTCGCCGCCGACCACACCCCACACGCCCGCGTCACGTACCGCGTCGTTGGTGCTCTGCCACTGGTCGGCGCCGAAGAACGGCATCGCGAAGCCGCCGACCGCCACCAGCGCGAGGCCGACCAGCGGCAACACCACGCTCGCCCGCGCCTGCGGGCGGCGTCGGAGCATCGGCGGTGGCGCGTACGCCGGCGGGCCGTACATCACGGTCTGCTCCGTTCGTCTGGCGGCAGGTGGCCCGCAGGGTAGCGGTCAGGTGCCAGGGCACTGGCCTCGCGTACGGATCGATAGACTTCTCGGCATGGCCAAGGCTGAGCCGGAGAAGGCGTCGTTCCTGGAGCGTCTCAAGCAGATCCGCATCGCGTTCGTGTTCACCGCCAAGCGGGACAACAAGTTCATCCCGCTCGTGGCGCTCGCGGTGGTGGTGCCCGTCGTGGCGGGGATCGTCGCGTTCGTCCTGCTGAGTTCCTGGGTGTGGATCATCGTCGGCGTGGTGTTCGCGCTGCTGCTGGTCCTCGTCGTGATGAACCTGCGGGCCAACACCGCGATGCTGAACGAGGCGGAGGGCAAACCCGGCGCCGCCGCCGCGATCCTGCAGACCATGCGCGGCGACTGGCGGGTCACCCCGGCGATCCAGGCGACCACCCAGGAGGACTTCGTACACCGGGCGGTCTGCCGCGCCGGCGTCGTCCTCATCGGCGAGGGCAACCCCAGCCGGCTCCGCAGCCTGCTCGGCCAGGAGAAGAAGCGCGCCTCCCGAGTCGTCGGCGAGACCCCGATCTACGACATCATCGTCGGCGACGGCGAGGGCCAGGTCGACCTGCGCAAGCTGCGCAGCCACCTGCTCAAGCTGCCCCGCAACATCACCGCGAAGCAGGTCGGCGCCCTCGACACCCGGCTCAACGCGCTCGGCTCCCGGCCGCCCATGCCGAAGGGCCCCGTCCCCGGCAACATGCGCCCCCCGAAGGGCGCCCGCCGCGCCATGCGCGGCCGCTAGGTGGTCAGGGCCGCTGCGGCGGCCTCGCTTTCGCGACCTCACGTCACCGGCCGAACATCGCCGCCAAGACCGGCGGGCCATGCGGTCAGGTGTGTCAGGTGTGCAGCATGATGGAGCGGGCGGCGCGGTCGTGCCAGCCGCGGCCGCCGGGGCCGACCACCAGCGGCGGCACGACCAGGCAGAGCAGCAGACCGCGCAGCAGCGCCCGGGGTACGCCGATGACGCCGTCGTGGTCCACCGGGGCGCACCGGATCCGGGCGAGACGCATGCCCGGGGTCTGCCCCCACAGCCCGACGAAGATCCCGTACTCGCAGATCAGCACCGGGTACGCCCAGAACCCGCGCAGCGACGTCGCGTCGAGCACCCCGGTCACGGTGGCCAGTACGCCGCCGATGAGCAGGCACAGGATCCAGTCGAGGAACAGCGCCACGAACCGCTTGCCGTACCCGGCGGGCGTGCCCGGCTCCGCGCTGGGCGGCGCGCCGTCGGTGGGCGTCGAGGTCGTGCTGGTGTCCGCGGGGCGGGTGGAACTGCGGGACCGGTCGGCCATGCGCACCACTCTACGGCGTGTCGAAGGTCGCTATCCTAGCGGCGCCGCCGAACGCCTGCGGGCGGCGTAACACCGGCGAAACAATGGGGACACGGCCGGGCAACGGCGGGTACCTAGGTTCTGCGAAGTACCCCCTCTCGGGCTGCGGCCAGAGGATACGACGTGGACGACGGAGGACAAGTGTTCGGCAACTCCGAGGAACTCCTGCGCTATCTCAGCGCCGAAGACGTGAAGTTCGTCGATGTCCGGTTCTGCGACCTGCCCGGCGTGATGCAGCACTTCAACGTGCCGGTCGAGTCGTTCGACGAGGACGTCTTCACCAACGGCCTGGCGTTCGACGGGTCGTCGATCCGCGGCTTCCAGCAGATCCACGAGTCGGACATGCTGCTGCTGCCGGACCCGACCACCGCGTTCGTCGACCCGTTCCGCGTGGAGAAGACCGTCGCGCTGAACTTCTTCATCCACGACCCGTTCACCCGCGAGCCGTACTCGCGGGACCCGCGCAACGTCGCCCGCAAGGCGGAGACGTACCTCGCGGCGAGCGGCATCGCCGACACCGCGTACTTCGGTGCCGAGGCCGAGTTCTACCTCTTCGACTCGATCCGGTACGACACCGCGGCGCAGCACGGCTTCTACCACATCGACTCGATCGAGGGTGCCTGGAACACCGGCGCCGTCGAGGGTGGGCACAACCTCGGCCACAAGATCGCGAACAAGGGCGGCTACTTCCCCGTCGCGCCGGTCGACCAGACCGCCGACCTGCGTGACGCGATCACCCGCAGGTTGATCGGCGCGGGCCTCGTCGTCGAGCGCGGCCACCACGAGGTCGGCACCGCCGGCCAGGCCGAGATCAACTACCGGTTCTCGACGCTGCTGCACTCCGGCGACCAGCTCCAGCTCTTCAAGTACATCGTCAAGAACACGGCGCACGCCGCCGGCCGCACCGCCACGTTCATGCCGAAGCCGCTGTTCGGTGACAACGGCTCCGGCATGCACACCCACCAGAGCCTGTGGCTCGGCGGCGACCCGCTGTTCTACGACGAGACCGGGTACGCCGGGCTGTCGGACATGGCCCGCTGGTACATCGGCGGCCTGCTGCACCACGCGCCGAGCCTGCTCGCCTTCACCAACCCGACGGTCAACTCGTACCGCCGGCTGGTGCCCGGCTTCGAGGCCCCCGTCAACCTGGTGTACTCGCAGCGCAACCGCTCCGCCTGCACCCGCATCCCGGTCACCGGCAGCAACCCGAAGGCCAAGCGCGTCGAGTTCCGCGTGCCGGACCCGTCCTCCAACCCGTACCTGGCGTTCTCGGCGATGCTGATGGCCGGCCTGGACGGCGTACGCAACAAGATCGAGCCGCCGGAGCCCGTCGACAAGGACCTGTACGAGCTGCCGCCCGAGGAGTTCGCCGGCGTCAAGCAGGTACCCGGGTCGCTGCCGGAGGTGCTCGACTCGCTGGAGGCCGACCACGAGTACCTGCTCGCCGGTGACGTGTTCACCCCGGACCTGATCGAGACCTGGGTGGACTACAAGCGCACCAACGAGGTCGACCCGATCCGCCTGCGCCCCACCCCGCACGAGTTCGCCCTCTACTACGACGTCTGACAGCTCCACTCGGCGCGGTGGTCGACGCCGCGCCGAGGTCGGAAAACGCCTCGCACCGGTCCGGTGCGAGGCGTTTTCGTGTGCACTGACGTCGGGGCGACAGTTCGTGTTGACCTCGTTCGCTAGTGTGTTGCCCGTTTCCGCCCCAGGTGCGCGCGCAGCCGTCCTGGCGGCATCGGTGCGACGACGCGGGAGTCGAGTGGTGAAGGATGCGGTCGGCGACGGTACGCCGCGGGCGCAGTTCAACGTGAGCACGCACGACCTGCTCGCGTACACGGACCAACTGGGGCGGGCCGCCGAGCATGCCGCCAAGGCCCGGGACTACCTGCACCGGAACGACAGGGTGGACGCCGGCAAGTCGGGTGAGTGGTTCAGCAAGGTGGAGAAGACGCACGAGAAGGTCGCCAAGCACGTCGAGGACATGCTCGGCGAGCTGAACAAGGTGCTCGCCCGGACCGCCGGAACCCTGTCCGACACCGCCGACCACTACCAGCGGTCGGACGACTCGGCCCGCGACGACCTCGCCGCCGAGGACGCCAAGCTGCCGCGCGTGGATCGGTGAGGGACGCCCCATGAGCTTTCGCGACGTCAGTGACCCGACCGACCGGCTGACCAAGCCGGAGGCACCCAGCGACGAGGAGTTCCAGGATCCGTGGGATCTGTGGACGAAGATCTCCAGCAACCTGAGCGTGTCCCACTGGGTGTGGGAGGCGTCCGAGGAGATCTTCGACTTCAATCCCGTCAAGAAGGCCGGTGAGTGGATCGCCGGCGACTGGACCTCCTTCGCCAAGCAGGCCAGCCTCTTCCACAACATCGGCGCCGCCTGCAGGGACATCGGGGGCAACGTCCACGCCGGCCGGAAGGATCTGGAGATCACCTGGTGGGGCAACGCGGCGGACGGCGCGTTCAGCTACCTTGACCGGCTCTCGGCCGACATCGCGAAGGAGCATCAGCCGCTCGACCAGATCGCGAAGATCTACACGACGACGGCGCACGGCGTCTGGACCTTCACCGAGTCGCTGGAGGACGCGTTCAACTCGCTCGGCGACCAGCTTCTCGTCATGCTGCTCTCCTCCTACGCCGGCTCCGCGTTGTCGGAGACCGGCGTCGGGGCGATCGTGGGATACGGCGTGGCGGCCCTGGAGGTCGCCGAGGTCCTGGAGCAGTGGGAGGGGATCTCCCACGGCGCGGCGCTGGTGACGCAGATGGTCAACGCGGCGATCGGCGACCTGGAGGACCTCACGGCGTCCGGCGTGAACGGGGTCCGGGTCGACCTGCTGCCGGACACCCCGTACCGGAACCCCTTGGTCGGCGCGCGCACCGGGCCGGTACCCGGGGAGAGGAGCTGACGATGACCGACGAGTTCGATCTCGTACCCCCCGGACCGCTCCGCGAGCACCTTCGGCGCGTCCTGACCGTGCTCGCCGCGCGGTCGGACGGCTCCGCCGGGTCCGACCTGGCGCGGGACGTGCTGAGCGGCTCGGTGTCGCTGCGAACGGCGCTGACCTCCAGTGCGTACCGCGAGGTCGTCGACACCGGGGTGGGCAACTACCTCGCCTGGCGCGCCGAGCGGTCGGCTGACGAGATCGCCGACGCCAAGGCCAGTGCCGCGGAGTACCTCGACCGGTCCGTCGACGGTGAGGTGCGGTCGTGACACGCAGCGATCCGGACGGGTTCGACGACACCAGGCCGCTGATCGTGACCAAGAGGCCCGGGTGGTCGTTCTCCCCGCTGATGGAATGGGGCTTCGGCCACCGGATCGGGTTCCCGGTCAAGTTCATCGTCCTGTCAATGGTGTTCATCCCGCTCGGCCTGATCAACATGGACATGGGCACCCGACACCACGACATCCTCCTGGCCAGCGGCTTCGTCGCCTGGCTGGTCGCCTCGGCACCGGCCGTCGCCATGTTCTTCATCCCCCGGACGCGCGGCCGTGCGGTGCGGCGGCTGGCGTCGCTGACGATGCTCGGGTGGTTCGTCGTGGTCATCGCGCTGTTCGCGATCGACGGCCGGATCGGCGCAATCCCGAAATAGGCGCGGCCGGTCAGTGCGCGGCACCGGCATGGGCCGGTGCCGGGCGCAGGTGGTCGAGGAGGACGGCGAGGACGGCTTCGAGGTGGTCGGTGCGTCCGGTCGACCGCAGGACCTGTACGCCGCCCTGGATGCCGGCGATGAACGCGGCGGCGGTGCGGTCCGGGTCGAGGTCGGGGCGGATGCGACCGGAGCCCTGCATCGCGACGATCCCGTCGCGGACGTACCGCTGCCACTGGGTGAGCAGGGTGTGCACGACCTCGGCGGCGCCCGGCGTGCTGCCGACCTGCCCCATGAGCGCGCCGAGCGGGCAGTTGGTGCCCTGGGCGCGGTAGCGGGCGATGACGGCGTCGCGCCACCGTTCCCAGGCCGCCCACGAGGTCAGTGCACCGAGGTGCGGCTGCTGGTCGTCGAGGACGCGGTCCGCCTCGTACCGCGCGACGGCGAGCAGCAGTTCCTCCTTGCCGCCGGGGAAGTAGTGGAACAGCTGGCCCTTGCTGGTGTTGGTGAGGGCACGGACGTCGTCGAGGGTCACGCCGCCGGGTCCGGCGCTGCGCAGGTGCGCGGCGGCGCCCTCGATGATGCGCTGCCGGGTCGCGCGTCCCTTCACGGTGATCGCCATCCCGCAACGCTACCTCCGGTCTGGACCATGGGGTCCAGTGATCCGGCACACCGCGGCTGGTATCTCCTGGCACCACGTGGATCCGGACTGCACGAAGCCCCTGAAAGGTCTGGACTTGCTGGTCCAAAAATGGCGACCTACCGTTCGCCGCATGACACAACGACTTCGCGGCAGGACCGCCCTCGTGACCGGCTCCACCAGCAACATCGGGCGTGCGATCGCCCACGCGTACGCGGCCGAAGGGGCCCACGTGGTCGTCTCCGGGCGGGACGAGGCGCGCGGCGCGGCGGTCGTCGCCGTCATCCGCGGCACGGGCGGGCGGGCCGACTTCGTCCGCGCCGACCTCGACGGGACGGCGGCGGCCAGCAGCGCCCTCGCCGCCGAGGCCACCGAACGGCTCGGCGGACGCCTCGACATCCTCGTCAACAACGCCGGGATCTACCCGCCCGGTACGACGGCGACGACGGACGAGGCCGCGTTCGACCGGGTGTACGCGGTGAACGTGAAGGCACCGTTCTTCCTCACCCGGGCCGTCGCCCCGGCGATGGCCGCGGCGGGCGGCGGCGTGATCGTCAACCTGGGCTCGTGGGTCGCCCGGCGCGGCCTGCCGGTCGGCGCCCTGTACGCGTCCACGAAGGGCGCCGTGGAGACGCTCACCCGCGCGTGGTCCGCCGAGTTCGGCCCGCTCGGCGTGCGGGTCAACGCGATCTCGCCGGGCGTGGTCCGCACACCCGACCTGGACCCCGGCGCCGACTTCCCCGGCGAACGCCTGATGCACGGTACGCCCGCCGGCGCGCCCGGCCACCCCGACGCGATCGCCGGCGCCGCCGTCTACCTCGCCTCCGACGAGGCGGCGTTCGTGCACGGCACCGTCCTCGACGTGGACGGCGGCCGCACCGGCGTCACCAGCGTCGGCCCGGTCTGACGGCTCCCCGCCGCGACCGTACACCAGGGATACGACATCCACGTGCGGCGCGGCAACCGTTGCGGCACAACGGATCCGGACCGCGTGTCGCCACGCCGAACGGTGGTCGCCGCCCGTTCGGCGTGCATACGGTGTGGGGCATGGGTGCGGACTTCGTGGGACACAACGTGGCCGTGTGGCGACGCCGGCGCGGCATGACGCAGCGCGTGCTCGCCGACCTGTGCGGCTTCTCCCAGGCATACGTGTCGATGCTGGAGCAGGGTAGGCGGGCGATCGACAAACGGTCGACCGTGGTGGCGTTGGCCGAGGCGCTGCGGGTGTCCGTGGCCGAGCTGACCGGCCAGCCCTATCCCCCGGTCGATCCGGGCCACGAGCGCGCCACCGCGGCCGTCCCGGCCGTGCGCGCCGCCCTGATCTCCTTGTCCTACGACGACATCCCGGCGCCGGGCGGCCCAATCGCCGGTGGCCCACCCCCTGAGGGCCGAACCCCCGGTGGCCGAACGCCCAGCGGCCCAACCCCGGGCGACCCAACCCCGGGCGACCCAACCCCGGGCGACCCGGCCTCGGGCCGCCCGGCCGAGGCTGTCCTCGCAGCGGCCGGCGAGCTGGCCGCGGCTCGCCGACGCTGCGACTACGTGCGCGCGCTGGCGCTCGCTCCCGTCGTCCTCCCGGACCTCGCCCTGCACCGCGCCGACGCCCGCATGATGTCGGCGTTGGTGCTGGCGGTGCACGACGTGGCGTTCGTCGTGAAGCACCTCGGCCACGCCGACCTGGCCTACCAGGCGGCCACCCTGTGCGCCGGGTTGGCCGCGCGCACCGGGGACGCGACGCTCGTCGGCCTCGCCGACTACACGCGGCTGCAGGCGCTGCCACCCGAGTCCCGCCAGCTCGGCAGGCGCCTGGCCACGCAGGCGATCGACGACCTCGGCCGCCGGCTCACCGATTGCGCCGGCCGCCGGGTCTACGGGCAGCTCCAGCTCACCGCCGGCTGGACCGACGCGCTCGCCGGGCGTACCGACGACGCAGCGGCGCATCTCGACGAGGCCGACCGGATCGCCGCCGCGGTGGGCGATCCGGCCGACGGCGGCTTCGGCGGCACCAACTTCGGCCCGGCGAACGTGACGCAGTGGCGCGTCTCGATCGCGATCGAGACGGGCGAGCCGGGTCGTGCCCTGGCCCTCGCGGACACGCTCGACCCGCGCCGCATCGCGGCGCCGTCGCGACGCACCGCGTACCACATCGACGTCGGTCACGCGCTTACCCAGACGCGGCGCGACCGTGCCGCACTCGGTGCGTTCCTGGCCGCGGAAAGGCTTGCGCCGCAACGGGTCCGGCTCAGCCCGACGGTGCGAGACAGCGTCGGCGCCATGGTCCGGCGTGCCCACCGCACCGCCGACACCGACCTGCATGCCCTCGCCGACCGGCTGGGCGTCACATAACACCACGTGATCACGCAGCGCCCGGCCGGTCATACGGTCGGTCGCGGGGTGGTCGCGTTGGTGGGACTCGGCCACCCGCCGGAGACGACGACGGGGGAAGCGATGACAACGACGTTGACCGTCGGCGACGGGGCGTACGTGCAGATCCATCACCGCGGGCGGATCGTGGCCTCCTGCGTGCGACACGGGCGCGGCTGGTCGGCATACGTGGACGGTCGGCAGATCGAGGCGGTGACGCTCGACGCGCTGCTCGTCGTCCTCGGCGTCCTGCCGAACCACCACCGCCACCACGACTGACGAGACGCGCCCGGGGCGACCCGGGCGCCGTCGCGTACCGACAGGTCAGGAGGTGACGAGCATGAGGGCGAAGCCGTCGTAACCCTTGACGCCGACGGTCTGGACCGCGGTGGCGTCCAGGCGCGGCTCGGCGGCGGCCTTGTCGAGGAAGGCGCGTACCCCGCGCACCCGGGGGTCGGCGTGGTCGGGGTCGACGACGGCGCCGTCACGTACGACGTTGTCGCCGACGATGACGGTGCCCGGGCGGGACAGCTTCAGCGTCCAGTCCAGGTACGCCGGGTAGTTGTCCTTGTCTGCGTCGATGAACACCAGGTCGAACGGGCCGGCGCCGTCGGCGACCAGCTCCGGCAGGGTGTCGAGGGCGGCACCGACGCGTACCTCGACGCGGTCGGCGAGGCCGGCGCGGGCGATGTTGGCGCGGGCCACTTCGGCGTGCTTCGGCGAGTATTCCAGCGTGATCAGCCGGCCGTCGGCGGGAAGCGCCCGGCCCAGCCAGATCGTGCTGTACCCGCCGAGCGTGCCCAGCTCCAGGATCCGCCGGGCGCCGGACATCCGGGCCAGCAGTTCCAGCATCCGCCCCTGGTTCGGCGCGACGGCGATCTCGGGCAGCCCTGCCGCCCGGCTGTCGGCCAACGCCTGCTCCAGCACGGCATCCGCCGGGACCAGCGTGTCGCTCAGGTATCGGTCGACCGTCTCCCACGTCTGCTCAGTCACCCGCCCAGCCTAGAGGTCCGACGTGGTCCGTGAACCTGGCAACGGAACACATCACACGGTCGCGGAGGGTGGTTAGCATCGCGGCGGTGAGCATGCCGAACGAGATGCGGGCGGGCCTGCGGGACCCGCGGTTCTGGGCGATGTACTTCTTCGAGCGGGAGTTCTACTTCGGTCCCGACCCGGACGCGGACCTCGACGACGACGATCTCGACGACGAGGCGTTCGACCTGCCGGACCCGGAGCACGACGTGCTGTTCGGCGTGGGCGACGGGCACGGCGTGGAGCTGACGGTGAGCGACGGGCGCACCGAGCTCGGCGTACGGGTGCCGGGTGTCGAGGAGGCCCACAGCGTCGGCTGGGACGACCAGGCACACTTCCAGCCGCACGTGTTCCGGTGGGCGGAGCTGGACCTGGTGTGCCGGGCCGCCGCGCTGCGGGACGCCGAGCTGCGGCATCCGGGCCCGGTGTTGGCTCTGCTGGGCCGGTTCCTCGTCGTCACCGGGTACGACGACGTGGAGGTGATCACCTCGATGCTGCACGCCGCGTTCACCGGGCTGCGGCCGGACGGCACCGACGGCTTCTGGCCGGACGCGCACGGCAACGTGGTCCGGCGGGCCGACTACCGCGGTCAGGGGGTCGTCTGGCACCGGGACGAGGACGGCAACCTCAGCGTGTGGAAGGACCTGGACGCGATGCGCGGCGAGGACCTCTACAGCCTGCGGTGGGCGCCGGCCGAGGCGGGCCCGGACGCGTACCCGTGGGCGGCGTGGCGAGCGACGCTGGCGGCGGCGGAGCGTACGCTCGCACGCGCCGTCGAGCCGCGGTGGCTGGCCAACGCGTACGCGCCGGCTGTGCTCGACCGGGCGATCGCCGACCGCGACCCGGCCGCCGCGACCGAGCTGGCCGCCGCGCTCGCGAAGGCCGGCTGCACGAACGCGACGATCCTGTCCGCCCTCACCGATCCGGTGCACCCGACCGAGCGGTCCTGGGTGCTGGAGCTGCTCAGCACCGCACCGCGCGGCAGGCTGGTGTCCGCCCGGCTCGACCGGGGAGCCGCGCCGACCGACGCCCGGCCGTGGTGGTGACGACGGCGGTCAGTGTGCCGTGAACGGGACCGCGGCCTCGCCGGTGTACTGGAGGAACGTGAAGGACTCGCGGAAGTAGAGCGTGACGGTGTCGGCGTCGTGGCTGGTGTAGCCGATCGCGAGGTCCTGGCCGAGGCCCAGGCCGAAGTCGCCGCCACGGGTGGACAGCAGGAACGCGCCGGTCAGCGCCGGCGCCCAGATGATGTCGCCGTCGATGACGCGCGTCAGGTGCTGCCGGATCGGGTACCCGTGGTCGGCGGTTTCGTTCACCGCGGTGTACGCGTCGGCGCTGAGCAGCAGCGAGTACGGACCGGCCACCCCGGCGAGGCGCAGCGCGCTGACGGCGCGGCTCACCGCGTTCGGATAGTCGCGTACGTCGGCGGGCAGCTCGATCGGCGGGTTGGTGGAGCCGCGGCGTACGCCGTCGATGCCGGCGGCCGGATACCCCTCGAAGACGGCGCGGTCCTCGGCGAACGCGATGCGCTTCGCGGCGTCCTTCACCGGCTGCCAGTCGGCGTCCTTCGCGCCGCGCTCCACGTCGTCGACCTCGGTACGGGAGACGGTGAAGGGCACCTGCAACTCGACGAGCGGCCGCGCCCACCGCTGCCACGCCTGGACGCCGTCCGGCGCGTCGATCGGCTGCCGGCGCCCGGTGCCGACCGCGGCCAGCTCAGGCCCGGCCGGCCCCTCGACGTCGACGACCCGCCGCCCGGCGAGGTGCTGGGTGAACGTCCGCCGCGCCTCGTCCTCCAGGTCCGCCCAGGCGGCCTCGGACATCGGCGCGAGTTCCCGGTGCAGGTTGTTCATCGCTACCCCTTCAGATCGCCGATACGCAACGAACCGTCGCCCGCCGGAACCGGAACCGCGACCGGAGCCGGGTCCGCCAACGGTACGGCGGCCGTCGCGCCGGCGGCGGCGGGCTCGGGCGGGTCGTCGAGGAGGTCCCGGGTGGGTACGAAGAACAGGCCGCCGGTGACCGCGGTCGAGAAGTCGAGGATGCGGTCGGTGGTGCCGGGCGGGTTGCCGAGGAACATGTGTTCCAGCATCAGCTCGGTGATGCCGGGCGTCGCCGCGTACCCGATGAAGTAGGTGCCGAACTCGCCGCGCGACGGCGACCCGAACGGCATGTTGTCCCGCACGATCTGCCGCTCGGTACCGTCCGGGTCGGTGATCGTGTTGAGCGCGACGTGCGAGTCGGCCGGCTTCACGTCGTCGGGCATCTCCACGTCGGCGAGCTTGGACCGGCCGATGACCCGCTCCTGCTCCTCCACCGGCAGAGCCTGCCACGCGGCCATGTCGTGCAGGTACTTCTGCACGATGACGTAGCTGCCGCCGGCGAACTCCGGGTCCTCGTCCCCGACGAGCACGGCCGCCTGGGCCTCGGCACCCGTCGGGTTCTCCGTACCGTCGACGAAGCCGAGCAGGTCGCGCTCGTCGAAGTACCGGAAGCCGTGGGTCTCGTCCTCGACGGTGACCGCGGATCCGAGCCGGTCGAGGATCAGGGTGGCCAGCTCGAAGCACAGGTCGAAGCGGCTGGCGCGCAGGTGCAGCAGGATGTCGCCGGGGGTGGCCGGCGCGCGGTGCCGCGGCCCGGTGAGTACGCGGAACGGGTGCAGGTCGGCGGGCCGGGGCGTGCCGTACAGCGCCTCCCATGCGGCGGAACCGATGCCGACCACGCACGTCAGCCCACCGTCGGCGGACCGGAACCCGACCGAACGCTCCAGCCCGCTCACATCGCTCAGTGCGTCACGGACGGTGTCGGCCGCACCCGGACGTACCGTCAGGGTCAGGAACATCGCCGCCCGGGTCAGTGGCCCCAGGATCGGCTGCGGCACTCTCATGTCCGGCAGGATCGCACGGCCGGTCACCCCGGCGTGGCAACTCGTCGAAACCGTGGGTGTCGCCGGACGGAGCAGTCGTACCACCGGTGTAGGTTGCACTGCGGCAACCGCGTCGTACGCGAGACGGATGGGGAGGTTCCGATGGGGGACGAGGAGCAGTCGAGGGGCCGGCACGCGGCGCCGGACGACGCGCCGCGCGATCCGCGCATCGACATGTCGAAGGACCCGACGCCGGGGGTGCCGGACCACGCCGCACCCGACGACGAAGAGTGAGATCCTCACTCCCGTGACCACCGGGAGTGACCACCCCGACGGCTTCGTCCGGGTCCGGGACGCCAGCGAGCACAACCTGCGGCACGTCGACGTGGCCGTGCCGCGGGACGCGTTGGCGGTCTTCACCGGGGTGTCCGGGTCGGGGAAGTCGTCGCTGGCGTTCGGCACGATCTACGCCGAGGCGCAGCGCCGCTACGTCGAGTCCGTCGCGCCGTACGCCCGGCGGCTGATCCATCAGGTCGGCGCGCCGCGCGTCGGCGAGATCACCGGCCTGCCGCCGGCCGTGGCGCTCGAACAGCGCCGCGGCCCCGGCACGTCCCGCTCGTCCGTCGGCACCGTCACCACCCTGTCCAACCTGCTCCGCATGCTGTACTCGCGGGCCGGTGACTACCCGCCCGGTGCGGATCGGCTCGACTCCGACGCGTTCTCGCCGAACACGCCGGCCGGTGCGTGCCCGGAATGCCACGGCGTCGGCGAGATCCACACCGTCACCGAGGAATCGCTGGTCCCCGACCCGTCGCTGTCGATCCGGGAACACGCGATCGCCGCCTGGCCGGGCGCCTGGCTGGGCAAGAACCTGCGCGACATCCTCGCCACCCTGGGGTACGACGTGGACCGGCCGTGGCGTGAGCTGTCCGCCGCGGACCGCGAGTGGATCCTGTTCACCGACGAGCAGCCCGTCGTCACGGTGCACCCGGAGCGCGAGGCGGGCCGGATCCAGCGGCCGTACCAGGGGAAGTACCAGAGCGCGCGGCGCTACGTGCTGCACACGTACGCGGGGAGCAAGAGCGCCACGCAGCGGACCCGGATGGAACGGTTCCTGCGGTCGGGACCGTGCCCGCTGTGCGGCGGGCGGCGGCTGCGGGCCGAGTCGCTGGCGGTGACGTACGCCGGGCGTTCGATCGCGGAGCTGTTCGGGATGCCGCTGGCGGAGCTGGCCGAGCTGCTGCGTCCGGTCGCCGCGGGTGGTGTGGAGCCGGCGGCGGAGATCGCCGGGGACCTGGTCGCCCGCGTGGACACGCTCGCCGAGCTGGGCCTCGGATACCTGAGCATGGGCCGGGCGACGCCGACGCTGTCTGCGGGCGAGTTGCAGCGGCTGCGGATCGCGACGCAACTGCGCTCCGGCCTCTTCGGCGTCGTGTACGTCCTGGACGAGCCGTCCGCCGGGCTGCACCCCGCCGACACCGAGGCGCTGCTGGGCGTGCTGCGGCGGCTGCGGGCCGCCGGCAACTCACTGTTCGTCGTCGAGCACGACATGACCGTGGTACGCCGGGCCGACTGGATCGTCGACGTCGGCCCGGGCGCCGGCACGCACGGCGGCCGGATCCTGTACAGCGGGCCGGTACCCGATCTGTCCACTGTGGACGAGTCGGTCACCCGGGAGTACCTGTTCACGGCGACGCCGCCGCCCGCGCACGCCCCGCGCGAGCCCGCCGGCTGGCTCACCCTGCGCGACGTCACCCGGCACAACCTGCGCGGCCTGACCGTACGGCTGCCACTCGGCGTGTTCACCGCGGTGACCGGCGTGTCCGGCTCGGGCAAGTCGACGCTGGTCAGCCAGGTCCTCGCCGACACGGTCACCGCGCACCTCGGCGGCGAGCCGACACCGTGGGCCGACGGGGTGGCAACCGTACGACGGCTCGTGCAGGTCGACCAGAAGCCGATCGGGCGCACCCCGCGCTCCAACCTCGCCACGTACACCGGCCTGTTCGACGCGGTACGCCGGGCGTTCGCCGAGACCGACGTGGCGCGCGCCCGGGGGTACGCGGCGGGCCGGTTCTCGTTCAACGTGCCCGGCGGTCGGTGCGAGACGTGCCAGGGCGACGGGTACGTGGCGGTCGAGCTGCTGTTCCTGCCGGACACGTACACGCCGTGCCCGACCTGCCACGGCGCCCGGTACAACCCGGAGACGCTGGCCGTCACGTACCGCGGGAAGTCGATCGCGGACGTCCTCGGGTTGACCGTCGACGCCGCCGCCGAGTTCTTCGCCGACCTGCCCGCGGCGGCGCGCAGCCTACACGCGCTGCGCGAGGTCGGCCTCGGGTACCTGCGGCTCGGCCAGCCGGCCACGGAGCTGTCCGGCGGGGAGGCGCAGCGCATCAAGCTCGCCACCGAGCTGCAACGCCCCGCCCGCGGCCACACCCTCTACCTGCTGGACGAGCCCACCACCGGCCTGCACCCCGCCGACGTCGCGGTGTTGGACCGGCAGTTGCACGGGCTGGTGTCCGGCGGGCACTCGGTCGTCGTGGTCGAGCACGACCTGGCCATGATCGGCGGCGCCGACTGGGCCGTCGACCTCGGTCCGGGCGCCGGGTACGACGGCGGCCGGGTCGTCGCGGAGGGCCCACCGGCCACGATCGCCGCCGCGGCCGCCAGCCGAACCGGCCACTACCTCGCCGCGACCTGACCCGGGCCCGGCGACCCCGAGCGGCCGGACTCACCGGTGCGCCCTGACGCGCCTTGGTGCGCGGAGCCCGCGCTTCCTACCGGTGCGCAGAGCGGCTCTGCCTACCGGTGCGCACGGCAAAGGGGCCGCACCAGCCGGCCGGGTCAGCCGACGCGGCGGTTGCCGCGCGGACCGAAGCGGCGCCACTCGCGGTCCCAGCGGGCGAAGCGGCGGCGGTCGAGCCCGATCCGGAGCCCGCCGTAGAAGAGGGTGACCGCGGCGATCGCGCCGATCAGGACGCCGAGGCCGGTGGCGGCGCCCGTCGCGGTGACCTGGAACGAGCCGGCGGGCGGGTCGACGACCGCACCGGACCGGTCGACCCAGACGGGTACCCGGGCGCCGCGCCGCAGCCCGGGCGTCGCGTCGATCTGCCCGGTCCGCTCCCCGGCCCGGGTCGGCCAGCTCGCCCGGACCGGCAGCCGCGCGCCGTACCCGGCGGTGCCGTCGGAGCCGACCACGACGGGTACGTCGCCCAACAGCACCGCCGTCGTCCGGTACGTCCCGGTACGTTGCTGCTTCGCCGACGCCGCCGCCCGGTCGGTCGCGTGCCCGCCCACGAGCACACCGGCCGGTACCGCGAGCAGCACGACGAGCAGGGCGACGAGCGCGGCGATCCCCTCGACCCGGTCCGACGGCCGCCGAAGCGCGCTGCCGCCGCGGCCGAGCCGGCAGGCGAACCACCGGGCGATCCGTACCGCGCGCATACCGAGATGATCCGCCCGCGTGCCCGCCGCGTCCTGAAGTTCGGCCGCCTTCGACCGTTCGGCCGAAGCCTGCGGACCGCGGGACCCCCGGCCCGGGCACCACCCGGCCGACCCCGGGACGGGTCAGCCGGGACGTACGTGGTTGGCGGGGACGAGCTGGTCGTCGTCGGTCGGGCCGGCGAGCGCGGCGGCGACGGTACGCGCGTACAGGCTGGCGCCGGCGCCGGGGCGCGGGTGGATGCGGTCGGGCCACAGCAGGTTCTCGTGCCGCCCGGCCGCGGTACGCCAGTCGACGAGGTACACGTTGTCGTGGGCGGCGGCGACCGCGTCGAGTGTCCGGTTCACCTGGCGGCCCCACGGCCGGGTCGGCAGGTAGACGTTGACCAGGTAGAGCCGGCGGTGCGGGCCGAGTTGGCGGACGATGCCCTCCAGCAGCGAGCGCGGGAACGGCCCGTTCGTACCGAGGCCGAGCAGGACCACGGGGCGCAGCGCACCGCGCCCGGCCATCCCGGCGAGGATGCCCGGCGCGGGCTGCATGGCCCGGCTGACCTTGGCGTCGATGGCGATCCCGGGCAGCGTGTGCTGCAACGCGGGTGCCGACGCCAGCATCACCGAGTCGCCGAGCGCGCTGATCTCGGTGCCGTGCGGCATCGGCGGCGCGGCGGGTGCGGTGGCCGCGCTCGGGCTGGGTGCGGCGCTGGGGGTCGGGCTCGGGCTCGGTGTGGGTCGGGTCGCCACGTTCGCCGCGGCGAGCTGAGCGTCCAGCCCGGTCTTCGGCGCGACCGGCGCCCGTACCAGCGAGACCGTCGCCACCGCCGCAATCGCGACCGTGGCCGCCACGCCGGCGAGCAGACCGGCGCGCCGCGCGGCACGCCGGCCGGAACCCTCCGGCCGCCACCCGCGCCGCAGCAGCCCGCGGTACCCGGCGCGCAGCACCGGGCGCTCGACGTACCGGAAGGACCAGGCGGTGAGCGTGAGCGCGACGCCGATCTCGACGAGGACGACGGGCCAGGTCCGGGGCGCGACCTTGTCGCCGAGCACGAGGACCGGCCAGTGCCACAGGTACAGCCCGTACGAGCGGGCGCCGAGCCAACGCACCGGTGCCCGCGACAGCAGCCAGCCGACGGCGGAGCGGCCGGCGCCGGCGCCGGTGATCAGCAGCGCGGACGCGATCGACACGGCAAGGATCCCGCCCCGGTACGCCCCCGGCCCGTACTCCCCCATCCGCCACAGCCCGAGCCCGACGACGGCGAGCCCGACGACGGCGGCGACGTTGCGCCCGACGGTACGGGTGCGTGAGGTGCCGGCAGCGCCGCCCCAGACCACCGCGAGGACCGCCCCGACGAGCAGGCCGGCGCAGTGCGTGTCGGTGCCGAAGTACACGCGGGACGGGTCGCCGCCGGGCGTGAACCGCACGGCCATCAGCGTCGCCGACGCGAGCGCGCCGAGCCCGGCGAGCAGCGCCAGCCGGTTGCGCCCGCGGCGCAGCACCAGCACCACGACCAGCGGCCAGAGCAGGTAGAACTGCTCCTCCACGGCCAGCGACCACAGGTGTTGCAGCACCGACGGCGCCGCGAACCGCGCGAAGTACGAGTGGTGCTCGCCGATCTGCACCCAGTTGCTGGTGAACGTCAGCGCCCCCAGCACCTCGGTACGCAGCGCCCGCAGGTGCGCGCGGTCCACCAGCGCCACCGCGAGCACGGTCACCAGCAGCACCGGTACGAGCGGTGGCAGGATCCGGCGCGCCCGGCGTACCCAGAAGTTGCGCAGGTCGCCGCGGCCGGCGAGCAGCAACCGGGTGATGAGGTACCCGCTGATCACGAAGAACACGTCGACGCCGAGGTACCCGCCGGGCAGCGCCGCCGGGTGCACGTGGTAGACGAGGACGGCGGTGACGGCGAGCGCGCGCAGGCCGTCGACGCCGGGCAGTCGGGCCGGTCCCGGCGCGGCGGCCGGAGCGTGGGCCGGGCCCGGGCGTACCTCGGTGGCGTTCGCCATTCATCACCCCCGTGACGAGCACGCAACGACATCACTGGCTTACGTAGAGCTGATGTCGTCGGCGGTCCTCAGGTTAGGGCCGGGGCACGGCGAAACCTTGTAGCGACAGGCCGATCGGTGGTATGTGCGGGCGAAGCACCGTCTGCTGTGGACTGTCCACGACAGACCGGTTCCGAGGTCCACAGTGGACCATCCACTGTGGACACGCGAAGGGCGCGGCCCCCATGCGGGGACCGCGCCCTTCGTGAGCGAACGTGCTCAGTAGCGGTAGTGCTCCGGCTTGTACGGGCCCTCGACCGGGATGCCGAGGTACGCCGACTGCTCCGGCGTCAGCTCGGTCAGCTCGACGCCGAGCGCGCCCAGGTGCAGCCGCGCGACCTTCTCGTCCAGCTGCTTCGACAGCCGGTACACACCCGTCGGGTACTCCTCGATCTTGGTGTGCAGCTCGATCTGCGCCAGCGTCTGGTTCGCGAACGAGTTCGACATGACGAAGCTCGGGTGGCCGGTCGCGTTGCCCAGGTTCAGCAGGCGGCCCTCGGACAGCACGATGATCGTGTGACCGTCGGCGAACGTCCACACGTCGACCTGCGGCTTGATGTTGGTCCGCGTGATGCCGGGCAGCTTCGCCAGGCCGGCCATGTCGATCTCGTTGTCGAAGTGGCCGATGTTGCCGACGATCGCCTGGTGCTTCATCTTCGACATGTGCTCGGCCGTGATCACGTGGAAGTTGCCGGTCGAGGTGACGAAGATGTCCGCCTGGCCGACCACGTCGTCCAGCCGCGCGACCTGGTACCCGTCCATGGCGGCCTGGAGCGCGTTGATCGGGTCGATCTCGGTGACGATGACCCGGGCGCCCTGGCCGCGCAGCGACTCGGCGCAGCCCTTGCCGACGTCCCCGTACCCGGCGATGACGGCGGTCTTGCCACCGATCAGCGTGTCGGTCGCCCGGTTGATGCCATCGATGAGCGAATGGCGGCATCCGTACCGATTGTCAAACTTCGACTTGGTCACCGAGTCGTTCACGTTGATCGCCGGGAACAGCAGCTCGCCGCGCTCGGCCAGCTGGTACAGCCGGTGCACGCCGGTGGTCGTCTCCTCGGTCACGCCCTTGATCCCCGCGGAGATCGACGTCCACTTCTGCGCGTCCGCCGACAGCGAGGCGGCGAGCAGCTTCAGGATCTCGGCCTCCTCCTCGCTCTCCGCGGTCTCCACGGCCGGCACCTTGTTCGCCTTCTCGAACTCGACGCCCTTGTGCACCAGCAGCGTCGCGTCGCCGCCGTCGTCGAGGATCAGGTTCGGGCCACCGTCGGGCCAGGTCAGCGCCTTCTCGGTGCACCACCAGTACTCGGCGAGCGACTCGCCCTTCCAGGCGAAGACCGGGACACCCTGCGGGTTGTCCGGCGTACCGGTCGGACCGACGGCGATCGCGGCGGCGGCGTGGTCCTGCGTGGAGAAGATGTTGCAGGACGCCCAACGGACCTGCGCACCGAGCGAGACCAGCGTCTCGATCAGCACGGCGGTCTGTACGGTCATGTGCAGCGACCCGGTGATGCGGGCGCCGGCCAGGGGCTGGCTCTCCCCGTACTCCTTGCGCAGCGACATCAGGCCGGGCATCTCGTGCTCGGCGAGCTGGATCTCTTTCCGACCGAAGTCGGCCAGGCTCAGGTCGGCGACCTTGAAGTCGCCGGTCGCGTTCTCAACGGACACGTCATCTCCTACGGCTAAGAGCATCTCCGGCGAGTCTAGGTGGCCGCTCCGGGCGGTCGCACGAACCTCTGGTCTTTCTTGACACAACAATGTCAGAATTGCCCCATGCGCATCACCGAGGCCGCCGCCAAACTCGGACTTTCCCCCCGAATGCTCCGGTACCGGGAGCGCCTGGGCCTGCTGCCGCCCGCCCACGACGGTCGAACCACCGGCGCGCACCGCCGGTACGACGACGCCGACCTGTCCACGGTTGCCCTCGGCCTCGCCCTCGAACGGCAGTACGAGGTGAGCCCCGCCGCGCTCGCCTTCGCGCTGCGCGTCCTCGCCGAGCCGGACGTGGCCCGCCGGGTCCGCGAACTCGGCCAGCAGCTCGGCCGCGTCGCCGCCCCGCCGACCCGCGCGCTCGACTTCGAGAAGCAGCGCGCCCTGCGCTGGCTCAACGGCACCTGACCGGCCCGGGTCAGCCGGCGACGGGCTCCGCCTCCGGTACCACCGCCGGCGCCCGGTCGGTGCCACGCAACGCGACCACCGCGTACCCGCCGCCGGCGACGATCAGCAGGCCCGCGCCGAGGAAGATCGTGTCGATCCGGCCGAAGCCGACGCCCAGCGGCGCGGCGTGGAAGCCGAGCAGCACGGTGCTGGCCAGCCAGCCGGCGACCGCGATCCCGGCGAGCGCAGCCCGTACGAGAAGACGCGGGAGTTGCCGAGTTTCGCCGCGATCGCGGCGGCGAGCAGCGCGCCGACCACCGCGCCGATGCCCTCGGCCATGTCGAGCGTGCCGTACCACCGGGTGGCGGCGTGCAGGTTCGCGCCGACGAAGAAGACGTTGAGCGGCCTGGCCGATGCCGGCGGCGCGGGACCGGTCGGCCGGATCGGCGACCACCTGGCCGATCAGCGCGAACCGGGCCGGGTTGAAGAACTGCGCGCTCGCCGCCGCCAGCGTGACCACCGCGTACGCCAGCACGACGAGCGCGGCGCGGACCAGGTCGGCGACGAGCATGGTGCGGCGCCGGTCCCACCGGTCGACGAACACCCCGGCGACCGGCGCGACCAGCATCGTCGCCAGCGCGACGGCGGCGAGCAGCCCGGACACCGCCGCCGGCGCGTACGACCTGTCGTGCAGCAGGACGGTGCCCACCCACAGCACCAGCGTGGTGTCGAAGATGTAGTCCCCGACCGTCGAGATCGCGTGCCCGGCCCAGAGCCGGGCATAGTCGCGGTTCACCAGCAGCACGGAGGGAGTCTGGCACCGGCCGCGCCGGTTGTCCGTCCCGTCAGTCGCCGTGCCGCCAGCTGCTGAGGTAGCCGACCTGCGCGGGCGTCAGCGTGTCGATGCGTACGTCGGTGGCGGCGAGACGCAGCTCGGCGACCTCGCGGTCGATCCCGGCCGGCACCGGGTGTACGCCCGGCGACAGCTCCGCCGACGCCAGCCACGCCGCGGTCAGCGCCTGCCCGGCGAACGCGATGTCCATCACCGCGGCAGGGTTGCCCTCCGCGGCCGTCAGGTTGACGACGCGCCCCTCGGCGAGCAGCAGCAGCCGGCGTCCGTCGGCGAGCACGTACTCGTCGGTGTGCGCGCGGACCCCGGCGTGCCGGTCGACGGCGGCGTCGGCGAGCGCCGGGATGTCGATCTCGACGTCGAAGTGGCCGGCGTTGGCAAGGACCGCGCCGTCGCGCATGACCGCGAAGTGCTCGGCGCGCAGCACGTCCCGGTTGCCGGTGGCGGTGACGAACACCTCGCCGATCGCGGCCGCCTCGACCATCGGCAGCACCTGGAAGCCGGCGAGCGTCGCGGCGAGCGCGCGCAGCGGGTCGACCTCGGTGACGACCACGCGGGCGCCGAGCCCGCGGGCCCGCTCGGCGACACCGGTCCCGCACTGGCCGTACCCGGCGACGACCACGGTCCGACCGGCCAGCAGCATCGACGTCGCGCGCAGCACACCGTCCACAGTGGACTGGCCGGTGCCGTACCGGTTGTCGACGAGCAGCCGGGTCGGTGTCTGGTCGAGCGCGACCATGCCGAAGCGCAGCACACCGGCCCGCGACATCTGCCGCAGGCGCAGCACGCCGCTGGTGGTCGACTCGCAGCCGGCGCGTACCCCGGCGGCCAGCTCCGCCCGGCGCGGCGCGTGCAGCTCGTCGACCAGGTCGCCGCCCTCGTCGAAGATCAGCGTCGGCGCCACGTCCAGCGTCGCCGCCACGTGCCGCCGGTAGGTCTCCGCGTCGACCCCGCTGCGCGCGAACACCCCGACGCCGTATTCGGCGGCCAGTGCCGCGGCCGTGTCGTCCTGCGTGGACAGCGGGTTGGACGCGGCGAGGCGTACCTCGGCGCCACCGGCGACCAGGGTGCGCAGCAGCACCGCGGTCTCGGCGGTGACCTGGAGGCACGCGGCGACCCGGATGCCCTCGAAGGGCCGGTCCGCGGCGAACCGCTCGCGCAGCGCCCGCAGCACCGGCATGGAGCGCTCGGCCCAGTCGACCCGGCGTACGCCGGCGGCGGCCGAACCCAGGTCCGCCACCTCGTACCGGTCCCCCGCGTCCATGATCGGCACCCTAGCCGACCCCGGCGGTACCGTGCCGGGATGGACATCGAGGCGCTGTCGGAGCAGGTCGAGCGGGTGTCCGCGGGATACGCGTCGGCGTTCGGCATCGAGCGGGACGAGACCTGGTTCCTGCTGAAGCTCCAGGAGGAGGTCGGCGAGCTGACGCAGGCGTACCTGATGCTCACCGGGCGGGCCCGCGCGAAGGGCCACACCCCGGCCGAGCTGGCCGCCGGGTTCTCCGCCGAGCTGGCCGACGTGCTCTGCCACGTCCTGCTGCTGGCCCGCGCCCACGACGTCGACCTGCCGGCGGAGATCGACCGCAAGTGGCTCAGCCGACTGGGCACAACGGCCTGAACCGGGCGGCCCGCGCGGGCGCGGCATGATTGCATGGCAATATCGCCATGCATCGACGTGCGAGGAGGCCAACGGTGGCGGAGGCGCGGACCGGAGCGGCACAGACCCGGGCGACCTGGCAGCGGGCCGCCGTCCGGGAGCTGCTCGCCGAGACCGACGAGTTCCGCAGCGCGCAGCAACTCCACGAACTGCTGCGCGGCCGCGGCAGCACCATCGGGCTCACCACCGTCTACCGCGCCCTGCAACACCTCGCCGACGCCGGCGAGCTCGACGTGATCACGATCTCCGGCGACGAGAAGCTCTACCGGCAGTGCGCCGACACCGGCCACCACCACCACCTCGTCTGCCGGGTCTGCGGCCGTACCCGCGAGGTCGACGTGCCCGCCGCCGAGAAGGCCGCCACCCAGCTCGCCACGCAGTACGGCTACGACCAGGTCCGGCACACGCTGGAGATCTTCGGGCGCTGCCCGCAGTGCGCGGCCGCCGCGGGCTGACCGCCCTGCCGGGGTGATCGTCACAGGCGATCACCCGAACGTGGACACCACCCGAGCCGCCACGCTCTCGTTGCCCCGGGTACCCAGTACCCAAAACCCTCCGTGCCCGTTAGAACCACACAGAGACACATCCCGGGTACGAGAGCGGACTCCAGGAGGCGAGCGTGGCCGAACCGGCCCAGACAGGCAGCATGCCGCCGGAACCGGGCCACCGCACCGATCCGGCCTGGGACGTCGCCCTGACCGCGCTCACCGCGTACGCCGTCCGGCACGGCCACACGTACCCGCCGCGCGACGCGCGCACCCCCGACGGTCGCAGCCTCGCCACCTGGGTCAGCAACGCCCGCTACGCGTACCACCGGGGCGTGCTGCGGCCCGACCGCGCCGCGGCGCTGGCGGCGGTGCCGCACTGGGTGTGGCGTACCAAGAGCCCGCGGCGAAGACTGGACACCGGCCTCGCCCGGTGGAACCTCGGCTACCCGCGGCTCGTCGACTGGGTCGCGACGCACGGCCGCATCCCCCCGGTCGGCGCGATCGACGACGACGGGTACCGGGTCGGCCGGTTCGCCCGCAACTGCCGGCAGCACCGCGCCCGGCTGACCACCGAGCAGCGCGCCGCCCTGCTCCGCCTGCCGGCCTGGACCTGGGACGTCGCCGCCGACCGCCGCCGCACCGCGACCGAACGCCTCGCCCAGGCGCGGACGTTCGTCGCCCGGCACCACCACCTGCCGCAGCGCGACGCCGACGACGCCGACGAGCGCAACCTCGCCGCCTGGCTGCGCCGGTCCCACCCGACCCTCACCGACGACCTCACCGAGGTACGCCGCGCCGCGGTCCCGGACACGTGGCTGCGCCGGTACCGGCTGGCCGCCGCCGGGGACACCAGCAAGTCGACGGTCGAATGGATGAGCCGGCAGCGCGCCGCCGCCCGCCGCGGCACCCTGCCCGACCCGCACTCCGCGCTGTTCGCCGGCCTGCGCGGCAGCCAGGAACGCCGCTGGCAGCAGCGCGCCGCCGAACTCCGCCAGGCGGTACGCCGCGGTCGCCGCCCCACCGAGTCCGCCCTCGGCTGGCTGGCCCGGCAGCGCCGCCGCGCCGACGCCGGCACGCTCGGCGCACCGCAACGCGCCGAACTCGCCGAGCTGACCGAGCTGGTACGCCGGTTCCGCGCGGAGAACCCGCCCCGCCGCCCACCCGTCACCTGCCAGCGCCCAGGCTGCACCACCCGGATCCAGCCGCCCGCGCGCGGCCGGGCACCCCGCTACTGCGGCCGGTCCTGCGCCACCGCCGCCCGCCGGCGCAGCTCCGCCGCGTCCCCGACCGCCCGGTCCGCCGCCGCGCTGATCCGGCTGGTACCGGCGCTGGAGCGGGTCGCCGCCGGCCGCCTGACCGGCCTGCCCGCACTCACCCGCCGGGTACAGCGCGCCGCCGACGCCCTTGCCACCGGCACCAGCCGGGTACGCCCCGCCGCGTCCCGCCGGCACCGCCGCCACTGGCACGCCGGCGTACGCCAGGACGCCTGCTAGACGCATGGGTCCTGGGCGCCGAGGGCCGACTGACGAGATGCCCTACGGCGTGACCCGTGCGGCGGGGCCCGGTGCCGTGCTCGGAGCCGGTGTCCTCGGCAGGAACAGGGCGGCGACGAGTCCGCCGAGTCCGATGACGGCCAGCGTGATCATGGCGGCGGCGTACGCGCCGGTGGTGAGGCCGGCGACGAGGATGGTGCCGGCGACCGCCGTACCGACGGAGGAACCGAGGTTCGACACGCTTCGGGAGAGGCCGGAGATCTCGCCCTGTTGCTCCTCGGGGAAGGCCGACTGGACGACGTTGACCGACGGGGTCAGCATCACCCCGAGGCCCAGGCGGCCCCTCCACCACGGGTCAACCCCGTACGGTGCGCGGTACGTACCCTAGAGCGGTAGCGCGCCGGGCAGGAGGCCCTGGTCCCGGCCGTCGGCGGTGAGGGCCATGACCGGCTGTCCTGACACGCGGGTGTGCGGCCCGAGCGCGGTGGGATCGACCGAGATGCGCGCGGCGATCGACGGGGTGTGGCAGACGTCGGCGTCGTACGGTGCGTCGTGGTGCGGGAGCAGGCGACCCTGTTCGGCCGGGAGCGGATCCCCCACCTCGTACGCCTCGTCCTGGTGGACGTAGCAGCGGACGATCCTGCCCCGCTCGGCGACGCACCACCCGCTGGCGAAGCCGCTGCCGTGGTAGTCGTCCCAGTGGAGGTAGGCGTGGGCCGCGCCGAACCGGCGGCTGAGGGCGACGGTCCGGTCCTCGAACTCGCCGTCCCACACGAACACCAGCGTCCACCCGTCGAGGACCGGCGTCACGTACGCGACCCGGCCGCCCAGAACGTAGCCGGTCGACGCCGCGGCCCGGCCGAGCCGCATCGTCACCGGCATCGGGTCGGACAGGTCGAGGGCGTCGAGTACGGCCGGCTGGTCGGCGGTGGGCACGGCGTACCACTGGCCGTCCGGCTCGAACGGCTCCGGCGTCTCCCGCGGGGCCCTGATCCTGATCAGGCGTCGTACCAGGGCCTGGTCGGCGGGGTCGAGGCCGTTCCAGCCGACGACCTCCGCGAGCCCGGTGAGTGCGTGTCGGCGGTACGGCCCGGGTGACCGGCGCAGCTCGCGCAGCACCCGCACCGTCCGCGGGCCGATCCGGTGGAGCACCCGGCTGACCGCGCGACGGACGTACACGTTCGGATCGGCGAGCAGCGGAAGAAGCGCCGGTACGTGTGGCGAGAGCTGGTCGTCGGGCAGCCGCGCGAGGACGCGGACGGCGTGGTAGCGCACGTCCGCGTGCCCGTCGGTGAGCAGCGGGAGCACCGCGGGTACGTCGCGCTCCGACACGTGCAGCCGCGCGAGCGCCCGGCCGGCGGCGCTCAGCCCGGAGGGGGCTCCGTCGTGCGCCCGGGGCTGCTCAGCGTTCGCGACCTGCCGGATCAGCTGGGCGACGTCCATGGCCGGCACCGTACTGAACGCGGTCAATCCGCGGTCCCACCCGGCCGGCGGGGCGTCGTACGCCGCTACGGTGACCGCGTGGACGACAACGGACAGCGGCCGCTCGCCTCGTCGTTCGGCGCCGCGGCGACCGCGTACGACGAGCACCGGCCGGACTACGCGCGGGCCGCGGTGCGCTGGGCACTCGCTCCGGCGCCCGGCCCGCGCGTGCTCGACCTCGGCGCCGGTACCGGCAAGCTCACCGCCACGCTGGCCGCGCTGGGCGCCGACGTCGTCGCGGTCGAGCCCGACCCGGCGATGCTGTCGGAGCTGCGCGGCTCGCTGCCGGCGGTCCGTGCCCTGGCCGGAAGCGCCGAGGCGGTGCCGCTGCCCGACGCGTCCGTCGACGCGGTGCTCGCCGGCAACGCCATGCACTGGTTCGACATGGCCGTCGCGGGACCCGAGATCGCCCGGGTCCTCGCGCCGGGCGGCGTCCTGGCCGGCCTGTGGAACGTGCTGGACGACCAGGTCGAGTGGGTCGCCGGGCTCGCCCGCGTCGGCGGAGGCGCGGTCGTCGGCCCTCGGGACACGCCCGCCAGCTGGCGCGCCGAGACGGCCGGCGCGCACCTGCCCGGAACCGGGGGTACCGCCCGGTTCGGTCGGGCGGAGCAGCTCGACTTCCCGCACGAGCAGCGCCGTACCGCCGACTCCCTCGTCGCCACCCTGGCGACCCGGGCCGGCGTGCTGACCATGCCGGAGCGGGACCGCGAAGCGACGCTGAGCCGGATCCGCGCGTACCTCGCGGGCAGGCCGGAGACCGCCCGAAGCGAGTTCGCCCTGCCGATGCGTACCGGCGTGCTGCGCACCCACCGCCTCTGACGCGTCGCGGTGCCGCGCGACGATCGAGCGGGGTCAGGCTGTCGTCCGGGCCGCCGAGGCGCGGGCCGCGGCGACCGCGGCGGGTACGTCGGCGAGGAGCCGGCCGGCGCGCTTCACGACCCGGCCGGCGACGAGCACGGTGTCGACGTTGCCGGGGTGCGCGGCGAGAACGACGGCGGCGGCCGGGTCGGCGACCGGCGCGAGGTTGACCGCGTCGGCACGCAGTAGTACGAGATCGGCGGCGAGCCCGACCGACA
>DASXWQ010000007.1:0-1623 GCA_036503555.1 Actinocatenispora sp.
TCCCGGGGCAAGGAATTCGTCACGCTCGACCTGAAGACCGCCGAGGGCCGCGCCGCCCTGCACCGGCTGGTCGCCGAGTCCGATGTGGTCATGGAGGGCTTCCGGCCCGGGGTGGCCGACCGCCTCGGCGCGGGGTACGCGGAGCTCAGCGCGCTCAACCCGCGCCTGGTCTACTGCAGTGTCACCGGCTACGGCCAGACCGGCCCGCTCTCGCAGCGCGCCGGCCACGACATCAACTACCTCGCGATCGGCGGTGCGCTGGGCACCTTCGGGCCGGCCGGGAGCCCACCGGTGCCCCCGCTGAACCTGGTCGCCGACTTCGCCGCCGGCGGCCTGCTCGCCGCGTTCGGCATCGTCGGCGCGCTCTACGAACGGGAGCGCTCCGGTCGCGGGCAGTACCTCGACGCGGCCATGGTCGACGGCGTGCTGTCCATGATGGGCATGAACTTCACCGACTGGGGCCGGGGTGCGCTGCCGCGGCGCGGCGAGGGTGTGCTCGCCGGGTCGCTGCCGGCCTATCGCTGCTACGAGTGCGCCGACGGCCGGTACGTGGCGGTCGGCGCGCTGGAGAACGCGTTCTTCGCCAACCTCTGGCAGGCACTCGACCTGGGTGCGGTGCCCGACCACTTCGACCCGGCGAACTTCGCCGCGATCGAGGCACGGCTGAGCGACGCCTTCCGGCAGCGTCCGATGGCGGAGTGGACGAAGTTCTTCGCCGACATCGACGCGTGCGTCACGCCGGTTCTGGAACCCCATGAGCTGGAAGGGTTCCCGCAGATCGCCGAGCGCTATGAGGGATTCAGCGCGCAGTCCGTGCCGGTGGTGCCGGTGTTCTCCCGGACCGCCGCGGCGCCCGGGCCGACCGACACCGCCGACTCGACCGAGCGGGTGCTCGCGCGGTTCGGCCTCTCCGCCGAGGAAGCGGGCCAGGCGGCGGGCGTCCGCGACGGCAGCGCCGTCACGGGCCTGCGCTGGCCCCCGATGTGAACCGGTACTTCGAAAAGCCTTGAGGAACAGGAAGAACATGAACACCGAGTACGAGGACTTCCGGGCGAGTGTGCGCCGGCTGGCGGCGGACAAGATCGCGCCCCACGCGGCGGACGTGGACGACAAGGAGCGGTTCCCCGAGGAGGCCTGGGCCGCGCTGCGGGCGGCGGACCTGCCGGGCCTGCCCTACGACGAGAGGCTGGGCGGTTCCGGCGCCGATCTGCTCTCCCAGGTGATCGCCGTCGAGGAGGTGGCGGCGGCCTGTGCCAGCTCCGCGCTGGTGCTGCTGGTCAACTGGGCGGGAACGTCCACAGTGGTCAGTCATGGCTCCGACGAGCTGCGCGCCGAGGTGGTGCCGAGGGTCGCCGGCGGCGAGGCGGGCGCCGCCTGGTGCATGACCGAACCGACCGTCGGCTCCGACCTGTCCGGGATCAAGACCGCCGCGACCCGGGACGGTGACGACTGGGTCCTCAACGGACAGAAGCGGTTCATCACCAACGCCCCGTGGGCCGACTGGTACGCCGTGCTCGCCCGGACCGGGGAGAAGGACTTCGGCGTCTTCATGGTCCACAAGGACGACGCCGGGATCTCCTTCGGCCCGCACGAGAAGAAGATGGGCATGCGGGGCAGCCCGAC
>DASXWQ010000008.1:0-16153 GCA_036503555.1 Actinocatenispora sp.
CGGGGCGCACAACCTGGACGACAAGCACCCGGAGCTGTTCGACGGCGTCACCGACGCGGTCGGCGAGGTCGGCGGGTTCTCCGTGTCGGTCACCGACGACCTGCGCCTCTACTGCATCGAGACGGCCGAGAAGGGCATCAACTGGATGCGCCTGAAAGCCCGCGGTACGGCCGGCCACGGCTCGATGATCCACGAGGACAACGCGGTCGCGGCGCTGTGCCAGGCGGTCGCGCGGATCGGCGCGCACGAGTTCCCGGTGCAGCTCACCCCGACCGTGCGCACGTTCCTTTCGCAGGTGTCCGACGCCTTCGGCATCGAGCTGGACCTCGACCGGCCGGAGGAGGCCATCGCGAAACTCGGCCCGATGGCCCGGCTGGTCGGCGCGACGATCCGCAACACGGCCAACCCGACGATGCTGTCCGCCGGGTACAAGACGAACGTGGTGCCCGGCGAGGCGCACGCCACCGTGGACGGCCGGGCGCTGCCCGGCCACGAGGACAGCTTCCTCGCCGAGATCCAGCGGCTGGCCGGCCCCGGCATCGACATCACGTACGAGCAGCACCAGCCGGCGCTGGAGACGGAGTTCGCCGGTCCGCTCGTGGACGCGATGGCCGAGTCGCTGCGGTTCCACGACGCCGGCGCCCGGCCGGTGCCGTACATGCTGTCGGGCGGCACGGACGGCAAGGCGTTCGGCCGGCTCGGCATCCGCCACTTCGGCTTCGCCCCGCTGAAGCTGCCGGCCGATCTAGACTTCTCCGGACTGTTCCACGGCGTGGACGAGCGGGTCCCGGTCGACGCCCTGCAGTTCGGTGTCCGTGTGCTGGACCGGTTCCTGTCCCGTGTCTGAGGAGTCTGGGAGACCCACGATGACCGACCGCAGCGACCTCGACGCCGCCCTCGACCGCGTGACGGAGGCGGCCCGCGCGCACCTTGCGGCGGTCCGCGCCGCCGGCGGGCGTACCGAGGACGACGCCGTCTGGCAGAGCTACGTCGAGCTGAACAACGCCTCCTTCGCGTACGACGAGGCGTTGCTCGACGAGTTCGGCGAGGTGACGCCGTGGGACGTGGAGCCGATCGACCCGGCCGAGGCCGACGAGCAGTGGGACGGCGGCGGCGAGGTGCCGGGCGGCGCGGACGAGCGGCCCGTCACGGTGTCGGTACGGCAGCGCCGGGACTACACGGTGCTGTCCGGCGCGGCGCTGCTGCGCGCCGCGGAGGCGATCCGGCGCGGCAACCCGCACGCCGACGACGAGACCGGCCCGGTCCGTACGGTCGGCGCCGCGGTGGCCGAGCTGATGCAGGCCGGCGACGGCGCGCTCGGCTCGCTGGACGTACCGGAGTTGGAGCCGCTGGGCGGCGTCGTCACGGTCACCGAGGTGAGCCAGCCGCTCGACCCGGACGAGCTGGACGACGACGACAGCGGTCCGTTCGTCATCGGTGCCGACGAGAAGCTGCTGTACCGCTTCGACGAGCACGTCGAGACCGACGAGCCGGGCGAGGACCGTCGCCGGGACTGACCGGCTCCTGCCACGCGGCAACGCGGCGGGTGTCCGTGCCGGACACCCGCCCGGGCTCGGGCGACGTCCCGCTCCGGGAGTCAGTACGACAGGCCGGGCAGCGGCGGCTCGGCACCGCCGAGGCGCCGACGCAGCGTGACCTGGCGGCTGCCGTCCCGGTACAACCGCACGGCGGCCAGCTCCCAGCCGGCGAACTCGGCCTGGATGGCGAGCCGAGCCTGTGCGGTCAACCGGTCGACGTCCGGCGGTATCCGGAGCGGGACGTACTCGTAGTCGGGTGGCACGCCTAAATCCTGCCCAACATCAGGTGTCCCCGACCAGTACGTCGGGCAAAAAATCCGATCCGTGCGTAATCCGATCCGTGCGTACTCAGCCTGGCCCGATGCCGCCGAGGGCGGGGGAGGACACGTCGTCCAGGGCGTACTGGATCTCGGGGGGCAGGGTCAGGTCCTCGGCCTGGAGCGAGCCGAGCAGCTGCCCGACGGTACGGGCGCCGACGACGGGCGCGACCACCCCGGGCTGGTCGCGTACCCAGGCCAGGGAGACGGCGAGCGGGGAGACGCCGAGGCCGTCCGCGGCGGTCGCGACGGCCTCGACGATCCCGGCCGACGTGTCGTCCAGGTACCGCTCGATGAAGCGCTCGAAGTGCGGGGAGGCGGCACGCGAGTCGGCCGGCGTGCCGTGCCGGTACTTGCCGGTCAGCACGCCGCGGCCGAGCGGCGACCAGGGCAGCACGCCGAGCCCCATGTCCTGGCAGGCCGGCACCAGCTCGCGTTCCGCGCCGCGCTCGACCAGCGAGTACTCGACCTGGGCGGAGACCAGGGGGGCGCGGCCGGGCCAGGCCGCCTGCCAGGTCGCGGCCTTCGCGGTCTGCCAGGCGGAGTAGTTGGAGACCCCGACGTACCGGGCGCGTCCGCTGGTGACGGCCAGGTCGAGCGTCGCGAGGGTCTCGTCCAGCGGCGTGAGCGGGTCGTACCCGTGCAGCTGCCAGAGGTCCACGTAGTCGGTGCCGAGCCGGTCCAGCGACGCGTCCAGCGCGCGCAGCAGGTGCACCCGGCTGGCGTCGCGGCGGCGCGGCTGGTCCGGCCGCAGCCCCGCCTTCGTCGCGATGACCAGCTCGGAGCGCGGCACCAGCGACCCCATCAGCCCGCCGATGATCTGCTCGGCGTCGCCGTCGGCGTACACGTCGGCGGTGTCGACGAGGGTCCCGCCGGCGTCGACGAACGTCTTGAGCTGCGCGGCGGCGTCGTCGGGGTCGGTGTCGCGGCCCCAGGTCATCGTGCCGAGGGCGATCCGGGACACCCGCAGGCCGGTACGGCCGAGCGCGCGCTGCTCCATACGACCGGACGGTACCGGCGCGTCGGGGGTGTCCGGGAGCGACCCGCCGCATGGCCCCGCTACCCTGCACGGCAGCGGGTGTCCCCCGTGGTCCAGTGCAGGGATTTTCGGGGCATTTGCCCATCGTTGACGTAGGGGGTTCCGTCATGCGGCTCGGGCTCAACCTCGGCTACTGGGGGGCCGGCAACGATCCACGTGCGCACCTCGCCCTCGCCCAGGAGGCGGACCGGCTGGGCTACGACGTGTTGTGGGCCGCCGAGGCGTACGGGTCGGACTCGCCGACGATGCTCGCCTGGCTCGCCGGCCAGACCGAGCGCATCGGGCTGGGCAGCGCGGTCATGCAGATCCCGGCGCGCAGCCCGGCGATGACCGCGATGACCGCCGCCACCATCGACGGCATCTCCCGCGGCCGGTTCCGGCTCGGCCTCGGCGTGTCCGGCCCGCAGGTCTCCGAGGGCTGGCACGGCGTGCGTTTCGGCCGGCCGCTCGCCCGCACCCGGGAGTACGTCGACATCGTCCGGCTCGCGCTCGGCCGCAAGAAGGTCGAGTACGACGGGCAGTTCTACCAGCTGCCGCTGCCCGACGGGCCGGGCAAGGCGCTGCGCCTGACCGTGCACCCGACCCGGGACATCCCGATCTACCTGGCCGCCGTCGGCCCGCGCAACCTGGAGTTGGCCGGCGAGATCGCCGACGGCTGGCTCGCCGTCTTCCTCGCCCCGGAGTACGTCGGCGAGCAGCTCGCGCACGTCGCCGCCGGCCGTGCGAAGGTCGACCGGACGCTCGACGGGTTCGACGTGGTGCCGACCGTGCCGGTGGTGGTCGGCGACGACCCGGCGGTCTGCGCCGAGCCGATCCGCGGGTACGCCGCGCTCTACGTCGGCGGCATGGGCTCCCGCGAGCAGAACTTCTACAACCAGCTCGCCGTACGCATGGGCTACGCGGACGCCGCCGCCGAGGTACAGAACCTGTTCCTCGCGAAGCGGCACCGGGACGCGATGGCCGCGGTGCCGTTCGAGTTCATCGACCGTACGTCGCTGCTCGGCCAGGCCGACCGCATCGCCGACCGCCTCACCGCGTACGCGGACGGCGGGGTGACGACGCTGTCGATCGCGCCGTACCCGCCGCCGGACGTGACGGAGCCGGCGGACATCCTGGCGTACGCGGTCAGGACGCTGCGCACCGTGGCGGACGCCGCCGCGAAGGCCGGTGTGTGATGCAGCTGTGGCAGGCCGCGGTGCTCGGCGTCGTCGAGGGCCTCACCGAATACCTACCCGTCTCGTCGACCGGTCACCTGACCATCGTCGAGCGCCTGATGGGCATGAAGACCGACGACGCGTCGCTGACCGCGTTCACCGCGGTCATCCAGGTCGGCGCGATCATCGCCGCGATCCTCTACTTCCGCGCCGACATCGTGCGGATCGTCGTCGGCTGGGTACGCGGGGTGTTCCGCCGCGAGCACCGGCAGGACTTCGACTACCGCTTCGGCTGGTACGTCATCCTCGGCTCGATCCCGATCGGTGTGGTCGGCGTGCTCGGCAAGGGGCTGATCGAGTCGGTGTTGCGCAGCCTGTGGTTCGTGGTCGCCGGGCTGCTCCTGTGGAGCGTGGTGATCTGGATCGCCGAGCGGGTCGGCCCGCAGCAGCGCGGCGAGAAGGATGTCACCTGGCGCGACGCGCTGTTCATCGGCCTGTTCCAGGTGATCGCGCTGATCCCCGGCGTGTCCCGTTCCGGCGCCACCATCTCCGCCGGCCTGCTGCGCGACCTGGACCGGGTGACCGCGACGCGGCTGTCGTTCTTCCTCGGCATCCCGGCACTGACCGCGGCCGGCGCGTTCGAGCTGAAGGATGCGCTGACCGGCGGCGTGGGCGTCCTGCCGACGCTGGTCGGCACCGTCGTCAGCTTCCTCGTCGCGTACGCGGCGATCGCCTGGTTCCTGAAGTTCGTCGGCAAGCACAGCATGACCACGTTCATCTGGTACCGGGTGCCGCTCGGCCTGCTCCTCGCCGTACTGCTGGTGACCGGCACGATCGAGGCCACCTGAGCGACCCGGTTAGGGTGGCCGGATGGCCACCCTGGTACTGCTGCGGCACGGACGGACCACCGCCAACGCCGAAGGCGTGCTCGCCGGCTGGACCCCCGGTGTCGGGCTCGACGACACCGGGCGCGCGCAGGCCGCGGCCGTCGCGGCCCGGTTGCGCCCGCTGCCCTGGCGTACCGTCGTGACCTCGCCGTTGCAGCGCTGCCGGGAGACGCTGGACGCGGTGCTCGGCGAGTCCGGCGACGGGCTCACCCCGGTCGTCGACGACCGCCTCGGCGAGTGCCGGTACGGCGACTGGGAGGGCCGCCCGCTCAAGCAGCTGGCCAAGGAACCCATGTGGAAGGTGGTGCAGAGCCACCCGTCCGCCGCGGTGTTCCCCGGCGGCGAGCCGCTGGCCGCCACCGCCGCCCGCGCCGTCTCCGCGGTACGCGAGTGGGACGGCCGGATCGGCGCCGAGCACGGCCCGGACGCGCTGTGGCTGGCCGTCAGCCACGGCGACGTGATCAAGGCCATCGCCGCCGACGCGCTCGGCATGCACCTCGACCAGTTCCAGCGGATCGTGGTCGAGCCCTGCTCGGTGACCGTCATCCGGTACACCCCGCTTCGCCCGTTCGTGCTCCGGCTCAACGATCTCGGCAGCGACCTGTCCGATCTGGTACCCCGGCCGAAGCGTCGCCGCCGCCGGTCCCGCGCCGCGGACTCCGACGCCGTGGTCGGCGGAGGTACCGGATGAACGCCGGCATGCGCACAGCGACGCGGCAGGGGTTGAGGATAGGGTCGAGGAATGCCACGCCAGGTCTATGACTTCGAACCGCCGGACCGGTTCGTCGCCGGTACGGTCGGGGAGCCCGGCGACCGCACGTTCTTCCTGCAGGCCCGCGGATCCGGCCGGGTGATCAGCGTCGCCCTGGAGAAGGTGCAGGTGACGCTGCTCGCCGACAAGCTGGAGGAGCTGCTGGCCGAGGCCGCGCGCCGGTTCGGTGCCGACATTCCCGACACCGCCGACCCGCTGCCCGCCGACAACGAGCCGCTCGACACGCCGCTCGACGAGGAGTTCCGGGTCGGCACTCTCGGCCTCGCGTGGGACTCGGAGAACAACACCGTCCTGATCGAGGCGGTCGCCGCCGGCGACGGCGCCGCCGAGGAGCTGCCCGCCGAGCCGGACGAGGAGGAGAGCGACCCCGCCGGTATCCCCGAGCTGGACGACCCGGACCTCGACCTGCTCCGGGTACGCCTCGGCCCGCGCGAGACCCGGGCGTTCATCGAGCGCGCGCGGCGCGTGGTGTCCGCCGGCCGGCCGCCCTGCCCGCTCTGCGGCCTGCCACTCGACCCCGACGGCCATCTCTGCCCCCGGCAGAACGGCTACCACCGCATGGGCGGTGAGTGAGCTCTGGCGCAGTGGACCTGAGCCGACGGCGGAGGCGGTGGGCATGACGGAGCCGGTGGCGGACCCGGTCAACACCCCGTGGGTGCCGGCCGAGGTGGCGCTGGAGCTGCTGCGGCACGGGACGATCGAGCCGGAGGGTCTGCTCGCCGAGTCGTCGAACGCGACGCTGCGCGCCGTGATCACCCTGGACGGCCTGCGCGCCCGCTGCGTGTACAAGCCGGTCCGGGGTGAGCGTCCGCTGTGGGACTTCCCCGACGGGACGCTCGCCGGCCGCGAGGTCTCCGCCTATCTCGTGTCCGCGGCGACCGGCTGGGACGTCGTACCGCCGACCGTGCTGCGGGACGGGCCGGTCGGGCCGGGCGCCTGCCAGCTGTGGATCGACACCGACGACAGCGAGCTGATCGGCTTCGTCCCGGCCGACGACGTCCCCGCCGGCTGGTATCCGGTGGCCGCGGCCCGCGGTCCCGACGGCGAGCGGTACGTGCTGGCCCACTCGCCCGACGAGCGGCTGGCCCGGATGGCCGCACTCGACGCGGTCCTCAACAACGCCGACCGCAAGGGCGGCCACGTGCTGCCCGGCACCGACGGCCGGCTGTACGGGGTGGACCACGGCATCTCGTTCCACGCCGAGGACAAGCTGCGTACGGTGCTGTGGGGGTGGGCCGGCGACGAGCTGCCCGCCGACACCGTCGAGACGCTGCGGGGGCTGCGCGCCGACCTGGCCGGTGACCTCGGCGAGGCGCTGGCCGAGCACCTCACCCTGACCGAGGTACGCGCCACCCTCGCCCGGACCGACCGGCTGCTGTCCACCGGCCGCTACCCGATGCCCGGTGAGGACTGGCCCGCACTGCCCTGGCCCCCGGTCTAGCCCGGCGCCGTCCCGACCGCGGGCTGCCGGCGTCCGGCCGCGCGGCGCCGTCCGATCGCGCGGCGCCACGGCACGCGGCGACCGGTCAGAGGTCGACCCAGCCGGTACGGACCTGCCAGTGCCGGCCGGACCGCAGGTGCCGCACCACGGCCCGCTGGAGCGACGTGTCCTGCGGCAGCGTGGCCAGGTCCGGTTCGAGCCGGCGGAACACGAACTCCAGGATGTTCCGGTCGCCCTCGTAGCCCCCGGGCGCCAGCCGGAACCGCCGCTGGAACCGCAGGATGTTCGACCCGGCCGGCAGGTACTCGGCGAGCTGGTCGTCCATCAGCCACGACGTGCACGCCGCCAGCTCGTACCGGGTGCCGAAGTGGGTGGCGAAGAAGTCGGGCGCGGCGGCGAACGACGCGTCGCAGGCCGCCGGTGTCATCGGGCCCGTCTCCGGGATGTGCGCGTCCAGGCACGGCGTCTCGGGTGCCGGCCCGCCGGCCCGGGTGCGCACGGTGTCCACGTTGAACTGCAACCGGCCCAGCGCGTACAGCAGGCCGCGGAAGTGCAGGGTGAACCAGGTCTGCTTGTCCAGTCCGCCGGCGCCGTGCGTACGCCGGTGCAGCGCAGCCTTCGATCCCAGGTCGGCGAACGTGTCGGCGGTGACCTGCTCCGGCACCCCGTGCGCCGCGTGGTACGCGAGCAGTTCCGGTGTCGCGGCGAGGAACACCCACAGGTAGAACCAGCGCGCGTACGCGCCGAGTTCACGCGGCAGGTCGGGCCAGTGCGCGAGCGGTGCCTGCTCGCCGAGCCGGGAGACGAGCAGTCGGCGGGCGTGTTGCAGCAGCCACCACAGTTCGGGCTGCCGGTCGGGGTTGGGTGCGGAGACCAGCGCCTCGGGCACGTCGTCGGCGGGGATACCCATGGTGCGAATCAGCCGGGCGGCGTCGGCCTCGTCGGGCAGCGCCGTGTCCGGCCCGGTCGCGCCGGCCAATTCGGCCAGCCACGGCCCGGCGTCCGCGCCCAGGCCGAGCCGGCGGGACAGCTCACCGACGTGATCCGACATCCGCGCTCCCTCTCGTACGATCGACACCCGCGGCGATTCTGTCGTACGACCTGCTGGCCGGCCATGGCGGTGTGCTCGCCCTCACGGCCCGGCGGTAGGGGCCGACCGCCCGGACCCGTCGTTACGCTGGCGGGTATGGATACCTGGTCGGCGCCCGCGCTCCCCACCCTCCCCGGCGCCGGAACCCCCCTCGCCCTGTACGACACGGCCAGCCGTTCGGTCCGCCCGGCGATCCCCGGCGAGACCGCCCGGCTGTACGTCTGCGGCATCACCCCGTACGACGCGACCCATCTCGGCCACGCCGCGACGATGATCACGTTCGACCTGATCAACCGCATGTGGCGGGACGCCGGCCACCCCGTGCGGTACGTGCAGAACGTGACGGACGTCGACGACCCGCTGCTGGAGCGGGCCGAGCGGGACGGCATCGACTGGGTGGCGCTCGCGGAGCGGGAGACGGAGCTGTTCCGGACCGACATGGCGGCGCTGTCGGTGCTGCCGCCGGAACACTACGTGGGCGCGGTGGAGACCATCCCGGAGATCGCGGCGCTGGTGGAGAAGCTGCTCGCCACCGACGCGGCGTACCGGCTCGCGGACGGCACCGGTGACGTCTACTTCGACGTGGCCGCGGCGAAGCGCTTCGGGTACGAGTCGAACTTCGACCGGGCGACGATGACGGAGCTGTCCGCGGAGCGCGGCGGCGATCCCGAGCGGCCGGGCAAGCGGGACCCGCTCGACCCGCTGCTGTGGCGCGCCGCCCGCGACGGTGAGCCGAGCTGGCCGTCGTCGCTGGGGGCGGGGCGCCCCGGCTGGCACATCGAGTGCGCCGCGATCGCGCTGGGGAAGCTGGGCCGGCGCATCGACGTACAGGGCGGCGGCAACGACCTGGTCTTCCCGCACCACGAGATGTCGGCGGCGCACGCGGAGACGCTGACGGGGGAGTGGCCGTTCGCGGAGCACTACGTGCACGCCGGCATGATCGGCTGGCAGGGCGAGAAGATGTCGAAGTCCAAGGGCAACCTGGTGCTGGTGTCGACGCTGCGGGAGCGCGGCGAGGACCCGGCCGCGGTCCGGCTCAGCCTGCTCGCCGACCACTACCGCACCGATCGGGAGTGGACCGAGGAGCAGCTCGACGAGGCACGCGAGCGGGTGGCCCGCTGGCGCGCGGCCGTCGCCCGGCCCGCCGGCGCGGACGGCGCCGAGCTGCTGGCGGCGCTGCGCGCCCGGCTCGCCGACGATCTGGACACCCCGGGCGCGTTGGCCGTCGTGGACGCCTGGTGTACGGCCGAGGGCACCGATCCCGCCGCCGGCCGTACGGTCGGCGACGCGGTCGACGCCCTGCTGGGCGTGCGCCTCTGACGGGTCGGGCGTCCGGCGCGGGTGACATCCGGAGTGGTGACTCCGTATCTTCCCGGCCAGGAAGCGGAGTTGTCACTCCGTATCGTTGCCGTTGGAGGCGCCGGGCTGGACCAGGAGATCCGGGACGTCACGATCCACCAGACCGCCGACCCCGCGGTCGCCGTCGCCGAGTACGTGCGGCACCTGCGGGTACGCGCGACCGGGCGCGAGGCCACCATCGCGAACGTCGTCGTCGCCGCCGTGCGGGCCGGCCGGATCGTCCGCTCCCGCGACTACCACGACCACCAGGCCGTCGCCGACCTGTTCGCCTGAGCGTCAGGCCAGCGCGGCGCGGACCACGGCGGCGCGGACCTGGGCGGCGTTGTCCGGCGCGGGCGTACCGTCCGGGCCGGACAGGGTGTCCTCCAGCCCGATCCGTGTGGCCAGGCCGCGGGCCACGGCGAGCCGCAGCACCGGCCACGCGCCACCGTCCTCGCCGTGCAGCAGCACCGGTACGCCCGGGTCACCGAGCTCTGCCAGCAGGCGTACCGCGGTGTCGGGCGCGGTGGCCGGGTCGGTGTCGACGACCTCGGCGAGTATCCGCAGGACCCGGCCGCGGTGCGGCCACGACCGGAAGCGCCCGACCCCGTCGGCGTCCGACCACAGGCCGGCCTCGATGCCGACACCCCGGTCGAGCAGCGCCTCCGCGAGCTCGGCCGCGCCGTCCTCGTGCCAGTTCACGGAGGCGTGGTCGGGCAGCACCCGCCACGCCCGTACGAGCGCGACCCGGCGCACCGGGTCCGGCTCCGCCCACGCGCCCGTCGTCACGCCCACCGGTACGCCCGGCGCCGCGTCGCGTACCGCGTCGAGGCAGGCGGCGACCGTGGCCGGGTCGAGCGTGTCGCGGCCGTCGGCGTCCTTCGGGTGCAGGTGGACGTCGACCGCGCCGGCGGCCACCGCGTCGCGGGCGGCGGCGGCCAGCTCGTGCGGCGTGACCGATACGCCGTCGTCGCGGGTACGCGGGCCGTTGAGGCAGACCTGCACGAGGCGCCCGGTCATGCCAGCACGATGTCGAAGCCGCCGTCGTCGTCGAGCGGGTCGGGGCGCTCCGGCCCCTGCGGCACCGGGTACTCGTCGACGAGCATCGTGCCCGGCCCCGGCCAGGTCGCCTGCGTGACCTCGATCGGGTCGCCCTTCGCGTCGCTCGCCACGTGCAGCAGCACCAGCACCGGCGTGTCCGGCCGTACCCGCAGCAGCTCGGCCTCCTGCCGGGTCGGCTGCCGCGCGGTGATGTGGTCGCGGGCCCGCGCGTAGCGCCGGCCGGTGGCGTCCTCGACCGCGAGGTAGAGCGGGCCGCGCACGGTGTCCAGCGTCTCCAGCCCGCTGCCGGCGGTCTCGGCGGGCAGCAGCCAGGTCGCGCCGACCTCGGCAGGCTGGTCACCGAGGTGGAGTACGTGCCGGCGGACCAGCAGCTCCGTCCCGGGCTCGACGCCGAACGCGTGCGCCACGTCCTCCGGCGCGCCCTGCCTGCCGACCGAGATCACGTGCTGCCGGTACCGCACCGGCATGTCCCGGTGGTATCCACGGGCCCGGCCGTACCGCGCGCGGGACAGCCGGTGCATCTGCCGTCGGCTGCCGCGGACGAACGTGCCCGACCCGGGCCGGGTCAGTACCAGCCCCTCGACCCGGAGCTGGTCGATCGCCCGCTGCACGGTCTGCCGGGCCACGCCGTACCCCTCGGCGAGCGACGGGATCGACGGCAGCCGCTCGCCCGGCGGGTACGTCCCGGCGCGGATCGCGGACCGCAACTGGTCGGCGATCTGCCGGCTGGGCGACTCGGCGATTCCGGGGTTGATCTCCACGGCGACCTCCTCCGCCTCGGGCGCCCAGCATATCCCTAGCTACCTAGGATGCCTACCGTGCCGCGCCGGGGCCCACCCGAGCGTGCGGGGTCAGCGGGTGGCGGGGCCGCCGCCACGGCGGCGCAGGTACTTCTCGAACTCCTTGGCGATCTCGTCGCCGGACAGCGCCTCCAGCCCGGGCTCGCCGTCGCGCTGCTCCAGCGACCGCACGTAGTCGGCGATCTCCGAGTCGGCCTCGATCAGCTCCCGCACCTGCTCCTCCCAGTCCGCCGTCTCGACCTCCAGGTCGCCGGTCGGTACGGGCAGGTCGAGGACCTCCTCGACGCGGTGCAGCAGGCCCAGCGTGGCCTTCGGGCAGGGCGGCTGGCTGGCGTAGTGCGGGACGTGCGCCCAGAACGACACGACGTCGATCTCGGCGCGGGCCGCGGCCTCGTGCAGCACGCCGACGACGCCGGTCGGCCCCTCGTACTTGGTGGGCTGCAGGGCGAGGCGGGACAGCAGCGCCGCGTCGGTGGCGGTGCCGGTGATCGGCAGCGGCTGGCTGAACGGTACGTCGGCGAGCAGCGCGCCGAGCAGCACGACCTGGTCGACCTCGAGCCGGTGGCAGACGTCGAGGATCTCGTCGCAGAAGCTCTTCCACCGCATGTTGGGCTCGATGCCGCGGAGCAGGACGATGTCGCGGTCGGCGTCGGGCACGTCACACCGGTAGAACCGGCTGGTCGGCCACTCGATGTCGCCCGGGCCGGACTCGCTCATCGACACGGTCGGCCGGGTGACCTGGAAGTCGTAGTACGTCTCCGGGTCGAGCTCGTCGATGGGCTCGGCGTCCCATGCGGTGCGCAGGTGGTCCACCGCGGCGGTGGCCGCGTCCGCCGCGTCGTTCCACCCCTCGAAGGAGGCGACGAGCACGGGGGAGCGGAGCACCGGAAGTCCGTCGAACTCGGTCACCGGGCCAGCCTACGTCGAGGCACCGACAGCCCCGGCTACCGGCCACCGCGGCGTCGGCCGATTGTCTCGTTGTTCACCTGATGGACGGCATGGTGCGGTTGTGTCCGACCGGGCCGGCGGAGCGGTCGGGGCCGGGCGGCGCGCGGTCCGCAGAGCGGACCTATAGCCTTGACGGGTGCCAAGCTTCGCGAACCTTACCGACGTCGTCCGTGACCGGGTCCTGATCGCCGACGGCGGCATGGGAACGATGTTGCAGGCGGCCGAGCCCACGCTGGACGACTTCGAGGGCCACGAGGGCTGCAACGAGATCCTCAACGTCACCCGACCCGACGTCGTCCGCGGCATCCACGAGGCCTACTTCGCGGCCGGATCGGACTGCGTCGAGACGAACACGTTCGGCGCCAACTTCGCCAACCTCGGCGAGTACGGCATCGTCGAGCGGACCGAGGAGCTCGCCACCGCGGGCGCCCGGCTGGCGCGGGAGGTCGCCGACGGCTGGTCCACCCCGGACCGGCCGCGCTTCGTCCTGGGCTCGATCGGCCCCGGTACGAAGCTGCCGACCCTCGGTCACGCGCCGTACGCGACGCTGCGCGACGCGTACCAGAGCTGTGCGAGCGGGCTGATCACCGGTGGCGCCGACGCGCTGATCGTCGAGACGTGCCAGGACCTGCTGCAGGCGAAGTCGGCGATCATCGGGGCGCAGCGCGCGATGGCGGCCGCTGGCCGCCGGCTGCCGCTGATCTGCCACGTCACCGTCGAGACGACCGGCACCATGCTGGTCGGCAGCGAGATCGGCGCGGCGCTGACCGCGCTGGAGCCGTTGGGCGTCGACTTCATCGGCCTCAACTGCGCGACCGGCCCGGCCGAGATGGCCGAGCACCTGCGCTACCTGTCGCAGCACGCGAGGACCCGGCTGTCGGTGATGCCGAACGCGGGCCTGCCCGAGCTGACCCCGGACGGCGCCCGCTACCCGTTGACACCGGACGAGCTGGCCGACGCCCTGCACGAGTTCGTCACCACGTACGGCGCGGCCCTGGTCGGCGGCTGCTGCGGCTCGACGCCGGAGCACATCGCGAAGGTCGCCGAGCGCGTCGCGGGCCTCGCCCCGGCCGACCGTACGCCGACGACCGAGCCGGGCGTCGCCTCGATGTACCACCACGTCCCGTTCCGGCAGGACGCGGGCGTACTGATGGTCGCGGAGCGGACCAACGCCAACGGGTCGAAGGCGTTCCGGGACAAGATGCTGTCCGGCGACTTCGGCGGCTGCGTCGAGATCGCCCGGGAGCAGACCCGGTCCGGCTCGCACCTGCTCGACCTGTGCATCGACTACGTCGGCCGGGACGGTACGGCGGACATGCGGGAGATCGCCGGCCGGTTCGCCACCGCCAGCACCCTGCCGGTCATGCTCGACTCGACCGAGCCGCAGGTGATCGAGGCGGGCCTGGAGATGTTGGGCGGCCGCTGCGTCATCAACTCGGTCAACTACGAGGACGGCGACGGGCCGGGTTCCCGGTTCCAGCGCGCGATGCCGCTGATCAAGGAGCATGGCGCGGCGGTCGTCGCGCTGTGCATCGACGAGGAGGGCCAGGCCCGTACGGCGGAGTGGAAGGAGCGGGTCGCGGTCCGCCTGGTCGAGGACCTGACCGGCAACTGGGGGATGGTCCAGTCGGACATCCTCATCGACTGCCTGACGTTCCCGGTCTCCACCGGCCAGGAGGAGACCCGCCGCGACGCGCTGGAGACCATCGAGGCGATCCGCCGGATCCGCCAGCGGTACCCGGAGGTCAACTTCACCCTCGGGATCTCGAACGTGTCGTTCGGCCTGAACCCCGCGGCCCGCCAGGTGCTCAACTCGGTCTTCCTGAACGAGTGCGTCGAGGCCGGCCTGACCTCGGCGATCGTGCACGCCAGCAAGATCCTGCCGATGTCGAAGATCCCGGACGAGCAGCGCGAGGTCGCCCTCGACCTGGTCTACGACCGCCGCCGCGAGGGGTACGACCCGCTGCAGCGCCTGATCGAGCTGTACGAGGGCGTCGACGCGGCGAGCGCCCGCGCCAGCCGGGCCGAGGAGCTGGCCGCGCTGCCGCTGGAGGAGCGGCTGAAGCGGCGCATCATCGACGGCGAGCGCAACGGGCTCGACGAGGACCTGGCGACGGCGCTGGCCGAGGGCCGCAAGGCGCTGGAGATCGTCAACGACATCCTGCTCGAAGGGATGAAGGTCGTCGGCGACCTGTTCGGCTCCGGCCAGATGCAGCTGCCGTTCGTGCTCCAGTCGGCCGAGGTGATGAAGGCGGCCGTGGCGTACCTGGAGCCGCACATGGACGCCAGCGACGACTCCGGCAAGGGCACGATCGTGCTGGCCACCGTCAAGGGCGACGTGCACGACATCGGCAAGAACCTGGTCGACATCATCCTGTCGAACAACGGGTACACGGTCGTCAACATCGGCATCAAGCAGCCGATCACCGCGATCCTGGAGGCGGCCGAGGAGCACGACGCCGACGTGATCGGCATGTCCGGCCTGCTCGTCAAGTCGACCGTGGTGATGAAGGAGAACCTGGCCGAGATGGTGGCCCGCGGGATGCACTCCCGCTGGCCGGTGATGCTCGGCGGCGCCGCACTGACCCGGGCGTACGTCGAGGACGACCTGCGCGGGCAGTTCGACGGCGAGGTGCACTACGCGAAGGACGCGTTCGAGGGCCTGGCGCTGATGGACCGGGTGATGACCGCCCGCCGCGGCGGTGCGCCGGTCATCGACGCCGAGCGGGAGGCGAAGCTCGCCGAGCGTCGCGCCCGCCGCGAACGGCAGCGCACGCTGGTCACCGACACCGCCCCCGACCTGTACGACTCCTCCGTGCGCTCCGACGTCGCGACCGACGTCGACATCCCCCGCGCGCCCTTCTTCGGCACCCGGGTGGCGAAGGGCATCCAGCTCGCCGAGTACGCGGCGATGCTCGACGAGCGCGCCACGTTCCTCGGCCAGTGGGGGCTCAAGCCGACCCGCGGCGGCAGCGGCCCGTCGTACGAGGAGCTGGCGGAGACCGAGGGCCGGCCGCGGCTGCGGTACTGGCTGGACCGGCTCGCCGCGGAGAGGGTGCTGGAGGCGGCCGTCGTCTACGGCTACTTCCCGTGCTACGCCGAGGGCAACGACCTCGTCGTCCTCGACGAGAACGCGAACGCCGAGCGCGCCCGCTTCACGCTGCCCCGGCAGCGGCGCGACCGGCGGCTGTGCATCTCCGACTTCTTCCGCCCGAAGGAGTCCGGTGAGCTGGACGTCGTGGCGTTCCAGCTGGTGACGGTCGGCTCGGCGATCAGCGAGTACACCGCGAAGCTGTTCGCCGACAACGCCTACCGGGACTACCTGGAGGTGCACGGGCTGTCCGTGCAGCTCGCCGAGGCGCTCGCCGAGTACTGGCACCGGCGGATCCGCACCGAGCTGGTGCTGCCGGGTGGGACCAGCGTCGCCGACTCCGATCCGGGTGACCTGGCCGGCATGCTCAAGGTCGACTACCGCGGCTGCCGGTACGCCTTCGGCTACTCCGCCTGCCCGGACCTGGAGGAGCGGGCGAAGGTCGTGTCGCTGCTCGACTCGGCGCGGATCAACGTCACGCTGTCCGAGGAGTACCAGCTCACGCCGGAGCAGTCGACGGATGCCCTGGTCGTCCACCACCCCGAGGCCAGCTACTTCAACGCCCGCTGAGTCCCGCCCGTCGCGGACGCCCGGCGTCCGCGACGGGATGATGGCGGCATGGACGGACGCGTCAACGGCACCGGAGCGCGCGAGGATCGGCACGACTACTGGGGCG
>DASXWQ010000009.1:0-63079 GCA_036503555.1 Actinocatenispora sp.
CGGCGCGCGAGCCGGTGGCTGCCGCGCCGGCCGGCGCGCGTACCGGGCGGCACGCGCGCTCCGAGGCGCGGCCCGCGACCTGGGCCGAGGCCACGGCGCGGGCGGTCGGCGCCGACACCCGGTCGATGCCGGAGGTCACCGTGGCCGCGGGGCTCCAGGTCGGGCCGGCCGAGCCGGGTACGGACGGGCCGGCGCCGGAGTCCGCCGCCCCGGCCGTCTGGCACGACACGCCGGTGGGCTGGGGCGACGCACCGGACCCGCCGTCCGGTGACGGTGGCCGGGCCCTGCGGGTACGCGAGGCGCTGTTCCATCCGCCGGCGACGCGCCCCGGGCCGACCGTGATCCCGGACGCACCGGGGCGGGCGCGGCGGCGGGCGGCGGCGGACGAGACGCGTACCGACCAGTTCCCGACGGTGCCGATCGAGCTCGCGCGGACGAACGGGCACGGCCCGGACACCGCCGACGACCAGCCCGTACTCGGGACTCCGCCGGCTGGTCGGGGGGTACGCGGGAGCTGATCTGTGTCCGGTCCCACGGGGTGGGGTCGGGGGAATGGTCGGCGCGGGTGCCGCGTTGTGTGACCATGAGAGTTGCGTGCGACCGGCTCAAGTCAGGTTGACGCTGACCCGATTCGCGAGTCAGCATTGAGTCAGGTTCGCTCAACTCGACAGATGGCTCAGGCAACGGAGGATCACAACATGGCACGTGCGGTCGGCATCGACCTCGGGACGACGAACTCGGTGGTGAGCGTCCTGGAGGGTGGCGAGCCCACCGTCATCGCGAACGCGGAGGGCGCGCGGACCACGCCGTCGATCGTCGCGTTCGCCAAGAACGGCGAGGTGCTCGTCGGCGAGGTCGCGAAGCGGCAGGCCATCACCAACCCGGACCGGACCATCCGGTCCGTCAAGCGGCACATGGGCACCGACTGGTCGGTCGCCATCGACGAGAAGAACTACACCGCGCAGGAGATCAGCGCGCGGACGCTGCAGAAGCTCAAGCGCGACGCCGAGGCGTACCTCGGCGAGCAGGTGACCGACGCCGTCGTCACCGTCCCGGCGTACTTCTCGGACGCGCAGCGCACCGCGACGAAGGAGGCCGGTGAGATCGCCGGCTTCAACGTCCTGCGCATCATCAACGAGCCCACCGCCGCGGCCCTGGCGTACGGGCTGGACAAGGGCGAGAAGGAAGAGACCGTCCTGGTCTTCGACCTCGGCGGCGGCACGTTCGACGTCTCGCTGCTGGAGATCGGCGACGGCGTCATCCAGGTGCTCGCCACCAACGGTGACAACCACCTCGGTGGCGACGACTGGGACGAGCGCGTCATCAAGCACCTGGTGCAGACGTTCCAGGGGCAGCACGGCGTGGACCTCGGCAAGGACAAGATGGCCCTCCAGCGCCTCAAGGAGGCCGCCGAGAAGGCCAAGATCGAGCTGTCCGCGACGACCAACACCACGATCAACCTGCCGTACATCACGGCCGGTGCGGACGGCCCGCTGCACATGGACGTGTCGCTGTCCCGCAGCGAGTTCCAGCGCCTGACGCAGGACCTGCTGGACCGCACGAAGGCGCCGTTCGAGCAGGCCATCCGGGACGCCGGGATCAAGGTCGACGACATCGACGACGTCATCCTCGTCGGCGGTTCGACCCGCATGCCCGCCGTGACCGACGTGGTCAAGGAGCTGACCGGCAAGGACCCGCACAAGGGCGTCAACCCGGACGAGGTCGTCGCCGTCGGCGCCGCGCTCCAGGCCGGCGTACTCAAGGGTGAGGTCAAGGACGTCCTGCTGGTCGACGTGACCCCGCTGTCGCTGGGCATCGAGACCAAGGGCGGCGTGTTCACGAAGCTCATCGAGCGCAACACGAAGATTCCGGTGAAGCGTTCGGAGATCTTCACGACCGCCGACGACAACCAGCCGTCCGTGCTGATCCAGGTCTTCCAGGGTGAGCGCGAGATCGCGGCGTACAACAAGAAGCTCGGCACGTTCGAGCTGACCGGGCTGCCGCCGGCGCCGCGTGGCGTACCGCAGATCGAGGTGTCCTTCGACATCGACGAGAACGGCATCGTCAACGTGTCCGCCAAGGACATGGGTACGGGCAAGGCTCAGTCGATGACCATCTCCGGCGGCTCCTCGCTGCCGAAGGAGGACATCGAGCGGATGATGCGCGAGGCGCAGGAGCACGCCGACGAGGACAAGAAGCGCCGCGAGGACGCGGAGACGCGCAACCTCGCCGAGGGGCTCCAGTTCCAGACGGAGAAGTTCCTGGCCGAGCACGGCGAGAAGATCCCCGCCGACAAGAAGACCGAGATGGAGGAGGGCCTGGGCGAGCTGCGTGGCGCGCTCGGCGGCCAGGACATCGAGGCCATCAAGACGGCGCAGGAGAAGCTCGCGAAGGTCTCGCAGGAGGCCGGATCCGCGATGTACGCGCAGGCCCAGGCGTCCGGTGAGGGCGCGTCGGCCGGCGGCGAGGGTGCCTCGGCCGGTGCCGGTGCCGGTACGGGTGCCGGTGCGACGGGCGGCGCCCAGGCGAACGCCGGCAAGGACGACGTCGTCGACGCCGAGATCGTGGACGAGGACGACAAGAAGTGACCCAGCGCGATGACGCGGGGAAGGTGCCCCCGGCGGAAGCCGGGGGCACTGGCCCGCGCGATGAGGAGCAGGAAAGCGAGGAGCGGATAGTAGTGCGCGACCGGCGCCGGATCGACCCGAACGGGACCCAGCCGCGTACCGCGGAGGGCGGTGCGGCCACGGTGGAGTCCGCCGAGCCCGCCGCCACGTCGGACGTACCGGCCGACGCGGAGACCGTGGTGGGGCAGGCGGACGTCGAGACGCTGCGGACGGAGCTGGAGGAGCGGACCAGCGACCTCAAGCGCGTCGTCGCCGAGTACGCGAACTACCGGCGCCGGGTCGAGCGGGACCGCGCGCTGGCCGGGGAGCAGGCCACGGGCGCGCTGCTCGGGTCGCTGCTGCCGGTGCTGGACGACCTGGACCGGGCGCGCGAGCACGGTGACCTGGTCGGCCCGTTCGCCGCGGTGGCGGAGCAGCTCGTGTCGGTGCTGACGAAGGCCGGCCTCACGCCGTACGGCGAGGCGGGCGACCCGTTCGACCCGATGCACCACGAGGCTGTCGCGCACTCGCTGTCCCCGGACGTCACGGAGCCGACCTGCGTGATGGTCATGCGCCGCGGCTACCGGCACGGCGAGCGGATGCTGCGGCCGGCGATGGTCGCGGTGGCCGATCCGGACCCGGACGCGAAGCCCGAGCCGGCCGACGACGACGCCGAGTCCGCGAGCGGTTCGGACAACTGAGAGACGTGGAAGGGGGTGTGCCCGCGAAGTGAGTACCAAGGACTGGCTGGAGAAGGACTACTACAAGGTCCTGGGTGTCGAGAAGGACGCCTCGCCGAGCGACATCAAGAAGGCGTTCCGGAAGCTCGCCCGCGAGTTGCACCCCGACCACAACCCCGGTGACGACTCGGCGCGCGAGCGGTTCAAGGCCGTCTCCGAGGCGTACTCGGTGCTCTCGGACGCCGCGAAGCGCAAGGAGTACGACGACGCCCGGTCGATGTTCGGCGCGGGCGCGTTCCGCGGCAGCGGGGCGGGTGGCGCGGGCGGCGGCATGCCGTTCGACCTGTCGGACCTGCTGGGCAACGCGCAGAGCCGGGCCGGCGGGTTCACCGACCTGTTCGGCTCGCTGTTCGGCGGCGGCCGGCGCGGCGGTGGCGGTGGTACGACGGAGCGGCTGGGCCGCGACATCGAGGCCGAGGTCTCGATCGGCTTCACGGACGCGGTGCTGGGTACGACGCTGCCGTTGACGCTGCGCGCGCCGGGCGTGTGCGACCTGTGCCACGGCACGGGCGCGAAGCCCGGCACGTCGCCGCGTACCTGCCCGACGTGCCGCGGCAGCGGCCTGACCACGAGCAACCAGGGCGCGTTCAGCTTCTCCGAACCGTGCAAGGACTGCCAGGGCACGGGTTCGGTCGTCGACGAGAAGTGCCCGGACTGCCGCGGTACGGGTGGCGTCACGAAGGCGCGGACCCTGACCGTACGGCTGCCGGCCGGGGTCGACGACGGGCAGCGGATCCGGGTGCGCGGCAAGGGCGAGCCCGGTTCGCGCGGTGGCCACGCCGGCGACCTGTACGTGCTGGTTCACGTGCAGCCGGACGAGCTGTTCGGCCGGTCCGGCAACGACCTGACGCTGACCGTGCCGGTGACGTTCGCGGAGGCGGCGCTCGGCGTCGACCTGCGCGTACCGACCGTGGACGGTGTGGTGACCCTGCGGGTCCCGGCCGGTACGCCGAGCGGGCGCCGGTTGCGGGTCCGCGGCAAGGGGGTACCGGCGCGGACCGGTGCGGGCGATCTGCTGGTGACGGTCGAGGTGTCGGTGCCGCCGGAGCTGTCCGAGCGGGCGCGCAAGGCGCTGGCCGAGTTCGCCGCGGAGACACCGGCCGCGCCGAGGAACACGATCGACGCTCGGGTGCACCGGCAGGAACGGTGAGGAGTAGGCGATGACCACCGAGTTCTTCATCAACCTGGACGGTGCGTCGGACGCGAAGGTCATCGTGATCTCGGTGGCCGCGCGGATGGCCGGCATGCACCCGCAGACCCTCCGGCAGTACGACCGGCTCGGTCTCGTCCAGCCGGGTCGTACGGCGGGCGGCGGCCGGCGGTACAGCGCGCGTGACGTGGCGCTGCTGCGCGAGATCCAGCGGCTCTCCCAGGAGGAGGGCGTCAACCTCGCCGGCATCAAGCGGGTCATCGAGCTGGAGCAGGCGACCCGGCTGATGCAGGAGCGGATCGCCGAGCTGGAGCAGCAGCTGCTGCTGGCGCAGCGCCAGCTCGCCGAGATGCAGGCGATGTCCGCCACGTACGGGCGGGATCTGGTGCCGACCCGGGAGACGGCGCTGGTCGTCTGGCGCCCGCGAAGCCAGGAGCGCCGGCGCAACCAGTAACACCGCAACGCTTTCGCGTCGTGTCCACCGTCCGAGTGGTAGGCCGCGCGGTTGTCCCGAAACCCCGGGCAAATCCGTCACTAGCGGTAACGTCGAAGACGCGGAAGGTTTCGGGGTACGCCCCGCGTCAGCCTCCGCCTGAGTAGTGACGTCGAGGAGGAAGACCCTCATGGGGATGATGGACAAATTCGACGACATGAAGGACAAGGCCAAGGACATGCTCGGCGAGCACGGCGACAAGGCCGAAGAGGGCATGGACAAGGCACGGGACATGGCCGACGAGAAGACCGGCGGCAAGTACGGCGACAAGCTCGATGCCGCATCGGAAAAGGGCAAGGACGCGATGGGTGACTGGACCGGTCGCGACGAACAGTAGCCACGTCGATCGGTACGGGCGGGACGAGGTGCGCCTCGTCCCGCCCCTTTGCGTATGTCGGGCCCGTCGGTGCGGCGGTGCGGCGAGGGATGATGGAGTCCTACCAGCGCGTGGAAGGGACTTCGACCCGATGAGCCTGAAGGACAAGTTCGACGAGTTCGCCGACCGGGCCACCGAGTTCGCGGACAAGGCGACCGACCGGGCCCGTGACCTGGCGGCCGAGCACAACGACACGATCGACGAGAAGCTCGACAAGGCCGCGACGTATCTGGACACGAAGACCGGCGGCAAGTACTCCGGGAAGATCGACACCGGTGTCGGCCGGGCGAAGGAGAGCCTGGACAGGTTCGCCGAGCAGCGCACGGCGCCGTCCGCCGACGGTACGGGCAGCGCCGGCGACACCGACGGCGGCAGCACCGCCGCCGGCGAGCAGAAGAGCGACGGCTGACGTGTCGACGTCCGGGGCCGGCGGATTCCGCCGGCCCCGGGGCGTCACGTGACGATGCCGCCGTTCGCGCGGCAGGTGTCGCGTACCGACCAGAAGTCGCTCAGGAACTCGTCGTGCGCGCCCTGGTCGAGCACGCGTAGCAGCGCCTCGTCGGCCTGTCGCAGCTCACCCCAGGCGAGGTTCGGGCTGCCGGTCCACAGGTGCGCGCCGGGGTCGCCGCTGATCCCGCCGTTGATCAGCAGGTACTTCGAGTGCACGCGCACGCGTTGCCCGTTCGCGGTGTAGTCGCACTTCGTGACCTGGAGGTTCTTCGCGGCGGTGAGTGCGCCGGCCGCGCCGGTGCTGACGTTGCTGTAGACGACGTCGACCCAGCAGCCGGCGTTGGCGAGCGCGTTGAGCTGCTGCGCCACGTCGGTACGGTCGAGCGCCCAGTTCGCCACCCGGATCAGCGTCTGGTGCGTGCTGCCGTCCGGGTCCTCGTGCGTGCAGGCCACCGACTTCAGGATGTTGTAGACGGTGTCGGTGGACGAGTCGGTGAAGCCGGTGCCGGCCGCCTCGTGCCGGGGGAAGAAGAACACGCGGTACTCCGTACCGGTGCCGGAGTCGGTGTAGTAGTCGTTGTCGCCGGCCGTGGTGTGCCGGTAGGCGCGCAGATCCTCGAAGTACTGCCGGTAGTAGCCGTACGTCCGCGGGTCGGAGTAGGTGAACGCGTTGTTGTACGCGTTGGCCGCGTCCCACGTGCCGATGTTCGCCGACGCCTGGTAGACGACGTCGGACACGGTGCCGCTGGCGAGCGCGACCTGCGAGAACGTCGCGAACTTGTTGTGGTTGTACGCCGACGTCGGCGTCGTCGTGCCTGGCCACGTGTACTGCCGGGTGCCGATGCAGCCGCGGTCCGGCCCGCTTGGGTACTGGTCCTTGCAGTCCACGACGTACGACGGCTTCGTGTCGTCGGTGCCGAGCGCGGCGCGCAGGGTGGCGACGGGCGCGTTGCCGGCGGAGGCGTGGTCCACGATGACCCGCACGTGCACGCCCCGGTCGTACGCGGCGACCAGGTCGGCGGCGAGGTCCGGTGCGCCACTGGTGGTCACGACGTCGAAGCCGTACGTGGACAGTTCGATGTCCTGTCCGGCCGGCACCCGCTCGATCAGGCCGGCGAGCTGGGTGAACACCGCGTTCTGCTGGGCGGCGGTGCCGGCGGGGTCGGTGAAGACGGCGTGCCCGACGACGGGTTCTGGTGTGGTGGCGGCGGACGCGGCGCCGGGTACGGCCATGCCGAGCGACAGGGCGACGGGTACCGCGAGGGCGGCGACGAGGGGTCGACAGCGCACGGTGATCCTCCTGTAGACGCAGGGGTACCGGACCGCTCGGACCGTAACGTGCCGAAGGAAAGCTACGCAATCGTTGGAAACAGGTGCAGAAACCTACGGACGCCAGCGGTCGTGCCGGGTCGACCGGGCGTCGCTGGCCAGCGACAGGCGCGGGCGTACCTCGTCGGTGCGGCCGGACTGCGGGCGGCGCGACCCGGCGCGGAACTGCACCGGCCACTCGGCGCCGGCGTACCCCTGCTCCGCGGCGGCGTGCAGTGTCCACTGTGGATCGTAGAGGTGCGTACGGCCGAGCGCGACGAGGTCGGCGCGGCCGGCGAGCAGGATCGAGTTGACGTCGTCGTACGACGAGACGGCGCCGACCGCGATGACGGTGACGCCGGTGTCGCGGCCGACCTCGTTGGCGATCCGGTCCGCGTACGGCGTCTGGTAGGAACGGCCGTACGCCGGGCGCTCGTCGCTCACGACCTGCCCGGTCGACACGTCGATCGCTTGCGCCCCGACGGAAGCGAACGCCCGCGCGATCTCCACCGCGTCGCCCGCGTCGATGCCGCCGGGCGCCCAGTCCGTCGCCGAGATGCGTACCGACATCGGGCGGTCGGTGGGCCAGGCGTCGCGTACCGCGGTGAAGACCGAGAGCGGGTAACGCAGCCGGTTCGCCAGCGACCCGCCGTACGCGTCGGTGCGGCGGTTCGTGAGCGGTGACAGGAACGACGACAGCAGGTAGCCGTGCGCGCAGTGCAGTTCGAGCAGGTCGAAGCCCGCGTCCGCGGCGCGCCGCGCGGCGGCGACGAACTCGTCCCGGATCGCGGAAAGCTCGGCGGCGGTCAGCTCGTGCGGCACCTGGTTGGCCGCCGCGTACGGGATCGGCGACGGGCCGACGACCGGCCAGTTGCCGTCCGGCAGCGGCTCGTCGATCCCCTCCCACATCAGCTTCGTCGAACCCTTGCGGCCCGAATGGCCGAGCTGGACACCGATGCGCGCCGTGCTGTCGGCGTGCACGAAGTCCACGATCCGGCGCCACGCCGCGCCCTGCTCGTCGCTCCACAGCCCCGTGCAGCCCGGCGTGATGCGCCCCGCCGGCGACACGCACACCATCTCGGTCATCACCAGCGCCGCCCCACCCAACGCCTTCGACCCCAGGTGTACGAGGTGGAAGTCGCCCGGCACGCCGTCGGTCGCCGAGTACATGTCCATCGCCGACACCACGATCCGGTTCTTCAACAGCAACCCGCCCAGCCGGTACGGCTGGAACATCGGCGGCCGCGTCACCGGCGGGCCCGGCGTCACGCCGCGCGCCACCTCGGCCCCGGCGTACCACTCGGCGCAGCGGGCGGCGAACTCCTCGTCGCGCAGCCGCAGGTTGTCCAGCGTGACCCGGCGCGAGCGGGTGAGCAGGTTGAAGCCGAACCGTACCGGGTCCTGCCCGGCGTACTGGCCGATCCGCTCGAACCACTCCAGGCTCGCCCGCGCCGCCCGCTGCGTGGACTCCACCACCGGCCGCCGCTCCGCCTCGTACGCGGCGAGCGCGTCGTCCACAGTGGACTGTTCGGAGAGGGTGGCGGCGAGCGCCAGCGCGTCCTCCATCGCCAGCTTCGTACCCGAGCCGATCGAGAAGTGCGCCGTGTGCGCGGCGTCGCCGAGCAGCACGACCCGGCCGTGCCGCCACGACGCGCAGCGTACGGTGGTGAAACGGATCCAGCGAGAGTTGTTGCCGCGCAACGACTTCCCGTCGAGCAGCGGCGCGAGCAGCTTCTCGCACGCGGCGATCGTCGCCGCCTCGTCGCCGTCGAAGCCGTGCGCCCGCCACACCTCCCCGGCCATCTCCACGATCAGCGTCGACGACCCGCGGTCGTACGGGTAGGCGTGCACCTGCGCGATCCCGTGCGGCGTCTCCGCGATCCAGAACGTGAACGCGTCGAACACCCGGTCCGTGCCGAGCCACACGTACCGGCAGTCGTGCGTGGTGAGCGACGGGCCGAACACCTCCGCGTGCGCGGCGCGGGTCGCCGAGTTCACTCCGTCCGCCGCCACCACCAGGTCGTACGTCTCGGTCAGCGTCGCCGCGGCCGGTGCCTCACCGGTGACCACCCGTACGCCGAGGGCCAGGCACCGCTCCCGCAGGATGTCCAGCAGCCGCACCCGGCCGAGCGCGGCGAAACCGTGCCCGCCGGACGTGGTGACCGTGCCGCGGTAGTGCACGTCGATGTCGTCCCAGCGGGCGAACTCGGCCGCCATCGCCCGGTACACCACCGGATCGGCGTGCTCGATCCCGCCGAGCGTCTCGTCCGAGAACACCACCCCGAAACCGAACGTACGCCCCGGCGGGTTCCGCTCGAAGACCGTGACGTCCCGCCCGGGATCGAGCCGCTTCGCGAGCGCCGCGAAGTACAGCCCGCCGGGTCCGCCACCGATCACGGCGATCCGCACCACGCCAGGCTATGACGCTCGTACGACGACCGTCAAGAAAGCGTCATCCCGTGGCGGCGGGTGCGCCGCCGCGTGCCGGGCCGCCCGCGTGATGCGTATCGGTGGGCAGAACCAGGCTCTGCACACCCGTGATGCGTGTCGGTGGGCAGAACCGGGCTCTGCACACCCGTGATGCGTGTAGGTGTGCAGAGCCGCTCTGCGCACCGATACGCATCACCCGTGGTCGCGCTGCCCCGCCGGCTCCTGCTCCGCACCCTCCGGCGCGTCACCCGGGTCGGAGGGGCGCTGCTCCGGCGCGGGTACCCGCATCGCGGCGCGCTCCGCCGGCCCGGCCAGCTCCGTGACGTCGACCGGGTCGGCCAGCTCCACCGGTACGCCGCCGGCCGGCACCACCGCCGCCGTACGCCGGCGCCGTGGCCGGCCCAGGTCGGTCAGCCGGGCCAGCAGCGGGCCGGTGACCACGGTGATCATCACGTACGCGGTGGCCAGTGGGCCGATCTGTTTCTCGATCCCCGCCGCCACCGCCAGCCCGGCGATGACGATCGAGAACTCGCCGCGCGGCGTCAACGCCAATCCGGCCCGCCACCGGCCCCGGGACCCGATTCCCGCCCGTCTGGCCGCGAGATACCCCGTGGCCACCTTCGTCGCCATCGTCACGACGGCGAGCCCGATCGCCGGCAGGAGTACCGGCGGGATCGACCGCGGGTCGGTGTGCAGCCCGAAGAACACGAAGAACACCGCCGCGAACAGGTCGCGCAGCGGGCTCAGCAGCTGCGACGCGTGCTCGGCGACCTCGCCCGACAGCGCCATCCCGACGAGGAACGCGCCGACCGCCGACGACACCTTCAGCCCCTGCGCGATGCCCGCCACCGCCAGCGTCAGCCCCAGCACCCCGAGCAGGAACGACTCGGCGTTCTTCGCCGAGACGATCGCCGAGATCACCCCGCCGTACCGGGTGGCGATGATCAGCACCACGGTGATCGTGAACACCGCGATGCCGAGGGTCAGGCCGCCCATCAGCAGGCCCGAACCGGCCAGCAGCGCCGTCAGGATCGGCAGGTACAGCGCCATCGCCAGGTCCTCGGTGACCAGCACCGACAGCACCGTCGGGGTCTCCCGGTTGCCCAGCCGGCCCAGATCCGTGAGTACCTTCGCGATCACGCCCGACGACGACACCCACGTGATGCCGGCCAGGACCACGGCGGCGACCGGCCCCCAGCCGAGTACGAGCGCCAGCGCCGCCCCGGGCAGCGCGTTGAGCAGCATGTCGACCAGGCCGGACGGCGCGTGCCGGCGCAGGTTGCCGACCAGCTCGTCGGGTGAGTACTCCAAGCCGAGCATCACCAGCAGGAGCACGACGCCGATCTCCGAACCGGCCTCGGTGAACTCCTGGCTCGCCGACAGCGGCAGCAGCCCACCGTGCCCGAACGCCAGGCCGGCCAGCAGGTACAGCGGGATGGGGGTGAGGCCGATCCGCCGGGCGAACCGGCCGAGCAGGGCGAGCCCCAACAGCAGGGCACCGATCTCGGTCAGCAGTGCGGCAGTGTTCACGCGCTACCCCGCCCCGCCACCCGGCGGTGCGTGGCCCGCGCCGCCGTCGGTCGCCGGCTCGGTCCGGGGCCGCCCCGCGAGGATGTCCGCCACGCCGTCCACCCCGTCCCGGGTACCGACGACAACCACCAGGTCGCCCGCGGCGAACGTGAAGTCCGGGCCCGGCGACGGCAGCGCCTCGCCGCGGCGCAGCACCGCGACGATCGACGCCCCCGTCCGGGTACGCGCCTGCGTGTCGCCCAACGGCCGCCCCACGTACGGCGAGCCGGGACGCACCGGCACCTGCTCGATCACCAGCGCGCCCGACACCTGGTCGTGCAGCCCGGCGAGCTGGCTCAGCACCCGCGACGCGTCGAGGATCACAGCCAGCGCGTCCGCCTCGTCGTCGGCCAGCGGTACGGTGTCGCTGCTCTCGTCGGGATCGTCCGGGTCGTACACGATCAGGTCGCGTTGCCCCGACCGGTGCGTGATCACCCCGATCCGGCGACCCGACGAGGTTGCCAGGTCGTGCCGCACCCCGATCCCCGGCAGCACGGCCTTCTCGACCCTCACCCGCACCGCGCCCACCCCTCGCGTCGTCCCTGTGGTTCCGTGGACCCGCCACCCTACAAGGCGTACGTGTGCGCCTCCTGGCTGCGGAGACGCGCACCGATGTCCCGCTCGGCGCGGTCAGGACAGTGGACCCGGGCCGAGCGTGTCACGGGCGGCGGCGCTCAGCCTGCGGACTGGGTACGGAGGACGTGGCGCATGAGTTTCCCGGTCGACGTACGGGGCAGGGCGTCGAGGAACGCGATGCTCCGTGGGCACTTGTACGGCGAGATCCGGGCCTTGCAGAAAGACTTGAGCTCGTCGTCGGTGACGGTGGCGCCGGGGCGGAGCACGACGTACGCGATGACGGACATGGTGCGGGCGGGGTCGGGCGCGCCGACGACACCGGCCTCCATCACGTCGGGATGCTCCAGGAGCGCCTGCTCGACCTCGGGCCCGGCGATGTTGTACCCGGACGAAATGATCATGTCGTCGCTGCGCGCCTGGTACCAGAGGTAGCCGTCCGCGTCGCGGACGTAGCTGTCGCCGGTGATGTTCCAGCCGCTTTGGACGTAGTCGGTCTGGCGGGGGTCGGCGAGGTAGCGGCAGCCGGTGGGCCCGCGTACGGCGAGCCGGCCGATCTCGCCGTCGGGTACCTCGGCCCCGTCGGCGTCGAGGACCGTCGCGGTGTACCCGGGTACGGCGCGGCCCGTCGCGCCGGCCCGGATGTCGTCGTCGGCGGCGGACACGAAGATGTGCAGCATCTCGGTGGCGCCGATGCCGTCGATCAGGCGTACGCCGGTGGCCTCGTGGAACGCCTGCCAAGTGGCGCGCGGCAGCGGCTCGCCGGCGGAGACGCAGCGCCGCAGCCCGGGCAGGCCGACGCCCGGCAGCGCCCCGAGCATCGCCCGGTACGCGGTGGGCGCGGTGAACAGTCCCGTGGCGCCGCGTTCGGTGACGGCGGCGACCAGCGCGTCGGGCGACGGCTTCTCGACGAGCAGGGTGGCGGCGCCGGCGTACAGGGGGAAGACGACGAGGCCGCCGAGGCCGAACGTGAAGCCGAGCGGCGGCGACCCGGCGTACAGATCATCGGGTACGGGGCGCAGCACGTGCCGGGCGAACGTGTCGGCGTTGGCGAGGACGTCCCGGTGGAAGTGCATGGTCGCCTTCGGGCGACCGGTGGTGCCGGAGGTGAACGCGAGCAGCGCCACGTCGTCCGCCGCGGTGTCGCACGGCGGGAAAATGGTGTCCTTGCCGGCGGCACGTTCGGTCAGCTCGCTCTCGACCGACAGCGGCGCGATGCCGGCGGCGGCCAGCTCGTCCACGTACCGGTCGTCGGTGAGGGAGTGGTCGACCCGGGCGATCTCGCCGACGGTACGCAGCTCGGACTCGCGCATCTGCGGCACCGTGGTGACGGCGACGCAGCCGGCCCGGAGTACCGCGAACCAGCAGGCGACGAGCCACGGCGTGTTCGGCGCGCGCAGCAGGACCCGGTTGCCGGGTACCAGGCCCAGGTCGTCGACGAGGACGTGCGCGAGCTGGTTCGACCGTTCCGCCAGCTCGCCGTACGTCCAGGTCGTGGTGTCGGTGAGCAGGCAACGCCGGCCCGCCCCGTGCCGGGCGATGGTGTCGTCGAGCAGGGAAACGGCGCAGTTGAGCCGTTCCGGGTACGCCAGCTCGGGCAGCGGGAACCGGAACTCGGGCCACTGCGCGACGGGCGGCAGGTTGTCCCGGGTGAACGTGTCGAGGTGCGCGGAAACCGACAACGGCATGGCGACTCCTCCATCGGGGTCGCCCGTCACGAGCCGACGTCGACGCGGATGGTCCCGTCGTCCCCCGCCGCATCGTGTACGACGGAAGGACGCGCTCGTGATCCACGGCCCCGCCCTGCCGCCAGTATCGCGCCTTCGTGACGCCAGTCAATCCCCCGCAATACCCATCGAGGACTAGTGTTGCCGCGTGACCGACTCCGACGACGGCCCCGGGCTCACGCCACGCGCGCTGATCGTCACGATCTACGGGCTGTACGCCCGGGAGGCAGGCGGATTTCTCCCCGTCGCCGCGCTCGTCCGGTTGCTGGCCGAGCTGTCCGTCGAAGGCCCCGCCGTACGGTCGGCGATCTCCCGGCTCAAACGCCGCGGCCTGCTCGAACCGCGGCGCGTTGCCGGCGCCGCCGGGTACGCGCTGTCCGAGCGCGGCCGGGAGATCCTTCGCGAGGGCGACGAACGGATCTTCCGACCCGCGCAGGCACCCGCCCCGGACGGCTGGCTGCTCGCCGTCTTCTCCATCCCCGAGTCCGAGCGGCAGAAGCGGCACACTCTCCGGTCCCGCCTCACCTGGCTCGGCTTCGGTACCGCCGCGCCCGGCGTCCGCGTCGCCCCCGCCCACCGGTACGAGGCGACGCTCGCGACCCTGCGGCGGCTCGGCCTGGAGTCCTACGTGGACCTGTTCCGGGCGGACTACCTGGCGTTCGGCGACCTGCGTACCGCGATCGGCACGTGGTGGGACCTGGCCGGTCTGCGCGCGCAGTACGAGGACTTCCTCGCCGGGTACCGGCCGGTGCTGGCCCGCTGGCGGCGGCGCGACCCGGCGACGCACGGGGCCGCCGCGTTCGCCGACTGGATCCGGGCGTTGACGGTGTGGCGGCGCCTGCCGTACCTCGATCCGGGGCTGCCCGCGGACCTGCTGCCGGCGCGCTGGCCGGGCAAGGGGGCCGCCGAGCTGTTCGTGGCCCTCCGCGACCGCCTCGCCGACCCCGCCCACGACCACGTCCGTACGGTCGTCACCGCCCGCTGACCCGGACGAGCCCGTTCCCCCGGGCGCTCGACCCGCCGACCTGTGGCCGCGACGTCCGCGCCCGGCCGGCGGGCGCCGGTCACCGGGCCATCGGGTCAGGGGAGGACGGCGATGCCGTCGAGCTCGACCAGGGCCGTGTCGTCCCACAGGCGCGTGACGCCGATCGCCGCCATCGCCGGGTACTCCCGGCCCGCGAGCCGCCGCCACACGGCGCCGATCGCCGCGCCGCGCGCCCGGTACCCGGGGATGTCGGTGAGGTAGCAGGTGACGCGGACCAGGTGTGCCGGCTCGCCGCCGGCCGCGGCCAGCGCCGCCAAGAGGTTGCCGAGCGCCCGTTCGAACTGGGCGACGATGTCGCCGTCGACGATCGCGCCGTTCTCGTCCAGCGCCGTCTGCCCCGCCAGGTACACCGTGGTACGCCCGGTGGCGACGACCGCGTGCGAGAACCCCCGCGCCGGCGCCAGCCCGTCCGGCTCGACCCGCCTGTTCTCCATCCCGGCATTGTCGCGTACCGGCGCGGTCACGACTGGACGGCGCCGCCGTCGACGTTGATGGCCTGGCCGGTGATCGCCGCGCTCCCGACGCAGAGCAGTACGGCGTCCGCGACCTCGTCCACCGTCACGAGCCGGCCGATCGGCTGCTTCCCGGCGAGCAGCGCCCGCGCCTCGTCCGGGGTACGACCGGTGCGGGCGACGATGTTCGCCACGCTCGTGTCGGTCATCGGCGTGTCGACGTACCCGGGGCAGACCGCGTTGGCGGTGACGCCGGTGCCGGCCAGCTCCGCGGCCGTGGCCCGGACCAGGCCGAGCAGCCCGTGCTTGCTCGCGGTGTACGCCGAGAGGTACTTCTCGCCGTGCCGCGCCGCCACCGACGCGACCGCCACGATCCGCCCGTACCCGCCGGCGACCATGCCGGGCACGACCCGCCGTACGCACCGGAACGGGGCGGTCAGGTTCAGGTCCAGCAGCCGCTGCCAGTCCTCGTCGGTGGTGCGGGCCAGCGGCGCGGACATCGCCGCGCCGGCGTTGGCGGCCAGGATGTCGACGGGCCCCCACCGGTCCTCAACCGTACCGACGATCCGTTCGACGTCGGCCGGGTCGGTCAGGTCTCCTTGTACCGCAAGGGTTTCGCCGACGCAGTCGGCCGCCGCCGGGGCCAGGTCGCCGCGCGCGGTCAGCGCCACGCGGTGTCCCGCCGCCGACAGCCGCCGCGCGAGCGCCGCCCCGATCCCCCGCCCGGCGCCCGTCACCAGCGCGATTCGCCCCGTCATGCGCGCAGGCTACCGCCGCGGTGCCGGGCTTCCTTTGCTCTGCGCACGTGATGCGGATAGGTGTGCAGAGCAAAGGCGGCGCGACAGGGTCAGGCGGCCACCGGGTCGAGGGTCCGCTCGGCCGCGACCGACTCGGTACGCCGGGCGCGCCGGTCCAGTACCCCCGACAGCAGCGCCAGGGCCAGCGCGGCGACGCCGACGAGCGCGCCGAGCCAGGCCGTCGAGGCGTACCCGAGGCCGCCGCCGATGACGAGGCCGCCGAGCCACGGGCCGAGCGAGTTGCCGGCGTTGAACGCGGACACGTTGACGGACGAGGCGAGCGTCGGGGCGGCGCCGGCCAGCGAGAAGACCCGGCCGTTCATGGACGGCGCGCACGCCATCCCGGCCACGCCCATGCCGAACGCCAGCGCCACGGCCGCGATCGCCGAGCCGGCGAACAGCGCGAGGGCGGCGAGTACCAGGATCGTGGCGGAGATCGCGACGTAGAGGGTGCCGAGCTGGCGGGCGTCGGCGAACCGCCCGGCGACGGTGATGCCGACCAGGTTGCCCAGCCCGAACAGCAGCAGTACGCCGGGGATCAGCCCCGAGGGCACCCCGCTGGTCCGGACCAGCAGCGGCGTCAGGTAGCTGAACACCGCGATGAACCCGGTCTGTACCAGCGCGGTCGTGGCGAGCGCCAGCCACAGCCGGCCGTGCCGGAACGCGGCGAGTTCGGCCCGCAGGTTGGGTCGCTCCGTGGAGATCGGCCCGCCGGTGAGCGCCGCGCGCCGGCCCGGCACGACGAGCAGCACGCCCGCCATGCCGATCGCCGCCAGCCCCGCGACGACCAGGAACGACGCGCGCCAGCCGAGGTGCTGGCCGATGAACGTGCCCAGCGGTACGCCGATGATGTTGGAGACGGTGAGGCCGCCGACCATCACCGCGAGCGCCCGGGTGTGCGCGCCGGCCGGCGCGAGCTTGACCGCGGTCGCGGCGCCGACCGCCCAGAACGCCGCGGTGGCGAGCGCGGTGACCACCCGCGCGCCGAACAGCAGCGAGTACGTCGGCGCGGCGGCGGCGAGCACGTTGCCGAGGATGAACACGCCGAGGGCGCCGGCGAGCGTCACCTTGCGCGGCAGTTTCAGGGTGGCGGCGGCAAGGATGGGAGCGCCGACGAGCATCCCGATCGCGAAGCCCGAGATGAGCAGGCCGGCGGTCGGGATCGAGACGTTGAGGTCACCGGCGATCTCCGGCAGCAGCCCGGAGATCACGAACTCGCTGGTACCGAGCGAGAAGACGCTCAGCGCGAGGATGTACACCGCGAGCGGCATGGGGACTCTCCCAGTTGTGTACTGATCGGTCTAGTACTCGGGCGACGGTGCCCGGAGGACGGTGGGTGTGCAGATCCGCTACAGGGCGGCCATCGCGACCGTGACGACGTTCTCCATCGCGGCGCGGTCGGCGCCGCCGCGGCCCAGCACGCGCAGGCCGAGGATCGTGCCGTGAACGAAGTCCGTGAGCGCGTCCGTGGCCCGCTCGCGCGACAGCTCGCCCGCCGCCTGGCCACACTCGACGACGCAGCGCACCTCGCCGCGTACCGCGTCGAGGCCGCGCCGGGCGCCCGCGGCGAGCTCGTCGTCCAGCCCGCCCAACTCGACCACCGTGTTCACGGCGAAACAGCCGCGCTCGGTCGACGACTCCTGGTCGAGCACGGTGGCGAAGACCGCGCGGAGCCGCTCGGTCGCCGTACCGTCGCCGCGCAGGATCGCGGCCAGCTCGGCGTTGCGGGTCTCGTCGTACCGGAGCAGGGACCGCTCGTACAGCTCGCGTTTGCTGCCGAACGTGTGGTACATGCTGCTCCGGCAGAGCCCGGTGGCATCGCAGAGGTCCTGGGTCGACGTGGCCTCGTAGCCCCGCTCCCAGAACGCGTGCATCGCCGCGTCGACAGCCTCGTCGACGTCGAACTCCTTGGGTCGTCCCACGCGGCCGACGCTAACAGTTCTAGACAGCCCGATCTACTATTCCCGCCGCGACGATCGTCACGGTGTCGGCGGATCCTGACGCGACAGGGGTTGAGCGGAATAGACTCAACTCTCGTCGGGTTGAAAGTCGGTGAAACCGAGAGGTCCGCTGCGGGGAGAGCATGAACGTCGAACGCCTGACCACGAAGAGCCGCGAGGTCATCGCCGCGGCGGTGTCGGCCGCCACCAGCAAGGGGCACGCCACCGTCGAGGCATGGCACCTGCTGGACGCACTGCTGTCGACCGAGGGGTCCACCGCGACCGCGCTGCTGCGGGCCGCGGGCGCCGACCCGGGTCGGGTGGAGAGCGCCACCGAGGCCGCGCTGACGCGGATCCCGTCGGCGACCGGGTCGACCATCGCCGAGCCGAGCATCTCGCGCGAGGTCGTCAACACGATCAACACCGCCGAGCAGATCGCCCGCCCCCTCGGCGACGAGTACGTGTCGACCGAGCACCTGATGGCCGCGCTGGCGCAGGTCGGCGGCGAGGTCGCGAGCACGCTCAAGGATGCCGGCGCGACCGAGGGGGGCCTGGTCGCGGCGTTCCCGATCGTGCGCGGCGGGGACCGCCGGGTGACCACACCGGACCCGGAGCAGACGTACAAGGCGCTGGAGAAGTACGGGATCGACCTGACGGCGCGCGCCCGGGAGGGCAAGCTCGACCCGGTCATCGGCCGCGACGCCGAGGTACGCCGGGTCGTGCAGGTGCTGTCCCGGCGTACCAAGAACAACCCGGTGCTGATCGGCGAGCCCGGTGTGGGCAAGACGGCGATCGTCGAGGGACTCGCGCAGCGGGTGATCGCCGGGGACGTACCGGAGAGCCTGAAGAACAAGCGGATCGTGTCGCTGGACCTGGGCGCGATGGTCGCCGGCGCGCAGTACCGCGGGCAGTTCGAGGAGCGGCTGAAGTCGGTCCTGGAGGAGATCAAGAACTCCGAGGGCCAGGTCGTCACGTTCATCGACGAGCTGCACACCGTGGTCGGCGCGGGCAAGGCGGACGGCGCGATGGACGCCGGCAACATGCTCAAGCCGATGCTGGCGCGCGGCGAGCTGCGCATGGTCGGCGCCACCACACTCGACGAGTACCGGGGGCACATCGAGAAGGACCCGGCGCTGGAGCGGCGGTTCCAGCCGGTGCTGGTGGGTGAGCCGAGCGTCGAGGACACGATCGGCATCCTGCGCGGCCTGAAGGAGCGGTACGAGGTGCACCACGGCGTACGGATCACCGACGCCGCGCTGGTGGCCGCCGCCGCGCTGTCCGACCGGTACATCACCGACCGCTTCCTGCCGGACAAGGCGATCGACCTGGTCGACGAGTCGGCGTCCCGGCTGCGGATGGAGATCGACTCGCGGCCGGTGGAGGTCGACGAGATCGAGCGCGCCGTACGGCGGCTGGAGATCGAGGAGATGGCGCTCTCCAAGGAGGGCGACGAGGCGTCCGCGCAGCGCCTCGCGAAGCTGCGCCGCGAGCTGGCCGACAAGCGCGAGCAGCTCACCGCGCTCAGCGAGCGCTGGCAGAACGAGAAGCAGCACATCAGCGCGATCTCCGACACCAAGGAGGAGCTGGACCAGATCAAGCGCGAGGCCGAGCTGGCCGAACGCGACGGCGAGCTGGGCCGCGCCTCCGAGCTGCGGTACGGGCGGATCCCGGAGCTGGAGAAGCAGCTGGCGCAGGCCGGTCAGGAGCTCGCCGAGCTCCAGGCCAAGGGCGCCATGCTGAACGAGGAGGTCAGCCCGGACGACATCGCCGACGTGGTGGCGTCCTGGACGGGCATCCCGGCCGGCCGGTTGATGGAGGGCGAGAGCGCGAAGTTGCTGCGGATGGAGCAGGAGCTGGCGAAGCGGGTCGTCGGCCAGACCGAGGCCGTCACCGCCATATCCGACGCGGTACGCCGGGCCCGGTCCGGCATCGCCGACGAGAACCGCCCGACCGGCTCGTTCCTGTTCCTCGGCCCGACCGGCGTCGGCAAGACGGAGCTGGCAAAGGCGCTCGCCGACTTCCTGTTCGACGACGAGCGGGCGATGGTCCGCATCGACATGAGCGAGTACAGCGAGAAGCACACCGTCGCGCGACTCGTCGGCGCCCCGCCCGGCTACGTCGGGTACGAGGAGGGCGGCCAGCTCACCGAGGCGGTGCGGCGCCGGCCGTACTCGGTGGTGTTGCTGGACGAGGTGGAGAAGGCGCACCAGGACGTGTTCGACATCCTGTTGCAGGTGCTGGACGACGGGCGGTTGACGGACGGTCAGGGCCGTACGGTCGACTTCCGCAACACGATCCTGATCCTCACCTCCAACCTCGGCTCGCAGGTGCTGATCGAGCCGACGCTGACCGAGGAGGAGAAGAAGCAGGCGGTGTTGGGCCTGGTCCGGGAGAGCTTCAAGCCCGAGTTCGTCAACCGGCTGGACGACGTGGTCGTGTTCCACGCGCTGGACACCACCGAGATGGAGGCGATCGTCGACATCCAGGTCGGCCGGCTGGCGAGGCGGCTCACCGACCGCCGGCTCACCCTGGACGTCGCCGACGACGCGCACAAGTGGCTCGCGGAGAACGGCTACGACCCGCTGTACGGCGCCCGCCCGGTACGGCGGCTGATCCAGACCGCCATCGGCGACCAGCTCGCCCGCGAGCTGCTCGGCGGCACCGTCCGCGACGGCGACACCGTCGTGGTACGCCGCGCCGACGACGGCGCCGGACTCGTCGTGACCCGCGCCTGACCACGGCCACAGCGGGCCGGACTCCCTTCCCGAGGGGTCCGGCCCGTTTGCGTACCTACCGTATGGTCCGGTGCGTAGACGGGCGGTCGGGCGATCGGGGAGGCGTGCATGTACGGCGTTCCGTATGCGACGGGGCCGGCTCCGACACCGCCCGCCGAGCGGCCGACCCAGTTGTTCGCGGGCATCGCCGGCGTGTTCGTCACGATCCTCGCCACGCTGGCCGAGACCGCGTTCGAGGTGCTGATGTTCAACGACTTCAGCGCCGGGTTCAACGACTCGACCGGTGAGGTCACCAGCGCGCTCCAGCCGTACCTGATCATCACGATCCTGATGAACCTGCTGGTCTCGATCGGTCTCGGCATCGGCGCGGCGCTCATGATGCGCCAGAAGAACGCGGGCCGCATCGTCACCTGGTGCGTCGGCGGTGTGTGCTGCCTGGTGCGGTTGTGCTGCCTGTCCGGGCTGGGCATGTTCGGCCTGGTGGTCAACGAGCTCAACAGCTCCGGGACGACCAGCGACGAGTCGATCGGGGACATCGCGCGGGGCTGGGTGGTCGGCGGCGCCGCCATCTCCGGCACGCTCGCGCTGATCGCCGTCGCCGTCGCGATGATCGCGATCGGCCTGCCGGCCGTCAGCCGCTGGTTCCGCGCCGCCCGCGCCGCGGCCACGGCGCCCCCGGCCCAGCCGTACCCGCCCTACGGCTACTAAGTCGGTACGGTGGGCCGGACGCACCGAGTGATCGAGGAGCTGCCGCGATGACGTACCCCCCGCCGCCGATGGGCATGCCGCCGGCGCCTCCCGCACCGGCGGGCCGGCCGACGACCGTCACCGCCGCCGTCGGCGCGATGATGGCCGCGGTCGTGGTGAGCCTGGTGTCGGTCGCCGTCTCGGTCGTGGCGATGCCGAAGATCGTCGACGGCTTCGACAACATGGCCGGCGCGGCCGACACCGGCACCATGAAGTCGATCTTCAAGTTCTCCCAGGTCTTCAGCATCGTCCTGTACCTGCTGGTGGCGATCCTGATCGTCTTCCTCGCCATCGGAAACCTGCGCGGCAAGCAGGGCACCCGGATCGCGACCTGGGTGGTGTCCGGCCTGTTCCTGCTGTGCGGGGTGTGCGGCACCCTGAGCACGCTCAGCGGCGCGGGCTACACCTCCGGCACGTCCACCGGCGACATCTACAACGCCATCCCCTGGTACCGGCCGGTCTCGCTCGTCGTCACCCTTCTGTTGCTGCTCACGCACGGAGCGGTGATCCTGCTGCTCGCGCTGAAGCCCTCGAACGAGTTCTTCCAGCGCAACAAGGTGGCCAAGCAGGCCGCGCAGACCTACCCGCCGCAGTACCCCGGCGCGTACTGACCTCGGCGTACCCGGCTGGCGGGTGCGGCCCGCGGTGAGGGATCATGGCCCTCACCGCAGGAGGTGGTCGACATGCCGACAGCACTCGTCACCGGGGCGACCGCCGGGATCGGCGCCGCGTTCGCCCGCCGGCTCGCCCTGGCCCGGTACGACCTGGTTCTCGTCGCCCGGGGGGCCGACCGGCTCGCCGACGCGGCCGCCGAGCTGTCCGAGCGCTGGACGATCGCCGCGCAGACCATCGCAGTGGACCTGTCCACTGTGGATGGCTGTGCCGAGGTCGAGGAACGCCTCGCCGACGCCGACCGTCCGGTGGACCTGCTCGTCAACAACGCCGGCATCTCCCTGCACCGGCCGTTCTCGAAGAACACCGCCGACGACGAGGAACGCCTCATCCGGCTCAACGTCGTCGCCGTGATGCGGCTGACGCACGCCGCGCTCGGCGCGATGACCGCACGCCACAGCGGCGCCATCATCAACGTGTCGTCGGTCGCCGGCTTCGGCGCGGCCATGCCCGGCTCGACGTACCCGGCCAGCAAGGCCTGGGTGACCAACTTCAGCGAGTCCGTCGGCCAGCCGGCCCGCAAGCACGGCGTCAAGGTGATGGCGCTGTGTCCCGGGTTCACCCATTCGGAGTTCCACGACACCGCCGGCATCGACATGGGCCACCTGCCCGAGTTCGTCTGGCTCGACGCCGACCAGGTGGTCTCCACCGGGCTGCGTGACCTGCGCCGCGGCAAGCTCGTGAGCGTACCGACCGTCCGGTACAAGGTGGCCTCGGCGGCGCTGGCCCACCTGCCGCGCGCGGTGCTGCACCGGGTCCCGAACATGGGCGGCTCGCGTACCCGGGAGTGATCCCCTCTAGGCTGTGCCCGTGTCCGACCGGGAGAACCTGCTCCAGTTGATCAAGGATCTGGCCGTGGTGCACGGCCGGGTCGTCCTGTCCAGCGGGCGCGAGGCCGACTACTACGTCGACCTGCGCCGCGTGACGCTCCACCACGCGGCGGCGCCGCTGATCGGGCGGGTCATGCTCGACCTCACCGCCGACCTCGGGTACGAGGCGGTCGGCGGGCTGACGCTCGGCGCGGACCCGGTCGCCACCGCGATGCTGCACGCGGGCGCCGCCCGCCAGCACGGCCTCGACGCGTACGTGGTGCGCAAGCAGGGCAAGGCGCACGGCCTGCAACGCCGCATCGAGGGCCCCGACGTCACCGGCCGGCGGGTACTCGCCGTCGAGGACACCTCGACCACCGGCGACAGCGTGCTCGCCGCGGTCGAGGCGCTGCGCGAGGCGGGCGCGGAGATCGCCGGGGTGGCGGTCGTCGTCGACCGCGGCGCGGGCGACGCCGTGCGCGCCGCGGGCCTGGACTACCGGGCGGCCTACTCGCTGGCCGACCTCGACCTGTCCTGACCTTCGCGGGCGGGTCCGGACTCGCTTGTGCCGGCTGCTGCCCCCGCTGACCAGCAATGCTGCGTATAGGTGTGCGGAGCAGGCTCTGCCTACCGGTGTGCAGAGCAAAGGCGTCGCGCCGACCCGTCCCGCCCCGAGCGTCAGGCGGGGGACACGGCCGGGTCGACGGTGAGGGTGCCGGCGTCGGCGTCGAGCACCGCGCGGGTACCGAGCGGGACCGTGTACCGGTCCCGGCCGTGACCGACCGGCAGCCCGCCGAGCACCGGTACGCCGAGGTCGTGCAGCCGTTCGGCGAGTACGTCGAGCACCGTCGGGTCGGTCCCGTCGCAGTCGGTGAACTGGCCGACCGCCACGCCCGCCACCTTGGCCAGCAGTCCGGCCCGGCGTAGCTGCGTCAGCATCCGGTCCACCTTGTACGGCTGTTCGGCGATGTCCTCGACCAGCAGGATCGCGCCGTCGGTGTCCGGCATGTCGGGCGTACCGAGGGAGGCGGCGAGCATCGCGAGGTTGCCGCCGGTGAGCCGGCCGCTGGCGCGTCCGGCCGTGGTCACGGCGCCGGTCGGTTCGGCGTCGCCGGTGCGCACCACGGTGGGCGCGGCGTCGAACAGGGCGGCGCGCAGCGACGCGACGGTCGCCGCGGTCGCCGGCGTACGCAGGGCGAACGCCGGGCCGTGCAGCGTGGCGAGCCGGGCGGTCCGCCACAGCGCCAGGTGCAGCGCGGTGATGTCGGAGAAGCCCAGCACGATCGTCGGGTCCCGGCGTACCGCCGCGGGATCCAGCCCGTCCACGATCCGCTGCACGCCGTAGCCGCCGCGGGTGCACAGCACGGCGCGTACCGCCGGGTCGCGCAGGGCGGTGTCGAGGTCGGCGAGCCGGTCCGCGTCGGTGCCGGCGAGGAACCCGTCCCGGTCGTACGCGTGTGCGCCGAGAGTGACGGTGAGCCCCCAGCCTTGTAGCAGCTCGACACTCGGCGCGACGTGCTCGGGACGTACCGGTCCGGACGGGGAGACGAGGACGACCTGGTCGCCTGCTCGGAGCGCGCGCGGCAACAGCGGAGAGTTCACGCGACACAGCCTAGAGATGCCCGGCGATTGGCCGTTACCTACCGCAGCCAGCGGCGTTAAGGCTATAGGTACCGGCAAATATTCATGATGCTGAATGTCCAGGGGGGATGAAGGCACGTGACCGCAGTGCTGACCACGACCGAACCGACCGCCCGCTCGCCGCTGACGGGTGAGCCGCTGGCCGCCGCCGAGGCGGACCGGCTCGCCGGGCTGCTGAAGGCGCTGGCCGACCCGGCCCGGCTGCGGCTGCTCAGCCTCATCCAGGCCGCGCCGCGACGGGAGGCGTGCGTCTGCGACCTGATCGGCCCGCTCGGCCTGAGCCAGCCGACGGTCAGCCACCATCTCCGGGTGCTGACGGAGGCCGGGCTGCTGGAGCGCGAGAAGCGCGGCGTCTGGGCCTACTACCAGATCGTGCCGTCGACGCTCGCCGCCGTGGCCAGCCTGATCGCTCCGCCGCGCCGCCGCCGCGCGTCGCGCGCGTCCTGAAGGTCAGAACACCAGGGCGAAGAGGATGCCGGCGAGCAGCGCGACCACGCCGATCGCGGCGAGCACCATGATGATCAGCACGATGGGCAGCGCCCGACCGTCCCCGGTACGCCGCGGCTGTGCCGACGCCGGTGGCGGGGCGATCGGTCGCGGCGCCGCCGTGTACGCCGGGCCCTGGTAGGCCGGCATCGGCGGCACGGCGTGCCGGTAGCCGGTCGGTTGCTCCGGCCGCGGCAACTGCCCGGTCTGGTACGTCGGCAACTGCCCGGTGTGGTGGGTCGGCAGCGGGCCGGTCTGCTGGGTGGGCCGCGGGATCTGCCCGGTCTGCTGGGGCCGCGGCAGTTGGCCGGTGTGGTGCGTCGGCGGCTCGACCCGGGGCAGCTGCCCGGTCGGTACGTCGACGATCCGCGGGATCTGCCCGGTGTGCGGCCCGGTGTGGGCGGCGGCGGGCCGCGGTGGCGCTGCGGGTGGCCGGCCCGACCGGTACGGCGGGCCGGACCGCGGCGGTGGGCCCGCCGGCACCCGCGGGATCGGACCGGTATCGGTGATCTTGGGGATGTTGCCGGTGTGCCGGCCGGGGGCCGGTGGCCGTACGGCGGAGACCAGGCGGTCGAACAGCCGCCGGACGCCCGGGGCGGTCGGCGAGTCGAGGCTCGCGATCCACGGCTGCTCGCCGGTCAGCTCCGCGCCGACGAACTCGTCCGGGCCGGGGCCTGTCGCACAGGCCCACTCGTACGCCTCGGTGAAGGTGGCGCGCAGCGCCGGGTCCTCGGCGGCGGACGGGCCCATGGTCAGGATCGTGACCGACCTGCCCTGCTCGTCCTTGCCCCGGCAGACCTCGAACGCGCCGTGCACCCGGACGGTGGTCACGCCACGGAACGGACCGACGTCTCGCCCGGTCGGCTCTGTGGGTTCCATCGGCCTCTCCGGTGGTGTACGGAGGTTGTGGGGCCAGCGACGACACCGGATCGCTGCGTGCTCTGACGCTGGAGATTATGTCGCGCTCACGGGCTCAGGTCTGGCCCAGGGTATACGCAGTCGGCTCGGTCGGCGTGCCGAGTCGCCGCGGCCGTTTCGGGGCCCGACGACCGCAGTCGCACGCCCACCGCGGGCGGTCGGTGCTCACCGCGCGGGCAGCCGGCGTACCTCGGGTGCGGCCAGCGCGGCGGCCGTGACCAGCACCATCAGTACGGCCGAGGCGACGAGGGTGGGGCGTACGCCGATCGTCACGGCCAGTGGCCCGGCGACCGCCGCCCCCACCGGTGCCATGGCCAGGGACCCGAAGATGTCCCACGAGGACACCCGGGAGATCGCCTCGGCCGGTACCTCCCGTTGCAGCGTCGTGGTCCACAGCACGCCGAACACGTCGATGCCGACACCGCAGACGACCGCGGCCGCGACCGTCGCCCAGAGCGGCGCGCCGAGGCCCAGGGCCAGCAGCGGCAGGGCAAGGGCGAGGGTGGCGAGTGTCGCGACGAGCATCGGCCGGCGTGGCCGGATCCGTACCGCGACGACGAGGCCGGCGAACGTACCGATCGTCTGGGCGACGAGGATCGCCGACCAGGCGGTGGGGCCGCCGTCCTGGCGCGCGGCGAGCGGCCCCAACACGCCGAGGAACGCGTTGATACAGGCCATCAGTACCGAGAACTGCGCGACGATCACCCACAACCACTGCCGACCCGCGAACTCCCGCCACCCCTCCCGCAGGTCGGCGAGCGGCCGTACCCGCGCGCGCCGCACCGTGCCGCCCTCCGCCGCGCCGGCGTCGGCCGCCGAGCGGGCGCCGGCCGGTGCGGTGGCGAGGCCGACCGTCGCGGGAGCACGGCGGGCCGCGCCCGCGGCGAAGGCGATCAGCACCGCGCTGACCAGGTACGACGCGGCGTCGGCGGCGAGCGCCCAGCCGGCCCCGAACACCGCAACGGTGCCGCCGGCGAGCGCGAAGCCGAGGATCCTGCCGACGTTCATGCCGAACCGTTGCAGCGCGTTCGCCGCGGGTAGGTCAGCGGCCGCCACCACCTCCGGCACCATCCCGGTGTACGCCGGCTGGAACAGCGCGTACCCCAGGCCGCCGAGGACGGCGAGCGCGACGAGCCCGCCGAGCGGCGACCAACCGGTGAGCACCATCGCCGCGAGCCCGGCGTACCCGAGACCGGCGACGAGTTCGGCGCACACCATCAGCCAGGCCCGCGGCACCCGGTCGGCGATCACGCCGCCGACGAGTACCAGCAGTTGGGGGAGGGCGAGGGCGGCCTGCACGACGGACAGGCGCGCGGGCGTACCGCCGGGCAGGGCGAGGATCGCGAACGCGAGGGCGACCGTGCCGAACCCGTTGCCCAGTACGGAGATGGTCCGGGACGCGGTGAGCAGCGCGAAGCGCCGGTTGCGCAGGACGGCGAGCTGGGCGCGCACGGGCGGCCGAGCGGTCGGGGGTCAGCGGCGGGCGGCCGGCTCCTCCGGTACGTCGGTCGGCTCGGCGGGCGCGGCGGCGGCCCTGCGCCGGCCGATGAACCCGCGTACCAGCTCGATCAGCATCGGCAGGACCGAGAGGATCACGATCGCGGCGATCACGGGCAGCACGTACCGGTCGACGACGCTGGGCGGGATGACTCCGGCGGTGCGGTTGCCGAGCAGGAGGATGCTGTCGGTCCAGAGGATGCCGCCGACCACGTTCCAGACGAAGAACTTCCGGGCCGGCATCTCCAGGATCCCGGCGACCGGGTTGAGGAACGCCCGCACGACGGGGATGAAGCGGGCCAGTACGACGGCGCGCGCCGGGCCGAACTTGTTGAAGTAGTGCTCGGCCTTCTCGACGTACTGCGCCTTGAAGATGCGCGACTCGGGCCGGTCGAACAGCGCCCGGCCGAACCTCGCGCCGAGGAAGTGGCCGAGCTGGGCGCCGGCGATCGCCATGATCGGCACCCCGATCATCAGCGCCGGGAACGACAGGTGCGCCCCGACCAGCTTCTCCGCGACCGACGAGCTGGCGATCCCGGCGATGAACAGCAGCGAGTCGCCCGGCAGGAAGAACCCGAAGAACAGGCCGGTCTCGACGAAGACCACGGCGTACACACCGATGAGGCCGAACGAGCCGATCAGGGACTTCGGATCGAGCAGGTTGACCGCCAGGATCTCGGTGCTCGCCCGCGTCTGCTCATGGTCCACTCGCGGAAGACTACCGGGCGGTGGTGAACGGCCGCCTCAGCTTTCCGGGGCGAGGTGGGCCGGCGGACCGGTACGCCGGGGCCGCCGCCCCTTCAGCGCCGGTACGAGCAGCCCGACCACCACCCCGACCAGCCCGTACGCGCCGATGACGAGCAGGTACGTCGTGATGTTGTGCCCGGAGAAGTAGCTCACGTTGCGGACTGTCTGGGTACCGGCGCCGGTGGTGATCCACGGGCCGATCACCCGCCAGAACGTGGGCAGCATCGGCCACGGCCAGACTCCGCCGGAGCTGGGATTGCCGAGTACGACGAAGACGGCGATCGCGATGCCGATGCCGACGACCCCGGCGAGTACCTGGCAGGCCATCGTGAACGCGGCGGTGGCGAACACCAGCAGCGCGCCGATCCACCACAGGTCGGCGACGGAGCCGGGCAGCGCGTGCAGGACGGGGCCGACGATGATCGCCCCGCCGAGGCCGGCGAGGATCGAGTAGACGGCCATGGCGGCGAGCCGGATCACCGCACGGCGCAGGTTCGCCGGGCGGGTGCCGGCGGAGATGCCGAGCATCGACGCGACCAGGTACCCGCCCACACTCCAGGCCACGACCAGGTAGAACGACGACAGCTCGTCGTTGTCGGTGGGTGAGACCGGGGTGGTGTCGATCACGGTGAGGCGTAGCCCGGCCTTGGGCGCGAACGCGGTGAACACCCTCGTCAGCGCGGTCGCCATGGCCGGCCCGGCGGCGCTCGCCACGAACAGCCGGGCGGTACCGCCGCCGGTCGCGGCCGGCGTCACGACCAGCGCGCCGTCCGCGTCGCGGGTGGTGACCTGGTCGCGCGCGTCCGCGGGGGCGGCGACGGCGCGGGCCTTCACCGGCTCGCCGGGCAGCCGGTTCACCTGGTCGACGAGCTGCCCGCGTACCGCCGCCGGCGCGCTCACCGCCACGTCGATGTGGTGCGGCTTCGGGTTGTGCAGCCCCCCGATGTACGAGTACGCGAACGCGAGCAGCAGCACGAAGACACCGACCACGAGCAGCGTGGTACGCGGCGTGATCGCGTCCTTCCAGTCGCGCAGCGCCGTGTTCTCCCGGTGCCGGTGATGTTCTTCGTCGGCCACGTCGCGCCCCCCGGTTCGCCGCTCCTCAAGGAGCAGTTTCTCCCGTTCGGCGGCGTCATGTGGTGGTTTCAGCGCGTGGTGTCGAGGAAGATCGGGTTCGTCATGGCGGCCATCGAGCCGTGCGGCGTCACGTCGTCGTCGTGCCGTACCTCGGCGCGCACGTAGCTGGTGTAGGCCGGCGTGGTCGTCCAGCGGACCGGGCCGTCGGCCGCCGCGGTGTGTACGGCGCCGCGGTCGGTGACGATCCGCACCGTCGCGTCGGGTACGCCGGTGACGTCGAGCGCGACGGTGACCGGGGTGTCGGGCGCCGCGGCGAGCCGTTCGCCGATGCCGGCGGTCGCGTCGCCGGCCGTCACCGCGAACGTCAGGTCGACCGACGCGTCGTCGGTGATCCAGCTCCGGCCGGCGGCGATGCCGGCGAGGATGCCGTCCCGGGACAGCGCCTCCGCGTACACCACGGTCTGCGGCAGCCCGACCACGTCGTCGTACGAGTGGGCGTCGCTGTTGCCCATCGCCGGCGTCCACCCGCTCCCGGCGACGAGCAGGCCGTCCCACATGGCCAGCGTCGCCTCGTCGGTCAGCGCCCACTCGCCGTTCCACACCTCGATCGCGTCGGCCCGCGCGTACCCGAACTTCCACGTGCAGGCCACGCACGTGCCGTACGGGTGGGCGGGGACGAGCAGCGCGCCGAGGTCGCGTACCCGGTCGGCGATCCGGTCGAAGACGCGGTCGGTGGCCCGGTAGCGCCAGTCGATCCACTCGCCGGGCGGCAGGCCGATCGCGAGGCAGTGGCCGTTGCGGGTGGTGATCTCCTCGCCGGTGAGGACGAGCAGGTCCGGCCCGGCGTACGCGCCCCACGCCGGGTGCGACGCCGGCGTGTTGTGTTCGCTGGTGCCGATGAAGTCGAGCCCGCGGGCGCGGGCCGCGTCGGCCACGTCGGCGGGCGTACGGCGGCCGTCGGAGTAGACGGTGTGCAGGTGGCAGTCGCCCCGGTACCAGCCCGCTCCCCGCCCCGTGTCGGCCGGCGGGAACCCGCTGCCCGGCGCGACGCCGGCGGTCGTCGACGCGTCGTCGAGGCTGACCGTGACGGTGTAGTCGAGGCCGCCGGGCGCCACCGTGTACGGGCCGAGCACGACGTGCCAGGTGCCCGCGTCGACCGGGCCGGGCAGGTACCCGGGGGTCGCCTCGTGCGGCGCGATCGTGAACTCGTCGCGCGCCCCGCCCGACCAGCCGCGGAACCCCGGCCCGCCGAGCGCGGTGCCGCGCTGGTCGAAGATCCCGACGTCGCAGGCGTTTCCCGGCGCGCGGTCGTAGGAGTACCGGACGGTGAGCCGGGTCGTGCCGGGCGGAACCTCGACCGGCAGGTAGACGAAGTCGGGGGCGCCGGGGGCCAGGTGCCCGGCGTACGTGCGGATGTCCATGGCGCCCAGTCTCCTTGCCCCGCCCCGTTTCGCGCGAGCATCCGCACGGTGCGCGGTCGCCCGGACCACCCCGCGTCGGTACCAGATGACGGCCGGATAACGGCGATCATGATTCACCGGGGTGACCGCGTTCCGTTCGGGTACGGCAGGCATCATGCGGTCCATGCGTATTCGTGCTGTACTCGCCGCCTCGGTGACCGCCCTCGGGGTCATCGGCGGCGTCGCCACCGGCGGTCCCGCATCCGCACACGACCTCGGCGCCTGCTCGCCGTACGCGTCGCTGCGCGGCTTCTCCGACACGCTGGACAAGAAGACGTTCGACGGCGAGCAGGTCGGCGAGCTGTCCGCCCTCCAGTACGACGGCAACCGGCTGCTGGCCGTCAGCGACACGTCGTACCTGTGGACGCTGACCCGGCCGACCCCGTCGCTCGCCACCAAGCCCGTTGCGGTGGCGCCGATCCGGGACGAGAAGGGGCAGCCGCTCGACCCGGAGGCGATCGCGGTCGACCGCGACGGCACCCGGCTCATCACGTCCGAGGTCGAGCCGTCCGTCCGCCGGTACGACCGGAACGGGAAGGTGCTGGCGACCCTGCCGGTGCCGGACCGGTTCCGCGCCCAGCCGGCCGGCGAGGCCGACCCGAACGGCAGCTTCGAGGGACTGACGCTGCTGCCCGGCGACCGTTCGCTGGTCGCCACGATGGAGTCGCCGCTGACCGGTGACGGCACCGACGTCAACGGCAACGGCCTGCACCGGTTCATCCGCTGGGACCGCAAGCACGGCGAGTTCGCGCTGGCCAAGCAGTACGCGTTCACCGTCGACGCCGGCCTCCAGATCTCCGACGTGCAGGCGATCTCGCCGACGAAGCTGCTCGTGCTGGAGCGCGGCTGGAAGAAGGACTACGGCAACACGGTCCGGCTGTACGTCGCGGACCTGTCCGGCGCCCAGGACGTGACGAACGTGGCGAGCCTGCGCGACACGAACGTGCACCAGGTCCACCGGACGCTGCTCGCCGACATCGGCCAGTGCCCGAGCGGCGGCGCCACCACCAAGCAGGCCCAGCCGAACCCGCTGCTGGACAACATCGAGGGCATGGTCTTCACCGGCCGGCACCTGCCCGGCGGTCGCCGCGAGCTGATGCTCGTCTCCGACGACAACCTGAGCGACACCCAGATCACCCGCCTGTACTCGCTGGCGGTCCGGGTCTGACCCACGCGTACGCGCCGGTCCCCTTCGACGGGACCGGCGCGTGTCGCGTCAGGCGTTGGCCGGCTCGGGCACCCGCGGCGCGGCCTCCGCGGCCCGTACCTTCCGGCCGCCGAGGATCGCCAGTCCGATCCCCAACAGCGCGAACACCACCTGACCGATCAGGTCCACGGTGTCCTTCGGCACCAGCCAGAACCCGATCCCGCAGTACCCGAGCAGCGCGCCGGCGACGACCGCGTACCGGTGCGCCGGGGACCAGGTGGTGCGGCGGGCGTATCGGGTGACGGCGACGGCGACCGTCACGTAGAGGACGACGTCGACGAGGACCGGCCAGCCGCCCGGCAGCAGCCGCTCCAGCACGTGGAACAGCGCGGCGGCCACGAAGACCCCGACGGTCACCAGCCAGGGCCGCGGAACCCCGCCCGTCGCGACGGCCGGCCGCGGCCGCGGCAGCAGGAACGCCACGACGACGCAGGCCACGACCAGGCCCAGCGACAGCAGGACCTGCCCCAGGTGCAGGTGGTACTTGGCGTGGAACTGGAGCTGGACGAGCGTCACGCCGAGCACGAACACCAGGCCGGAGACGACCAGCCCGACCTTGCCCAGCCACGGGCCGGTGCCGCGCCGGGCGAACAGCGCCTCGGCCAGCCCGATCGAGGAGCCGATGCTCCACACCGTGTGCAGCGTGAGCACGTAGAACCACCAGGTCCAGCCGACGCCGAACAGCTTCCCGGCGTCGAGCAGGTGCAGCCCGACGAAGTTCGGGTCGAACAGGCTCATGTCGCCGAGCCCCTCCTCCACCACCCCGTACGCCAGGCCGAGCGCCAGGATCGTCGGCCAGCCGCGCCCGGTACGCCGGGCCAGCTCGCGGACGAACAGCGCGCCCGCGCCGTACATCAGGGCCAGGAACGGGAAGGCGACGAGCCCCCGGACCGGGACGTTCCCGAGCAGGAACTCCCCGACGAACGGGGCGAGCAGGACGAGGGTGAACGCCGGGGCCAGCCGCCGTACCAGGCGGGGCTTGGGAAGTGCGGTCGCGTCGGACATACCGACATCGTGGTCCGGCCGGACCCAGCGGTACCAGAGTCGAGCATCCACGGCCGGGCGGGACAAATGTCCCGGCCAGCGGTGGTTCGGCCGGCGCGGCGCGACTAGCGTTGGTGGGCGGAGGTGGCGACGATGGGCAGCACCGAGGTCGACATCGAGCGGCCGGACCGGCTGAGCCTCGACGACGCGTACACGGTGTCGACGGACCACTGGCACGAGCTGCCGGACGGCCGGATCCAGTGCGACGTGTGCCCGCGCGCCTGCAAGCTGCGCGAGGGGCAGCGCGGCCTGTGCTTCGTGCGCGGACGGATCGACGACCGCGTCGTCCTCGCGTCGTACGGGCGGTCGTCCGGGTTCTGCGTCGACCCGGTCGAGAAGAAACCGCTCAACCACTTCCTGCCGGGCAGCCCGGTGCTGTCGTTCGGCACCGCCGGCTGCAACCTCGCCTGCCGCTTCTGCCAGAACTGGGACATCTCCAAGTCCCGCGAGATCGACACCCTCACCTCCGCCGCCGGCCCGGAGACGCTGGCCCGGGTCGCCGAGCAGCTCGGCTGCCGCGCGGTCGCCTTCACGTACAACGATCCGACGATCTTCCTGGAGTACGCGGCGGACGTCGCGGACGCGTGCCGCGAGCGCGGGATCAAGGCCGTCGCGGTGAGCGCCGGATACATCAACGAGGTGCCCCGCCGCGAGCTGTACGCGCACATGGACGCGGCCAACATCGACCTCAAGGCGTTCACCGACGAGTTCTACCGGAAGGTGGCGTTCGGCCGGCTCGGCACCGTGCTGGAGACGCTGGAATACCTGGCGACCACGGACGTGTGGTTCGAGGTGACGACGCTGCTCATCCCGGGGCACAACGACTCCGATGCGGAGATCGCCGAGCAGTGCGCGTGGTACGCGGAGCATCTCGGCGACCGGGTGCCGCTGCACTTCACCGCGTTCCACCCGGACTTCAAGATGACCGACGTGCCGCGTACGCCGCCGGAGACGCTGCGCCGCGCCCGGCGGATCGCGCTCGACCACGGCCTGAAGTACGTCTACACCGGCAACGTGCACGACGCCGACGGCCAGACCACGCACTGCCCGTCGTGCGGCGAGCCCGTCGTCGTCCGCGACTGGTACGTGCTGGGCGACTACGGCCTCACCGACGACGGCCACTGCGTCCACTGTGGAGCCACCGTCGACGGCGTGTACGACGGGCCGCCCGGCACCTGGGGCTCCCGTCGCCAGCCCGTACGCCTCGCCGAGCACGGCCGCCCCGTCGGCCCGCACGACCGCCGCGCCACCGCGGCAGCCGATCCCGCCGCCGACGTCGGTACCGGCGCAGGGAATGCCGGCGCGGCAACGGAAAGCGGCGAGTGATGGGGATGAGCGTCCGGCCGCCGGCCGTGGCCGGGAAGTTCTACCCGGGCCGGCCGGACACGCTCGGCGACCTGGTCGACACGCTGCTGTCCACAGTGGACGTACCGGACGACGACACGCTCGCCCCGGCGTACGTCGTGCCGCACGCCGGCCTCCGCTTCTCCGGCCCCACCGCTGCCACCGTGTACGCCCGGCTGCGCGCGCACGCCGACGAGATCGCCCGCGTCGTCCTGGTCGGCCCGGCCCACTTCGTCCGGCTGCGCGGCTGCGCGGTGTCCACAATGGACGAATGGGCCACCCCGCTCGGCACCGTACCGCTCGACCCGGTCGGCCGCGCCGCCCTCGTCGACGCCGGCCTCGCCCAGCCCGACGACGAGCCACACGTACCCGAGCACTCGCTGGAGGTGCAGATCCCGTTCCTGCAACGGGTCCTGCGCGCCGACACCCCGATCCTGCCCGTCGTCGCCGGACCGTCCGGCGTGGACGAGGTGGCCGACCTGCTCGCCGCGACGTACGGCGACGGCACGGTGCTGCTCTGCTCCACCGACCTGTCCCACTACCACCCGGACGACGTCGCCCGTGAGCAGGACGCCGGCACCATCCGCGCCGTCACCGACCGCGTACCCGACCGGATCGGCACCCGCGACGCCTGCGGGGTCTTCGCGCTCCGCGGCCTCACCGGGCTCGCCGCCCGCCGTTCCTGGACCCCGACGCTGCTCGCGTACGCCACCTCGGCCGACACCATCGGCCCGCCCGACCGCGTCGTCGGCTACGCCGCCCTCACCCTCACCTGACCCACCGCCCGGTAGTCGCTTCGCTGGTGGCGTGGGATGTTGCTGTTGCCGAGACGCCGGTCGGCGCCCCGGCCCATTTGTCCAGGTGACTGCGGTGGGAATCCAGGGCGGCGACTCGTCCGACGATGCAGGCGCTCGTGAGTGAACTGGTCGGACCCGGGTCTTCGTGCGGAAGATGAGCCTTGGTTCACTCCCCGTAGTCCAGGGGATCGTCGAGGGCCCAGGGGCAGGGCCTCGACGATCCGCCGATCTCACTCCCGCTAGGTCGAAGGGAGGGCCGAACGGAGATCGGCCAGTGAGCTGCCCGTACGGACGACGGTCCACGACTTCCAGCCGTTGACCTCGTGCCCCAGCAACGCTTTCAGCGCCGGTGAGGGTTGCCGGAAGAGCCGGCCGTCGGCGGTCCGAACGTATCCGGACCCGGTCACCACGGCCTGGTGCTCGACAAAGTTGTCAAGCCATCCGCTGCCCGGTCTGGCGCCGGCAGCGCGGGCGGTTAGCGGTATTCGTCCTCGTAGGCGACGATGCGGGACTGTTCGACCGCGTCGTACTCGTCGGCCTCGATGTCGACGACGGAGGTCGGCGTGGTCTGGTCGTCGTCCGACTCGACCGGCCGTGACTGCTCGGCGGCGTCGGCCTCGGGCGCTTCCGGATCGCTGGGCGCCTCGTCGCGCTCGTCCACGAACTCCGTCTCCGACTCGGTCATGGCACCTCCCGCGCATCAGGTACGAGTACCGCGAGACCACCGTAACCACGGCGTGCGGGGGTCCGCACCCTGAACGGCCCGGCCGGGTGGCCTCTCGTATCGGGCGTCGGCTTTCTGCGGGATACTCGCGGGGGCGTACCGCCGCGCCAGGCGCGCGCGGTCCGGGACAGCGAGGTCCCACATCAGCGGTGCGGACCCCACGGCGGAGTCGCGCCGACAAGACTGGACGTCACACGTACGACAGCACAGCGGAGGAGCGCACATGCCCATTGCGACGCCCGAGGTGTACGCGGAGATGCTGGACCGTGCGAAGGCCGGCGCCTTCGCGTACCCGGCGATCAACGTGACCTCGTCGCAGACCCTGAACGCCGCGCTGCGGGGCTTCGCCGAGGCCGGCAGCGACGGCATCGTGCAGGTGTCGACCGGCGGCGCCGAGTACCTGGCCGGGTCGACGATCAAGGACAAGGTGACCGGCGCGGCCGCCCTCGCCGCGTACGCGCACGAGGTGGCGAAGAACTACCCGGTCAACATCGCCCTGCACACCGACCACTGCCCGAAGGACAAGCTCGACAGCTTCGTCCGTCCGCTGCTGGCGATCTCCGCCGACCGCGTGGCCCGGGGCGAGGAGCCGCTGTTCCAGTCGCACATGTGGGACGGTTCGGCGGTACCGCTGGACGAGAACCTTCAGATCGCCCAGGAACTGCTCGCGCTGGCGAAGGCCGCGCGGATCATCCTTGAGGTCGAGATCGGCGTCGTCGGCGGCGAGGAGGACGGCGTCGTCGGTGAGATCAACGACAAGCTCTACACCACGCCCGGCGACGGCCTGAAGACCGTGGAGGCGCTCGGCACCGGCGAGAACGGCCGGTACCTGACGGCGCTGACGTTCGGCAACGTGCACGGCGTGTACAAGCCGGGCAACGTGAAGCTGCGTCCGGAGATCCTGAAGCAGATCCAGGACGAGGTCGGCGCGAAGATCGGCCGGGCGCGGCCGTTCGACCTGGTGTTCCACGGCGGTTCGGGCTCCACGCTGGAGGAGATCCGTACCGCGGTGGACAACGGCGTCGTCAAGATGAACATCGACACCGACACGCAGTACGCCTTCACCCGCCCGGTCGTGGACCACATGTTCCGCAACTACGACGGCGTACTCAAGATCGACGGCGAGGTCGGTGACAAGAAGAAGTACGACCCGCGTACGTGGGGGAAGGCCGCGGAGCAGGGCATGGCCGAGCGCGTCGCCGAGGCGTGCGAGGCGTTGCGCTCCTCCGGTACCTCGACGGCGAAGTCGTAACGAGCGTCACACACCGACTCGCCAACACGACGGAAAGTATGGTACGAACGGCGCCCGGCGCGGTTTACAGTCCGAGCCGGGCGCCGATCGTATTCGTCACCACTCCGCACAGTTGATCATCGCTCGGCGCCGATCTTTCGTGATACGGAACGGGGTCGCATGTTGCCGACGGGAACTGGCTTTCTGGGGGGATGAGCACCTTCTACCTCGTGCAGCACGCCGAGAAACAGCGCAGGGGAGGCGATCCCGGGCTCACCGTCACGGGACGCGCCCAGGCGCTGTGGACCGGCTCGTGCCTGCGGGGCAGAGGAGTGACCGAGGTCTGGTCCAGCCCGCAGCGCCGCGCCCGGGAGACCGCCGAGATCATCGCCGCCGTACTCGGCCTCCCCGTACAGACCGACCCGCGCCTGCGCGAGCGCATCATCTGGGACGGCGGCCAGCCCCTCGACGAGTTCTGGGCCGACTGGGCCCGATCCACCGCGGACCGCGACTTCCGGCCGCTGCTCGGCGACTCGTCACACGCCGCCGGCGACCGCTTCGCCGCGTTCCTCGCCGAACACGGCGACGGCCGCGGCAACGCCGTGATCGTCTCGCACGGCGGCGTCACCGTCGACGTGCTGCGTACCCTCTTCGGCGACGAACCGCTGGCCGGGCGGCCCGAGCTGCTCAGCCGGGGCGTACCGCCGTGCGCGATGACGACACTGACGCGTAACGCGGGCGGGCTGTCGCTCGGGCGGCTCGCCGACGACGGACACCTGCACGCCGCCGAGGCGCCGATCGGGGCGTTCACCCACCAGGTCGGCGGCTACCGGCCGCGCTGGCTGTACACCGCGCGCGAGGTGCTCGACGTACACGGCAAGCGGCTGTCCGACCTGATCGGACGCGAGCTGCGGCACACCTGGCTGCTGTGGGACCGCGACCTCGACGAGTGGTACCGCGAGGGTCCGGTGGTGTTCGACTTCGCCGACGTACGGCTCACCGTGTGCCACCGGCGCTCCGGCGAATGCTCGCTGAGCTGGGACGACCTCGACCCGACCGAGCCCGTCGACGCCGGCGACGAAAGCCTCCGGCTGTCCTGGCGCAGCGACCCCGTCGCGCCGCTGCCGGAGCTCGTCGACCGGGCCCTCGCCGTACTCGACGTCGTGGAGGACGGCGACGCCGCCGGCCGCTGGGTGATCGAGGCGCTGGAGTTCGGGTTCGGCGACCCGCGCCTGCGCCTGTCCAACGACGACGGCCACAACGCCCTGTCCAACGGCGCCGCCACCGCCAGCGAGTCCCGCCGCCGGGTACGCGTGGCGTAGCGACCCGCGGACATGGCGAAGGCCCGCCGCGCTGGGCAACGGGCCTTCGCTGTCCCGGGTCCTGGGGAGGCTCCGGACATCTCCTATGTCGTCGGTCGCCCCGCCCGCGTTACACCGACCGGCAGGAACTTTCCCCGCACGGCGCCACCGCCGCGATGTGTCCCGGGCGGACAGGTAGCGTTTGACTCTCCGACGCCAAGACGATCAAGAATGGCGGGATGACCGTGTCGCACCCGAACCTGCTGCCCGAGCCACCCGCGACGCTGCTGCCCGAGGAGCCTGAGGCGGCCAAGGCGCTCGACGCCGCGCTGCCCGACGGTGACGTGTCCGCCGTCGCCGCCGACTTCCCCGCGTACTCCGCGGCGTGGGCCGTGCTCGCCGACCGCGCCCTGGCCGGCGGCGACCCGGTCGCCGCGTACGCGTACGCCCGGACCGGTTACCACCGCGGTCTCGACCTCCTCCGGCGCAACGGCTGGAAGGGCCACGGCCCGGTCCCGTGGTCGCACAAACCGAACCGTGGCTTCCTGCGCGCGCTGCACGCCCTCGGCCAGGCCGCCAGCGAGATCGGCGAGTCGGAGGAAGCCGCCCGCTGCGCCACGTTCCTCCGCGACTGCGACCCGTCCGCCGCAGACGCCCTCGACGGCTGAGTCCGGGGATCCGCGGACTCAGGACGACGCTGGCGGCGTTGTCGGGCCGCTTGTGTGCGCAGCCCGCACACGGCGCGACCCTCCGCCTTGCCAGCGCCGCCCTGAGCCTCGCGGATCGCAAGCCGGTTCGACATGGCGTTGGTACTGGCGGGCCGCTTGTGTGCGCAGCCCGCACACGGCGCGACCCTCCGCCTTGCCAGCGCCGCCCAGAGCCTTGCGGATCACAGGCCGGCTCGCTGCCACGGGCGGTGCTGGTGGTGGGCGAGGGCGGCGAGGACGAGGGCGGCGGCGGCGCTGAGGGCGATCGGGGGTACGACGGGGGCTGCGGCGCCGAGGGCTGCCAGGGTGGCGAGGGCGGCGAGGTGGGCCCGCGGCAGGCGGCCGGAGACGGCGCGGCGGAAGAGCGCGTGACCGGCGACGAAGAGTGCCGGGCCGCCGAGGGTGGCGAGGGCGCCCGCGGTACCCGGGTGGCCGGTGGGGTGCGCGATGACCAGTTCGCCGGCGACGGCGCCGAGGATGATCCCGGCCACCATCGGCAGGTGCAGGTAGGTGTAGGCGGAGCGGGCCAGCCGCCCCGGGTCGTCCGGTGTGGTGCGGGCGGGGTCGGCCGGTGCGCCGAAGTAGATCCACCACAGCGCGGCGATCCCGGCGAAGACGGTGGCCAGCGCGCCGACGCCGAGCGCGCTCGGCCGGTGCCCGGCGAATCCGCTGCCGGCGAGCAGTACGGACTCGCCGAGGGCGATGATCAGGAAGAGTTGGCATCGTTCGGCCAGGTGGCCGCCGTCCACGGTCCAGTCCGTGGTCCGCGACCGGCCGAGCAGCGGCGTCGCGTACCCGTGCCAGGGTGCGGCGTACTCGCAGGTCAGGGCCGCGATCCAGAGCGGCACGCGGAGCGGTGTGATGATGCCGCCGGCGATCCAGAGCGTACCGGCGACGACCTGCCAGACGAGGATCCGGCGGAACGTCGGCGCCAGGTACGCGGTGCGCGCCGGGTCCTCGCCGTCCGGCGCACGGCGTACCCGGCCGGAGGCGACGACGGCGAACAGCGCGCGGCCGACCTGGAGCACGACATACGCGCCGGCGAACCAGCGGGCGCGCGAGCCGTACGCGTCGGGTACCGCGGCGGCCATGACCAGGCCGGCGAGCATCGCGCCGAGCAGCACGAGGCGTACGGCGGGGTGGTCGGGGTCGAACCAGTTGGTGGTCCACGCCGTGTACATCCACGCCCACCAGATGGCGAGCAGCAGCAGGACCGTGCCGGCCACGCCGTCGGCGGACGGGTGCGCCAGGATGCCGTGCGAGAGCTGCGTGACCGCGAAGACGAACACCAGGTCGAAGAACAGTTCGAACGGGCGTACCGGCACGCCGTCGCCGCGCCGCCGCCACACCCGTACCCTCGCGGCGTCGCGCCGCCCCTCGCGTACCGCCATCGGTCAGGCGGCGCCCCGGCCGGCGCCGACGACGCCGGTCGGCGAGTAGTGCCGCATCTCCTCGATCGCCGGGAAGAACGGCTGAACCTCCGCGAAGAACGCCCGGAACGCCTCGCTGCCGCGGAACCCCTTGAGGTGGTCCTCGGCGGACGTCCAGGTGATGCGCAGGACGTAGCACTCCGGTTCCTCGTCGCACCGGGTCAGCTCGTACCCGACGCACTGGGGTGCGGAAGCGAGCGGTACCGCGGCACGCTGGTAGGCGGACTCGAACCGCGCGGCCTGCTCGGCCGGGATCCGGTAGCGGGTGTACTCGATGATCATGAGTCCAGCCAAACACCGGTGCGGCGGGCACACAAGAACGCACTTTCCGGTGCGTACCGGAGGTGGTCATGCGGGAGTGGCACTGCGCGACCGAGCTCGCGATGGACGTGCTCGGCGGTCGCTGGACGGTCGTCATCCTGGCGCACCTGAAGGAGGGCGTGCACCGGTACGGCGAGCTGCGCCGGCGGATGCCGGACATCACCGAGAAGATGCTCACCCAGCGGCTGCGCGAGCTGGAACGCGCCGGCCTGGTCGCGCGCACCGTGCACGCGGGCGTGCCGGCCCCCGTCTCGTACGAGCTGACCGAGGAGGGACGCGGGCTGAAGCCGGTGCTCCAGGCGCTGTACGACTGGGGCGAGGCCCGGGCGGAGCGCTACGACCTGCCGATCCGCCCGCCGGCCTGACCTGCGCGCCCGGCGGTCATGCGTATCGGTGTGCAGAGCGGCTCTGCACACCAGTAGGCAGAGCCTGCTTTGCACACCGGTGCGCAGAGCCCGGCTCTGCGCACCGATACGCATCACCCGCCGCGGGCGCTACAGACCTTCGGCGACCGCGGCCGCGATCTTCAGCCAGGCGTCCCGGCTGGACTGGGTGAGCCCGGCGTACCGGATCGGCTCGCCCGAGTCGAGCAGCTTCTCGTACGGCGCCAGCAGCACCGCCCGGGTACGCGCCGAGAAGTGCCGCTGCACCGCCGGCAGGTCCAGGTCCTTGCGGTGCGCGGGCATCGACACCACGGTGACGGCCCGGCGTACGAGGTCGTGCCGGCCGGTCTGTTCGAGGTGGTCGAGGGCGCGTGCGGCGGTCTCGGCGGAGTCGTTGCGCGCGGACATGCAGACGACGAGCTGGTCGGTGGCGTCGATCGCGGACTGCCAGTTCGCCGCGCGTACGTTGTTTCCGGTGTCGACCACGATCAGCTTGTAGAACCGGCTGACCACGTCCCGGATCTCCCGGAACGCCTGCGACGTCAGCATCTCGCCGGCGGTCGCCGACTCGTCGGACGCGAGCACGTCGAACATCGCCTCGCCCTGCGCCCGCACGTACTGGGAGAGGTCGCCGACGCGGCCGGTCGGGCCGCGGAAGTGGGCGAGGTCGCGGAGCAGGTCCCGGACCGTACGGTTGTGGAAGTCCTGCGCGGCGCGCATCCCGAGGGTGCCCTGGGTTTCGTTGTTGTCCCAGGCCAGCACGTACCCGCCGCGCTTCTGGCCGAACGTCATCGCGACCATCAGCACGGCGACGGTCTTGCCCGCGCCGCCCTTCGGGTTGATCACCGTGATCTGGCGCAGCCCGCCGAAGTTGCGGCGCACCATCTCCACGGCGTGCCGGGCCTCTTCCTCCTTGCGCCCCGGCCCCATCTTGATCAGCCCGAACGAGCCGACCCGCATCGCCTTCCGCATGCCCTGGTTGGCCACCGGGTCCGTCGGCCGCGCCGCCCGGCGTTGCGCGAAGTCGTCCGCGGTCGGCGCGTGGTCGCTGCCGGGCAGCGGGTCGTGCGGCCGCTGCGGCTGCGCCTGGTACTGCGGGGCCTGGTACTGGGGCGTCTGGTACTGAGGCGTTTGGTACGGGTCGGGCGGCGGCTGGTGCTGCCCCTGCGGCGTCGGGTATTGGCCGGTCTGGTCCGGTGCCGGGAACTGCCCCGTCTGCTCCGGCCGCACCGTCGGGTACTGCCCGGTCGGCTCCCGCGGCGGTGCCGGGAACTGGCCGGTCTGGTCGGGCGTCGGCGCCGGGAACTGGCCGGACTGGTCCGGCTGCACCGTCGGGAACTGGCCCGTGTGGCCCGGTTGCTGCGGGTACTGCGCCTGCGGCGCAGCCTGGCCTGGCGCCGGCTGCTGCGCCGTCGGGTACCCGGCGGCCGGTGGCTGGAAGTCGGTGGGCTGGTCGTTCACCGCCGCGCGGAAGTCGTACGGCTCGTCGGGGTCGTGCGTGGCGGGCGCGAACTGCGGCCACTCGGCGGCGGGCCCGCCGCCCGGCGTGGTGGGGCCGAACGGGTCGACCTCCGGCCGCTCCGGGATCGGTGGCCAGCCGTCCCCGGTCCGGGCGGGCGGCTCGGCGCTCGGCGGCGGGGCGGTCTGCCACGCCGCGTTCGTCACGTGCCCGTTGCCGTTGCCGGCGTGCCCGTTGCCCGCGTGGCCGTTGCCGTTCCCGTTGGTCTGCTCGGCGGCGAACGCCGGCCAGTCGGCCGGCGCGGCGTCCGACGCCGGGAACGGCGCCCACGGGTTCGCCTCGGCGTCCCCCGCCTGCGCCCCCGGGGCCGGCTGCCCCGGAACCGGTCGCCCGGACGCCGCTGGCCCGGAGACCGGCGGCCCGGACACCGGCCCCGCGACCGGCTGGCCGGGTGCCGGCGCGGCGGGCGGCGGCCACGCCTCGGCCGGCGGAACCTCGTCGAGGTCCTCGCGCGGCGGCCACGGCGCGCTCGACTCGTCGCCGTGCGCCGCGGGTACCGGCGGCCAGGCGCCGGGCGCGTCGTCGCGCGGCGTGCCGTCGTGCCCCGGCGGCTCGGCCGGCTGTGGGTTGGTGCGGGAATCCTCCACCCGTTCCCCCTGTACTACCTGCGTGGGGTCCGACCACACGTCGTGACCCATGGGTGCCCTACCGCACATTGTCGACCATCCGCCCGCCGGGCGCAGAATGCCTGACCCGGCACGGCGAGTCGTCCAGCATCCCGTACGCCGGCCGTCGCCGACTAGTCCCTGAGCTAGCGATATGCGGCCCAGGCCGCCGGCTCCGTCCACCAGGTGCGTTTACGGGTCAGCGTGCCGGTCACCGCGTCGTCGGTGTACGGCACGTCCTCGCTCGGGGTGACCGCGACGGCACGGCCGCGGGCCCGGCGTACCTCGATGCGGGCGCGGCGGTTGCCGAGCCACCGGCGCCCGACGTACGAGAGGACGGCGACCGCGACGTCCACCTCGCCGTCCGCCGGGTCGGGGTGCGGTACGAGTGGCAGCCCGTCCAGCTCGGCGTACCCGGGGCCGGGGGCGTTGACGACGGTGCAGGCCAGCAGCGGGTCGGAGCCGTCGGTGAGCACGGTGTCGTCGACGTTGACGATGCCGCGCCACGTGACGGGGCGGCCGTCGGAGTCGGCGCCGCCGAGCAGCGAGCCGTGCAGCGTGACGGAGCCGCTGTCGGTGCGCAGCAGGTCGAAGCGGGCGTACCGGCCAGCGAGGACGGCGGCGGCGACGTCGGCCGGCGAGCGCGGCAGGTCGAGCCGCGCCACCAGCCCGTCGGTACCCGGGTCGAGGATCAGCAGGCCGATCGGCGGCAGGTCGGGCACGGTACGCCCGGTCGGCAGGTCGGCGGGTCGCTTGCTGGGCGGCGGCGCGAGGCGCCGCAGCAGCCGCCGTACGACGGCGCGGGCCTCGCCGTCGCCGTCCCCGACGACGACCAGCCGGGACTCCGGTGACGGCCCGTCCCGCAGCACGGTGGCGTCGAGCGCCTCGTCGATCTCGCGGTCGGAGTTGGCCTCGACGATCCGTACGTCGGCGCCGCCGGCGCGGAGCGCGTCGCGACACGCGAGCACCGGCACGCGTACGCCGCCGGTGGGGTCGGCCTGGCCACCGCAGTCGCCGTCGCACCCGTCGCCGCAGCCGGACCCCTGGCCCAGGCTGAGCAGCGTCACCTCAACACCCACCGTGCATCCTCCCAACAGAACCTTAGAGGGTGCGCCGCTCGTGCCGGTGGGTGGCGTCGGTGTGGCCAGGCAGAACGCATAGGCTGCCCGGCGGAACCCGGGGTACGGGCGAGGAGGCGCGGGATGCCAGCGATCGTGGTCGTCGGTGGTCAGTGGGGCGACGAGGGCAAGGGACGGGCGACCGACCAGCTCGGTGACCGGATCGACTACGTCGTCCGGTACCAGGGCGGCAACAACGCCGGCCACACGATCGTCACGCCGGAGGGTGAGAAGTTCGCGCTGCACCTGCTGCCGTCGGGGGTGATCACGCCCGGCGTGGTGACGGTCATCGGCAACGGCGTGGTCGTCGACCCGAAGGTGCTGCTGGGGGAGATGGACGGTCTCGCCGCCCGCGGCGTACCGACCGACAAGCTGCTCATCTCGGCCGACGCGCACCTGATCATGCCGTACCACCGGATCACGGACAAGCTGACCGAGCGGTACCTCGGGGTGCAGCGGATCGGGACGACCGGGCGCGGCATCGGCCCGGCGTACGGGGACAAGATCGCGCGGGTCGGCATCCGGATGCAGGACCTGCTCGACCCGGGCATCCTCGCGCAGAAGCTCCAGGGGGCGCTGCGCGAGATGAACCAGGTGCTGGTCAAGGTCTACAACCGCAAGGCGGTCGACGCCGACGCCGTGTGCGAGGAGTACCTCGGGTACGCGGAGCGGCTGCGCCCGCACATCGCCGACACCCGGCTGGTGCTCGACAAGGCGCTGTCCGACGGGAGGACGGTGCTGCTGGAGGGCGCGCAGGCGACGATGCTCGACCTGGACCACGGCACGTACCCGTTCGTCACGTCGTCGAACCCGACGTCCGGCGGCGCGTGCGTCGGTGCCGGCATCCCGCCGACCCGGATCGACCGCGTGGTCGGCGTCAGCAAGGCGTACGCGACACGGGTCGGCGCCGGACCGTTCCCGACCGAGCTGTTCGACGACGCCGGTGAGCACCTGCGCAAGGTGGGCGGCGAGTACGGCACGACCACCGGCCGGCCGCGCCGCACCGGCTGGTTCGACGCCGTCGTCGCCCGGTACGCCACCCGCGTCAACGGGCTGACCGACATGGTGCTGACCAAGCTCGACATCCTGTCCGGGCTGGACCGGGTGCCGCTGTGCGTCGCGTACGACGTGGACGGCGAGCGGGTCGACGAGATGCCGATGACGCAGACCGGTTTCCACCACGCCAAGCCGGTGTACGAGTACCTCGACGGCTGGTGGGAGGACCTCGCCGAGGTACGCCGGTGGGAGGACCTGCCGGCCGCCGCCCGCCGGTACGTCGAGCGCGTCGAGGAGCTGTCCGGCGTCCGGGTCAGCGTCATCGGCGTCGGCCCGCGCCGCGACCAGACCATCGTTCTGCATGATCTTCTCGGCTAGGTAGCCTCGACGGGTGCGAGTACTGCTGATCGGGGGCGGGGGGCGCGAGCACGCGCTGGCGCTGGCCCTGGCGGATGATCCCGCCGTCGAGAGCCTGGTGTGCGCGCCGGGCAACCCGGGCATGGCCGAGGTCGCGGAGCTGCGGCCGGTCGTGGCGACCGACCCGGCGGCCGTGGCCGCGCTGGCCACCGAGGTGGCCGCCGACCTGGTCGTGGTCGGACCGGAGGCGCCGCTGGTCGCGGGCGTCGCCGACGCGGTACGCGCGGCCGGCGTGGCCTGCTTCGGCCCGTCCGCCGCGGCGGCGCGGCTGGAGGGTTCGAAGGCGTTCGCGAAGGACGTGATGGCGGCGGCGAAGGTGCCGACCGCCCGGGCGTACGCGTGCACGACCGTCGACGAGGCGGCGCGGGCGCTGGACGAGTTCGGCGCGCCGTACGTGGTGAAGGACGACGGGCTGGCCGCCGGTAAGGGCGTCGTCGTCACCGACGACCGTCAGGCCGCGCTCGACCACGCCGCCGCCTGCCTGGACGACGCCGCCTCGGCGGAGGCGGGCCGCGTCGTGATCGAGGAGTACCTCGCCGGTCCCGAGGTGTCGCTGTTCGTGGTGACGGACGGGACGGTCGCGCTGCCGCTGCTGCCGGCGCAGGACTTCAAGCGGATCGGCGACGGCGACACGGGACCCAACACCGGCGGTATGGGCGCGTACGCGCCGCTGCCGTGGGCGCCGAAGACGCTGGTCGACGACGTCCTGCGGGACGTGGTGCGGCCGTTGCTCGGTGAGCTGCGTGCGCGGGGTGCCACGTTCTCCGGCCTGCTCTACTGCGGGCTCGCGCTGACGGTGGACGGCCCGAAGGTGATCGAGTTCAACGCGCGGTTCGGTGACCCCGAGACGCAGGTCGTGCTGCCGCTGCTGGAGTCGCCGCTCGGCCAGCTCCTGTACGCCGCCGCCACCGGTACCCTCGCCGGCCAGCCGCCGCTGCGCTGGCGCCAGGCCACCGCCGTCACCGTCGTCCTCGCCGCCGACGGCTACCCCGGTACGCCCCGCGCCGGTGACGAGATCACCGGCGCCGACCGGCCGGGCGTGGTGCACGCCGGGACGCGGCGCCGCGACGACGGCGTACTCGTGTCGGCGGGTGGGCGGGTGCTGTGCACGACCGGCCTCGGCGCGGACCTGGCCGACGCCCGCGCCGCCGCGTACGAGCTGGCCGGGAAGGTCACGATGCCGGGCGGACAGCGCCGCGGGGATATCGCCGAGGCCGCCGCGAGCGGTAGCGTCCGGGTGCCGCGAGGGGCGTGACGGCCTGGGACTCCGTCGCCGGGGCCACGGGCCGCGCGGGTGACGGGGAGGTGGGGCCGGCCGTGGACGTGGAGCGCGAGTTCGCCGAGTACTTCGCGGCGCGCGGGCAGTCGCTGCGCCGCACCGCGTACGCGTTGTGCGGCGACTGGCACCTGGCCGAGGACCTGGTGCAGTCGACGTTCGTCCGGCTCTACCGGAACTGGCGCCGCATCCGCCAACCCACCATCGACGCGTACGCCCGCCGCACCCTGCTGAACCTGTTCCTGTCCGGCCGGCGTACCGCCGCGCGTGAGCAGGTGGTGCCGGAGGTACCGGAGCGGGTGGTCGCCGAGGCGGGCAGCGACGTGCGGATCGACCTGGCCCGCGCGCTGGCCCGGCTGTCCCCGCGGCAGCGCGCCATGGTGGTGCTGCGCTACCTGGAGGACCTGCCGGTGGCGGAGGTCGCCGAACTGGTCGGGGTCGCGGAGGGCACGGTCAAGAGCCAGACGGCGCGCGGTGTGGCCGCACTGCGCGCGGTCCTCGACACCGCGGCCCTCGCCCGATGACCCGCGACGACGAGCACCTCCGTGACGCCCTGTTCGAGTACGTGCGGGCGGACGAGCCGCCGATGCGGGCGACGTCCGCGGCGCTGATCGCTGAGGGCCGCCGCCGACGCCGGGGCGGCCGGGCCGCCGCGCTCACCGGTACCGTCGCCGCGGTGCTCGCGGTCCTCGCGGGCGCGGCGGTGTGGACGGTGTGGTCGGGTCCGGATCGGCGGCCGGCGGCGGCGACGGCGACGGCGCGGCGGATCGACGCGGCACTGCGCGACGCGCTGCCGTCCCGCGGCCGGCTCGTGCTCCGCACGCTGGAGCCGGGCGCCGACGGCACCCCGCTGCCCACGGCGGCCGCGTCGTCGGCCACCGCCTGGCACGGCGTCTGGGAGTCCACAGTGGATGGACGGGTCCAGGTGGTCCGGGTCGACGTCGGCTTCACGGCGCCGGCCGCGGCGTGCGGCGGCACCGACTGCCAGCTCGCCACCGGCCCGTACGGCACGAGCGTGGCGACCTTCCGTTCGGACGGCGGGTTGTGGGCCGTGCACCGCCGCACCGACACCTTCGGAGTACGCGTCGGCGACGAGGCGCCGTCCGGCACCGGGTTCCGTTTCGGCCGGGCGGAGCTGGCCCGCGCCGCCACGTCCGCCGCGCTGACGATCCCGGCACCGGCCGGCCTCCGCGTCACGCATCATGCGGCGACCGCGCCCGCCGGGTTCGCCCGCATCCTCGACGACGCGGTACGCGGCGGCCTGCCCGGCGGTGCCGGACTCCGCACGTACCAGCCGCCGGTCGGGCTGTCCGCCGACGCCACCGGCCCGCGGCCGACGACCGGACCGGCCGACTTCTGGTACGCGGACTGGACGATCCCGGGGCAGCCCGGCGGGCCGCGCATCACGCTGCGCGTCGACGCCCCGGGTACGACAACCGCGTCCCGGTCCGCCGCGCGTGCGCTGTGCGGCGACGCGTCCTGCAGCCCCGCGCCGAGTGCGCACGGTGGTTGGACCGTCACGTACGAGCAGCGCACCGGGGAGGCGGCGGTCCGGCGTACCGCGGTGGTGGTGCGGCCGGACGGGTCGCGGGTGCTGCTCGCCGAGGAGGTCCAGGCCACCGTCGACTTCCCGTACGACGGGGCGGAACTGCTCGCGACGGCCGCCGACCCGACCATGTCGTACGGGTGACGGCGGGCGACGAAACCGTTTCCCACCGTCGCGGCGGCGTGACGTGATCCTCGTCGCCGCCGCGGTGTTTCCGTTGCAGCCGCCCCTCCCCGTTCGGTGGGGTCGCTGAGCGTGTCGGGCCCACTTCCTGGTGATGTGGTCTCAGAATGTGAGTCGACCAACGCTGTGACCAAGGTATCTTCGAGCCCCTGTCTAGCGTTCGACCGTGGTAGCGATGTGTTGGTGGCGAAGGGAGCTGAGGTGCGCCGGCCGGTCGTGGGAGTGACGGGGTACATCGTCGAGGCGGGTAAGTCCCGCGAGCTCGGCTTCGGACCGCGACAGCTCGACGTCGCGCCGAGCACGTACCTCGGTTGGGTGCGGCAGAGCGGGATGCTGCCCGTGCCGATCCCCGCGCACGAGCCGTCCACGCACGCCGACTACCTCGACCTGGTCGACGGGCTGGTGCTGTCCGGCGGCGCCGACATCGACCCCGAGCGGTACGGCGAGACCGCCCACCCGCTCGCCCGGGTCGAGAAGCACCGCGACGCGTTCGAGTTCGGGCTGGTGCGCGCGGCGCTGGAGCGCGGCGTGCCGATCCTCGGGATCTGCCGCGGCCTCCAGGTGCTGAACGTCGCGCTCGGCGGCACCATGCACCAGCACCTGCCGGAGCGGTCCGGTGAGATCGTGCACTCCAGCGAGTTCCGCGACGGCCGGCGCCACCCGGACGACATGTGGCTCCCGGCGTACCACGAGGTGACGGTCACCGACCCGGAGCTGCGCGACCTCTCCGGGGAGACGCTCACCACGAACAGCTACCACCACCAGGGTGTGGCGCGCCTCGGCGCGGGCCTGCGGGTCGCCGCCCGCGCGGGCGACGGGCTCGTCGAAGCGGTCGTCGGCGTGGACCGCCCGGTGCTCGGCGTGCAGTGGCATCCCGAAATGCACGCCGACACCGAGTGTGCTGGCCTCGCTCCGTTCCGCTGGTTGCAGCGCCGGTTGACCGCCGCGGGCGAGCCCGCGTCGGACGCGTTCGCGTTGAGCTGACGCCCGCTGCCCGGCCGACCGGAGCGCGTCGGCGCCTGGGAGAATGGTGCGGTGAGCGCAACCGCGAAACCCCAGGTCCCGAACGTGCTGGCCGGCCGGTACGCGTCGCCCGAGCTGGTGCGGCTCTGGTCCCCGGCGTACAAGGTGGTGCTGGAGCGGCGGCTCTGGCTGGCCGTGCTGAAGGCGCAGCGGGACCTCGGCGTGGCGGTGCCGGACGGCGCCGTCGAGGCGTACGAGAAGGTCGTGGACCAGGTCGACCTGGAGTCGATCGCGGCGCGGGAGCGCGTCACCCGGCACGACGTCAAGGCGCGGATCGAGGAGTTCTCGGCGCTCGCCGGGTTCGAGCAGGTCCACAAGGGCATGACCAGTCGCGACCTGACGGAGAACGTCGAGCAGCTCCAGGTACGCGAGTCGCTGTCGCTGATCCGGGACCGGATCGTCGCCACCCTCGCGCGCCTGGCCCGCCGGGCCGGCGAGTACCGCGGGCTGGTCATGGTCGGCCGGTCGCACAACGTACCGGCGCAGGCGACGACGCTGGGCAAGCGTTTCGCGGGCGCCGCCGAGGAGCTTCTCGGCGGGTACCAGCGGGTCACCGAGCTGATCGACCGGTACCCGCTGCGCGGCGTCAAGGGCCCCGTCGGCACCGGCGCCGACCAGCTCGACCTGCTCGACGGTGACGCGGCGAAGCTGGCCGAGCTGGAGCGGCGGGTCGCCGAACACCTCGGGTTCGCGCACGTCTTCGACTCGGTTGGCCAGGTGTACCCGCGTTCGGTGGACTACGACGCGGTGACCGCTCTGGTGCAGGCGGCGGCCGGGCCGTCGTCGCTGGCCACCACGATCCGGCTGATGGCCGGGCAGGAGCTGGTCACCGAGGGCTTCAAGGCGGGTCAGGTCGGGTCGTCGGCGATGCCGCACAAGATGAACACCCGGTCGTGCGAGCGGGTCAACGGCTTCGCCGTGATCCTCCGCGGGTACGCGTCGATGGTCGGTGAGCTGGCCGGCAACCAGTGGAACGAGGGCGACGTCTCCTGCTCGGTGGTACGCCGGGTCGCGCTGCCGGACGCGTTCTTCGCCGCCGACGGGCTGTTCCAGACGTTCCTGACGGTGCTGGACGAGCTGGGCGCGTACCCGGCGGTCGTGGCGCGCGAGCTGGACCGGTACCTGCCGTTCCTGGCGACCACGAAGATCCTGGTCGCCGCGGTGCAGCGGGGTGTCGGCCGGGAGCAGGCGCACGAGGCGATCAAGGAGCACTCGGTCGCCGTCGCGCTCGCGCTGCGCGGTGACGCGGGGGCGAACGACCTGTTCGACCGGCTCGCCGCGGACCCGCGGCTGCGGCTGTCCCGCGCCGAGATCGACGCGCTGGTCGCCGACCCGACCGCCTTCACCGGCGCCGCGACCGACCAGGTCGACGCCGTCCTCGCCCGGGTACGCCCGGTGCTGGACGCGCATCCCGACGCCGCCGCGTACGCACCGCAGCCGATCCTCTGACCTGGCCGTACGGGCCGCATGCGAGGATGCGGGGGTGACGATCCAGGGGCTACCGGCACCGGTGCACAGCGGCAAGGTACGTGAGCTGTACGACGCGGGCGACGGGCTGCTCATCATGGTCGCCAGCGACCGGATGAGCGCGTTCGACGTGGTGCTGCCGACGGCGATCCCGGACAAGGGCGCGGTGCTGACGGCGCTGTCCCTGTGGTGGTTCGACCAGTTGGCGGACCTCGTCCCGAACCACGTGGTCAGCGCCGACGTCGACGACTATCCGGCGCCGTTCCGGGGGCGGGACGAACTGCGCGGGCGCAGCGTCCTGGTGCGGCGGCTGTCGATGGTGCCGGTCGAGTGCGTGGCGCGGGCGTACCTGTCGGGCTCGGGGACGAAGCAGTACCGGGTGGACGGCACGGTGTGCGGGGTGCCGCTGCCGGCCGGACTGACCGAGGGCTCCGCGCTGCCGGAGACGATCTTCACGCCCACGACGAAGGCCACCCCGCCGGACCACGACGCGCCCATGACCTACCCCGAGGTCGAGTCGGCGGTAGGCCCGGAGCAGGCCGCCGAGCTGCGGAAACTCACCATCGAGATCCTCGAACGCGGACGGCGGGTATGCGAGCCACGCGGCATCATCCTGGCCGACACGAAGGTAGAGTGGGGAGTCGACGGGTCCGGCAGGTTGATCTTGGGAGATGAGATTCTGACGCCGGACTCGTCCCGTTTCTGGCCGGCGGAGGAGTGGCAGCCCGGCCGCCCCCAGCCGTCGTACGACAAGCAGCCGCTGCGCGACTGGCTCGAATCGTCCGGCTGGGACAAGAAGGCACCGGGACCGGAGCTGCCGCCCGAGATCGTCGCCGCCACCCGCGACCGGTACGTCGCGGCGTACGAGCGGATCACCGGCCAGCGCTTCGCCTGACCGGCACGCGGCTCAGCGGGTCGCGCCCGGGGTCACCACGCCGCTCTCGTACGCGATGATCACGGCCTGCGTGCGGTTGGCCGCGCCCAGCTTCGCGAAGACGTTGCCGACGTGCGTCTTCACCGTCTCCAGGCTGATCACCAGGTCGGCGGCGATGTCCCGGTTGGAGCGCCCCGTCGCCATCAGGCGCAGGATCTCCGTCTCCCGCGCCGTCAGCGACGGGTGCCGGGCGCCGACCGGCGCGGCGGGCCGCGCCGCGACCAGCTCGCGTACCGCGTCCGGGAACAGCAGCGACTCGCCGGCCGCGACCAGCCGTACCGCGTGGGCGATCTGGGCGAGCCGGGCGCGCTTGAGCAGGAAGCCGGCGGCGCCGGCACGCAGCGCGTCGTACACGTGGTCGTCGTGGGAGAACGTCGTGATCACCAGGACCCGGGGCGGGTCGGCCAGCTCCGCCCGCAGCAGCCGCGTCGCCTCGATGCCGTCCAGCTCGGGCATCCGTACGTCCATCAAGACCACGTCCGGTCGGTGCTCGGTGACCAGCGGCAGGACCTGACCGCCGTCGCTCGCCTCGGCGACCACCGTCAGGTCCGGCTCGGTGGCCAGCAACGACCGCAGCCCGGTCCGGGTCAGCTCGTCGTCGTCCGCGACCAGCAGCCGGATCGCGGCGCTCACCGGTCGTCCCGACCGGCGGGTACGTGGCCGGTCGGCAGCCAGGCGGCGAGCCGCCAGCACCGGCCGGTCTCGCCGTCGATCGGGCCGGCGGTGACCTCGCCGCGGAGTACGTGCACCCGTTCGGCGATGCCCGCCAGCCCCCGCCCGCCGGGCCGGTCCGGCTCCGGGGCCTCGGCCGGCATGGGGTTGGTCACGTCGATCTCCAGCCGGTCCGGCCCGAGGCCGACGCGTACCGCGACCGGGCCGGGGTGCCGCATCGCGTTCGTCAGGCCCTCCTGCACGATCCGGTACGCCTCCCGCGACACCGTCGCCGGCACCCCCGCCGTCGCCTCGTCCACCGTCACGTCGACGACCGTGCCCGCGTGGTGTACCCGGGCCACCAGCGCCGGCAGGTCGGCGAGCGTCCGCTCCGGCTCGCGTACCGGGCGGTCGCCGTCCCGCAGGACGCCGAGGACGTGGTCCAGGTCCTCCAGCGCGGTACGCGACGCCTCCTCGATGCTGTCCATCGCCCGACGCGCCGCGACCGGGTCCGAGTCGACCAGGTTGCTCGCCACCGCCGCCTGGATCGTCGCCGCGGTGAGCGTGTGCCCGATCGAGTCGTGCAGCTCCCGGGCCAGCCGGTTCCGGTGCGCGAGCCGGTCCGCGTGCTCGGCCATCGCCGCCATCCGCTCGGCCGCACCGGGCCCGAGCAGCACCGGCGCGACCCGGCGCAGCAGCCCGCGGTACCCGATGCCGGCGGCGACCACGAGCGCGAGGTGCGCCAGCCCCACGGGTACCGCCCAGAGCCCGCCGGCACCGCCGGACACGGCCAGGTCCAGCCCCAGGTACGTAAAGGTGCCGCCACCGTCCGCCCAGACGGCGAGGACGCCCAGGCCCGCGATGAGCGCGCCGACCGTCACCGTCGCGAGCAGCCCGCCGGCCACCAGGTGCAGGAGCAGCCATGCCGCACTGCGGCCCCGGGCCGCCAGCCCGCCCAGCCTCGTCGGCGCGGGCAGCTCGGTGCCGAGCAGCGCGTTCGCCAGCCGTACGCCGACGTGCCTGGACGTCCGGTCGAGGCCGACCGCGACGATCAGCGCCACGGTGGTGGCGAGGAACACGGCCGGCCGTACCGGTCGCGGCACGAGCGCCGCGACGAGCAGGCCGGCCACCGACGGCGGCAGCCAGCCGACCGTACCGAGTGCGGCGTGGACCCAGGCCAGGGGCGACAGGAGTCTGCGGGACATGCCGGAAAGTCTTGCAGCGCGGCCGGCGCGCGACCTCCCACCGGGGAGCCATTTCGCCCTGGCACCCGGGTACGAGCGCAGGTCGGCTCCGTGGCGCGATGTGCCGGAGGTGCCGGCGCGGGCACCGTGATCGCCGTCCAGTTCCGTACGGCGAAAGGGAATCCGGTGCGTAAGCGTGGCGTACTCGTCTATCTGGTGGTGACGTTCGGGGTGTCGTGGGCGGCGATGGTCGTCGTGGCGCGGGTGCTGCGGTTGTCGCTCGCCAACCCGCTGCCGCAGCTGTCGTTCGCGCTCGTACCGGCGCTGGCGGCGATCGTGGTGCGGCGGTGGGTGACGCGGGAGGGGTTCGGTGACGCGGGGCTGGCGCCACGGTTCCGCGCCGGCTGGCCGTACTATCTGGCGGCCTGGTTCGGGCCGCTCGGGCTGCTCGCCGCGGGCGTGCTGGTGGCGGTCGCGCTCGGCCTGTACACGCCGGATCTGGCTTCGTTGAGCCGGATCGTGCCCGGGCTGCCCGGCCCGGCGCTGGTCGGTGCGCTGCTGCTCGTGGTCGTGGTGCTGACCCCGCTGTACTGGGGCGAGGAGTTCGGCTGGACCAGCTACCTGCGGCTGCGGATCCTGCCCGGCCGGCCGCTCGCGGCGACGCTGGCGACCGGGCTGATCTGGGCGCTGTGGCACTTTCCGCTCGCGTTCCTCGGATACGTGACGTATTCGAACGCGGTGGTCGGCCTGCTGCTGTGGACGACCGGCTTCCTCTGCCAGGAGGTCATGTTGACCTGGCTGCGCCTGCGGTCCGGCACGATCTGGACGACGAGCCTCGCGCACGCCGGCAACAACATGGTGCTGTCGCTGTTGGCGAGCGAGCTGCTGACGGTACGCGGTGGGCTGGACGACCTGGTCGTGATGCCCGTCATGCAGGCGCCGCAGCTCGCGGTGTGCGCCTGGATCCTGCTCTCCGGCCGGTACCGCGCGGCCCGGGTACCGGCGGCCGTGCCCGCGTTGTCCGGAACCCCTTGGCGGTAACGGCATTCCTGCACCGTATCGGCCGGTTCACCGTCGCGGCCGGCTGCGGAGCGTGGCCGACTGCGCGGTACGCTGGCACCGCTCGTGCCCAGCAACCAGTGACAGGAGCGTCGCGTGGCTCGCGTCGTCGTCGACGTCATGCTCAAACCCGAGATCCTCGACCCCGCCGGCCAGGCCGTCGCGGGTGCGCTGCCCCGGCTCGGCGTCTCGGACGTCAGCTCGGTGCGGATCGGCAAGCGCGTCGAGATCGATTTCGCCGGCGAACCGGACCTGGTCCGCGCCCGCGAGATCGCCGACACGCTGCTCGCCAACCCGGTGATCGAGGACTTCACGATCCGGATCGAGGCGGCCGCCGCGGACGGCGCGCCCGGTGGTCGCACGGCCGCCGCCGGCCCGGTCGACGCCGTGGCCGGCACCGACCCGGTCGAGCCGAACGTCACGGTCAGCACCCCGGCACCGCTGCCCGGCGGTACCCCGCTGGTGCCGGCCAACCCGTCGGCGGCCCCCGCGGCGGGAAGCCCGTCGGCGGCCTCGGCCGAGCCCGAAGGTGAGCCCGGACAGTGACCCGGATCGGCGTGGTCACGTTCCCCGGCTCGCTGGACGACCGGGACGCGCTCCGGGCCGTACGGTTGGCCGGCGCCGAGCCGGTCGCCCTCTGGCACGACGACGCCGACCTGCACGGTGTCGACGGTGTCGTGCTGCCCGGCGGCTTCTCGTACGGTGACTACCTGCGCTGCGGTGCGATCGCCCGGTTCTCCGCCGCGATGGGGTCCATTGTGGACGCCGCCCGCGGTGGCCTGCCGGTTCTGGGGATCTGCAACGGATTCCAGATCCTGTGCGAGGCGCACCTGCTGCCCGGGGCGCTCACCCGCAACCAGCACCTGCACTTCCGCAACCGTGACCAGTGGCTGCGCGTCGAGCAGACCGGCACCGCCTGGACCAACGGATACCAGCAGGGCCAGGAGATCCTCATCCCGGTGAAGAACGGCGAGGGGTGCTACGTCGCGGATCCGCGCACCCTCGACGAGCTGGAGGCCGACGGCCGCGTCGTCTTCCGCTACCTGCGCGGCAACCCGAACGGCTCGCAGCGCGACATCGCCGGCGTACGCAACGCGGCCGGCAACGTGGTCGGCCTCATGCCGCACCCCGAGCACGCGATCGAGTCGCTGACCGGCCCGTCCGTCGACGGCCTCGGCATGTTCACCTCGGTACTGACGCACCTCGGCACCCCGGTCGCCGCGGGTGTCGGCGGCGAGCCGGGACCGCGGTAGGAGAGCGATGAGCGACAACCCGAAGCCGGCCCCACTGGACACAGTGGACATTGCCGCGAAGACGCCCGACGACCAGCAGCCGTACCTCGATCTGGGCCTGAAGGACGACGAGTACCAGCGGATCCGCGAGATCCTCGGCCGTCGGCCGACCCGGTCGGAGCTGGCCATGTACTCGATCATGTGGTCGGAGCACTGCTCGTACAAGAGCAGCAAGGTCCACCTGCGACAGTTCGGGGAGAAGGCGCCGCCGAGCGACCGGATGCTCGCCGGCATCGGCGAGAACGCCGGTGTGGTCCGGGTTTCCGACGACCTGGCCGTGACGTTCAAGGTGGAGAGCCACAACCACCCGAGCTACGTGGAGCCGCACCAGGGCGCGGCGACCGGCGTCGGCGGCATCGTCCGCGACATCCTCGCGATGGGCGCGCGGCCGATCGCGGTCATGGACCAGATCCGGTTCGGGGCGGCCGACCACCCGGACACCGCCCGCGTGCTGCCCGGCGTCGTCGCCGGCATCTCGACGTACGGCAACTGCCTGGGCCTGCCGAACATCGGCGGCGAGCTCGTCTTCGACGAGTGCTACCAGGGCAACCCGCTCGTGAACGCGCTGTCGGTCGGCGTACTGCCGGTGGATCGGTTGCAGCGCAAGGAAGCCGAGGGCATCGGCCACATCGTGGTGCTCGTCGGCGCGAAGACCGGACGGGACGGCATCGGCGGTGTGTCGGTGCTCGCGTCCGCGACGTTCGACGAGACGAGCCAGCAGCGGCGGCCCAGCGTGCAGGTCGGCGACCCGTTCATGGAGAAGCTGCTCATCGAGTCCTGCCTGGAGCTGTACGACGCCGGCCTCGTCGCCGGCATCCAGGACCTCGGCGGCGCCGGCCTGACCTGCGCGCTGTCCGAGACCGCCGCGGCCGCCGGCACCGGCATGCTGATCGACCTCGACCGGGTACCGCTGCGCGAGGCGTCGATGGACCCGCACGAGGTACTGGCGTCCGAGTCGCAGGAGCGGATGCTGCTCGTCGTCGAGCCGGCGAAACTCCCCGAGGTGCTGCGCGTCTGCGCCAAGTGGGGCGTACTCGCGACCGCGCTCGGCGAGGTCACCGAGGCCGGCGCGGACGGCGGCCGGCTGGTCGTCCGCTGGCACGGCGACACCGTCGTGGACGCGCCGCCGGCCAGCCTCGCCGACGACGGCCCCGTGTACGCCCGGCCGCTGCGCGAGCCCAGCGACCGCGTCCTGCTGTCCGCCGACGTGGCGGAGACGCTGCCGCGGCCGGCCACCCCGGACGAGCTGCGCGACACCGTGCTGCGCATGGTGGCCACGCCGAACCTGGCCGACAAGACCTGGGTCACCGAGCAGTACGACCGGTACGTGCTGGGCAACACCGTCCTCGCGCAGCCCGAGGACGCCGGCGTACTGCGGTTGTCCGAGGACACGAACCTCGGCATCGCCCTCGCCACCGACGGCAACGGGCGCTACGCCCGGCTCGACCCGTACGCGGGGGCGCGGCTCGCGCTCGCCGAGGCGTACCGGAACGTGGCGGTGACCGGGGCCGAGCCCATCGCCGTCACCGACTGCCTCAACTTCGGCAGCCCCGAGGACCCGCAGGTGATGTGGCAGTTCGCCGAGGCCGTACGCGGGCTCGCCGACGGCTGCCGCGAGCTGGGCATTCCGGTCACCGGTGGCAACGTCAGCTTCTACAACCAGACCGGCACGACGGCCATCAACCCGACCCCGGTGGTCGGCGTACTCGGGCTGCTTTCCGATGTGCGGCAACGGATCCCGATCGGCCTCCGCGCCTCCGCCGGGGCCGGGGCGGCCGGTCGCGGGGACACGCTGATCCTGCTCGGCGAGACGCGTACCGAGCTGTCCGGGTCGGAGTGGGCCGCCACCGTGCACGGCCATCTCGGCGGCGTACCGCCGGTGGTGGACCTGGCGCGGGAGAAGGCCCTCGCCGAGCTGCTGCGCGCCGCCGGTGCGGCCGGGCTGGTCAGCTCCGCGCACGACGTCTCCGACGGCGGCCTCGCGATCACCCTCGCCGAGGCGTGCCTGCGGGACGACGTCGGTGCCCGGATCCTGCTCCCCGACGAGTTCGCCGACGGTACGAACCCGTTCGTGTTCCTGTTCTCCGAGTCCGCCGGGCGTGTCCTCGTCTCGGTACCGGAGGGCATGCGGGCGGCGTTCACCGCGCTGTGCGGCGAACACGGCGTCCCGTGGACCGCGATCGGCCTGGTCGACGCCGACAGCCACGCGCTGGCGGTCGCGCACCAGTTCACGATCCCGCTCGACGAGCTGCGCGCCGCCTGGTCGGCGACCCTGCCCACGTTATTCGGTACCGCGGGGCGCCCCGCCGAATAGCCTGATGCGATGGCAGCAGAGTCGGTCTTCTCCCAGCCCGGAGCCGGGATTCGCTTCGAGTGGGGGCTGGCCGGCGCGGCCGAGCTGAGCCGGGTGTGCGCGGTGCTCGTCGTCGTCGACGTGCTGTCGTTCACGACGTCCGTGACGATCGCCGTCGAACGCGGCATCCGCGTCCACCCGTTCCCCTGGAACGACCAGGCCGAGCAGTACGCCCAGCGGATCGGTGCCGTCGTCGCCGCCGGACGGTCCACGACGACCGCCGACCGCCCGTGGTCGCTGTCCCCGGCGGCGCTGCGCCGCGCGCCGGTCGTACCGGACCTCGTGCTGCCGTCGCCCAACGGCGCGACGATCTGCGCGGCCGCCCAGGCCGGCGGCATCCCCGTCGTCGCCGGCAGCCTGCGCAACGCCCGCGCCGTCGCCGACCTGCTGCGCAGCGACGGGTACGGCACGCCCGACGCGCCGATCGGCGTCGTTGCCGCCGGCGAACGCTGGCCCGACGGCGCCCTCCGCCCCTGCGTCGAGGACCTGCTCGGCGCCGCCGCCATCCTCGACGGGCTCACCGCCGGCGACCTGTCCGTCGAGGCCGCCGCCGCGCTCGCCGTTCTTGCCGGCGTACCCGACGTGCCGGCCGCCGTGCGGGGCAGTTCCTCGGGTCGGGAGCTGATCGAGCGCGGGTTCGGGCTGGACGTGGAGCTCGCGGTCGAGGTCGACTGCAGCGCCGAGGTACCGGTGTTGCGCGGCGGTGCGTTCGCCGGGGGCCGGCGGCCGGTCCTGCCCTGATCCTGGCCGGTCGGTCGCCGCTGGTGCCTGGGGCGGGGTGCTCGTCGGGGAGTGGTTCGCGGCGGCTTGTCGAGGGCCTGTGGACAACCCGCGGCCCGGCTGTGGACAACCGGCTCGGCCGCCGCCGTGCGGGCTAGGATTGCCGCAGGGTCGCCCCCCGGGAGGGTGGGGGAAGGTTTCGCGTGTTGATCTTCGCGGGGCCGCCCGAGCGGCGCCGAGCCGGGCGTGCGCCGCAGCCACTGCCGTGGACGCCGCCCGGCCCTCGTTCAGTCCAGCCAGTCCAGCCCGTCGTTGCGGTCGAGCCGCGTCTCGTCGCTGGTCGGCGGCTGCGGCCGGCGTGGCGGCGGCTGTTGCTGCTGCGGCTGCTGGGGCGTCTGCTGCCACGTACGGGTCGGCTCGTTGAGCCCCCGCCGCTGCTGCTGCCCGTACTGCTGCCCCTGCCCGTACCCGCCGGGCGCGCCGGACGGGTACGACGAGTCGCCGTACTGTCCCTGCCCGCCGTACGTCCCGCCCGGTGTCACGTACCCCGGCCCGCTAGTCGGTGCCGCTCCGCTGGTGGGGGCCGCGCCGCTGGTGGGGGCCGAGTTCCGGCCGTACATGGTGCCTTCGTACGCGCTGCGGTTGGTGTCGGACTGTCCCCACGGCTGGCTGCTGGTGGGTTGCTGGCCGCTGCCGGAGGTGGGTGCCGAGGCGGGCCCGCTCTGCCAGGTCCGGGTGGCGTCGTCGGCCTGCCGCCCGTACGCCGGGCTCTCCCCGCCGTACACCTGGGTCTCCCCGGCGTACGGCGTGCCGGACGGCCGCTGCCCGTACGCCTGGGTCTCGGCGCCGGTCTGCCCGTACACCTGGGTTTCGGCGTTCGGCTGCCCGTAGACCTGGGTCTCCCCGGCGTACGGCGTGCCGTATCCGCCGTCGCGGACGAGCGGCCCGTCGTGCACGATCGTCGGCGTGTCGCCGGGGATGGCGCTGATGACGGCGGTTTCCTGCGCGCCGCGGCCGGCGTATCCGGGTGGCCCACCGTAGGGCGGCTGACCGCCGTCGTCGCCGTCCCCGTCGTCGCCGTCGTCCTTCTTCCGCAGGAGCAGCACGATCGCCACGATGCCGCCGACGACGAGCAGCCCGCCGAGGATGATCAGTACCCAGACGAGCGTGCTGAGCCCGCCGGAGTCCTTCTCGGGTGTGGTCTCACTCGGTGACGGGGCGGCCTTCGTCGGGGTCGGCTTCGGCTTCGCCACCGGGGTGAGTTTCACCTCACCAAAGGCCAGCGGTTGCCCGTTCTCGCCGGTCTGGCTCTTCTTCGCCGCCTTGAAGCCGTCGGCCTGCACCGACACCGTGATCTGGCCGGCGCTGAGTGTCTGTCCCTGGCTCGGCGACCAGGCGAACTCGCCGTTCTCGTTGGTCGTGACCTGCTGGCTGTGCCCGGCGCTGTCGCCGATGGTCACGGCGGCGTGGTCGACCGGCGCACCGTCCTTGTCGGACGACACCTGCCCGGAGATGGCGCCGACGGACTGCGGCGCGTCGTTGCTCAGCGTCATCGCGTACGAGGCGCCGGCGGGCTGCGCGCCGTCCGCGGTGACCTGGACCTGGCCCTGGCTGTTCCGGCTGTCGCCGGGGGCGATGTCGCTCTGCTGCGGCGGCTGGACGGTGACGTAGATCGCCTTGGCCGCGCCGGGTGTGAGGACGCCGATGGGGCAGTTCAGGGTGTTCTGCGCGCCGGCGACGCAGTCGGCGCCCTGCGAGCCCTTGATGGTCACGCCGAGGTCACCGCCGGGTACGGCGATGACGGCGTTGACGTTGTTGGCGGGCGATGTCGTCGTGACGTTGATGCTGAGCGTCCGGGTGTCGCCGCCGACCTTGAGGTCCAGGGTGTCCGGACTCGCGGTGACTGTTAGCGTTGGCGGCGGATCCGCGTACGCCGGCGCCGCGATCGCGCCGCTCACGGCGACGCCGACGGCCAGCCCGACCAGGGCCGCCAGCCGTCGCGGACCGCGCCGGCGTGTACCCGCTGGCGTTGCCATCTCCACCGCCTCCGGTGCTGTGAGCTACATCCAACCGCGCATCCAACCGCGGGGAAGTGTGCCCTGTCCGCCTGTGAGTTGGCGACCCGGCAGGGTCCCGAGTTGCGGACGTCTCCTCCGGCTGCGCCGTACCGCTGACGGTATCGTCCTGCCGTGTCTCCGCGAAGCCCGTCCCGGGCACCGGATCCGGCTTCGGTCGCGGCCGCGCTGGCCGAGCTGGACGCCGGACGGTCCCCCGCGCCCGCCCAGTTGCGTGACGCGACCCGCGTGCTGCTGGCCGCGCTCGCCGAGCGTGCGCCGGGCCGGTCGGTCGAGGTGCGCGTCCCGCCGTATGGCGCGGTCCAGTGCGTTCCGGGTCCGCGGCACACCCGCGGCACCCCGCCGAACGTGATCGAGACCGATCCGCTGACCTGGCTGCGCCTGGCCGCGGGTCGGATGTCCTGGTCGGAGGCGGTCGAGGCGGGTTCGGTCCGGGCCAGTGGCGTGCGCGCCGACCTGACCGGATATCTTCCGCTCGTACGTCGCTGAAACCGGGACGCGACCTTTCGGATGACGCCGAACGTACTGCAATGATGACAAGCAGCGATCAAATGACGCCTCTATGTCATCGGAGCCGCCTCGCGTACACTTGCCCGCGACGGCTTTCCCCCGGCTAGCGAGGAGCGGCAGTGCCCCGAGGCGACGGGCTGCTGACCCACAATCTCGACCCGGACAGTCCCGGCCCCCAGGACGCGTGTGGCGTTTTCGGAGTCTGGGCACCGGGCGAAGAAGTAGCCAAACTGACGTTCTTCGGCCTCTATGCGCTCCAGCATCGGGGCCAGGAGGCCGCCGGCATCGCGGTGAGTGACGGCACCGGCGTGGTCGTGTACAAGGACCTCGGTCTGGTGTCCCAGGTGTTCGACGAGGCGTCGCTGGCGAGCCTGCACGGGCACATCGCCGTCGGCCACTGTCGTTACTCCACCACCGGCGGCCCCGGCTGGGAGAACGCGCAGCCCACCCTGCGGTCCACCAGCGCCGGCACCACGATCGCGCTGGCGCACAACGGCAACCTGGTCAACACGCTGGAGCTGGCCCGCCGGGTCGAGAAACTCGGCCTCGACTCGGGCGCCACCAACGACACGGCCCTGGTCACCACGCTGCTCGCGAGCCGGCCCGACCTCTCCGTCGAGGCCGCCGCGCTGGAGCTGCTGCCGACCGTCCGCGGCGCGTTCAGCTTCGTCTTCTGCGACGAGGACACGCTCTACGCGGCACGCGACCCGCAGGGCCTCCACCCGCTCGTACTCGGGCGCCTGGAGCGCGGCTGGGTGGTCGCCAGCGAGACCGCCGCGCTCGACATCGTCGGCGCCTCCGTCGTCCGCGAGGTGGAGCCCGGCGAACTGATCGCCATCGACGAGAACGGGCTGCGCAGCCAGCACTTCGCCGTCGCCGAGCCCAAGGGCTGCGTCTTCGAGTACGTCTACCTCGCCCGGCCCGACACCACGATCAGCGGCCGCAGCGTGCACGCCGCGCGGGTCGAGATCGGTCGCCGGCTGGCCAAGGAGCATCCCGCCGAGGCCGACCTGGTCATCCCGGGGCCCGAATCGGGCACGCCGGCCGCCGTCGGGTACGCCGAGGCCTCCGGCATCCCCTACGGCCTCGGCCTGGTCAAGAACTCCTACGTCGGACGCACGTTCATCCAGCCGTCGCAGACCATCCGGCAGCTCGGCATCCGCCTCAAGCTCAAGCCGCTGCGCGACGTCATCCGCGGCAAGCGCCTCGTCGTGGTC
>DASXWQ010000010.1:0-63349 GCA_036503555.1 Actinocatenispora sp.
CGGCACCCTCCTGCGCCGCGCCCGCGGCGACCGCTCCATGCTCCAGACCGCCCTCGACGCCGGCGTCTCCCCCGAAACCCTCCGCAAAATAGAGTCCGGCCGGGTAGCCACCCCCGCCTTCCCCACCATCGCGGCAATAGCTGACGTCCTGGGCCTCTCCCTCGACACCCTCTGGACCGAAATCAACCAACCCGAACGCCTGGTCTCCTAGAACGTTCGCCCAGGTCGGCGTCCCGCCAACCTCTGTTTCAGACGTTGAAGCGGAATTCGACGACGTCGCCGTCTTGCATGATGTAGTCCTTGCCTTCCATGCGGACCTTGCCGGCGGAGCGGGCTGCGTTCATCGAGCCGGCGTCCATCAGGTCGTCGTACGAGACGATCTCGGCCTTGATGAAGCCGCGCTGGAAGTCGGTGTGGATGACGCCGGCCGCCTCGGGCGCGGTGGCGCCGCGCCGGATCGTCCAGGCGCGGGCCTCCTTCGGCCCGGCCGTCAGGTACGTCTGGAGGCCGAGCGTGTTGAAGCCGACGCGGGCGAGCTGGGACAGGCCGGACTCCTCCTGGCCCATGGACTGGAGCAGTTCGAGCGCCTCGTCGTCGGGCAGCTCGACCAGCTCCGACTCGATCTTCGCGTCGAGGAAGATCGCCTCGGCCGGGGCGACGAGCTTGCGCAGCTCGTCCTTCGCGGCGTCGTCGGTGAGCTGGTCCTCGTCGACGTTGAACGCGTAGAGGAACGGCTTGGCGGTGAGCAGGTGCAGCTCCCGCAGCGGCTCCGGGTCGAGCCCGGCGGCGAACACGGTACGACCGTCGTCGAGGACGGCCTTCGCCTCCTCCACGGCCGCGACCGTGGCCTGCTTGTCCTTCTGGAGCTTCGCTTCCTTCGTCAGCCGGGGCAGGACCTTCTCGATGGTCTGCAGGTCGGCGAGGATCAGCTCGGTGTTGATCGTCTCGATGTCGTCGTGCGGCGACACGCGCCCGTCGACGTGCGTCACGTCGTCGTCGTGGAACGCGCGGATGACCTGGCAGATCGCGTCCGACTCGCGGATGTTCGCGAGGAACTTGTTGCCGAGGCCCTGGCCCTCGCTCGCGCCGCGTACGAGGCCGGCGATGTCCACGAACGTCACGGTCGCCGGCACGACCCGCTCGGACGCGAACAGCTCCGCCAGTACGCCGAGGCGCTCGTCCGGCACGCCGACCACACCCGTGTTGGGCTCGATCGTCGCGAACGGGTAGTTCGCGGCCAGGACCTCGTTGCGGGTCAGTGCGTTGAACAGGGTGCTCTTGCCGACGTTGGGCAGGCCGACGATGCCGATCGTGAGACTCACAGCGGGCCAGTCTACGTGGGCCTGCCGACCCGCCCACCGCGGCGACGGTACGCCCGGACGGTCGTGTCCGAAACCCGCGAGCCACCGGGCCGGGCGGGTGCCAGGATCGGGTACGTGAACGCACTCCCGGACTTCGAGCACTGTTACCGCGCGGTGGCGAGCCGCGACCGGCGGTTCGACGGGTGGTTCTTCACGGCGGTCACGTCGACGAAGATCTACTGCCGGCCGAGCTGCCCGGCCCAGACCCCGAAGCGCGTCAACGTACGGTTCTACCGGTCGGCGGCGGCCGCGCAGGGCGCCGGTTTCCGGGCCTGCATGCGGTGTCGGCCGGACGCGGCGCCGGGCTCGCCGGAGTGGGACGCGCGGGCGGACGTCACCGGCCGGGCGATGCGGCTGATCGCGGACGGCGTGGTCGACCGGGACGGGGTGACCGGCCTGGCGCAGCGCCTCGGATACACGGAGCGGCACCTGAACCGGCTGCTCACCGACGAGGTCGGGGCGGGGCCGCTGGCGCTGGCCCGGGCGCAGCGGGCGCAGACCGCCCGGATCCTGATCGAGACGACGGACCTGGGGCTGGCGGAGGTCGCGTTCGCGGCGGGGTTCGGCAGCGTACGGCAGTTCAACGACACGGTCCGCACCGTGTACGGCGGTACCCCGTCGGAGTTGCGCGCGTCGAAGCACCCGACGCAGGTCACGGCGCAGCAGGGCTGGACGACCGTGCCGGTACGCCTCGCGTACCGGGAGCCGTTCGCGGCGGGTGAGCTGTTCGACTTCCTCGCGGCGCGGGTGCTGCCGGGGGTGGAGGCGATGGCGGACGGGACGTACCGGCGGGCGATGCGGCTGCCGCACGGCGCCGGCTGGGCCGCGCTGACCCCGGCCGACGGGTACGTGGCGGCCACGCTGCACCTGGCCGACGTACGCGACCTGTCGCCGGCGGTGTCCCGCTGCCGCCGCCTGCTGGACCTGTCCGCCGACCCGCACGCCGTCGACGCCGTACTCGGCGCGGATCCGGCGCTCGCCGCCGACGTCGCCGCGACCCCGGGCGTACGGCTGCCGCGGTCGGTGGACGGGTTCGAGATGCTGTGCCGGGCGATCGTCGGGCAGCAGGTGTCGGTGGCCGCCGCGCGCACGATCCTGGGGGCACTGGCCGCGGCGGTCGGCGAGACGGTCGAGGCGGACGGGTTGACGCACACGTTCCCGACGCCGGCCGCGGTCGTGGACGCACCGGACGAGTTGCTGCCGATGCCGGGTGCGCGGCGCCGGGCGCTGCGTACCGCGGCGACGCTGGCCGCCGAGGGCGCAGTCGACCTGAACGGCGGCGAGCCGTCGGAGGTCGCGGCGGCGCTGCTGGCGGTGCCGGGCATCGGGCCGTGGACCGTCAACTACGTGTCGCTGCGCGGGCTGGGCGAGCCGGACACGTTCCTGGAGGGCGACCTCGGCGTACGCAAGGGTGCTGCGGCGCTGGGCCTGCCGGACGCGCCGAAGGCGCTCGCGGAGCGGGCCGGCGCGTTCCGCCCGTGGCGCTCGTACGCGGTGATCCGGCTGTGGCGTCAGGCGGCCGCCGTGGCCGGCCGGGCGAGCGGCGGCTGACATGCCCGCGACGACGAGCCGCACCGACGGGACGGCAGCGACCCGGGCCGGTGCCGACACGACGACCCGTCGGTGGGCGGCGACCGACGCGCGACCGGGCCGCCGACGGCAGCCTGCGAGCACGGCCGGCCCGGCGACCACGTTCACCGTGCCGACGCCGGTGGGGCCGTTCACGGTGCTGCGGGACGCGGACGGGGCGGTGCTGGCGAGCGGCTGGACCGACACCGCCGACGCGCTGGTGGGCCTGCCGCATCCGACGTTGCGGCCGGGCGCGGTGACGCCGGGCGAGCCGGGTGCGGTGGGCGCGGCGATCCGGGCGTACCTCGCGGGCGAGCTCGCCGCCCTCGACACCGTCCCGGTACGGCAGGCGAGCGGCGACTTCCTGGTGCACGCGTGGGAGGTGCTGCGCCGGGTGCCGCCGGGCGAGCCGCTGACGTACACGGCGTACGCGGTGCGGGCGGGCCGGCCGGACGCGGTGCGCGCCGTCGCGAACGCCTGCGCCCGGAACGCGGCGGCGCTGTTCGTGCCGTGCCACCGGATCCTGCGTACGGACGGGTCGTTGGCCGGGTTCCGCTGGGGTCTGCCGGTCAAGCGCTGGCTGCTCGACCACGAGGCGTCGGCGGCCTGACGGCGCCCGGGAAGGCTTGCCCGACAAGGGTTTCCGACCTGGTGTTCCGGTCCCGACAGCGGGACCGGAACACCGGTTGCGTGAGTCTCGACACAGCCGTCCGGGCGCCTCCGCATAATTCACGCGAGGGTTGTCGGGCGTACCCGATAACGTCGGATCGTGCCCTCCCTCTCATCGACCCCCAGCCGCACCGCGTCCAGGCCCCTACACAATCTGTGGCGAATCAGGCACTATCTGCGGCCGTACCTGCCGCTCATGATCGTGATGCTGGTCGTCGCCGGGCTGGCCGTCGGCGCCAGCATCGTGGTGCCCACGGTCATGCAGCGGGTGGTGGACGGGCCGGTGCGGCACCACGATCCGGGTGGGCTGTGGCTGTTCGGGCTCGCGGCGCTGGGGCTCGGCGTGCTGGAGGCGTTCATGGTCTTCCTCCGCCGCTTCACCCAGTCGTACGCGTCACTGTCGATGGAGGCCGACGTCCGCGACGAGCTGTACGGGCACATGCAGAAGCTGCCGCTGACGTTCCACGACCGCTGGCAGTCGGGGCAGCTGCTGTCGCGCGCCATCACCGACATCGGTGTCATTCGCCGTTTCCTGTCCTTCGGCGTGATCTACCTGATCGTCAACATCTGCCAGTACGTCGTGGTCGTCGCGCTGCTGATCCGGCTGTACTGGCCGCTCGGCGCGCTGGTCGCGCTGTCCGCGGTGCCACTGTTCCTGATCAGCCGGCAGTTCGCGCGGCGCTTCCTGACGGTGTCGCGCCAGGTACAGGACTCGCAGGGCGACCTCGCGACGTACGTCGAGGAGTCGGCGCACGGCATCCGGGTGATCAAGGCGTTCGGCCGGCGGCACCACATGTTCACCCGGTTCACCGCCAACGCCGACCGGGTGTACCAGCTGTCCGTGGCGCGGGCCCGCCTCGACTCGCGCTTCGCCCCGCTGTACGAGCTGATCCCGAACCTGTCGCTCGCGGTCATCGTGGTCGTCGGCGCGGTCGCGGTGGTGCAGGGCCACCTGACGCTGGGGCAGCTCGTCGCGTTCGCGACCCTGCAGATGGGGCTGGTCTGGCCGGTCGAGTCGCTGGGCTGGATCCTCGCCACCGGGCAGGAGGCGATGACCGCCGCCGACCGGATCTACGACGTGTTCGACACCGAGCCGACGGTCGTGGACCGGCCCGGCGCCGTCGACGTACGGCCGGCCGAGGTCACCGGCGCCGTCCGGTTCGAGGGCGTGCGCTTCTCGTACCCGGAGGGCGACCGGGAGGTGCTGACCGGCATCGACCTCGACATCCGGCCCGGCGAGACGATGGCGCTCGTCGGCGTCACCGGTTCGGGCAAGACCACCCTCGTCTCCCTCGTCCCCCGGCTGTACGACGTGACCGGCGGCCGGATCACGCTGGACGGCCGCGACGTCCGCGACCACACGCTGGACTCGTTGCGGCGCACGGTCGCCACGGCGTTCGAGGAGCCGATCCTGTTCTCCATGAGCGTCCGGGAGAACCTCGCGCTCGGCCGCCCGGACGCGTCCGACGCCGACCTCACCGAGGCGCTGACGGTCGCGCAGGCCGACTTCGTGTACGAGCTGCCCTGGGGTCTCGACACCCGGGTCGGCGAGCAGGGCCTGTCGCTGTCCGGCGGGCAGCGGCAGCGGCTGGCGCTGGCCCGCGCGGTCGTGTCCCGGCCGAAGGTACTGGTCCTCGACGACCCGCTGTCCGCGCTGGACGTGAACACCGAGGCGCTGGTCGAGGAGGCGCTCGCCCGGGTGCTGGCCGGCACCACGGCGCTGCTCGTCGTACACCGGCCGAGCACCGTCGCGCTGGCGGACCGGGTCGCGCTGCTGGAGGACGGCCGGATCACGGCGGTCGGCACGCACTCGGAGCTGCTGGCGACGGTGCCGAGCTACCGGGCGGTGCTGTCCGCGACCGCCGACGAGGAGAAGGACCTGGACGGGTGGGCCGACCAGCTCCCCGAGGGACGGGGAGTGGCCGCCCGATGAGCACCACGAAGCCGGACGCGCCGGCACCGACGGCGGACCTCGACATCGACGCCTGGCGCGGCGTCGCCATCGAGGAGAACTCGGAGCGCACGGCGGCGGAGGCGACCGACAAGCGGTCCGTCCGCGCGCTGCGCGCACGCAGCATGACCCTGCTCGGCTCGCTCGTACGCCCGCACCGCGGCCTGCTCACCCTCGCGGTCGGGATGCTGCTCGTGCAGAACCTCGCCGGCATGGCCGGGCCGTACCTGGTGCAGCTCGGCATCGACCGCGGCATCCCGCCGATCCGCGACCACGACGACTTCTCCGTCATCGTCGGCATCGGCGTCGCGTTCGTCGTCGCCGCCGGCTGCGCGTACGTGACGAAGCGCGTGTTCCTGATGCTGTCCGGTCGGATCGGCCAGTCGATGCTGTTCAACCTGCGCCGCCGGGTGTACCAGCACCTGCAGAAGCTGTCGCTGTCGTTCCACGAGCGGTACACGTCGGGCCGGGTGATCTCGCGGCTCACCTCGGACATGGACTCGATCTCCGAGATGATCGACGGCGGCATCGACAACCTGGTGCTCGCCGGGCTGAACGTCGTAAGTGTCGCGGTGATCCTGCTCGTGCTGGACTGGCCGCTGGCGCTGGTGACGCTGTGCTCGTTCCCGTTCCTGGTGTGGCTGTCGGCGTGGTTCCGGAACCAGTCGGCCAAGGCGTACCGGCGCACCCGGGAGACGGTGGCGCTGGTGATCGTGCACTTCGTCGAGTCGCTGGGCGGGATCCGCGCCGTCCAGGCGTACCGGCGGGAGCCGCGCAACCAGGAGATCTTCGAGGCCGTCAACCACGAGTACAAGCGGGCGAACCAGCGGGCGTTCCGGCTGATCGCGGTCTTCTCCCCCGGCATCAAGCTGATCGGCAACGTCACGATCGCGGTCGTCCTGACGTACGGCGGCTACCGCGTGCTGCACAACCAGACCGAGGTCGGCGTGCTCGCCGCGTTCGTGCTGTACCTGCGGAAGTTCTTCGAGCCGATGCAGGACCTGTCGATGTTCTACAACAACCTCCAGTCGGCGACCGCGGCGCTGGAGAAGCTGTCCGGCGTCCTCGACGAGAAGCCGGACGTACCCGAGCCGGCGGAGCCGCGACCGCTGCCGTCGGCGCGCGGCGAGCTGCGGTTCGAGAACGTCGGGTTCGGCTACCGCGCGGACCGCATGGTGCTGCCCGACCTGTCGCTGACGATCCCGGCCGGGCAGACCGTCGCCGTGGTCGGCGCGACCGGCGCCGGCAAGACCACGATCGCCAAGCTCGTCTCCCGGTTCTACGACCCGACCGCCGGCCGGGTGACCCTCGACGGGGTCGACCTGCGTGAGCTGTCCGAGGCGGACCTGCGCCGCGCGGTCGTCATGGTGACCCAGGAGAACTTCCTGTTCACCGGCACCGTGCGGGACAACATCGCGTTCGGCAAACCGGACGCGAACGACGCGGAGATCGAGCGTGCGGCGCGGGCGATCGGGGCGCACGAGTTCATCAGCGCCCTGCCCGACGGGTACGACACGGACGTGGCGAAGGGCGGCGGCCGGCTGTCCGCGGGCCAGCGGCAGCTCGTCGCGTTCGCCCGGGCGTTCCTGGCCGACCCGGCCGTCCTGATCCTGGACGAGGCGACCAGCTCGCTGGACATCCCGTCGGAGCGGCTGGTGCAGCGGGCGCTGCGCACGATCCTCGCCGACCGTACCGCGATCGTCATCGCGCACCGACTGTCCACTGTGGAGATCGCGGACCGGGTACTCGTGCTCGACGCCGGCATCGTCGTCGAGGACGGCAGCCCCGCCGAGCTGATCACCGGCACCGGCCGGTACGCCGACCTGCACCGCCAGTGGGAGGACTCCCTGGTGTAGCCCTGCCGGCGCGGCGGCGCCGTGCGTCAGGGGTGGCTCATGACGAGGACGCCGCGGGCCGGTGCGCCGAGCGCCTCGTACAGATGGGGGACGTCGCCGGGGAAGCGCACGAAGTCGCCGGCGGACAGCTCGACCGGGGCGTCCGCCGGGCCGACCCGCAGCCGCCCCTCGGTCAGCAGCAGCGACTCGACCACGCCGGCCGGGTGCGGGTCGGCGTGCCGGGCGGTCGTCGCGAACTCCACCTGGTACAGCTCGGCGAGCCGCCGGCCGTGCACCCGGTCGAGCAGCCGGGCGGCCACGGCGCCGCGCACGTGCGTACCGCTGTCGGCGCGGATCACCTCGACGGGTGCGGTGGCCTGCTCGCCGATCAGGTCGCCGAGGGAGCTGCCCAGCGCGTCGGCCAGGGCGTAGAGCGTGTCGACGGTCGGGTTGCCGCGGCCCGCCTCCAGCTTCGTCAGTGTGGCGCGGGCGACCCCGGACGCCTCGGCGAGGGCGGCGACGGACAGCCCGTGGCGTTCGCGGAGGGCACGGAGGTTGGCGGCGATGCGTACCGCTGGCGACGACGACATGGTGTCACTATAGTAGCCACTCATGAGCACTAAAGGAGTCAGGCTGGCCGACCGGATGAGGGACGTCGCCGGGTTCGGCATCGACCGCGTCGCCCGCTCCGCCGACGCACTCCCCGCCGCGGAGGCGGCGGACAGCCCCGCCGACGCACTCCCCGCCGCGGAGGCGGCAGACAGCCCCGCCGACGCACTCCCCGCCGCGGAGGCGGCAGGTGACACCGCCGACGGCGGTTCAGCCACCGCGGACGGTGGGGCGGCGGGCGCGGGGGCCGGGCGGTGGCCGGTGCTGCGGTTGGAGAACCTGGACACCGACCTGCCGCTGCCGCCCGAGGCGCTGCCGGCCACCCGGGAGGCGCTCGACACGCCGCGGGCCAACTCGTGGCTGCCCTTCACCGGCGACGACGACCTCCGGGCGGCGATCTCCGACCTGCTCGTCGCCCGCACCGGCCACCGGTACGACCCGGCCACCGGCATCGTCGTCACCTCCGGCGGTACGGAGGGCGTACTGGACAGCCTGCTCGCCACCGTCGACCCGGGCGACGAGGTCGTGCTCACCGACCCGACGTACGCCGGGCTCGTCAACCGGGTACGCCTCGCCGGCGGGGTGCCGCGCTTCGTGCCGTACCGGGTGACGGAGGGGCGGGAGTGGCGGCTGGATCTGGACGCGCTCGCCGCCGTGGCGACGCCGCGGACCCGGGCGCTGCTGCTGATGAGCCCGTCGATGCCGGCCGGCGCGGTGCTCGACGAGGCGGACTGGCGGGCGGTCGCCGAGCTGTGCCAGCGGCACGACCTGCTGCTGATCTACGACGCGGCGATGGAGTCGGTGCTCTACGACGGCCGTACCCTGCTGCATCCGGTTCGGCTGCCGGGGATGGCCGAGCGCACGCTTGTGGTCGGTTCGCTGTCGAAGGAGTTCCGCATGATCGGCTGGCGGGTCGGCTGGGTGGCGGGGCCGCGCACGTTGATCGACGGCGTCGGCTGGGCGCACGTGTACAACACGACCACGCCGGTCGGGATCGCGCGCGCCGCGGCGACGGCCGTGCTGCGCGGCGATCACGGGCACGTCGCCGACTGCGCCGCCGAGTTGCAGCGCCGCCGGGACACGATCCTGGCCGGCCGCCCCGACCTCCCGTTCGTACGGCCGGCCGGCGGCTGGTCGCTGCTGCTGGACGTGGCGGCGCTGGGCCGCGAAGCGGCGGAGGTGTCCGCGGCGCTGCTGCGCGACGGCGCGGTCGCCGCCACCCCGATGACCGGCTGGGGTGGCGAGGTCGCTGCCCGGTATGTGCGGTTCGTCTACAGCGCCGAGCCCGTCGACGCCCTGCGTACGCTGCCCGAACGCCTCGCCGCCGCCGGCCTCTGAGCCGGACCGCGTCGCCGGGGTGCGCCCCGCGTGCCCCGGCGACTGTCCCCCGCGAACGAGGGGGCCGAACGGCCCAAGAGGCGGACCAGAAGTGCGAGCAAAAGCGACCATACGGACGCTGGCCCGGGAGGGCGGGCGGGCAGAACATGGACCGGTCCCCGTACGGCGGTCTCGGCCGCGACCCCCTCGTGCGCGAACCTGCGGGAGGGGTCATGAGAACTGCGTACCGCGTGGTGGCGTACCTGATCGCGGCGGGCGTCGCGGTGCAGGCGGCGGCGATCGCGTTCGGGCTGTTCGGCCTGAGCAAGTGGATCGAGGACGGCGCCACGGTGGACAAGTCGAGCATCGAGGACGCCAGCTTCAACGGCTCGGCCGGCTTCTCGATCCACTTCATCACCGGCACGATGATCATCCCGGTGCTGGCGATCGTCTTCCTGATCTTCTCGTTCTTCGCGCACGTACGCCGCAGTGTGCTGTGGGCCGGGCTGGTCCTGCTGCTGGTGATCGTGCAGGTCCTGCTGGGCTTCCTGTCGTTCGTGGTACCGGGGCTCGGCGCGCTGCACGCGATCAACGCCCTGGCGATCCTCGTCCTCGCGATCGTGGCGGCGCGGGTCGGGCCGGTGCCCCGCCGGTCCGGGCAGGCCACACCGAGCGGTACCAACGAGGCCCGCGTGTGACGCTGGTACGCCACCGGCGGGCGCTGGTCGCGAGCGTGGCGACGCTCGTGGTGCTGGCGCCGCTGGTCTGGTTCTGGCAGGCGAGCCTGATCCCCGGGTCGTACCAGGCGTCCTCGCTCGGCTACCACGACTACGGCGGCGGGCCGCGCCTGCCGGGTACGACGCGGTCCGTGGCGTCGCTGACGGAGCAGGTGCACCGCACGCCGGACGTACGGGTCACGCTGACCGCGCGGCGGGAGCGCGGGCACGGCATCGACGGGTACACGCTGAACCACCGCTCCCCCGGGCCGACGATCCGCGCCCGGCAGGGCCAGCTGGTCGAGGTACGGCTGGTCAACGCGTCGGTGCCGGACGGTGTGACGCTGCACTGGCACGGCGTGGACGTACCGAACGCGGAGGACGGCGTCGCCGGCGTCACCCAGGACGCGGTGCGCCGCGGCCACGACTTCACGTACCGGTTCGTCGTCCGGCACGCCGGCACCTACTGGTACCACTCGCATCAGGTGTCGCACGAGCAGGTGGCGGGCGGGCTGCTCGGTGCGCTCGTCGTCGAGCCGGCCGTGGCGTCGCCGGGACGGGAGGCGCTCGCGCTGGTGCACGACTACGGGGGCCGCCGCACCGTCGACGGCGCCGCCGCGGACCGCCGGGTCGACGCGCCCGCCGGCGCGCACGTCCGGGTACGCGTGGTCAACACGAACAACGGGCAGCTCGCGACGTGGCCGACCGGGCCGTACCGGGTGCTGGCGGTGGACGGGCACGACGTGCACGAGCCGGGCGTGGTACGCGACCGGTCGGTAATCGTCGCCGCCGGTGGCCGGGTCGATCTCGACGTGACCGCGCCGGCCCGGGTCGAGCTGAGCGGCGTCGCCCTCGTCGTCGGGTCGGCGACCGGCGACGCCCGGCGGCCGACGCGCACCCTCGACCTGCTCCGCTACGGCACGCCGGCCCCGATCGGGTTCGACCCGGCCACGGCGACCCGGCACTTCACGTACTCGATCGGCCGGCGGCCCGGGTTCCTCGGCGGCCGGCCGGGGCTGTGGTGGACGATCAACGGCCACCCGTACCCGGACGTACCGATGTTCACGGTGGACACCGGGGACGTGGTGGTGATGCGGATCGACAACCACAGCGGCTCCGTGCATCCCATGCACCTGCACGGCCATCACGTGGTCGTGTTGCGCCGCAACGACATCCGGGCCACCGGCAGCCCGTGGTGGACCGACTCGCTGACCGTCGCGAACAACGACACGTACGATGTCGCGTTCGTCGCCGACAACCCGGGCGTGTGGATCGACCACTGCCACAACCTGCCGCACGCCTCCGACGGTCTCGTCACCCACCTCATGTACGAGGGCGTCACCGAGCCCTACCGCATCGGCAGCCGAAACCATCCGGAGTGAGCTCGCTAAACCGATCGTTCGGGCGGTCCCGGGTCCCTAGCATCGGCACATGACCGATACGCAGCGCACCGGCGCTCGCGTCCCCGAGAAACCCACCCTGGACGGGCTGGGCGAGACGTGGACGCGCCGCTGGGCGGAACAGGGGACCTATACCTTCGACCGGCGCAGGACCCGGTCCGAGGTATTCGCCATCGACACCCCGCCGCTGACCGTATCGGGCTCGGTACACATCGGGCACGCCTTCTCGTACACGCACACCGACACGGTGGCGCGCTTCCAACGCATGCAGGGCAAGGAGGTCTTCTACCCGGTCGGCTGGGACGACAACGGACTGCCGACCGAGCGGCGGGTGCAGAACTACTTCGGCGTCCGCTGCGACCCGACCCTGCCGTACGTGCCGGGTTACAAACCCCCGCAGCAGCCCGTCGACGAGTACGTCGCCGTCTCGCGGCGCAACTTCGTCGAGCTGTGCGAGCGGATGACCGCCGACGACGAGCTCGTGTACGAGGACGTGTGGCGCCGGCTCGGCCTGTCGGTGGACTGGGCGCAGCGGTACACGACGGTGGGCGCGCCGGCGCGTACCGCGAGCCAGCGTGCGTTCCTGCGCAACCTGCGCCGGGGCGAGGCGTACCAGGCGGAGGCGCCGTCGCTGTGGGACGTCACGTACGGCACGGCGGTGGCGCAGGCGGAGCTGGAGGACCGGGAGAAGCCCGGCGCGTACCACCGGCTGGCGTTCCGGCTGGGCGCTGGTACCGACTCCGACGAGGACGACGACACCGGCGAGCGGGTGTACGTCGAGACGACGCGGCCGGAGCTGCTGCCCGCGTGCGTGGCGCTGGTCTGCCATCCCGACGACGAGCGGTACCGGCACCTGCACGGTGCCCTGGTCCGTACGCCGCTGTTCGGGGTGACGGTGCCGGTCCACCCGCACCGGCTGGCCGACCCGGATAAGGGCACCGGCCTCGCGATGATCTGCACGTTCGGCGACCTGACCGACGTGATCTGGTGGCGCGAGTTGGACCTGCCGATCCGCTCGGTGATCGGCCGCAACGGCCGGATCCGGACCGACGTGCCGCCCGGCCTCGACTCGCCGTCGGCCGGCTTCCACTACGCGCAGCTCGCCGGGCTGACCGTGAACGCGGCGCGCCGCCGCATCGTGAAGCTGCTGCGCGAGTCCGGCGACCTGATCGGCGAGCCGCGCCCGATCACGCACCCCGTCAAGTTCTACGAGTACGGCGAGCAGCCGCTGGAGATCGTCACCGCCCGCCAGTGGTACCTGCGCAACGGCGGGCGTGACCTCCCGTTGCGGGAGAGGCTGCTGGCGCGCGGGCGCGAGCTGCGCTGGGTGCCGGAGTTCATGCGGCACCGGTACGAGCACTGGGTGACCGGCCTGACCGGCGACTGGCTCGTCAGCCGGCAGCGGTTCTTCGGCGTCCCGATCCCCGTCTGGTACCCGGTGCGCTCCGACGGCACGCCCGACCACGGCGCGCCGATCCTGCCGCGCGAGGCCCAGCTGCCGGTCGACCCGCAGAGCGAGGCTCCGGACGGGTACGAGGAGGGGCAGCGCGGCCGGCCCGGCGGCTTCGTCGCCGACCCGGACGTGCTCGACACGTGGGCGACCAGCTCGCTGACGCCGCAGATCGCGGGCGGCTGGGAGGTCGACGACGACCTGTTCGACCGGGTGTTCCCGATGGACCTGCGGCCGCAGGCGCACGAGATCATCCGTACCTGGCTGTTCGCCACGACGGTGCGCTCGCAGCTCGAACACGACGTGCTGCCCTGGCGTACGGCGGTGATCTCGGGCTGGATCCTCGACCCGGACCGGAAGAAGATGTCGAAGTCGAAGGGTCGCGCGGTCGGCCCGACGGACCTCCTCGACCGGTACGGCCCCGACGCGGTGCGCTACTGGGCGGCGTGCGGGCGGCCCGGCGCCGACTTCACGTTCGACGAGAACGTGATGAAGGTCGGCCGGCGCCTCGCGACGAAGGTGCTCAACGCGAGCCGGTTCGTGCTCAACCTCGGCTCCGCGGACGCGCTGCGGTCGGTCGTCACCGAGCCGCTCGACGTCGCGATGCTCACCGAACTGTCCACTGTGGTCAGTCGGGCCACTGCGGCGTTCCGCGCGTACGACCACACCACGGCGCTGGAGACTGCCGAACGCTTCTTCTGGACGTTCTGCGACGACTACCTGGAGCTGGTCAAGTCCCGGGCGTACGGGGAGCGCGGCGAGGCGGCGGCGACGTCGGCGCGCGCGGCGCTCGGCTGGGCGCTGTCCGTCCTGCTGCGGCTGTTCGCACCGGTGCTGCCGTTCGTGACCGAGGAGGTCTGGTCCTGGTGGCGGTACGGCTCGGTGCACCGCTCGACCTGGCCGACGGAGTACGAGCTGAAGCCCGCGATCGGTGACGCCGCCACGGATTTGCGACTGTCCACTGTGGGCGAAGCGCTGCGCCGGATCCGCAAGGCGAAGTCGGAACGGAAGCTGTCCATGCGTGCCGAGATCCCGCTCGTCGAGATCGCCGGCCCGGTCGAGACCGTCGAGGCGCTGCGCCTGGCCGCCGACGACCTCGTCGCGGCCGGCCACGTCGAGAAGCTCGACCTGCGGCCCGGCGCGGCCGACGAGTTCACGGTGACCTGCACGTTCTGACCCGGTGGCCCCGCGCCGGCCGGTTCGGCGCGGGGCCGTTGGTGCCGATTGTCGGGACTTAAATCGTTCTGAACCTATCGGCTACCGTCTGGACCTTTCGTAGGCGTTGTGCTTCTCTAAGGAAGCTTTCCTATTTGGCGGTAGCCCCTCGCCGCCACACCGGGAAGCCCGGCGCGCCGTCCCTACCGGCGCGCCGCGTACCCCCTCTGCAGAGGAGCCGCCCCATGCGGATCAGACACGCACTCCGAATCGCCGCGGTCAGCACCGCCGCGGCCGGGCTCGCCGTCCTCGCCGCCAGCCCCTCGTACGCCCACGGCTACACCACCGCGCCCACCAGCCGCGCCGAGTTCTGCGCGCAGGGCGCCGTCAGCGACTGCGGCGAGATCCAGTACGAGCCGCAGAGCGTCGAGGCGCCCAAGGGATTCCCCGTGGCCGGCCCGTCCGACGGGCACATCTGCGCCGGCGACCACGCCGACTTCACCCAGCTCGACGACCCGCGCGGCGGTACCGGATGGCCGGTCAACCACGTCACCGGCGGACAGTCGTACACGTTCCAGTGGCACCTGACGGCGCAGCATCGCACCACCAAGTGGGAGTACTTCATCACCAGCGACGCGTACGACCCGGCGAAGCCGCTGACCCGCGACATGCTCGAACCGCAGCCGTTCCTGACCGTCGACGGCGGCAACGCGGTACCGCCGACCGACGTGAGCCAGGCCGGCACGATGCCCGGCGGGAAGTCCGGCCGGCAGCTGATCCTCGCCGTGTGGACCATCGCCGACACCGCCAACGCGTTCTACCAGTGCTCGGACGTCGACTTCGGCTGAGCCCCGTCGGGACCTCCGGTTGGGCTCCGCCCGGCCGGGGGTCTCGTTACGCTCGGAACGTGACCGAGGAGCCCGACCGCACACCGGCCGTACCTGGTGACGGCCACGCGCCGGCCGTACCAGGCGACGCGCTCGGGCCGGCCCTACCGGGTGACGCGCGCGGGGCGGCGCGGCCCGGCGACGGGCGAAGCGGCGCGGCCGGACCCGGCGACGCGCACGGCCGGGCGGCCGTACCCCGCGACGGGCGGGGGCTGCGCGCCTCCGACGCCGACCGGGAGCGCGTCGCCCAGGAGCTGCACCGGGCCGCCGGGGAGGGTCGGCTCACCCTCGACGAGCTGCAGGAACGCCTCGGCTCGGCGTACGCGGCGCGCACCTACGGCGAGCTCGAACCGATCGTCGCCGACCTGCCCGGCGCGACCGCGCCGACCCGACCGAGCCCGCGCTACGACCCCGACGGCGACGACACGAAGGTACTGCTGGGCATCTGGTCCGGCCCCGCCCGCCGCGGCGACTGGCTCGTCCCGCGTACCCAGGTGGCGGTGGCGTTCATGGGCGGCGTGGTCCTCGACCTGCGGCACGCCCGGTTCGCCGCCGACGAGGTCACGATCCAGGCGTACGCGCTGATGGGCGGCATCGAGATCCTCGTACCCGAGGACCTGGACATCCGGGTCGAGGGGTTCGGCCTGATGGGCGGCTTCGACGACGGGGCGAGCGGCCCGGGCAACGGCACCGGCCCGCGGGTACGCGTGACCGGCTTCGCCTTCTGGGGCGGCGTCGACGTCCGCCGCCCGCACCAGCCCTGACCGGTCCGCCGCTCTGGTCCGACCGACGCGCGTGCTGCGTACGGGTGTGCCGAGCCGCTCTGCACACCCGTACGCAGCACGTCAGCCGCGCCCGGTCCAAGCCGGGGCGGGTCAGCCGTCCCCGCCGCCGAAGTCCCCGAAGTCCCCGAAATCTCCGAAGTCGAAGCCGCCCCCGTCGCCACCGTCACCACCACCACCGTCGCCGCCGTCACCGCCACCGTCGTGGCTGTCGGCGTAGTCGACGCCGTCGGCGAAGCCGCTGTCGTACCCACCACCGCCGAAGCCGATGCCCGGCGAGAAGAACGCGTCGAACAGCAGCGCCGTGCCGACCCCGGCCGCGCCGGCCACGAGCGCCGTCTTCCACCACGGCTCCGAGTACCACCCCGACGGGACCGGCCGACCGCCGACCATGCCGCCGGGGTAGTAGTACGGCGCGTCCTCGGCGGCCTGCGGGCGGGCCCGGTACTCCCTGCCCTCGACGGTGACGTCCCGGTCCTTGGTGAGCGCGCCCGCGGCCCGCTGGCCCGGCATCGGCGGCAGGTCCGGACCCGGGTCGAGGTCCATCGCGACGCGCGCGGCGCGCGCGTAGTAGAGCCCCTCCAGGGCGGTGTGGCCGGCCAGCTCGAACTGCTTGGTCGACTTCGCCTGGTCGAGCTGCGAGCCGGCGGCGTTGTACCGCTCACCGGCGTCGACCAGGGCCTGCTTGACTGCCGCGTCGTCGTTGGCCGACAGGTTCATCACCTGGCCGCCGAGCCGCTCGTACCACCGCTGGGCGTCGGCGCGGGCGTCGGCCAACGCCCGCTCGGCCCGCTGCTTGCTGGTCCGCTGCCACCAGACGACGCCCCCGACGACGAGGACCACCAGGACAATGACCAGTACCAACGTCACCATGCATCGACGGTACCCGGGTTTGCCAACGTCTTGCCCGCCGCCCGCCGGTGCCCGCCCGGTTTGCCCGGACACGTCGGTGCGCCGGTGCGTGAAAACGTCGTACCCGACGGGCATGCTCGACACCATGGACGTCGCCGTCACCCTTCTCGTCGCGTTGATCTGCCTGGCCGCGGGCGCGGCGATCGGCGTGTTGTTCGCCCGGTCGCGTGCCGCCGCCGACACCGCGCGGCTGGAGGAGCGGCTGGCCGCGGCGCGCGACGGCGAGCAGCGGCTGGAGCAGTCGCTGCGCACGCTCACCCACGACGCGGCCCGGGAGCAGAGCCACACGCTGTCCACCCTGGTCGACCCGCTGCGGGACACCCTGTCGAAATACGAGCAGCAGCTCGCCGAGATGGAGCGCGACCGGGTCGGGGCGTACGCGGAGCTGCGCACCCAGTTGCGGGAGGTCGCCGGCACGTCCGATGCTCTGCGCACGCAGACCGGGCAGCTCGTCGCCGCGCTGCGCGCGCCGCAGGTCCGCGGCCGGTGGGGCGAGCACCAGCTGCGCCGGATCGTCGAGGCGGCCGGCATGGTCGAGCACTGCGACTTCGCCGAGCAGGTCACCGCCACCACCGACGACGCCGTCGTACGGCCGGATCTCGTGGTGCGGCTGTCCGGCGGCAAGCAGGTCGTCGTCGACGCCAAGGCGCCGTTCACCGGCTATCTGGAGGCGATGGAGGCCCGCGACGAGCCGACACGGAGGGCGAAGCTCGACGCGCACGCCCGGCACCTGCGGGCACACGTCGACCAGCTCGCCGCCAAGGCGTACTGGTCGGCGTTCGACACGGCACCCGAGTTCGTGGTGCTGTTCGTGCCGGCCGACACGTTCCTCGACGCCGCGCTCCAGCGCGACCCGACGCTGCTGGAGCACGCGTTCGCCCGCGACGTCGTGATCGCCACCCCGGCCACGCTGATCGCCCTGCTCCGCACCGTGGCGTACGCGTGGCGGCAGGACGCGCTGGCCGCCGGCGCCGCCGAGGTGCACCGCCTCGGCAAGGAGCTTTATGGCCGGCTCGCCACGATGGGCGGCCACGTGGCGAAGCTCGGCGGGGCGCTGTCCGGCGCGGTCACCGCGTACAACAAGACGGTGGGGTCGCTGGAGAGCCGGGTGCTGGTGACCGCGCGCCGGTTCGCCGACCTGGGCATCGCCAGCGAGTCCGACGCCGCCGAAGCGTTGGGCGCGCCGCCACAGGTCGAGCTGGGGCCGCGCCAGGTGCAGGCGCCGGAGCTGGTGGCCAGCGAGCACGCCGCACTGGTCGCGTTCGACGAGCTGCCCCGCCTCGCCCGCGACGGCGCCACCGTGCCCGACCCGCGGCACCGCCTCGCCGACCAGGCCGCCGAGCCCGAGGCCCGGCGTACGCCGTGACCGGCACGGGAAGCCGTGCGGCGCAATAGATTGACGGGATGGACATCAAGGAGATCAACCGGCAGGTGATCGAGCGGTACCGGGCGGGCGACGAGCTGGACCCGCCGCTGCACCGCGAGCGGATCGTGCTGCTCACCACGACCGGGGCGCGCACCGGGCAGCGGCGTACCACGCCGATGATGTTCCACCGCGACGGCGACCGGGTCCTGGTCATCGCCGCGAACGCCGGCGCGCCGCACCACCCCGACTGGTACCGGAACCTCGTCGCCGAGCCGCGGGTGACGGTGGAGCTGCCGGACGAGACGTACGAGGCGACGGCGGAGCCGCTCACCGGCGACGACCGGGAGCGCACCTGGACGATGCTCAAGGAGCGGTACCCGTTCTTCGCCGACCACGAGGCGAAGGCCGGCCGTACGATCCCGGTCGTCGCGCTGCACCATCGCCCGACCTGACCCACCCGGGGTCCTTTTACCCCTGTTGCGAGTGAGTATGGGCACTTATCCTGACCTGTTCTGTTCCCAGGCAGGGAGGTACCCATGCGCTTGACGAGACGACCGCGTACCACCGCGCTGCTGGCCGGCGCCGCCCTCGTCGGCGGCCTGCTCGCCGGCGCCACCGCCGCCGGTGCCACGCCGGCCCACCCCCGCGCCGACGCCTCGGTACGGGTGCTGTTCGACAACACGAAGGGCGAGACGGCCGGCAACGCCGACTGGATCATCAGCACGTCGCAGCCGGATCCGTTGGGGCAGAACGCGAACCCGCAGTCCGAGACGGACTGGACCGGTGCCCTGTCGTCGTGGGGCGTGGCCCTTCAGAAGACCGGCGGGTACAGCCTGAAGACCCAGTCGTCCGGCAGCATCACGTACGGCGGCGGCGGTGCGCTCGACCTGGCGAACTTCGACGTGTTCGTGCTGCCGGAGCCGAACGTGGCGCTGAGCGCCGACGAGAAGACGGCCGTGATGAAGTTCGTGCAGGCCGGCGGCGGGCTGTTCATGATCTCCGACCACAACGGCAGCGACCGCGACAACGACGGCATCGACTCGGTCGGCGTCCTCAACGACCTGATGACGAGCAACAGCGTCGACTCGACCGACCCGTTCGGCTTCGCGATCGACGTCAAGAACATCACCAGCGACACCCCGAAGGCGATCTCCGACGGTACGAACCCGGTGCTGCACGGCAGCTTCGGCGACGTCACGTCGTCCAGCATCAACTCGGGTACCACGCAGACGCTGAAGCCCGCCGACAACGCCAACGTCAAGGGCCTCGTCTACCAGTCGTCCGCGACGGCCGGCGGCACCACCGGCTCGTTCTTCGCCACCAGCACGTTCGGCAGCGGCCGGGTCGCGGTCTGGGGCGACAGCTCCACCATCGACGACGGCACCGGCCAGTCCGGCAACACCCTGTACGACGGCTGGAACACCAACAGCAACGCGCCACTCGCGCTCAACGCGACCGCGTGGCTCGGCGGCGTGACGTCCAGCGGCGGTGGCGGCGGTGGCACCTGCACGGCCGGGCAGCCGCTGAGCAACGCCGGTTTCGAGAGCGGCGACAGCGGCTGGACCGCCACGTCCGGTGTCATCACGAACGACTCGGCGGAGCCCGCGCACACCGGCTCGTACAAGGCGTGGCTCGACGGGTACGGCAGCGCGCACACCGACACGCTGTCCCGCTCGGTGTCGGTCCCGTCCGGCTGCACCAGCGCCACCTTCTCGTACTGGCTGCACATCGACACCGACGAGACCGGCAGCACCGCCTACGACACGCTGAAACTCACCGCCGGCACCACGACGCTCGCCAGCTACTCCAACGTCGACGCCACCTCCGGGTACGCGCAGAAGTCCGTGGACCTCGCCGCGTACGCCGGGCAGACCGTCACCCTCCGCTTCACCGGTACGGAGGGCTCGAAGCTCGCGACGTCGTTCGTCCTCGACGACACCGCACTCACGGTCTCGTGACCGCCGCGGGGCCGGGATTCCGCCCGTACGGCCGATTCCCGGCCCCGCCTCGGCCGGTCACGATCACACCGTGGCCCTGCGCGTCCTGTCGTGGCTGGCCGCGGCGAGCGCGGCGTACTGCGTGTTCATGGGGTGGTTGGCCCTGCTTCCGTCCACACCGGTCCTGAACGCGGGGCTCGTGCTGCCCGCCGTCCTGGTCACCGCGTGCACCTTCCTCGTGTCAGCCGCCATCGCCGGCGCGTTCCGCCGGACGTCGCGCTCGTCGCTGCCCGACCGGATCCGGGACTTCGGCTGGCTGCCCGCCCGGCTCAAGCTGCTGGCCGGCGCCGCCGCGCTGGGCCTGCTGCTGGTGTTCGCGCATGGCGCCCACGGGCTCCCCAAGGGCAGCCCCGTCGTCGTCGGCGGCCGGTACGCGTGGCGGGATGTCGACGGCACCAGGACGCCGCTCACCCGCTCCGACTACGTCCGGCTGGCGCAGAAGCAACGCCAGATGTACTACGGCGTCGACGGCCTGTTCGCCGTCGTGGCCGCCGCCGGGCTCGCCGTCCGGCGCCGGAAACCCGGCGACACCGCCGGGTGAACCGGCACGCCGTCAGGTGTTGCGGGCGGCGAGGTCCCGCTTGATCTCGCGCGGCAGGGCGAACGTCAGCCGCTCCTCCACCGTGGTGATCTCCTCGACGTCCGCGTATCCACGCTCGGCGAGGTATCCGAGGACCTGCTGCACCAGCTCCTCCGGTACCGAAGCGCCGGAGGTGAGGCCGACGGTGGCGGCGTCGGTGAGCCAGCCGTCGTCGATCTCCGGGGCGAAGTCGATCAGGTACGCGGCGCGCGCGCCGGCCTCCAACGCCACCTCGCGCAGGCGTACCGAGTTGGAGGAGTTGCGGGAGCCGACGACGAGCACGACGTCGCAGTCGGCGGCGATCTGCTTGACGACCTGCTGGCGGTTCTGCGTGGCGTAGCAGATGTCGTCGGACGGCGGCGACTGGAGCCCGGGGAACTTCTTCCGCAGCCGGTCGACGGTCTCCAGCGTCTCGTCGACGGACAGCGTGGTCTGGGACAGCCACACGACCTTGGACTCGTCGCGGACGGTGACGTCGGCGACGGAGTCGGGGCCGTCGACGAGCGTCACGTTGTCGGGGGCCTCGCCGCTCGTGCCGACGACCTCCTCGTGCCCCTCGTGCCCGATGAGCAGGATGTCGTAGTCGTCCCTGGCGTACCGCCGGGCCTCCTGGTGGACCTTCGTGACGAGCGGGCAGGTCGCGTCGATGGCGCGCAGCTTGCGCTTCCTGGCCTGCTCGTACACCTCGGGGGCGACACCGTGCGCGGAGAAGATGACGGTCGCGCCCTCGGGGACCTCGTCGTTCTCCTCGACGAAGATCGCGCCGCGGCGCTCCAGCGTCTCGACCACGTGGCGGTTGTGCACGATCTGTTTCCGCACGTAGATCGGCGCGCCGTAGAGTTCGAGGGCGCGCTCGACGGTCTCGACCGCCCGGTCGACGCCCGCGCAGTATCCCCGCGGCTTGGCCACCAGCACCCTCTTCGACATGCCCCCATCCTAGTTCGGGGTCCTCGACGGCGACCGGTTCGCGTGAGTTCCTCCACACGACGTGCACAACACCGGTTCCTCGTACGCTCGCGGGGTGGCAGAACCCGAGGTGCGTACGAGTCCCGCAGAGCCCTGGCCGGTGCGGGTGGTGAGCCAGAAGATCTCGGCGTGGATCGCCCGGCTCGGCTGGGTGTGGGTGGACGGGCAGGTCGCGCAGGTCAGCCGGCGGCCGGGGGCGAACCTGGTGTTCCTGACGCTGCGTGACCCGTCGGCCGAGATGAGCCTGTCGGTGACGTGCTACCGGGACACGTTCGAGGCGTGCGACCCGCCGCTGCGGGAGGGCTCGCGGGTGGTGGTGCACGCCAAGCCGGAGTTCTACGCCGGGCGCGGCAGCCTGTCGCTGCGTGCCGACGAGCTTCGGCACGTGGGTCTCGGCGAGCTGCTGGCCCGGCTGGAACGACTGAAGAAAGCGCTTGCCGCGGAGGGCCTGTTCGCCGCCGAACGCAAGCGCCGCCCGCCGTTCCTGCCCCGCAAGGTCGGCCTGGTCACGGGTCGGGCCAGCGCCGCCGAGCGCGACGTACGCGAGAACGCCGCGGCACGGTGGCCGGCCGTGGCGTTCGAGCTGCGTACCGTCGCGGTGCAGGGGCCGACGGCGGTGCCGCAGATCCTGGACGCGCTCGCCGAGCTGGACCGCGACCCCGAGGTCGACGTGATCGTGCTGGCCCGCGGCGGCGGCAGCGTCGAGGACCTGCTGCCGTTCTCCGACGAGGCGCTGTGCCGCGCCGTGTTCGCCTGCCGTACGCCGGTGCTGTCCGCGATCGGGCACGAGACGGACACGCCGCTGGTCGACTTCGTCGCCGACGTACGGTGCTCGACGCCGACGGACGCCGGCAAGCGGGTCGTACCCGACCTGGCGGAGGAGCGGCGGCTGATCGAGCAGGCGCGGCACCGGCTGGACCGGGCGGTCGGCCACTTCCTCGACAACGAACGCCGCTGGCTCGCCAACGTACGCTCGCGCCCCGCCCTCGCCCGCCCCGAGACGCTGCTGTCCGGCCGGCGCGAGGAGGTCGACGGGCTGCGCAACCGGGCCGCCCGTACCCTCACGCACCGTCTCGACTCCGCCGGCAACGACCTCGCGCACACCCTTGCCCGCCTGCGCAGCCTCTCGCCGCTGTCGACGATGCAGCGCGGGTACGCGATCGTGCAGCGCGCCGCCGACGGCGCCGTGCTGCGCGACCCGGCCGAGGTGACGACCGGCGACCAGCTCCGCGTACGCCTCGCCGACGGCGAACTCGGCGCCACCGTAGAGTGAGCGGCGTGACGGACGACGGGGCACCGAGCTACGAGCAGGCCCGCGCCGAGCTGGCCGCGGTGGTCGAGAAGCTCGAGGCGGGCGGTACCTCGCTGGAGGAGTCGCTGGCGCTGTGGGAGCGCGGCGAGAAGCTGGCCGACGTCTGCCAACGCTGGCTGGATGGTGCCCGGGAACGCCTCGACGCGGCCCGCGCCGCCCGCGCCGACTGACCCGCCGCCAGAGCGCCCGACCCACCGCCCGCGGCACACCAGACGCCGGCAGGACGCGCGCCGGCTCCGGCGGGATCAGTGCAGCGAACCGGCCAACGTACGCAGCTCGGTGTCGCTGGCCTGCCCGACCACCATGATCGTCCGCTTCGGCTCCATCAGGGCGAACACCGCGCGGTTCTTCTCACCGGTGTACCGCGCCCAGTCGTGGCCGGCGACGTGGATCGACCCGTTCGGCCGGGCGCCCGCCGGTACGGAGCCGGCGAGCAGCTTCGCCGAGTCCTCGTTGCTCTCCACGAGCTGAGCGAACCCGCCGTCGGGCGTCACGTACCCGATGCGCATGGTCAGCGTGGAGGCCTTCTCGTCGTTCGCGGCGCTCGTGACCTTCCAGTCGTCGCCGAGCCCGGACGGTACGGCGACGGGGAAGCGTGCGGCCGCCCGCGCCTGCTGGATCGTGGGGTTGGGGTCGACGGTGTTGACCTCGTGCCCGGAGCCCAGGTAGCGCCAGACGCCGACGCCGATGAGGATCGGCACCAGCAGCGCGGCCATCGAGTACACCATGTCCCGCCAGGTGCCGCCGCGTCGCTTCGCCTTCGGCGCCGGGGTACCCGCGTCGTCGGTGTACAGAGGAGCTGCCGCCACACCTCCATGGTGGCCGATCCCCCGCGTACGGCGAGCACCGGGGGCGCAAGCCGGGCGGGTCTGCCAGGATCAACCACGGTGGCGACGACTGGCGAGGGGGACGAGATGTCCGAACGATCCCGAGAAGTGCTGGACCGTAACCTGGCGCTCGAACTGGTACGTGTCACGGAGGCCGCCGCGATGGCGGCGGGCCGGTGGGTCGGCCGCGGCGACAAGGAGGGCGGCGACGGTGCCGCCGTCGACGCCATGCGCCAGCTGATCAACTCGGTGCAGATGCAGGGCGTGGTCGTGATCGGCGAGGGCGAGAAGGACAACGCCCCGATGCTCTACAACGGCGAACGCGTCGGCGACGGCACCGGGCCCGAGGTCGACGTCGCCGTCGACCCGATCGACGGTACGACGCTGATGGCCGCCGGCATGCCCAACGCCCTCGCCGTCCTCGCCGTCGCCGAACGCGGCGCGATGTTCGACCCGTCCGCCGTGTTCTACATGGACAAGCTGGCCGTCGGGCCGGACTGCGCCGACTGCATCGACATCGAGGCACCGGTACGGGAGAACCTGCGGCGCATCGCGAAGTCCAAGCGCACCAGCATCTCCGACGTGACGGTATGCATCCTCCAGCGTCCGCGGCACGAGCGCCTCGTCGCCGAGGTACGCGAGACCGGGGCGCGGATCCATTTCATCTCCGACGGCGACGTGGCGGGCGCGATCTCCGCGGCCCGCGAGCAGTCCGGCGTCGACGTACTGATGGGCGTCGGCGGCACACCCGAGGGCATCATCACGGCCTGCGCGCTCAAGTGCCTCGGCGGCGCGATCCAGGCGAAGTTGTGGCCGAAGGACGACGCGGAGCGGCAGAAGGCGATCGACGCCGGCCACGACCTGTCCCGCGTACTCACGACCGACGACCTGGTCGCCGGTGACAACGCGTTCTTCGCCGCGACCGGCGTCACCGACGGCAGCCTGCTGCGCGGCGTGCGGTACCGCTCGGGCGGTGTCACCACCCAGTCGATCGTGATGCGGTCCAAGAGCGGCACGATCCGCATGATCGACGGTTACCACAAGCTGGCGAAGCTCCGGCAGTACGCGATGGTCGACTTCGACGGCGAGCCCGTCGAGGAGGGCTGACTACGCCGTCGTGCCCGGGAGCTGGATGGTGGTACCGAGGTCGGTCGTGCCGGACGAGGTCCCGGGCAGGGTGAGCGTCGGGTCGGTGCCGGACGCGGCGGGCTTCGGCTTGCGCGGCCGGGGCCGGCGGAACAGGATCGCTGCGGCCAGGCCGGCGATGAACCCGCCGAGATGACCCTGCCAGGACACGTGCGCCTCGCCGGGCAGGACGCCGACGAGCTGCCAGCCGAACAGCAGCCCCATCAGCAGGCTCACCCCGAGGCTCCACCACCGCCGCTCGACGAACCCGCGCAGCAGCAGGTATCCCAGGTAGCCGAAGATCACGCCGCTGGCGCCGACGGTCACCGAGTTGCTCGGGCCGAAGATCCACACGGTCAGCCCGCTGATCAGCGCGATGAACGCGGTGATCCAGATGAACCGCTTCACCTGCCCGGCCATCACGAACGTGCCGAGCAGCAGCAGCGGCACGCTGTTGGCCAGCACGTGCGTGAAGCTGGCGTGCAGGAACGGCGCGAACACGATGCCGTCGACCCCGCCGAGCGAACGTGGTCGGATGCCGCCGTCGGCGTCGAGCGCGCCGCCGAACAGCGTGTCCAGCCCCTCGATCGCCCAGAGCACCGGGATGAACGCGCACATCGCCAGGAACGCCCGGCCGATCGACGCGTAGAACGACTCCGTGCCGAATCGCATCGGGTCGTTGTCGCGGGCCTGCGTCAGCTCGGTCACCCTTACCTTGGTACCAGCCGAACGCCACGTCGCCCATCGGGGAAGACCCCGATGGGCGACGAACGTGTCAGTACCAGCCGGTGCTTTCGGAGTGCTCCCAGGCACCGCACGGCGACGAGTAACGGTCCTTGATGTAGCCGAGACCCCACTTGATCTGGACGGCGGCGTTGTCCTGCCAGTCCGACCCGTACTCGGCCATCTTGTTGCCGGGCAGCGCCTGCGGGATGCCGTACGCCCCGGACGGGTTGCTCGCGTGGACGTTCCACCCGCTCTCCCGGTCCCAGAGCTTCGACAGGCAGGCCATCTGGTCGATCTCGTACCCGGCCTGCAGCATCAGCGTGCAGCCGGTGGCCTTGTTGCCCGAGTACTCCTTGCAGGAGGTCGGCACGGGGCCGACGTCCACGGTGGTGCCGTCGGACTTCTTCTCGTCCTGCTTGGCCGCGTCCGCGTCCTCGGCGATCGTCGCGGCGTGCTCGCCGCCGGCGTCCGCCTTGCGCTTCGCGTCACGGGAGGCGCTGCGACTGGCCTCCTCGCGGATCTGCTGCTGCCGGTATCCGTCGGTCGCGGCGTGCTGTTGCTGTTGCTCCTCGATCGGGTCGACCGGATCGCCGACGACCTGCTGCTGGGCGACCTCGGTGGTCGACGAACCCGGGCGGTTGATCCCGAGGTACGCGCCGGCAACGAGGCCGACAACCAGGACGAAAACGGCGAACAGCCGGACGGTCATTTTCGTGGCAGCCCGGTTCACGCGGTTTCCCTTCGCCGGGGACAGGGGGTGTGCGAGCGCGACCGGCGATGCGTCGTGGTCCCGACCCACCGGACGCTGGGAGCGCTCGGCGGCTCGTGGCCCCGACAGGCCGCGGCTCGGCGTATCACCCTGACGTACCCGAACACGACACGCCAGGCCGGAGCCCACGGATAGTGGTAGTAGTCACCGCGAGTCGCAAACGACGTAACGCGGCCGGACCCGACCAACGACGGAGAGTCATCGTAGGGACGGCCGATCGCCCGTTGCTCCATGCGCGGACCAACGGGCGATCGGGACGAACGGTGACTCGACGTCCCCCGTACGAGGGGGATTTAGGGGGTCAAATCCTCCAGCAGATCCGTTACCACCTCGGCGATCCGGGACCGTTCCGAACGCGTCAACGTGACATGGGCGAACAGCGGATGGCCCTTCAGGGTCTCGATCACCGCCGTGACCCCGTCGTACCGGCCGACGCGCAGGTTGTCGCGCTGCGCGACGTCGTGCGTGAGTACGACGCGTGACCCCGTGCCGATCCGGGACAGCACGGTGAGCAGCACACCGCGCTCCAACGACTGCGCCTCGTCGACGATCACGAACGAGTCGTGCAGCGACCGGCCCCGGATGTGCGTGAGCGGCAGCACCTCCAGCAGGCCCCGGTCCACGATCTCGTCGATCACGCTCTTCGACGACACCGCGCCCAGCGTGTCGAACACCGCCTGCGCCCACGGCGACATCTTCTCGGCCTCGCTGCCCGGCAGGTATCCCAGCTCCTGGCCACCCACCGCGTACAGCGGGCGGAAGACCACGACCTTCTTGTGTACCTGCCGCTCCATCACCAGTTCGAGGCCGGCGCACAGCGCCAGCGCCGACTTGCCGGTACCGGCCCGGCCGCCCATCGAGACGATGCCGACCTCGTTGTCCAGCAACAGATCCAGCGCCACGCGCTGCTCCGCCGACCGCCCGTGCAGCCCGAACGCCTCCCGGTCGCCCCGGACGAGCTGCACGTGCTTGTCCGGGCGTACCCGGGCCAGCGCCGAGCCGCGCGGCGACGTGAGGACCAGGCCCGTGTGCGCGGGCAGGTCGCGGGCGGCGGCCAGGTCGATCGTCTCGCCGTTGTAGAGCGCGCCGATCTCGTCCTCGGTCAGGTCCGCCTCGGCCATCCCGGACCAGCTCGGGTCCTGCGCCTGACCGTGGCGGTACTCGTCGGCGGCGAGGCTGACCGACGCGGCCTTGACCCGCAGCGGCATGTCCTTCGTGACGAGCGTGACGTCCTGCCCCTCGGCCCGCAGCGCGAGCGCGACGGCCAGGATCCGCGCGTCGTTCGTGTCGGTACGGAAACCGGGCGGCAGGACCGCCTGGTCCGAGTGGTTCAGCTCGACCAGGACCGTGCCGCCGGCCTCGTTGACCGGCATCGGCTCGTCCAGCCGGCCGTGCGTGAGGCGCAGGTCGTCCAGCAGCCGCAACGCCTCGCGCGCGAACCAACCCAGCTCGGGATGGTGTCGCTTGCCTTCCAACTCGCCGATCACCACGAGCGGGAGCACGACCGCGTGCTCCGCGAACCTCCGGAACGCTGACGGGTCGGACAGCAGCACCGACGTGTCGAGAACGTAGGTACGCCGACCGGGGACGGGGGCCTTGCTGCTACGACGACGTGTGCTCACAGGCGTGCTCCGTGGGCGTGCACCGCGCCCTTCGCTCGGACGTCTGCCGGTACCCGCCCGCACTCGGGCCGGGTGCCGGCCCGAGTAGCAACACACGTCGCATCCGGGCCTCCCGGGTAGGCGGGTCGGCCCCGCACCACGATTCAGACGTTAGCGATCATTTCCGGGTACGGCCAGTAGCGGACCGTTACCCGCAGGGTGTGTCACGCCAAAGTCACACGTCCGTCATGCCGCCGTACCGGCGTGGTTCGGCCCGTCGGCGCGGGGCGGATCCGGTCAGGCGCCGTAGCGGCGTTGGCGGTCGGCGTACGAGCGGAGGGCGCGGAGGAAGTCGGTGCGCCGGAAGTCCGGCCAGTGCGCCTCGCAGAAATAGAACTCGCTGTGCGCCGACTGCCAGGTCAGGAAGCCGGACAGGCGCTGCTCGCCACTGGTACGGATGATCAGGTCCGGGTCGGGCTGGCCGCGCGTGTAGAGGTGCTCGGCGATGTGGTCGACGTCCAGCACCTCGGCGAGTTCCTCGATGGTGGTGCCGGCCTTCGCGTGCTGCTGGAGCAGGGAGCGTACGGCGTCGGCGATCTCGCGGCGCCCGCCGTACCCGACGGCGACGTTGACCCGGGCCCCGCCGGTACGGTCGACGGTCCGTTCCTCGGCCGACTTCAGCACCTCCGCGGTACGCGGGGGCAGGATGTCCAGCGCGCCCGCGACGGAGATCCGCCAGGGCCGGCCGTCGGCGGACAACTCGGACACGACCGTCTCGATCACGTGCAGGAGCGGTTCGAGCTGCTCGACCGGGCGGTTCAGGTTGTCGGTGGAGAGCATGTAGATCGTGACGTGCCCGATGCCGAGATCGTCGCACCAGTGCAGCAGTTCCTCGATCTTCTTCCCGCCGACCTGGTGTCCGCGGCTCGGGTCGTCGAACCCCATCGCCTTCGCCCATCGGCGGTTGCCGTCGATGATCACGGCGACGTGGTGCGGCAGTGGCTTCCCGGCCAGGCGTCCCCGCAGCCGTCGCTCGTACAGGCTGTAGACGAGATTGCGCAGGCTCACGGCTGGCACAGTACGCCCACCCGACGGTGGTGCAAGCTTGCTGCCGGTCGCCGTGACGACGAACGGTCCGCTTCGCCCCTTCGGCGGCAGCACCGGTACGCGGGGGCAGGAACACCGCTCCCCGCGTACGGCGGTGCGTCGCCGCACGCGGGGAGGGACTCAGCCGAGGTTGGGGCCCTGTCGGCGGAGCTTGTCCACCTCGGACATGGCCTCGCGCAGCTCGCCGAGCCACGCGTCGGCGTGCTCACCGACGAGGCGTACGCACCAGGCGAGGGCCTCGGAGCGGGACTTCGCCACGCCGGAGTCGACGAGCGTGTCGAGCACCTTGCGCTCCGGCTGACGCAGCCGGGTCATCACCGGTACGGACATGGTGGTGAACAGCTCGGTGCTGTCGCCGCAGGTCGCGCCCCACGCGGCGTGCCGCCGGTACCGGTGCTCGATCTGCTGGGCGATGCCGATCCGGGTGTCGCGGGTGTCCTCGCGGAACCGTGCGATGCGCCCCTGCTCGGCGGCGGCGCGGTCGGCGTCGCTGGCGTCGGCCGCGGTGTCCGGCGCCGCGATCGTGCCGGTGATGACCACCTCGTCGCGGTCGACCGTTACGGTCGGCGGCTCGGTGAACCACTCGTCCGGTACGCGGCCGGCCACCCAGGCCGCCGCGTCCTCGGCCGCCGGCGGCTCGGGCTGTTGCCCGCCTCGCCCGCGACCCCATCCTCGGTACGGCCCCCAGGGCCCTTTTCCGTGCATCGTTCCTCCCCGAACGTCGCTGTTGATTACAGCATTACACGCGCAAAGAGCGTTGCCAATGCCCGGCGTACGGGGTGGTGGTGGGCGCGGTCAGCGGCGGGCGGGACGGCGGGGCGCGTGCCGGGCCTTCGGCGAGGTCGAGGGCGGGGCCAGGGCGACCACCGCGGCGGGCGTACCGGCGAGGCGGCCGAGCGGGTCGTCGGCGCAGGCGGCGGCGTAGAAGCTGGCCGGGCGGTCCCCGGTGACGGCGACGACCCGGCAGCCGCCGCCCGCGCGGTCCGTCGCGACGACCGCGCCGCCGGCCAGGCCACCGGCCACCTCGTCGCGCAGGCCGGTGCGTACCGCGGCGACGAGGTCGTCGAGGGCGCGCTGCGGGTCCCGGGGCGCGGCGGCGACGGCGACGTTCGCGGGATAGACGGAGAGTTCGACGGGGCCGGTGACCTGGCGTACCGGCTCGCCGGCGACCCGGTCGAACACGCCGCGCCGGCGTACGAGGCGGCCACCGGCGCCGGCCGCGGCGGCCAGCAGCACCCGGCGCAGGCCGACCTCCTCGATCGCGAGCTGCATCGTCCACGGGTTGCCCAGGCTCTGCCACGACCGGTCCCGGACGAACGTCGACACCCGCCGCGCCCACCAGCTCGGCCGCACGTCCCACAGCGGACGTACCCGGCCCTGCGCCACCGCCAACGGCTTGGCCGCGACGACCAGGTACCAGGATCGGCGGAACCTGCGGCGGAACCTGTCCTCGCCGCAGGCGGAGGTGACGAGCTCCCCGACGTACCAGGCGAGCGTGGCGGCGAACGGGTCGCCAGCGCGCAGGGTCCTGGTCCGGACCGGGAAACGCAGCCAGCGGGCGCCGTCGACGGTGGTGGTCAGGTCGCGGCCCGGGTTCGGTTCGAGCGCGCGGTCGGCGGTGTCGCGTGTGGCCAGCCTGCGCAGCCACCGTTCCACCAGGTACGCCCGCCAGAACCGGTCCGCGTCGGTACGCCGGCCGGCGAGCAGGTCACCGAATCCCTCCACGACGGCGCGCGCGTCGTGCCACGGCCGCGTGCCGAACGCCGACGACAGGAACGTGGCGTACAGCTCCGCGCGGAGCGCACGCAGCAGCCCGACGGTGTCGTCGACGGCGACGCGGCGGTCCGCGCGCGTCGCGGCCTCCGGCGGGAGCCCGCGCCGGCACAGCGCGGCCAGCTCGCACCGCAGCGCTCCCCCGCTCCCCGCCACCTGCCGGTACGGCATCCGCAGCGCCACGCCGAACCGGGTGGCGATCCGGTCCGCCACCCGCGACAGGTGACCGGGTACGGGCCGGCCGGCGAGCAGCGCGCCGGCGCCCGCCGGGTCGAGCAGCGCATCCACCTCGCCGGCTGCTTTCCTTGCGGCACACCAGGAGTAGAGCGCGTCGGGGTCGGGTACCGGCTCGCCGAGGCCGGCCAGCATCTCGTCCACGTCCGCGGCGGTCACCGGGACCGGCTCGGCCCGTACGCTGTCCGGCCGGAGCGCGTCGACCACCGGCGTCAGGTACGGGTGGTCGTCGGTGTCCAGTGCGGTCGCGGTGTAGACCGGCAGCGGACCCGGCGCGTCGGTGTCGTCGACGCCGTGGCTGACGAGGGCGACGCCGAGCAGCGCGGCACCGGCGACGGTGTCGCCGAGGCGTACGCCGACGCGGCCGGTCTGGCTGGCGCGCTGCAACACGACCGCGGTCGACGGCGGCGGGTCGACGTGCTCGCCGCGCACGCTCGGCACCAGCCGTACGCCCTCGGCGGAGACCTCCAGCACCTGGCCCGGCAGCACCCGGCGTACGCCGGCGTAGAAGGTGCGGGACTCGCCGTCGCACCGCCCGTGGTCGAGGAACGCGCGCACCGTGGCCGGGTCCGGCTCGGCCGGCAGCCCGCCGTCGAGCAGGGCCGCCGGCTCGGACCCGACGAGCACGTCGGCGCCGTGCCGCGCGTAGTAGAGCGACGGGCCGTCCCCGTTGCGGCACAACACAAGTACGCCCCGCTCCGGGTCGGCGAGGACCGCCGCGTACGGCTCGGCGACCGGCGCGCCGCGGGCACCGAGGACCGCCGCGGCGCCGCCGTCGGCGTACCGGGTGAGGAGGGTGCTGGGCTCGGCGACGCCGTCCACGACCACCGCGGCGCCGTACGGTCCGCGGTGGACCCGCGGGATGCCGGCGCGTACGGCGAGGGCGAGCGGTGCCGTCGGATCGTGCCAGTCGGCGACCTCGTCGCCGCGCGGGGCGAGCCCGCCCGCGATCGCGGTCACCGTCCCCGCCTTGGTACCGAAATAGGCGGCAAGTCCTGCCATGGTTGGTCATCTCCATCAACCGGGGGATGACCAATCGTACCGAAGTGGTTACTCTCAGAAATCTTGCGGTGACCCACCGGCGACCACGGCGCGCAGCCCGGCCGGCGTCGTCACCGGCCTGTCGCACACGAAACCCCGGCACACGTACGCCGCGGACCGCCCGTCGACCAGCGGCCGATCCGCCAGCAGCGGTACCCCCGGCGCGTCCGGCGCGCCCGCCACCACCACCGCGCCCGGCGAGTCCACCGCCCACGCCGCCGCCCGCAACGCCGGATCGTCACCCACCACCGCCACCTGGAGCGGACCCGCCGCGACCGCCGCACCCACCGCCAGCGCGTGCCCGGCGAACCGCGGGTAGTCCGCCACGATCGGCGTCAGCACCGCCAACGCCAGCTCCCCCGCCTCGCGGTACGTCGTCTCGCCCGTCAGCGCCGCGTACGTCACCAGCGCCTCCGCCACGCTCGCCAGCCCCGACGGCGTCGCGTTGTCCGTCGGGTCCGCCGGCCGGCTCACCAACCGCTCCGCGTCGTCCGCCGTGTCGTACCACGCGCCGTCCGCGCGGAAGTGCGCCAGCGCCGCGTCCAGCACCAGCCGCGCCTGCCCCAACCAGTACGGATCCGCCGTGTGCTGGTGCAGCGCGCAGAACGCCTGCGCCACCGACCCGTGGTCGTCGAGTACGCCCGCCGGCTCGCCGACCCGGCCGTCCCGGGACACGCGCCGCAGCCGGCCGTCCACGACGTGCGCCTCCGCCAGGAACCGCCCCGCCGCCACCACCGCCGCGCGGACCTCACCAAGATCCGCGCCGGCTTCGGCTTCGGCCTCGGCGAGGTTCAGGTACTCGACGAGGGCGGTGACGGCGAGGCCGTTCCAGGCCGCGACCACCTTGTCGTCCCGGGCCGGCTGCGGCCGGGTCGCGCGGTGCGCCGACAACCGCTCGCGTACCGACGACCAGCGGTCGGTGTCCGCCGGGTCGGCCGGCAGCCGCAGCACGCTCGTACCGTGCTCGAACGTGCCGGCCGCCGTCACCCCGAACACGTCCGCCGCCCAGTCGCCGTCCGCGTCGCCGAGCACGGCGCGCAGCTCGTCCGGCGTCCAGACGTACGTGCTGCCCTCGACGCCGGCCGCGTCCGCGTCCAGCGACGCCGCGAACGCCGGCCCCACGCGCAGGTCGCGCAGCAGGAACCCGACCGTCTCCGTCGCCACCCGCCGCGCCGTCGCGTCGCCCGTCGCCCGCCACAGGTGCGTGTACGCCCGCAGCAGCAACGCGTTGTCGTACAGCATCTTCTCGAAGTGCGGCACGGTCCACGTGGCGTCGACCGAGTAGCGGGCGAAACCGCCGACGAGCTGGTCGTACATGCCGCCGCGGGCCATCGCGTCGCACGTGCCGCGCGCCATGTCCAGCGCCCGCGCGTCCCCGGTCAGCGCATGCTGGCGCAGCAGGAACTCCAGCACCATCGACGGCGGGAACTTCGGCGCCGACCCGAACCCGCCGTACGTCGCGTCGTAGCCCGCGGCCAGACCGTCGACCGCGGCCACCAGCATCGGTTCGTCCAGCGACCGGCTCGGGCGTACCGGGGCGGCGGCCCGGCGCAGCGCCTCCACCAGCGTGTCGCCCTGCCCGACGACCTCGTCCCGGCGGTCCCGCCACGCCGCCGTGACCGCCCGAACCAGCCGGGTGAACTGCTCGGCCGGCAGGTACGTCCCGCACCAGAACGGCGCGCCGTCCGGCGTCGCGAACACCGTCATCGGCCAGCCGCCCTGCCCGGTCATCGCCTGCGTCGCCGTCATGTACACCGCGTCGACGTCCGGCCGCTCCTCCCGGTCCACCTTCACCGGTACGACCGCCTCGTTCACGACCGCGGCCACCGCCGGATCCTCGAACGACTCGTGCGCCATCACGTGGCACCAGTGACACGCCGCGTACCCGACCGAGATCAACAGCGGCACGTCCCGCCGCCGCGCCTCCGCCATCGCCGCCGCGCCCCACTCCCACCAGTCCACGGGATTGGTCGCGTGCTGAAGCAGGTACGGCGACGTCGCGCCAGCCAGCCGGTTCATGCCACCCAGCCTCTCACCGGCGCGGCATGCGACGGGACCGGCACCGGGGAACGGCGGCCCGCGGCGCCCGACCGAGGTGTCCCGGCCGGGCGCCGCGGGTTCGTGGGCGGGCTACCGCGGCGTCAGGTCGAGCTGGTACTCGATGACCTGGTGGGTCGGCGCGTACCCCAGCTCGTCGTTGATCGCCCGCATGGGCGCGTTGACGTCGGCGGTGTCGGTGAGCAGCCCGTCGAGGCGCGGGTGCCGGTCGCGGGCCCGTACCACGGACGCCGCCTTCATCCAGCGGCCGAGGCCATGCCCGCGGTGCTCCGGGAGTACGCCGGTGCCGTAGTGCTGACCGTCGCCCGTACCGTCGCCGGGGACGACCAGCTCGGTGAATCCGGCGATCGACCCGTCGCGCTCGTCGACGGCGACGACCGTGTGCAGCAGGTCGCCCCGATCGGCGACGGCGCGGGCGACGGCCCGGACGCGCGCCACGTCCCAGTGCGCCGTGCCGTAGTCGGTGCCGCCCATGGGCATGTCGTCCATGGCGCGGCGGGACAGCGCGAACGTCTCGGCACGATCGTCCGGTACGACGCCGTCCCACGACGCCAGCCGGTACCCCGGATGCGGCAGGTCGACGATCGCCGTCAGCGCCGGTACGTCGGCCTTGGCCAGGTCGAGCCGGGCGTACAGGAGGGTGAGGACCGGGTCGAACCCCTTGGCGGACAGGAACTCCGCGCCGGGTGAACCGGCCTCGGCCTGCGCCACGAGCGAGCGACGGCCGTCGTCGCGGGCGGCGTCCGCCGCCGCGGCCAGCAGCAGCGTGCCGGTGCCGTGGCGGCGGTCGGCGGGGTGGACGTTCAGGTCCAGCTCGGCGAGGTGCGCCTGGCCGGACCCGGTGAACAGTCGTACGAAGGCCGATCCGACCGGGATGCCGTCGGCGTCGGACGCCAGCCACGCCAGGCGGCGGCCGGACGAACCGTGCTCGGGGTCGACCAGTGCGGTGATACGAACGGACAACGCTAACTCCATCGTGAGGTGACGAACATCGACATCGGGTCCGACAACTCGACAGTCGTACGCATGTGCCGTACACCTCCTCACGATGGGCCGCCCACCGCGGCCGGACGAACCTAGCCGCCGCATACGCGCCGACGCAAGCCTGGGTACGGGTGGTCAGGCGGGCGGGGCGAGGAGAGTCGGTGACTGGGCGGAGCGGCGGAGGGCGTCGGTGACGAAGCCGGTCGCCTTGAGGTCCTCGACGAGGCCCGCGAGGTACGCGACGGTCTCCGCGCGGCGCGTCCGCGTGGTGCCGACGGCCTGCCGGATCTGCATGAACCGGCCGTCGAGCAGCCGCAGGTCGGGATGCTCCGCGACGTACGCGGTGAGCGGCTGCCGGATCCCGGCCGCCACGTCCAGGCCGTCGGCGCGGAACGCGTCGACGCCGTCGGCGCCGCGTACCACGCTGGCGTGCCGCAGCGTCCGCGTCAGGTACAGGTCGTACGCGGAGCCGCGCTTGACGCCGATCCGTACGCCGGCCGCGTCCACCTCGTCGACGGCGGCGAGCGGCGAGTCGACGGGGACCGCGTAGACGCCCTCGATCACCACGTACGGCGCGGTGAACGCGACCTCGGCCTCCCGCGCCGGCTCGATCGCGAGGAAGCAGAGGTCGGCCTGCCCGGACGCCATCGCCTCGTACGAGGCGCGTGCCGCGTCGAAGCACCGGAACTCGACGGGCAGGTCGAGGCGCGCCGCGATCTCCCGGGCGATGTCGACGGTGATGCCGGCCGGCGCCACCGCCGTGCCCTGCGCGAGCACCGGGTTGCCGAGGTTGATCGACGCGCGCAGCACACCGGTCGGGGCCAGGTCCGTGGCAATCGGGGAGGTCATGGCGCCGAGCGTACCGAGGCGAGGACGGCGGCGAGCGCGGCGAGCGCGGCCGGGTACGCGGCCTGGCCGGGCGTGGCGTAGCCGACGACGATGCCGTGCCGGGCGGGTACGCCGTGCCAGTGCGGCCGCAACGCGCCGACCGCCAGCCCGTGCCCGGCGGCCCGGGCCAGCACCCGCGCCTCGTCGTCCGCCGTCAGCGGCACGTACGCCTGGAGTCCGGCCGCCACACCGACCGGCCGGTGCGCCGCACCGAGCCGTTCGACCAGCAGGTCGCGCCGCCGCCGGTACCGCAGCCGGCAGGACCGGACGTGCCGGTCGTACTCGTGGCTGTCGATGAGGTGGGCGAGGGCGAGCTGGCCGATCGTCTCGGTGTGCAGGTCGGTGAGCCGCTTGGCGCGTACCACCGGGGCGACGAGGCGTTCCGGCAGCACCAGCCAGGCAAGGCGCAGCGCCGGCCCGAGCGTCTTCGCCGCCGTCCCCACGTACGCGACGTGCTCGGGCGCGGTGCCCTGGAGCGCGCCGACCGGCTGCCGGTCGTACCGGAACTCGCCGTCGTAGTCGTCCTCGACCAGGAGCCGGCGCCGGCCGTTCGCCCAGCCGACGGCACGGTGGCGGCGCTCGGGCCGCAACGTCACGCCGGTCGGGTACTGGTGCGCCGGGGTCAGCACGGCGACGTGCGCCGACGCCAGGTCGCCGGCCCCGAGCAGGTCGGTACGGGCGCCGCGCTCGTCGACGGGCAGCGGGACGACGTCCGCGCCGGCGTACCGGACGACGTCGCGGTGGAACGCCAGCCCCGGGTCCTCCATCGCCACCGGCCCGCCGGCGACGCGGGCGAGCAGCGACAGCGCCTGCACGTACCCGGAGGTGATCACGATGCGTCCCGGGTCGGCGAGCACCCCGCGGGCCCGGCCGAGATAGCCGGCGAGCGCGGTACGCAGCTCGATCCGCCCGCGCGGGTCGGCGTAGTCGTACGCCGCGGCCGGCGCGGCCGACAACGCCCGTCGGGTGGCCCGCAGCCACGCGTCGACGGGGAACGTGCCGACGTCCGGGCTGCCGGGCCGCAGGTCGTACCGCGGGGCCGGCTCGGCGGGCGTCGCCGGTGCCGGCGGGCGTCGCTCCGGCAGCCCGACCACCGTGGTTCCCGAGCCGGTCCGCGCGCTCAGGTACCCCTCGGCCACGAGCTGGTCGTACGCCGCGGCCACGGTGTTGCGGGCCAGCCGCAGCTCGGTCGCGAGGCTACGGGTGGACGGCAGGCGGGTGTCCGGGGCCAGCCGGCCGGAGCGGATCGCGGTGCGCAGCGCCCGTTCGAGCGCGGCGCGGCGGCCCGTGGCGGGGTCGAGGTCGAGATGGAGGTCGACACCGAAATCGGCCCAGTCGATAGGCACGGAATTGGACCTTAGCACCGGGCCACTGCGCTCGTACGGTCGAGGCATGACAAACATTCCCGTACGGCTCGCCGTCGACGACCTGGCACCGCACATCACCAGGGCCATGAACGCGCTGGACGCCGCGTCCCGCACCACCACGATCGAGCCCAGCCTGCTGGAGCTCGTCCGGGCCCGCGCGTCACAGCTCAACGGCTGCGCGTACTGCGTGGACATGCACACCCGCGACGCCACGAAGGGCGGCGAGGACCCGCGCCGCCTCTACGCGCTGCCCGTCTGGCGGGAGACCCCGTTCTTCACCGACCGGGAACGCGCGGCGCTCGACCTCACCGAGGCGATGACCCGGCTCAGCGAGGCACCCGTCGACGACGACACGGTCGCCCGCGCCGGTGAACACTTCGGCGACGTCGAACTGGCCGAACTGATGTGGAGCATCGCCGTCATCAACACCTGGAACCGGCTCGGTGCCGGCGCCCATCCGTGGCCGCTGACCTGACCGGCCCGGTCACTCCTGGCCGGGCTGGGCGGCGCGGGCGGACAGCGGGATGACGCGGGCGCCGCGGGTCGCCGCGGCGCTGCGCAGCGTCCACAGCACCTTCGCCGTCTTGTCCGCCGGCATCGGCGGGAAGAAGTGGTACCCCTGGGCGGCCTCGCAGCCCATCGCGCTCAGCGCCGCCTTCTGCTCGGCGGTCTCCACACCCTCGGCGACCACCCGCAGGCCGAGGGCGCGCCCCAGCTCCACGGTGCTGCGTACGATGGCCTCCGCCTCGCGGGTGTCGCCCATCCGGCCGACGAACTCCTGGTCGACCTTCACCTCGTCCACGGCGAACCGGGCCAGGAACGTCAGCGACGAGTAGCCGGTGCCGAAGTCGTCGACCGACAGGCGCACACCGAGCGACCGGAGCCCGGCGAGCACGTCGTCGATGACCTCCAGCTCGGTCATCATCACGGTCTCGGTGATCTCCAGGACCAGCCGCTCCGGCGGTACCTGGTGGCGGCCGAGCAGCTCGGCGACGTCGGCGGGCAGCTTGCGGTCGAGCAGGCTGCGCGCCGACATGTTGACGGCGACCGGGATGTCGAGGCCCTCGGCGCCCCAACGGGCCATCACCCCGAGCGCCATGTTCAGCACGTGCCGGGTGAAGGGGCCGACGAGGTCGCTCTTCTCGACGACACCGACGAACTCGCCCGGCCCGAGCAGCCCGCGCCGCGGGTGCTGCCAACGGATCAGCGCCTCGGAACCGGTCGCCTCGCCGGACGCCAGGTCGATCGCGGGCTGGAGGTAGAGCACGAGCTGGTCGTCGGCGGCCAACGCCTCGCGGAACTCGGCCAGCAGCGCCAGCCGGTCGGTGCTCGCCGCGTCCCGCGCGGCCTCGTACCGCCCGATCGAGCGCCCGCCGCGCTTCGCCTGGTACATGGCGACGTCGGCGCGGCGCAGCAGCTCGGCCATGACGCAGCCGCCGGCGGGCACCGCGGCCACGCCGATCGACGCCTCCACCGACAGCGCCACCCCGGCGATCTCCACCGGTACGGCCAGCGCCGCGGTCAGCTCCCGCGCCCGCTCCACGGCGTATTCGACGGCCTGGCGGCGGGCCGGTGGCGCGCCGATGAGCAGCGCGAACTCGTCGCCGCCGAGCCGCACCAGCAGCTCACCCGGCTCGGTGCGCGCGGTCAACGTCGCCGCCGCCGTACGCAGCAACTGGTCGCCGGCGTCGTGCCCGAGCGTGTCGTTGACGTCCTTGAAGTGGTCCAGGTCGAGCAGCAGCAGCGCGACCTCGTGCGGGTCCTCACCCGGCCGTACCCGGAGCATCGCGTCGCCGCGGTCCATCAGCCGGGTGCGGTTCGCGAGGCCGGTGAGCGCGTCGTGCTCCGCCTCGTACGCCTTGCGCTCGGCCATCTCGCGCAGCCGGTCGTGCGAGGCCGCGTTGTGCAGCGCCGCGCCAAGCGCGTCGGCGAACGCGGACAGCGCCAGCCGGTCACGCTCGCTGACCTCGGTGGCCGTACCGAACCGGACGCGCAGCTCGCCGACCCGCTCCTCGCCGACGGCGAGCCGGTGCAGCAACGTGCCGGACGGCTTGCCGTCCGGGGTCTCGGTCTCGGTGATCCCGTCCATCCCGGCGCGCCCCACGTACGTCCGGGCGGTGCCGTCGGGCGCGGTCACGGTGATCGCCACGGACTCGGGTGCGAACAGGCGCCGGGCGCCGACGATCGCGGCCTCCACGACGCTCGCCACGTCCAGCCGGTTGAGCGCGTGCACCGCCGCGGCGAGCGCCTGCCAGGCGCGCCGCTCGTCGCCGGCCCGCATCCGGGCCTTGTACACCTCGTACAGCAGCCAGAGCAGCGGCGGGGCGGCGGCGAGGTAGCGGAAGTCGGCGAGGCCCAGGCCGACGGCGAGCAGCCCGACCGCGATGTTGCCGACCAGCATGATGATCTTGGCGCCGCAGTTGCCGAGGATGAGCTCGCGCACCGGACCGCCGCGCGCGAGCGCCACCGCCGTCACCGCGAACAGCGCCGTGACCACGCAGTACGTCAGCGCTGCCGCCACCAGCGCGATCGCCGTACGCAGGTCCAGCGGCGGTGCGTCACCGACGCCGCCGCACAGTGCGGCGACACCGGTCGCCAGCGCGGCCGCGATCGCGTACGCCGCGGCGTTGTAGAGCGCCTTGATCGGCGCGACGCCGGCGAGCAGCAGCCCGACGAGCGCACCGATCGGCACCACCGGTACGAGCCAGTGCGCCGGCAGCAGGCACATGCCGACGAGCAACGCCGCCTCGCCCCAGAACAGACCGATCCGTTGGCCACCGAACTTGATCTGCAGGCCGATCGCCTGCGACAGCCCGAACAGCCCGATCGTGGCGAGGAAACGGTACGGCCCGGGTGCGTGTCCGGCGGTCGCGATCTCGGCGCCGGCGACCGCCAGTGCCGAGAGGCAACAGACCGCGATCAGCGCACGCAGTCGTACCGACATGGATGCCGGGGCAGCATGGACAGACGTCACGCGCTGACCTCCTCCCACGTGCCCCGGGAATCGGACGGTATGTCAGGCCCAGCCCCACTCGCGCATCGCGAACCCACCCCCTCCCCTCGACAGGGAGAAAGGAAGCCGCACCTCCCCGGCATGAGCGTAGGGATGTCCGGTATCAATGGGAATTCGGAGACTGGCTGATGTGACCCGATCGATGGTACTAAAGCATCGAAGTGCACATATCGCAATAAGTTGGGTCCGGAAAAAATGTTCGCAGAGTGAAGGACGAGATGCCCCGGGTGATCCCGATGGGCACGCTGATCAGCGATCCTGGTCTGTCGACCCCGATCGGCTCTCCGCGCCCTGGTCACCGACTGCCTCACTCCGGTCCGACTTGTCCTCGCCCGAGTGATCCTGCCGTGAATCGGCGTCCGACGGGAGTCCCCCGTCGGGTACTCGTGCGGAATCGAACCGTTCGGGCAGGCGGCGCAGCCGTCGGTTCATGTTGCGGATCAGCAGAACAGTCGCGATCGCCAGCAGCACGATGACGACGAGACCCAACGGTCCCGCGACCCCGCCGGCCTCGGTGTCACCGAAGTTGTTCTTGGCCAGCGGTACCGCGGCCAGTGCCCGGCCGGCAGCGGGTACGGACATCGTCGACACCCTCTCTCCGGCTCGCACACCAGCTCAAACCGGCACCTCGCCGGCGACCCCAACGGTACGCCCGGCACCGTCACCGGGCGGCATCGGACGCCCCCACCCGCGGGCGGGGGCGTCCGCGCTTCAGCCGCGCAGCCCGGCGAACAGGTCGTCCTCCGGCCCCGTGGTCTCCACCAGCGAACGGGCCAGCTCGTAGTCCTCGGTCGGCCACGTCTTCTGCTGGATGTCCATCGGGATCCGGAACCAGAAGCCGTCCGGGTCGACCTGCGTCGCGTGCGCGCGCAGGGCGTCGTCGCGAAGACCGAAGAACTCACCGCACGGGACCCGGGTGGTGACCCGGTCGCTCTTGTCGCGGCTCCAGTCCCACTTCTCGATGGCCTCCGCGTACGGCGACTCCAGGCCGGCCGCGAGCATCGCCTCGTGGATCGCGAGCATCCGCGTCCGGTTGAAGCCCATGTTGTAGTAGAGCTTCTGCGGCTGCCACGGCTCGCCGAACTCCTTGTACCGCTCCGGGTCGCCCGCCGCGTCGAACGCCTCGACGGTGATCCGGTGGCACATGATGTGGTCGGCGTGCGGGTAGCCGCCCTCCTCGTCGTACGTCGTGACGACCTGCGGGCGGAACTCGCGGATCAGCCGGACCAGCGGCGCTGCGGCCACCTCCAGCGGCTGGCGCGCGAACGAGTCGTCGGGCAGCTCGTCGACCCGGTCGGTCGTGTAGTTCTCCAGATAGCCGGAATCGACGAAGCCGAGCCAGGACTGCCGAACGCCGAGGATCTCGCGGGCCGTGGCCATCTCGCGGTTGCGGATCGCCGCCAGGTCACGCCAGATCTCCGGGCGGTCCATCTGCGGATTGAGCACGTCGCCGCGTTCGCCGCCGGTACACGTGGCGACCAGGACGTCCACACCCTCGTGGACGTAGCGGGCCATCGCGGCGGCGCCCTTGCTGGACTCGTCGTCGGGGTGCGCGTGCACCGCCATCAGGCGGAGGTCGGACACGAATGCTCCTCAAGCTCATGGTGTGACAAAGCCCATATCGGGCGCCGGCAAAACCCGCCGCGGCCACGGGGGGCCGCCCGCGCCGCGGCGAGGCCGCTGTCATCATGGAGTGTCGGCAGGCATTCTGACCGACACCTGTGACAACAGCGTCCGGCACCGTCGACAAGATTCAACACAGCGAGGACCCCGATCGTGACCAGCACGCGGAGCGGCGTGACGACGCCGACATCCCCGCCCGGCCGATACGGCCGCCGGCGGGAGCGGCGTGCTGCCTCGCGCCCTGTGCGGGCACTGCTGCTCACCGGGGTCGTACTCGCCGGGCTGGCCGTGGCGTTCGGCTACTACCAACGATTCGGCCCGTCGGAATACCAGGCCGACATCGCCCGTTGGGACTCCGAAGCCGGCCCGTCCCGCGCGCCGATGACGCTCTCGGTCTCCCGGCCCGACGGCAAACCCACCGTCTGTACGGTCCGGTCCCGCGCCGCCGACGGCGCCGAGGTCGGTCGTGGCGACGTCCACGTACCGGCCGGCCGCGACACCGTGACGGTGGCGTACGTGTTGCACACGTCGCGGCAGGCCTACACAGCCGAAGTGGCGGGCTGCGGCCCCGAGCGCTGACACAGCCGGTCGCAGCCGATCCACCGCATTCCGTGAGTCCGGGGTACACCCACCGGTGTATTCCGCTGCTAGCTTTGAAAATTCGCAGTCAACGCCGGTACGCCGGCGAGGATCGCAACGAAGGAGTACCCACGTGTCGACGACCGACCGCGAGGCACCTGTGACGTGGCTGTCCCAGGACGCCCATGACCGGCTCAAGAGCGAGCTTGACGAGCTCATCGCCAAGCGGCCGGAGATCGCCGCTGAGATCAACGAGCGCCGTGAAGAGGGCGATCTGCGGGAGAACGGCGGTTACCACGCCGCTCGCGAGGAGCAGAGCAAGATGGAGGGCCGGATCCTCTATCTGCAGGAGCTGCTGCGCGGGGCCCGGGTCGGCGAGGCGCCGAAGAGCAGCGTGATCGCGCCCGGCACGGTCGTGACGATCCAGTTCGACGGCGACCCGAGCGACACCGAGAAGTTCCTGCTCGGCTCGCGCGAGATCGCCGCGACCACGGACCTGACGGTGTACAGCCCGGAGTCCGCCCTGGGTCAGGCGATCCTGAAGCACAAGGCCGGCGACACGGTCGGATACACCGCGCCGAGCGGCGCGGAGATCAGCGTGACGATCGTCGAGTTCGAGCCCTTCCAGGGCTGAGCCGCAAAGCCCCTCCAGGGCTGAGCCGACCAAAGCCCCTCCAGGGCTGAGCCGACCAGAGCGTCCCCGGCGCCCGCCCGCGTCTGTCGCGGCGGGCGCCGGCGCGTGTCCGGGGTCGGTCCCCGAGCCGGCACCGGGAGGGTACGTAGGGGCCGGCGCCCCGGAGATCGGTCTCGATGCGGATGATCCGGGCCGCGCGCGTCCGTACCGTCGAATGTGTCGACCGGCGCCGAGGGCGTGCCGGGGACGGTGAGGGGTGACGTTCGATGGCGCTGAGTCGTCCGCGTGAGGGCCGCATGATCGCCGGGGTGTGCGCGGGCCTGGCCCGGCGGTTCGGTCTGTCGGTGGGGCTGGTCCGGCTGCTGTTCGTGTTGTCGGTGATCCTGCCCGGCAGCCAGCTCCTGGTGTACGCGCTGCTCTGGATCCTGATGCCGAACGAGGACAGCTACGCGAGCTACCGGACCGCGTAGCCGCACGTCAGAGCGGTTCGATCCAGTTGGCGTGCCCGTCGACGGCGGCGAGCCGGCGGCGGGGGGCCGAGCCGGCGCGCAGTTCCAGGGCGTAGCAGAGGCCGTGCCGGGCATGCCAGTCCGCCGCGTCCACGGGGGTTTCCAGGGACACGGTGTAGAGGGGGCGGCGCCGGCCGAGCGCCGCGATAGCGTCACCGAACGCGGCGCGGTGCTCGGCCGGCACATGGGCGCGGGTCGCGGGGTGCCACACGACCAGGGGGCGGTCGGTGGGCAGCTCCGCGTCGAGCGCCGGTAGTGCGGCGATCGCGTCGCCGGCCACGATCCGCGGCCGGCGGGCGGCGACCAGCTCGGTCGCGGCGGTGAGCAGCGCGTACTGCGGGAGGTTCTCCGGCCAGACGAGGGCGCGCAGCCAGCGGCGCTCGGCCGGGTCGGCCAGGTCGATCGGGTTGAGGTCGACGCCGAGCCGGTCGCCGATCACGGGGGTACGGGTCGGGACCGGCAGCGCCGAACGCCACTCGGACGCGATGAGTACGGGTGAGTCGACGGGGCCGAGGTCGGTGTCGCCGATCCGGCAGCGGTACGCGTCGAAGGCGAGGTGGATGCCGCCGCTGGCGCCGACCTCCAGCAGCGTGACCGGCCCGGGCTCGTCGATCGCGGCGAGGCCGACACGCAGCGCCGCGGACCGCTTCACCACGTTCGTCTGCACCAGCCGACTTGCGACAAGGCCGGTCAGCTCCGCCTCGTACGTCAGGCAGAAGTCGGTGAACGTGCCGGCCAGCGCCGCGTCGTCGGGGCCGCGGGTGCCGCCGAGCGACGGGTACCACGCCGCGAGCCCGGGCACGTGACCGGTGCCGCCGCCGGCGGGGTCGGCGCCGAGCAGGAGGTAGTGGACGGCGGCGAACAGCAGGTTGGTGGGCTGTTGGCCGGCGCGGCAGTGCGCGGCGATGGCGAGGAGGCGGTCGTCGGCAGCGACGATGCCGGAGAGCCGCTGGTAGAGCGGCGAGGTGGCGAACTCCTCCACGCCGTACGAGAAGCGGTGGGCCAGGTCGACGGTCATGGCTGCCAGGTTCCGTCCTGCGATAGCATGTTGTCAATATTGACTGCATCAACATATGGTGGCCCGATGTCCGACGAGCCACGCTGGCTGAGCACCGCGCAGACCGCGCAGCTGCTCGGCGTCAAACCCGCCACCGTCTACGCGTACGTCAGCCGCGGCCAGCTCACCCGGCATCCCGGCGCCGAACCGCGTACCTCCCGCTTCGACCGGGCCGAGGTGCTGCGGCTCGCCGCCCGCGCCCGCCGGGGCGGCCGGGCCGGCGCGCTCGACGTGGTACTCGACACCGAGCTGTCGCTGCTCGACCCCGCCGGCGCGCTGTACTACCGGGGCCGCGACGCCACCCGGCTCGCCGGTACGGCCGGGTTCGAGCGGGTCGCCGAGTTCCTGTGGTCCGGGCGAATGCCGGACGAGACGCCGGTGTGGACGGCGCCCGCCGAGGCGGTGACCGCCGGCCGGGCCGCCCGACACGCGCTGCCGGCGACCGCCGGACCCGCCGACCGGTTCCGCGTCACGGCCGCGGTCGTGGCGACCACCGACCCCCTGCGGTACGACCGGCGGCCGGACGCGGTCGCCGCCACCGCCCGGGCGCTGGTCGCCGCGCTCGTCGACTGCCTGCCCCGCCGTACCGAGCCGGTCGACGACACGATCGCCGCGCGGCTGTGGGCGGCGAGCAGCGACCGGGCGCCGACGCCGGCCGAGCTGCGCGCGTTCGACGCCGGGCTGGTGCTGTCCGCCGACCACGAGCTGGCCACGTCCGCGCTGGCCAGCCGGGTCGCCGCGTCCGTCCAGGCCGACCCGTACCTGACGGTCCTGGCCGGGCTCGCCACGCTCGGCGGCGCGCTGCACGGCGGGGTCGTCGGCGCCGTCGAGACGGTACTGGCGGAGCTGACGGCGGGCGGTCGCGACGTGCCGCGGGTGGTCGGCGAACGGCTCGCGGCCGGTGAGGCCGTCCCCGGCTTCGGGCACCAGGTGTACACGGCGACCGATCCGCGGGCGGTCGCGCTGCTGCGGCTCGTCGCCGACGCGGCGGGCGGGCCGCCGCTGGACGGCCGGGTCGACGAGCTGATCGCGGTGGTCGGCCGGCACGGCGGGCCGGCGCCCACCAGTGACCTGGCCCTGGGCGTACTCGCGGCCCAGTTCGGTCTCGCCCCCGGCACGGCCGAGGCGGTCTTCGTACTCGGCCGGGTGGCCGGGCTGATCGGGCACACGATCGAGGAGTACCGGCACCGGTTCCGGTTCCGGCCGCGCGCCGTCTACACCGGCCCGCGCCCCTAGGCGGTATGCCGGTCGGTGACGACGTAGCCGGCGGTACGCAGGGCGGCCAGCAGTTCGCGGGCGTGCTCGGGGCCACGCGTCTCGACGGAGAAGTCGACGGCGACCTCACCCAGCGCGAGACGCGGGTCCCGGCGCTGGTGCAGCACGTCGAGGATGTTCGCGCGGTGCGCGGCGACGATGTCGAGCATCGACGCGAGGACACCCGGCCGGTCCGGGAACAGCACCGTGAAGCGCAGGTACCGGCCGGCGGCGGTGAGACCGTACTCGATCTGCTTGACCAGCAGCAGCGGGTCGATGTTGCCGCCGGACAGCACCGCGACGACGGGCGGCTCGAAGCCGTGCGGGAACGCCTGGACCGCGGCGACACCCGCCGCACCCGCCGGCTCGGCGACGATCTTGCTGCGTTCCAGCAACAGCAGCAGCGTGCGCGAGATGTCCTCGTCGGAGACCGTGACCACGCCGTCGGCGTACGCCTGGACGTGCGCGAACGTGAGGTCGCCCGGCCGGCCGACGGCGATGCCGTCGGCGATCGTGGCGTACCGGTCGAGGCTGACCGGGGCGCCGGCCGCCAGCGACGGCGGAAACGCGGCCGCGCCCGCGGCCTGCACACCGAACACCTTCACGTCCGGCCGGACCGGCTTGACCGCGGCGGCGACACCCGAGAGCAGCCCGCCGCCACCGACCGCGACGAGGATCGTGCGTACGTCCGGGCACTGGGCCAGGATCTCCAGCCCGATCGTGCCCTGCCCAGCGATCACGTCCGGATGGTCGAACGGGTGAACGAACACCGCACCGGTCCGCTCCGCGTACGCCTTGGCGGCGGTGAGCGCGTCCTCCACCGTGTTGCCCACCAGCTCGACGGTGGCGCCGTACCCCTGGGTGGCGGCGACCTTCGGCAACGGGGCACCCGACGGCATGAAGATGGTGGCCCGGAAACCGAGCCGTTCCGCGGCGAGCGCGACGCCCTGCGCATGGTTGCCGGCACTGGCCGCGACCACATGGTGCGCGGCGCGCTCCTCCGGCGTCAGGCGGGCGATCCGGCACAACGCGCCACGTACCTTGAAGGAGCCGCCGTGTTGCAGCTGCTCGGACTTCAGGTGGACCGGGCCGCCGACCGCCTCGGCGAGGGGACGTACCGGCTGGAGCGGCGTGGTGCGCAGCACACCGGCCATCTCGGCTGCGGCGGCGGCCACGTCGTCGTGGCCGACCAGTACGGTCGTGTCAGGCACGCCGGCATCGTCGCAGGCCCGGCCGGGGCGGGCGGGCGGCGGGTCGGTGCGATCCCACGATGGGACACGGTGATCCGGACTCGCCCGTACGCCGTGGAAGAATCCCCCGCGTGCTGCGTCCCATCCTCGCCACCCTCGGATACGTCACGGACGGCCACCGGGTCCTGATGATCCACCGCAACAAGCGCCCGGACGACATCCACCACGGGTACTACAACGGACTCGGCGGCAAGCTCGAACCCGACGAGGACGTCGCCGCCGGCATGCGCCGCGAGATCCACGAGGAGTCCGGTCTCGTCGTCGACGAGATGACGCTGCGCGGCACGATCTCCTGGCCCGGCTTCGGCAAGGGCGGCGCGGACTGGTTCGGCTTCCTGTTCCGGATCTCGCGCTGGCACGGCGACGCGCACGCCGGGAACCACGAGGGCACGCTGGAATGGGTACCCGTCGACGGCCTGTCGAGCCTGCCGATGTGGCCCAGCGACAGCCTTTTCCTGCCGATGGTCTTCGACGCCGACCCGACGCCGTTCCACGGCGTCATGCCGTTCCACAATGGACAGATGACGTCCTGGTCCTACTCCCGCTGACCGGGCCCGCACCACGGTCCGGGTCATGACCGCCCCCTGATATCTGGTCGGATACCAAAGATCTCAGCGGAGGCACACACCGTCGAACGCCGGCGGTCCGCGGCGCGTGACGACAAGGTCGATTTACGAACGCTTGGGGCGTTCGAGGTAGCGGGAGTCCGGTTCGGCGAAACCGAAGCGGCGGTACAGGTCGTGCGCGTCGTCGGTGTGCAGCATCCAGCGCAGGTCCCGCCCCGGCCCCCGCTCGATCATCACGTCGACGAGCCCCACCCCCAGCCCGTGCCCGCGGTGCGCCGCCAACACGTACACGTCCGCCAGGTACGCCTGCGACACCCCGTCGGAGAACGCCCGCGCGAACCCGACCATCCGCCCCGTCGCCGTCTCGTACGCCCCGACGACCCGCCACGACGAGTCCACCTGCGCGTCCACGACCTCCCGCGTCCGCGTCCGCCCCCAGTACGCCTCCGTCGACAGGAACTCCCACAACGCGTCCCGGTCCACCCGCGACGCATCGTCGTCGAACTCGTACCCCGCTGACCCCTCATACGTAGCCACACCGGGATTCTCGCAGCCCAACGGTTCGGGTTCTGAATCGGTTGGTGTGAACGGTGATGCGGGGGACAGCGGCGCGGCCGCCGCGCGGCCCAAAAGATCAGGGTTGGAAGCGGTAGCCCATACCGGGTTCGGTGAGAAGGTGGCGCGGGTGGTGGGGGTCGGGTTCGAGCTTGCGGCGGAGCTGGGTCATGTAGAGGCGGAGGTAGTTGTCCTCGCGCTCGTACCCGGGGCCCCAGACCTCGGCGAGCAGGGCGCGTTTGGTGACGAGCTGGCCGGGGTGCCGGATGAGTACCTCCAGCATGCGCCACTCGGTCGGGGTGAGGCGCACGTCGACCGGCCGACCGTCCGATGTGGACTCGTCGGCGGCGACGACGCGGCGGGCGGCGAGGTCCACGACGTACTGCCCGACGGGTACGCGGGGCTCGGCGGCGGCCGGCGCGGACCGCCGGGTGACGGCGCGCATCCGGGCCAGCAGCTCGTCCATGCCGAACGGCTTCGTCACGTAGTCGTCGGCGCCCGCGTCCAGCGCCTCCACCTTGTCCAGCGAGTCGGTACGCCCGGACAACACGATCACCGGGACGTCGGTCCAGCCGCGGAGACCCGCCAGCACCTCGACACCCTCCATGTCGGGCAGCCCGAGGTCCAGCACCACCAGGTCCGGCATCGTCCGTGCGGCGACGGTGAGCGCGGTCCGCCCGTCGGGCGCGACCGCCACGTCGTACCCGCGCGCCTTGAGGTTGATCCGCAGCGCGCGGACGATCTGCGGCTCGTCGTCGATCACCAGTACGCGCATGTCGTCCTCAGAGGTCCTGACCGGATGCCTGTCGGCGCCCGCCGGGCTCAGTGCGACGCTGCCCGCGTTGTCGGCACGTCCGCATACAACACCGGTAGGCGAACGCACCTCCGCCTTGGCAGCCTCGCCCTGAGCCTCGCCGGACATCCAACGCCATCCCGTCAGCACCTCTCAGCTCAGCGGGTCCGATGTGGACGGACCCGGCACCCGGTCGGTCGCGACGGCCGGCAGGGTCAGCACCATGGTCAGGCCGCCGCCGGGCGTCTCCTCCGGTACCAGTGTGCCGCCCATGGCTTCGGCGAGTCCGCGGGACAGCGCGAGGCCCAGGCCGACCCCGGTACCCCGGTCGCCGAGCCGCTGGAACGGCGTGAAGATCCGGTCCCATTCGGCGGGTGGTACGCCGGGGCCGTGGTCGACGACCCGCAGTTGCAGCGCCTCGCCGAGCCAGCTCGCGGTGACGAGCGGCGGGCGGTCGGCCGGGCTGTGCTTGACGGCGTTGCCGACGAGGTTGGCGACGACGCGTTCGGCGAGGACCGGGTCGGCGTGCGCGGCGGGCAGCGCGTCGGGGATGCGTACCTCGACGTGGGCGGCGAGCGGGCCGAGCGAGTCGACAGCGCGCACGGCGATCTCGTCGACGCCGGTCGGCGCGAGCGACACGGAGAGTACTCCGGCCTGGAGGCGGCTCATGTCGAGCAGGTTGTCGACGAGCCGGTGGAGCCGGTCCAGCGACTCGTCGGCGGTGGCGAGCAGTTCGTCGCGTTCCTCCTCGCTCCACGCGACGTCGTGTCCGCGCAGGCTGGACACGGCGGCCTTCGCGGACGCGAGCGGCGAGCGCAGGTCGTGCCCGACGGCCCGGAGCAGCGCGGTACGCAGCCGGTCGGTCGCGGCGAGCCCGGCGGCCTCGGCGGCCTGTTCGGCGAGGCGGCCGCGTTCCAGCGCCGCGGCGGCGTGTGTCGCGAACGCGTCGAGCACCCGGCGGTCGGAGGCCGGCAGCAGCCGGCCCGCACCCACCAACACGAACCGCTCGCCGACCTGGACCTTCACCTCCGGGTTGGCCGAGACCTCGCCGGTGGACCGTACGGTGTGCCAGCCGTCGTCGGTGCGTTCGGTGAGCGCCACCGCGGACAGGCCGAACGTCTCGCGGATCTGTTCCAGCAGCGCGGGCAGCCCGTGGTTGCCCCGCAGTACGCTGCCGGCCAGGCTGGCGAGCGTCTGCGCCTCGGCCGCGGCCCGTGCCGCCCGGCGGGTTCGTTCGGCGGCCCGGTTGACCGCGAGACTGACCATCACCGCGACGGCCAGGAAGACGCCCAGCGCGATGATGTTGTTGCGTTCGTTGATGGTCAGCGTGTGCAGCGGTGGGGTGAAGAAGAAGTTCACCAGCAGGGTGCCGACCACGGCGGCGCCGAGCGCCGGCCACATCCCGCCCATCAGGCCGATCGCGACCACGGCGACCAGGTACAGCAGCAGCTCGGTGGTCAGGTTGAGCGGGCCCTTGAGCGGGATCAGGATCGCCGTCAACACGACCAGCAGCAGTACGCCGACGATCGAGGCGCGGATCTGCCGGGCGACGGTGAGGCCGCCCGACATCGCCGGCAGTGCCGGGCCGCCGCGCCGGCCGGCCTTCTCGTGCGTGACGATGTGCACGTCGATCGGGCCGGACTCGCGTACCACCCGGGCGGAGACACCCTCCCCGGTGAGGAACGTACTGAACCGGCCGCGCCGGCTGGCACCGACGACGACCTGCGTGGCGTTCTCGGCGCGGGCGAAGTCGAGCATCGCCGTCGCCGGGTCGTCCCCGACGACCTGGTGGAACCCGCCGCCGAGCTGTTCGACCAGCACCCGCTGCTTCGCGAGCTGCTTCGGGCTGGCCCCGGACAGCCCGTCGGACCGGCTCACGTGGACGGCGAGCAGTTCGCCGCCGCCGACCCGGGCCACGATCCGCGCGCCGCGCCGGATCAGGGTGTCGCCCTCCGGCCCGCCGGTCAGCCCGACGACGACCCGTTCGGTGGTCTCCCACGGGGTGTCGATGCTGTGCTCGTGCCGGTACCGCTGCAACGCCTCGTCGACGCGGCCGGCCACCCACAGCAGGGCCAGTTCGCGCAGCGCGATCAGGTTGCCGGGGCGGAAGTAGTTGGCGAGGGAGGCGTCGATCCGGTCCGACGGGTACACGTTGCCGTGCGCCATCCGGCGGCGCAGCGCCTCGGGCGACATGTCGACGAGTTCGATCGCGTCGGCGCGCCGGGCCACCTCGTCCGGGATCCGCTCCTTCTGTACGACGCCGGTGATCCGCTCGATCACGTCGTTCAGCGATTCGAGGTGCTGGATGTTGACGGTGGTGATCACGTCGATGCCGGCGGCGAGCAGCTCCTCGACGTCCTCCCAGCGTTTCGCGTGCCGGCTGCCCGGGATGTTGGTGTGCGCCAGCTCGTCGACCAGCGCGAGCTGCGGCCGGCGGGCGAGGACCGCGTCGACGTCCATCTCGGTGAACGTGGTCCCCCGGTACGCGATGCTCCGGCGCGGCACCACCTCCAGCCCGTCCAGCAGCTTCGCCGTCTCCGGCCGGCCGTGTGTCTCGACGACGCCGACCACCACGTCCTTGCCGCGGGCCAGGCCGCGCTGCCCCTCCGAGAGCATGGCGTACGTCTTGCCGACGCCGGGCGCCATGCCCAGATACATTCGCAGCCGTCCGCGTGCCACGTCGTCCATCGTGCCCTGTCTTCCCGTCAGCGGCCCGACACCCGCGCCGGTGGTGCACCACGACCTGCCGTCGCGGCACACCACCGGCGCCCGGACCGCCCGCTACCTGAGCTTCGCGACCGCGAGGTTGAGCTCCAGCACGTTCACGTGCGGATCGCCCATCACACCGAGCTGCCGCCCGTACGTGTACTTCTCGACCAGCTCGCGAACCTTCGCCGGGTCCACCTTCCGGGCCTTCGCGACCCGGTCGACCTGGATCGCCGCGTACGCCGGCGAGATGTCCGGGTCGAGCCCGGACGCCGAGGCCGTCACCGCGTCCGGCGGTACCCGGCTCGGCGCGACACCGTTCTCCTTCGCGACGGCGGCCCGCCGGTCCTTGATCGCCTTCACCAGCTCCGGGTTCGACGGTCCGAGGTTGGAGCCGGCACTGCCGTCCTGCCCGTCGCCGCCGGCCGAGTACCCCTTCTCGCCTGCCAGCGAGGCCCGCGGGTGGAACCAGGTCGGGCCGGTGAAGTTCTGCCCGATGAGGCGCGAGCCGACGACGTGGCCGTCGGACTCCACGGGCGAGCCCTGCGCCTTGTCGTGGAACACGACCTGCCCGACCGCCCAGGTCGCCACCGGGTACCCGAGGCCGAGGACGACGGTCAACACGATCAGGGTCCGAAGCGCCGCCACGTGCTGGCGGATCCATGCGGTACGCACGATGGTCACCCCAATCCCGGGATGTGCGAGATGATCAGATCGATGATCTTGATGCCGACGAACGGGACGACGATCCCGCCGAGGCCGTAGATCAGGACGTTGCGGCGCAGCAGCGACGCGGCCGACCGGGCGCGGTACTTCACGCCGCGCATGGCCAGCGGTACCAGCAGCACGATGATGATCGCGTTGAAGACGACCGCCGACGCGATCGCCGACGTCGAGCTGTGCAGGTGCATGATGTTGAGCCTGTCCAGGCCCGGGAACACCGAGGCGAACATGGCCGGGATGATCGCGAAGTACTTCGCCACGTCGTTCGCCACCGAGAACGTGGTCAGCGCGCCGCGCGTGATCAGCAACTGCTTGCCGATCTCCACGATCTCGATGAGCTTCGTCGGGTTGGAGTCGAGGTCGACCATGTTGCCGGCCTCCTTGGCCGCCATGGTCCCGGTGTTCATCGCCACGCCGACGTCGGCCTGCGCGAGCGCCGGCGCGTCGTTCGTACCGTCGCCGGTCATCGCGACGAGGTGACCGCCCTCCTGCTCCCGGCGGATCAGCGCGAGCTTGTCCTCCGGCTTGGCCTCGGCGAGGAAGTCGTCGACGCCCGCCTCGGCCGCGATCGCCTTGGCGGTCAACGGGTTGTCACCGGTGATCATCACCGTACGGATGCCCATCCGGCGCAGTTCGCCGAAGCGTTCCGCCATGCCGTCCTTGACGACGTCCTTGAGGTGGATGACGCCCTGCACCTCGGCCGGCCCGTCCACCGGCTTCGTCGCCACCAGCAGCGGCGTACCACCGGTGGACGACACCGTGTCGACCGCCGTCGCCGTCTCGTCCGGTACGTGCCCGTCGTGACCGCGCACCCAGTGCATGACGGCCGCCGCCGCGCCCTTGCGTACCCGGGTGCCGTCGGGCAGGTCGACACCGGACATCCGGGTCTCCGCCGAGAACGGTACGAAGTGCGCGTCGTGCACCGCGCGGCCGCGCAGGCCGTACGTGTCCTTCGCGTACACGACGATGGAGCGGCCCTCGGGGGTCTCGTCGGCGAGGCTGGCGAGCTGCGCGGCGGATGCGAGGCGTTCCGGGGCGCAGCCGCCGACCGGGACGAAGTCCGACGCCTGCCGGGCGCCGAGCGTGATCGTGCCGGTCTTGTCCAGCAGCAGCGTCGACACGTCGCCGGCGGCCTCGACGGCACGACCGGACAGGGCGAGTACGTTGCGCTGCACCAGCCGGTCCATGCCGGCGATGCCGATCGCGCTCAGCAGCGCGCCGATCGTCGTCGGGATCAGGCAGACCAGCAGCGCGCACAGCACGATCACCGACTGCCGGGCGTGCGAGTAGACCGCCATCGGCTGCAACGCCGCGATCGTCAGCAGGAACACGATCGTCAGGCCGGCGAGCAGGATGTTCAGCGCGATCTCGTTCGGCGTCTTCTGCCGCGACGCGCCCTCGACGAGCCCGATCATCTTGTCCAGGAACGTTTCCCCGGGCTTCGTCGTGATCTTGATGACGATCCGGTCGGACAGGACGCGGGTGCCGCCGGTCACCGCGGACCGGTCGCCGCCGGCCTCCCGGATCACCGGTGCGGACTCGCCGGTGATGGCCGACTCGTCGACACTCGCGACGCCGTCGACCACCTCGCCGTCGCCCGGGATGGTGTCCCCGGCCTCGCACACCACGCGGTCGCCGACGGTCAGGTCGGTACCGGGAACGGCCCGCTCGCCGTCCTCGACCATCAGCCGCGCCGTCACGTCGGTACGTGCCCGGCGCAGCGAGTCGGCCTGCGCCTTGCCGCGGCTCTCCGCCACCGCCTCGGCCAGGTTGGCGAAGACGGCGGTGATCCACAGCCAGACCGCGATCACCCAGGCGAACACCGACGGGTCGACGATCGCCAGTACGGTCGTGACGACCGAGCCGACCTCGACGACGAACATGACCGGGTTGCGGACCATGTGCCGCGGGTCGAGCTTGACCAGCGCGGCCGGCAGCGACTTCGCCAGCGTGGCCGGGTCGAGCAGGCCGCCGGCCCGCCCCGGCCCCCGCCGCGGCACGCGCGGACCGTCCGTTGTGGACTGTCCACTGTGAACGTCCACTGTAGACATTGACTGGTTCTCCTTGAGGTTACGGCGATCTGTGCTCACGCGAGGCCCTCCGCCAACGGGCCGAGCGCGAGCGCCGGCAGGAACGTGAGGCCGGCGACGATGAGGATCACGCCGATGAACAGCACCGTGAACAGCGGCGTGTGTGTCGGCATGGTGCCCGCCGACGCCGGGATCTTCTTCTGCTTCGCCAACGAACCGGCGAGCGCCAGCACGAACACCATCGGTACGAACCGTCCGATGAGGACGGAGAGCCCGGTGCCGATGTTGTAGAACATCGTGTTCGCGGACAGGCCGCCGAACGCGGAGCCGTTGTTGTTCGCCGCGGACGTGAACGCGTACAGGATCTCGGAGAGCCCGTGCGGACCGGGATTCGCGATCGACGAGGTGCCCATGTTCGTCACCACGGCGATGCCGGTGAACACCAGCACGGTCGCCGGCATGATCAGGATGTAGAGCCCGACCAGCTTCATCTCCCGCGCCCCGATCCGCTTCCCCAGGTATTCCGGGGTACGCCCGACCATCAGGCCGGCGAGGAAGACGGCGAGGATCGCGAGCACGAGCGCGCCGTACAGGCCGGAGCCGACGCCGCCGGGCGTCACCTCACCCAGCTGCATGTCGAACAGCGTGATCCCGCCACCGAGCGCCGTGTACGAGTCGTGCCACGAGTTCACCGCGCCGGTCGACGTCATCGTCGTGGCGACCGAGAACAGCGACGAGGACGTGACCCCGAGTCTTGTCTCCTTGCCCTCCATCGACGCGCCGGCCGCGGTCGGAGCCGCGCCCGGGTGGTGCGCCTCGACCACCCCCGACGCGACGACCGCGCCGAGGCAGATGACCGCCATCGCCGCGACCACCGCGTACCCCTGGCGCCTGTCGCCGACCAGTTTGCCGAACGTGTACGGCAGCGAGAACGGGATGAGCAGGATCAGGAAGACCTCGAACAGCGACGTGAACGACGACGGGTCCTCGAACGGGTGGGCCGAGTTGGCGTTGTAGAAGCCGCCGCCGTTGGTACCCAGCTCCTTGATGGACTCCTGACTGGCCACCGGGCCGCCCGGGATGTGCTGAGTCGCGCCCTGCACGGTGTGCGCGTCGAACCCGTGCGTGAAGTTCTGCACCGCGCCGAACCCGATCAGCACGACCGCCGCGACGAACGCGATCGGCAGCAGGATCCGCAGGCTGCCCCGGGTCAGGTCGACCCAGAAGTTGCCGAGCTTGTCGGTCCTGCTCCGCGCCAGCCCGCGTACCAGCGCCATCGCGACGGCCATGCCGACCGCCGCGGACACGAAGCTCTGCACCGCGAGCCCGGCCATCTGGACCAGGTGGCCCATCACCTGTTCACCGGAGTACGACTGCCAGTTGGTGTTCGTGACGAAGCTGGCGGCGGTGTTCCACGACATGCCCGGTGCGACGTTCTCGCGTCCGAGCGACAGCGGCAGCCAGTGCTGGAACCGCTGGAGCCCGTACAGGAACAGGACGGAGATCGCGGAGAACGCGAGCACGCTGCGCAGGTACACCGGCCAGCGCTGCTCGCCGTCACCGTCCACACCGGACAGTCGGTACAGGACCTTCTCGATCTTCAGGTGCTTCGTGCCCGAGTACACCCGGGCCATGTAGCTACCGAGGGGTTTGTGCACGACGACGAGGGCCACGACCAACAGGCCCACCTGAAGCACCGCCGCGAGGGTGGGATTCATGGGGGTTTACTTCTCCGGGAAGAGGAGGGCGCGAACCAGGAAGGCGATAAGCGCGACCACGATGACGAGACCGATGAGGTCTTCGGCCTTCACAGCCGTTCGACCCCCTTGGCGAGGAGCGCGAGCACCGCGAAGAACACCACGGTCAGCGCGAGGAAGAGGATGTCCAACACGCCTTCCACGCTGCTGCCGGCCGGGGCCGACGGCCAGATGCGCTAGCGCATCCCTAACGCCGGCGAAGACCTCCGCTAACGCATCGCTAACGCCGGACCGCCGGCCGCCTCCGGCGTCGCCACCGGCGCGCCGGACATGATCACCACGTACGCTGTGGCCATGTTCACGCTGCTGTTGACCTTGCACGTGCTGTTCGCGGTCTTCCTGATCGGGCCGCTCACCATGGTCCCCATGACGGCGATGCGCTCGATCCGCAAGCGCGACGCGTCCGCGGTGGCCGACGCGGCCCGCCAGACCACGATCTTCGGCCTCGCCTCGATCGTGGTGTTCGTGATCGGCTTCGGTGTCGTCGGCACGAAGCCCAGCCGGTTCAGCCTCGGCGACCCGTGGATCACGATCTCCATGACCCTGTACGTGATCGCCCTGGTCCTGGTGCTCGCCGTGCTGGTGCCGGACCTGCGGCGGGCGGCGAAGCTGCTGACCGCGGGCGTACCGGAGGCGCCGAAGCCGACGAAGGGCGACGAGCCGGAGGAGACGCTCAGCGCCACCCCGACCGAGCTGGCCGACCACGCCAGGATCAGTTCGGTACGGGCCCGGGTCAGCGCCATCGGCGGCCTCGTCACCCTGCTGTTCATCGCGATCATCGTGCTGATGGTCACGAAGCCCTTCAGCTAGTCGCGGCGGCCCCGCCGGCGGCTAGGCCGGCAGTGGCCAGCCCGGGGCGTGCCGCTGCCACGGCGCCGCGGCCTCGATCTGGGCGGCCACGGCGAGCAGCAGCCACTCGCCGCCCGGCGGGGCGACGAGCTGCACCGACGCGGGCAGCCCGTCCGGCCGCACCCCCGCCGGTACGGACAGCGCCGGCAGGCCCGCGACGTTCCACGGCGCGGCGTACGGCGCGTACCGGGTCGAGGTGAGCACGTTGGGCAGCCAGGCGCGCGCCGACCACCGGCGCGCCTCGGGCGGCGGGCCGGCGAGCACCGGCGTGACGAGCAGGTCGTACCGCTCGAAGAAGGCGAGGCAGTCGTCGCGCCAGCGCGTCGCGTCGCTCTCGACGACCATGCCGCGGGCGAACGCGACCGAGCCGATCGCCGCGTGCCGCCGGGTACGCGGCTGCAACCCGGCCCGCCCGGCCTGCTCGGCGTCCGCGTACGCCGCGGCGAACCAACGGGCGAGCGTCGCCTTCACCAGCCGTACCGGGTAGCGCGGGTCGGCGCGGCGCGCGTCGTGCCCGGCGCCGACGAGCAGCCGGGCCACCCGACCGACCGCGTCGCGTACCGCGGCGTCGGGGAAAACACCGGCCACCGGGCTGCGCAGCGACACCGCCACCGACAGCCGCTCCGGCGGTGCGAGCCGCCGGCGGATCCCGCCGACCTGGTCGGCCAGGACGGCGAAGCCGAGCGCCGCGTCGTCGACGGTGGTGGCGAGGATGCCGTTCTCCACCATGCCGAACCAGTCGGTCTCGCCGATGTCGGCCGGTACGACGCCCCGGCCGGGCTTGAGCCCGAGCAGGCCGCAGCACGCGGCCGGGATGCGTACCGAACCGAGGCCGTCGTTGCCGTGCGCCAGCGGCACCATGCCGGACGCGACGGCGGCGGCGGACCCGCCGGACGAGCCGCCCGGCGTACGGTCCTCGCGCCACGGGTTGCGGGTCACGGCCGTCTCGTCGTCGGTCATCGCGAACAGCCCCAGCTCCGGCATCCGGGTACTGCCGAGCACGATGGCACCGGCACCGCGCAGCCGGCGTACGACCTCGTGGTCGGCGTCGGCGGGCGGCAGGCTCGCCGCGGCCGAACCGTTCCAGAGCGTCTCGCCGGCGATCGGTACGTTCTCCTTCACCGCCACCGGTACGCCGGCGAGCGGGAGCCCGCCCAGGTCGGGCAGGTCGTCGACGATGCCGGCCTCGCCGAGCGCCGGTACGGTCCGGACCTCGCGGAACGCGTGCAGCCGCTCGTCCGCGGACGGCAGGTGACGCAGGTGGGCGTCGACGACCTCGCCGGCCGACGCGTCACCTCGGCGCACCGCGTTGGCGATCCCGGTCGCCGTGGCACCGACCCACACCATGATCCGCCCCCTCCCGGCAGCGGATCCATCGTGCCAGTTCCGGCGCGCCCGCGGACATTCAGGTACCGGATAACCCGGTCAGACCGGGACAGGCCCGTACGCCCCGAAACCGCTCACCACGGCACCGTCGCGCAGCGTCAACACCTCGCTGATGAGCTGCCCCACCTGGTTCCGGTAGTTGATGACGACGGTGTCCAGACCGAGTGTCGAGTCGCCGCCTGTTGGCACCTGGCTGTCCTGCGCCTCGGGACTCCGGGGACACACCTGGACGCTCTCCACGGTGAACCGCAGGTCCGGCAGCCGCTTCAGCCCCGCCGTCCAGTACGCCCGCAGCGCGTCCTTGCCGCGCACCGTGTCGGTGCCGATGACGGCCACCGCGTACGGCGAGCGGAAGACCACGTCGTCGGCGTAGTGCGCCAGCACCCTGTCCAGATCGTGGGAGTTCCATCGCTCTTCCCAGTCGGCCGCGAACCGTTGCGCCTCTTCGATATCCATCCCGCGACCCTAGCCCGAAGCCCACGATACGGAACGCGGGATTCCCGCCAGGCGGGCTCGCTTCGGCCGGCGCCGAACGGTCCGCACCCTAGCGTCCGGTCCGTGACGACGACCGTACCGACACACTCCCGCACGAGCCGGCGCTGGCCCGTGCTCGTCGCCGCCAGCATCGCGTTCGGCGTGATCCAGCTCGACGTGAGCGTGGTGAACGTCGCGGTCCGCCCGATCACCGCCGAGCTGGGCGGCGGCGTACCGGGCGGACAGTGGGTGGTCGACGCGTACACGGTGGTGTTCGCGGCGCTGCTGCTGGCGGCCGGCACGGCCGGCGACCGGCTCGGCGCCCGGCCGATGGTGCTGGCCGGGTTCGCCGTGTTCGCGGTCGCGTCCCTCGGCTGCGCCGTCGCGCCGAACCTCGGCCTGCTGGTCGCCGGGCGGGCCGCGCAGGGCGTCGGCGGCGCGCTGCTCGGCGGGTGCGCGCTCAGCCTCCTGCACCACGCGTACCCCGAGCCGGCGGAACGCGCCCGCGCGGTCGGCCTGTGGGCCGCCGGCGCCAGCACCACCCTGGCGGGTGGGCCGGTGCTCGGCGGCGTACTCACCGACGCGTTCGGCTGGCGGTCGGTCTTCCTGTGCACGGTGCCGGTCGGGCTGGCCGGCTTCGCCCTCGTCGCCCGGTACGCCCGGCCGTCGCCGCGCTCCGCCGCGCGGCTCGACCCGCTCGGCCAGGTCGCCGCGGTCGTGGCGCTGACGGCGTTCGCCGCCGCCGTGATCGAGGCCGGCGCGCGCGGCGCCACCGACCCGCTGGTACTCGGCCTCGTCCTCGTCGCCGCCCCGGCCGCCGCGGTCTTCGCGGTACGCGCCGCGCGCGACACCACGCTCGCCCCGCTCCGCGCCCCCGGAGTACGCGCCGCCATGCTCGGCGGCCTGTTCGTCAACGTCGGCTTCTACGGCCTGGTCTTCGTCCTCGGCCTGGCGTTCCAGCGCCGGCTCTCGCCGTCCGGGGCCGGCCTCGCGTTCGTACCGATGATGGCGGCGATCATGGCCGGCAACCTCGTCGCCGGCCGCCTCGTACGCCGGCTCGGCACCGCCCGCACCGTCCTTGCCGGCGCGCTCGTCATGGTCGCCGGGTACGCCGTCCTCGCCGTACCCGGCACCGGGTACGTGCCGCTCGTCGCGCTCGGCGGCGGCCTGGGCGTGCTCGTACCGGCGATGACGGCGACGGTGCTGGACGGCGTGGACCCGAGCCGGTCGGGGCTCGCGTCCGGCGCGTTCACGACGCTGCGGCAGGCCGGCAGCGTGCTCGGGGTGGCCCTGCTCGGCGCGCTCTACGCGCACTCCGGCGACCCGCGGCCCGCCGTCGTGGTGGCCGGCGCCGCAACCGTCGTCGTGGCGGTCCTCGCCCACCAAGCCGGCCGACACGGCGGGCGGCCGTGAACCGGCCGCCCGCGCGGTCAGACCGTCAGCGCAGCGCCTGGTCGAGGTCGGCAAGCAGGTCGTCGACGTGCTCGATGCCGACGGACAGCCGCACCAGGTCGTCCGGTACCTCCAGCGGAGAACCGGCGGCACTCGCGTGCGTCATCTGCCCCGGGTGCTCGATCAGCGACTCGACGCCGCCGAGCGACTCGGCCAGGGTGAACAGCTTCGTCTTGTCGCAGACGCGTACCGCGGCGTCCCGGCCGTTGGCGTGCCGGAAGCTGATCATGCCGCCGAACCGGCGCATCTGCTTCGCCGCGACCTCGTGCCCCGGGTGCTCGGGCAGCCCCGGGTAGAGCACGCCCGCGACCGCCCGGTGCCCCGTCAGGTACGCGGCGATCCGCTCGGCGTTGTCGCAGTGCCGCTCCATCCGTACGGCGAGGGTCTTCGCGCCGCGCAGGGTCAGCCAGGCGTCGAACGGGCCGGCGATCGCGCCCATCGAGTTCTGGTGGAAGGCGAGCGCGTCGGCCAGCTCCGGGTCGGTGACGACCAGCGCGCCGCCGACCGTGTCCGAGTGCCCGCCGACGTACTTCGTCGTCGAGTGCACCACGACGTCCGCGCCGAGCGTCAGCGGCTGCTGGAGGTACGGCGAGGCGAACGTGTTGTCGACGACGAGCCGGGCGCCCCGCTCGTGCGCGACGCCGGCGAGGGCGGAGATGTCGGCGATCGACAGCAGCGGGTTGGTCGGCGTCTCGCACCAGACGAGCTTCGTCTCCGGCGTCATCGCCGCCCGCACACTGTCCACATCGGACAGTCGGGCCGCGGTCCAGGACAGCCCCCAGCGCGCCGCCACCTTGCTGAACAACCGGAACGTGCCGCCGTACGCGTCGTCCGGGATCACCACGTGGTCCCCCGGCCGGCACACCGCGCGCAGCAGCGTGTCCTCCGCCGCCATCCCGGACGCGAACGCGAAGCCGCGCCGGCCCGCCTCCAGCGCCGTCAGGCACTCCTCCAACGCGAGTCGCGTCGGGTTCTTCGTCCGCGAGTACTCGTACCCCTCGCGGGTGCCGCCGACGCCGTCCTGCGCGTACGTCGAGGTGGCAAAGATCGGTGGGATCACCGCGCCGGTGCGGGGATCAGGCTCCTGCCCGGCATGGATGGCAAGAGTCTCGAAGCTCTGGTTCATGAACCGAGCCTAACTGCCCGTAAGGTGGGCTCGTGGCCGACTGTCTCTTCTGCTCGATCGTGGCCGGTGCCACGCCGGCTCACCGCGTCCTCGACGAGCCCGACACGGTCGGGTTCCTGGACACCCGGCCCCTGTTCAAGGGCCATGTCCTCGTCGTACCGAGGGCGCACCGGGAGACGCTGACCGATATGCCCGCCGACGCACTCGGCGGGTTCTTCGCGTCGGTACAGCGTGTGACCGCGGCGGTGGAGGGGGCGTTCGACGCGGCCGGCTCGTTCGTCGCGGTCAACAACCGGGTCAGCCAGAGCGTGCCGCACCTGCACGTGCACGTCGTACCGCGGAACCGCAAGGACGGCCTGCGCGGCTTCTTCTGGCCCCGGACGAAGTACGCGGACGACACCGAAGCGGCCGACTACGCCGCCCGCATCCGTACCGCCCTGGACGCCGGGAACACCCACCACCCGTGACCCGTTGAGCTGGTCAGAGGAGGGTCACCATGTCGTTGTTCCGTCGCTCGTCCACCCTGCCCGGCCCCACCGAGGCGCTGCCCGGCCGCGCCGAGCCGCTCGCCGTCGCCGACCGGCACGTCGTCCTCGACACCCCGATGCGCGGCCCCTGGCCCGAGGGGTACGCCACCGCCGTGTTCGGCATGGGCTGCTTCTGGGGCGCCGAGCGGATCTTCTGGCAGATGCCCGGCGTGTACTCGACCGCGGCCGGCTACGCCGGCGGCAGCACCCCGAACCCGACGTACGAGGAGGTCTGCTCGGGCGGCACCGGGCACGCGGAGGTCGTCCAGGTCGTGTACGACCCGGCGAAGGTCTCGTACGAGGAGCTGCTGAAGGCGTTCTGGGAGAACCACGACCCGACGCAGGGCATGCGGCAGGGCAACGACGTCGGCACCCAGTACCGGTCGGTCGTGCTGACCACGACGCCGGAGCAGGCGGAGGTCGCCGACCGTACGCGTACGGCCTTCCAGCCGAACGTGACCGCCGCCGGCCTCGGTGCGATCACCACCGACATCGAGCCGCTGACCGACTTCTACTACGCCGAGGACTACCACCAGCAGTACCTGTCGGACGCGAAGAACCCGTACGGCTACTGCAACCACGGCCCCAACGGCCTGTCCTGCCCGATCGGCGTGGCCCGCACCGACTGACCATCCACAGTGGACAGCCCGCCCGGTTCCGGGCGGGTTGAGCGGTTCCCACCAGGCGTGATTCCCCGGCGGCGTCGGGGAATCACGCTTCGTCGTACCCGGGGCCGACGGGTGACGTGACACGTCCGGAGGGTCACGACGGGCCGGAAACGCGTGGCACGAAGACGGGATGAGCTGCATGGCGACCGGACGGTACGGTTCTTCTCAACGGCAGAGCAGGGCGCAACCAGCAGGACCCGAGTTCACACGGCACGGCCAACGAGGAGGAACCATGGAGGAGTACCACGCGGACGTCGATGGTGACGGCCAGGACGACACGATCCAGGTCGACCAGACCAGCCAGGGCACCGAGTACATGGTGGACACCAACGGGGACGGCACCGCCGACTACCAGGGTCTGGACGCCGACAACGACGGCAACATCGACTACGTCGAGGCCGACACCAACCACGACGGTTCGGCCGACGTGGTGGCCAGCACCGACGACCAGGGCAACGTGACGTACGCGGCGGCGGACACCGAC
>DASXWQ010000011.1:0-8213 GCA_036503555.1 Actinocatenispora sp.
ACCAGGGCTCGTGATACCCAGCTCGGCCAATGCATCCCGGTGGAGATCCGCTATCTCTGTCGTTGCCGAGCCCTTGCCGAGCCCCGCCAGCTCTCGCAGCGCCGGCGAGTCAACACCTCGCGCCAGGGCCGCCGCCGCGACCATCGGCAGGTCTTCCGGGCGCACCATCCCCGCGGCGTGCCGCCACGCCACGTCACGAAGAATGTCCACGCTTTCACCTTGCCCAAGCGAGCCCGGCCTCGCACCCCGATTTTGCGGCCCTTTCCACCATGCTGACAGCAAAGTCCACCGGCAACGCGCGCTCATGCCGATGGGCGTGCGCCCCACGGGTCAGCCGAGTTCGAAGCCGAACCGCCGGACGTCAGCCACTGGAAAGGACGGTTCGGGGGCGATGAGCGGCCACGGCCGGGCGGCTTCGAGCTGACCCGCCAGCCGGAACAGCGTGGCCTCGTCGCCGAATCGGCCGAGGAAGTGAACTCCGATCGGTAAACCCTCTTCATTGCGCCACAACGGAACCGACATCGCCGGGTTGCCCGTGATGTTCGCGACCACCGCCGGGTACGCGACCGTCGGTGCGCCACGCTCGAGTGCCCGCAGCGGCTCCTCCGGCATCGACGTGATCTCGCCGATGCGGGCCGGTGGGGTCGACATCGTCGGGGTCAGCCACGCGTCGAACCCGCCCAGGAACTCCGCGGCCACACGGGAAAACGCCTGCAGGTCCTCGATCGCCAGCAGGTAGTCCGCGGCGCTTACGCGCTGCCCTGCTTCCCAGTACGCCCGGGTCAACGGCTCCAGCTCGCCGGGGCCGGGACCGCGGCCCAGCTTGCGGATCCAGTACCCCACGATCCACGCCGTCGCCGCGTTGAACGTCGTGCCGATCGCGTCGCCGACCGCTGGGGTCAGGCCAGGCAGGTCGGCTTCGACCAGGTCGTGACCCAGCGACGCGCACAGTGCGACGGCGTCCTCCAGCGCGGCGACGCAGTCCGGGTGACCGAGTGAACCGTCCGGCAGCCGAGGGCTGAACGCGATCCGCAACCGTCCCGGGTCGGCGCCTACCTCGGCCGCGAACGGGCGGGCGGGCGCCGGGGCCGGGTACGGGTCGCCCGGTGCCGGGCCCGAGATGGCGTCCAGCAGTGCTGCGCTGTCGCGGACCGAACGCGTGAGTGCGTGTTCGCAGGCCCATCCGCTGAGGACGTCGCCGTACTCCGGGCCGAGCGGTACCCGGGCTCGCGTCGGCTTGAGGCCGAACAGTCCGCACGCCGATGCCGGGAACCGCAGCGAGCCGCCCAGGTCGTTGCCGTGCGCCATCGGGACCAGGCCCGCCGCCACCGCGGCCGCCGATCCGCCGCTCGATCCGCTCGTCGAGCGGTCCGGGGCCCACGGGTTGCGGGTCGGCCCGTGCAGCACCGGTTCGCACGCCGGGACCAGGCCGAACTCCGGGGTGTTGGTCTTGCCGAGCAGCACCAGCCCGGCTCGGCGCAGCCGCCGCACCAGCTCGGACTCGTACGTGGAGACGTTGTCCCGCAAGAAAACCGAGCCCTCGGTGAAGCGAACCCCGGGTACCTCGGCGACGAGATCCTTGAGCAGGAACGGAACTCCGGCGAAGGGACCGGGCGCGGCTTCGCGTGCGTGGTCGAACATCGGCGTCACGACGGCGTTGAGGATGGGGTTGAGCCGCTCGATGCGCTCGATCGCGGCCTCCGCCAGGTCCGCGGCGGTGAGCTCACCGCCGCGGACCAGCTCGGCCTGCGCCGTGGCGTCCAGAGTGGACAGGTCGGTCACGGCGACACCCCGCCGTGCGCCGCGTGGACCTCGCCGAGCGGCTCGATCCGGGCCGGGGGCAGTCCGGCGTCGGCGATCGCGGCCGCGAAGCCGGGATCGGTGCTGAACGCGGTGAAGTCCGCTTCACTCGGGCAGCCGTCGAAGATCGTGATCCCGCCTTCGCGCTTCACACACGTGTGCAGCAGGAGCTGTCCGGGCGGGATCGTCGCGACGAACTTGTCGTAGGCGTGCAGCAGCTCTTCCGCCGCGCCGTCGAAGTGGTAGGCGGCCAGGTACACGGCGGTCACCTCGCCTTCGCGTCGGCCATGTTGCGGCCGATGACGGCCATGGTGGCGTTCAGTGCGGCGGTCGGGCTGAACTCGACCAGCTCGGTGCCCGCGAAGAGCAGCGGCACGTGGCCGGGCGCGCCGTAGTAGGTGTCGCCGGCCTGGTAGACCTCGTCGTGGTCGGCGTAGCGGAAGACGATCTTCCCACTGACGACCGTGCCCCAGTGCGGGCACTGGCAGCGATCGCCCGGCAGGCCGCGGAACAACGGCGCCGGGTCCAGGTCGGCCTTGTGCGTCTCGTAGGCGACGGTGTACTCGCCGAGTTCGACGTAGCGGCCTTCGATCTCCGGCTCGTCGAGCGACAGGCTGGCTTCGGCTTTGGTGGTGCGCGGCATGGCTTCCTCCTCGTCGTGGATCGGTCTCACCCGGCAGGCGTGAGATCCGGCCGCACGATGTGAGGTCAGGTTCGCCAGGTGTGCGGTGTCTCGGGTTCGTACACGCAGAGCGTCCCGGTGCGGACGGCGGCGCGCAGGTGCCGGCCCAGGTCGGGATGGGCCTTGCCGATCCGGTCGATGGTCGCGCGGATGCGGGCGGTCACCGCGGTCCGGGCCCGTTCGGCGGGCGAGCCCGCCCGCCGAGGCCGTCCGCCCAGTCCGTACGCGGCGGACAGCTGCGCCAGCAACGCTTCCCGCTCCGCCGCGACCCGCGCCGACCCGGCCGCGTCGCCGGTGGCGTCCGCGGCATCGGCGAGCGCCGCCAGCTCGCGAAGCCGGTTCCGGTAGGCCGTGCGGGCGGTCGCGTCGACGACCTCACCGAGGTCGCCCTGGGCAGGCGCGCCGCCGGGCGAAGCCAGCTCGACGGCCGGGACGGCGACCCCGGGGCGCGCGAGCAGCCGCGCCAGGTCCCGCAGGCCCTTCGCGTCGGCGAGCCGGACCTCGCGACCGGCGAACCGGAGCACCCACAGCTCGCCGTCCCGGGCGAACGCGTCGTCGGCGGCGACCGGCGCCGCCCCGGACTCCGCCTCGATCGTGGCCACCAGCGCGGTCGCCCCGATCGCTTCGGCCGCTTCGAGAGCGCGGGTCCGGTGAGCGGCGGCCGGTTCACCCAGCGCTTCGGCGAGCAACGCGAGGTGCCGGTGCACCGGCCCGCGGATCGCCGCGCCGAAGCCCTCGACGACGAACTGGTCCGCGTAGGGGAGAAGCCAGTCGTAGACCGCACGGGCGACCGGGTGCGGTCCGGCCAGCGCGATCGTCTCGGCGACCTGGGCCAGCATCGGCAGCCACTCGGAGTCGCGGGGTGCCGTGCCCAACCGCGGCGCGACCGCCGACAGCCGATCGCGCGCTTCCTCGAAGTGGCCGAGCTGGGCCGCGACCAGCGCCACGGAGACCCGGGGCCAGATTCCGGGCAGCGCGTCGAGCGCCACGTCCGCGACCACGCGCTGGATCCCTTCGCGGTCACCGATTCGGGCGAGCAGGCACCACCGCTGGGTCCGGGCGAGCATCAGGGCGTTCGCGCTGCCGGATTCCGCGGCCAGTTCCTCGACGCGGGTGAGGGCGGCCCGGCAGTCGTCGTCTCGGCCCTCCAGCAGGGCCCGCATGCCCCGCCACAGCGGCCCGTACCAGAGGTAGAACGGCTGGTCCAGCACCGCGGCGGTCCGTTCGAAGGCGAGGATCTCGGTGTCGGCCGTCCCGCCGGTCTCCAGCAGCGCCACCAGCCGCAGCCGTCGCCCGAGCAGCTCCAGCTTCGGATCCCGCAGCCGCCGCGCCAGGTCGACCACTTCGCCCGCCCAGGCGAGCCGGTCCGCGCAGTGCGCGGGTCCCGGCTTCGCGTCGCACATCGCCGCCAGGGCCTGGGCCAGTGCGGCCGGATCGCCGACGCGGCGGGCGATGTCGACTGCTTCTTCGGCCAACGCGAGCCGTCGCTCGTCCGGTTCGAGCAGCGTGGTGGCGACCGAAAGCCGCGCGGTGACGGCGGCCCGCAGCGCGGAGTCGCCGGGCGGCAGCGCCGCCCGGGCCCGCTCCAGTAGGTCGATCTGCTCGTGGTCGAGCAGGTCGACCTCGATGCCGGACGCGCCCGAGCCCAAGCCGAGGGCGGCGCGGGCCAAGAGGCCGGGCGAGGCGGCGCGTTCGGCGGCGGCGAGGAAGTCGGCTCGCGCGCCCGTCCGGTCGCCCGCGCCGAGCCGAGCGGTGCCGGACGCGACCAGCAAGCCGGGTTCGTCCCCGCCGATCTCGCGGCTGCGCTCGTACCAGTTGACGGCGTCGTCGTAGGCCAGCAGCTCGGCGGCGTGGTCTCCGGCGAGCCGGGTGTACCGGGCGGCGTCGGAGGCGTGTTCGGGGCCCGCGCGCAGGAAGTGGTGGGCCACCTGGGCCGGGCCCGCGTCGCGGCCGCGTTCGGCGTGGCGGACGAAGACCGCGGCCGCCGCGGCGTGCAGCGCGGCGCGCTCGGCCGGCGGGATGGCGCCGTACAGCGCGTCCCGCAGCAGCTGGTGGCGGAACGTGGCGGAACCCGCCTCGAGCGAACCGAGGAACGCGGCCGCGTCGCCCAGCACCGCGCGGATGTCGGCCAGTCCGGTCCCGGTGAGCTCGGCCAGCACGTCGAGCCGGAACCGCACGCCCAGCACCGAGGCCGCGGCGAGAGCGTTCGCGCAGGCTTCCGGCAGCGCCGCGGTCCGGGCGTGGACGACCGCGCGCACGGACGCGGGCACGGGCCCGTCCGTGCCGTGCCGCACGAGCTCGGTGACGAAGAAGGCCTCACCGCCGGTCCGGGCGACGATCGCGCGGACCTCGCCGTCGGTGGCCGGGCGCCCGGCGGCCGCCGCGACGAGCGCGGCGACGTCGTCCCCGGTCAGCGGGCCGACCGGCAGGCAGAGGGCCCGGCCGAGCAGGTCCGCCCGCGCCTGCGTCCGGCCCAGCCAGGCACGGTCGTCGTCGCGCGCGGTCGCCACGACGACGACCCGGGCGGTGCGGACCGTCGCGGCCGTCTCGGCCAGCAGCCGCAAGGACGAGGCATCGGCTTCGTGGACGTCGTCCAGGACCACCAGCAGCGGAGTCTCCGCCGAACCCGCCCGCAAAGCCGCGGAGACGTCGCGGGCGAGCCGCCGCCGGGCTTCCTCCGGGTCGGCGGCGCCGTCCCCGGCCCGGCCCGTCACCACCGCGCGCAGCTCCGGCGACGCCTGCGCGACCCGGCCGCCGTGGACGTCGGCTGCCACCAGGTCCCGCAACACCTGTGCCCAGGGCCCGAGCGCGGTCGCGGCGTCGCACCACACCCACACCGTGCGGAAATCCGGCGCCGACGCGGCGATCTCCGCCGCGATCCGGGTCTTCCCGGCGCCGCCCGCGCCGGTCAGCAGCACCAGCCCGCCGTGCCCGGCCCGCGCGCCCGCCACCACGGCTCCGGCCTCGGCCAGCACCGCGGCCCGGCCCACGAACGGGAGTGGCTCGGTCATCGGCACGCCTCGCGTTTCGCCCGGAAGGTTTCCGGGCCGCTCACCGCAGTGTCCCCGAAGCGTCGAGGCGTTACACGGTCGAAAACCGCTGGCGAAGAGTGGTCGCGAAACCGTCAGCTGCTCGCGATACTGCACGTCATGGGGATGGGGTTTCGGGTACTGGGGCCGGTGGAAGCGATCGCGGACGGCACCGTCGTGCCGACGGACGGGGAACGGCCGAGGGTGGTGCTGGCCGGGCTGCTGACCCACCCCGGCCAGCGGGTGAGCGTCGCCCAGCTGACCCGCTGGCTCTGGGACGACGACGGCCCGCGCAACGCCCGCGCGGCCATCCAGACCTACGTCTCCCGCCTCCGCCGTGCGCTCGGCACCGCGGACGTGCTGCGGACCGAGCAGGGCGGTTACCGGCTGGCCGTGGCCGATGACGCCGTCGACCTGACCCGGTTCCGCGCCGCCGCCGCGCGTGGCTGGGCGGCGGCGGACCGGGGCGAACACGCCGACGCCGTGGCCGCGTTCGACGCGGCGCTCGCCGAATGGTCGGGCGAGCCGCTGTCCAACGTGGAGTCCGAGGTGCTGCGGCGGGACGTCGTGACCGCGCTGCGCGAGGAAGCTCTCGCGGTGCGGGAAGCCCGCGCGGACGCGCTGCTCGCGCTGGGCCAGAGCCGCCGTCTGGTGGCGGAGCTGACCGAGCTCGGCGCGCGGCACCCGATGCGCGAACGCGTGCACGAACAGCTGATGGTCGCCCTCTACCGGGAAGGACGGCAGGCCGACGCGCTGGCCGTGTTCGACCGCGTGCGCGCCGCCCTCGACGACGAGCTCGGGCTGGTCCCCGGTCCCGGGCTGCGGGCCGTGCGCCAGTCGGTCATCACCGCCGACCCCGCGCTCGACCGGTCCGCCGGCCCGGAACCGGTGGTGCCGCGGCAGCTGCCCGCCGACGTCAGCGGCTTCACGGCCCGCGACCGCGAGCTGGCCCAGCTGCGAGCGCTGGTCCCGCCCGCGACGGACACGGCCGTCGCGCTGCTCGAAGGGGCGGCGGGCGTCGGCAAGTCCGCCCTCGCCGTCCACTTCGCGCACCAGGTCGCCGGGGAGTTCCCGGACGGGCAGCTGTTCCTGGAGCTGGCCGGGTTCGGGCCGGTGGCCCCCGCCGATCCCGGGGTGCTGCTCACCCGGTTGCTGCGGGCGATCGGCGTGGCCGGTGAGGAGGTGCCCGGCGTGCTCGACGACCGGGCCGCGCTCTGGCGGTCGCGCATCGCGGGCCGCCGCTTCCTGGTGGTGCTGGACGACGCCAGGGACTCCGCCCAGGTCCGGCCGCTGCTGCCCGGCCCCGGCTGCCTCGTGCTGGTCACCAGCCGCCGCCGGCTCGGCGGCCTGATCACCCGGCACGGCGCGCGGCCGGTGACCCTCCGGCCCTTCGGGGAGCGCGACGGCGGCGCGTTGCTCGGCGGGCTGCTCACCGGCGCCGTCGCCCTGCCCGGGACGGCCGCGTGGCGCCGCGCGCTCGAGCTGTGCGCCGGGCTGCCGCTGGCCATCCGCATCCTCGGCGAGCGGGTCAACCGGCAGGCGGGCCGGTCGCTGGAGAAGGTCGTCGCCGAGTTCGACGAAGACACCGGGCTGCGCGGCTTCACCCTCGACGACGGTGAAGAAAGCGACCTCGGCGCCCTGTTCGCGTACTCCTACGCCGCGCTCCCCGGCCCGGCGGCCCGGCTGTTCCGCCTGCTCGGGCTGCACCCCGTCGGCGGCATCTCGGTGCGCTCGGCGGCCGCGCTGGCCGCGGTGGACCCGCCCGAGGCCCGCCGCCTGCTGCATCAGCTCGCCGTCGCGCACCTGGCCGAGCAGCGGCGGCCCGACCGCTGGGACCTGCACGACCTGCTGCGCGACTACGCGGCCGGGCTGGTCGCGGCCGACGAGGAAGCGGAGGCGGCGACCACGCGGCTGCTGGACTGGTACGCCGCGTGCGCGGTCAACGCGTTCGACGCGTCCCGGCCGTACCTCGCGCCGGAAGGAGCGGACGGCCCGGCCGTCGAACACTTCGCCGGGACCGACGAATCGGCCGAGTGGGTCCTGGCCGAGCAGGCCAACCTCGTCCAGGCCATCGCGAAGGCGTACGAGACCGGACTGGACCGGCAGGCCTGGCAGATCGCCCGTCCGATGGCCCACGTGTTCCTCATGTGCGGCGAGTGCGAGCTGTTCATCGAGACGCACCGGACCGGGCTGGCCGCGGCGGTGCGCTCCGGCGACCGGGTCGGCGAGGCCTGGATGCGCAACGGGCTGGGCCTGGCCCTGCGCTGCAACGGTGACCTGGAACCGGCGCTCACCGAGTTCGAGGCCGCGCTGGCGGCGTGGCGCGAACTGTCCTCAGTGGACGGCGAGTCGATCTGCCTGTTCAACCTCGCCACGGCCTACACCGCGCTCGACCGCCACGAAGAGGCCCTGCGAGCCGCGTACCAGTCGCTGGAGCTGGCCCCGCGCTCCGGCAACCCGATCAGCGTGGCCGCGGCGAACGGCGTGCTCGGGGACATCCTGGTCAACGTCGGACGCCCGGCCGAAGCCCTGGTCCACGCGGAGCGCGCGCTGGCGATCTGCGAAGAGGAGCAGGCGACCTGGGAAATCGGCGAAGCCCGGCACGGGCACGGCCGCGCCCTGCTCGGCCTTGGCCGCCACGCCGTAGCCGCGTGCAGCCTCGACGCCTGTGTCCAGATAGCCCGGGAGGTCGGTTCGAGCGC
>DASXWQ010000012.1:0-235224 GCA_036503555.1 Actinocatenispora sp.
CGCTGCGGATCCGTACCATCCGGTCGAAGTTGCGCAGCGGCGGCGGGCAGCTCGTCGCCCACTCCAGCGAGTTGCCGTAGCCCCACGGGTCGTCGACCTCGACGACCGGCCCCGCCTTGTACGACTTGTAGACGTTCCACACGAACGGCAGCGTCGAGATGCCAAGGACGAACGCGCCGAGTGTGGACACCGTGTTGAGGGCCGTGAAGCCGTCCGACGGCAGGTAGTCGGCGTACCGCCGGGGCATGCCCTCCGCGCCCAGCCAGTGCTGCACCAGGAACGTCGACTGGAACCCGATGAACGTCAGCCAGAAGTGCAACTTGCCCAATCGGTCGTCCATCATCCGGCCGGTCATCTTCGGGAACCAGAAGTAGACCCCGCCGTACACGGCGAAGACGATCGTGCCGAACAGCACGTAGTGGAAGTGCGCCACCACGAAGTACGAGTCGGTGACGTGGAAGTCGATCGGCGGCGAGGCGAGCAGCACGCCGGACAGCCCGCCGAGCAGGAACGTGATGAGAAAGCCGATCGCGAACAGCATCGGCGTCTCGAAACTGACCGAGCCGCGCCACATCGTCCCGATCCAGTTGAAGAACTTCATGCCGGTCGGGATCGCGATGAGGAAGGTGAGGAACGAGAAGAACGGCAGCAGCACCTGCCCGGTGGCGAACATGTGGTGCGCCCAGACCGTCATCGACAGCGCCGCGATCGCGATGATCGCACCGACCATGCCCTTGTACCCGAACAGCGGCTTGCGGCTGAACACCGGGATGATCTCGGAGATGATCCCGAAGAACGGCAACGCCACCACGTACACCTCGGGATGGCCGAAGAACCAGAACAGGTGCTGCCACAGGATCCCGCCCTTGGTGCTGGCGTCGAACACGTGGGCGCCGAGCACCCGGTCCGCGAGCGCGCCGGCCAGCGTCGCCGCGAGGATCGGGAAGACCATCAGCACGAGCAGGCTGGTGATGAGGATCGACCAGGTGAACAGCGGCATCCGGAACATGGTCATGCCCGGCGCCCGCAGCGTCAGGATCGTGGTGACCATGTTGACGCCGCCGAGGATCGTGCCCAGACCGGAGATCGCGAGCCCGACGTACCACAGGTTCTCACCGACGCCGGGCGAGTTGGTCGCGTTCGCGAGCGGTTGGTAGGCGGTCCAGCCGAAGTCGGCCGCGCCGCCGGGGGAGATGAAGCCGCCGAGCACGAGGATCCCGCCGAACAGGTATGCCCAGTAGGCGAACGCGTTGAGTCGCGGGAACGCCACGTCGGGCGCGCCGACCTGCAACGGCACGATGTAGTTGGCGAACGCGAACAGGATCGGCGTCGCGAACAGCAGCAGCATGATCGTGCCGTGCATGGTGAAGAGCTGGTTGTACTGCTCGGTGGACAGGAACTGTAGCCCCGGCCGCGCCAGTTCGGCGCGCATCAGCAACGCCATGAAGCCGCCGACGGCGAAGAAGCCGAACGCCGTCACCATGTACATGAGGCCGATCTGCTTCGCGTCGGTGGTACGGATGGTGCGCGCCAGCCAGGAGCCACGCGGCGCCTGGTGCACCGGGTACGGCCGGGACACGATCGGCCGTGGTGCGAGCGGGCCGCCGGGTTTCGGTGCCGTGACGGTCATGTGCCGGCCTCCGCGCGAGTGCTTCGGTGCCTGAAGTGGTGCTGCGCCTGGTTTTCGGGCTGCCCGGTCTGCGCGAATCGCCCCCCGACCGCGCCCTATCGAGCCACGATAGTCCTGCTTGGGGCCCGTGGCGCGAGTTTGCCGGATCCGCCGGTGGTCGGTTTCCGAACCCCGGTTTGCACATATAGCAATGTGCGCATATATTGGCCGGGTGGGAGCGGGACACGAACACGCGCACGGGGTGTCGGCCGGCGCCGACCGCCGCTGGCTGACCGCCGCGCTCGGGCTGATCCTGGCTTTCATGGCGGCCGAGGTCGTCATCGGGTTGGCCGCCGGCTCCCTGGCGCTGCTGTCCGACGCGGCGCACATGCTCACCGACGCCGCCGCGATCGCGCTCGCGCTCATCGCGATGCGGCTCGCCGCCCGACCACCCCGCGGCGGCTTCACGTACGGCTTCCGCCGCGCGGAGATCCTGTCCGCGCAGGCGAACGGGCTCACCCTGCTGCTGCTCGCCGTCTGGCTCGGGTACGAGGCGGTCCGACGGCTGATCACCCCGCCCGAGGTGCACGGCGCGCTCGTGCTCGGCACCGCGATCGCCGGCGTGGTCGTCAACATCGCCGCGACCTGGCTGCTGAGCCGCGCCAACCGCACCAGTCTCAACGTGCGCGGTGCGTACCAACACATCCTCAACGACCTGTTCGCGTTCATCGGTACCGCGGTGGCCGGGTTGGTCATTGTTCTCACCGGGTTCGTACGGGCGGACGCGATCGCGACGCTCGTCGTGGTGCTGCTCATGGCCAAGGCCGGCATCGGGCTGCTGCGCGACTCCGGTCGGATCTTCCTCGAAGGGGCGCCCGCCGGCCTGGACACCACCGCGCTCGGCGACCGGCTGGCCGGGCTGCCCGGCGTCGCCGAGGTACACGACCTGCACGTCTGGACGATCACCTCGGGCGAGCCGGCGCTGTCCGCACACGTGCTGGTCCGCCCCGGTCACGACTGCCACGGCGTACGCCGGGACATGGAGCGGATGCTCGTCGACGGCTACCACATCGAGCACACGACGCTCCAGGTCGACCACGCCGACGACACGGTCCGCGCCGAGGCCGAGCCGTACTGCGCGCACTCGCACGGTCCGGTCCACCGCAACGGAATCGGCGTTTCCCCGGACGGGCCGGCCTGATCCGCCTACCGTGGGGGCAGACCCGCGGAGGAGGCGCATGATGGCACAACCGAACATCTTCCCCGCACTGCGGTACGCGGACGCCGACGCGGCGCTCGACTGGCTGACCCGGGTGTTCGGCTTCACCGAGAAGTCGGTGTACCGCGACGATCGCGGCACGATCGCGCACGCCGAGGTCCAGCTCGGCGCCGGCCTCGTCATGTTCGGCCAGGGTACGGGCCGCTCCGGCGGCGGCATCTACGTCCGCGTCGACGACCCGGACGCGCACTACCGGCGGGCGAAGGACGCCGGCGCCGAGATCGTGTACGAGCTGACCGACATGGACTACGGTTCCCGCGAATACTCCGCGAGGGACCCGGAGGGCAACGTCTGGTCCTTCGGCACCTACGACCCGTACGCCTGAAAAGGACCGTCCTGTGTGGACGGTCCACAGTGGACATAGCGGGAGAAGAGGATGAACCCGCCCCCGGTGCACCCCCCAGAACAACGGGGGCGGGCTCATCCAACCGGATACCCATGCCGACGACTCATCATGCCTCGGCGGTTGGACCGGGCCAGCTCATCGCATCGGCCAGTCGGTTTCCGGTGGCGCGGCCCCGACGCCCGGACACTCACCCCCCAGAGGTGCCCGACGCCTGGCCACACGAACAGCCTAGGCACACGCCAGCCCTGACGCCCCTGCCCGTTCGGCCCCATCCACCGGGACCAAAGACCCACCGACCCCCACCCGACCGTCGCCCCTCTCGCCCCGCCCCGGCCCGTCCGTCCCGGCCCGTACCCAGATGCGTGCCTGTCAACCCGGTCCCGGACCGTCCACGGCGAGAGAAAAGGGGTGACCCGCCACGAGGGCGCCGGAACGATCGGCGGCCGGGCCGGAGGCCGTCAAAGCGCACCCCGGCGGGGTCGGCAGCGACGGCTCCCGGTGACGGCGGAGATCGCGGCGAAGCCGATGACGTTCCACGGCCCGGCTACGGGGCCTCCTCGTGCCGCCGGACCGAGCCCGGTACCCCGGACGGCGCACGGGACAAGCCGACGTAGGCCGCGTTCGCGGCGCGCACGTGCGGATGGTCGGCGCCCAGGCGGCGCGTCAGGTCGGCCAGGGCCGTACCGAACTCGGCCATCGCCCGGGCCGTGTCGCCCTGCCTGGCGAGGAAGCCCGCAGCCGCCAACCGGCACAGGATCGCCGACTCGTGGCCGGCGCCCAGCGTCCGGCGCAGCTTCCGCTCGGCGCGGAGGAAGAGGCGTCGGGCCTTGGCGTACCGGCCCCGGTCTGCCAACCGGTTCGCGCGAACGGCCATCGCGTCGCAGCGGCTCAGCAGCCTCCACTGCGCGCGTTCGGACCGGGCGCCGGTCGTCCGGTGCCAGCCATGCTCGGCCCGCTCGTCGAGCTCGTCGACCTTCGCCGGCAGCAGGAGATACAGCACCGGCCCGACCGACAGGTACAACCACCACCGGGTCCAGCCGGTCGCGGCGAGCACGATCGTCAACCCGGCCAACCCGGCGAGTACCAGCCCGATCGTGAGCACGCGGCGCGGTACCCGGGCCGCCGCGTTCTCCCGTGCCGGGCCCAGGAAGATCAGGGCGAGCTGGGCGGCACACGAGGTGACGACGATGAGCCATGTCCGGTGGAACACGATGTCACCGGCGAACCCGGCGCCTGCGGCAACCGCGGCCGACAGCAGGGCGGTCAGGACCGGATGCCGGAAGATCCACCACATTCCACGCACCTCCGTGGCCATGATGGCAGGCGGTGCAAATCGGACGATAACCGAGCGGGGCCAACCGACGCACGGCGCTGCGCGGTTCTCGATCTCGTGGTCGTCGTGGGTCCAGGAGGGTGCCGCCCCGGCCTGGCCCGAAAAACACGACCGTGCCCTCGTCTGGGGCGTCGATCTCAAGCAGCGGACACCACACGACGCATGTCCTGGTCGGTGCTGCCGTGCCTCCGCGCGGGTTCGCCGGTGTCCGGACCTGGACGACGTCGCCTGTCTGGCGCGGTCCGTCCGGCGTTCTGACCGCGCCCGCGCCGCGCTGCCGCCACAACAAGAAAGAGCCGGTCCGAAGACCGGCTCTGACCTGCAAACGACGATCGAACAGTGGGGTGACTGATGGGACTTGAACCCACGACACCCGGGACCACAACCCGGTGCTCTACCAGCTGAGCTACAGCCACCATTGCGCGCCTGTGGCAGGCGCGCCGGTTCATGATAGCGGGTGGTCGAGGTGGGGCCGCTAGGGGGTTTCGGTCAGGGTGGCGGCGATGCCCTTGGCGGTCTCCACGTCGGGTCCGGGCGGCGGTACGAAGATCGCCTGACGGTAGTAGGCGAGCTCGCGGATGCTCTCCTTGATGTCCGCGAGGGCGCGGTGCGCGAGGCCCTTCTGCGGCTGCCCGAAGTACGCCCGGGGGTACCAGCGGCGGCACAGCTCCTTGATCGACGAGACGTCGATCATGCGGTAGTGCAGGTGATCGTCGAGCCGGGGCATGTCCCGGGCGAGGAAGCCGCGGTCCGTGGCGATCGAGTTCCCGCACAGCGGTGCCGTCCGCCGGTCCGGTACGTGCGTGCTGATGTAGTCGAGGATGACGTCCTCGGCCTCGGACATCGAGACGACCGACGCGCGCACCTCGTCGGTCAGGCCGGACTTGGCGTGCATGTCGCGGACGACGTCGACCATTCCGTCGAGCAGCGCGTCGTCCGCCTTGATCACGATGTCCACGCCGTCGCCGAGCACCGTCAGCTCGGCGTCCGTGACCAGCGCCGCGACCTCGATGAGAGCGTCGCGGCGCAGGTCGAGGCCGGTCATTTCACAGTCGATCCAGACGAGGTGACCTGTCACGGCCGTAAGCCTATGCCTATGCCGTCGATGATCGACTCGTCCGCTCCCGCAGAACCTCCTTGAGCACCTCGGCCTGACTGTGCTCGGGGTCCTTGGTGGCGGTCAGCAGGGTGAGTGTGCCGGACTCGGCGAGGCGGGCGAGCCGTTCGACGGCCTCGGCGCGGTCGGGCGCGGTCAACTCCTCCCGGTACCGCCGGGTGAACTCGGCGAACCGCTCCGGGGTGTGCCCGTACCACATGCGCAACGCGTCGGACGGCGCGACGGTTTTCTCCCAGTCGAAGTCGGCGGCTTCCGAGGCGAGGCCGCGCGGCCAGAGCCGGTCCACGAGGACCCGCTTGCCGTCGGTGCTCGCCGTTTCCTCGTATACGCGCTTGAGGAGGATCATGGTTCGATCCTGGCGCGCGAAGGCGCTCGATGTACCGGAAACGGCCGGAACTGCCCTGCCGCTTTCCGACCCGAACGGCGGTGTTCCGCTCTGGGCGTATCCGCTGCCGGCGAACGGCCCGGGCGTGTCGGTCCGCGCACGGCGACGATCACCTCCGAGCCGTACGACGAGGAGGGCTGTTTTCGATGCGAACGCTGGTACTGGGTGGCACCGCGATGCTGTCGCGCACGGTGGCGGAGGCGGCGCGGGACGCCGGGCACGACGTGGTCTGCCTGGCCCGTGGCGAGTCCGGCGAGCCGCCGGAGGGTGTCCGGTTCGTCCGGGCGGACCGGACCCGACCGGGGGCGTACGACGGGCTGGACGGCGAGTTCGACGCCGTGGTCGACGTGGCGCGCCGGCCGAGCGAGGTGCGGTCGGCGCTGGCGGCGCTGGCGAAGCGGGCGGGGCACTGGACGTTCGTGTCCACCTGCAACGTGTACTCCGACGACGCCACGCCAGGTCAGGTCGCCGACACCGCGCCGCTGGTGGAGCCGGCGCCGGCCGACGTCGACGAGTCCGACCAGGCGAACTACGGCCCGTGCAAGCGGGCGTGCGAGCTGGCCGTGGTCGAGGCGATGGGCGCCGACCGGGCGTTCCTGTGCCGGGCGGGCCTGATCGTGGGACCGCGCGACACGGTCGTCCGCTTCGGCTACTGGCCGAGCCGGCTGGCCCGCGGCGGGGAGATCCTGGCGCCGGGCGACCCGGAGCGACCCGTGCAGGTCGTGGACGTACGCGACCTGGCCGACTGGATCGTCCGGGCCGGCGTCGACGGTCTGGCCGGGGCGTACGACGGGAGCGGCGCGACGATGTCGATGCGCGAGTTCCTGGCGCGGATCGCCGCCGGGGTCGGCGTGACGCCCGAGTTGACCTGGGTGGACCAGGACTTCCTGGTGGAGCAGGGCGTCAACCCGTGGGCGGGGGAGCGGTCGCTGCCGCTGTGGCTGCCGCTGCCGGAGTACGCCGGGTTCCTGACGCGGGACGTGACGCGCTCGCTGGCCGCCGGCCTGCGTACCCGGGACGTGGCGGACACGGCGCGTGACACGCTCGCCTGGACCCGCGAGGCGTGGCGTCCGCACGAGCGGGACGGCGGGCTGACCGCCGAGGACGAGGCCGCCGTGCTGGCCGCCTGGCACGCCCGCTGACCCCGTCGCGTACCGGTCGCGGCACGGCGGGCGGGCACGGTCCGCGACGCCGCCACCACGGCGGCGCTGACCTGCCGTGCCGTGCCGGTACGGCGTGAGCTTTACTTGTCCCCTACATCCGCCGAACGGCGGATCGGGGTGGCCGGACGGCCCCAGACTCTCGATGTCCGGTTGTCGCGCACGCATGTCGGCGGGGCGAAGTTGACCTGTACCCGAGAGTGAAAGTACGTTCGCGAGTGTCGAAGAATGCGAAGGATTCCGCCGACGACGCGTCGGCGGACACGCGCGGTGGCGCGCCGGGCGGGTTGATCGTCCACATCACGGGCCTGCTGCCGTCGCTGTCGCCGGCGGAGCAGCGGGTGGCCCGGCTGGTCACCGCCGACCCCGCGGCCGCGGCCCGGCAGACCATCACGGAGCTGGCGTCCGCCGCCGGTACCTCGGAGGCGACGGTCATCCGGTTCTGCCGTTCGGTCGGCATGGCCGGATACCCGCAGCTCCGGATCCGGCTCGCCGCGGAGGCCGCGCGGCGGGTCGATCCGCCCGACGCCCGCGTCGTCGGTGGTGACATCCCGCCCGGCGCGGACATGGCGCAGATCGTGGCCACGATCGCGTTCAACGACGCGCGTGCGGTCGAGGAGACCGCCGAGCAGCTCGACGTCCGGACGTGCGAGGAGGCGGTAGCGGCGCTGGCGTCGGCCGGCCGGGTCGACGTGTTCGGTGTCGGCGCGAGCGGCTTCGTCGCGGCGGACTTCCAGCAGAAGCTGCACCGCATCGGGCGTACCGCGTTCTACTGGCCGGACACGCACACCGCGCTGACCAGCGCCGCGCTGCTCGGCAAGGGTGACGTGGCGTTCGGTATCTCGCACAGCGGCGCCACCACCGACTGCGTCGACGTCCTGGCGGAGGCGCGGGAGCAGGGCGCCACGACGATCGCGCTGACGAACTTCCCGCGCTCGGCCATCGCCGACGTCGCCGACCTGGTGCTCACCACGGCGGCGCGGGAGACGACGTACCGGTCGGGCGCGACGGCGAGCCGGCTGGCGCAGCTCACCGTCGTCGACTGCCTGTTCGTCGGGATCGCCGGACGCAACCGGGGCCGTACCCGGCGGAACCTTTCGGCAACGGCCGCCGCGGTGAAGTCGCGTCGTACCACGCCGGGACGTCGCCGGGGCTGATCGGTCCCGGAACACCGCCAAAGCGGATTGCGGGGCGAGGTCGGACAAATCGCGTTAGGATCGCGGGCCTGAGACACGTGTACGCGTGCCGTCGCAGGGTCCGCGCCGACCCGCGCGGACGACCGACCCGCGGAGGAAGCCATGACCCGTCTCGTACGGCTCGGCGCCGGCGCAGTGCTGGTCGCCGCGCTGGCCGCCGGCTGCGGCACCCCGGACGGCAAGGGTTCGGCGTCGGGTGGCGCGTCGTCCGAACCGACCTCCACGGGTACGCGTGCCCCGGCGTCGTCGCCGTCGGCCCGCCCGGCCGGCGCCGACCGCTGCCACACCGGCGACCTGAAGGTCAGCATGAAGGGGCTCGGCGCCGCCGCCGGCAACCACTACGCGGCCGTCGTCCTCACGAACACCGGCGGCACGTCCTGCCGCGCCTTCGGATACCCGGGGATGCAGTTGTTGACCGGTTCCGGTGACAAGATCAAGACCTCGGTGGTACGCGACACGACGGTCAAGGCGGCGTTGGTGACGGTGCCGGCCGGGGGCAGCGTGTGGTCGACGGCGAGCTGGGGCGCGGTGCCGGCCGGCGACGAGTCGCAGACCGGCCAGTGCGAGCCGACGCCGGCGTCCACCGAGGTCACCCCGCCGGACGAGACCGACTACGCGGTGGCGAGCTGGTCGTTCGGCCCGGTCTGCCAGCACGGCCGGATCAAGGTCACCCCGGTCCGCGCCGGCTCCGGCCCGACGAAGTGACCGCTCGCGTCAGCGGAGGTCGGTGACGTGGCCGCCCGCGTCAACGGAGGTCGGTGAAGTCGTCCTCCCAGAACTCGCCGGTCGCCCGCACCGTACGGTCGGCGCCGGTGCCGTGCACCGCGACCTCCTGGTCGCGTAGCTCCACCCGGCGGATCTTGCCGGAGATCGTCTTCGGCAGCTCGGCGAACTGCACCCGCCGCAGCCGCTTGTACGGCGCCAGGTGGTCTCGCGCGTAGGCCAGGATGTCCCGGGCGGTCGCGGCGGACGGCTCGACCCCGGCGGCGAGCACCACGTACGCCTTGGGTACGGCGAGGCGGACCGGGTCGGGCGCCGGTACGACGGCGGCCTCGGCCACGGCCGGGTGCTCCAGTAGCACGCTCTCCAGCTCGAACGGCGAGATCTTGTAGTCGGACGCCTTGAACACGTCGTCGGCGCGCCCGACGTACGTCAGGTAGCCGTCGGCGTCGCGGCTGGCGACGTCGCCGGTGTGGTAGAGCCCGCCGCGGGTGACCTCGGCGGTGCGTTCCGGATCGTCGCGGTAGCCGGTCATCAGCGGCAGCGGCCGGTTGGACAGATCGACGCAGATCTCGCCCTCGACGCCCGGCTCGGTGACGATCTCGTCGGTGGCGGGATCGGCCAGGGCGATCACGTACCCGGGGAGCGGCCGGCCCATCGACCCCTCCTTGAGCGGCTGGCCGGGCGGGTTGGCGATCTGCGCGGTCGTCTCGGTCTGCCCGTACCCGTCGCGGATGGTGCGGCCCCACGCGCGTCGTACCTGCTCGATGACCTCGGGGTTGAGCGGCTCGCCGGCCGACGCGACCTCGCGCAGCGACAGGTCGGACGCGGCCAGGTCGGCCTGGATCATCATCCGCCACACGGTCGGCGGCGCGCAGAACGTCGTGACCCGGCACCGGCGCAGCACGGCCATCAGCGCCGCCGCGTCGAACCGCGCGTAGTTGTAGACGAGCACGGTGGCGCCGGCGTTCCACGGCGCGAACAGGTTGCTCCAGGCGTGCTTGGCCCAGCCGGGCGACGAGATGTTGAGGTGCACGTCGCCGGGCCGCAGCCCCAGCCAGTACATCGTGGTGAGGTGCCCGACCGGGTAGCTGGCGTGGGTGTGCTCGACCAGCTTCGGCTGCGCGGTGGTACCGGAGGTGAAGTAGAGCAGCAGCGGGTCGTCGCCCCGGGTGTCCGGCTCGGGGGTGTCGCCCGAGAACCCGTACGCGTCGGCGTAGCGCAGCCAGCCCTCGACGGGCTCGCCGACCGCGATCCGGGTGTACCCACCGGGTACGTCGGCGAACTTCGGCGCGTCCACGGACCGGGCGACGACGTGGCCGGCCTGCCCGCGCTCGATGCGGTCGCGGAGGTCGTCCGGGCCGAGCAGGGTGGTGGCCGGAATCACCACGGCGCCGAGCCGCATCGCGGCGAGCAGCGTCTCCCACAGCTCCACCTGATTGCCCAGCATCAGGACGATCCGCTCGCCGCGGCCCACACCCTCGGCGGCCAGCCAGCCAGCGACCTGCGCGGACCGCTCGGCCAGGTCGGCGAACGTCAGGCGGGTCTCGGTGCCGTCCGCCTCGACGACCCACAGCGCGATCTGGTCGGGTTGTTCGGCGGCGAGCACCGCGTCGAACCAGTCGGCCGCCCAGTTGAACCTGTCGAACTCCGGCCACGTGAAGCCCTGGTAGGCGGTCGGATAGTCCTCGCGGAGGGAGAGCAGAAAATCCCGAGCGGTACGAAACAGGGACGTGCCACCCTCGGCAGACGTGGCGGTCGTCTCACCGTGCGTCATGCGTACCCCTCTCGGGCGTCTTAGTCGTGGTGAGGGTTCAGCCGGGGCCGGGCCGGGGAGGTTTTCAGCTTCCTCCCAGTCTCTACCAGGCTGGTCCGCAGTTGGACAGGGTTCCATGAAGAGGCCGGGAGTCGGGGTGTATGCGGTCTGGTCACGGTGATGGGCCATACACCCTAGCTCGGAATCAACCCGATCGGCATGGCGTTGTGCAGGTGGCAGGGCCGCACAGCGGGGGCAGCACAGCACGGGAGGACGGCGAACGTGGCGAACGACACGGGTATCCGCACCGACAAGGTCGCCGAGGAGCGCGATCTGGTTGGTGTGTACCTGCACGAGATTTCCAAGACGCCGCTGCTCGACGCGGCCGGCGAGGTGGACATCGCGAAGGCGGTCGAGGCCGGTCTGTACGCGGAGCGTCTGCTCGACGCCGGCCAGACCGTACGCGGCGCCTCCAAGGCCGAGCTGAGCCGGCTCGTGGTCGAGGGCCAGCGCGCCAAGGAACAGTTCGTGAAGGCGAACCTCCGGCTGGTCGTCTCCATCGCCCGGCGGTACGTGCGCAGTGGCATGCCGATGCTCGACCTCATCCAGGAGGGCAACACCGGCCTGGTGCGCGCGGTCGAGAAGTTCGACTACGAGCGCGGCTTCAAGTTCTCGACGTACGCGACGTGGTGGATCCGGCAGGCGATCTCGCGGGCCATCGCGCAGCAGGAGCGCACGGTGCGGCTCCCGGTGCACCTGGTCGAGGACGTCAACCGGATGCGCAACATGACCCGTCAGCTCACCCGTGAGCTGGGCCAGGACCCGGAGCCGGCGCAGCTGGCGAAGGCGCTCGGTGTCGAGGTCGAGCGGGTCAACGAGCTCAAGCGCTGGTCGCAGGACACGGTCTCGCTGGACACCCCGGTCGGCGACGACGGCGACACGAACCTCGGCGACCTCGTCGCCGACTCCGACGCGCCGAGCCCCGAGGAGCTCGTCCTCGCCGGCATGGAGCGCGAGCGGATCGACGGCCTGCTCGGCCACCTGGACGACCGGTCCGCCGGCATCGTCCGCGCGCGGTACGGGCTGGACGACGGCCGGGAGCACTCGCTCACCGAGGTGGCGCAGCGGTTCAGCCTGTCCCGGGAGCGGATCCGCCAGCTGGAGATCCAGGCGCTGCACCGGCTGCGTGAGCTGGCCAGCGCGGGCGGCCTGGACGCAGCGTGATCTGGACGCAGCGTGATCTAGACGCAGCCTGACGACCACCCGTCGATCGAATCATCCCCACAGTCGAAACGGCCGGCCCAACCCCCCGGGGCCGGCCGTTTCGCGTGTCCTCAGGTCTGTGCGTCCTCGGCGGCGGCCCGGGTGGCGGCCTCGCACAGCAGGCGGGTCGCCTCGGCGACGGTACGCAGGTCGGCGGCGTCGAGGTAGCCGAGGAGCCGGCGGGTGGCGAGGTCGCCTGCCTCGTTGAGCCGGTCGAGCAGGTCGCGCCCGGTCGAGGTCAGCTCGACCCGGCGTACCCGGCGGTCGTTCGGGTCCTCGCGGCGGGTGACCAGGTCCTGGGCGGTGAGCCGGTCGACGATGCCGGTCACGGTGGCCAGCCGTACGCCGAGGACGTCGGTGAGCTGGTGGCCGGACGAGGCGCCGCGGGCGACCGCGATGAGCACCTTGAGCTGCTGCATGGTCAGGTTGAGGTCGAGCAGGGGGCTGGGGCGCATCGGCGCGGCGGCGGCCCGCAGTCGTCGACCGTCGGCGAGGATGCCGCGGATCAGGTCCTCGGTCTCGCTGTCCACTGCCACCTCACGCCGTGTCGTGCCTGTTCGACAACCGTATGTGATGAGCCTGCCCCGGTGTCGGGCCAATGCTTCGTGTCGTCCAAACTGTTTCCGTGCGCCGTACCAATGGGGGCGTGGTGCGCACGTTACTAAAGAACTGGACGACAGGGGGAGCCCATGTGGCTACTGTCCCGGCTGAGTCTTGCCAACCGTAGCCTCGTCGCACTGATCACCGTCGTGATCATCGGCTTCGGGGCGTTCTCGATCCCGTCGCTGCGGCAGCAGTTGCTGCCGTCGCTGGAGTTCCCGATCGCGGCGGTCATGGTCACGTACCCGGGCGCCTCGCCGGAGGTGGTCGAGCAGCAGGCGACCACGCCGATCGAGGACGGCCTGCAGGCCGTACCGGGGCTGGAGAGCGTCACGTCGACCTCGAAGTCGGGGAACGCGACGATCCTCGTCCAGTTCGACTACGGCACCGACCTCGACGACGCGACCGGCAAGGTCGAGCAGGTCGTCAACCGGCTCGACGCCCAACTGCCGGACTCGGTGCAGACCAGCGTCTTCGCGGGGAGCACCGACTCGCTGCCGGTGATCACGCTGGCCGCGTCCGGCTCGCTGCCGCAGCGGGAGCTGGCGCGCCGGCTGACCGACACCGTGGCGCCGAAGGTACGCAAGATCGACGGGGTCAAGGACGCCACCGTCACCGGCGTACGCGACGAAGAGGTGACGATCACCCCGGACGCGAAGAAGCTGGCCAAGGCCGGCCTGTCCGCGGCGTCGGTGGTCACCGCGCTGTCCGGCAGCGGAGCGCCGGTCTCGGCCGGGACGCTGACCGAGGGCGGCAAGAGCCTGTCGGTGCAGATCGGCGGCAAGTTCGCCACGGTCGACGACGTCAAGAACCTCTACCTCACGCCAGCCGCCGCGGGCACTGGCCAGCAAGGGGCTGCGGGTGAGGGCCCAACCGGTCAGGGGCAGACCGGTCAGGGGCAGCAGGCGGGCGGCGCGCAGGGGCAGGCCACCCCCAAGGCGGTACGCCTCGGTGACGTGGCGAAGGTCGCGGTCACCGACTCGGCGGCGACGTCGCTGACGCGTACCAATGGGCGGCCGAGCCTGGGCCTGTCGGTGACGATGAAGCCGGACGGCAACGCGGTCGCGATCTCGAAGGAGGTCCGCGACGAGCTGTCGGACCTGAAGGCGGATCTCGGTGACGGTGGCCGGCTGACGATCGTGTCCGACCAGGCGCCGTACGTGCAGCGGTCGATCAAGAGCCTGTTCACCGAGGGCCTTCTGGGCTTGGCGTTCGCCGTCGTGGTGATCCTGATCTTCCTGCTCTCGGTCCGCTCGACGCTGGTCACCGTGGTGAGCATCCCGGTGTCGGTGATGATCGCGCTGATCGTCATGTGGGCCAAGGGGGACACGCTCAACCTGCTGACGCTCGGCGGCCTGACGATCGCGATCGGCCGGGTGGTCGACGACTCGATTGTCGTGCTCGAAAACATCAAGAGACACCTGAGTTACGGCGAGTCCAAACGCGACGCCGTGCTGTCCGGCGTACGCGAGGTGGCCGGTGCGGTGACCTCGTCGACGCTGACCACGGTCGCGGTGTTCCTGCCGATCGGTCTGGTCGGCGGGATGGTCGGCGAGCTGTTCGCACCGTTCGCGATCACCGTCGTGGTGGCGCTGGCCGCGTCGCTGCTGGTGGCGCTGACGATCACGCCGGTGCTGGCGTACTGGTTCCTGAAGGCGCCGAAGCACACCGGGCCGGATGTGCGGGCGCGGGCCGAGGAGAAGGAGCGGCGCAGTCCGTTGCAGCGGGCGTACGTGCCGGTGATCCGGTTCGCGACGCGGCACCGCGTGGTGACCGTGCTGATCGCGATCGTGGTGTTCGTGGGCACGCTGGCGCTCGTACCGTCGCTGAAGACGAACCTGCTCGACTCGTCCGGTCAGGACACGCTGGCGCTGTCGGAGAAGATGCCGGTCGGCACCAGCCTGGCGGAGACGAGCGCCGCGTCGAAGAGGGTCGAGGCACTGCTGGCGGACCGCTCGGAGATCACGTCGTACCAGGTGACGGTCGGGTCGGCCGGCTTCGGCGCGGGCAGCCCGAACGAGGCGAGCTTCCAGCTCACCACGAAGCACGGCACGGACGTGGACGCGCTGCAGGACGACCTGCGGCACGACATCGACGGGCTGTCCGGCGTCGGGGACGTGACGTTCGGCGACACCAGCGGCTTCGGCGGGGCGAACGTACAGGTCGTGGTGACCGCGCCGGACGACGCGTCGCTGCGCCGCGCGGCCGACCAGGTCGAGCGCGCGGTCCGGGGTACGGCGCACGTCACGGATGTGCAGAGCGACCTGTCGCCGAACAACCCGCAGATCGAGGTGACCGTCAACCATGAGAAGGCCGCCCGGTACGGGCTGACCGACGCCGCCGTGGGCCAGCTCGTCCAGCAGATGTTCCAGGGCGCGCCGGCGGCGAAGATCGAGCTCGACGGCGCCGAGCGCAACATCGTGGTACGCAGCGGCGCGGCACCGTCCACACTGGACCAGCTGCGGTCGCTGCCGGTGCCGACGGCGACCGGCACGGTGCCGCTGTCGACGGTGGCGAGCGTCAAGCAGGTGAACGGCCCGGTGACGATCTCGCACACCGACCGGAACCGCAGCGCCACCATCAGCGGTACGGCGTCGAGCAGCAACACCGGCGCGGTCACCAGTGACCTGACGAAGAAGCTGGACAAGGTCGACCTGCCGGCCGGCGCGAGCTGGACCATGGGCGGCGTCGGCTCGGACCAGTCGGACGCGTTCATGTCGCTCGGGATCGCCCTGCTCGCGGCGATCGCGATCGTGTTCATCATCATGGTGGCCACGTTCCGGAGCCTGGTGCAGCCGCTGATCCTGCTGGTGTCGGTGCCGTTCGCGGCGACCGGTGCGATCGTCGCGCTGCTCGCCACGAACACGGCGCTGGGCGTCGCGTCGCTGATCGGCATGCTGATGCTGGTGGGTGTCGTGGTCACCAACGCGATCGTGTTGATGGACCTCATCAACCAGTACCGGGCGCAGGGGATGAGCGTGGCGGACGCGGTGGTCGAGGGCGGTCGGCGCCGGCTGCGCCCGATCCTGATGACCGCCGCGGCGACGATCTGCGCGCTGATCCCGATGTCGCTCGGGTTGACCGGCGAGGGCGGGTTCATCTCGCAGCCGCTGGCGGTCGTGGTGATCGGCGGCCTGGTGTCGTCGACGCTGCTCACGTTGCTGCTGGTACCGGCGCTCTACACGGCGGTCGAGGGCCGTCGGGAGCGCCGCCAGCAGCGCCGGGCGGCGGCGCAGATGCCGGAGCAGCGGGAGCCGGTCGGCGCGGGCCTCTGACCGGCCGGACGTACCGGGGCCGCATCCTCGTCGAGGGTGCGGCCCCGTTGTCGTGTGCCGGGACGGAGCGAGCCGGACACGGAATGTCACCGATGCCGAAACCGGGCGTACGCCCCGGGCAGGGTCAGCGAGGTCGCTGTCGGGCGGGGGTACCCGTGCGTCGCGCTAGCCTGGCAGGCCGTGGTGGCCTGTGCGTTCGCCGGCGGTACCGCGGGGCGGTGTGCGGCCGGGCCGGCGTGCGGGTGTGACGGGGTGCGCGGCGGGCGTACCCCGGGTCCGGCTGCGCTGCGTGTTCGGACATGATGGGTGACCAGCGGTAATGAACAACTTCACGCAGCGGCCCGGGACCCACTGGCGCGGACCGGCGCTCCGCCCGACTCGGAGGTGACGGATGCGCGACGTGACGACCCCGGTCCGACTGATGGTGTGGAACCTCGGCCGGGCCGGACGGGACACCGCCGCGACGGACCTGCTGGACGAGATGACCGAGCTGGTCGCCGACGTCGCGCCGGACGTGCTGTGCTGCACCGAGACGTACGGCGCGGCCGACGCCATCGTCACCCGGCTCGGCGCCGCGTACCGCGGGTGGTCGCTGGCCGCGGCCGGCACCGACGACAACCTGTCGATCGTGACCCGGCTGCCCGTCACCGCGCGCCTGCCGTACCCGGAGGGGCGGACGGTGGACAGCTACAACCTCGGCGGGGTGCGCGTGGGGTTGCCCGACGGGGGAGAGCTGGCCGTGTTCGACACGTGGCTGCGCTTCGACGTGGCGATCGCGGACGCGCTGGAGCAGACCGCGGCCGAGCTGGCCGCCGGGGGCGAACGCACACGTACCGACGAGGAGCTGGCGATGCTGGAGCTGCCGCAGCTCGCCAACGTCGAGGAGATCCTCACCGAGCACCTGCCGGCGGCGGTACCCGACCAGACGACGCCGGTGGTGCTGGCCGGCGGGTTCAACACCGAGTCGCACCTGGACGCCGAGGGCCACCGGGACGCCGAGGGCCACCGGGACGCCGAGGGGCAGCGGGTCGCGCCGCGGTGGCAGGTGACGCGGCGGCTGGCGAAGGCAGGCTTCGTCGACGCGTACCGGGCCGCGCGGCCGGACCCGCGGCGCTGGCCGGGCGAGACGTACGACCCGCTCGACCCGACGCAGCGGCTGCGGCACCGGATCGACTTCGCGTTCGTCGGCCCGGGTGTGTCGGTGGTGTCCGCGCGTACCGTCGCCGAGCGGCTGCCCGCGCACGGGCCGGGGCCGTTCTACTCCGATCACGCGGCGCTCGTCGTCGACCTCGCGGTCCGTAGTCTGGGCCGATGATCCTCAGCCTGGCCGCGGCGCTGGTCGCGGCGGCGTGCTTCGGCGTCGCGTCCGCGTTGCAGGCGAAGGGCGCGGCGCGCGTACCGGCCGGGTCGGGTGCCCGCGGGCTCGTCCGCATCGCCCGGCAGTGGGTGTACCTGCTGGGCCTGTGCTGCGACGGGGTCGGCTTCCTGGCCGAGCTGGTCGCGCTGCGCCGGCTGCCGCTGTTCGCCGTGCAGGGCGCGATCGCGGCGTCCCTGGCGGTGACCGCGGTCGTCGCGGTGCCGTTGCTGGGTGCGCGGCTGTCCGGCCGGGAGTGGACCGCCGTGCTCGGCGTGTGCGTCGGTCTCGCCGCGCTCGGCCTGTCCGCCGGTACGGAGGGGACGCCGGAGGTGTCCGCGGCGTTCCGGTGGGGGCTCGTCGCCGGGACCGGGCTGCTCGTCGTCGCCGGGCTGGCGGCCGCCCGGCTGCCGGCCCGGTCCCGCTGCGTCGGGCTCGGCTTCGCCGGCGGCCTCGGTTTCGGCGTCGTCGCGATCGCCGCGCGGATCCTGCCCGGCTTCGCGCCGTCGGTCCTCGTCCGGGAACCCGCCGCGTACGTGCTGGTCGCGGCCGGCGTGACCGCCTTCGTCTGCTACACCACCGCCCTCCAGTACGGTGCGGTCGCCGCCACCGCCGGCCTCGTCGTCGGCGAGACAGTCGTACCGGCGGCGGTGGGCGTGCTGTTCCTCGGTGACACGACGCGCCCCGGGTACTGGCCGGTGGCGGTCGGCGGGTTCGTCCTGGCGGTCGCGAGCGCGGTCACCCTCGGCCGTTTCGGCGAACCCGAGCCGGCCTGACGACCACGGGCGCGCGCCGGCGTCCACCGCGGGGGTCAGACGGATCGGCGTACGGCGTCGGCGACGGCGTCCGGGCGGTCCACCATGGCGAGGTGCCGGGCGTCCGGCAGCGTGACGAGCCGCGCGTCGAGCGTGTCGGCGAGCCGGGTCATCGCCGCGAGCCACCTCGCGTTGCGGCCGGGCCCCATGCCGTCGAGCGCGGCGAGCACCGTGGTGGGGACGGCCGGCGCGGTCGTCGTACGACGGAGGTGGTTGAGGTCCGCGGCCTGCGTCCGGTACGCGGCCAGCTCGGCGAGGATCGCGACGGTCGTGGTGGCCGAGCCGTACACCGTCTCGACCGGGTGCGGCATCGGGTCGGTACGCGGCGGCCAGCCGGGCGCGTCCGGGCCGCTGAGCCGGCGGCGGTTCTGCGTCCGGTAGGTCCGGCGGTACACGCGGGGGCCGAGCATCCTCGTCAGGCGCGTCGCCGCCAGCGCGGAGACGGTACGCGGCAGCGTGTCCAGCGTGAGCCGGGTGAGGCCGCGCGCCGCGTCGGGCCGGGGCGTCACGTCCGGCTCGGTGCTCGGGTCGACGAGGACGAGGGCGGCGACGCGCCGCGGATGCTGCCGGGCGTACGCCTCGGCGTGCAGGGCGGCGGCGGAGTGCGCGACGAGGACGACCGGCTCGTCCGGCGCGTACGTGTCGGCGACGGCGGCGATCCGGCCAACCTCGGCGGCGAGCGTCGGGCGGCGCGCGGCGAGCGGGGTACCGCCGAGGCCGGGGCGGTCGAACCGGACGAGCCGGTACTCCCCGGCGAGCAGCTCGACGACGGCATCCCAGTCGTACCAGCTCTGCCCGAGCCCGTTGGCGAACACGACGGTCGGCCCGGCGCCGTTGGCCACGACGTGCATCGTCTCGCCGGGCCGTTCGACCACGCCGACCCGCCAACCGACGTGCGGGGAGTCCGGCGCGGTCACGACGTCACCGCGCCGACGGGCGTACGAGCGGGAACGGCAGGGTGTCACGGATCGACAGGCCGGTCAGCAGCATGACGATGCGGTCGACACCGAGCCCGAGGCCGCCGGTCGGCGGCATGCCGTACTCCAGCGCGTCGAGGAAGTCGTCGTCGAGCTCCATCGCCTCGGGGTCGCCGCCGGCCGCCTTCAGCGACTGCTCGGTGAGCCGGCGGCGCTGCTCGACCGGATCGGTCAGCTCGGTGTACGCGGTGCCGATCTCGGCGCCGAACGCGACCAGGTCCCAGCGCTCGGCGAGCCGGTCGTCGTCCCGGTGCTGCCGGGTGAGCGGCGAGACGTCGGTCGGGAAGTCGAGGTAGAACGTGGGTTCGACGGTGCGGTGCTCGACGAGCCGCTCGTACAGCTCCAGCAGGACCTCGCCGCGCGGGGCGGTCGGGTCGACGGGGATGTCGAGCCGCTCGGCGTGCCGGACCAGCTCGGCGCGGCCGGTGTCGGCGGTGACCTCGGCGCCGAGCGCGGCGCTCAGCGCATCGTTGACCGTGCGGACCCGCCACGTCCCGGAGATGTCCACATCGGACAGTCCGCCGTCGGCGGTGGCGCGGCGCAGCACGGGCGCGCCGTACGCGGCGCTCGCGGCGCCCTGGATCATCTCCCGCGCCAGGTCGAGCATCGTCCGGTAGTCCGCGTACGCCTGGTACGCCTCAAGGATCGTGAACTCCGGGTTGTGCGTGGCGTCCGCGCCCTCGTTGCGGAACGTCCGGCCCAGCTCGAAGACCTTGCCGACACCGCCGACGCACAGCCGTTTCAGGTACAGCTCGGGCGCGATCCGCAGGTACAGGTCGAGGTCGTACGCGTTGATCCGGGTGCGGAACGGCCGGGCGTTCGCGCCGCCGTGGATCCGTTGCAGCACAGGCGTCTCCACCTCAAGGAAGCCCCGGTCGTGCAGCGCGTCGCGCAGCGCGCGGACCGACGCGGACCGCACCGCGAGGGTACGCCGGGTGCCGGCGTTGACGGCGAGATCGAGGTAGCGGCGGCGTACCCGGGCCTCGGGGTCGGCGAGCCCGGCGTACTTGTCCGGCAGCGGCCGCAGGCACTTCGCCGTCGTCGTCCACTCGTGCGCGAGGACGGACAGCTCGCCGTTGCGGCTGGTGACGACCTCACCGTCGACCGCGACCTGGTCGCCGAGGTCCGCCGCGGCGCGCCAGCGCGCCAACAGCTCCGGCCGGTCCGCGGTCAGCATCACCTGCAGGTCGCCCGTCGCGTCCCGCAGCCGGGCGAAGCACACGCCGCCGAGGTCGCGGGACAGCAGCACCCGTCCCGCGACGCGGGCGTACTCGCCGGTCGCGGCGTCGGGCGGCAGGTCGACGAACCGGGACGTCAGCTCCGCGGCCGTGTCGGTGACCGGCGCGACCACCGGGTACGGGTCGGTGCCGGCGGCGCGCATCTTCTCCATCGTCGCGATCCGCACCGCCACCTGCTCCGGTACGCCCGGACGCCGTGGCTCGGCCGGCGGCCCGTCCGCCGGCCCCGACGCCGGTTCGACGGGCAGCTCCGAGGGCTCCACCGGGCTGCTGACCGCCCTGTCCCGGCCCCGGTTCAGCAGCGCGGACAGGCTCGGCACGGTCAGGAAACCCTCGGCGATCGCGGACGCCAGGCCCACCTTCGCCACGTCGCGCGTCTCGCCGAAGCACAGGTACCGCGGCAGCCACTGCGGCCGGTACTTCACGTTCGCCCGGTACAGCGACTCGATCTGCCACCAGCGGGAGAAGAACAGCAACAGCTTGCGCCACAAGCGAAGTACCGGGCCGGCACCGATCCGGGACCCCTCCTCGAAAGCCGACCGGAAGACCGCGAAGTTCAGCGAGACGCGCGCCACCGACAGCAGCGGCGCCGACTCGACCAGCTCGCAGACCATGAACTCCATCAGCCCGTTGTCGGCGTCCCGGTCCCGGCGCATCAGGTCCAGCGACAGGCCGTGCCGGCCCCACGGCGCGAACGACAGCAGCGCCGCGTCCGTCCCGTCCGGCCCGACCGCCTCCACCAGCACGCAGTCGCCGTCGGCGGGGTCGCCGAGCCGGCCGAGCGCCATCGAGAAGCCGCGTTCGGTCTCCGTGTCACGCCAGGCGTCCGCGCGGGCGATGATCTCCGTCATCTCGGCCGCCGGGATGTCGGCGTGCCGGCGGACCCGCGCCGTGTACCCGGCCCGCTCCACCCGCCGCACCGCCTGGCGTACGCCGCGCATCTCGCGGCCGTCCAGGAAGAACTCGGCGACGGTGAGCACCGCCTCGTCGCCGAGCTGGAGCACCCGCAGCCCGGCCCGCCGGTACGCCGTGGCGCCCTGCTCGCTGGCGCCCATCACCGCCGGCGTCCACGCGTACCGCCGGGTGAGGTCGAGCCAGGCGTCGATCGCCGGCCGCCACGCCTCCGGGTCCCCGATCGGGTCCCCGGACGCCAGGCACACCCCGTGCACCACCCGGTACGTCACGGCCGCCTTGCCGCTCGCCGAGAAGATCGCCGACTTGTCGCGCCGGGTCGCGAAGTATCCCAGCGAGTCCCGTTCGCCGGACTCGGCGAGCAACGCCCGGATCCGGCGTTCGTCGTCGGGCGGCAGGACCGCGGCGGTGCGCTGCGACCGCAGCAGCACCAGCAGGGCGGCGAACAGCGCGACCGCGGCGAGCAGGCCGGTGACCGTGGACACCCAGTGCGGCGCCCCGCCCGGATTGTGGAACGGGTCGCTGGACCCGAGCAGCCGTTGCAGCGCCCACGACGCCCGGTTGCGCCGGCCGTGCAGCGTGCCGGGCGCCATCGACACCAGCACGTAGCTGACCCCGAACGTCACCGCGAGCCCGATCACCAGCGTCGCGATCGCCTTCCGGAAGCTGCCCCGCTGCACCCGGGCGTAGAACTCACGCCGGGCGGCGATCAGCACCGCCAGCTCGATCGCCACGACGACGGTGCCGATCGCGGTGAACACGATGTCCGTCCGGTACCGCGCCAGGCTCTCGTGTTCCACGAAGCGCAGGACGAGAACCCAGGCGTCGCCGGCCAGGTTCGCCGCGAGGGCCAGACCCAGGAGGATCATCAGCATCGTGCGGGCGACCCGTTTGCGGCGCGCCACGGCGCCGGCCAGGATCACCAGGAACGCCAGCCACGCCAGGTTCACCGAGGCCGGCAGGCCCAGCACCTCGACCACCGACGTCGGCCAGTACGTGTACTCCCGCAGCGGCGGGACCACGGCGCGGACGAACCCGTACAGCGCGAGCAGGCCGAGGTAGGTGGCGAACAGCGACGGCACCCGCGGACGCAGTCGCGCCCACCACCCTGTCGCCCCACGTACGGTCAACGCTCCGCCCCCGCAACACGCTCCGGATCCGTGGACACGCCCATTGTTATCCCGAAGATCGGGATCAGGTGGGCGGCATCGGCCCATCGGGCGGTGATTTGAGCCCAACGGACCGCCAGGACCTCTGGGCAGACCCTAGTCGCGGCGCGGCAAACGGGCGGTTAGCGCGGCGTAACCGCCGGGTGGTGGGGGAACGTCGCTACCGGACGGTTCAGTCGTCCTCGTCCGCGGTGTCGTCGGCGTCCGTCTCGTCGTCGGCGGTGGCGTCCGGTTCGTCCGGGGTGGTGGCGGCCTCGACCTGACGCTTCTTCTTCAGTCGCAGCTTGAACGGCTCCCCGGCGGCGATGATCTGCCCGCCGCCACTGGGGTTGATCATCATCGACATGGTCGAGCTCGACCTCCACTCGGGTCCGACCCCCGTACCAACTGGTGGTATGGGTCGGTGGGGCGTTGCCGGGGCACCGACTCTACCCCGGATAGCATGGCGCAGTGACTCCCGCCGAGCTTGCCGACACCGTTCTGTCCGCCGCCCGGGGCGCCTTCGCCGCCCACGGTCTGGACACCGCCGCCCTGCCGGCGACGACGACGGTGGAGCGACCCCGCAACCCGGAGCACGGCGACTACGCCGCCAACCTCGCCCTGCAACTGGCGAAGAAGGTCGGGGCCAACCCGCGGGAGCTGGCCGGCTGGATCGCCGACGAGCTGCGCGGCGCGCCGGGCGTGGCGAACGCCGAGATCGCCGGGCCGGGCTTCCTCAACATCCGGCTGTCCGCCGCCGCGGCCGGCGCGTTGGCGCGCACGATCGTCGACGCCGGCGAGGCGTACGGGCAGGGCGACGCGCTCGCCGGCCAGAAGGTGAACCTGGAGTTCGTCTCGGCGAACCCGACCGGTCCGGTGCACATCGGCGCGGTCCGCTGGGCGGCCGTCGGCGACGCGCTGTCCCGCCTGCTGCGCGCCACCGGCGCCGAGGTCGCCACGGAGTACTACTTCAACGACGCCGGCTCGCAGATCACCCGCTTCGCCCGCTCGCTGTACGCGCGGGCCAAGGGCGAGCAGGTGCCCGAGGACGGGTACGCCGGGGGGTACATCGACGAGATCGCGGCCGACGTGGTCACCCGCAACCCGGGCGTACTGGACACGCCCGCGGACGAGGCGCTGGAGACGTTCCGCGTCGACGGCGTGCGGCTGATGTTCGGTGAGATCAGGACGTCGCTGGCGGAGTTCGGCGTCCAGTTCGACGTGTACTTCAACGAGAAGGACCTGCACGACCGGGGTGAGCTGACCGCGGCGCTGGACCGGCTTCGCAAGCAGGGCAACGTCTTCGAGGCCGACGGCGCGGTCTGGCTGCGCACCAGCGAGCACGGCGACGACAAGGACCGGGTGCTGGTCAAGGCGGACGGCGACTGGACCTACTTCGCCGCCGACTGCGCCTACTACCTGGACAAGCGCGAGCGCGGCTTTGACAAGGTCGTGATCATGCTCGGCGCCGACCACCACGGGTACATCGGCCGGATGCGCGCGATGTCCGCCTGCTTCGGCGACGACCCGGACGCCAACCTGGAGATCCTGATCGGCCAGATGGTCAACCTGGTCAAGGACGGCCAGCCGGTCCGCATGTCGAAGCGGGCCGGCACCGTCGTGCTGCTGTCCGACCTGGTCGACGCGATCGGCGTCGACGCCGCGCGGTACGCGTTGGCGCGCTACTCGGTCGACTCGCCGATCGACCTGGACCTCGACGCGTGGGCGAAGCGCAGCCAGGACAACCCGGTCTACTACGTGCAGTACGCGCACACCCGGGTCGCGTCGATCCTGCGCAACGCCGCCGAGCTGGGCCTGAGTCGCGGCGACGACTTCGACCCGGCGCTGCTCGCGCACCCCCGTGAGACGGACCTGTTGAAGGCGCTCGCCGAGTTCCCGCGGGTGGTCGCGTCGGCGGCGGAGCTGCGCGAGCCGCACCGTGTCGCTCGGTACCTGGAGGCCCTGGCCGGCCACTGGCACCGCTTCTTCGACGCCTGTCGGGTGCTGCCGCTCGGCGACGAGCCGCCGACGGAGCTGACCACCGCCCGGCTGTGGCTGGTCGAGGCGACGCGGACCGTGCTGGCCAACGGCCTGCACCTGCTGGGCGTCTCGGCGCCGGAACGGATGTAGCGGTGCGGGTACACGAGGCCGGTGCCCTGCACGCCGACATCGGCGAGCACGGCCCCGCCTGGCTGCGCGAGCCGGTGGACGTCAACGAGCTGCTGCCGCACCTGTGGCCGCGTACGGTGTCGCGCGGCGCCGACGGCGTGCTGCGGGTCGGCGGCATCCCGGCCACCGACCTGGCCGCCGAGTACGGCACCCCGCTGTACGTGGTGGACGAGGTCGACCTGCGGTCCCGGGCGGCGGCGTACCGCGACGCGTTCGCGGCGGCGTTCCCGGCCGGCGGCGACGTCTACTACGCCGGGAAGTCGTTCCTGTGCAAGGCGGTCGTCCGGTGGATCGCCGAGGAGGGGCTGAACCTCGACGTCTGCTCCGGCGGCGAGCTGGCGGTGGCGCTGGCCGCCGGGTTCGACCCGGCGCGGATCGGCTTCCACGGCAACAACAAGTCCCTCGCCGAGCTGGACCGGGCGGTGACGTCGGGCGTCGGCCGGGTCATCGTCGACTCGTTCGACGAGATCGAGCGGCTGGCCGCGCTGGCGGCCGACCGCGGCGTACGCGTACCGGTGATGGTGCGGGTGACCGTGGGGGTGGAGGCACACACCCACGAGTACATCGCGACGGCGCACGAGGACCAGAAGTTCGGCTTCTCGCTCAACCGTGGCCAGGACGGCCGCGCGGGCGGGGCGGCGGCCGAGGCGGTACGGCGGATCCTGGCGGCGCCGAGCCTGCGGCTGCTCGGCCTGCACTCGCACATCGGTTCGCAGATCTACGACGCGCAGGGCTTCGAGGTGTCCGCCCGGCGGGTGCTGGCGTTGCAGGCGCAGATCCGCGACGAGTTCGGCGTCGAGCCGCCGGAGCTGGATCTGGGCGGCGGCTTCGGCATCGCGTACACGACCCAGGACGACCCGTTCGACCCGGTCGAGATCGCGACGGCGCTGGCCGGCATCGTCGCGCACGAGTGCCGCGGGTACGGGCTGGCGGTGCCGCGGATCTCGGTGGAGCCGGGCCGGTCGATCTCCGGCCCCGCCGGGTGCACGTTGTACGAGGTGGGCACGGTCAAGGACGTCGAGCTGGACGGCGGCGCCGTCCGGCGCTACATCTCCGTCGACGGCGGCATGAGCGACAACATCCGCACCGCGCTGTACGACGCGTCGTACTCGTGCACGCTCGCCTCGCGCGTCTCGACCGCGCGGGCCGGGCTGTCCCGTGTCGTCGGCAAGCACTGCGAGTCGGGCGACATCGTGGTGCGCGACGAGTTCCTGCCGTCGGACGTGGGGCCGGGTGACCTGGTCGCGGTGCCGGGCACCGGGGCGTACACGAGGTCGATGGCGAACAACTACAACCACGTGCCGCGGCCGGGTGTGGTCGCGGTGGCCGACGGTACGGCGCGGGTGATCGTACGGGCCGAGACCGAGGACGACCTGCTCCGCCTGGACGTGGGGTGATGACACGCATGGAGCCCCTCAAACTCGCCATCCTGGGCTGCGGCACCGTCGGTACCGAGGTGGTCCGGCTGCTGCACGAGCAGGCCGACGACCTGACGGCCCGGATCGGCGCCCCGCTGGAGATCGCCGGCATCGCGGTACGCCGGCCGGACCGGGACCGCGGCTCGCTCCCGGCGTCGCGGGAGCTGTTCACCGCCGACGCGGTCGGGCTGGTGAAGCGCGACGACGTGGACATCGTCGTGGAGGTCGTCGGCGGGCTGGAGCCGGCGCGGGGCTGGCTGGTCGACGCGCTGCGCGCCGGCAAGAGCGTCGTCACCGCGAACAAGGCGCTGCTCGCCGAGGACACCGCCACGCTCGCCGCCGCGGCCGCCGAGGGTGACACCGACCTGTACTACGAGGCCGCGGTCGCCGGCGCGATCCCGTTGCTGCGCCCGCTGCGCGAGTCGCTGCACGGCGACCGCGTCACGCGTATCACCGGCATCGTCAACGGCACCACCAACTACATACTGTCCAAGATGGACAGTTCCGGTGCCGGGTTCGGTGAGGCGCTGGACGAGGCGACCGAGCTGGGATACGCGGAGGCCGACCCGACCGCCGACGTGGAGGGCTTCGACGCGGCGGCGAAGGCCGCGATCCTCGCGTCGCTCGGCTTCCACACCCGGGTCACCGCCGCCGACGTGTACCGGGTCGGCATCACCGAGGTGACCGCCGCCGACGTGGCGAGCGCGCAGGAGATGGGCTGCACGGTCAAGCTGCTGTGCATCGCCGAGCGCCGCACCGACCCCGACGGTACGGACTCCGTCTCCGCCCGCGTGCACCCGGCGATGATCCCGCGTACCCACCCGCTGGCCGGTGTGGGCGACGCGTTCAACGCGGTGTTCGTCGAGGCGGAGGCCGCCGGCCAGCTCATGTTCTACGGCGCCGGCGCGGGCGGCGCACCGACCGCGTCCGCGGTGCTCGGCGACATCGTCGCGGTGGCCCGCAACCGGCGGCTCGGCCGGTCCGGCGCGCCCGACTCGGCGTACGCGAACCTGCGGATCCGGCCGATGGGCGAGATCGAGACGCGCTACCACATCTCGCTCGACGTGTCCGACCGCGCCGGCGTGCTCGCCACGGTCGCGACCGTGTTCGCCGAGCACGGCGTCAGCATCCAGACGGTACGACAAGAGGGCCGGGGGCAGGGCGGCGAGGCGCTGCTCGTCATCGTCACGCACCGGGCGCCCGACGCGGCGCTGCGGTCCACAGTGGACGCTCTGGCCTCGTTGGACATCGTGCGGCAGGTCGCCAGCGTGATGCGGGTCGAAGGGGAAACAGCACAATGAGCGTCTGGCGCGGCGTGATCGCCGAGTACGCCGAGCGGCTTCCGGTCACCGAGGACACCCCGGTGGTCACCCTGGGGGAGGGCGGTACGCCGCTGCTGCCGGCCACGGAGCTGTCCGCGCGTACCAACTGCGAGGTGTACCTCAAGGTCGAGGGCATGAACCCGACCGGCTCCTTCAAGGACCGCGGGATGACCGTCGCGTTGTCCAAGGCCGTCGAGGACGGCGCGAAGGCGGTCATCTGCGCCTCCACGGGCAACACGTCCGCCTCGGCCGCCGCGTACGCCGCGCGTGCCGGGCTGACCTGCGCGGTCCTGATCCCGCAGGGCAAGGTGGCGCTGGGCAAGCTGGCCCAGGGCCTGGTGCACGGCGCGCGCCTGCTCCAGGTCGACGGCAACTTCGACGACTGCCTGGCGCTCGCCTCGAAGCTGTCGATCGACTACCCGGTCGCGCTGATGAACTCGGTCAACCCGTACCGGATCGAGGGGCAGAAGACCGCCGCGTTCGAGGTCGTCGAGGCGCTCGGCGACGCGCCGGACATCCACTGCCTGCCGGTCGGCAACGCCGGCAACATCACCGCGTACTGGAAGGGGTACGTCGAGGACCACGCCGCCGGAAACGCGACGCGCCGGCCGCGGATGTTCGGGTTCCAGGCGTCCGAGGCGGCGCCGATCGTACGCGGGGAGGCGGTCCGCAACCCGCAGACCATCGCCACCGCGATTCGCATCGGCAACCCGGCGAGCTGGACGAAGGCCGTCGACGCCCGCGACGAGTCCGGCGGGCTGATCCACGCCGTGACCGACCGGGAGATCCTCGCCGCGTACAAGCTGCTGGCGCGTTCCGAGGGGGTGTTCGTCGAGCTGGCCAGCGCGGCGAGCGTCGCCGGGCTGCTCCAGTCGGTGGCCGCCGGCCTCGTCGAGCCCGGCCAGCGGATCGTCTGCACGGTCACCGGCCACGGCCTCAAGGACCCGGACTGGGCGGTCGCCACCTCGCCGGCGCCCACCACCATCCCGATCGACGCGCACGCCGCGGCGGCGGCCCTCAACCTGGCCTGAGCCGAGGCTCAGCGCCAGGCGACGGCGAGGGTCGCGACGGTGTTGGTGATGGTGTCCGGGGTGAGGTGGGCATAGCCGACCACGAAGCCCGGTGACGGCCCGGATCCGTAGTGCCGCAACGGAAGTACCCGTACGCCCGCGGCCTCGGCGGCGGCGGTGAGCGCCGCCTCGTCGCCGCCGGGCAGTACCAGCACGGCGTGCAGCCCGGCGGCGATCCCGGTGATCCGGGCCGCCGGCAGGTACCGGCGGACGGCCGCGACCAGCACGTCGCGCCGGGCCCGGTACGTGCGCTGGCAGCGGCGCAGGTGCGCGTCGTACCGCCCGGTCGTGAGGAACGCGGCGAGCGTGCGCTGCTCCAGCACCGGCCCGCACAGGTCGTCGGCCCGTTTCAGGTCGACGACCGGGTCGGTGAGCCGGTCGGGCAGCGCCAGCCAGCCGAGCCGCAGCCCGGACGCGAGCGACTTCGACACCGACCCGGCGTACGCGACGCGGTCGGGCCCGAGTCCCTGGAGCGCGCCGACCGGCGCCCGGTCGTACCGGAAGTCGCCGTCGTAGTCGTCCTCGATCAGCAGACCGTCCACTGTGGACGCCCAGCGCACCAGCGCGGCGCGCGTCGCCGGCGGGTACGCGATGCCGGTGGGGAACTGGTGCGCCGGGGTGACCAGCGCGGCGCGCGCCGGCACGCCTGTCAGGTCCGGGCCGTGCGCGCCGACGTCGACCGGGACCGGCCGCAATCCGTTGGTACGGGCCAGCATCGCGAGCTCGGGCGGCCCCGGATCCTCGACCGCGACGGTGTCGTGGCCGGCGGCGGCGAGCGCGCGGGACACCAGGCTGAACGCCTGCGCGACGCCGCCGCAGACCACGATCCGGTCCGGGTCGGTGACGACGCCGCGGCGCCGGGCCAGCAGGTCGGCCAGCGCCGCGCGCAGCTCCGGCACCCCGCGCGGATCCCCGTACGACAGCGCCCGGTCCGGCGCGCCCGTCAGTACCTGCCGGTACAGCCCGGCCCACGCGGCCCGGGGGAACAGCCGCGGATCGGCCTGCCCGGGCCGGAAGTCCACCCGGGCGGCGCCGGCTGCGGTCGGGCCCGCCGGCGCACCGCCGGGCGGGGCGGGAACGGCGAGGCCGGGCGCGGCGTACGTGCCGGCGCCGGGCCGGCCTTCCACGTAGCCCTCGGCGCGGAGCTGGTCGTAGACGGCGGTGACGAGCCCGCGGGAGACGCCGAGGTCGTCGGCGAGGGCGCGGGACGCGGGTAGCCGGGTGCCGGCGGCGACGTGGCCGGCGCGGATGGCGTCGCGCAGCGCCGACTCCAGCAGCCGGCGCCGCTGCCGTCGCGGCGCCCGTACGGCGGGGAGCAGCAGCTCCCACGCCACACTGGTCCATGAAGTCTCCATCGGATTGGACCTTAATCACGGACCGATCCGCTGGCTAGCGTGCCGGCATGAACGAACGCACCGCCCTCGCCGCGGCACCGCTCCCGTGGGCGGCACGACCCGCAAGGTCGGCGCCGCCGCACGTGCTGGCCGCCGCGGGAATGGCGTTGATCGGCACCGCCGTCGCCGCCTCCAGCCTGCTCACCGACTACCCGTACGCGGGCGGCCAGGCCCTCCGGTACGGCGTGGCCGCCGCGATCCTGCTCCCGCTGGCCCGACGCGGCGCCCGCGCCCGCTGCCGCCCGAGCGACCTGGTACGCCTCGCGCTGCTCGCCGCCACCGGCATGGTCGGGTTCAACCTGGCGATCCTCGCCGCGCTGCGGTCCGCCGAACCGGCCGTACCGGGGGTGCTCGTGGCGTGCTGCCCGCTGGTGTTCGCGCTCGCCGGGCCGCTGCGGTCCCGCACCCGCCCCGGCGTACGGCCGATGGTGGCGGCGGTGCTGGTCGTCGCCGGCGCGGTGGTCGTGCAGGGCCTCGGGCGAAGCGACACCCCCGGCCTCGGGTACTCGCTTCTCGCGCTGGCCGGCGACGTCGCGTTCTCAGCGCAGGCGGCGTCGCTGCTGCCCCGGCTCGGCGCCCGCCGCGTCGCCGGGTACGGCTGCGCGTTCGCCGCGGCCGAGGCCCTGCTGCTGGGCCTCGTCACCGACGGCGCCGGGGTGGTCCGCATGCCGACCCCGGTTGAGGCGGCCGGCCTGGCCTGGCTCGCGCTGCCGGTGACGGTGCTGGCGTTCCTCGCCTGGTACACGGCGCTGCCGCGGCTCGGCGCCGCCCGCGCCACGCTGTACTGCGGGCTCACCCCGCTGGTCGCCGCGGTCCTCGCGCCCGCGCTCGGCACCGGCCGGCTCGGCGCCGGCCAGGCCGCGGGTGCCGTCCTCGTCGCCGCGGGCCTGTGCGTCGGCCTCACCGCGAACCGGTCCGCGGCACCCTCCCGCCGCGCGTACGGCCGCCGGGGGCGACGCGCAGACGCCGCGGGGCGGGCCGGTGTGCCCGGTCCGCCCCGCGTACGTGCCGTCGGTCAGCTCGGCGAGCCGTGCACCAGGACCTCGGTGCTGTCTGCGAACAGGCAGCCGGAGACCGTCCGCTGCGCGCAGGAGATGCCGTAGTCCTTCACCTGGGTACCGAGGATCGTGTACCGCAGGTACTTCACACCGGTGCCGCCCGCGGTCAGCGGAACCGTCGTGTACGTGTGGTACGCGTCGGGCGTGAAGTGGCCCTTCGCCGCCACCGTCCAGGTCGTACCGTCGGTGGACGTCTCGACCTGGTAGTCCCCGGCGGTCGCGGACTGGTCGTCGCCGCACGTGGCGGACGGGTCGATGCGCAGTTCGCTGATGTCGACGGCGACCGGCAGTTGCACGGTGACGTGCCGCGGGTCGATGCCGACCCCGTCGGTACCGCCGACCACGTCGGAACCCCAGCCGTGGCCCTGACTCGTGTCGTACAGCCCGTCGGGGCCGCAGTCGGGTGTGAAGTCGGGGCCGTTGAAGTCGGCGATGCTGGCGCCGCCGGAGATCGCCGCCCAGTCCCGGGTCAGCGTCCAGTTGGCCGTGTTGGCGTGCGACGAGACGGAGATCGTCCGGGTTTCGGACTGCTCGTAGCCGGGCCCGGTGGCGAACACCTTCGGGTACGTCCCGGCCGGGATCCCGCTGATCGTGTACGTGCCGTCCGCGCCGGTGGTGCCGGCGAAGTCGGTCAGGTACCCGGAGGCGTGCCCGCCGAACGCGACGGTCGCGCCGGCCACCGGCGAGCCGGTGTCGGAGGAGACCTTGCCGGTCAGCGACCCGGTCGGGGTACCCGGTGCCGGCGGCAGCGAGAAGTCCTCGACGGGCTGCGTGTCGTCACCGTTCAGCGCGCCCGCGAAGTAGCCCATGCCGCGCTTGGCGAACACCTTCCAGATCGCCTTGTGCGCGTGCCCGCCGTTGACGACGGTGTCGGCCATCAGGATCGCGTTCCGCTCGTCCAGGTACGACGGGTTCGCCGGGGACAGCTCCATCGCCCGCGTCACCAGCGACTCGGCGAGCTTGCTGCCGACCTTGGCCCGCAGGTCCCACAGCGTCTCGCCCCAGATCTCGCCGTCCGCGTGCACCTCGACGCCGCGGCTGGAGATCTTGCCGAAGTCGCCGTACGTGTAGCCGCCGGGGCCGGCCGCCTTCGTACCGGGGCAGACGGAGGCGGCGGCGCCGACCGCGCAGTCCAGCGGCTGGGTGCGGATCGTGTCGCCGTGCCCGACGTACACGCCGACGCTGATGTCGCCGGAACGCCGCGCGTCGTCCTGGAAATACCCCTGGTCGACGAGGAAGTCGTAGGCGTACCAGTCGCTCCACGCCTCACCCATCGACCCGGCCTGCACGTTGCCCAGGGTGGACAGCCCGTTGGCGTCGACGACGAGCCGGTTCGACAGGCCGTGCGTGTACTCGTGGTACACGACGTCGGCCTCGTCGCCGCCGTTGCTCGGGATGAACCCGTCGTCCTGCTGCGTCGGGTCGTTCCACAGGTACATCTGCATCCGCGGCGACGTGCCGTCGGGCGGGGTGGCCATGTTGGCGTTGTCGGTGTGGTCGGTGTCGGGCAGGCCGTCGGCGGTGTCCGCGCCGTCGTCCGGCTCGGCGGCGACCGCGTCACCGTCGCGCGCGTCGAAGTTGCCGGCCGCCCGGGTGAACCCGATCGGGAACGACTCCAGGTGGTCGTGGTACTTGCCGAGGAAGTAGAAGACCTGCACCGCGTTCTGCTTGCGGTTGGCCTGCCACGAGTCCGGCGTGTTCGGGTCCCACGAGCACGGGTACGCGGCGGAGCAGCCCTTGCCCGGGTTCTGCTTGTTGAACGTCGTGAAGCCGTACCGGAAGTCGCCGCGGGCGTCGGCGTGGATCTCCTCGCTCGCGTCGGCCTTGTTGTTGTCGTTCACGTCGCTGTAGACGTGCGCGTTGCGGCCGTTCAGCGTGTCGGAGCCGGCCGGCAGCCAGCCGGGCGCCGTCAGGTTCCGGGCCGACTGCTTCCCGCCGCGCGTCGCGCCCGGGTAGTTGTCCCAGGCCAGGCCCTGCTGCGCCTCGTGCTGCACCAGGTCCTGCCGGTAGAGCACCCGGCCCGTCCGCGCGTCCACGACGTGCAGGTACATCGCGCCCTTGGCCGGGGTGGTCAGCGTCTGCCAGGCCAGCCGCGGCCCGTCCAGCGTCTCGAACACCACCTGCCGCGCCTGGTCGCCGTCGGCGAACGCGGTCGTCGACCCCTTCCGCGCCGCCGACACCTTCGCCGGCGTACGCCCGGCGTTGCGCACCGCCGCGTCGCGGGCCGCGGTCGCGGACAGCTTCGCCGTACCGGCGCTGGCGGGCAGGTGCGCGACCGGCGAGCCGAGCACGCTCACCAGCCGCCCGGAGGACGCCACGTTCGCGGTGAGCCCGTTGCCGAACACCGGTACGCCGGCCACGTCCTGCGTGAACGACAGGTGGTGCGTACCGGCCACGTCGACGTAGTCGCGCCGCAGCGTCAGCCCGCCGACCGCGTCGGGCGACAGCCCGAACACGTCGGCGTGCCCCCGCACGTACGCCAGGGCCACGTCGGCCGGCGCGGCCGAACTGGCCGCCGTCAGGTACCCGTCGGTCTTCGCGACCTGCCGGGCGGTACCGGTCAGCGGGTCGATGTCGACGATGCCCTCGGTACCGAGCTGGTGCTTGAGGGAGGTGACGCCGGCCTTCGGTGTGGCGGCCGCGCGGGCGTCGCGCTGCGCGAGGGTACGCCGGGCGCCGGGGGTGTCGGTCCGGGCGTCGTAGTTCGCGAGGGGCAGGGCGCTGTCGGCCTGCGACGAGCCCGCGGAACGGCCGTCGTGCGGCGCGGCCTGCGCCGGCAGCGCGCCCGCCAGCAGGGCGAGGCCGCCGAGTCCGGCGAGGGCCGGAAGCAGACGACGGCGTCGACCGCGGGCGGGTCGGGAGGGTTGTGGCATCTGAACCCCTTGGTGTGAGGTCGATGGAGGACGGACACTGGGGATGGCGCTGTCCGTCCGAGGCAGACTGCAACAGAAGTTACGGCAGTCACAAGCCTGAGCAGGGAAAAGTCCGGAAAGTCGGTGTTTCCGCGCGGCGCCCACCGGCACGGCGCCCGCTGCGTGGACCGGGGCCGGGGTGCCGGCAGCGGCACCCCGAACGGCCGGCGAGGATGGTGCGCATGGCAGACGGCTTCCGCGCCGGCCCGGTCCGCGTACGTGTCCCGGCCACCAGCGCCAACCTCGGCCCCGGCTTCGACACCCTGGGGCTCGCCCTCACCCTGTACGACGAGGTCGAGGCGCGCGTCACCGGCGCCGGCGTACGGGTGCGGGCGACGGGCGAGGGCGCCGACGCCGTACCGGACGACGAGACGCACCTGGTCGCCGCGACCGCGCTCGCCACCCTGGACCGGCTCGGCACCCGCCCGCCCGGCCTGGAACTGCGCTGTACCAACAGGATCCCGCACGCGCGCGGGCTCGGCTCCTCGTCCGCCGCGATCGTCGCCGGCATCCTCGTCGGCGCCGCGCTCGCCGGCACCGACCTGCCCACGGCCACCGCCCTGCGCTGGGCCGCCGAGGCCGAGGGCCACCCCGACAACGTCGCCCCCTGCCTGTACGGCGGCGCCACGATCGCGTGGACCGGCACCGAGGGCGCCGCCGCCGTACGGCTGGAGCCGGTCGAGACGCTGCACCCGGTCGCGCTCGTACCGGCGGGCCGGACGCTCACCGAACGGGCCCGGGGCCTGCTCCCGGCGTCCGTACCGCACGCGGACGCGGCGGCCACCGTCGCCCGCGCGGCGCTGCTCGTGCACGCGCTCACCGCCGACCCGGCGTACCTGCTGGTGGGCACCGAGGACCGCCTGCACCAGGAGTACCGGCGGGCCGCGATGCCGGCGAGCCTGGGGGCCGTCGACCGGCTCCGGACGGCCGGCGTACCGGCGGTGCTGTCGGGCGCCGGTGGGACCGTACTGTGCCTTGTTTCCGCAGGTCAGGGTGTTGAGGAGCGGGTAGGGGAGCTGGCCGGGGCCGGTTTTGCGACACTGCCGCTGGCCGTCGACCGGGCAGGCGCTACAGTTTGCTCCTGAGAGGTCCCGCGGTCGGGGGGCCGGCGGCTCGTCCCGCCGTGTGCCGCGCCCGCGAGGCCGTCGGCGGTATCTGCCTTCCGGGTGTGTCACCGCGGCCAGCCAGGCGCGGCGGAAACACGCGGGAAGACATCCGGGCCGGATGTTGTTGCCCCAGGTAGGCACCGGCGACTACGCTCAACGGTGGTACAGCCGCCCGTCGCGCTCTCCCCGGGCAAGTGCTCCCCCAAGGACCGCGTTCTTTGCCGGCAGCGCGTCTGTGCAGATCGACGCATCTGAGCAGGCCATGTCGCAACGGATTCCGCTCCGGTCGGGGTTGGGCTTTCCTTGAAGAGGCGACTTCCCACGGTGAGGGCTTCCAGGAAACAGGTTCCACTTTCTGAGAAGACAGGGCTCACTTCTGAGAAGACGGGCTTCGCCAGAGACGGTTACCCAGCAAAGGCGGTGCTTTCCAACGGCGATGCCGGCAGGCGTGTACCGGCCGCGGTCCGATGCTGGATCCCTGCTGTGGGAACGGGTTGCGAGCGGTCGGTCCGGCACGGTGGCGTCGCCACCGGGCGGGTCACGTTTCGACGGCCGGTGTGAAGTGACCACGTGCACGCGGGTCACCAGGCAGTACCAGACCCTCGACGCCAGCGACGAGGGTGCACCCGAGGTTCGGCGTTCGTGTGTGACCGGCGCCGAGATCTCGGTCAGAACGAGGGAAGGAATCCATTGAGCGACACCACCGACCTGAAGTCGGGATCGCCCGACGCCGGTGCGACCGCCGACGAGGCGACCACCGGTACGGCCCGGCGCCGGCGCTCCGGCACCGGCCTGTCGGCGATGCTCCTGTCGGAGCTGCAGACCCTGGCTTCGTCGCTCGGCATATCGGGTACCGGCCGGATGCGCAAGGGCGAGCTGATCGCCGCCATCCAGGAGAAGCAGGGCGGCGGACAGGCCGCCGAGGGACGCGTGCCGCGACAGGCGGAGCGGCCCCAGACTCCCGCCGAGCAGCCCGAATCGACCGCCCGGTCCGAGGGCTCGCAGCAGGAGCTGCCCGGTACCGACGCGCAGGCGTCCGGCGGCCGTGGCCGCCAGCGGGCGACGCGCCAGGCCGGCGCGCCCGACGCCCGCGCCGCGCAGGCCGAGTCGAGCCAGTCGGAGTCGAGCCAGTCGGAGCCGCGCCAGTCGGACCAGCGCCAGTCGGAGCCGCGTGAGCGCGGCGAGCGCGCGGAGTCCGCGCGCGGCGACCGGTCCGAGCGCGGTGAGCGGGACCGTGGCGACCGCAGCGAGCGCGGCGGCAACGACCGTCCGCGCGGCGACCGGCACGGCAGCGACCGTCCCAACGACCGGGACCGTGGCGACCGGGACCGTGGCGGCAACGACCGCAACGACCGGGGTGGCGACCGCGGTGGCAACCGGCACGACGACGACGGCGAGGGCGGCGGACGCCGGCGCGGTCGCCGGTTCCGGGACCGTCGGCGCGGCAGCGGCAGCGGCAGCGGGAACCGCGAGCGTGGTAACGAGAACGAGCCGGCCGTGGCCGATGACGACGTCCTGCTGCCGGTCGCCGGCATCGTCGACATCCTGGACAACTACGCGTTCATCCGGACGACCGGCTACCTCGCCGGCGCCAACGACGTGTACGTGTCGATGTCCCAGATCCGCAAGTACGGCCTGCGCCGCGGTGACGCGGTGACCGGCGCGGTACGCCAGCCCCGCGAGGGCGAGCAGCGGCGGGACAAGTACAACCCGCTGGTGCGGCTGGACACGATCAACGGGATGGACCCCGAGGAAGCGAAGCGGCGTCCGGAGTTCTACAAGCTCACCCCGCTGTACCCGCAGGAGCGGTTGCGGCTGGAGACCGAGCCGAACATCTTCGCCACCCGCATCATCGACCTGATCCAGCCCATCGGTAAGGGCCAGCGCGCGCTGATCGTGGCGCCGCCGAAGGCCGGCAAGACCACCGTGCTGCAGCAGATCGCCAACGGCATCACCAGCAACAACCCGGAAGTGTTGTTGATGGTGGTGCTCGTGGACGAGCGGCCGGAAGAGGTCACCGACATGCAGCGGTCGGTGAAGGGCGAGGTCATCGCGGCCACGTTCGACCGGCCGCCGGCGGACCACACGACGCTGGCCGAGCTGTCCATCGAGCGCGCGAAGCGGATGGTCGAGCTGGGGCACGACGTGGTCGTGATGCTCGACTCGATCACCCGGCTCGGCCGGTCGTACAACCTGGCGGCGCCGGCGTCCGGCCGGATCATGTCCGGTGGTATCGACTCGACCGCGCTGTACCCGCCGAAGCGGTTCCTCGGCGCGGCCCGCAACATCGAGAACGGCGGGTCGCTCACGATCATCGCGACGGCGCTGGTCGAGACCGGTTCGGTGATGGACACGGTGATCTTCGAGGAGTTCAAGGCCACCGGCAACGCCGAGCTCAAGCTGGACCGCAAGATCGCCGACAAGCGGATCTTCCCCGCCGTCGACGTGAACGCCTCCAGCACCCGCCGCGAGGAGATCCTCCTCGCGCCGGACGAGCTGGCGATCGTGCACAAGCTGCGCCGGGTGCTGCACGCGCTCGACCCGAACCAGGCCATCGACCTTCTTCTGGACCAGATGAAGAAGACGAAGACCAACACCGAGTTCCTGCTCCAGATCGCGAAGTCCACGCCGGGCGAGTAGTCCACGGCCGGTACGAACAGGGCGGTCCGCCATCGGCGGACCGCCCTGTTTCGTCGGTGCGGATCGCCCCATCTGGGCACCGCGCTGAGAGCCGCCATGACCGCACGACCGGGCGAACCTGCCGACCCCCGTCGGCCCGGCGCGGAGTGGTTCGGGTGGGCTGCGCCACCCGTACGCGGTAACCGGGTACCCGGGGTGCGCCGGCTCGGGCAGGCTGGCGCCATGGGTGGTCTGTTGGCGGCGCGGTCGGAGGATGTGGCGGCTCGGGGCGGTACGCCGGGGCGAGTCGCGCGTACCGCGATCGGCTCGGTCCCGCCGTCTGGCCTGATCCTGCTCGGCATCGTGTCGGTGCAGGTGGGCGCGGCGCTGGCGAAGAACCTGTTCGGGGTGTTCCCACCGACGGCCGTGGTTTCGGTACGGCTGGTCACCGCGGCGCTGGTCCTCGTCGCCGTGGTACGGCCGCGGTTGCGCGGCCACAGCCGTACGGACTGGGCGGTCGTGGGGGCGCTGGGTCTCACGTTCGCGGTGATGAACTCGGCGATCTACCAGTCGATGGCGCGGATCCCGCTGGGTGTGGCGGTGACCGTGGAGTTCCTGGGCCCGCTCGCGGTGGCGGTCGCCGGGTCCCGCCGGATACGCGACGTGTTGTGGGTGCTGCTGGCCGGTGGTGGCGTGGTGCTGCTGGCGCGGGGCGGCGGTGGGGTGGACGCGATCGGCGTCGGTTGGGCGTTGCTGGCCGCCGCGGCGTGGGCGTCGTACATCCTGTTGAGCAAGGCGACGGGCGGACGGTTCCCGGGTTCGTCGGGGCTGGCGCTGGCGATGGCGGTCGGTGCGGTGCTCGCCGCGCCGGTGGGTGTCGCGCAGGGCGGTGCCGGGCTTCTGTCGCCGGAGTTGCTGGTGTTCGGCGCGGCGGCCGGCCTGCTGTCCTCCGCGATCCCGTACGCGCTGGAGATGGAGGCGCTGCGCCGGATGAAGGCCAGCGTGTTCAGCATCCTGATGAGCGTCGAGCCGGCGGTGGCGGCGCTGGTGGGCATGGTGGTGCTGGGCGAGATCCTGGGCGTACGCCAGTGGGTGGCGATCGGCTGCGTGATCGTGGCGAGCGTGGGCGCGACGCGCGGTGCGCGCCGTCCGCCGGAGGTACCCGAGGCGTGAGGCGGGTGTAGCGCGCGCCGTCCGCCGGAGGTGCCCGAGGCGTGAGGCCGGCCGCGCGGCGGGCGGGATGTCGGGAAGGCCGGATCACGCCGGCCGGAGGCCATGAAGTTATCTTCCGATTCATGGTTGAGTCTTGTAAGAAGTAACCTCCTGCGGTTGACTGCGGGTGCTTTCCCCTGCCCCCGTCCCGGGAGGACACCGTGCGTCTACAGAGGCTGACGGTCGTGCTGGGGGTGACGTCGGTCCTCGCGTTCGGCCTGGCGGCACCCGGCTTCGGCGCGCCGGACGCGGCTCCCCACGCGAGTACCGCGGCGCCCACGTCGATCGAGATCAACCGGACGACCCGGCCGGTCGCCCCCGGCGTGACGTTGAGTTCGTTCGACCGGTACGAGACCGGCGGCTGGCTCCGCGCGCAGTCGCTGTCGGTGGACCTGTCCGGCGGCAACGGCGTCGACTACCTGTCCGCCGATCCGGTCGCGAACGACCAGCCGATCAGTACGCAGGTCAAGGCGCGGCCGCGGGCGGTGGCCGCGATCAACGGCGACTTCTTCGACATCAACGACACCGGCGCCCCGGAGGGCGTCGGTGTCTCCGACGGCAACCTCGTCAAGTCGCCCAACGACGGCACGAACAACGCCGTGTCGATCGACCCGGCGGGTGCCGGCCGCATCCTCCAGATGTACTTCGACGGCACGGTGACGCTGCCCTCGGGTACGCGGAAACTGGCGCAGTACAACGGAACCCGGGTCGGCAAGGACGGGATCGGGGAGTACACGACGGCGTGGGGGACCATGTCGCGGGCGCGGCCGGTGCAGGGCGCGACCGACACCGCGGAGGTGACCGTCCACGATGGACACGTCTCCGTGGCCGCGGGTACGCCGGCGGGCGGCGCGATCGCCAAGGGCGACTACGTGCTGGTCGGCCGGGAGGCCGGGGCGGCGGCCCTGCGCGGGCTGGCGGTCGGCGACGCGGTGTCCGTCGCGTACGCGCCGCGGACCAGTGACGGGTCACGCGTGCGTACCGCGATCGGGGCGAACCAGTTGCTGGTCGTGGACGGCGCGGTGCAGACGCCGGCCGACGACGGGCTCGCGGCCCGGTCCGCGGTCGGGTTCAGCAAGGACGGCTCCCGGATGTACCTGCTGACGGTGGACGGGAAGCAGACCGACAGCGTGGGCATCACCGTGCCGGAGATGGCGCGGATGATGGCCGAGATGGGCGCGTACAACGCGGTCAACATCGACGGCGGCGGCTCGTCGACGCTGCTGGCGCGGCAGCCCGGCACCGACACGCTGGCGATGGAGAACAGCCCGTCGGACGGCTCGGAGCGGCCCGTCGCGAACGGGCTCGCGGTCACCGCGCCGGCCGGATCCGGGAAACTGCGGGGATTCTGGGTCGCCACGAAGGCGGACGCCGAGTCCGCGCCGACGGTGGACGCGCGTCCCGGCGGCCACCCGGACCGGGTGTTCCCGGGCCTGACGCGCGGCCTGTCCGCCACCGGGTACGACGAGACGTACGGCCCCGCCGCCGGTACCCCGTCCTGGTTGACGTCCGACGGCCGGGTCGGCACGGTGGACCGCGCCGGCGTCTTCCACGCCCGCGGTACGGGCACGGTGACGGTCACCGCGCACCGGGGTACGGCTCGGGGAAGGACCACGCTGACGGTGTTGGGTCAACTGCAACGGATCGGCGTCGACACCGCCCGGGTCGGCCTGTCGAACGGCGACGCGACGGGACACTTCGGCATCGTCGGGTACGACGCGTCGGGCTTCACCGCGCCGATCGAGCCGTCCGACGTGTCGCTCGACTACGACCGCTCGCTGCTGAGCGTCGGTACGGACGCGAACGGCAACTTCACCGTCAAGGCGCGCAAGGACTCGGGTGCCACCCTGGTCACCGTCCACGTTGGACGGTACGAGACGCAGGTCCCGGTGACGGTCGGGCTGACCGACCAGGCCGTCGCGACGTTCGACGACGCGGCGCAGTGGACGTTCACCGCGGCCCGCGCCACCGGATCCGCCACCGCCGGCGACGGGCACACCGGCACCGGCCTCGCCCTGTCGTACGACTTCACGCAGTCGACCGCGACCCGCGCCGCGTACGCCAGCCCGCCGAAGCCGATCACGGTGCCGGGCCAGCCGCAGGCGTTCGGGATGTGGTTGTACGGCAACGGACACGGCGAATGGCCCACCCTGGACTTCGTCGACGCGGCGGGCACGCACCAGCTGCTGCGCGGCGACTACATGACCTGGACGGGCTGGAAGTACGTCGAGATGGCGGTGCCGGCGGGTGTGTCGTATCCGTTGACGTTGAGCCGTTTCTACGTGGCGGAGACCCGCGCGGACACCAAGTACCAGGGCGCGCTGGTGCTGGACGACCTGGTGGCGAAGGTACCGCCGACGGTGGACGCCCCGGCCGCGCCGACGGTGCGCGACCCGGTCGTCATCTCTAACGGCACGCTCGCCGGGCGGAACTGGCGGTTCGCGGTGATGTCCGACGCGCAGTTCGTGGCCCGCGACCCGGACTCGGACATCGTCGCGTCGGCCCGCCGTACGCTGCGCGAGATCCGCGCCGCGAAGCCGGACTTCCTCATCATCGACGGGGATCTCGTCGACGAGGGCTCGGCCGCGGACCTGACGTTCGCGCACCAGATCCTGACCGAGGAGCTGGGCGACGCGGTGCCCTGGTACTACGTGCCCGGCAACCACGAGGTGATGGGCGGGTCGATCGCCACGTTCACGGCGGAGTTCGGTGCGGCGCAACGGGTCTTCGACCACAAGGGCACCAGGTTCGTCACGCTCGACACGTCCAGCCTGACGTTGCGCGGCGGCGGCCTGGACCAGATCGCCCTGCTGCGTAGGACACTGGACGGCGCGGCGAAGGACAGGTCGGTCAACTCGGTGATGCTGGTGGAGCACGTACCGCCGCGCGACCCGACGCCGCAGCAGGGCAGCCAGCTCGGCGACCGCAAGGAGGCGGAGCTGGTCGAGTCGTGGCTCGCCGACTTCGGCCGGAAGACGGGCAAGGGCGTCGGGTTCGTGTCCGGCCACGTGGGTGTGTTTCACGCGTCCCATGTGGACGGTGTGCCGTACGTCGTCAACGGCAACTCCGGCAAGAACCCCGCCGCGCCGGCCGACCAGGGCGGCTTCGTCGGCTGGACCGAGTTCGGCGTGAACCCGGTGAGCGCGCACGAGCAGGCGGACCGACGCGCCCACCCGTACGGTGCGCCGTCCGACTGGCTCGCCGCCCGCATCCGGCCGCAGACCGACACCGTCACGATCACCGCCCCCGCCACCCTGTCCGTCGGTACCCGCGGCACGGCGACGGCCACGCTCACCCAGCAGGGGCGCGACGTGCCGGTGGCGTACCCGGTGAGCGCCGACTGGTCGGGCTCGTCCGGGGTGGCGTTCGGCGGCGGCGGGCACGGCGCGGTGGTGCGGTTCGACCCGGTCTCGCGGACGCTGACCGCGCTGCGCCGGGGTACCGCGACGCTCGTGGTCGACGTCAACGGGGTACGCCAGCGCGCCACGGTCACCGTCCGCTGAGCGGCGACGAACCGCGCCGTACCAGTGGGTATGGCGCGGCTCGTCCGGATTCATCCCGATGGTAAGGACCGGTTTCCCGGTTCGGGCATAACAACGACGAGGGCTGCGTTACCCAGGCAGTGTGTCGCGTCGAGCGCGTGCCACACTGGTACGACGGTTCGAGGTTCCGGTTCACGTCCGGCGGCCCACGCCAGGCGACCCGGCGGCCTACAAGGAGAGGACCCCGATGAAGAGTGGCATCCACCCGCAGTACCAGGTGACTCATGTGACCTGTTCCTGTGGCAACGCTTTCGACACCCGCAGCACCGCGTCGTCCGGCTCGATCCACGTCGAGACCTGCAACGTCTGCCACCCGTTCTACACGGGCAAGCAGCGCATCCTGGACACCGGTGGCCGGGTCGCGAAGTTCCAGCAGAAGTACGCCAAGGCCCAGGCCGCGAAGGCCGCCAAGGCCCAGGCCGGCAAGTAGCGAACCCGACGGCGCTCGTCGCCCCGGTCCGTCACGGACCGGGCGGCGGGCGCCGTTTCGTCTGCCCGTACCGCGACAGGGAGGTTGGCGATGCAGTCAGACAGGCTCACCGCACTGCGCGCCGAGTACGGCGAGCTGGAGCAGCGGCTGGCCGACCCGGCGCTGCACGCGAATCCCGCCGAGGCGCGCCGCGTCGGCCGGCGGTACGCGGAGCTCGGGCCGCTCGTGAAGACCGCGCTGGAGCTGGACGCCGCGCGCGCCGACCTGGCCGCGGCGACCGAGCTGGCCACCGAGGACTCCTCGTTCGCGGCCGAGGTGGACACGCTGGCCACGATCGTGCCGAAGCTGGAGGAGCGGCTCGCCGAGCTGCTCGCGCCGCGCGACCCCTCGGACGGCAAGGACGTCATCCTGGAGATCAAGGCCGGTGAGGGCGGCGACGAGTCGGCGCTGTTCGCCGGCGACCTGCTCCGCATGTACCTGCGGTACGCCGAGCGGCACGGCTGGCTCGCCGAGGTGATCGACTCCGAGGAGACCGATCTCGGCGGGTACAAGGACATCTCGGTCGCGATCAAGACCAAGGGCATCCCCGAGGGCGGCATCGGCGTCTGGGCCCGGCTGAAGTTCGAGGGCGGCGTGCACCGCGTGCAGCGGGTACCGGTGACCGAGTCGCAGGGGCGCATCCACACCTCGGCGGCCGGCGTACTCGTGCTGCCGGAGGCCGAGGAGGTCGACGTCACCGTCGACCCGAACGACCTGCGCATCGACGTGTACCGCTCGTCCGGTCCCGGCGGCCAGTCCGTCAACACCACCGACTCCGCCGTACGCATCACGCACCTGCCCACCGGCATCGTGGTGTCCTGCCAGAACGAGAAGTCCCAGCTCCAGAACAAGGAGCAGGCGATGCGCATCCTGCGCGCCCGGCTGCTCGCGGTCGCCCAGGAGGAGGCCGACGCCGCCGCCTCCGACGCCCGCCGCTCCCAGGTACGCACCGTCGACCGCTCCGAGCGCATCCGGACGTACAACTTCCCGCAGAACCGGATCACCGACCACCGCATCGGCTTCACCGCGTACAACCTCGACCAGGTGCTCGACGGCGACCTCGACGCGGTACTCGACGCGCTGTCCGAGGCCGACCGCGCCGCCCGGCTGGCCGGCGAGGAGCACCTGAGCCGGCAGTGACGTGTCGCCCCGGACGGACCCGCCCGGGGCGACACGGTGTGGCTGGCCGTTCAGCGGTGGTTCCGGCCGCGACCGAGGGCCGCCGCGGCGACGAGCGCGCCGACCGCGATCAGTGCGGCGTTGACCCCGATCGCGACCCGTACGCCGGACAGCAGCACGGCGGTCCCGGACGCGCCGGCCATCACCGCGGTGGCGATGGCACTCATGACCGGGGTACCCATCGTGATGCCGATCTGCTGGCTCATGGTGGCCATGCCGGTCGCGCGACCCTGCTCGGCGTCGGGCAGCCCGGACGTCGCGGTGACCATGAACGCCACGATCACCAGCATGTTGCCGACGCCGCCGACGAACGTCGCGACCAGCAGCAACCAGATCCAGCTGCCGGAGGCGCCGAGCGCGACCAGTGTGAGTGTCGCCGCCGCCTGTACCAGGCCGCCGGCCACGATCGTGCCCCGGTTGCCGAGGCGACCGACGACGCGCCCGCCGAGCGTGCCGCCCAGCACCGTACCGAGGCCCAGGACCCCGAACGCGAGCCCGGTCGCGAGCGGCGAGTAGTGCAGCACCTTCTGTAGGTAGAGCGTGAGCAGGAACACCAGCGACGTCTCGGTGACGAACGCGATCAGCCCGGCGGTGTTGCCCCAGACGACGGTGCGGCGCCGGAGCAGGGCGGTGCCGAGCAACGGTTCGGGTACGCGCTTCTCGACGAACCAGAACGCCGCGACGAGCGCCGCGCCGGCGACGAGGGTGACCAGGGTGGCCGGGTCGGTCCAGCCGCGCTGACCCGCCTGGGTGAGGCCGAACACGAGCAGCAGCAGCCCGGCGGTGACGGTCGCGGCCCCGGGAAGGTCGAGCCGGGGCCGCCGGTCCGACCGGGCGTCGGTGATGGTCCGCGGGGCGAGTACGACGACGAGCGCGGCCACCGGCACGTTGATCAGGAACGCCCAGCGCCACGACAGCAGGCTCGTCAGCAGCCCGCCGAGGATCGCGCCGGCGGTGAATCCGGCCGACATCAGCGCCCCGTTGAGGCCGAGCGCCCGTTGCCGCAGCGGCCCCTCGCGGAACGCGACGGTCAGCAGCGCCAGCCCGGCGGGCGTCACGGCCGCGGTGGCCAGGCCCTGGAGTACCCGGGCGACGATGAGCATCGCCGGCCCGGTGGCGAGGCCGCCGAGCAGCGACGCGGCGCCGAGTACGGCCATCCCGCCCACGAACAGCCGCTTGCGGCCGACCAGGTCGGCGACGCGGCCGAACAGCAGCGTGAACCCGGCGGCGGCCAGCGCGAACGCGGTGGCGATCCACTGCAGGTTCGCCAGCGAGAAGCCCAGCCCCGCGCCGACCTCGGGCAGCGCCACGTTCAGGATCGAGAAGTCGACCGCGACCATGAACTGGGCGCCGAGCAGCAGGGTGAGGAGGAGTCGTTCCCGTCCGGTCATCCGCGTCGCCGGGACGCGCTCGGTGGCCAGGGGAGTGGTGGTCGATGTGGTCATGACTGGTTCCCATCCACGACAGCTAACGGGTCTACTTTCCCGTTAACGCTGGACGGAACTCTAGCACCGCCTGGCTCCTTAATGAAACAGTGCACCCGTTAGGCGCGTCACTGGGGCGCGGCGCAGCAGCCGCGCCGATGGGTTCCGACCGTGCCGTGGGGGACGGCCGCAGCGTCAGGAAGCTCTGGCCGCGTGTTTGGCGGCGTACATGGCGCGGTCGGCGGCCTCGAAGCCGGAGGAGACGCCGGAGCGCAGATCCAGCTCGGACCAGCCGATGCTGACCCCGACCGGCGTACCGGGCACCAGCGAGTCCCAGTCCTCGGTGGCGAACGCGGTACGGATCCGGTTCGCGATCTCGTACGCCTCGGGCAGCTTCGTGCTGGGCAACACCACAACGAACTCGTCGCCGCCGTACCGGGCGACGAAGTCGCCGCGGCGCATCACCCGGGCGAGCAGTGCCGCGGCCCGCTGGAGTACGAGGTCGCCGGAGAGGTGGCCGTGGATCGTGTTGACGGCCTTGAAGGAGTCCAGGTCGAGGACGCCGATGACGCCGCGCTCGCCGCGCCGGGCCATCGTGTCGACGTGCTGCTCCAGGTGCCGCCGGTTGGGCAGGCCGGTGAGCGGGTCGGTGAGCGCCTCGTCGGCGTAGCGGGCGACGGTACGGCGCAGGTCGTCGTGGTCGAGGCGGGCCTCCACCCCGTCGATGAACAGGTCCCGCAGCCGATCGATCGCCTGCGCGGTCAGCCGGAACGCCTCCCGGTCGGCGCGACTCGCGGCGGCGTGGTCGCCGACCGCCGCGTACGCGATGGCGCGCAGCCGCGGCACCTCCGAGGCGCCGAGCGTGCGCGCCTGCACGCTGATCACGTCGAGCCGGGCCAGCGCCTGGCCGGGCCGCCGGTCGGCGATGTCGAGGCAGACGGCGCCGAGCGCGCGCAGGTCGGCCACCTCCGGGTCGTGCGTGCCGGGCTCGCCGAGCCACGGGTACGCGGGCATCGGCATCGCCTCGCCGACGGCGCCGAGCCGGGCCAGCGCGTAGCCGACGTAGGGGCGGTCCAGCTCGGGCAGGTGCACGAGCATCTGTTGGCTGGCGCCGTCGGGCAGCTGGGACAGCACGTCGGACAGGATCCGTACGCAGCCGTCGGAGTCGCCCCGGTGGTCCAGCGACACCGCGAGCCGCACCCGCACCTCGGGGATGACGTACTCCGCCGCGGGCAGTCCGGCCGCCGCCGCGAGCCGCCGACCCCGGTCCAGCGCGCCGAGCGCGTGCCCGTGGAACCCGATCCCCGAGTACGTGAGCGCCAGGTCGATCCACGCGTCGGCCGCCTCCGGCCCGGGCTTCGTCACCCCGGCGAGCGCCCGTGAGCTGCGGACCAGGTGCGTCACGCACCGGTCCAGCGAGCCCTCCAGGTAGGCCACGTACGCCGCCTGCGCGTGCAGTTCCCCGACGTAGCTCGGATCAGGGAAGCTGCGCATGATCTCGAACGCCCGGTCGATCGCGCCGGGGCACTCGGCGAGCCGGCTCAGGTTGAGCAGGCAGCCGATCTTCTGGAGGATCGCGTACGCGACGACCGCGGTGTCCCGGGCCTCGGAGAGCACGCCGTCGACGATCCGTTCGGCCTCGTCCGACCGACCCGCCCGGATCAGGCGTCGGATCTGCTCACGGTGGTCGTCGACACCGGTCGCGGACCCGGCATCCGGCCATCCCACTGGCGGCGACCTCCCCTTGAGGATCCCGGCGCGCCGCCGCGAAGTAGGCCGCGCAACCGACGGTGGATGATGGGGTCCGTGCGACGAGAAGACCGGACGTTCGACGGTCCGGATACGGCAGACCGTACGCCAGTCGGCCCGGTTCTGGCCAGAGCCGTCCGGACGCTCACCGACGCCGGAATCGCGTCCCCTCGCGTCGATGCGGAGCTGCTCGCAGCACACGTCCTCGGCGTACCGCGGGGCCGGTTGGTGCTGGCCGACGTCGACCACGACCAGCGCGCCGCGTACGACGGGTTGGTGGCCCGCCGGGCCGCGGGTACGCCGGTGCAGCACCTCACCGGCACGGCGCCGTTCCGGTACCTGGAGCTGTCGGTGGGGCCGGGCGTGTTCGTCCCACGGCCGGAGACGGAGCTGCTGGTCGACGCCGGCCGCGCCCTGCTGCTGGACAACGCTTCCCCGGTGGTCGTCGACCTGTGCGCGGGGTCCGGCGCGCTCGGCCTGTCCGTCGCGTACGAGATCCCCGGCGCCACCGTCCATCTGGTGGAGTGCGACCCGGCCGCGCTGGCGTACCTGCGGCGCAACGCCGCGGCGGTGAGCGGCGCGGCACACGTCGTCGACGCCGACGTGACCGCGCCGGACCTGTTGCCCGAGCTGACCGGCACGGTCGACCTCGTCCTCGCCAACCCGCCGTACGTGCCGGCCGGCACCCCACTGCCCGCCGACGTCGCCGGCGTCGACCCGGACCTCGCCCTGTACGGCGGCGCCGACGGCCTCGCCGTCATCCGCCCGATGATCGGCACCATCGCCCGGCTGCTGCGCCCGGGCGGCGGTCTCGCCGTCGAGTACGACGACACGCACGGCACCGCCGTCCCCGCGCTGCTGTCCGCGGACGGCCGGTTCACCGACGTCACCGCGCACCGCGACCTCGCCGGCCGACCCCGCTACGGCACCGCACGACGGAGCGGGAAGACTGGTACACCGTGACACTGTTCGACTGCCGTACCGCCGACGGCCGGGCCGCGGGACTCGCCGCGGCCGTCGACACGATCCGCTCCGGCGGCCTGATCGTCCTGCCCACCGACACCGTGTACGGCATCGGTGCCGACGCGTTCGTCCCCGCCGCGGTGCGCGACCTGCTCGCCGCGAAGGGCCGCGGCCGGCACATGCCCCCGCCGGTACTCGTCGGCGACGTCGACCAGCTCGCCGAGCTGGCGCCGGCCGCGCCGCCGGTCGCGGCCGAGCTGGCGGCGGCGTACTGGCCGGGCGGGTTGACCGTGATCGTGCCGCACGCGCCCGGTCTCACCTGGGATCTCGGCGACACCGACGGTACGGTGGGTGTCCGGATGCCGGCCGACGCGCTCGCCGTCGACCTGCTGCGCCGTACCGGTCCGCTCGCCGTGTCCAGTGCGAACCTGACGGGCACGGCACCGGCGGAGACCGCGGCCGACGCCGTCCGCGCCTTCGGCACCACGGTCACGACGTACCTGGAGACCGGGCCGTGCCCGGGTGGCGTTCCGTCGACGGTGGTCAGCCTGGTCGGGGACCGGCCGCGGCTGGTCCGTGCCGGCGCGGTGCCGGCCGACCGGTTACGTACCCTGCTGCCCGATCTGGTCGAATCGTCGTCGACCGCGCGATAGTTTGGCGAGGCGCCCGGGGGCGGGCGGGGTCAGTGAGGAGCATGAGGTGTCGGGTGACTCGGAGCGGGCGCGGCCGCCGCTGTCGGTGCTGCACGTCTGCATGGGCAACATCTGCCGGTCGCCGATGGCCGAGCGGCTGCTGGTGGCCCGGTTCGCCGACGCGGTCGGCCCGGACGGACCGGACCCGGCCGGGCTGCTGTTGAGCCACAGCGCCGGTACCGGCGGCTGGCACCGCGGCGAGCACATGAACCCGCCGGCCGCGCGGCAGGTCGCCGACCGTGGTGCGGACCCGTCCGGCTTCGTCGCCCGCCAGCTGCACGGCGAGCACATCGACACCTCGGAGCTGATCCTCACCGCGACCGGCGAGCAGGCCAGCTACGTTGCGGCGCTGCGTCCCGACGCCGCCGGCCGCACGTTCGCGCTGCGCGAGTTCACCCGGCTTCTGTCCGATGTGGACACCGCGGCGCTGCCGCCGGCGGCGCTGACCCCGGACGGCGTGCTGACCCGCGGCGTCGCCCTGGTCGAGGCCGCCGACAAGGTACGCGACGGTCGGCCCACCGGTCCCGACGACGACCTCGACGACCCGTGGGGTCTCGGCGACAGGTTCTTCGCCCGGATCGCCGACGACATCGAGGCGCCGCTGCGGCGCCTGGTCCGCTTCCTCACCGCCCGCTGAGCCGACCGCCGTCCCGCGGGTACCCTGGGGGAATTGTGGTGACGACTGGAGTGACGGCGGGGCCGACGACGGTGCGTACGAGATGGGTTCGACTGCGGCACCTGCCGGTGCCGCTGCTGGCCATGGCCGGGGTGCTCGTGCTCGGGTCCGCTGTCGCCGCACCGCTTCGGGGCCTCGTCGGGGTGGCCGGTGTGGCCGTCGGCGTCGTGCTCGTCTCGGTGAGCTACGTGCTGTCCACGCTCGCGGTGGCGTGGGCGGACAGCGTCAACCCGCGGCTCGTTTTGCCAGTGGGACTGGTCACATACCTGACCAAGTTGATGCTGCTCGGCGCGCTCGTGGCGGCCGTGAATGCAACGGGCTGGTTAGGAGTACGGCCGATGGGTCTCGCGATCGTGGCCGCTGCGCTAACGTGGTCGGCGGCCCAGGCCGGCTGGACCTGGCACGCCAAGATCCCCTATGTGGAGATCCCGCCCGTCGAGCCGGCAACAGAGACGACGAACAACCGGTGAGTAACCCCTTCGACCCATCACCGGGGGTCGATGTGGCGCGCCACTGACCGGCTGATACCGTCTAGCCATCATGACCAGCAAAGAGTCAGCCACGAAGTCGGTAGCCTCCGGCGCCGAGGCAGGCTGGATCGCCACCGGACATCTGATCAGCGGCATCGCCGTCTGGGCAGTGATCGGTGGGCTCGTCGACTGGTGGCTCGGGATCCCCTCCCACATCGGGCTTGTCGTCGGGATGCTGGTCGGCGCGGCCGCGGCGATCTACCTGATCGTCAAGCGACTCGGTAGTAGTTAGCGAAGGGTGGTTCGGTGGCTGCAGAGCCGATGATCCTGGCCAGTGGTTTCCCTCCCGGCGTCGAGGATTTCGACTTCAAGAGTCTGGTTCCGCCCCTGGGCCAGGCCATCACCAAGATCACGATCCTGGCTTGGCTCGCCGCCGCGATCATCATCGTGTTCTTCCTCGTCGCGTACCGCAAGCCCAAGCTGGTGCCTACTAAGACACAGTGGCTCGCGGAGTCGGCCTACGGCTTCATCCGCGACGGGGTGTCGAAGGAAGTCATCGGAGCGCGCGACGGTCTGCGGTTCGCTCCGTACCTGGCGACGCTGTTCTGCTTCATCCTGGTGATGAACATCTTCGGCGTCATCCCGTTCCTTCAGATCTCACCGAACTCGCACATCGCGTTCCCGGCGTTCCTGGCGATCATCACCTACGTGATGTTCATTTACCTGGGCATCCGCAAGCACGGCTTCCTGGGATACATCAAGCATTCGCTGATCCTGCCGGGCGTGCCGCTGCCGATGCACTTCCTGCTGGTGCCGATCGAGTTCGTCTCGACCTTCCTGGTGCGGCCGATCTCGCTGGCGGTCCGGTTGTTCGCCAACATGTTCGCGGGCCACCTGCTGCTGCTGGTGTTCACACTCGGCGGCGTCGCCCTGCTGAACGCGCAGACCGTCTGGTTCCGGCCGCTGTCGGTGGTGTCCTGGGCGGTCGCCATCGTCATGACGTTCTTCGAACTGATCGTCGCCGCCCTGCAGGCGTACGTCTTCGTGATCCTGACCGCGAGCTACGTGGAGAGCTCGCTCGCGGAAGAGCACTGAGGCTTCGAGCTCTCACCGGCGCCGCGAGGCGTCACGTACCACCGCACCACCGACCAACACAAGCGTCCGCGTGAGGGTCACGCGGAGAACCCAGGAGGATTCCCCACATGGACCTCGCCGCTGTCACCGGTAGCCTCAGCTCCCTCGGCTACGGCCTTGCCGCGATCGGCCCTGGTATCGGCGTCGGCATCGTGTTCGCCGCGTACATCACGGCCACCGCTCGGCAGCCCGAGTCGGCCGGTCTGACGCGTACGTACATGTTCCTCGGCTTCGCCATCGTCGAGGCGCTGGCCCTGTTCGGCCTCGTTCTCGGCTTCATCTGGGCGGGCTGACCTCAAGCCGAATCCGGCAACCCATCGGGAGTAGGCATGAAAATCCTCGCAGAGAGCGGCGGTGCGCAGATCCTGCTGCCCGTCTGGTCCGAGGTCATCGTCGGCGCGATCGCCTTCGTCCTCGTCTGCCTGGTGCTGATGAAGTTCGTCTTCCCGCGCATGGAGCAGACGTTCCGCGCTCGGGTCGACGCGATCGAGGGTGGGCTGAAGCGGGCCGAGCAGGCCCAGGCGGAGGCCAACCAGCTGCTTGAGCAATACCGCGAGCAGCTCGCCGAGGCGCGGACCGAGGCGGCCGCGATCCGGGACGAGGCACGTGCCGACTCCGCGGCGATCCGGGACGAGATGCTCGCCAAGGCTGGCGAGGAGCGCGACCGGATCATCGCGGTCGGCAAGGAGCAGCTGTCCGCCGAGCGGCAGACGCTGATCCGCGAGCTGCGTTCCGACATCGGTTCGCTGGCCGTCGACCTCGCCGGCCGCATCGTCGGTGAGTCGCTGGCCGACGAGGCGCAGCGGCGCGGCACGGTCGAGCGGTTCCTGGCCGAGATCGAGTCGGACGGCCATCAGCCGGCCGGCACGGCGGGGCGTGGCTGATGGAGGCCGCGAGCCGTGAGGCGTTCTCGGCCGCGACCGAGCGGCTGAACACGTACGCCGGGCGGGCCAAGGCCGAGTCGCTGCGTACGGTGGCCGACGAGCTGCTGGCCGTGGCGTCCCTGCTGGGCCGCGAGCCGCGGCTGCGGCGGGCGCTGTCCGATCCGGCCCGGTCCGCCGAGGACCGCGCCGGGTTGGCCACCTCGCTGCTCGGGGGCCAGGTCTCGGACGGTACGCAGACTCTCGTCGGCGTACTCGTCTCCGGGCGCTGGTCGACCGCGCACGACCTGCTCGACGGCACGGAGCTGTTGGGCGTCGAGGCGCTGCTGGCCGCCGCGGAGAAGGACGGCACGCTGGCCGAGGTGGAGGACGAGCTGTTCCGGTTCGGTCAGATCGTGGCCGGCCAGGAGCGACTCGCCGCCGCCCTCGGCGACGTGACGGCGGAGCCGTCGCAGCGCCGGGTGCTGGCCGACTCGCTGCTCGAAGGCAAGGTCACCGCGGTGACCGAGCGGCTCGTCGAGCTGGCGCTGGTCGGCCTCGGCGGCCGGAGCTTCGAGGCGTCCCTGACCCGTCTGGTCGAGTTGGCCGCGGCCCGCCGCGACCGCGAGATCGGGTACGTCACGGTCGCGTCGGCGCTGTCCGACGGTGACGAGGAGCGACTGGCCGCTGCCTTGCAGCGGATATACCGTCGAGAGATCTCGCTGAAGGTCTCCGTCGACCCGAGGGTGCTCGGCGGGATGAGCGTGCAGGTCGGGTCGGATCTGTACGACGGGACCATTCTCCGACGAATCAACGAGACGCGAGCGGCGCTCGGTCGGCGCTGAGCCGCCGCGTACCGCTCACAAACCGGTGACCGCGATCGGTCACCGCACATAGGCGATGTATCACCCGCATCAGGTGGCCGTGCCCGGTTTCGATCCCCGGCGCCGGGCGCGATACCACCGATAGAACCAAGGGACGAGGACTGGCAAAGATGGCCGAGCTGACCATCTCCTCGGAGGAGATCCGCGGCGCGCTGGAGCGTTACGTCTCCTCCTACACACCGGAGATCTCCCGCGAGGAAGTCGGTGTCGTCACCGTTGCTGGTGATGGCATCGCCCAGGTCGAGGGACTGCCCTCGACCATGGCCAACGAGCTGCTGGAGTTCGAGGACGGCACGCTGGGACTGGCGCTGAACCTGGAGACCCGCGAGATCGGCGTGGTCGTCCTGGGCGAGTACGCCGGGATCGAGGAGGGCCAGACGGTCCGCCGTACCGGCCGCGTGCTCTCCGTGCCCGTCGGCGACGCCTTCCTGGGCCGGGTCGTGGACCCGCTGGGTCGGCCGATCGACGCCCTCGGGGACATCGAGAGCGACGGCTTCCGCGAGCTGGAGCTGCAGGCGCCGAACGTCATGGCCCGGCAGCCCGTCGAGGAGCCGATGCAGACCGGCATCAAGGCCATCGACGGCATGATTCCGGTCGGCCGCGGCCAGCGTGAGCTGATCATCGGCGACCGGCAGACCGGCAAGACCACGGTCGCCATCGACACGATCATCAACCAGCGCGACAACTGGAAGACCGGCGACCCGGTCAAGCAGGTCCGCTGCATCTACGTGGCGATCGGGCAGAAGGCGTCCACCATCGCGTCCGTCAAGGGCACGCTGGAGGAGGCCGGCGCGATGGAGTACACGACGATCGTCGCGGCGCCCGCGTCCGACCCGGCCGGCTTCAAGTACATCGCGCCGTACACCGGCAGCTCGATCGGCCAGCACTGGATGTACGCCGGCAAGCACGTGCTGATCGTCTTCGACGACCTGTCCAAGCAGGCCGAGGCGTACCGCGCGGTGTCGCTGCTGCTGCGCCGCCCGCCGGGCCGCGAGGCGTACCCGGGTGACGTGTTCTACCTGCACTCGCGGCTGCTGGAGCGGTGCGCGAAGCTGTCCGACGAGCTGGGCGGCGGCTCGATGACCGGCCTGCCGATCATCGAGACGAAGGCGGGTGACGTCTCGGCGTACATCCCGACGAACGTCATCTCGATCACCGACGGCCAGATCTACCTCGAGGCCGACCTGTTCAACGCCGGCACCAAGCCCGCCATCAACGTGGGTACGTCGGTGTCCCGGGTCGGTGGTGCCGCGCAGCGCAAGGCCATCAAGAAGGTCTCCGGCCGGCTCAAGCTGGACCTCGCGCAGTTCCGTGACCTGGAGGCGTTCGCCGCCTTCGCGTCGGACCTGGACAAGACCTCGCGGGCGCAGCTCGACCGCGGTGCCCGACTGGTGGAGCTGCTCAAGCAGGACCAGTCGTCGCCGTTCCCGTACGAGGAGGAGGTCGTCTCGATCTGGGCCGGTACCACCGGCAAGCTGGACACCGTCCCCGTGACGGACGTGCGGCGGTTCGAGGGCGAGTTCCTGGCGTACCTGCGGCACAACCACAAGCACGTGCTGGACGACATCGCCGAGACCGGCGCCATGTCGGACGACACGACGGCGACGCTGGACTCCGCGGTCGAGAAGTTCACGCAGAACTTCCTGGCCGGCACCGACGAGGTGAAGCTGAACGAGACGCCGGCCGACGCGCTGGAGGCGGGCTCCGAGGGCCAGGAGAAGGTCCAGAAGTACGTCCCGCCGGCGGGGAAGAAGTAACCCATGCCCGCACAGCTACGGGTACTCCGCCGCCGAATCAGGTCGGTCAGGTCGACCGGCAAGATCACCAAGGCGCAGGAGCTCATCGCCACGAGCCGGATCGCGAAGGCCCAGGAACGGGTCTCCGCGGCCCAGCCGTACGCCTCGGCGATTACCGGTGTGCTCACGGCCCTCGCCGGCAGCGCCAACGTCGACCACCCGCTGCTGGTGCCGCGGCCGACGATCCGTCGGGCCGGCGTACTGGTGGTGACCAGCGACCGGGGCATGTGCGGCGGGTACAACGCCAACGTCATCCGCACCGCGGAGCAGCTCATCTCCCGGCTTCGGGAGGACGGCGTCCAGCCGGTGCTGTACGTGATCGGCCGTAAGGGCGTGACGTACTACCGCTTCCGGAACCGGGACATCGCCGAGAGCTGGACCGGCTTCTCCGAGCAGCCCGCGTTCGATGACGCCCGGGAGGCCGGCCAGACGCTGATCGACGCGTTCACGGCGGGTGCGGACGACACCGACACCGGCGCGGGCCCCGACGGCCTGCCCGGCATCGACCAGCTCTACGTCGTCTACACGCACCTGCGGTCGATGGTCTCGCAGGTACCGACGGTGACGCGGGTCGCCCCGATGGAGATCGAGGAGACCTCGACGCCGTCGACCGGCATCCCCCCGGCGTACGAGTTCGAGCCGGAGGCCGACGCGCTGCTCGACGCGCTGCTGCCGAAGTACATCAACACGCGGATCTACGCGGCGTTGCTGGACTCGGCGGCGAGCGAGTCGGCGGCACGGCGGGCCGCGATGAAGGCCGCGACCGACAACGCGAACGACATCGCGAAGACGCTGACCCGAGAGATGAACGCGGCCCGGCAGGCCGCGATCACCCAGGAGATTTCGGAGATCGTCGGCGGCGTGGACGCGCTCGCCGCGACAGGAAGTGAAGAGTGATGTCCACGACTGCTCAGGACAAGGCGACGGCCGTGGGCCGGGTGGCCCGGGTGATCGGCGCCGTGGTCGACGTCGAGTTCCCGCGCGAGGCGATGCCCGCGATCAACAACGCGCTCAAGACCGACGTGGAACTGTCGGACGGCAAGCACGAGATCACCCTGGAGGTCGCCCAGCACCTGGGTGACAACATGATCCGGGCGATCTCGCTGAAGCCGACCGACGGCATGGTGCGCGGTTCCGAGGTGCGCGACACCGGTGGCCCGATCTCGGTGCCCGTCGGCGACATCACCAAGGGCCACGTGTTCAACGTGACCGGCGACGTGCTGAACCTGAAGGACGGCGAGAAGTGGGAGCCGAGCGAGCGGTGGGCGATCCACCGCGAGCCGCCGGCATTCGCCGACCTGGAGCCGAAGTCCGAGATGCTGGAGACCGGCATCAAGGTCCTCGACCTCCTCACGCCGTACGTCAAGGGCGGCAAGATCGGCCTGTTCGGCGGCGCGGGCGTGGGCAAGACGGTGCTCATCCAGGAGATGATCTACCGCGTCGCCCAGAACTTCGGTGGTACGTCGGTGTTCGCCGGTGTCGGCGAGCGCACCCGTGAGGGCAACGACCTCATCGGTGAGATGACCGAGATGAACGTCTTCGAGAAGACGGCGCTCGTCTTCGGCCAGATGGACGAGCCCCCGGGCACGCGTCTGCGGGTCGCGCTGGCCGCGCTGACCATGGCGGAGTACTTCCGCGACGTGCAGAACCAGGAGGTGTTGCTGTTCATCGACAACATCTTCCGGTTCACCCAGGCGGGTTCGGAGGTGTCCACCCTGCTGGGCCGGATGCCGTCCGCCGTGGGATACCAGCCGACGCTGGCCGACGAGATGGGCCAGCTCCAGGAGCGGATCACGTCCGTCCGGGGCAAGGCGATCACCTCGATGCAGGCGATCTACGTGCCGGCCGACGACTACACCGACCCGGCGCCGGCGACGACGTTCGCCCACCTGGACGCGACCACGAACCTGGAGCGGGCGATCTCCGACAAGGGCATCTACCCGGCGGTGGACCCGCTGGCGTCGACGTCCCGCCTGCTCGCCCCGGCGTACGTGGGGAACGAGCACTTCCAGGTGGCCGAGACCGTCAAGCAGATCCTGCAGAAGTACAAGGATCTGCAGGACATCATCGCCATCCTCGGCATGGACGAGCTGTCCGAAGAGGACAAGGTGACGGTGCAGCGGGCCCGCCGGATCGAGCGGTTCCTCTCGCAGAACACCTTCATGGCGGAGAAGTTCACCAACATCCCGGGTTCGTACGTTCCGCTCAAGGAGACCATCGAGGCGTTCAAGAAGCTCGCCGACGGGGAGTACGACCACTTCCCCGAGCAGGCGTTCTTCATGTGCGGTGGCCTCGAGGACCTGGAGCGCAACGCGCACGAGCTCATGAAGAACGAATAACACTGGCGCATCCCGCGTACCGGGCCGGTTGTCCACTGTGGACGACCGGCCCGGTCGCGTTGCGGCGGCCCGGCGCGCTGGGAACTTCCGCCGCTGTTTCTCGGCCGACCCGGTACGCCGCCGTGGCGGCCCGCTCGGCCGCCGCACGGTGATGGTGCGGTTCGTTGGGATTCGTACCGGCTCGGGCGTCGTGCGGTCGACGATCGGTCGGTCACCGTGGTCGGATACGTGCGGCGCGTCACTGTTCCAACCGCCGGGCCGCCGGTTTCCGCTGGTCGACCACGCATTAGACTCCGAGGTCAAACCCCCGCGCGCTAGGAGTACAGGTGGCCAACCCACTGCACGTCGAGCTCGTCGCGGTCGAGCAGAAAGTCTGGTCCGGCGACGCGTCCATGCTGATCGCCCGCACCACCGAGGGCGAGCTGGGTGTTCTGCCCGGCCACGCGCCGCTGCTCGGTCAGCTCGCCGACCCCGCCCGGGTGCGGATCCAGCGGGACGGCGCAGACGAGCTGGCATACCAGGTCAACGGCGGGTTCCTGTCGGTGACCGACCGCGGCGTCACGGTGCTCGCCGAGTCCGTCGAGCCCGCCCAGGCCGGCGCGGACGTCCACTAGACCCCGACGGGCGTGAGACACCGATGCGGTTCTTCGAGGCGGTCGGAATCGGTGTTCTTGCTGTGCTCGTTGTGCTCTGCCTGCTGTTCGTGCGGCGGGCACTGTTCGCCCGCGGTGGCGGCACCATCGAGGTGAGCGTCCGGCTCACCTCACGCGTACCGGGCCGCGGGTGGGCCCCGGGCTTCGGCCGGTTCGCCGGCGACGAGCTGCGGTGGTACCGGATGTTCAGCTTCGCGCTGCGACCCCGGGAGATCTTCTCCCGCCGGGACCTCGCGATCCGCTCCCGGCGTACGCCGGACGGTCCCGAGCTGCTCGCCCTGCCGACCGACAGTCTCGTCCTGTGTTGCGCCAGCAGCCGCAGCACCGTCGAGGTAGCGATGACCGAAGGTGCTCTCACCGGCTTCCTGTCCTGGCTTGAGGCCGCCCCACCCGGGGCGGCCTCTCGTCTTTTCCGTACCCCGACGGACGAGGCGAGCTGAGTCAGTCGTCGGCGGCGACGAGTTCTACCTCGTACCCGTCGCGGTCGGCGAGGTAGGCGGCGTAGTGGCCGTCGCCGCCCGCGTACGGGTGGCGGTCGGGGTACAGGAGCGTCCAGCCGTGCGGGAGCGCGGCGGCCACCAGCGCGTCCAGTTCGGCGCGGGAGCCGGCGTGCAGGGCCACGTGGTTGAGCCCGGGGCGGGTCCGTTCGTGCCGGTCGCCGGTCAGCGCCGGTGACCGCTCCAGCACCACGTACGCCGGCCCGAGCCGCCAGGAGCGCCCCGCGGACCAGGACTGGAACGGTTCGTATCCCAGCGTGGTGAGCAGGAACCCCCAGGACTCGGTGGCCCGGTCGAGGTCCGGTACCCACAGCTCCAGGTGGTGGAGCGTGCCTCTCACCGCTGGCCGCCGGGCTTCCACAGGACGTCGCCGTCCGGGTTCGCCAGGCGGGACAGGATGAACAGCAGGTCACTCAGCCGGTTGAGGTATTTCGCGGTGAGCACGTTGGTGTGCTCGGGGTCGTGGTCGAGCAGCGCCCAGGCGGACCGCTCGGCGCGGCGGGCGACGGTGCGGGCCTGGTGCAGCAGCGCGGCGCCCGGCGTACCGCCGGGGAGGATGAACGAGTCGAGCGGCGCGCAGCGCGCGTTGAACGCGTCACACCAGCCTTCCAGCCGCGTGACGTAGTCGTCGGTGACGCGCAGCGGCGGGTGCTTCGGGTGTTCCTCGATCGGCGTGGCCAGGTCGGCGCCGACGTCGAACAGGTCGTTCTGGATGCGGGTCAGCACGCCGCGGACCTCGTCGTCGAGCCCGCCGAGGGCGAGGGCGGTGCCGAGCACGGCGTTCGTCTCGTCGCAGTCGGCGTACGCCACGATGCGCGGATCGGTCTTCGGCACGCGACTGAAGTCGTTCAGCCCGGTCGTGCCGTCGTCGCCGGTACGGGTGTAGATCCGGGTGAGGTGGACAGCCATCCGCCCAGCCTATCGGCGGTGTACGACACTCCGCCCGGCCCGGGCGCGGAGCGGCGTCGGATGTCCGAATACGATGACGCGCGTGGATGTCATCCGGGTCTACGGCGGCGCGCGCCTGTCCGGCGAGGTCGCCGTCGCCGGCGCGAAGAACAGCGCCCTGAAGCTGATGGCCGCGGCGCTGCTCGCGCCCGGCCGTACCACGATCGCGAACGCGCCGGCCATCACGGACATCTCGATCATGGCCGAGGTGTTGCGGCGGCTGGGCTGCCAGGTTGCGGTCGACGGCGGTGACATCACCATCGACACGCCCGAGCGGCTCGAACCCGAGGCCGACTACGACCTGGTACGCCGGCTCCGCGCGTCGATCTGCGTGCTCGGCCCGCTGCTCGCCCGGTGCGGCCACGCCCGGGTAGCGCACCCCGGCGGCGACGCGATCGGTTCGCGCGGGCTGGACATGCACGTGTCCGGGCTGTCCCGGATGGGCGCGGACATCGGTAGCGAGCACGGCTTCGTGGTGGCGCGGGCGACGCGGCTGTCCGGCGCGTCGATCTGGCTGGACTTCCCGAGCGTCGGCGCCACGGAGAACATCCTGATGGCCGCGGTACTGGCGGACGGCACCACGGTGATCGACAACGCGGCACGCGAGCCGGAGATCGTCGACCTGGTGACGATGCTCAACTCGATGGGCGCGAGGGTGACCGGCGAGGGTTCCTCGACGCTCACCGTCGAGGGCGTCCGGACGATGCACCCCACCGCCCACCGTACGGTCGGGGACCGGATCGTCGCCGGCACCTGGGCGTTCGGCGCCGTGATGACCCGCGGCGACGTGGTCGTGCGGGGGGTCGGCGCGGCCAACCTGAGTACCGCGCTGGACAAGCTCACCGCCGCCGGCGCCGAGGTCACCGACCTGCCCGACGAAGCCTTCCGGGTACGCATGGACCGTCGGGCGACCGCCGTCGACGTGGTGACCCTGCCGTACCCGGGGTTCGCGACGGACCTGCTGCCGATGGCGATCGGGCTCGGCGCCGTCTCCACCGGCGCGTCGCTGATCACGGAGAACATCTTCGACGGCCGCTTCATGTTCGTGAACGAGATGTCCCGGCTCGGCGCCGACATCCGCACCGACGGCCACCACGCCGTGGTACGCGGGCGGGAACGGCTGTCCGGCGCTCCGGTCCGCGCGTCGGACATCCGTGCGGGCGCGGGCCTGGCCATCGCCGGGCTGTGCGCGGAGGGCGCGACCGAGGTCAGTCACGTGCACCACATCGACCGCGGGTACCCGAACTTCGTCGAGCAGCTTCGTTCGCTGGGTGTGAAGGCCGAGCGGGTGTCGCTTCCCGACGACGACTTCCAGTACTGACCCCCGACCGGCACCGGTCGCCGGGCGCGCTGCCGGGCTTCGGTCGGCCCCGCCCGGGCCAAGGCCGGGCGGCGGTCAGCCGACCAGGCGGCGGGCCTCGTCGAGCTGGTCGGCGAAGACCATGACGGAGATGCGGCCGTCGCGATGGGTCACGGTGGACCGGATGCCGGCCTCGCCGAGGACCTCGCGGACCAGCGAGGCGGCCCGGTCGCTCTCCGCCACGTACGCCGTGCGGAGCAGCCCGAAACCCTCGTCGGCCGCCTCGGCGGCGTCGACGCGGCCGTCGAGCGGTATCGGGTCGATCGCCTCGTGCGCCCCGTCCGGTACGAGATCGAAGCCGGTGGGCGGGGGGTCGGTCGCGGTGGCCGAGGTGATCGGGTCGTCGTCCGCGGGCGATACCTGGTAGCGACGCTCGGCCAGGTCGCTGCCGTACGTCCAGCGGAGCACGATCGCGAGGCCGGCGATGAGGCCGAACGCGATCAGGATGCTGACTGGGGCGGGCACGCCCGCCAGTCTGCCACTGCCGTACCAGCACCCGCATCCAGCGGGTCGGTGGGCGTCAGACGACGCCGACCCGGCGGGCCAGGGCGCGCAGCTCACGCCCGCCCGCCTCGCGGCGCGCGCGGCGCAGGATGTCGCCGACGGTCTCCCGTACGGTCGTGCTGGCGCGGATGCGCTGCGGTGCCAACCGCTCGGCGACGCAGAACGCCTGCACCGCCCGCTCGTCCCGGCGGTCCTGCGCGTACCCCCGGCCGAGGTCGGACCAGAACGACGCGCGCCGGGACGCCGAGTCGACGGCCTCCGGGGTGATGTCCCGGGCGATCTCGTCGACGCGGCCGCCCTCGCCCAGCTCGACGGCGATCGCGACGCGCCAGAAGCCGATGTTCGTCGGCCCGAAGCACAGGCCGGCGAACCCGCCCTCGCCGGTACGTGCGGCCACCGCGTCGGCCTCGCCGAGGTGGGTACCCGTCTGCTCGGGCCGCTCGGTCACGGCGGCGGCGAACGCGGCGGACAGGTGGAGCATCCCGTACACCTGGGCGGCGTCGAGGTCGGCCAGGTGCGGTTGCAGCCTGGTCGCCGCCTCGGCGGCCATCCGCCCGGTCAGCGTCTTGGTCTCCGGCGGCAGCGAGTGCAGCCGGGTGAAGTCGGCCAGTCCGGTCCAGGCCGGCTCGTCCAGCTCGGCGGCGGCCCGCCCGCACGCCTCGGCCGCGGTCATCGCCAGGTCCCGCTGCCCCAGGTACTTCAGCGTGTACGTGGTGCAGTAGGTGACCCGGACCATCTGCCGCAGCGCCGCGGTACGTTCCTCGCCGCTTCCGGTGCGGCACAGCACGCCGAGGTCACGCAACAGGCCGGGGAGCACCGGACCGATCCGGTCGTACCGGGCGGCGGCGCGCAGCGGGCCGAGCTCGTCGGTGGCGGCGGTCAACTCGTCGATGCCGCGGCCGGGGGTGCTCTCGTCGCCGAGGGCGAGCATCACCAGCGCGGACCGTACGGCGGGGACGGTGGCGAGCGCGGCGGCGTGCTCGGGGAACAGCGGCGTACCCGGCTGGTCGGTGAGGTCCGCCGTGGAGACCTGGAGCGCGGCGGCGACGGCGGTGAGTTGGGACCGGCGGTCGAGGATGCGCTTGCCGTTCTCGACCTCGGACAGCAGGCCGACGGAGATGCCGGCGAGGCCGGCGAGCGTCTTCAGCGGTATCCCGCGGTAGCGCCGCCAGGTGCGGATGCGTTCCCCGACAATCGGCCGGTCATCGGGGAGGTACGACTCCCGAGCCATGATTTTTACGGTACGGACGGTTTGACCGTTGCGGAAGATCTACTCGGACGGTTATGTGTATCTGACACTCGGCAAGGTGACACGCGTGCCAAGTACGGATCGTGACCTTACGGGTTCCCTGGGCGACTCAGACAGAGTTCACTCCACTGAACTTTTCCGGCAGTGCGGAAAGTAGCCTCGTGATCGCGTCCAGTGGTCACGAGCTTTCCCGTTGATGGCCGGTGGGCGTGCCGACCCGGTCCCGGCACGTCCACCGGTGGACGCCTTTCGTAGCAACGGACCCGAGTCCCTGCCGGGAGACGGCCATGGACCCGCACACCGCCAACCCACTCCTCGCCGGCGTCGCCGACACGTTGCTCCGCGGTCACCACCCGGACGGCGCCGACCCCGGCAGGTGCGTGCATCCGCGCTGCCACAAGCCGTACCCGTGCCCGAGCGCCCGGATCGCCGCCGAGGCCGCCGCCCAGGCCGCCGGTACGTCCACGTCCGCGCCGCCCGAGCTCGTCGGTGCGGCGGGCGGTGCGGCATGGCGGTGACCGGGATCGCGCCGCGCGTCGGCGACCTCGTCCGGCTCGACGCGCAGGCCAGCTCGCAGTTCGAGCGGCCGATCTGGTTCCGCGTCATCGGCGTCCAGCCGTCGCCCGCCGTACCCGGGTGGGTGTACCTCGACGGCTGGGAACTGGCCGAGGGGCTGGAGATCACCGAGACCCGTGTCTTCGTCCGCGTCGCCGGCCTGACCGTACGACACGACGGCTGAGACCCGCCCGCTCCCGCGGTTCAGTAGAGTCCAACTACTGGGCAGTAGCTTCGGTGCGGAGAGGGGAAGCGGACATGGCGGGACGACTCGCGGTTGTCGGCGCGGGCCTGATGGGTGCGGGCATCGCGCAGGTCGCGGCGCAGGCCGGTTGGCAGGTCACGATGCGCGACGTGGACGACGCGGCGCTCGAACGTGGTACCGCCGGGATCCGGAAGTCGCTGGAGAAGTTCGTCGCGAAGCAGAAGCTGTCTGCCGAGGACGCCGAGCAGGCACTTGGCCGGCTGTCCACCACCACCGACCTCGGCGACGCCGTGGCCGAGGCGGACATCGTGGTCGAGGCGGTCTTCGAGCAGGTCGAGATCAAGCAGCGGGTGTTCTCCGAGCTGGACCGCCTGGCCAGGGACGGCGCGGTGCTCGCGACCAACACCTCGGCCATCCCGATCACGACGATCGCCTCGGTCACCGAACGGCCCGAGTCCGTCGTCGGTACCCACTTCTTCTCGCCGGTGCCGATGATGGCGCTGGTCGAGCTCGTGCGCGGGTACCAGACGAGCGACGCGACGATGACGACGGCGCGGGAGTTCGCGGAGGAGATCGGCAAGACGGTCGTGGTGGTGAACCGGGACATCGCCGGCTTCGTCACCACCCGGCTGATCTGCGCCCTGGTCATGGAGGCCACCCGGCTGGTGGAGAACGGCGTGATCAGCGCCGAGGACCTGGACACCGCCTGCCGGCTGGGCTTCGGGCACGCGATGGGTCCGCTGGCCACCACCGACCTGACCGGGATCGACGTGCTGGTGCACGCCACCGAGAACATCTACGCGGACACGAAGGACGGCAAGTTCACCCCGCCCGAGTCGTTGCTGCGCATGGTCGCGGCCGGGCACCTGGGCCGCAAGTCGGGCCAGGGCTTCTACCCGTACGAGTAGCGGCGGGTTTTCCGGTGGTCGGCGGCGGGTAAGCAGATCCCGACAACGGGGGGTGCGTATGGCCGCCACCGATCACCGCCTGCACGAGTACGAACGGCGCCGGGACTTCCGCCGGACCGCCGAGCCGCACGGTACGACCGCGTCCGGTGGTACCGGGGGCCGGTTCGTGATCCAGCACCACCGGGCCAGCAGCGACCACTACGACGTCCGCCTGGAGGTCGACGGCGTACTGCGCTCCTGGGCGGTACCCAAGGGGCCGTCACTGTCGCCCCGGGACCGCCGGCTGGCGGTGCCCACCGAGGACCACCCGCTGGCGTACGCGGAGTTCGAGGGGACGATCCCGGCCGGCGAGTACGGCGGGGGCGCGGTGCTGGTGTGGGACGCCGGGACGTACGAGAACACGACGCGGCGCGGGGACACCGACGTACCGATGGCCGAGGCGCTGGAGCGCGGGCACGCCACGTTCCGCCTGGCCGGCGAGAAGCTGACCGGTGGGTTCGCGCTGACCCGGTTCCGCGGCGGTGACGACGAGGCGTGGCTGCTCGTCAAGGAGGACGACGCGGCGGCCGACGCGCGCCGCAACCCGGTGTCCACCCAACCCGAGTCGGTCCTCAGCGGACGCGACCTCGACGAGATCGCGGCTGCCAGGTGACGGGCGGCTGGCTCGACGCGCTGCCGGAGCCGGTACGCGGGCGGGCGCGCCGCGCCGACCAGCCGCGGACGATCGCCCCGATGCTCGCGGTCCTCACCGACCGCCGCTTCTCCGACCCCGACTGGCTGTACGAGCGGAAGCTGGACGGCGAGCGGGTCCTGGCGTACGTCGAGGGCGGTCGGGTGACGCTGCGCTCGCGTACCGGGCGGGACGTGTCCGGCGGGTACCCGGAGCTGGTCGAGTCGCTGGCCGACGTGGTGGGGGCCGACGCGGTGCTGGACGGCGAGGTGGTGGCGTTCGAGCACAGCCGGACGAGCTTCGCCCGGTTGCAGCGGCGGATGCAGCTCAGCGACCCGGACCGGGCGCGCGCCACCGGCGTCGCCGTGTACCACTACCTGTTCGACGTGGTCCACGTGGACGGGTGGGACATCGCGCGGATCCCGCTGCGGCACCGGAAGTCCGTGCTGCGGCGGCTGGTGGCGTTCGACGATCCGGTGCGGTTCACGGCGCACCGCAACGAGCACGGCGAGCGCTATCTGGCGCACGCGTGCGCGCACGGCTGGGAGGGGCTGGTCGCGAAACGCGCCGACGCGCCGTACATGGGGCGGCGCTCCCCGGACTGGTTGAAGCTCAAGTGCGTGGCCGAGCAGGAGTTCGTGGTGGGCGGGTTCACCGAACCGGCGGGCAGCCGTACCGGGTTCGGCGCGCTGCTCGTCGGCTACCACGCCGACGGCGCGCTCAGATACGCCGGCAAGGTCGGCACCGGGTACGACCGGGCCACCCGGCGCCGGGCGTGCGCCGCGTACCGCGATGGGCGGCGATGTCACGGTCGGTGGGCGGGGCGTAGCCGGCGTACGCCCGAAGGTGGAGGCAGGAATCGGCTCGGTGGAGGAGGGATAAGCCCCGCGGCCCTGGCAGATTTCAGGGTGTTCCCCGGTCGTGCGCCGTCGGCCCCGACCGTAGCGTGGGAACCGACCCGCGGGGGAGCGGTGGGAGACCACGGATCCTCCCGGGCGCGGCGACATGGGGGTGGCGCCGACGCCGGGGAGGATCCGTCGACCGTTGGGGGATGGTCGTGTTCACGAAGACCCAGGACCGGACCGGCGTGGTTCGGCTCGCCGGCCGGCTCGACTCGCATACCACCGGCGCGGTCCGTGAGCGCCTGCACGCCGCCGTACGCGACGGCGACGGGCCGCTGCTGATCGACCTGTCCGCGCTGGACACCATCGACGCCACCGGCCTCGGCGTCCTCGTCGGTACGCACCGGCTGGCCGAGCAGGCCGGTCGGCCGATCGCGCTGCGCGGTACGCCGAAGCGGTTGCAGCGGCTGCTGCGGGTCACCCGGCTCGACAGGTTCCTGCCGACCGTGGAGATCGGCGATCCGGTGTCGGCGGAGCGGCCGCCGGCCGCGGTCGGTTCCGCGGCCTGACCGCGGTGCGCGTCGCGGTCGGAGGACCGGCCCGGGATGCGCCGGGCGGGCGGCGGTCGTTGCGCACAGCGATTCCCGCGCGATTTACCGGAGCTTTCCGAACCGTTGTTTCGCAACGGATCGTGAACAACAGGCCCGCGTTATGCGGGAACCGACGTCACCGAGAGTCAGGCCGCGCCGGTGTGTGGGCGCAAGCGCTTCGCCGCCGCGTCAAACGCGGTACGCAGCCGACTCGGATCGGCGGAACAGACGGCATCGTGGAAACCGGCCTCAAGCTGATCGGCGATGGCGATGAGAGCGGGATGCAGCGCGACCGCGTTCATCCGACTGACCGCCTTCATGGCGGGAACCCAGGCCTCGACCTCGGTGCCTGACCGCGGCAGGTCGCACATGATCAACTGCATGTACGCCTCGCGGGCGGCCTCGGTCAAGCTCAGTCCCTGCATGTCGTCCATCGGCGTCCTCGATGCCAGAAGTGTTCTTTCAGCCGCGTGGTGCGCAAAGTCAAGCACAATTGCCCAGCCAGGGGAATACCATGTGAATTCACATCTCGACATCCCTCGCGGCCCACCGTCCACCGGGAATGTCATCCTACGACCAACCAGATGTGAATTCCCTGGCAGTATGACGCCGACCGCGCTCAATGCGCGAGCAGGCCGAACAGGCCGCAGCCGACCACGATCCCGGCACCGAGCACCACCGCGAACGCGCGCGGCGTCATCGGCTGTCCGTACCGCGTGAGCCAGGCGAGGGCCAGCGGGATCCCGGCGACCGGCGCCGCGAAGAACGCGATCTCGGCGACGATCCGGGTCGCCGAACGCTCACCGGCCGGCATCCCGTGCGCGGCCACCAGCAGCGCGCGGCCCACCCCGGCCAGGATCAGCGCCCCGACCACACCGGCCACCAGCATCGCCACCCAGATCGGCAGCGGCGGCGCGATCCTGAGCTCGCCCCGCCGGGCCCGGGCGACCGTACGGTCGGCGCGGGCCAGCAGGTCGGCGGCCGAGACGGGCCGGTCCGACTCCACGGCCAGCGCCGCCGGCGGCGGGCCGAGATCGCCGCGCCGCCCGGCGAACGTCCGCACGTCCCGCCAGATCCGCGCCGCCTCCTCGTCCGTCTCGCGTACCTCGGCGCGGGCCCGGGTGGTGTCCTCGTCGGCGGCGCGTACCAGGGCGGCGGAGTCCGCGACCCGCGCGGCGATCTCCCGGCGGCCGGCGAGCAGCGCCTGGTCCGCGCGGTCGTGCCCGGCGACGCGGTCGTGCAGCGGCTCGCCCAGCGCGGCCACCGCCCGCCGGTACCGCTCCCGTGGCGGGTCCGGCGTGCCCCCGGTGATCGTCACGGCGCCTCCGTCGTGTCGTACGGGATGATCACGCACGGCCGGCGGTGCACGGCGCGGTCGAAGAACAACGCGCGCCTCGTCCGCGGATACCACGTGGGGCCGCCGGGCTGGGTGGACAGCGGCGCCAGCTCCGGGCCCTGCACGTCCAGCGCGACCCACGCGCCGAACGCGTCCAGCCGCGCGCCGATCCCGCCCAGGTCGTCGCGGAGCCGCGGCACCGACCGCCACCAGCCGACCACGTGCGTACGCTGCTCCGACCCGCGCGCGACGAGGTCCTTCAGGTCGTCCCGGCCGCTGCGCCGGGTCGCGGGGTCCTTGCGTTCCAGCAGCGAGGAGGCGGCGTCCACGGCGTACAGCAGGAGGATGTGCGGGGTGGGGCGGGCGTCGCCGGCCGTCGGGTCGGCGTTCAGCGTGGCCGCCGCGGACGACAGCAGGCCACGCACCCCGTCGCGGTCGTACCAGTCGACGTCGTGGCCGGCGGTCCGCAGCTCGTCGAGCACCTGCTTCGTCGCGTCGACCGCGTCGTCGTCCAGGCACGCCAGGCTGAACCGCACCGTCCCCGGCCGGTACTGCCGGGCCAGCGACAGCGCCGCCGTGGCCAGTACGTCGCACGCCTCGGCGGCGCGGGCCCCGAGTACGGCGAGGTTGCGGCCGGGGGAGCGGGACAGGCGTACGGCCGCGGACCGGCCGGTCACGTCGATGGTGCGGCCGACCAGCGCGACGGGCGCGCGGACCGGCTCCCACTGCCCGGGCCGCCGGGCCGGCTCGTCCGGGCCCAGCGCGGCCAGCTCGGCCGCCTCGGCGAGCCGGGGCACCCGGCCGCCGTCGAAGAGTACGGGCGGGGTGGCGCCGTCCGGCAGCCGCCGCCACAGCGCCTGCTGCACCGTGTCGAGGGTGCCGCGACCACCGGCGTCCGGGATGTGCGCGATCCGGTTCGCCGGCTCGGCCCCGGAGTCCGGGTTGACGACCGCGTGGTGCCGGGGCACGGTGTCCGCGGCGAGGTTGCCGTCGGCCAGGATCCGGCGCGCCTTCGGCAGCGCGATCCGCAGCGTGAACTGCGCGACCATCGACGCCCGCCCCCACAGCGCGTCGATGCCGGACAGGTCCTGGCTGGCCAGGACCAGGTGGATGCCCTGGGACCGGCCGCGCCGCGCCAGGTCCTCCAACAGCCGGGCCGCCTCCAGCGCGACCGGGTCCCGCCCGTCCAGCAGCACCTGGAACTCGTCGATCACCGCCACGATCCGTGGCCAGTGCCCGTCCGGGTCCTCCGCCCGCAGCTCCGACAGCTTCGTCGCCTCGTACGCCTTCGCCGCCTCCGCCCGCTCCCGGAGCTGCTCGTGCAGGAACGCCAGCAGCGCCAGCCCGTACTCCCGGTCGGAGTTGACGTTGACCCCGACCAGCCGTACCTGGGGCAGCCAGCTCGGATCCCGCCGGCCCGGCGCGAACCGCGCGAACGACACGCCCTCCTTGAAGTCGAGCAGGTAGAGCGCCAGCTCGTCGGGCGAGTAGCGGGCGGCGAGGGAGCCGAGCCAGGCGTACAGGAGGTTGGTCTTGCCGGCGCCGGACGGGCCGCCGATCAGCGCGTGCGGCGGCGAGTCGCCCAGCTCCACGTCGACCAGCCGGCCGTCCGGGCCGGCGCCCACCGGCGCGACCAGCCGCTCGGCCGATGACTCGGTCCACGTCGTCGCGGGCAGCAGGTCGGCGAACACCGCCGGATCCGGCCCGGCGAGGACCTTGTCGGCGATCGCCCGGCACGTGCCGGTGGCCAGTTCGGCGCCGGGCGGCGGATCCAGGTGCACCAGGAACCGGTTGCCGGTCACCGTGGTCCACGCCTTCTCGCCCCACAGCACCACCCGGTCGACCAGCGGATTCTCACACCAGTCGCCGGCCGGGCCGACGCCCGACACGATCAGGTGCACCCCGCACGCCGGCCCGGTCCGTACGACCCGGTCGAGCTGCGCCAGCTGCGCCGACGTCAGCTCCGCCCCGCCGCCGTCCGGCGTGAACCCCTCACCCAGCAGTACGGCGACGCGCCACGGCTCGGGCCGACGCCCCGTCGCCGCGTGCATCTCGCGCAGCGACCGGTACTCGCCGGCCAGCACCGTCTCGTTGATCCGCCGGATCTCCTCCACCAGCTCGTCGAGTACGGTGCCCAGCCCGCCCGGCCCGACGAACGTGAGCAGCCCGGCCGACGCCAGCGGCGCGAACTCGGCGAGGCTGCCGCCGAGCCGCTGCGGGTCGTACACGGTGAGGCGGACCGAGCCCGGCGGAGTCGACCCGAGTACGCGCAGCAGCAGCGCGCCGACCAGCGCGTGCACCTCGTCCGTCGGCCGGTGCGTCACCGGTGGAGCGTCGTCCGCCTCCGCGCCGGGCAGCGCCGGAACGCGGCCGTGGCCCGGGTCCTCGACCAGCAGGTGACCGCCGTCGAGCAGGCCGATGAGTGCGGGCGCGTCCGGCTCCGCCGGCCCCGGTACGTCGACCCGCGCGGTCAGCCGCCCGATCCGGTAGAGGCCCGGCGCCTCGTCCCGGGCCGGCATCGTCGGCGCCCAGCCCGCCCACGGCGCGCCGGCCGCACCCCGCGCCTGCTCGGCGGCCAGCGCGGTCAGCGCGTCCGCCGCCTCGGCCAGCGCGGCCAGGCACTGCCGGTCGACGGCGCCCTTGCGGGTGGCGTGCGCGGCGAGCAGCCGCTGGCCGGCGCGGTGCGCCTCGCGTTCCACCGTGGCGTGGTCGGCGCGGCGCCTCGCGGCCCGCTCCTCGGTCTCGGTGACGGCCGCCCGCGCGGCGCCCCGGGCGTACCCGAGGGTCTGCCGGAGCTCCTCGACCAGCTCGCGATGTCTACCGGCCATCGCGCTTCAGCGTCTCGTCCGTGCGCTGCTCGGCCAGCGCGGTCAGCCTAGTCACCTCGTCGTCGTCGCGGCCCAGCGCGCGCAGCAGCTCGGCCACGAGTACCGGCCAGGACGCGGCGGCGTCGACGGGGTGGCGCGGCTCGCCGGTGTCACCGGAGCGCCCGCCGTACGGGTCGCAGAGCTCGCCGACCAGATCCGCCGGCAACGCCGCCGGTATGCGCGGCAGCAGCTCGCGTACCCGTCCGGCGCACCGCTCGGCCAGCGCCTTCGCGTCGTCGCCGCCGGGCGCGTGCCCGAGCAGGTCCGCGGCCAGCGGCCGGAACGCCCGCGCCCCCGGCGTCGCGAGCTGGAGCCCGCTGGCCGGATGGGTACGCAGCAGCTCCGCCCGGTATCCGTCGCGGCCGCCGCGCGCCGCCCGTACCAGCCGGCGCAGCGCCTCCGCCGGCTCCTCGGGCGCCGCGCCGTCCGGCCGCTCACCGTCGCTGCGTACGGTGGCGGGTCGCTCGGGCTCCGGCTCGTGGTCGGTCAGCAGGTCGACCCGCTCCACCCACCACACCCGTACGGCCAGTGCGGCGTCGTCGCGCGGGGTGGCACCGGCGCGTGTCGGCCGGACGTGCGCGGGGGCGACCCGCCGCGCGCCGTCCCGTGGCACGCCGGGCAGGCCGATCCCGGCGAGATACCCGTCGAGGCCGTCGAGTACGGCGAGCGTCGCGGTGATCGCGCTGTCCAGGTGGGTACCGGCGGTCTCCAGCTGGCCCATCCACTCGGCGTGCCCCGACTCCGCCATGATGTGCCCGCACGCCGCGGTCGCGCCGCGCAGCCGGTCCGCGGCCCGGGTCAGCTCGGCGAGCGGCAGGTCCTGGCCGATCCCGCGCAGCCGCGCGCCCAGCGACTCGACCAACGACGGGCGGTCCGACCCGCCGGTCGTACGGGCCGGTGCGGCGGAAACGGTCCGCTGCCCCAGATCCTCGCTCATTCGCTCGCTCCTGGGTGCTACAGACTGGCCAGGTACGTCTGCGCCTGCTCGATCGCGCCGACCGTGGTGGCCAGGCAGTTGTCGAGGTCGTCGCGGGCCTGGACGAGCGCGGCCTGCGCGGTCTCGACCGCCTCGGCGCCGGAGCCCTCGACGGCGAGCGCGAGGTTCTGCTGGGCGGCGTCGAGCTTCTCCGTGGCGAGCTGGACCGCCTGCTGGCTGTCCTGTACCTCCGACACGGCCGCGTGGATCGCCGATTTGACCTCGGCCACGTTGATCGTCACGTAACACCCTCCTCACGAGCGCTGGCACAGGCAGGTGCTTCGAGCCGACGTCCGGACAGGAGCAGGACTGCCGCGGCGGCCTGCACGCGCGGGCGCATCAATCATGTCAAGAACGACAAATGCCTACCAGTCTTTCCCTCACGTGTCGCGTGCTCGTCGTCACCCTCGGTTCTTGCCGTGTCGCCGTTGATCCACTTTCTTGCCGTACCGTCGCGGTGTCGCGTTCCTCCCCAAGTATGGTCCGGTGCGCCGCCCGTACGGAAGATGCAGACTCAACACCCACCGCCACGGGCCGGTGTCCCGCCGGTGCGCCCCGGTCGGCCGCGTAGGGTGGTGCGGTGCGTCTGCTGATCGCTGTCTGCCAGGTCGACTACATCGGGCGGTTGACCGCCCACCTGCCCATGGCCCCCCGGCTGATCATGGTGAAGGCGGACGGATCGGTGTCGGTACACGCCGACGACCGGGCGTACAAGCCGCTGAACTGGATGAGCCCGCCCTGCCGCGTGCAGGAGGAGCCGGGCGTCTGGCGGGTCGTCAACAAGGCCGGCGAGGAGCTGCGCATCACCATCGAGCAGGTGCTGCACGACTCCGAGCACGAGCTCGGTAAGGATCCGGGCCTGCAGAAGGACGGCGTCGAGGCGCACCTGCAGGAGCTGCTGGCGGAGCATCCGGACACGTTCGGCGCGGGATACACGCTGGTCCGGCGGGAGTACCCGACGGCGATCGGGCCGGTCGACCTGCTGTGCCGGGACGCCGACGGCGGCACCGTCGCGATCGAGGTGAAGCGGCGCGGCGAGATCGACGGCGTCGAGCAGCTCACCCGCTATCTGGAACTCCTGAACCGCGACCCGCTGCTCGCGCCGGTCGCGGGGATCTTCGCCGCGCAGGAGATCAAGCCGCAGGCGAAGGTGCTCGCCACGGACCGCGGCATCCGGTGCGTCACGGTCGACTACCACAAGCTGCGCGGCATGGGCACCGACGAGCTGACCCTCTTCTGAGGGGGCCCGCGGCGGGTCAGCCGCGGCCGTGCAGGAAGCGGACCAGCCGTACCACAATCTCGTCGGTACGGTGCCCGCGACGGAACGACAGCACCGGCATCGGCGTACGGAAGCGGCGGCGGGCGATCGCCTTCGGCCGGGCGAACTCGCGCAGCCCGTCGGCGCCGTGGATGCGGCCGAAACCCGAGTCGCCGACCCCGCCGAACGGCAGCGACGGCAGCCCGACGAACGACATCGCCGCGTTCACCGACGTCATGCCGGACCGCAGCCGCCGGGCGGTGGCCATGCCGCGCCGCCGGGAGAACACCGACGACCCCAGCCCGTACGCCGTGGCGTTGGCGCGGCGGACCGCCTCGTCGAGGCTGGGTACCCGGGTGACGGTCAGGGTCGGGCCGAACGTCTCCTCCCGCACCGCGGCGGCGTCCTCGGGCACGTCGAGCAGGATCGTCGGGTGCACGTACGGCGGGCGGACCGCGTCGACGCCGCCGAGTACGGCGGTGCCGCCGCGCTCGACCGCGTCGGTGATGTGCCGGCGGATGATCTCGATCTGGCCGGGCATCGTGATCGGGCCGATGTCGGCGTCGTCCGCGCCGACGGTCAGCGCCTTCGCCTTCGCGACCAGCTTGTCGACGAACGCGTCGGCCGCCTCGTCGAGCACGTACACCCGCTCGATGCCGACGCAGGTCTGACCGGCGTTGCTCATGCCGGCCCAGCACGCGGCGTCGGCGGCGTCGTCGAGGTCGGCGTCCGAGTCGACGATCATGGCGTCCTTGCCGCCGCACTCGACGAGCACCGGCGTGAGCGTCTCGGCGCAGGCCGCCATCACCCGCTTGCCGGTACGCGTGGAGCCGGTGAACGCCACCTTGTCCACGCCCGAACGGCACAGCGCCGCGCCGGTGTCGCCGAGCCCGTGCACCGCCGACAACACCGGCTCCTCGCCGACGACCTCGGCGAACGAGTCGACCAGCCACTGCCCGACCGCCGGCGTGTACTCGCTGGGCTTGAAGACGACCGCGTTGCCCGCGGCCAACGCGTACGCGATGGAGCCCATCGGGGTGAAGACCGGGTAGTTCCACGGGCCGATCACACCGACCACGCCGAACGGCTGGTATTCGAGGACGGCGCCGTGGTCGTACATGAGGAGGCTGCCGCCGACGCGGCGCGGGCCGAGCACCCGGCGCGCGTTGCGGGCCGCCCACGCCAGGTGGTCGACCACGGCGGTGACCTCCAGCAGCGCGTCGCCGATCGGCTTCCCGCCCTCGGCGTGTACGGCCCGGGCCAGCTCCGGCATCCGGCGCGCCAGGATCGTCGCCCACCGGCGCAGCCGCTCCGCCCGCCCGGCGAAGCCGAGCCCGCCCCACCACTCGGCCGCGCCGCGGGCCTGCTCCACCGCCTCGCGTACCTCGGTCTCGCCGGCCACCGGGAACTCCGCGACGAGCGCGCCGCTCGCCGGGTTGGTGGACCGCAGCCGGCCGTTGGTGACCACCGGCGCGCCGGCCGTCGTGTGCGTCTCGGTCGTCATGCGCCGAGTCTAGGCCGCCCCCGTACCCGGCGGTAACCTCTCGCGTTCGCCGGTCCGGGCGGTGATCACAGGTGGTCGGCGACGATGCGGCGGGCGACGCCGGCGGGGGAGGGCAGCTCGCCGCGCTCGGCGAGGCCGGCGTAGTGCTCGCGGGCCGGGAAGTGGACGTCGGTGCTGGCCCGCAGCACCGCCTGCATGTCGGTGTCCATCACGCCCGGGTTGACGTTGGCGACGGTGACGCGCGGGTCGCCTGCGTACTGCTCGGCGACGGTGTCGAAGAACATCTCGCCGCCCGCCTTCGTCGCGCAGTACGTCGCCCACCCGTCGATGACACGCCGCGCGGCACCCGACGAGACGAACACGACGCGGACCGGTCGGTCGCCGGCGCCGGCCAGCAGTGCGTTGGTGAGCAGCATCGGCGCGAGCAGGTTGAGGTGCACGGTGGCGGTGATCCGCGCGGCGTCGAGCGTACCGACCGCGCCGACCGGCTCGACCGACCCGGCGTTGTGTACCAGCGCGAGCGGCCCGTCGGCTGCGGCGACGAACCCGCTGAGGTCCGGGATCTCCGGCACCGACAGGTCGGCGGTGGACAGCCGGATCCGGTCCGGCTCGGCGTCGGCCGCCCGGCGCTGCTCGTCGGTGAAGCCGCGGCCGATCGCGAGCAGCGCGTCGCCGCGCGCGGCGAGCACCGCGAACAGCTCCCGCCCCAGTCCGCGCGACACCCCGGTCAGTACGGTGGCGGTCATGCCCGTGTCCTCCCGGTGATCGCGGTGCCGACCCGTCCGATGCTACGGACCGGCCCCGCCCGGCCGGGCGGGTACACGGATCCCGCCCGAGCGGTCGGCGGGCAGTGAACGAGCGTTCAGCGGGGCGTGGCAGGATCGCCGACGAACGGCACGGTCGACAGGGAGGTCCCGGTGGAGATCGGTACGGTCGGTGTGGTCGGGCTCGGCACGATGGGTGCCGGGATCGTCGAGGTGTTCGCCCGGTCGGGGCTGCCGGTGACGGCGCTGGAGATCGACGAGGCGGCGCTGGCCCGGGGCCGGGACACGCTGGCCGCCTCGACCGACCGCGCGGTACGCAAGGGTCGGCTGACCGCCGAGCGGGCGGCGGAGATCATCGGCCGCATCACGTTCACCACGTCGTACGAGGCGCTGGGCGGTGTGGATCTGGTCGTCGAGGCGGCACCGGAGCGGATGGCGGTCAAGCGGGCGATCTTCACCGAACTCTCCCGGGTGTGCCCGCCGCACGCGATCCTCGCCACGAACACCAGCTCCCTGTCGGTGACCGAGATCGCGCACCACACCGACCGGCCGGACCGGGTGCTTGGGATGCACTTCTTCAACCCGGCGCCGGTGATGAAGCTGGTCGAGGTGATCACCACGGTACGCACCGACCCGGCGGTCGCCGCCGCGGTGACCGAGCTGTGCGGGACGCTGCGCAAGACGCCGGTCGGCGCGAGCGACCGCCCCGGCTTCGTGGCGAACTACCTGCTCCTCGGCTACCTCAACCAGGCAGCGTGGCTGCTCACCGACAACTACGTCGGCCGGGACGACCTGGACGAGGCGCTGCGGCTCGGCGCCGGCCTGCCGATGGGCCCGCTGACCCTGATGGACCTGATCGGCCTGGACACGATCGTCGAGATCCTCGACGTCATCCACGCGTACGGCGGGGGCAGCCGCCGGCACGCCGCCGCGCCGGTGCTGCGGCAGCTCGTCGCGGCGGGCCGGCTCGGCCGCAAGACCGGGCACGGCTTCTACCCGTACCCGGGTACCGCGCCGCTCGTCGCCGAGGAGGCGCCGGCGCCGGGATCCGTTGCGGTGCTGGACGATCCGGCCGCGGCGGACGCGCTGGGCGCGGCCGGCGTGCGTACCCACCGGGTGGCCGGGCCGGACGACCCGGCACTGTCCACAGTGGACTTCGTGCTGGTCGGCGACGGTACGCCGACGGAGACGTTCGGCGCGCTCGCCGCGGCCGTACCGGCGGGGGCGGTGCTCGCGGTGGACTCGTCGACCGACTCGGTGATCGAGCGGGCGATGGCCACCGACCGGCCCGAGTCGGTCGTCGGGCTGCACCTGGTCGGCGACGTCGTCGAGATCGCCCGTACCGTCCGGTCCTCAGACGTGGCCGTCGCGGCGGCCCGCGGCGTGGCCGGCGCCCTCGGCCGGCGCCCGGTCGTGGTCGCCGAACGCGCCGGGCTGGTCGTCGACGCGCTGCTCGTGCCGTACCTCAACGACGCCGTCGGCCTGCTCGCCGCCCGGTACGCCGACGCCGACGGCATCGACCACGCGATGACGCTCGGCTGCGGATACCCGGAGGGGCCGATCGCGCTGGCCGACCGCCTCGGCCCGGCCACCGTGCTGCGGATCGCCCGGGCGCTGCACGCCGAGTCCGGCGAGCCGAGCCGGGCGCCGGTACCGCTGCTCGCCCAGGTGGCCGCCGCCGGCGAGCCGCTGCGCCGCTGAGATCAGGGTTCTCTCAGGGTCTTCGGCTCCCGTGGGCCGGGGCCGGCCGCCTATGCTGAGTCGCATGTCAGAGCGGGGCACGGCGGGCGACGCGGCAGGCCCGTCCGCCGACGAGGTCGCCGGCTCCCTCGCCGCGCGGCGGGCACTCGGGCCGGACGCCGAGGACGCGGTGATCGAGGCGTTCCTGGAGCGTACGGGGGACGCGATCGATCGGCGGGTGGCGGAGCGGCTCGCCGTGGAGCGGGTGCACCAGCCGCCGCTACCGCCGCCCGCGCCGCGGGGCCCGGAGCGGGACCACACGCCGTTCGTACTCGCGATCATCTCGCTCGGCGCGGGCATCCCGCTGACCGGCATCGCCACCCAGTTCCAGGGTTCGGCGCTGATCGCGGTGGTGATCATCTGGGCGGCGATCGCACTGATCAACGTGGTGTACAACCGTTCCCGTCGCTGAGCCCGGAGCCACCTCGGCGCGGTGAAATACGCTTGACGGCGTGAGTCCCCGCCGCAACCGACGCGACACCCCCGCCGCCCGGCCGACCGACGACACCGGTTCCCGGCGCGGCGTCGAGACGCTGGAGACATGGCCGGACGGCGCATGGCGGGTACGCCCGGTCAGCGGTGACGCGGCCAAGACGTACCGGTGCCCGGGGTGCGACCAGGAGATCCGGCCCGGCACCGGACATCTGGTGTGCTGGCCGGACGGCGCGGTCGACGACCGCCGGCACTGGCACACCGGCTGCTGGCGGGCCCGGCTGCGGCGCGGCCCCGTGCTCCAGCGTTCCCGCAACGCTCCCCGCTACGGCTGACCCGGCCGTCCGTTGCGTGCCCGGCCGGCCGGCGTCACATCGGGGAGTCGTCGGCGTCGGGCGGCGCGGGCAGCGTGCCAGACTGGACGATCGTGAGTGCTGCCATCCGGGCGAATTCGATCCTGCCGGCCCGTCGCGAGGACATCGAGCTGACCACCGCCGACGGGGTGACGCTGGTCGGTGAGCTGGCCACCCCGCTCGCGAGGACGCCGGTGGCGACGCTGGTCTGCCTGCATCCGCTGCCGACGCACGGCGGCATGATGGACAGCCACGTGTTCCGCAAGGCGGCGTGGCGGCTGCCGGCGCTGGCGGACGTCGCGGTGCTGCGCTTCAACACCCGCGGTACGTCGAGCGTGCGCGGCACGTCAGGCGGCAGCTTCGACAACGCCGACGCCGAGCGGTACGACGTGGCCGCCGCGATCGAGTACGCCGAGTTCCACGACCTGCCGGACGTCTGGCTGCTCGGCTGGTCGTTCGGTACCGACCTGGCCCTGATGTACGGCTGCGACCCCTCCGTGCGCGGCGCGATCCTGCTGTCCCCGCCGCTCCGGTTCGCCCGGCCCGAACATCTCGCCACGTGGGCCGGGTCGGGCCGCCCGGTCACCGCGCTGGTGCCGGAGTTCGACGACTACCTGCGGCCGGCCGAGGCGCGCGAGCGGTTCGCGGCGATCCCGCAGGCCGAGGTGGTCGGGGTACCCGGCGGCAAGCACCTGTGGGTCGGGCACGCCGAGCTGGTCCTGGACGAGATCGTGCGGCGCGTCGCCCCGTCGGCGTACCCGTTGCCGCGTACCTGGGACGGGCCGATGGAGTTCGGCGACGCGTCGGCGTACGCGGACCGTACGGTCGCCTCCTTCGCCGACCGCCCGCTGCCGGATCCGGGCCGCTGACCGATACCTGGTGGTAAATCGGTACGACCAAAGGGAATCCGGGCGGGCGTCCGGGGGCGGACGCGAAGTGCGTCACATCGTTCGGTGCTGCGCGGGGCGGCCGGTACCGGCAGGATGGGCGGATGGAGATCGGATATACCGAGGCCGGCCGGGGCGTACCGCTGGTGTTGCTGCACCCGTTTCCGCTGACGGCGGCGACGTGGGCGGCGCAGCGGACCGGTCTGGCCACGGACTGCCGGGTCATCACGCCGGACCAGCGCGGGTTCGGGGCGACGCCGAAGCTCCCCGACGACGAGCCGGACCTCGGTGCCGTCGCCGACGACGTACGCGAGCTGCTGGACCTGCTCGACCTGCCGACCGTCGTGCTCGGCGGCCTGTCCATGGGCGGGTACGTCGCGTTCGAGTTCCTGCGTCGCTACCCGGACCGGGTGGCCGGTCTGTTGCTCGCCGACACGCGGGCGACGGCGGACGCGCCGGCCGCGGCGGAGAAGCGGCACGCCATCGCCGCCCGGGTGGAGGCCGACGGTGACGCCTCGGTGCTGCGCCGCGAGGTCGTGCCGAACCTGATCGGCGGCACGACCCGATGGCAGCGCCCCGAGGTGTACGAGACGGTCGCCGCGCTCGCCGTCGCCCAGTCACCGGCCGCGGTCGCCTGGGCCGAGCGCGCGATGGCCGCCCGCCCCGACTCGACCGGCCTGCTGCCGGACATCGCCGTACCGACGCTGGTGATCGTCGGCGAGGACGACGCCCTGACGCCGCCCGAGGAGGCGGTCGTCATGGCCAACGGCATCCCCGGCGCTGCGCTGCGCCGCATCCCGGCGGCCGGTCACCTCACCGCGCTGGAGGCGCCGGAGCGCTTCAACGCCGCGGTACGCACCCTGCTCGCCCGGATCTGACGCCTCACCGGTTGGCGTCGATGACCCGCCGGAACCAGTCGTACGAGGACTTCGGGGTGCGGCGCTGCGTGGCGTAGTCGACGTGGACCAGGCCGAACCGCTGCTGGTAGCCGGCCGACCATTCGAAGTTGTCGATCAGCGACCACACGAAGTACCCACGTACGTCGGCGCCGGCGGCCCGGGCCGCGGCGACCGCGTCGAGGTGGCCCGCGAGGTACGCGATGCGGTCGTCGTCGTGCACGGTGCCGTCGGTGTCGACCGGGTCGGGGAAGCTGGCGCCGCTCTCGGTGACGTAGACGGGCGGGAGGGCGTCGCCGTACCGGGCGGTGAAGTCGCCCAGCAGGTCGGACAGTCCCTGCGGGACGACCGGCCAGCCGAACCCGGTCCGCGGTACGTCGTCGTCGAACCCGGCGAACCCGAACGGGATCGCCGACAGTGCCCCGGCCAGCTCCGGCGGTACCTCGGTACCGACCGGGCTCGGCGCGCAGATCCGCGTCGGCTGGTAGTAGTTGATCCCGTAGAAGTCGAGCGGCGCGGCGATCGTGGCGAGCGCGTCGGCGTCCCCGGTCAGCGCGGCCAGCGCGTCGAACCCCGCGGGTAGTTCGGGGTAGCGGCCCAGCAGGACCGGGTCGGCGAACAGGCGGTTGTGCAGCGTGTCGTACGCGGTGGCCGCGGCGAGATCGTCCGGCGTGGGCGCCCCGTCCGGCACGGTGGACGCGGGCACGACCGGGGTGTGGTTGTTGGCGATGCCGATCCGACCGGCGACCCCGGCGGCCCGCAGCGCGCGTACCGCGAGGCCGTGGCCGAGCAGCTGGTGGTGCGCGGTCGGCAGGGCGTCGAACATCATGGCCTTGCCGGGTGCGTGCACGCCCGCGCCGTACCCGAGCATCGTGACCATCGCCGGCTCGTTGAGCGTGATCCACATGCCGACACGGTCGCCGAGCCGGTCGGCCAGCACCCCGGCGTACTCGGCGAAGCGGTGCGCGGTGTCGGCGACCAGCCATCCGCCGACGTCCTCCAGCGGCTGCGGCGTGTCCCAGTGGTACAGCGTGACGACGGGGGTGATGCCGTGGCCGCGGAGCTCGTCGACGAGCCGGTCGTAGAAGTCGAGGCCGGCGACGTTGACCGGGCCGGACCCGGTCGGCAGCACGCGTGGCCAGGACACCGAGAAGCGGTACGCCCCGACGCCGAGACCGGCCATCAGCGTCACGTCCTCCGCGTACCGGCGGTAGTGGTCGCAGGCGACGGCGCCGGTGTCGCCGCGGTCGATCCGGCCCGGCTCGGCGCAGAACGTGTCCCACACCGAGGGCCCGCGCCCTTCGGCGTCGACCGCGCCCTCGATCTGGTACGCGGAGGTCGACACACCCCACACGAAGTCGGCGGGGAACCCGTCCGGAAGCCGCTCGGCCATCTCCTCCGCACCCTTCCCGAGGCAACGTGAGAATCCTTCGCACCCTACCCGTCCGCCCCGGATTCCATCATCGTCCCGGAGCCGGCCAGGCGTGGCGTGACACGATGTGGAGAGCCGAGACGAGGGACGGTACGCATGGCGGAGCCCACCGGTACGACCGTGCTGTGGGGCCCGTCCCTGCTCGAATACGACTTCGGCGACCATCCGATGAACCCGGTCCGGATCGAGCTGACGATCGCGCTGGCCCGCGCGCTCGGCGTCCTGGACCGCCCCGGCGTACGGGTGGTCGAGCCGCGGCCCGCCGACGAGGCGACGCTGCTGACCGTGCACACCCCGGACTACCTGTCGGCGGTGCAGGTCGCGCCGAGCGACCCCGGCTTCGTCGGGTACGGGCTGAACACCACGGACGACCCGGTCTTCAGCCACATGCACGAGGCAAGCGCGCTGATCGCCGGTGCCAGCGTGCAGGCCGCCGAGGCCGTCTGGACCGGCGCGAGCCGGCGCGCCGTCAACATCGCCGGCGGGCTGCACCACGCGATGCCCGACCGCGCCAGCGGCTTCTGCGTGTACAACGACCCGGCGATCGCGATCCGCCGGCTGCTCGACCTCGGCGCCGAACGCATCGCGTACGTCGACCTCGACGTGCACCACGGCGACGGCGTGCAGCGCGTCTTCTACGACGACCCGCGGGTGCTGACGGTCAGCCTGCACGAGACGCCGTACGCGCTGTTTCCCGGCACCGGGTTCCCCACCGAGACCGGCGGGCCGGACGCGACTGGCGGCGCGGTCAACGTCGCGCTGCCCCCGGGTACCGGCGACGCGGGCTGGCTGCGCGCGTTCCACGCCGTGGTGCCCGGCGCGGTGCGGGCGTTCAAGCCGCAGCTGCTGGTGACGCAGTGCGGCGCCGACGCGCACCGCTCCGACCCGCTGGCCGACCTGCGGCTGTCCGTCGACTGCCAGCGCACCGCGTACCTGGCGGTCCGGGACCTGGCCGAGCAGCTGTGCGACGGCCGCTGGGTCGCGTACGGCGGCGGTGGGTACGCGGTGGTCGAGGTGGTGCCGCGGGCGTGGACGCACCTGCTGGCTATCGCCACCGGCGAGCCGATCGAGCCGGACACCGCGACGCCGGCCCAGTGGCGGGCGCTCGCGCAGGCCCGCGTACCGGAGATCTACCCGCCGGTGCGCATGACGGACTTTCCCGGCGGCGCCACGAGCGCGCTCGACTACACGCCGTGGGAGCCGGGTACCGAACCGGACGCGGTGGACCGGGCGGTCCTCGCCACCCGGCGCGCGGTGTTCCCGCTGCTCGGCCTCGACCCGTACGACCCGAGGGACTGACGTGGCCGCCGCGGCCGGCGGGCTCGGGTACCCGGGGCACCGGGCCGCCGACGTGCTGCTGTCCGACGGCGGCACCGTGCACCTGCGGCCGATCCGGCCGGCCGACGCGCCGCGCATCGTGGCCATGCACTCCCGGTTCTCCGAACGCACCCGCTACCTGCGCTACTTCTCGCCGTACCCGCGGATCCCGGAGCGCGACCTGCGTCGCTTCACCGAGGTCGACCACCGCGACCGGGAGGCGTTCGTCGCCGAGCTGGCGGGCGAGCTGATCGCCGTCGGCCGGTACGACCGGATCGACCCGGACTCCGCCGAGGTCGCGCTCGTGGTCGAGGACGCGCACCAGCGCCGCGGGCTCGGCTCCGTCCTGCTGGAGCACCTGACGGCCGCGGCACGCGAGGAGCACATCGCCCGCTTCGTCGCCGAGGTACTGCCCGAGAACGGCAGCATGTTGCGCGTCTTCTCCGACGCCGGCTACACCGTCGACCGGTCGTACGCGGACGGCGTGGTGCACCTGACGTTCGAGATCGCGCCGACGCAGCGGTCGGTGGAGGTGGCCCGCGACCGCGAGCAGCGTACGGAGGCGGCGTCGATCGCGCGGCTGCTCGCGCCGCGGTCGGTGGCGGTCGTCGGCGCCAGCACCCGGCCCGGCACGATCGGCCACACCCTGCTCCGCAACCTGCGCGGCGCCCCCGAAGCCGCTTCGTCGGCGGCCTCCGCGGAAGGGAGTGCGTCGGCCGGCGGTTTTCCCGGGCCGGTGTACCCGATCCATCCCACCGCGAAGACCGTCCGCGGGCTCACCGCGTACGCGTCGGTGGCGGACGTACCCGGGCCGGTCGACCTGGCACTCGTCGCGGTGCCGGCGGAGGCGGTGCCGGGAGTGGTGGCGGACGCGGCCGGCGCGGGCGTACACGGGCTGGTGATCGTGTCGGCCGGGTTCGGCGAGCTGGGCGCGGAGGGGCAGGAGCGGCAGCGGGCGCTCGTCGGCACGGCCCGGGCGTACGGGATGCGGGTGGTGGGGCCGAACTGTCTCGGCATTGCCAACACCGCCCCGGCGGTACGGCTGAACGCGACGCTCGCGCCGACGCTGCCCGACCCCGGCCGGACCGGCTTCTTCTGCCAGTCCGGCGCGCTCGGCGTGGCGCTGCTCGCCGAGGCGCACCGTCGGCGGCTCGGCCTGTCCAGCTTCGTGTCCGCCGGCAACCGCGCCGACGTGTCCGGCAACGACCTGCTCCAGTACTGGCTGGACGACCCGGCCACCGATCTGGTGCTGCTGTACCTGGAGACCTTCGGCAACCCGCGCAAGTTCGCCCGGCTGGCGCGGCGGCTCGCGCGGCGCAAGCCCGTCGTCGCGGTCGCCGGCCGGGCCCGCCCGCCGTCGCTGGCGGGCGTCGGGCCGGCCCCGGACGAGCGTTCCGTCGAGGCGCTGTTCGCCAGGTCCGGCATGATCCGCGTCGACACCGTGCCCGAACTGTTCGACGTCGGAGTGCTGCTCGCGCACCAGCCGCTGCCGGGCGGTACCCGGGTCGGCGTGGTCGGCAACTCCACCGCCCTCGGCGTACTCGCCGTCGAGGCGCTGTCCGCCGCCGAGCTGTCCGTACCGGACGGGTACCCGGTGGACGTGGGGCCGTCGGCGACGTCGCGGCAGTTCGCGGCGGCGCTGCGCCGGGCCGTACACGACGAGGCGGTCGACGCGCTCGTCGCGGTGTTCGTACCGCCGCTCGCCGTGCCCAGCGCCGCGTACGCCGACGTGCTCGTCGCCGAGACCGTCGGCGGCGGCAAACCCGTCGTCGCGACGTTCGTCGCCGGCGACGCCAGCCCCGGCGACCCGCCACACGCCCGGCTGGTACGGCCCGGCCCGGACGGCGGCCCCGGCCCCGGCACCGTCCCGTCGTACGACTCGGTCGAGGAGGCGGTGCGGGCACTCGCCCGCGTCGTCCGGTACGCCGAGTGGCGCCGCGAGCCGGTCGGCCGGGTACCGGTGCTGCCCGACGTGGATCCCGACCGGGCCCGCGCGCTCGTCGCCGACGCGCTCGCCGGCGGGGGAGAGGTGACGCTGACCGACGCGGACGCGGCGCCGCTGCTTGCCGCGTACGGGATCCGGGTCGAGCCGTCGCTGCGTGTCGCGGACGCGGCCGGCGCGGTGGCGGCCGCCGAGTCGCTCGGCTACCCGGTCGCGATGAAGGTCGCCGAGGGGCCGCTGCGGCACCGCGTCGACCTCGGCGGCGTACGCCTGGAGCTGGCCGACGCGGGCGACGTGCGCCGGGCGTACGCGGACATGGTGGGGCGGTTCGGCGACGCGCTGCCGGTGGTGGTGCAGCCGATGCGACCGCCGGGCGTCGCGTGCGTGGTCGACCTGGCCGAGGATCCGGCGTTCGGCCCGGTGGTCGGGTTCGGGCTGGCCGGGGTCGCCACCGACCTGTTCGGCGACCACGCCTGGCGGGCCGCGCCGCTGTCCACCGCCGACGCCGAGGCCCTGGTACGCGCGCCGCTCGCGGCGCCGCTGCTGCTCGGCCGGGCGCCCGGCCCCGCCGATCCGGTGCCGGTCGCCGCGGCGCCCGCAGACACCACCGCGCTCGCCGACCTGCTCGTCCGGGCCGGCCTGCTCGGCGACGAACAGCCCGAGGTACGCGCGCTGCGACTCACCCCCGTGCTCGCCGCCGAACGCGGCGTCGCCGTCCTGCACGCCACCGTCCACATCGGACAGTCCGGTGGCCGGCCCGACTCGGGCCCGCGCCGCCTGCGCTGAGGTCCCTCCACGCGAAGGCCGGGCCCGGAGACATCCGGGCCCGGCGGCGCTGCTCGCCTTCGCTAGGAGATGTAGTCGTGCAGCAGTGCGGCGGTGGCCGGGTCGCGCAGCTTGATCAGCGTGTGCTTCTCGATCTGCCGGATGCGCTCGCGGGACAGCCCGAACTCCAGCCCCACCTCGTCGAGGGTGCGCTGCCGCCCGTCGTCCAGCCCGTACCGCAGCCGGATGACGGTGCGCTCCCGCTCGGTGAGCAGGGCCATCACCCGCTCCATCGTGTGCCGGAGCAGCCCATACGACACGGTGTCGTCGCTGTCGTGCCGGTCCTCGGTGCGGCAGAGGAAGTCGGCGAGGGTGCTCTCGCCGTCGTCGCCGACGGTCTGGTCGAGGCTCACCGGCTCCCGGTCGTACGACGCGAGCTCCAGCACCTGGAACGGCGTGATGCCCAGCTCGGCCGCGATCTCCTCGTGGCTGGGCTCGCGGCCCAGCGAGGCGGTCAGCTCGCGCCGGGTGCGGACCATCCGGTTGACCTGCTCGACCATGTGCACCGGGATGCGGATCGTCCGGGCCTGGTCGGCCATGGCCCGGGTGATCGCCTGCCGGATCCACCACGTCGCGTACGTCGAGAACTTGAAGCCCTTGGCGTAGTCGAACTTCTCCGCGGCACGGATCAGGCCGAGGTTGCCCTCCTGGATCAGGTCGAGGAACGGCATCCCGCGCCCCGTGTACCGCTTGGCGATCGAGACGACGAGTCGCAGGTTCGCCGAGAGAATGCGCTGCTTCGCGGCGTGCCCCTCGTCGGCGATGACGGCCAGCTCGCCGCGCAGCTCCGGGTCGGTGATCTCGCGGTCGAGCAGCTTCTCCTCGGCGAACAGGCCGGCCTCGATCTGCTTGGCCAGGTCCACCTCCTCGGCCGCGGTCAGCAGCCGGGTGCGTCCGATCCCGTTCAGATAGGCCCGGACCAGATCCGCGGAGATGCCGCGGTCGGTGTCGGTATCGTGCCCGGCGTTGTCCCAGACCGTCCCAGAGCCGTTGGCCAGTACAGCCCCGTTGGCTAGTACAGCCTCGTTGGCCAGCGGAAGGGCCACCGTCTTCGCCTCCCCGTGTTGGCCGGGGTCGCGAGCCGCCACCACGTGCACGTGACTCGGGCCCCGGAGAATGCCTCGTTCTGCATCAAGGTTGGCCGTACGGGCGTGAAACCCTGGTGAGGCCGATGTGAGATCGGTGTGAAGTGCGGCGTGCGCCCAGGTCCCGGGCCCGGTACCGCGGATCTTTCTACGGTGCGTAGAATGATTGCCAAGGGCTCGACGGAAGGGGTACGCGAATGGCTCGGCTCGGTGAGCTGGAGCGGGCGGTCATGGAGGTGCTGTGGTCCGCGCCGGAGTCGTGCACCGCGCGCGACATCGTCACGGCGCTGCCCGATCGTGATCTCGCCGCCACCACGGTGCTCACCGTGCTGTCCCGGCTGGAACGCAAGGACCTCGTCGCCCGCGACCGGGACGGCCGGGCCCACCGGTACCGGCCGACTGCGAGCCGGGAGGAGCACGCCGCGGCGCTGATGCGCGAGGCGCTGGACACCGCCGAGGACCGCAGCGCCGCGCTCGCGAGCTTCGCCAGCCAGGTCAGCCCCGGTGAGGCGGAGGCGCTGGCCGCCTCGCTCGCCGAGGCCGTCAGACGGCGTACCGGGGGCGGATGACGATGCCGGTGACCGCGGCCGCGCTGGCGTTGCTGGCCGTCGTCCTGCTCGGGCCGGTGTCGCACCTGTTGCCCCGGGCCCGGTGGGCCGTGGCCGAGCCGCGCGCCACGCTCGTGCTGTGGCAGGCCATCGGCCTGTCCGCCGGGTTGGCGGCGCTCGGCGCGGTCGCCGCGGTCGCCGTCGCGCCGCTGTCCGGCACGCTGTTCGGTGCGCTCCGGCGCTTCGCCGAGCGCATCGCCGCGGGCGAACCGACCGGCGGCCTCGGCCCCGTACACACGGTGTTGCTGCTCGTCGCCGTGATGCTCGGCGCGCGGCTCGTGGGCGTGCTCGCGCTCTCCGCCTGGCGTACGGTGCGGGCCCGTGGCCGGCACCGGCGCATGGTCGACCTCATCGGCCGGCCGCTCACCGCCGACCGCGACGGGCTCGTGCTCGACCACCCGGCACCCGCCGCGTACTGCCTGCCCGGTGGCGCGCCGCGGGTCGTGCTGACCTCGGGCGCGCTCGCGCTGTTCGACGACGCCGAGCTGGCCGCGGTACTCGCCCACGAGCGGGCGCACCTGGCCGAGCGGCACGACCTGGTGGTGCTGCCGTTCGCCGCGTGGTCGGCGGCGCTGCCCTGGCTGTCGACCGTACGACGCTCGCGCGCGGCGGTGGACGGGCTCGTCGAGATGGTCGCCGACGACCGGGCCTGCCTGCACGCCGACCGTACGGTGCTGGCCTGCGCGCTGGCCCGGTTCGGCGCCGCCGGCGTACCGGCCGGGGCGCTCGCGGCGACCGGCACCGGCACCGTCCTGACCCGGGTACGCCGGCTGCTCGACCCGCCGCCCCGCTCCCGCCGGCTGCGGTACGCGCTGATCGCGGTCGCGGCGACGCTGCTCCTGCTGCCGACCGCCGCCCTGCTGCTCGCCTGAGCTCTCAGCCGTCCTCGAGCAGGATCGTGCAGGGCCCGACGTTGGTCGAGTGCACCAGCATGTGCGCCTGGAACTTCCCGGTCTCCACGGGCGCGCCGAGCGCGCGCAGCGCCGCCACGAACGCGGCGACCAGGGGCTCGGCGAGCTCGGCCGGCGCCGCCTGGTTCCACGACGGGCGGCGGCCCTTGCGGGTGTCGGCGTACAGGGTGAACTGGCTGACGACCAGGACCGGCGCCGCCAGGTCGGCCGCGGACCGCTCACCGTCCATGATCCGCAGCCGGTACGCCTTCGCCGCGAGCCGCGCCGCGACCTCCGGCGTGTCGGTGTGCGTGGCCCCGACGAGGACGAGTAGGCCGTCGGCGATCTCGCCGACCGGCACGTCGTCGACGGTGACGCTGGCCCGGCTGACGGTCTGCACCACGGCACGCATCTGCGTTCAGTTCCCTTCGGTCGAGCCGGCGGCGGGCCGTTCTCCGGTGGCCCCCGCGGAGGGGAGTGCGTCGGCTCGTGTGCCACCGGCCTCCGCGGAGGCCGGTGGCAGGAGGATGCCGCGTTCGACGAGGCCGGCGACGACCGGCAGGGCGGCGGCGTACACGGCGGCCGGGTCGAGGTCGTGGGCGGCGGCGAGCAGGCCGAGGACGTCGGCGAGCGGCAGGGCGCCGGTGCAGCCGGCGACGACGGACGCGACGAGCTCGTCGGTCTCCTCGACCCAGCGGGCACCGGCGGACAGCGCGAGCCGGTGCGTGCGCACCGTCCAGCCGTCCGGGCCGAGGGCCGACTCGGCGTGCAGCGCAAGCGATTCCGCCGCGCGCAGCCGCGCCGACAGCAACGCCGGACCGGGGTGCGCACGCAGGAAGTCCTGCCGGTCGAACCACTCCGGTACGAGGCCGCCGATCGGGTCGGTCGGCTGCCGCACGTCCTCGATGCGTACGGTCGGGTCGGCGTGGCCGCCCGCGCGCAGTGTCACGATCCCGAACCCGACCGCCTCGATGCCCTGCGCCGCGAACCAGTCGAGCCAGTCACCGGCCGCCGCCGCGGAGGCCGCCGGGGCGCCCGCGGTGGTGTCGGCCAGCCACATCCGGACGTACTCCGCGGGCGTGCTCACCTCGCGTTGCACGATCCACGCGTCGAGCCCCGTCCCGGCGAGCCGGTCGGCGAGCCGCTGCGCCCAGTCGCCGCCGGCCGGGTGGATCCAGTTCGCCAGGAACTGCGCGTACCCGCCGTCGGCGAGCAGGCCGGGCATCGCGGCGATCAGCTCGGCGCAGACCGCGTCGCCCTCCCGCCCCGAGTCGCGGTACGTGAAGTGTTCCCGGGCGGCCGGGCCGACGATGAACGGCGGGTTGCTCACCACCAGGTCGAACCGGCGCCCCGCGACCGGCGCCGTCAGGTCACCGGCGAGCAGCTCCCAGTCCTGGCCGGACAGCGCGGCGGTCGTCGCCGCGTACCGCAGGGCGCGGGCGCTGAGGTCGGTGGCGGTGACCCGGCCGGCGTGCCGCGACAGGTGCAGCGCCTGTACGCCGCAGCCGGTGCCGAGGTCGAGTGCGGTGCCCACCGGCGTGCGGCGGGTGGCGAGCGCCAGCGTGGTCGACGCGCCGCCCACGCCGAGTACGTGGTCGGCCGGCAGCGGGCCGCCGCGCAGGTTCGCGGGGAGGTCCGCGACGGTCCACCATTCCTCGGCGCCGTCGACGTCGCCGTACGGGTGGACCTCGACACCGGCGCGCAGCCCGTCGCCGTCGGGTACGAGCAGGGTGGCGGCGACGGCGTCGGCCACGTCGACGCCGCCCAACGCGGCGGCGACGCGGGCGGGCGGCTCGACCGACCCGGCCAGGAACAGCCGGGCCAGCGTCGCCTGCGGGTCGTCGCCGGCCAGCCAGCGGCGTACGAGCGGGGCATCACCGGCCCGCACCGCGGCGGCGGTCCGGTCGTCCATCCGGTCGGTCAGCGCGGGCCCGGTGTACCCGGCGGCGAGCAGCGCGTCGCGCAGGCGGCGTACCCCGTCGGTGCCGAGGAGCGGTTCGATCACGGTGCCATCGTCGCCTGTGCACCCGCCCGTGGCAGGCCCGGGGTGCCGGTGGGAGGATCGAGTCGTACCCCAGCGGAATCGAGGCCACCCGTGAAGCGCACCGCCGGCCGTCCGGTGCTCATCACCGACGCGGAGAAGAGCCAGGACGCGCAGCTGCACAGCCGGGAGATCCGCTACGCGGTGATGATGGGGCTGCGGGTGGTCTGCCTGATCGCCGGCGCGCTGCTGGCGTACGCACGGGTGCCGCTGTGGGGTGTCTGGTCGGCGCTGTGCGTGGCGGGCATGGTGCTGCTGCCCTGGATGGCCGTGATCATCGCGAACGACCGGCTGCCCCGCAAGGAGCACACCCTGCGCAGCCGGTTGCGCCGTGGTACGCCGCCGGCCCCGCCGACCGAGCCGCCGGCGCTGCCGACCGCCGCCGACCGCACCTTCGACCAGGAACCCTGACGGCGTCAGGCCGGTACGTCGAGGGGCGTGCGGATCCGGCAGATGTCGCAGACCAACGCCTGGATGCGGACGCCGAGCAGCTTGCCGTTGTCGTCGCGGACCACCTTCGGGTCGTACACGACGTGGTAGCCGCATCTCGGGCACGTCGACCGCGGCAGGTCGACGTAGTCGAGCCCGTCGTACAGCACGTCGGCGCGGGCGTCGGGGTGCAGCTCAAGCCGGGGGCCATCAGTCACGACACGACGCTACTGCCTGCGGATATGCACCGATCTCGATGCCTGCTGCCGGTGTGCTCCGACCCACGTCGATAGCGGACGAACCCGTCAGCGGGGCGGTCGGGCGCCGAGAAGGGCGACGGCGCGGGCGCCGAGGGCCGCCCCGGCGCGCAACGCGGCGAGCGGGTCCGCACCGGACAGCTCGGCCGCCAGCAGCCCGGCGGCGAACGCGTCGCCCGCGCCGGTCGGGTCGACGACGTCCGTTGCGACGGCGCCGGTGCGTACCACCGACGGGCCGTCGGCGCGCAGGGCGCCGGCCGGGCCGAGCTTCACGACGACGGAGCCCGCCAGGCCGGTGAGGGTACGGGCGGCGTCGGCCGGGTCGGCGTCCGCGGCGCCGGCCAGGACGCGGGCCTCGTCAAGGTTGGCGAGCAGCAGGTCGACGCCGCGCAGCCAGTCCAGGGCGGCCGTACCGGCGGCGGCGAGCGGCCCGGCCGACGCGGCGTCGACGCTGGTGGTCATGCCGGCGGCGCGCGCGGCGGCGAGCGCCGCCAGGGCCGCGGGCCGGGAACCCTCGTCGAACAGCGGGTACGCCGACAGGTGCAGGTGTTGAGCGCCCGCCCCCCGTACCGCCGCGGTGACGTGCCGGGCCGACAGGAGGTGGTTGGCGCCGCGGTCGCAGAGCATGGTGCGTTCGGTCGGATCGCTCAGTACGACGACCGCGCCGGTGTTCGCGGCGACCCGCTCGACGGCGCAGTCGACGCCGGCGTCGGCCAGCTCGGCGAGCCGCGTCGACCCGGCGTCGTCGGTACCGACCGCGGCGACGAGCGTCACCGGGCTGCCGGTTGCGGCGAGCCACGCCGCGGTGTTGGCCGCGGACCCGCCGGCGGACAGCCCGATCCGCGCGGCGGTGTCGGTGCCGAGCGCGAGACCGCCGGACAGCGGCGTGGGCAGTACGGCGAGGATGTCGGTGGCGACGTCCCCGACCACCACGATCCGGTGGTCAGCGGGCACGGGTGCCGGCCACGGCGATCCGCGCGGCCAGGTCGGCGTTGCGCAGGATGATCCGTACGTTGACCGCCAGGCTCTCCCCGCCGGTGTGCTCGTGCAGGTACGACAGCAGGTACGGGGTGACGTCGTGGCCGGTGACGCCGTCCGCGGCCATCCGCGCCAGCGCCTCGTGCAGCACCCGGTCGTGCAGCGCCGGGTCGATCTGCTGGTCGGCCGGCAGCGGGTTCGCCACCAGCACCCCACCCTCCTGTACGCCCTGCGCGGCGCGCGCGGCGAGCACCGCGGCGATCTGCTCGGCCGACTCGACGCGCCAGTCCAGCTCGTACCCGGAGTCGGTCAGGTAGAAGCCGGGGAAGCGCTCCGTCCGGTAGCCGAGCACGGTGACGCCGAGCGTCTCCAGCCGCTCCAGCGTCGCCGGCACGTCGAGGATCGACTTGACCCCTGCGCACACCACACAGATCGGCGTACGCGACAGGGCGGTCAGGTCGGCCGACTCGTCCCAGGACTCGCGCGCCGCGCGGTGCACCCCGCCGAGCCCGCCGGTGGCGAACACGCCGATCCCGGCACGTACCGCGATCGCGGAGGTCGCGGCGACCGTGGTCGCGCCGTCCACACCGGCCGCCGCCGCGGGCGCCAGGTCGCGGACGGACAGCTTCACCACGTCGTCGGCGTTGGCCAGGCGGTCGAGCGCAGCGTCGTCGAGGCCGACGGTGACCCGGCCGGCGAGCATCCCGATCGTGGCGGGCACGGCGCCGGCCGCGCGTACCGTCGCCTCGATCTCGCGCGCCACCCGCAGGTTGTCCGGCCGGGGCAGGCCGTGGGAGATGATCGTGCTCTCCAGCGCCACCACCGGCCGGCCCTCGGCCAGCGCCGCCGCCACCTCGTCACCCAGACTGATCTCGTACGTCACGACGCCACCGTACGGCGGTCCCGGCGCCATCCCGCCGTCGACCGGCCGGAGTGTGGGCTTCGTCCGACGCCGGCACGTGTTGGCGGCCCGGCCGGCGTACCTGCGACACTGGACCCGGGTACGCGGAGACCGGGGCGCGGCTGCGCCCGGAGGGAGGCATACGTGAGCACGGCCACCGAGGTCCGGCCGCAGGAGAGCGACACCGACACCGGCCCGGACATGTTCCATTACGTGAAGAAGGAGAAGATCGCCGAGAGCGCGGTGATGGGCACGTTCGTGCGCGCGCTGTGCGGCGAGACCTTCCCGGTGACCAAGGCGGCGAAGCCGGGGTCGCCGGTCTGCCCGCGCTGCAAGGAGATCTACGAGTCGATGTCGGCCTGAGCCTCGTCCCGGGCCGACCCGCCCGCACGGCCGTTCGGGCCGGGGGCGGTGGTCCGGTCGGTGCCCGGCTCGTCGGCGGCGCCAGCACCGTTGTGGCGCCGCTTCGTCGTGTCCGGGCCCATCCCCTGGCTCGACGCCGGCCCGTCCGGCCCGTCGTGGCCGGACGCCCCGTCGGGCCGCTCGCCGTCCGGCCCCGGCATGGCGGTCGTCTCGTCGTCCCGCGCCGGCGCCTCGGACCCGTCACGGTCCGCCGCCGGTACGTCGGGCGCCGGCCGCGCCTCCGTGAGACGGTCGTCGGCCCGCCGGCTGCGTACCCGGGTGGCGGTCTCACGCAGCCACTCGCCCGCCCGGGCCCGCGTACCCCGCGGCCAGCGCTCCTCCAGCGCCGCGTTGAACTCCGCGCCGAGCAGCACCGCGAACGCCAGCGCGTAGAAGTACATCAGGGTCAGGATCGGCGCGGCGAGCGTCGAGTACACCCGCAGGTTCGTGGCGATCGCCGTGAAGTAGACCTGCAGCCCGTACGACATGCCGAGGAACAGGATCAGCGCCACCGCGGCGCCCGGGAAGGCCCGGCGCCAGCGCAGCCGTACCGGGGTGGCGAGGTGGTAGAAGGTGCTGATCCCGGCGAACACGACGATGCCGAGGATCGGCCAGTACAGGGCGTGCACGACGGCGGAGATCACCTCGTGCCAGCTGCCGGAGAACAGCCGGTCGAGCGCGCCCGGCCCGAACACCACCGCCGGCAGCACGACCACCCCGGCCACCACCGTGAACAGGTAGAGCCGCAGCGCGACGAGCCGGCTGCGGACCGCACCGCGCAGGTCCCGCTGGCCGTACGCGATCGTGATGGTGTTGACGAACGTCGCGGTCGCCGACGAACCGGACCACAGGGCGATGATCGTGCCGATCCCGATCACGTCGGTACGGCTCTGGTCCAGGATCTGGCTCATCACGGGGTCGACGACCTGGTCGACCACCCGCGGGGTGAGCACCTTGCTCGCGGTGTCCAGCGCCCAGTCCCGGATCTGGTCGACCGCGTCCGGGCCGATCCAGCGCGCCGCGTACCCGAGGGTGCCGAGCAGCGCGATCAGCGCCGACGGCAGCGACAGCAGCTGCCAGAACGCCGACTCCGCCGACATGCCCAGGATGCGGTCGTGCCACGCCTTGCTCAGCGTGCGGCGACCGACCCAGAGCCCGGCGCGCAGCGCCGAGACCACCGGGCGACCCCGAGTACGTGACATCCCCACCACCGGCCCGACGTGGGCATCATCGGGCGCTGCACGCGAGGCCATGAGCAGAACGGTACGTGCTGCCCCCTTCCAGTGTGCGCCAGGTACCACCCGGGGCGGGGTGTCTCGGCCCAGGTGCGTGGCGGGCCGCTAGTCTGGCTGACGGCCCTCGCCCGATTCCGGCACGGAACGCACCGCGCCGGCCCAGGCGGGGGTGTCGTGTGCGGTGCGACTGCCTCGCCCGCCTCGCCGCGCCAGGCCGCGGCACACCGTACGACGTCGAATGGGGGAGTGTCGTGCCGCCTGCCAGACCGTCTCCAGACGCCGCCCCGCCGCTGCGTTCCTGGCAGCGCAGGGCGCTCGTCGAGTACCTGCGCCGCCGCAGCGAGGACTTCCTCGCGGTCGCGACGCCGGGCGCCGGCAAGACCACGTTCGCCCTGCGGATCGCCGCCGAGCTGCTCGCCGACGGTACGGTCGACTCGCTCACGGTGGTCGCGCCGACCGAGCACCTGAAGACGCAGTGGGCGCAGGCCGCGAGCCGGGTCGGCATCCAGCTCGACGCGAACTTCCGCAACGCGGACATCCACACCTCCGCCGACTTCCACGGCGTCGCGGTCACGTACGCCCAGGTCGGCATGGACCCGGCGGTGCACAGGCGGCGCACCATGACCCGGCCCAGCCTCGTCATCCTGGACGAGGTGCACCACGCCGGCGACGCCAAGACCTGGGGCGACGGCATCCGCAGCGCGTTCCAGCCGGCCGTACGGCGGCTGGCGCTGACCGGCACGCCGTTCCGCTCCGACGACAACCCCATCCCGTTCGTCCGGTACGAGCGCGGCGGCGACGGCCTGCTGCGCTCCGCCGCCGACAGCGTCTACGGCTACTCCGACGCGCTCGGCGACGGCGTCGTCCGCCCCGTCATGTTCCTCGCGTACTCCGGGGAGGCGCGCTGGCGCACCAGCGCCGGCGACGAGCTCGCCGTACGCCTCGGCGAGCCGCTCACCAAGGACCTCACCGCGCAGGCCTGGCGTACCGCGCTGGACCCGCGCGGCGACTGGATGCCGCAGGTGCTGCGCGCCGCCGACAACCGGCTGCGCGTCCTGCGCGCCGGTGGCATGTCCGACGCCGGCGGCCTCGTCATCGCCACCGACCAGAACGCCGCCCGCTCGTACGCGAAGATGCTGTCGGTGATCACCGGCGAGTCGCCGACGGTCGTGCTGTCTGACGACGACGGGGCGAGCGCCCGGATCGCCCAGTTCGCCGAGTCGCAGGACCGCTGGCTCATCGCCGTACGGATGGTGTCCGAGGGCGTCGACATCCCCCGCCTCGCCGTCGGCGTGTACGCGACGAGCGCGTCGACGCCGCTGTTCTTCGCACAGGCCATCGGCCGGTTCGTGCGGGCCCGGCGGCCCGGCGAGACCGCCAACGTCTTCCTGCCGTCGGTGACCCCGCTGCTGGAGCTGGCCAGCGCGATGGAGGCGGAGCGCGACCACGTGCTCGGCCTGCCGAAGAAGGACGGCTGGGACGACGACGCGCTCGCGGAGGCGCAGCGCGCCGAGGACGCCGCCGGCGAGCTGGAACGCGGCGTCGAGCACCTGTCCGCCACCGCCGAGCTCGACCAGGTCATCTACGACGGCACGTCGTTCGGCACCCCGATCGCCGCCGGTACGCCCGAGGAGGAGGAGTTCCTCGGCCTGCCCGGCCTGCTCACCCCCGACCAGGTGCAGACGCTGCTCTCGAAGCGGCAGGCCGAACAGCTCGCCCGGCAGAAGCACCAGGCGCCGGCCACGCCCGCGTCGCCGGCCGGCCCGAACCGGGACATGAGTACCGCCGAGCGACGGGTCACCCTGCGCCGTCAGCTCAACGCGCTGGTCGCCGCCGAACACAACCGTACGAATAAGCCGCACGGCCAGATCCACGCCGCGCTCCGCCGCTCCTGCGGCGGCCCGCCCAGCGCCCAGGCCACCGTGGAACAGCTTGAGGAACGCATCGCCACGATCCAGAGCTGGTGAGACGACGAAACGCCCCGACGAGGGTCGGGGCGTTTCGCGGGTTGGTTATCGGGTGGGGTCTAGTTGTCGCTCATCAACTGGGTGCCGCGCCAGGTCAGCTCCGGGTCAACGGAGACGTCCGTGGCGATCTTGACGAGCTGCTCGGCGTACTTGTTGGCGTGGTGGCCACAGAAGACCAGGTCACCGCCGCCTGCCACGGCAACGCGGAGCTTCGCCGCCGCGTTGCAACGGTCGCACTGCTCGCCGGCTGCCGGCGGCACCGCCGCTTCCGACGGCGGGGTCAGGGTCGGGGTCATACGCCTCCTCCTCTGCTCGTCACCGTGCTGCCGCGAAGGCCCGACCGGCTGCCAGGCGCTCTCTGCTGCACTGTCCTTGCTTCACACCATGCTCCAACACGGGAGACGGCGGCATCGTTCCCCGCCGTGCGGCAAAGGATCAATGTCACAGCCGACCGTGCGGCCAGCCTGCCACGCCGACGCCACCTCCGTCGACTCCGTGTCCATCACAACCGCACGCACGCGTACCTCGACGCGGGGTAAACCGGTCAGTGCGGATGCGTGGTGACGTTTCAGTCGAGATAGTCGCGGAGGACCTGAGAGCGGGACGGATGCCGCAGCTTGGACATCGTCTTCGACTCGATCTGGCGGATCCGCTCCCGGGTCACGCCGTAGACCTGGCCGATCTCGTCGAGGGTGCGCGGCTGGCCGTCGGTCAGCCCGAAACGCAGCCGTACCACGCCGGCCTCGCGCTCGGACAGCGTCTGCAGCACCTGCTGCAACTGGTCCTGGAGCAGGGAGAACGACACCGCGTCGACCGCGACGACGGCCTCCGAGTCCTCGATGAAGTCGCCGAGCTGGCTGTCGCCCTCGTCGCCGATGGTCTGGTCCAGCGAGATGGGCTCCCGGGCGTACTGCTGGATCTCCATCACCTTTTCGGGGGAGATGTCCATCTCCTTGGCCAGCTCGTCCGGCGTGGGCTCGCGGCCCAGGTCCTGGAGCAGCTCCCGCTGGATCCGGCCCAGCTTGTTGATCACCTCGACCATGTGCACCGGTATGCGGATCGTCCGGGCCTGGTCGGCCATGGCCCGGGTGATCGCCTGCCGGATCCACCACGTGGCGTACGTCGAGAACTTGTACCCCTTGGTGTAGTCGAACTTCTCGACCGCCCGGATCAGGCCCAGGTTGCCCTCCTGGATCAGGTCGAGGAACGCCATTCCACGCCCCGTGTACCGCTTCGCGAGGCTCACCACGAGCCGCAGGTTCGCCTCAAGCAGGTGGTTCTTCGCGCGCTCGCCGTCCCGGTTGACCCAGCGCAGGTCCCGCAGCATCTGGGTGGCGATGTCCTCGGTGCCGTCCTCCTGCGCGCGCAGCCGCTCCGCCGCGTACAGCCCGGCCTCGATGCGCTTGGCGAGCTCCACCTCCTGCTCGGCGTTGAGCAGCGGCACCTTGCCGATCTGCTTCAGGTACGCCCGGACGGAGTCGGCGGAGGCCGTCAGCTCGGCGTCCTTGCGGGCCTGCCGCAGCGCCTCGGAGTCCTCGTCGTCCCAGTCGAAGTCGGAGCCGCCCGGCTCGGCGTCCTCGCCCGCCTTCTTGCCGTCGGCGGCCTTCGCCGGTGCCTTGCCGTTCGCCGGGGCCCTGCCGTTGGCCGCAGCCCTGCCGTTCGCGGCGGGCGCGCCGTCGGCGGTCTTCGCCGCCCGCTTCGCGGTACCCCCGGCGGCGCGACCGCCGGACCTTTTCGTAGGCTGCTTCCTGGCCGGTGTCGCGGCGGTCTCGGCGGTCTCCGCCGACGCATCCTGCGGCTCGTCCTCGCTCGCCGGCTTCGCCTTCTTCGCCGTGCCCTTCGCGGGCGCCGCTTTGGTAGGTGTGGTCTTGGCGGGTGCGGCCTTGGCCGGCTTCGCCCGGCCGCCGACCTTCGCGGTGGCGGCCCGGGACGCCGGCGTGGTCGACCGGGCGGCGACCGTCTCCGGCGCGTTCGACATGGCGGCACCTGCCATGGCGGCATTCGGCGCGGTGGGATCTGGCGCGGCGGCATCTGGCGTGGCGGGCCGGGCGTGCGACCGCTGGGCCGGCGGCGTCGGTTCGTGCCCACCCGGCTCGGGGCCGGTTGCGTGGTGTGCGTCTGTCACGAACGACCTTCCCGAGGCGGCGAGAATGCACGGCCGACCGGCCGGCACGACCGGGCACTGCGTGGCCCACGGCGTCGCGGGGCGTACACGTGGGACAGGCGTGAATTGTAACGCTCACCGGCCCGGTTCATCCTGTGCGCGCGTCGGGGGCTGCCCTGACCCCGCCGCGGACCTGCCGATACGGTCAGACCAACCGGGTCAGCCGCGGACGGTCCGCGGCGGTCGGTACCGCGCGGTGCGGGCCGCATCACGCGCGGGACGGTGTACCAGGAGGTGTCCGTGCCGGCGGATCCGCAAGAACTGCTCGACCTCGCCATCGACCTGACCGCCCGAGCCGGCCAGCTCGTACGGCAGACCCGCGAGCAGGCGATCACCGAGGTCGACACGAAGAGCAGCTCGACCGACGTGGTGACGGCGGCCGACCGGGCCGCCGAACGGCTCGTCGTCGCCGGGCTGCGGGAGGCGCGCCCCGGCGACGCCGTACTCGGCGAGGAGAGCGGCAGCCACGACGCGCCGGCGGCGGAGGTGCGCTGGATCCTCGACCCGATCGACGGCACCGTCAACTACCTGTACGGGCTGCCCGCGTACGCGGTGTCGCTGGCCGCGGAAGTGGACGGTGAGGTGGTCGCGGGCGTGGTGCGCAACCCGGCGAGCGGCGAGGTGTACACCGCCGTCCGGGGCCGCGGTGCCTACCGGGACGGCATCCGCCTGACCGGCCCCCGGCCCACCGGGCTGCCGCAGGCGCTCGTCGCCACCGGCTTCGCGTACGACCGGGAGCGGCGGGCGCGGCAGGCCGGGGTGGTGGCCGGGCTGCTGCCCCGCGTGCGGGACATCCGCCGGATCGGGGCGGCGGCGCTGGACCTGTGCTTCGCCGCGGAGGGCCGGCTCGACGCGTACTACGAGCGGGGCATCCAGCCGTGGGACCACGCCGCCGGCGGGCTCGTCGCGGCCGAGGCCGGCCTGCGGGTCGGCGGCCTGCGCGGTGCCACGGCCGGCCGTGAGCTGGTCCTCGCGGCCCGCGGGGACCTGTTCGACGAGCTGCACGACCTGCTGGTCGAGCTGGGCATCGACGAGGTCTGACCGCCGGCCGGCGCGCGCCGGGCGCCTCTTAGCAGGTGCCCGGCGGCGGCGACGGTACGCCGAGGGCGATCTCGGCTTCCTTCACCTCGGTCGGGTTCAGGATCTGCTGGAAGCCCTCACCGAGCACCAGGTCGACCGTCGCGTCCTCACGGTTCGGGTCGAACACCGGCTTGGCGCCCGACACGTACGCCCGGATGAGCTGGGCGGCGCCGACCGCCTTGCGGCCGTACCGGATCTGGGCGGTGTCGTGCACCACGGCGCCCGTCGGGTCCTGCTTGACGGCCTTGATCCGGAATCCGACACCCTGCATGCTCTTCGCGGTCGCCTGGGCCAGGCCGGGCCGGTCCGTGGAGTTGTAGACGTTGAGCGCGACGTCCTTCTCCTTCGGCACGCTGGTGGCCGCCGGCTTCGCCCCGGCCGCGCACGTGTGGGCGCTGGCGGCCTTGCCGCCCTGATCGTCGGACGTGAGGGTCCACACCACGACGATGGCGGCGGCGACGAGCAGGACACCCACAATTGCCAGCGAACGCACCCTGGACAGCGTCATACCCGGACCTGCCGGGTCAGCGCCCACCCCGTCGACATCAGCGGCCTCCCCAGTGCCCAGCGTGCCAGTGCCCAGCGTGCAGCGCGACGTGCGACCGTCACCGCTCAACCCGCGAATCCCCCGGACACGAGCCCCACCTCGTACGTGTCCTGCGGAGAGGTTAGCGTGTGCGGTCGCCGCCGGCCGGGTACCTGTCCGGCGCGGCGAACACGCGGGCGCCGTCCGACACCTTAGTGTGTCGCCTCGATCACATCGGGAACAACGGACGGAGGCAGGACGTACATCAGTCCGAGAAGGAAGGTAAGGTCACCGGCCCGGCGGGGTCGTTTCCTTCCATACGGGCTTCGGGGGAGAACCGAAACGACCGGTCGCTCGTATCCGTGGGGGGAAGCGGGTGCGGTACGGGACTGCAACCGGTCCGCGCGGCGTTACACCGGGCGCAAGACAGAAAAACGGGAGAGTGAAACCGATGGCCACCGACTACGACGCCCCTCGGCGAGACGAGGTCGAACTGGGGGAGGACAGCCTCGAAGAGCTGAAGGCGCGCCGGCAGGACGCGCAGTCGGGCAGCGTCGACGTGGACGAGGCGGAGGCCGCCGAGAGCTTTGAGCTTCCCGGCGCCGACCTCGCCGACGAGGAGCTGACCGTCAAGGTCCTACCGATGCAGACGGACGAGTTCCGCTGCTCGCGCTGCTTCCTGGTGCATCACCGCAGCCAGCTCGCCTCGCAGAGGGGCAACGAGCTGATCTGCCGGGAGTGCGCCGCCTGACGACCGGCCGGCACCGGGGGCACGACCGCCCCGGTACGGCACCGCGCGGTCCTCGCGGGCCGTGGTGTCCCTGGTGCCCCGGTCGGGTGCTGAACCGCACCCGACCGGGGCACCATGGTGAGGGCGGTACGTCGGACGGAGGGAGCCACCGTGGCTGATCGCGCGAACCGGCACACCGGACCCGACCCCGACGTACCCACGCCGGCGCCGACCGGTCCGGACGCGACCCCGCCGGACGATCCGGACGCCACCGGGCACGGCCCGGCGTCCGATGCCGCGGCCGCGTCGGCGCACCCGGCGGGGGAACCGGCTGACGGGGAGCCTGACGGCGGCGAGGCGGTCAGCGGTGAGCTGGTCCCGGGTACGACCGGACCGGCCGGCACCGACGAACTGAGCCGCACCGTGGCGCGGCTGACCGAGGAGACCCTGGAGCCGGCGGAGCGGCGGCGGCTTCTGGGGCGGCTCGCCGGGCAGGCGGGGCGTACCGGGTGGCGGTTGCTGGCCCGGCCGCGCGGCGTGCTCCGCTGGATCGCCGACACGGTCATGGACGTCGCGCCACACATCCAGATCCGCGACCTGGAGACACTGCGGCGCCACCACCACGGGCTGGACGGCGACGCGCTCGCCGACCGGCTGATCCGCAACGCGTCCCGGGTGACCGCCACGGTCGGCGCGGCCGGCGGCGGGTTGAGCGCGATCGAATGGGCCACCCCGCCGACCCTGCTCACCGCGCCGGTACTGCTCGCCGCGGAGACCGTGGCCGTCGTCGCCGTCGAGATCAAACTGCTCGGCGAGCTGCACGAGGTCTACCGGATGCCGATCGAGGGCAGCGGCCCGGAGCGGGCCGCCGCACTGGTCAGCTCGTGGGCCGGCCGCCGCGGCGTCACCCTGGGCGCCGCCGGCAAGGGACTCACCGCCTCGCTCGGCATCGCCGCCCGGCGCGAGCTGCGCGACCGGCTGCTGCGCCGGTTCGGCCGCAACCTGACCACGCTCGGACCGATGCTGACCGGCGCGGCGGTCGGCGCCGAGCTGAACCGCCGGGCCACCCGCATCGTCGGCCAGGAGATCCGCGCCGACCTGGCCCGGCTCGCCGCGCAGCGGCAGGGCCACCTGCGCCCCGGCGTACCCGTGCCGCCCGGGATGCTGCCGCCCGGCGCGCCGCGCCCCGGCCCGCCGTACCCGCCGGCCGCGACGCCGTACCCGGGCGCGGCGCCGCACCAGTCCCCGTACCCGGGCCAGGTCCCGCCGCCCGCCGGCCCCGTCCCGCCGCCCGCCGGATACCCGGGTCCCGCCGGATACCCGCCGCCCGGTCCCGTGCCGCCGGGTGGACAGGCGCCGTCCGGCACGCCGTACCCCGGACAGGCGCCGTCCGGCACGCCGTACCCCGGACAGGTGCCGCCCGGTGCGCCGCCACCCGGACCCGGGCCAGCCGGCCCGCCGCCACCCGGCCCATCCCAGCCTGGCCCCGCTCAGACCGGTCCGGCCCAGGCCGGTCCGGCTCAGCACGGGTCGGGTCAGGCCGGAGCGGCCCCGAACGGGGCGGGCCGGCCGGGAGACGAACCGCACGCCGAGCCGGGGGCGGATGGTGACGCGTCGCCGGACGAGCCGAAGCGGCGGCGTGGGCCGTTCCCGCCGGTGTGGCGGCGACCGGCCCGCTGACCGGCCTGACCGTCAGCGGCGGTCAGGCAGGCTGGGCCGCGGCGGCGCCGAGGGCGGCGACGAGCCGGTCGGGATGGCGGGAGCTGACGATCCAGTACGGCGTCGGATCCTCGGGATCGTCCAGGACGACCCGGACGGCGCCGGCGATCCACGGCCGCTGTACGCAGAACGCCAGCGGGTGCGCGTCGACGCCGAGCAGCCGGCGCCGGTCGGCCGGGGACAGCTCGTGCACCTCGGCGACGACCCGGCGCGGCAGGCGCGCATCGTCGACGAGCAGCTCGTCGTCGGTGACCGTGACGCGGATCCGGCCGGCCCACCACAGCCCGGCGGCGATCAGGCCGAGCACCACGACGTACGCCGGCCAGGCCGGGAACGTCGAGAGCGGCCCGTCGAACAGCGCGCCCAGCATGACCCCGACGACGAGCCCGACCGGCCAGAACCACCAGGGCACCGCGTACCGTTCCGTGTACCGCGGATGAGTGCTGTCATGGGTCACGGAAACGAGCGTACGGGAGGGCCGTCGGTGGGTACCGAGGTCGCGGCGGGGACGGTGGACGTGCAGGTGCGTCGGGTGGACGACGAGCTGCCCGTGCCGTGCTACGCGCATCCCGGTGACGCCGGCGCCGACCTGGTCGCGGCCGAGGACGTCGAGCTGGCCCCGGGTACGCGGGCGCTGGTCAGGACCGGTGTCGCGATCGCGCTGCCGGACGGGTACGTGGGGCTGGTGCATCCCCGCTCGGGCCTTGCGACCCGGCTGGGTGTGACGGTGCTCAACGCACCGGGTACGGTCGACGCCGGCTACCGCGGCGAGATCCTGGTCAACCTGGTCAATCACGACCCGGAACGGCCGGCGAGGATCAGCCGGGGCGACCGCATCGCGCAGCTGGTCGTACAGCGGGTGGAACGGGCCAGGTTCCACCTGGTGGCGGAGCTGCCGTCCTCCCGCCGGGGCGCCGGCGGGCACGGGTCGACCGGCGGGTTCACCGCGCCGGCCGACCTGATCGAGACGACGACGCTGGAGGGTTAGTGAGCCTGTTCCGACGGCGCAGGTCTGCCAGGGATGACGCCGACCTGGCCGACGACGCCGAGCCGACCGCGGTCGACGACGACGCGGACGAGCCGGACGCCGCCAAGCCGGACCTCGACGAGCCGGCCGACACCGACCTCGACGACGCGGACGACGTCGACGACGAGGACACGGACGCCGACGACGAGGACGACGACGAGCGGGCCGACGCCGGGCCGTACGACGTGGACGAGATGCCCGACGACGAGCTGGAACGGCTCGACCTGGGCAGCCTGAAGATCCCCGCGCTGCCCGGCGTGGAGGTGCAGATCCAGGCCAACGAGCAGGGCGAGATCGCGGCCGTGGCGCTGATCGCGGGCAAGAGCGCGGTGCAGGTCGGCGCGTTCGCCGCGCCGCGTACCGAGGGGATCTGGGACGAGGTACGCGCCGAGCTGCGCAAGGGCCTGACCGCCGAGGGCGGGAAGGTCAGCGAGGTGCGCGGGCGGTACGGGACGGAGCTGGCCGGGCGCATCTCGACCCCGGACGGCCCGCAGGACGTGCGTTTCGTCGGCATCGACGGGCCGCGCTGGTTCGTCCGCGCGGTCTTCCACGGTGCGGTCGCGGCGGACGTGTCCGCGGCGCCGGAGCTGGTCGAGTGCCTGGAGCAGATGGTCGTGGACCGGGGCAAGGAAGCCATGCCGGTACGCGAGCCGCTGCCGCTGCGGCTGCCTCCCGAGGCGGTCGAGCAGCAGCAGACCGCGGCCGAGGACACCGACGGCGCGCGGGCCGAGGGCGGGCGGTAGCCCCAGGTGCCCCCGCATACCGGGCCCGGCCATGCCGGGCCTGCCCATCCGCCGCCGGACCATGACCGGCGGCGGAAACCCACCACGCCCGGCGCGCGCTCAGCCGGCCGCGGCCAGCGCGGCCAGCGCCTCGCGGCCGAGCCGGCCCGGGTCCGCGCCGAGCGCCGCCATCGGCAGCTCCCGGTAGCCGGACCGGGGCAGCAGCCGGGCCCAGTCGCGGGCGACGGCGGTCGGGTGCACGGGGTCGTCGGCGAAGCCGACCACACCCGCCGGGGTACCCAGCGCGGCCAGCTCGACGGCGTCCGGCGCCGGGGCCGCCGCGGCGGCCAGCAGCGTGTCCACCAGTTCGTCCGGCCGGTACCGCGACCAGGCGGCCACCAGCTCGTCGCCCAACCAGCCCGGCGTCTCCGCCCGGGTACGGGCGAGCGTCGCGGCGAGTCCGTCCCGGCGTACGGCGAGGGCACCGGCGCGGCTGGCGAGCGCGGCGGGAGTGTCCGCGCCGGGTCGGCCGAGCCAGCCGGGCAGCGCGACGACCAGCCCCCGGATACCGGCGCCGGCCTCGTCGCCGGCGTACTCGGTCAGCCAGCGTGCCGCGAGGTGCGCGCCGAGGCTGACCCCTCCCACGAGCCGCGGCCGGTAACGCCGGACCGCGTCATCGAGCAGCCCGTACCAGGCGGGCAGCAGGCCGGGCCCGCGCGGCGGGTCACCGGTCACCAGCGCGTACCCGGCGGCGGACAGCGCCGGGCCGAACGTGGCCGCCACGAAGGCGCCGCTCGACGCCGTCCCGGGCAGCAGCACCGCGACGGGTCCGGCCGGGTCACCACCGGCCGGCAGCAGCGGCGCGGCAGGTCCGTTTCCGGTCATCTCGTCCCATCGTTTCGTCGGTTCCAGGGCGTACGCTTGCTCCACGGCGTTGCGCCGGAGGAGGTGTCAGCACGGTCATGACGACCGGTCAACGGGAGTCGACCATCAGGCGGTTCCTGCGTCGGCTCGCCGCGAGCGAGGCCGAGCTGGAGGCCGAAGACCTTCAGCGGGAGAGCGCCGAGTCGGGCTGCACGCCGGCTCGGACCTGCGCACGGGGGCAGCTCGTCACCGTCTCGGGACGACTGCGTACCGTGGTCTACACACCCCGGACGAACCTGCCGACCCTTGAGGCCGACCTGTTCGACGGGACGGACGTCGTCACGCTGGTCTGGCTGGGGCGCCGGCACATCGCCGGCATCGAGCCGGGTCGGATGCTGACGGTCCGCGGGCGGGTCGCCGTCCGCGACGACCGCAAGGTCATCTACAACCCGTACTACGAGCTCGAGACGCCGAGGTGAGTGGGTGCCGACCGACGAGCGCGCCGGGTCCGTGCCGGCCGACGACACGCGGCTCGGCCCGTCCGTCGACGCCGCGCTGGAGGACTCCGCCGTCGAACTCCTGACGGGGGGCTCGGCCGACGCGGCGAAGCGGCCCGACACCGACGCGGCGAAGCCGGCCGGCACCGACGACGGTGCCGGGACGCGGCCCGACACCGGTGACGAGGCGGCGGAGCAGTCGTTCTCCGAGATGGTCGCCGACCAGCTCGGCGGCGTACGCGGCGTGGTCGAGTCCTGCATCCCGATCCTCGTCTTCATCGGCGTGAACATCGCCGTGTCGCTGCGGCCGGCGCTGCTCGCCGCGGTCGGTGTGGCGGTGGCGATCGGCGTCTTCCGGCTGGTCCGGCGGCAGCCGGTGCGGCACGCGGTCAACGGGCTGTTCGGTATCGCCCTGGGTGGCATCTTCGCCTGGAAGACCGGCCAGGCCAAGGACTTCTACGTGCCGGGCATCTTCATCGCCTTCGGCTACGCGCTGGCGCTGGTCGTCTCGATGGTCGCCCGCCGCCCTCTCATCGGGTACGTGTGGGGCATCGTGATGACGCGCGGCAAGCACGTATGGCGGGAGAGCCCGCTGCTGATGCGTACGTTCCAGTGGTTGACGCTGCTGTGGGCCGCCTGCTTCGTGCTGCGTGGCGCGGTCCAGGGCGCGCTCTACGTCGCGGACCAGGCGACGCTGCTCGGCGTGAGCCGCATCGCGCTGTCCTGGCCGCTGTACGTCGTGCAGCTCGCGGTGACGCTCTGGGCGGTCCGCCGCGCCGGTCGCCGCGTCGAGGCCGCCTGACCGCCCGACCCGCACCGCCCGGACGAGCCGGGCGGGTGAACGTCAGGACGTGCGGTCGGCGCCGAGGATGACCCGGCGTACCTCGGACTCGACCTCGGGTACGCAGACGAACACCAGCTCGTCGCCGGCCTCGACCGGGTCGTCCGGGCTGGGCACCAGGACGCGGCGGCCGCGGACGATGCTGACGAGCGCCGTGTCGTGCGGCAGCGGTACGTCCCGGACCGGCTTGCCGACGTACGGCCCGCCGTCGGGCAGGGTGATCTCGACCAGGTTGGCCTGGCCCTGCCGGAAGCTCATCAGCCGGACCAGGTCGCCGACGCTGACGGCCTCCTCGACCAGCGCGGCCATCAGCCGCGGCTTCGACACCGAGACGTCGACGCCCCACTGCTCGGTGAACAGCCACTCGTTCTCCGCCCGGTTGATGCGGGCGACGACCCGGTTGACCGCGAACTCGGTCTTGGCGAGCAGCGAGACGACCAGGTTGACCTTGTCGTCGCCGGTCGCCGCGACCACCACGTCGCAGGTGTCCAGCTCGGCGTCGGTGAGGCTGGACAGCTCGCAGGCGTCGGCGAGGACCCACTCGGCGTCGGGTACCCGCTCGGGGCGGATCGCCTCGGGCGAGCGGTCGATGAGCATCACCTGGTGGCCCTTGTCGATCAGTTCCTGGGCGATGGAGCGGCCGACGTTGCCGGCGCCGGCGATCGCGACTCGCATGATGCTTCTCCGTTCAGTGCGCGGCTTCCGCCGGGGCGGAGCCCGCGACCCTGGCAACGGTGTCCTGCATGTCGTCGGTGACGAGGAAGCACACCTTGTCACCGTCCTGGAGCACGGTGGAGCGGGTCGGCAGCGTGCCGATCCCGAACCGCATCACGTACGCCACGCGGGCGCCGGTGGCGTCCTCCAACGCCCGGACCGGGTGGGCCACCCAGCCGGCGTCCAGCGGTACCTCGACGATCGCGACCGTGTTGGTCGGGTCGCGCCACATCTCGACGTGCCCCTCCGGCAGCATGTGCCGCAGGATCCGGTCGGCGGTCCACCGTACGGTCGCAACGGTGGGGATGCCGAGCCGCTCGTACACCTCGGCGCGGCGCGAGTCGTAGATCCGGGCGACGACGTTGCCCACGCTGAACGTCTCGCGGGCGACGCGCGCGGCGATGATGTTCGAGTTGTCGCCGGACGAGACCGCCGCGAACGCGTCGGCCCGTTCGATGCCGGCCTCCACGAGGACCTGCTGGTCGAAACCGGTCCCGGTGACCGTTATGCCGCCGAAGTCGTCGCCGAGCCGGCGGAACGCGTCCGGGTTGTGGTCGATCACGGCGACGGAGTGGCCGCGGGCCTCCAGGCTCTGGGCGAGGGTCGAGCCGACCCGACCACACCCCATGATCACGACGTGCACTCGGCCTCCCGCGCTCAACCGCCTGGCGATTCGAGTATCCGACATCGGGGGCCCGGCGCGTGGGTTGCACGCCGTGACCGCCTGCGCGACGGTACACGGCGGGTGGTCGCCCGCGCCGGACAGCCCCGTACGGTGCGGCTCGGCCGGGGCGGCCGGGCGGCGGTCCGTGTCGGCGGACCGTAGGCTTTCGCTCGTGAGTTCTCCGACCTCGTTGCTGAAACGGCTGGTGCTCGGGCGGCCGTTCCGCTCCGACCGGCTCCAGCACACTCTGCTACCGAAGCGCATCGCGCTGCCGGTGTTCGCCTCGGACGCGCTGTCCTCGGTGGCGTACGCGCCGGACGAGATCCTGCTGACGCTGTCGGTCGCGGGCGCGTCGGCGGTCGTGTTCTCGCCGTGGATCGCGCTGGCCGTCGCGGTCGTCATGATCACCGTGGTGGCCAGCTACCGGCAGAACGTGCACGCGTACCCGTCGGGCGGCGGCGACTACGAGGTGACCACCGTCAACCTGGGCCGCAAGTTCGGCCTGGCGGTGGGCAGTGCGCTGATGGTCGACTACGTGCTGACGGTGGCCGTGTCGACGTCGTCGGGCATCGCGAACCTGGGTTCGGCGATCCCGTTCATCTCCGCCCACAAGGTGATCATCGCGGTCGTCTGCGTGCTGGTGCTGACCGCGGCGAACCTGCGCGGGCTGAAGGAGTCCGGCACCGCGTTCGCCATCCCGACGTACGCGTTCATGGTGGCGATCATCAGCATGATCGGGGTCGGGCTGTTCCGGATCTTCGTCCTCGGGCAGGACGTGAAGGCGGAGAGCGCGCCGTTCGGGCTGCACGCCGAACACTCGTACACCGGGTTCGCGTTCTTCTTCCTGCTGTTGCGGGGGTTCTCGTCCGGGTCGGCGGCGCTGACCGGTGTCGAGGCGATCTCCAACGGCGTACCGGCGTTCCAGAAGCCGAAGAGCAAGAACGCCGCGACCACGCTGCTGCTGCTGGGCGTGCTCGCGATCACGATGCTGATCGGCATCGTGATGCTGGCCCGGCTGACCGGCGTCAAGATCGTCGACGACCCGGCGCGCGAGCTGACCGGCGCGCCGGCGAACTACGAGCAGAAGACGGTCACCGCGCAGCTCGCGCACGCCGTGTTCGCCGGCTTCACGCCGGGCTTCTACATCGTCGCCGCGGTCACCGCGATCATCCTGCTGCTCGCCGCGAACACCGCATTCAACGGTTTCCCGGTGCTCGGCTCGATCCTGGCGCAGGACCGGTTCCTGCCGCGGCAGCTGCACACCCGCGGCGACCGCCTCGCGTACTCGAACGGGATCCTGTTCCTGGCCGCTTTCGCGATCGTGCTGATCCTGGCGTTCCAGGCCAACCCGACGCGGCTGATCCAGCTCTACATCGTCGGCGTGTTCGTGTCGTTCACCCTGTCCCAGACGGGGATGCTGCGGCACTGGAACCGGTTGCTCCGCACCGAGCGGGACCCGGCCGTACGACGGCGCATGATCCGGTCCCGGGCGATCAACGGGTTCGGCGCCTGCCTGACCGGGATCGTGCTGGTGATCGTGCTGGTCACGAAGTTCCTGGCGGGCGCGTGGATCGCGATCGCCGCGATGGCCGTGATCTACGCGCTGATGGTCGGCATCCGCAAGCACTACGACCGGGTCGCCCGCGAGCTGGTACCGCCGGACGAGCGCGGCGTGCTGCCGGCCCGCAACCACGCCGTGGTCCTGGTGAGCCAGCTGCACCTGCCGACGCTGCGCGCCGTCCAGTACGCCCGCGCCACCCGCCCCGACACGCTCACCGCGGTCACGGTCAACGTCGACGAGGCGGACACCCGTCGCCTGCAGAACGAGTGGGAGGAGCGTGAGATGCCCGTCCCGCTGACCGTCATCGACTCGCCGTACCGGGAGATCACCCGCCCGATCATCTCGTACGTGCAGAACCTGCGGCGGTCCTCGCCGCGCGACGTGGTCACCGTCTTCATCCCCGAGTACGTCGTCGGCAAGTGGTGGGAACACCTGCTGCACAACCAGTCCGCGCTGCGGATCAAGGCGCGGCTGCTGTTCGAGCCGGGCGTGATGGTGACCAGCGTGCCGTGGCAGCTCGCCTCCACCGAGAACAAGAACCTCACCGCGTACGACCGGCGGCTGAAGCGCGGCGTGGTCCGCGGCCCGCAGCCGGGCGGCAGCGACGGCCCCGAGCCCGGCTCCGCCGACGACCTGGTCCTGCGCCGATGACCGGTACGCCGGACAACCCGCCCGAGCCGCCCCGCCCCACGGACGCTGACCGCCCCGCGGACGCCGACGTGTCCGCGGGCGCCGATCGCCCCACGGACGCCGATCGCCCCACGGGCGCGGACGACTCCGCGGGCGCCGACGGGTCCGCGGGTGTCGAGGGGCCCGCGGTCGGCGACGTGCTGCGGCTCGACGTCGAACGGGTCGCGCACGGCGGCCACTGCGTCGCCCGGTACGAGGGACGGGTCGTGTTCGTCCGGCACACCCTGCCGGGCGAGCGGGTCGACGCCCGGATCACCGAGGTACGCGCCGGTTTCCTGCGCGCCGACGCCGTCGGGATCGTCGCCGCCGCGCCCGGCCGCACCACGCCACCCTGCTCGTACGCCGGGCCCGGCCGGTGCGGCGGTTGCGACTGGCAGCACGCGACGCACGACACGCAGCGCGAGCTGAAGGCGGCCACCGTGGCGGAGCTGCTGAGGAGGCTGGGCCGGTTCGACCAGGGCGAGGTCGACGCGCTCGGCATCGCCGTCGAGGAGCTGCCCGGCGGCCCGCTCGACTGGCGCACCCGCGTCCGGTACGCCGTCGACCGCGGCGGTCGCCCCGGCCTCCGCGGGCACCGCTCGCACCGGATCGTCCCGGTCGACGCGTGCCCGATCGCCACCCCGGGGGTACGCGAGCTGCCGGTGACCGACCGCCGCTGGACGCCCGGCAGCGAACTGACCGCGGTCGCCTCGTCGTCCGGCGACGCGGCCGTCCTGACCCACCGCGAGGTACGCGGGCGCACCGTGACCCGCCTGGCGTACGGGGCGGACGACGTCGTCGAGCGTGCGGTGGGCCGCGAGTTCCGGGTACCGGCCGGCGCGTTCTGGCAGGTACACCCGGCGGCGCCGGACACGCTGGCCGCCGCCGCGCTCGGGCTGCTGGCGCCGCGCCCCGGCGAACGCTGCTGGGACCTGTACGGCGGGGTCGGCCTGTTCAGCGCCGTGCTCGCCGAGGCGGTCGGCCCGGACGGGAGCGTCACCCTGGTCGAGTCGGGCCGCGACGCCACCGCCGCGGCGGCACGCAACCTCGCCGACCTCCCGTCGGTGCGTACCGTCGCCGGTCGGGTCGAGCGGGTCCTGCCGACGCTCGGTGAGGTCGACGTGATCCTCCTGGACCCGCCGCGGTCCGGTGCCGGCCGGGAGGTCGTCACCGCGCTCGCCGGCGCCGCGCCGCGCGCCGTCTGCTACGTGGCCTGCGATCCGGCGGCGCTGGCCCGGGACGCCGCGACGTTCGCCGGCCTCGGCTGGCGGCTCGCCGCGCTCCGCGCGTTCGACGCGTTCCCGATGACGCAGCACGTCGAGTGCGTCGCACTGTTCACCCCACCGGCGTGATGGTCCGCTCCCGCGCCGAGCGCCGGGCGGACACGCTGCGCCGGCTCGCCACCGAGGTCGACGCGTGGGTGGCCAGCGCGTACGACGGCGCGCCGTACCTGGTGCCGCTGTCGTACCGGTGGGACGGCGAGACGCTGCTGTTGGCCACCGCCGCCGGCACGCCGACGGCCCGCAACCTGCGTACGGGCGGGCTGGTCCGGCTCGGCCTGGGCCCGACCCGCGACGTGGTGCTGGTGGACGGCACGGTCGAACCGGTCGAGCCCGCTGACCTGCCGGCGTCCGAGGGCGACGCGTTCGCGGCGGCCACCGGCTTCGACCCGCGTACGATGCCCGCCCCGTACCTGTACTTCCGCGTCCGGCCCCGGCGGATCCAGGCGTGGCGGGAGGCCGACGAGCAGGCCGGTCGCGACCTGATGCGCGGCGGCCACTGGCTTCCCGACGCGGAATCCGGCGGTACGGCCTAGGCTGGCGGATCGTGACGGACTGGATCTCGCTGCTGCCGCCGCCGCTCGCACCCGGGCTGACGGACGAGGACCTGGCCGGGATCGAGTCCCGGTACGGGTTCCGTTTCGCCGCCGACCATCGGGCGATGCTGTCGGCCGCGCTGCCGGTCGGCCCCCGTTTCCCGGACTGGCGGCGCGACTCGCCCGACCTGCGCCGGTCGCTCGCCGCGCCGGCCGCCGGCGTGCTGTTCGACGTCGAGCACAACGCCTTCTGGTACGACGGCTGGGGTGTCCGGCCGGTCGATCCGGCGGCCGCGCTGGCCGTCGCCGCCGACCGGCTGCGGTCGGTGCCGCCGCTCGTCCCCGTGTACGGGCACCGCTACCTGCCCGGCACCGGCGGCCCGGCCGGCCATCCCGTGCTGTCCGTCCACCAGACCGACATCATCGTGTACGGCGCGGATCTCCCGCGCTACCTGCACTCGGAATTCCGCGTCCCGGTCCCGGACCCGGTCCCGGACGCGGCGTGCACCGTGGGGTTCTGGTCCGACCTGGTGGCCTGACCGTCAGGCGGCGGCCGGGGCGGACCGCAGCGGCAGCCGCAGCGTGATGCCCTCGCCGCGCAGCGACCGGCGGAACCACAGCAGCGACACCACGATCGCCAGCGCGATCAGCGCGTACGACACGGCGGTGCCGACCAGCAGGTAGCTGCCGAGACTGGCGTTGGCGAGCATCCACAGCGTGAGGCCGCCGCTGATCAGGAACACCGACGACCACAGCACCGACACCCGGTGGAAGAACCGCTTCACCCGCGGGTTGTCGGTGAGCGTCGGCGGGAAGACACAGAAGTCCCCGGCCAGCTTCGCGATCAGCGACCTGCGGAACGGCAGCAGCGCGAGGAACGCCACCCCGATCACGAAGTCCTGCAACGACGGGGACAGGAAGTAGAGGAAGACGCTACCGGTCGCGTACCCGACGGCGGTGCGGACCACGAGCAGACCGGTCATCAGCGCCAGTACGGTCGGGATCGGGCGGCGGGTGACCGCGCGCCACGCGACGGCGGCGAGCGACCAGCCGAGCGCCGCGAACAGCGCCCCGTGCAGCCCCGCGAACACCATCGCGACGTAGAACAGCCCGAGCGGGATGAGTGTCGCCTCCAGCAGGTGCTTCACGCCGTGGCGCAGGTGTACGCCAAGCGCGGGCAGATGGATGGTGGTGTGCTCGGGCATTCCGGTGTGGCCTCTCTGCGCTCGCCGGTCGGCACGGCCGGCGTACGCGGACGACGTCCCGGGACCCCTAGGGGTTCACCCGGTGTTGCCGCAGAGTAGCCGATGCCCGCATCGGGTGCCAGCGTGCGCGCGGGTCAGCGGGGCGTGAGCCGCAGCGTCGACGTGCCCTCGACGGCGAGCCGGGACAGGTCCGCGACGACCAGGTCGGCCTTCAGCTCGTCGGCGGTGTGTGTGCTGGTCACGGCCACCGTGGCCATGCCGGCAGCGCGGGCGGCGGTGAGCCCGGCCGGTGCGTCCTCGACGACCACGCACCGCTCCGGCGGTACGCCGAGCAGGGCCGCGCCGGCGAGGTACGGCTCGGGATCGGGCTTGCCGTGCCGCACGTCGTCGGCGGTCACGAACCGCGACGGTACGGGCAGGCCGGCGGCGACGATCCGCCTCGTGGCGAGGACCCGGTTGCCGGAGGTGACGATCGTCCAGCGGTCGGCGGGCAGCGCGGTCAGCAGTGCCCCGGCGCCCGGCAGCGGTACGACCCCGTCGACGTCGGCGAGCTCCAGCTCGTCGATCCGGCGTACCGCGGCGGGGACCTGCGCGGCGGGCAGCAGGTCGGCGACGAGTGCGCTCGCCGTACGCCCGTGTGCGTGGACGGCGCGGAACTGCGCCGCGGTCACGCCGTGTTCCACCGCCCAGCGGGTCCAGGCACGGGTCACCGCGGGGGTCGAGTCCACCAGGGTTCCGTCGAGGTCGAACAGGAGCGCGTCGGCGGTGAGGTCCACGTCGACCACGCTACCGACGGGTTTCGGCCGGTTGCGGACGCCGCCGGCGTGAGGTGCCGCACGCGCGTCCCCTGGATTCGCCTCTTGACGGATGTATGTGCCGGTGGAGGACCATAGCTTCGGTTCTTGTATTCACGCCCCATACCGAACGTCGCGCGCCGGTCGCGTACCGCATCGGCTGGCGGCTCAGGGAGGGAGAGGGAACTCATGCGTGCCCCCGCACCGGACGGTCACCCGCCAGGCTCGCAGTCGTCGCTGCACCGGGCGAACGTGGCCCGGGTCCTGCGTGCGGTCCGGGCCGCCGGCACGCTCAGCCAGGCGGAGATCTCCCGGCGTACCGGGCTGTCCGCGGCGACGGTCTCCAACATCGTCCACGAGCTGGCCGACTCCGGCGCGGTGGAGGTCGAGACCGCGTCCGCCGGTGGCCGCCGGATCCGCCGGGTCACCCTCAGCAGCTCCGCCGGCGTGGTCGTCGGCGTCGACTTCGGCCACTCCCACCTCCGGGTGGCGATCGGCGACCTGTCGCACCGGGTACTCGCCGCGGACCGTGAGGCGGTCGACGTGGACGCCTCGGCCGAGGACTGCCTGGGCCGGGCCGAACAGCTCATCGACACCCTGCTCGCCCGCGCCGGGACCGACCGGGACCGGGTGCTCGCCGTCGGCCTGGGCGTACCGGGGCCGATCGACGTGGAGACCGGGGAGATCGGCTCCAGCGCGCTGCTGCCCGGCTGGGTCGGCGTACGCCCGCGCGAGGCGCTGGCGGAGCGGCTCGGCATGCCGGTGCACGCGGACAACGACGCGAACCTCGGCGCCCTCGGCGAGCTGGTCTTCGGCGCCGGACGGGGCCAGGACGACCTGGTCTACCTGAAGGTCTCCACCGGTGTCGGCGCCGGTCTCGTCCTCGGTGGGCGGATCTACCACGGCGCCGGCGGTACGGCGGGGGAGATCGGGCACATCACGCTCGACGAGTCGGGCGCGGTCTGCCGCTGCGGCAACCGCGGCTGCCTGGAGACGCACGCGAACGCGAAGTACCTGCTGTCGCTGCTGCGGGACTCGCACGGTCCGGAGCTGACCGTGGCGGGTGCGGTGGCGCTCGCGCAGGACGGCGACCCGGGCTGCCGGCGGGTGCTCGCCGACATCGGCCGGCACCTCGGCATCGGTGTGGCGAGCCTGTGCAACCTGATCAACCCGCGTACCGCGATCATCGGCGGCGACCTGGCCGGTGCCGGGGACCTGTTGATCGGCCCGCTGCGCGAGTCCGTCGCGCGCTACGCCATCCCGAGCGCGGCCCGGCAGCTCCGGGTCGTACCCGGCACGCTCGGCGACCGGGCCGAGGTGCTCGGCGCGCTCGCGTGCGCGATGGCCGAGACCGACCACGCGGTCGTCGTCCGCTGATTCGCCCACGTCGCGGCCCGACGGCGTTGATGCTGGTGGGGTGGGAGGTATGCCGCCCACGGCCCGGGGCGGCGGCCACGCCGCGGGTCGGTCACACGGTGGGGTCGGCTGGCCGGTCGTTCGTCGATGGATGGCCCGTTCGGTTCGGGAAGATAACGAATGAGAGTGGTTTGCTCGTGAGCCATCTTCACTTATTGACGGCGTTTAGACATAGCGGTTGACTGTCGTGAACCTGGCCGCGTGAGGGCGGCCTGTGTCAGGGAGGTTTCGAGCACGTGAGGACTTACTTGCGTCGCGGGCTCGCCGTCGCCGCGGTCGCCGTGATCGCCGTGGGCGTGTCGGCCTGTGGGAAGGCGAAGCAGTCCGGCGGTAACGACAATTCCGGCAAGGGCGTCAGCGTCAGCCAGGGCTTCAAGATCGGGATCTTGCTGCCGGAGTCGAAGACCGCCCGGTACGAGAAGTTCGACCGTCCGTACCTGGAGGCGGATCTGAAGAAGCTCTGCCCCAAGTGCACCTTCGAGTACCGGAACGCGAACCAGGACGCGGACACCCAGCGTCAGCAGGTCGACTCGGTCCTGGCGGCCGGGGTGAAGGTGCTGATCCTCGACTCGGTGAACTACAAGTCCATCCAGTCGTCGGTGTCCAAGGCCAAGTCGCAGGGCGTCCCGGTCGTCGCGTACGACCGGCTGGCGACCGGCCCGATCGCCGCGTACTCGTCGTTCGACAACACCAAGATCGGCGAGCTGCAGGGTCAGGCGTTCCTGAAGGCGATCTCGGCCAAGGGTGACCCGAAGCGCGGCAAGGTGATCCTGGTCAACGGGTCGCCCGACGACCCGAACGCGCCGGACTTCAAGAAGGGCATGCACAGCGTCCTGGACGGCAAGGTCAACGTCGGCGCCGAGTACGACACGACGGACTGGAGCCCGGACGGTGCCCGCCAGGAGGTCTCCGGCGCGATCAGCAAGGTCGGCGCGAAGAACGTGGTCGGCGTGTACGCCGCGAACGACGGCATGGCCGGTGGCGCGATCGCCGCGCTGAAGGCCGCGGGCATCAGCCCGGTGCCGCCGGTGACCGGGCAGGACGCCGAGCTGGCCGGCCTGCAGCGGATCCTGACCGGCGAGCAGTACGCCACGATCTACAAGTCGATCAAGCCGCAGGCGCAGGCCGCCGCCGAGATGGCCGTCGCGCTCGCCCAGGGCAAGAAGTGGACGGGCGGCAGCGACACGGTCAACAACGGCTCGGTCACCGTACCGGCGAAGATCGTCCCGGCGACCACGGTCACCAAGGACAACATCGAGTCGACGGTCGTCGCCGACGGGTACTGGAAGGCGTCGGAGATCTGCACGCCGAAGTACGCGCAGGCGTGCACCGCGGCGGGCGTGAAGTAGCCGGATTCCCCGGCCCGCCCGCGGGCCACGGGAGGACAGTCGCACGAAGGGTCCCGGCGCCACCTTCAGGTGGCGTCGGGACCGTCCGCCCGGTCATCGCACCGGGCGAGTGAGACGGGAGTGGTGTGACGTGACAAGCCAACCTGCCCGGACCGACACCCCGGTGCTGGCGCTGCGGGGCGTGTCCAAGCGGTTCGGTGCGGTACAGGCGCTCACCGAGGTGGACCTGGAGGTGCACGGCGGCGAGGTGGTCGCGCTCGTCGGTGACAACGGCGCCGGGAAGTCGACGGTGGTCAAGGCGATCTCGGGCGTGCTCACCGCAGACTCGGGCGTGATCGAGTGGGAGGGCCGGCCGGTGCACATCGGGCGGCCACACGACGCGCAGGCGCTCGGCATCGCGACGGTCTACCAGGACCTGGCGCTGGCCGACAACCTGGACGTGGTGGGCAACCTGTTCCTCGGCCGGGAGGTACGCCGGTGGGGCGTGCTCGACGAGGTCGAGATGGAGCGCCGGTCCCGCGAGCTGCTGGACACGCTGTCCATCAAGATCCCGAGCGTACGGATCCCGGTGGCGTCGTTGTCCGGTGGCCAGCGGCAGACCGTGGCGATCTCCCGGTCGCTGCTCGGCGACCCCAAGGTCGTCATCCTGGACGAGCCGACCGCCGCGCTCGGCGTCGAGCAGACCGCGCAGGTGCTCGACCTCGTCGAGCGGCTCCGTGAGCGCGGCCTCGGCGTCATCCTGATCAGCCACAACATGGCCGACGTGGGTGCGGTCGCGGACCGCGTCGCGGTGCTGCGGCTGGGCCGCAACAACGGCGTCTTCGACGGTCATGCCACGAGCCAGGAAGAGATCATCTCGGCGATCACGGGCGCCTCGGACAACGCGGTGACCCGGCGCGCGGCACGTGGCCAGGAGGTACCCGCGGCTCCGGTGGACGATCCGGTGGAGCCGGCGGACGGGACGGAGGGCGACAAGTGACCACCACGAAGGACCCCGCATCGCAGCCCGCGGTGGTCGTGACCGACCCGCGCCTGGTGGTGGCGCAGCGCGGCCTCGGCGGGGCCGTCAGCGAGACGTGGCGTCGGGTACGCGGCGGTGAGCTCGGCTCGATTCCCGTGATCATCGGCCTGGTCATCATCTGGGCGATCTTCCAGTCGATGAACTCGGGCTTCCTCGCGCCGAGCTACCTGAGCCAGATCAGCGTCGACATCGTCGCCACCGGCATGCTGGCGCTGGGCATCGTGTTCGTCCTGCTGCTCGGCGAGATCGACCTGTCGATCGGGTCGGTGTCCGGTGCCTGCGCGGCGATCCTCGCGGTCGCCAACCAGCGCTGGGGCCTGAACGAGCTGCTCTCGATCCTGCTCGCGGTCGTCGTCGGCCTGGCGATGGGGCTCATCCACGGGTTCTTCTTCGCCAAGATCGGCGTACCGGCGTTCATCGTGACGCTGGCCGGCCTGCTCGGCTGGCTCGGCTTCATGCTGTGGGTGCTGGGGTCGACCGGGTCGTACAACCTGTCGAACACCAACGGACTGATCGACAGACTCACCAACACGTACTTCGCCGAGGTCTTCTGGTCGTACGCGTTGGCCGCGTTGGTGGCGCTCGGATATCTCGCGCTCGGCCTGTACGGGTCGTACCGGCGGTCGAAGGCCGGGATCCCGACGCGCAAGCCGGTGGAGATCATCATCCGCGCGGTGCTGCTGGGCGTCGTGCTGTTCGCGATCGCGTTCGTGTTCAACCAGGCCCGCGGCCTGCCGCTGGCGCCGGTGATCTTCCTGGTCTTCATCGTCGGGCTGGACTTCGTGCTTCGGCACACCAGCTACGGCCGGAAGGTGTTCGCCGTCGGCGGCAACGTCGAGGCTGCTCGCCGGGCCGGCATCAACGTGACGGCGATCCGGATGAGCGTGTTCGCGATCTCCGGCACGATGGCGGCGATCGGCGGCATCTTCTTCGCCTCGGTGAACCAGAACATCACCAAGTCCGGTACCGGCCAGCAGATCCTGATGTACGCGATCGCCGCGGCCGTCATCGGCGGTACCAGCCTGTTCGGCGGGCGGGGCAGCGCGTTCTCGGCGTTGCTCGGCGTGCTGGTGATCCAGTCCATCGCCGCCGGGATGAACCTGGTCGGCATCACGGACTACGCGCAGTACATGGTGACCGGTCTGGTGCTGTTGGCCGCGGTGGTCATCGACTCGGTGTCGCGGCGCAGCCAACGCGCATCCGGTCGCGCCTGAGACTCCACCAAACGGACGCTGGCCCTCGTTCCGGTCTGCGGGGATGATTCCCGGCATGATTGCAGAACGGGGGCCGCGTGCCGTCGCGCCGTGGGTGATCGGCGGGGCCGTCGCGGCCGTACTGGTGGCGTTGTCCGGGCGCTACGGCTACCACCGCGACGAGCTGTACTTCCTGCTCTGCGCCCGGCACCTGGCATGGGGGTACGTCGACCAGGGGCCGCTGACCCCGGCTATCGCGTGGCTGGCGCAGGCGGTCGCGCCAGACAGCCTGGTCGCGCTGCGGTTCCCGTCGGCCCTGCTGGCCGGCGCCAGCGTGGTACTCGTGGGCGCGATCGCCCGCGAGCTCGGTGCGCGGCCGGCCGCGCAGACTTTCGCCGCGCTCGTGGCGGCGATGTCGGGTGCCGTCCTGGTGTCCGGCCACCTGCTGACGACCACCACGCCGGACGTGACGCTGTGGCTGGCCGCGGTGCTGTGCACGGTGCGCGTGCTGCGGACCGGCGACACCCGCTGGATGCTCGGCACGGGCCTCGCGATCGGCGTCGGCATGCTCAACAAGCCGCTGCCGGCGCTGCTCGGCGTGTCGCTCGTCGCGGGTGTCCTGATCGCCGGGCCGCGCCGGCTGCTGCGCGACCGCTGGGTACTGGCCGCGGCCGGGATCGCGGTGCTGCTGGCGCTGCCGTACGCGATCTGGCAGGCGGTCCACGGGTTCCCGCAGCTCGGCGTGGCGGGGCAGATCGCTGGCGGCGACAGCTCCTACTCGGGTCGTGGCACCGCGCTGCTGCTCCAGTTCCTGATCATCAGCCCGTACGCGGTGCCGGTGTGGCTCGCCGGACTCGTGGCGCTGCTGCGCCGCGAGTCGTGGCGGCCGTACCGGGCGCTGGCGTGGGCCTTCTTCGTGGCGCTGGCGATCGTCCTCGTCGCGGGCGGCAAGGGGTACTACGACGCGCCGCTGCTGCTCGCGCTGACCGCGGCCGGCGCGGTGCCGACGGTCGACTGGGCGACGCGGGTGCTGCGCCGTGCCGCCGTGCCCGCCGGTCTCGTCGCCGGTGTCGTGACGGCGGCGACCGCGGCGGTGCTGCTGCTGCCGACGCTGCCGGGTGACCGGCTGCCCGGGTTCGTCGTCGCGGCCAACTACGACTCGGGGGAGACGGTCGGCTGGCCGGCCTTCGCGGACTCGCTGGCGACCGCCTACCGCGGGCTACCGGCGAGCGAGCGGGCCCGCGCGGTCATCCTCACCGGCAACTACGGCGAGGCCGGCGCCGTCGCCCGGTACGGGCCGGACCGCGGTCTGCCCCGGGCGTACTCGGGGCACAACTCGATGGCCGGCTTCGGCGTACCGCCGGCGAACGCGGACGTGGTCATCGCCGTCGGGTACGACTCGCCGGTGGTGCTGCGGCGCTGGTTCACCGACGTACGCCGGGCCGGGCGGATCGACGAGCGGGTGTCGACCGACAACGACGAGAACGGCGGACCGGTCTGGGTGTGCCGCGGCCTCCGCCGGTCCTGGCCGTCGATCTGGCGTACCGAGGTGGCCCACACCGGATAGCCCTCGGGCCGGCGGTGGGCGCCCGGCCGGGATGGCCGCCGGGCCCGGGTTGGCGTCCGACCGGGCCGCCGGGCCCGGGTTGGCGTCCGACCGGGCCGGCGGCAGAACGGGACTGGCGTCAGACCAGGTGGCAGGCGACCTCGCGGTCGGTGTCGCCGCGCGGGGTGAGCAGCGGCTCCGTGGTGCGGCAGGTGTCCTCGGCCAGCGGGCAGCGCGGATGGAAGCGGCAGCCGGGTGGCGGCGCGGCCGGATCCGGCACCTCGCCGGTCAACGTACGGCGGGTGCGGCCGGACTCGACCGCGGGGTCGGCGACCGGGACCGCGTCGTGCAGCGACCGGGTGTACGGGTGCAGCGGCTCGTCGGACACCGCGCGCCAGTCGCCGTTCTCCACCACCTTGCCCAGGTACATGACGGCGATCCGGTCGCACAGGTGCCGCACCATGCCCAGGTCGTGCGAGATGAACAGGTACGTCAGGCCGAGCTTCTCGCGCAGCGACGCGAGCAGGTTCATCACCTCGGCCCGGACCGACACGTCCAGCGCCGAGACCGGCTCGTCGAGCACGAGTACCCGCGGTTCGACGGCGAGCGCACGGGCGATGCCGACCCGCTGCCGCTGCCCGCCGGACAGCTGGTGCGGGTACCGGTCGCCGACCGACGGCGGCAGGCCCACCATCTCCAGCAGCTCACCGACCCGCTTCGCCACGCCCGCGCCGCGCGCCAGCCCGTGCACGGTCAGTACCTCGGCGAGCGTCGCCGCGATCCGGCGGCGCGGGTTCAGCGACGCGTACGGGTCCTGGAAGACCAGCTGGATCGCCCGTCGCAGCCGCCGCGCCTCGCCGCCGCGCGCCGCGTTCACGTCGATCCCGTCCACGACGATCCGCCCGGCGTCGGCGCGTTCCAGCGCGACGAGCAGCTTTGCCGTCGTCGACTTGCCGCAGCCGGACTCGCCGACCAGGCCCAGCGTCTCGCCCTCGGCCACCGAGAACGTCACGCCGTCCACCGCGCGTACCACGCCGTCGGCGGTCCGGTAGTGGCGGACCAGGTCGGTCACCTCGATCATCGTCACGACCAGCGCTCCCGGGGTACGAGGCAGGCGGTGTCCGAGCCGCCGCGCCGGACCGGCTCGGGTTCCGTTGCGGCGCAGGCACTCTCGCGGTGTACGCAGCGCGGCTCGAACGGGCAGCCGGGCGGCAGCGCGGTCAGGTCCGGTGGCGCGCCACCGATCTGCGGCAGCGGCCCGCGTACGGTGTCGGTCGGCGACGGGATCGACGCGAGCAGCGCCGCCGAGTACGGGTGCTGCGGCGCGGCGAACAGCTCGCGGGTGCCGGCCTGCTCGGCGACGCGCCCGGCGTACATGACGGCGACGCGGGCGGCGATCCGGGCCACCACGCCCAGGTCGTGCGTGATCCACAGGACGGCCAGGTCGTGCGAGGCGCGCAGCTCATCCACCAGCGCCAGGATCTGCTGCTGGATGGTGACGTCGAGCGCCGTGGTCGGCTCGTCAGCGATGAGCACCCGGGGGCGCAACGCGAGCGCGGTCGCGATGACGACGCGCTGCCGCTGCCCGCCGGACAGCCGGTGCGGGTAGCTCCTCGCGATCCGGTCCGGCTTCGGCAGCCCGACCTCCTCGATCGCCGCCAGCGTGCGGCTCTTCGCCTCCGCGCCGCGGATCCCGTGCGCCCGCAGGCCCTCCGCGATCTGCGCGCCGACGGTCATCAGCGGGTTCAGCGCGGTCATCGGGTCCTGGTAGATCATCGCGACGGTACCGCCGCGCCGGGTGCGCCGGTCGCGCTCCCGCAGGGCCAGCAGGTCCTCGCCGTCGACGAGGATCCGCCCGGACGTGACCCGCGCGCCCGCCGGCAGCAGGCCCAGCACCGACAGCGCGGTGAAACTCTTGCCGCTGCCGGACTCGCCGACCAGCCCGACGATCTCGCCGGCGTCCACGGACAGCGACACGCCCCGTACGACGGGCAGGTCGCGCCCGCCCGAGCGTACGACGGTGTGCAGGTCCTCGATCTGGAGCACGGTCATGCTGACTCCTCCGCGACAACACCGGTCATCGCTGCACCGACCGGGGGTCGAGGGCGTTACGGAGGCCGTCGCCGAGCAGGTTGAGGCCGACGACGGCGACGACCACGGCGAGGGCCGGGAACAACAGCGTCCACCAGGCGTCCGGGAAGAAGTTCCGCGCGTCGGACACCATCAGGCCGAGGGACGGGTTCGGCGGCTGGGTACCGAGGCCGAGGAAGGACAGGCCCGCCTCGGTCAGGATCGCCCACGACAGCGCGAGCGCCACCTGCACCGCGATCGGCGCGCTGACGTTCGGCAGGACGTGCCGGAACAGCAGCCGGGACCGGGAGAAGCCGAGCACCTGCCCGGCCTTGACGTACTCCGACTCGCGGACGGTCAGCACCGGCCCTCGGGAGACCCGTACGAAGATCGGGGTGTAGACGACGGCGATCGCCACGGCGGTGTTGAACCAGCCGTGGCCGAGCGCGGCGACGAGCGCCAGCGCCAGCAGCGTCGCGGGGAACGCGAACAGCACGTCGGTCAGCCGGCCCACGACCGCGTCGAGTACGCCGCCGGCGAAGCCGGACAGCACCCCGAGCAGGCCGCCGACCACGGTGGCGATCGCGACCGAGGCGACCGCGACGCGCAGCGAGGCGAAGATCCCGGCGGCCACGCGCGCGGCGATGTCCCGGCCGAACTGGTCGGTACCGAGCCAGTGCGCGGCGGACGGCCCGGTGAGCTGCCCGGTCCGGTGCTGCGCCAACGGATCCTGGCCGAGGTGTACGAGCGAGGCGAGCGCGACGAGGACGAGGATCCCGATCAGCACCACGCCGATCAGCCCGTTGCGGTCGGCGACGACGCGACGCGGCAGCGACGGTTGCCCGGCGGTACGCGGAGCCGGCAGTGCGACCGGCGCGACGGTCGCGGCGGGCGGCATCTCCTGTGTCATGCCCGCCTTCCTTCGCTGCGGGTACGCGGGTCGAGCAGCCGGTAGACGATGTCCACGGCGAAGTTCACGACGACGAACGTGCCGGCCACGAGCAGCGTGACGCCCTGCACGATCGCGTAGTCCTGGTGCAGGATCCCGTCGAGCAGCAGCCGGCCGAGGCCGGGCAGCGCGAACACCTGCTCGACCACGAGCGTGCCGCCCAGCAGGTACCCGAACTGGATGCCGACCATGGTGACGATCGGGATGCCGGCGTTGTGGAGGATGTGCCGGAACCGTACGCGGGACTCGGCGAGGCCCTTGCCGCGCGCGGTGCGCACGAAGTCCGAGCCGGCCGCCTCCAGGTACGCGGAGCGGGTGGTGCGCATGACGGTGGCGGCCAGGCCGACGCCGAGAACCAGTGCGGGATACAGCATCTGGCGCAGGTTCCCGCCGAACGAGCTGCCGAGCGAGACGAACGTGCCGGCGCTCGGCGTGTACGCGAACGCCGACGCGAGCCACGCCACGGTCACGGTCGCCACGACGAACTCGGGTACCGCGAGGCCGAGCAAGCCGACGCCCTGCACGGACAGGTCCCGCGCGGCGCCGGGCCGGGACGCGGCGAGCATCCCGGCCAGCACGCCGACCGGTACGGCGATGATCATCGCCAGTACGGCCAGTTCGAGCGTGACCGGCAGTGCGTCGCCGATCAGGTGTGTCACGGGTACCCCGGTGTCGATCGAGACGCCGAGGTCACCGCGGAAGAGCCCGCCGAACCAGCGGAGGAACTGCGTCACCGGCGAGGCGTCGAGCCCGTAGAAGTGACGCAGTGCCGCCCGCTGGTCGGCGTCCAGCTCCGCGGCCTGGGTACCCAGCTTGGCGGTGATGGTGTCCCCGGGCAACGCCCGCAGTACGACGAACACCACCACCGCCACCCCGAGGAGGGTGCCGAGCATCCCGGCCGCGCGGCCGGCGAGGTAACGCAGGCTCATGCCAGGCCTGCGAGACGCAGGTTCTCCAGCGAGTCGGACGGGGTCGCGGTGAAGCCGGTCAGGCCCTTGGACTCCAGGTAGTACGTCTGGTTGCGGAACAGCCAGACCCACGGCGAGTCGTCGTTCAGCGCCTTGGACAGGTCACCGAAGATCTGCTTGCGCTTCGCCAGGTCGGTGGTCGAGTTTGCCTGGCGCAGCAACGAGTTCAGCTTCGGGTCGGTCAGGCCGGCCGGCACCTTCAGGCTGCCGTCGGTGGTGAAGTACCGGTTGTACTGGAGGTACGGGTCGATGCTGCCGCCGTTGAGCGCGACCGCCGCGTCGAAGTTGGCCTTCGACCAGTTCGGCACGTAGACGTTGGTCTGCTGGCGGTCCAGGTCGAGCGTGACGCCGATCTTGCCGAGCTGCGACTGGAGCACCTGCGCCAGGTTCGTCGAGGTCGAGTACTGCCCGGTCATCACGATCGTCTTGAGGTGGAAGCCCTTCGCGTACCCGGCGCTGGCGAGCATCTTCTTCGCCGCGGCGGTGTCGCCGGCCTTGCAGCCGAGGCCGTCGGTGCCGTCGTACTGGTAGGCCGGGCTGACGATCGGCCCGGTCTCCTTCGCCTGTCCGAAGTAGACGGTGTCGATCGCGTCGGAACGGTTGACGGCGCAGGCGATCGCGCGACGTACCGTCTTGTTCTTCAGCGGGCCGCGGCGGCCGTTGAGCTGCAGGACGTGGTAGTCCAGGGTGGGGTTGGCGACCAGCGTCATCTTCTGGTTGCCCTTGAGCTGCTTGGTGAGCGCCGGGTCACTGACGATGCCGAGGTTGAAGCTGCCGGACTTCATGCCGGACACGATCGACGCCTCGTCGGGGATCACGCGGAACTGCACGCCGGCGTTCTTCGGCTTGCCGTTCCAGTAGTCGGCGTTGGCGCTGAGGTCCAGCTCCTGGCCCTGCTTCCACGTCTTCCACTTGTACGGCCCGGTGCCGTCCGGCTTCTTGTCGATCGTGCCGGCCTTGATGTCCTTGGCCGACAGCATCGACGTACCGGTGAGCGACAGCGCGGTCAGCAGCGACGCGTCGGGCTGCTTGAGCGTCAGCTTCAGGGTGTGCGCGTCGGTCGCGTCGACGGCCGACACGTTCGCCAGGTACGAGCTGGCCACGGCGGCGGTCTTCGGGTCCATGATGCGGTCGAGGCTGGCCTTGGCGTCGGCGGAGGTGAAGGCCTGCCCGTTGTGGAACTTCACGCCGTCGCGCAGCGTCAACGTGACGGACTTGCCGCCGTCGCCGACCGTCCACTTCGTGGCGAGTCCGGGGATCAGCTTGCCGTCGGGGTCGACCTGGATGAGCCTGTCGTACACCAGCGCGAGTGTCTGGTTGGTGGAGAATGCGGTCGCCCGCGCGGGGTCGAGTACGTCGACGTCGGCGGTGCGCGCGACGACCAGTTGGGCCGACTCGCCGGTCTTGTCACCGTTGGACGGGCTTGGGCTGCAGGCCATCGCCCCGGCACCCAGTGCCAGGATCGCGGCGCCGATGCCCCACCGACGGGCGGGAATCCTTGTCACTGCTGGGTCCTCCGTACTTCCCGAAATCGATCGACAGACAGTAACCCGTGTTGGAACGCTGCGGTCAAGCGGCACCGGATTTGGATCAGACCTCGAAGGTTATTTACAGTCCGGGGTGTGTCCCAGCACCGTGCCGCCGCCCTCGCGAAGATCGCCCGTGACCTTACCGCCGCCGGTGTACCCGGCGTGGTATTGCGTGTGGCCGACCGCACCGGCATCCTCGTCGAGCAGGTTGCCGGCCACCGGCAGACGTACCGGATGGTGGACGGGCCGGGCTGGGTGCCCGGTGTGGAGCGCCCGCTGCGCCCGCTTTCCGACCCGCCGCCGATGACGCCGGACGCCGTGTTCGACCTGGCGTCGGTGACGAAGCTGGCCGCGACCACGGCGGCGCTGATGTCGCTGACCGACGCCGGTCTCGTCGACCCGGACGGCCCGGCCCGCGACTGGCTGCCCGGCCTCGACCCCGCCGTACGGCTGGCGGACCTGCTCCGGCACCGCGCCGGGCTGGCCGAGTGGTGGCCGGTGTACGCCGACGGTGGTGACGCGGCAGCGGACCGTGACCCGGAGGCGGTGATCCGCAGCCTGCCCGCGCGCTATCCCGTGCACTCCGCGCGGCACTACTCGGACCTCGGCTTCATGTTGCTCGGCCGGGTGGTCGAGCGCGCGGCCGGCGAGCCGCTCGCCGACGCGGTACGCCGGCTGGTGTTCGCGCCGGCCGGGATGACCGACGCGCACTACCGCCCCGGCGGCGTCGGCCCGGCCGTACCGCTGGTCGCCACCGGACACGGCGACTGGTACGAACGCCGCATGCTCGCCACCGGCGAGCCGCACCCGACCGGGATCGGGCCGGAGGCGTTCGACCGCTGGCGGGAGTACACGATCGTCGGCGAGGTGCACGACGGGAACGCCTGGCACGGCTTCGGCGGGGTCGCCGGGCACGCCGGGCTGTTCGGCGGCGCCGACGACCTCGTCGCGTTCGGCCGGGCGCTGCTCGCCGCCGACGGGCCCTGGCGGCCCGAGACGGTACGCCGGTTCACCGCGGCCGGCCCGGATGCCGCACAGGGGCTGGGTTTCTGGCGCTGGCCGGCGTACGGGGCGGTCGGGCACGCCGGGTTCACCGGCATCCGGTTCGCCGTCCTGCCCGACCGGGGTGAGATCGTCGTCCTCGCGACCAACCGGGTGCACGCCACCGGCACCGACCTGCTCGACCTGAACCCGTACTGGGACCGCACACTCGCCGCCGTGAGGGAGAACGCATGACCGCCGCTGACAGGGGTACGACCCGGGTGATCGGGCTGATCTCGGGCACGTCATACGACGCGATCGACGTCGCCGCCGCCGACTTCACGCTCGACGGGGACACGCTGACGCTGCGCCCGCTCGGCGCGCTGAGCGTGGCGTACGAGGCGCCGGTGCGGGACGCGATCGCCAAGATCCTGCCGCCCGCGTCGACCACGATCGAGGCGGTGTGCCAGCTCGCCACCGAGCTCGGCCACACGTACGCGGCGGCGTCGGCCCGCGCGCTCGCCGAGCTGTGCGGCGGCGACGCCGACCTGGTCTGCTCGCACGGCCAGACCGTGTACCACTGGGTCGACGACGGCCGCGCCCTCGGCACCCTCCAGCTCGGCCAGCCGGCGTTGCTGGCGGCCGGGACGGGCCTGCCGGTGGTCTCCGACGTACGGTCGGCCGACATCGCCGCGGGCGGGCAGGGCGCGCCGCTGGTGTCGGTGTTCGACGCGCTGCTGCTCGCGCCGGACGCCGGCGGCCCGCGCCGGGCCGCGCTGAACCTCGGCGGCATCGCCAACATCAGCGTGCTGTCCGACGACACCGTCCTCGGGTACGACACCGGCACGGCGAACGCGCTGATGGACGTGGCGAGCGCCCGCTGGTTCGGCGAGCCGTACGACGCGGGCGGCCGCCGCGCCGCCGCCGGTACGGTGCTGCCCGACCTGCTCGACCGGCTGCTCGCCGAGCCGTACTACGCGGCGCCCGCGCCGAAGTCGACCGGCAAGGAGCTGTTCCACGCCGGGTACCTGGACGGGTTCCTGACCGGGGACGAGCGGGGCGAGGACGTGCTCGCCACGTTGACCGAGCTGTCCGCGCGTACCGTTGCCGACGCGCTGCGTGCGCACCGGATCGCCGAGGTCGTCGCGGCCGGCGGCGGCCTGCGCAACCCGGTCCTGACCGCGCGCATCGCCGAGCTGGCCGACTGCCGCCTGACCTCGATCGAGGAGTTCGGGATCGACCCGGACGCCAAGGAGGCGTACGCCTTCGCCCTGCTCGGCTGGCTCACCTGGCACGGGCTGCCCGGCGCGCTGCCCAGCGTCACCGGCGCCGGCCGGCCCGCCGTCCTCGGCTCCATCACCCCGGGTACCGCCCCGATGCGGCTGCCCGAGCCGGCCGCGATGCCGGCCCGGATGCGCGTCGGCCGCTGAGGCGTCCGCCCACGCCGGCTCCGGCGTTGGCCGGCCCGGTGATGTGTAGTGGTCTGCAGAGCCGGCTTTGCACACCACTACGCATCGCAGCTGGGCGCGGACCCGGCGCTCCGGAGCCTGCGTGGACGGTGGTCGGCGCGGCGCGGACACACGGGATGGCCGGCGCACGGGGCGCCCCGGGGCAGGCACCGGGTGGATGTGCGGGAAATGTGAAGGCCGAGGGGGAATGTGGTGTGGTCCGGCGATCACTCGCCGGTGGCGTCCGGCCCGCGGGTCTAGACTTCGGCCCCATGACGTCTACTGACGACGGGCTGCTCGCCTCCGTGCAGGGACCAGCGGATCTGCGCCGCGTGCCGGTGGGCGAGCTGCCCGCGCTGGCCGCCGAGATCCGCCACTTCCTGGTCGACAAGGTGTCGAAGACCGGCGGCCACCTCGGCCCCAACCTGGGCGTCGTCGAGCTGACCATCGCGCTGCACCGGGTGTTCGACTCGCCGTCCGACCGGATCCTGTTCGACACCGGCCACCAGGCGTACGTGCACAAGATCCTCACCGGCCGGCAGGAGGGTTTCGACCTGCTGCGCCAGCGCGGCGGCCTGTCCGGCTACCCGGACCGCGCCGAGAGCGACCACGACACCATCGAGAACTCGCACGCCTCCACCGCCCTGTCGTACGCGGACGGCCTGGCCAAGGCGTACGCGCTGAAGGGGGAGCGGCGGCACGTGGTCGCCGTGGTCGGGGACGGCGCGTTGACCGGCGGCATGTGCTGGGAGGCGCTGAACAACATCGCCGCCTCGGACCGGCCGCTGGTGATCGTCGTCAACGACAACGGCCGGTCATACTCGCCGACCATCGGCGGGCTCGCCAGCCACCTCGCCTCGCTGCGCCTGAGCCCGGGGTACGAGAAGGTGCTGGACCTGGTGAAGGAGTCGCTGGGGCGCACCCCGCTCGTCGGCGCCCCACTGTACGAGGTGCTGCACGCGGTCAAGAAGGGCCTCAAGGACGTGGTCGCGCCGCAGGCCATGTTCGAGGACCTGGGCATGAAGTACGTCGGCCCGGTCGACGGGCACGACATCGTGGCGCTGGAGAGCGCGCTGGCGAAGGCGAAGCGTTTCGGCGGCCCGGTCATCGTGCACGCCCTCACGCAGAAGGGCCGCGGCTACGAGCCGGCCGAGACCGACGACGTGGACTGCCTGCACCAGTCGGCGAAGTTCGACCCGGAGACCGGCAAGCCGCTGGCCGCGCCGGGCCGCAGCTGGACCGCGCCGTTCGTGGAGGAGCTGGTCGCGGTCGCCGGTGAGCGCCCCGACATCGTCGGCGTCACCGCGGCGATGGCCGGCCCGACCGGCATCGAGAAGATGCGCGCGGTGTACCCGGAGCGCGTGTTCGACGTCGGCATCGCCGAGCAGCACGCCGTCACCTCGGCGGCGGGCCTGGCGCTCGGCGGCATGCACCCGGTCGTCGCGGTCTACTCCACGTTCCTGAACCGGGCGTTCGACCAGGTCCTGCTGGACGTGGCGCTGCACGGGCAGGCGGTCACGTTCGTCCTGCACCGGTCCGGCGTCACCGGGCCGGACGGCCCGAGCCACTACGGCATCTACGACATGTCGATCCTCGGCGTGGTACCCGGGCTGCGGCTCGCCGCGCCGCGCGACGACGCGTCCGTACGCGAGGAGTTCCGCGAGGCGGTCGGCGTGTCCGACGGCCCGTCGGTGGTACGGCTGCCGACCGGCAGCCTGCCCGCGGACCTGCCCGCGGTGGAACGGCTCGGCGAGGGCGTCGGCGCGGTCGACGTGCTGCGCCACGACGAGCGTTCGGACGTGCTGCTCGTCGCGGTCGGCGCGTTCGGTCACCTGGCGATGGAGGTTGCCGAGCGGGTCGCCGGCCAGGGGTACGGCGTGACGGTCGTGGACCCGCGCTGGATCCGCCCGGTGCCGGACCGGCTGGTCGAGCTGGCCGCCGGGCACCGGCTGGTCGTCACGCTGGAGGACGGCGTACGGGCCGGCAGCTTCGGCACCGCGGTCGAGCAGGCGCTGTCGGACGCGGAGGTGCGCGTACCGCTGCGGGATCTGGCGGTTCCGGTCGGCTTCCACCCGCACGGCACCCGCGGCGAGATCCTGTCGGATCTGGGCCTGACCGCGCAGGACGTGGCCCGCCGGGTCACCGAGTGGGTGGCCGGCGTCGACTCCGATGCGGGTACGCCGGGCCAGGTACCGACCGGCCAGCTCCGCCGCCCGGCGCGCTGATCCGCCGGTGTCCGGCCGCTGCGTACCGGGCGGCTGGTGCCGCCGCGGTGGCGGGACGCCGACCGGGGCCCGTTGGCCGCTGAACGCCGACCCGCGGGTGACCGAGCAGCTCCGGCCGTCGCTGAGCCGGCAGCGGAGCGACGGCATGGTTGGACCGGATCGGGGCCGCGAACCTGCCGCCGGGGCACCGCCTGACGTCGCACGTGGTGTGCCGGCTGACGGCGGCCGACTGGCGCGCCCCCGGCGCTGAGTTCTTCGTTCGAGGGCGTCGCCTTCCAGCGCCACTACACCCAGTCGCTCGCCTCCACCGGCACCGAGGACGGAAAGGGCACAACCCATGACCCACCACGTCATCCTCGACACCGACATCGGGTCCGATGTGGACGATGCCCTCGCTCTCGGCGTCCTGCTCGGCTCGCCGGAGGTCGACCTCGTCGGCGTCACCACCGTGTACGGCGACACCGCGCTGCGGGCGCGCCTGGTTTCCCGGCTGGCCCGCCTGGCCGGTCGCCAGATCACCGTCGTGGCAGGGGAAAGCGAGACGCTGACCGGCCGCGACGTGTGGTGGGCGGGGCACGAGGGCAAGGTCTTCGCCGACCTGTGCGACGAGCCGGTGTCCACACAGGACGGTGTGCGGTTCCTCGTGGACACGGTGCTGTCCCGGCCGGGTGAGATCGACCTGGTCGCGATCGGCCCGCTGACGAACGTGGCCCGCGCGATCCGCGCGGACGAGCGCTTCGCCGGCGCCCTGCGCCACCTGTACGTGATGGGCGGCCGCTTCGACCGCACCGACCCGGAGCACAACTTCAGGTCCGACCCGGAGGCCGCCGAGATCGTCTACGCGGCCGGGATCCCTTCCACGACAACGGGTCTGGAGGTCACCCAGACCGTACAGCTCGCCTCCGACGGGGTCGACCGGATCGCCGCGGCGGGCCAGTTCGGCGCGGCGTTGAGGGCCGAGATCGAGCAGTGGTGGCGGTTCAACGGCGAGCAGTGGAACACCCCGCACGACCCGCTGACCGTACTCACGATGCTCGCCGGCGACCTCTTCGCGTACGCCACCGGCACCGTCACCGTCGACCCCGCGGACGGCGTCAGCCGGCTCGCCGAGGGTGCCGGGGTCGCGCGCGTCTCCACCTCGGTACGCGTCGACGACGCGGCACGGCAGATGATCGACCGGATCGTCAGCGCGGGGTGACCGACGGGGGCCGGTTGTCCCGGCCCCACGTCGACGCCTTCGACCCCAGCACGTACGACAGGGTGCCGCCGCGCAGCAGGTCCGCGTGGCGTACCCACGGCCCGGTGACGGCCTTCCCGTTGAGCCGCACCGACTGCACGTACCGGTTGGTGTCGGAGGCGCCCGGCGCGGTGATCCGCAGCGTACGGTCGCCGGTCAGGCGCAGCGTCGTGGCCGGGAACAGCGGCGCGCCCACGTAGTACCAGTCGTGGCCCGGGTTGGGGAACAGGCCGAGCGCGGCCCACACGAACCAGGCGGACATCGCGCCCGCGTCGTCGTTGCCGGGCAGCCCGTCCGGCCCCGTCCGGTACCCCTCCGACAGCAGCCGGCGCGTCACGTCCGCGGTACGGTCCGGCCGGCCGGCGTGCAGGTAGAGGAACGGGGCGAGCAGGTCCGGCTCGTTCGACGCGTCGAACCGCTGCTTGCCGAAGAACCGGTCCAGCCAGGCCACGAACTTTCCGTCGCCGCCCATCTTCACGATCAGGCCCTGCACGTCGTGCGGCACCATCGTCGTGTACTGGAAGCCGCTGCCCTCGTAGAAGTGCGGGCTGCCGGCGTCGTTCGGGTCGAACGGGTCGAGCCACCGGCCGTCGGCGTACCGGGGACGGACCGAGCCGGACGACGAGTCCCACAGCTTCGTCCAGTTCCGCGAGCGCCGCAGGTACTTCTCCGCCACCGCCGCGTCGCCGAAGTGCTTCGCCACCTGGCTCACGCAGAAGTCCTCGTACGCGTACTCCAGGGTGCGCGAGGCGGTCCGGCTGCCGTGCGAGTCGGCCGGCCGGTCGTGGTCGATCGGCAGGTACCCGATGCGCAGGTAGTCGGTCAGTTCCCGCCCCTCGACCTGCGGCTTCGGCGAGTCCTGCTCGCCGTCCTTGCGCAGCGCCCGGTACGCCGTGCGGAAGTCGACACCGGCGAGCCCCTTGACGACCGCGTCGGCGACGAGCACGTCGCCCGACGTACCGCCCTGGATGAAGCAGTTGACGCCGGCGATCCGCGCGTCCGGCAGCCACCCGGTGTACTGGTACGTCTCGATCAGCGAGGCCACCATCTGCGCCTGCCGTGCCGGCTGGATCAGCGTCAGCAGCGGATGCAGCGCACGGGTGGTGTCCCACAGCGTGTAGAAGTCCTCGTAGTGCGGTGTCTTCGCCTTCCACCAGACGTTCTCGCCGGTCAGGTCGTGCGGCATGAGCTGGCAGTGGTAGACCGCGGTGGCGAAGACCTTCCGCTGCTCGGCGCTGCCGCCGGTGACCACCACGCGGCTCATCGCCTCCTTCCACGCGTCGTGCGCGTCGCGGCGTACCGCGTCGAAGTCGCGGATGCCCAGCTCGTCGGCGAGCGTGCGGTGCGCCTGGGAGGCGCTGACGAACGACACGGCCACCTTCAGCTCGACCGTCCGGTGCACCGACGTACGCACCGAGACGACGGCACCGACCCGCTGTCCGCGCCCGCCGGTCACCTCCCGGAACCCCTCGCTCACCGCGCCGTCGACGAACGTCGACACCGCCTTGAACGACTGGTCCAGCCGCGCCGCGAAGTACAACGTGTACTCGCCGCCCCGGTCGCCCCAGCCGCCGGTGACCGTGACCGAGCCCTCCAGCTTGTCGTCCCCGACCACCCGCAGCGTGGTCTTCGTCGGGGTCTGCGCGCCGTTCGTGTCGATCACGGAACTGGCGTCCAGCACCAGATGCCCGCCGCGCCCGTCCGGGAACGTGTACCGGTGCACCGCGCACCGCCGGCTCGCCGTCAGCTCCGCGAGCACCCGCGGGTACGTCAGGCGCACCCGGTAGTACCCCGGCTCGGCGTGCTCGTCGGCCCGCCCCGACCCCAGCCCGTCGGTACGCACCCGGCCGGTGATCGGCGTGACGCGGAAGTTCCCGTACCGGGAGTCGCCGCCGGTGCCCGACACGTGCGTCTGCGAGAAGCCGACGATCGGGTCGGTGGGGGAGTAGCCGGCGCTCGACGGGTTGTCGGTGTCCGGGCTCGCCGCCGCGAAACCGAACGGCAGGTGCGCCCCCGGGTACGTGTTGCCGGGCGTGCCGGTGCCGATGAACGGGTCGACGTCGCCGACCATGCTCGGCTTCTCCGCCTCGTGCGCCGGTGTCTCACCGTCACAGCCGGCCAGCAGCCCGGCCGCCGCCACGCCCGGCGCCAGCCCCAACGCGCCGCGCAGCAGTGTCCGCCTGCGCAGTCTTGGTGGCGAAATGTCGTACCGGTGCGCCGGATCCAGCCCGTCGGAGTCCACAGCCGTGCCCTACGGTTTGACCGGGCGTGCCACCCGGATCTTGTGCACGCCGGTACGGAACGCGTCGAGCGTGTCGGAGTTAACGGTGAACCGCCAGTCCTTCGTACCGGTGCTCTCCTTGTTGTACTCGAACCAGACGAAGCCGACGACGTCGTCGCGCCCGGTCAGCCAGTTGAAGAACGCGGTCGTCCACTTCGCCTGGTTCTTCCCCGGGCCGGCACCGGTCTCCGTGATGAGGATCTTCTTGTGCGTGAACGTGCGCAGCCGCAGGATCGTCTCCTCGAACGTCTGCGACGCGCGCGTCTCCTCGTCCGCGGCGTAGCCCACCATGCCGATCCAGTCCACGTACCTGTCGCCCGGGTACAGCGGGTGCAGCGAGGTGCTCGGCACCGGCCGGACGATGTTCGGGCTCCACACCCAGATCACGTTCGTCGCGCCGACCTTGGTGAAGATGTCGTGCACGTGCCGCCACGCCTTGACGTAGTCACCGGCCTTGTTGCCGGACTTGCTCTCCGACCACGGGTACCAGTTGCCGTTCATCTCGTGGCCGAAGCGCAGCACGATCGGCCACTTCTGCTGCTTGACCGCGGTGGCGAAACGCGTGACGTACCCGTCGTAGCCGCCGTCGACGATCTTCTCCAGCCCGTACGCCGGCTGGCTGGTGCCGCCCTGCAGCCCGGCCCACGGCTCCCAGGTGATGGCCGGAACCGCGCCCTGCTGGTAGCTCGCCACGACCGCCTGCGGGCGGAAGTCCTCCGTCCAGTTGACGAAGTACTCCAGCAGGTTGGGCTGCTTGCCGGCCTTGCCGGCGATGCCGTTGATCTCCGACTCGGACCACGGCGCCTGCGGCGTGGACAGCCCGAAGTACTTCCCGTTCGGGTCGAGGACCTGCTGCTTGGTCGGGATGCGGGCGGCGAGCTGACGGCTCGCGGTCGGATCCGGTGTCGCGAAGCCGCGGGCCGACGCCTCCATCCCGCGGAACCCGCCGCCGACCGTGAAGTAGAGCACGCCGCCGGAGAACAGCAACAGCAGGACGGCGTTCACACCCATCCAGATCCGGTAGCTGCGCTTCGAGATGAGCCGATGCCTAGACACTGCTCATCACCGTAGCGGCCAGCAACAACCCGCCGAGCAGGTACGGGATCAGGGCCTGCGGGTTACGCGCGCGCTTGCCGGCGAACCCGCCGGATCTGGTACCCCAGGACGCGTTGTGCGCCAGCCGGAAGAACCCGACCACCCGCACCGGCATCAGCACGAAGGTGTTGATGAGCATGAACACCGGCAGGTACGCCATGTCGTTGGGGCGGTACGCGAAGTGCCGGCCGAACCTGATGCCGAGTCCCATCACCGTCATCATCGCGCTGAAGCACAGCAGCGTTACCAGCGCCAGCCACCCCGTCTCGGGCAGCGGGAGCCGACCGTACAGCTCGGACCGCGAGCCGGTGACGAGCGCCGCCATCCAGGAGGCGAACGAACCGATCAGGATGAACGGCACCACGATGTCCGCCACGTAGAACAGGGCCAACACCGGCGCCTTGCGCAGCATCCACGGCAGCATCCGCAGCGTGTTGTACTGCGAGCCGCGCGCCCACCGGAACTGCTGCTTCACCAGCTTGCCCAGCTTCGTCGGCGCGTCCGTGTACACCAGCGACGTGGACTGCACGACCGTCTTGTACCCGTCCATCAGCGTGTAGTTGGTCAGCGTCCGGTCGTCCGACACCTCGATGAACACTCCGAGGAACGGCTCCGTCCGGAACCGCGTCATGTTGTCCACCAGGATCTGCCGCCGGAACGCGATCGTCCGGCCGGGCAGGCAGCCGACCGTACCGAGCACGCTCATCGCCGGCATCGAGTACTCGTTGCGGATGTTCTCCAGCCAGTCGGCCCAGCGGGTCAGCATGCCGCGCTCCGGGTTGAGGATGCGCTGCCGGGTGCTGACCCCGCCCACCTCCGGGTCACGGAACGGCTTGACCAGCTCGCGCAGCGTGTCCCGGGTCCACATGGTGTCCGAGTCGACGAGCACCACGACCTCACCGGTCGCCAGCTCGACCCCGATGTCCACGGCGTTGCGCTTGCCCGGCGTCGACGTCCACGTCCAGCTGACACCGACCCGCTCGCACACCTTCTCCAACGTCTCGTTGCGCGGGCCGTTGATGACCACGATGATCTCGGTCGGCCGCTGCACCACGATGCGCTCCAGCACCGAGACGAAGAGCTCCTCCTCCTCGTCCACCACCGGGATCACCACCGACGTCGTGGTGTGCCAGTCCGCCTGCCACGGCCGGTACTGCCGGGCCAGGATCGCCTTCGTCAGCCACAGCAACCAGATCACGGCCATGAACACCGCGAACGGGTACACGTGGCCGGAGTGCAGCCACTCGGAGATCTGGAGCAGGAACGCCAGCACTATGCCTACCTACGACGGCTTCCGGGTCAGCAGGGCCAGGGTCAGCCCCGCCGGATGCCACGTACGGCTCGTCTGGAACTGGGCGCGCAGCGCCTCCTCCTTGGAACCGCCGAGGTTGCGCAGCGGGTCGGAGACCGCGCCGAGCCGGACCACCCACACCCGGTTCACCGTGGTGGGCAGGCACTTCGTCGCGTCCGTGCACTCCACCGCCAGCACCTTGTCGTTCGTACGCTGGGCCTGGGTGAGCATGATGTCCTTCGGCCGCGCGTCCGCGGCCAGGTAGTGCGCGACGGTGTCCCGGCCGACCCAGCCGCCACCGGGGTCGTCCGTACCGTAGACGACGCCGTCGCCCGGCAGCTCGTTGTTGGCGATGATCGTGGCCAGGCCGCGGGTGTCCTGGTCGTGCCCCGCCTGCCCACGCACCGTGCCCTGCGCCGGTATCCCGACCAGCGCCACCGCCGCGACCACGACCAGCCCGCGTACCAACGGGATCCGGTCGAGGGTCATCGCGGCCAGCAGCACCCAGGCCGGCAGCGTGAACAGCAGGTACCGCGGCAGCCACACCGACGTGTAGTGCCCCGCCACGAACAGCACCACCGCCGGCAGCACCGCCCACGTCGTGTACACCACCGCCGGATGTCGGTACGACACGGCGAGCACGGACAGCACCAGCAGCGCCCCGCCGATCGCCGTCGCCCCGAACAGCTGGTACGGGAAGGCGGCCAGGGCGGTGATGCTGGACGGCGCGATCCAGCCGACCTGGCCGCGCTGGCCCATCGACAGCGCCAGCAGGACCACCGCGGGCGCGGCGCCCACGAGCACGCTCGGCACCCAGCCGGCGAGCGCCCGGCGCCGCAGCACCAGCACCAGCAGGCCGTGCGCCACGAGCAACACCAACGAGACCACGTTGAGCAGCCCCATCACCGCGACGACCAGCACGTACGGCAGGAAGCGGGTGAACCGGGGCCGGTCGAGGGCCCGGGCCAGCAGCAGCGTCGACGCGGCGGCGAAGCAGACGACGAGCGCGTAGACCCGGGCCTCCTGCCCGTACCGGGAGACGGCCGGCAGGATCGCGAAGAGCAGGCCCGCGACGAGACCCGCGCGCGGGCCGCAGAACCGCGAGCCGAGCGCCGCGACCAGCGCCGCGGCGACGGTCATCGCGATCACCGACGGCAGCCGCAGCGCCAGGTCGGAGCGGCCGAGCAGGTGCGTCCAGCCCCACATGAACACGTAGTACGGCCCGTTGACCATGTCGGTGGAGCGCAGCAGGCCCCACATCGAGTGCCCGGGCACCGTCGTCATGCCCCAGGTCGCCAGCTCGTCGGCCCACAGGCCCGGCCGGTCCGCCCGGAAGATGGTGATGACCGCGGTGAGCAGCGCCGAGCCGAGCCACGCCAGCTGGGTCAGCGCCCGGTTGGTACCCCGGAAACCGCCCGCGACCATCGCCGTACCCACGATCGGCGCGGAGGACGACGGGGCGGAGGACACCGGCGCGTCCCGCTCGTCGAGGTCGAGGTGGAGGACGTCGGTGTCCTCGGCGTCGCGGTACGCCGGCCGGTCCGCGTCGTCGTCGCGCGGCGGCTCGTCGAGCAGCGCGCGGTCGGGATCCCCGGACCGGTGCGCGACGGGCCGGGCGGACCCGACGGAGCGCTCCGGCCGCCGGATCCCGCGGCGGTGCTCGGACTCCGGCCATCCGCCGTCCCGGTTGGCGCCGCCGGCCCGATCGGTGTCCAACTCGTGATCCCGGTCCCGATCCGGCCCCCGGTCCCGATCCGGCCCCCGGTCCCGGTCCGGGTCCGGTACGGCGACGCCCGGTGAGCGCACCGGTACCGCCGCTCGGCCGGGTCGCGGCGCGCCACCCGTGCCATGGTCGGGTGCCTCGCCCGGTCGGTGCCGGGGGTGCGGCGGGCGGCCGACCTCCCCGCGGTCGACGGCGGCCCGTCCCGAGGACCGGGGCGCACCGTCCGGAGCCGACCGGGGTGCACCGTCCGGAGCGGACCGGGGTCCACTGTCCGGAGCGGACCGGGGTCCACTGCCCGGAGCGGAGCGAGGTGCACTGTCAGGAGAGGACCGGGGTGCACTGTCCGGAGTGGACCGATCACCGGAGAGCCAACCCACGAACGCCCCCCGGTCGTCGTCGGCCTCGCCCGAGGCATGCCGGTCCGGACGAGACGGGGTACCCGTGCCGCTTCGGGCCGGCGGCTCGGCGCCCTCACGTCCGGGCAGCATCGAGGCTTCGTCGAGTTCACTCACGGTTCATCGCAGGGGGTGCACCTGATCGGTTGCGATCCTCGGCCACCGTGGCGGGCGGCCGCGATTTTTGGGGGGTTGGAACGGAGTGCCCAAGATACCGCCTGACCGCAATCCGTCCCGACCCGCATCGACAGCGTTGAATCGCAGTGTCGCGCACGTCACCACGGCGAGGGTGGTCGGACCCTTGTGACGGTACCGGATCCCGGGCGCCGCGCCGGTACCGCGCGCACATCGCCGACCTATACCATCCGTCGCAGAGCACGGCGGTACGGAAGAGAGAGAGTGAGATGCAGACAATCGGCCCGTACACGTTGCGGGATCTGCTCGGGGCGGGAGCCGCGGGACGGGTCTGGCGCGCGTACGACCAGCAAGGCAGCCAGGTCACGATGGCCGTGCTCGAAGGCCCGGCCGCCAACGACCCGCAGCGTCGATGGCAGTTCAACACCACCGTCGAGCAGGTGCGGCAGTCGTCGCCGGCCGGCGCGCCGGTCGCCGCCGACCTGGTCGGGCAGCAGCCGTGGGTGGCGTACCCGGACGACGGCGGGGCCACCGCCGCCAACGTCTTCGCCGCGATGGGCGCGCCGTGCGAGCCCGTCGCCGCGCCCACGAGCGCCCAGCCCGGTCCGGTACCACAGCAGCCGCAGCCGCAACACCAGCCGCAGCCGCAGCCGTTCGCGCCGGGCCAGCCGCTGCCCACGCCGGTGTCGGGGATGCCGGTGTCCGGCCAGCCGATGTCGGCCGCGCCGCAGCAGGGCGGCGACGACGAGCCGCCGACCACGATGATCCGGCCGGGCGCGCAGGGCTTCGTACCGCCGCAGCAGGGCGCGCCGCAGCAGGGTTTCGGTCCGGGCGAGCAGCCGGGCCCGGAGTTCATCCAGACGGAGCCGCCGGGTCCGGTCGAGCCGGTCGACCCGTTCAACGCCGGTGGTGGCGCACCCGACCCGTTCGCGCCGCAGGCCCAGCAGCCGCAGCCGCAGCAGTTCCAGCAGCAGCCGCAGCAGCCCTTCCCGCCGCAGCCGGAGCCGTTCGCGCCGCAGGCCGAGACGCCGTTCGCGCCGCAGGCGGAGACGCCGTTCGCGCCGCAGGCCCAGCAGCCGCAGCCGCAGCAGGGCGGCGGGTTCGCCCAGCCGCCGGCGCAGTACCCGCCGCAGAACCGGTTCGACGACGAGCCGCCGCCGAAGAAGGGCCGTAAGGGCCTGCTGATCGCGCTGATCGTGGTCGTCCTGGTGGTGTTGGCCGGCGGCGTCGGCGGGGCGGTCTACTTCACCCAGGGCGGCAAGCCGCAGACGAAGACGAGCGCCAGCCCGAAGCCCAGCGGTGGCCACACCAAGGGTGGTGGCGGCCAGCCGACGCCGAAGACGCAGAAGTCCGCGCCAAGCACGCCGAAGAAGCCGGGCAAGGAGCCGCCGAAGGACGGGTCGTGGCCGGCGTCGTTCGCGAAGTTCGGCTCGGGCGACAAGACCGCGCAGCAGTCGAACCTGCCTGGTCTCGGCTTCACGTTCGCCACGCCGGGCGACTGGACGTGCACGAAGCAGGACCAGTCGGCGACGTACGTGAACTACCACTGCGCCAGCAGCAAGACGAAGGCCGGCGGGGACGTGATCGTGCGTACGTGCGGGGAGCCGTGCGACTCGGCCAAGAAGATCAAGATGCGCGAGGGCGAGGAGGCGTTCGGGCTGCGCTGGGTCCGCGACGGCGGCAACTCGTCGTGGGCCGAGGGCAAGAAGGTCACCGCGCCGGACGGCTCCAGCGGGTACGGGCTGGTACTGGTTCGTTACTGGCACAGCAACCCCGGCGGCCCGATGGACCGTCAGGTCGTCATCCGGTTCACCGGGCCGGCGTCGGCGGCGAAGGATCTCCAGAAGGTCGCGAACAGTGTCCGGGATGCGACTCAGTAGCGGCCGACCGGGGCTGATCCGCTGATCCGCCCGTACAGACATCTATGCAGGTCAATGTGGCCGTCGGGGTCGACCCGGCGGCCACCTGTGTGTCCGGCGGACCGGCTTGCCCGGCGCCCGGCCGACCGGGGATGATGCACGACACCGGAGGATTTCTCGTACGGCCCGGCGACGTTCGGGCGGGGCCGTGGCGCGCCGAGGGGAGGCGACGGCGGATGCGTGTCCTGGTCATCGAGGACGAGCGCGCGCTGACCGATGCCGTCGCCCGCGGGCTGCGCCGCGAGGGCATGGCCGTCGACACCGCGTACGACGGCACCATCGGTCACGAGATGGCCCTCACCACGCGGTACGACGTGGTCGTGCTCGACCGTGACCTGCCCGGCGTGCACGGCGACGAGATCTGCGTCGACCTGGTGCGGTCCGGCGCGCTGACGCGGGTACTGATGCTCACCGCGTCGGGCAGCGTCGCCGAGCGGGTCGAGGGGCTGGAGCTGGGCGCGGACGACTATCTGGCGAAGCCGTTCGCGTTCGACGAGCTGGTGGCCCGGGTACGCGCGCTGGGTCGGCGCGCGACGCCGGCCGCGCCGCCGGTGCTGCGGGTCGCCGACGTCGAGCTGGATCCGGCGAAGCGCGGCGTGCTGCGGGACGGCCGGGCGCTGGAGCTGACCCGCAAGGAGTTCGGCGTGCTGGAGGAGTTGATCAAGGCGCGCGGCGGCGTGGTGTCCTCGGAGGAGCTGCTCGAACGGGTCTGGGACGCGAACGCCGACCCGTTCACCACCACAGTCCGCGTCACCGTGATGACGCTGCGCCGCAAGCTGGGGGACCCGCCGCTCATCGAGACCGTGGTCGGCGCCGGCTACCGCATCTCCGCCGCATGACCGCTCCCACGGGGCGCGCCCGATGGCTGCGCCCGGCGGTCCGGGTCGGTACGCCGCGGCCCACGCTGCGGCTGCGCCTCACCCTGCTGAACGGGATCCTGCTCGTCGGCGCCGGCGCGCTGCTGCTCGTACTCGCCTGGCTGGTGCTCCAGCAGTCGCTCAACCCGACCGCGGAGCTGCGCCCCGGCTCGCGGGTCACGCTCGCCGACGGCCGCGTCGTCGACGCCCGGGCGTACCAGAGCCAGCTCGCCCGCGACACCGAGATCGAGGTCGTCCTCAAGGGACTGGCCGCGCTCGTCGTGATCAGCTCGGCCGGCGTGATCGGCGGGTACGTCGTGACCGGCCGGGCGCTGCGGCCGCTGACCGCGGTGACCACGGCCGCGCGCCGGCTGTCCACCGAGACGATGGACCAGCGCATCCGGTACGACGGTCCCGACGACGAGATCCGCGAGCTGGCCAGCACGTTCGACGCGATGCTGGACCGGATCGGCGCGGCGTTCGACTCGCAGCGCCGGTTCGTCGCGAACGCCAGCCACGAGCTGCGCACCCCGCTCGCCGTGATGCGTACCGAGGTCGACGTGGTGCTGGCCGACCCGGAGTCCGACGCGGACGAGCTGCGCCGCATGGGCCGCGTCGTACGCGAGGCGTCGGAGCGGGCGAACACGCTGGTCGAGGCGTTGCTGCTGCTGGCGCGTACGGAGGCGCAGGCGGGCCGGCGGCTGGTCCGGAAGGTGCCCACCGACCTCGCCGCCGGCGTCGCCGTCGCGCTCTCCTCGGTACGCCCGGACGTGGCGCGGATGCGGCTGTCGGTGCAGGTGGCGACGCCGCCGGCGGCCGTCGTCGGCGACGCCAGCCTGCTCGAACGACTCGCCGGCAACCTCATCGAGAACGCCGTCCGGTACAACCACGTCGGCGGCTCGGTGTGGGTGCGTACCTCCGGCGACGACGAGCACGCCCGGCTGGTCGTCGGCAACTCGGGCGCCGAGCTGGACCCCACCGAGGTGCCGGGCCTGTTCGAACCGTTCCGCCGCGGCGGCCGCGAGCGCACCGGTACCCGCGGCGCCGGGCTCGGCCTGTCCATCGTCCGCGCTGTCGTCGACGCCCACGGCGGTACGGTCGCGGCCCGCGCGCTCGCCGGCGGCGGCCTGGAGGTGACCTGCACCCTGCCCGCCGCCGGCACCACGCCGCCGGTGCGTGCGGCCGCCGCCGTACCCCCGGCACCCGAGCCCTGACCGCCGCACGCCGGCTGTCAGTCCGCGGCCGTCCTGCCGGCCGGGCGCCGTCGTGCCGGCGGTCCGGGTCCGGGCGCGTCCGGGCCGGTCCGGGTCCGGGCGCGTCCGGGTCCGGGCCGGTCCGGGTCCGGGCGCGTCCGGGTCCGGGCGCGTCAGGTGGCGCGGGCCGCGAGGGCTTTCTGCACCCAGCGCCACGCCGGCATCGCGGTCGGTACCGGCGGCCAGCCGTTGATGGTGCCGAGCAGCTGCCAGTACCGTTCGGCGCGCTCGTCACCGCCGCCGCCGATGTTCGCCAGCATCCGCGCCCGGTATTCCGGCGTGTCCGCCACCCCGTCGTACCCGGCGAACGCGCCGACGATCTCGTCGAGCACGGCGTCCGCGTCGGGGCCGGCCGGGTCGACGCCGTCGGCGAGGGCCGCACCGGCGCGGCGCGCGAGCTCGCCGGCCAGTTCGGGCGACGTACGGGCGTCGCGGCCGCCGCGGACCGCCGCCGGGTCGGCGGCGTGCCCCTCGGCCATGCCGCGGATCCTGGCGCGGAAGTCCGGGTCGGCGAGCAGGTCGGCCAGCTCGATCCAGGCGTCGAGCTGTTCGGGTGTCGGGTCGTCCGGCAGGTCCGGCGAGACCGAACGCATCATGCGCTCGAAGTCCGGGTTCACCGTCAGGCCGCCGAACACGTGGTCCAGGAACTCGTCCAGGATCCGCTTGCGTTCCGCGGCGGACGCGCGGGCGATGTCGTTCATCCGGGTCACCTCCGTAGGGTCGGGTTCGCGATGGGCGAGCGCACGCAGGACCGCCCGGTGTACCCGCAGGATGCGGATCTGCCGGTCGAGCGCGTCGGCGTGCGCGCCGGCCACCTCGGCCAGCCCGACCTGCCGGTCCAGTACCCGGCGGATCGGCGCCAGGCCCAGCCCCAGCTCGCGCAGCGTCCGGATGTACGCCAGGCGCGCCGCGGACCGCTCGTCGTACCGCCGGTAGCCGGCGGCGGTCCGGGTGGTCGCCGGCAGCAGACCGACGTCCGAGTAGTACCGGATGGTCTTGACCGGGACCCCGGAGCGCGCCGACAGCTCGCCGATCGACATGCCGTAGCGCGACGACGTGTGCTCGCTCATCGGATTCACCGTCGCCCTTCCCGTCGGTGGAGACTCAAGCGGATTGTCCCGTGCCGATGATCACGTCGGGCCAAACCGGTTGCGCCGGGCCAGGTCCGCTGGGTAGACAGGGCCGGTCAGCACGAGCCGAGAGGAGGTGCGGACCCATGTTCGGCAGGACCAGTTCCGCGCTCCCGGCAGGCGGGAGCGCACCGAGTCTCTAGAGGGAGACCAGTGAGTCCCGAGACCGCAGTGCATCCCACGATCAACCACATCACGTTCGACGCCGTCGGCGACCCGTACCATCTCGCCCGGTTCTGGTCGGAGCTGCTCGGCCGGCCGATGTCGGTCGAGGACCAGCCCGGCGACCCGGAGGCGGTCGTGCTCGCCGCCAACGGCGCGCCGACGCTGCTGTTCGTCCGGGTACCCGAGGGCAAGTCCGTGAAGAACCGGGTCCACCTGGACATCACGCCGTCGGGCGAGCGTACGCGGGACATGGAGGTCGACCGGGCGATCAAGCTCGGCGCCACCCTGTTCGCCGACCACCGGCGCGAGGACGGCTCCGGGTTCGTCACCCTGGCCGACCCGGAGGGCAACGAGTTCTGCGTCGAGCGCAGCGTCGCCGAGCGCGGCTGACGCGCCGCTGAGGGGGCGGCCCGCCAAGGGCGGCCCGCCTCAGAACGTCAGGACGCGCAGCCACCCGTCGAGTACGGACGCGGTGCCGGTGACCGTGAGGCGGGGATCGTCGGCGGCGATCCGGCCGTACGTCAGGAGCAGGAGATCGCCGGGGGAGCCGGTGACCTCGACCGTGCCGGCGTCGCCGCGGTCCCACTCGAACCAGCCGTCGGTGCAGGCGATCCGCCAGCCGGAGTCGGATCCGTTGGGGCGCAACAGGATCGAGTCGCCGTCCCGGCCGGCGCCGGCCAGCCGTGGCGCGATCCAGGCGGCGTGCGGCAGGTTCAGCAGGAACTCCTCGATGCCGTCGGCGGCGACGTCCGCCGCGATCCGTGGGGTACGGCCGAGGGCGATGTCCGCGTCGGCCCGGTGCACCACCGCCTCGAACAGCGCACGCCGCGGCCAGAACCGCGCGGTACGCCCGGCGCCCCAGGTCCACAGTGGAGTGTCCGGATCGGTGGCACGGAGCGTGGCGAGCACGCGTTCGGCGCCGGCGGCGACCCACGCGGGCAGCTCCGCGGGATCGTCCGGCAGCTCCAGCGGTACGTCCCGCGACCAGATCCGGGCCTGCGCCCCGGTGCGTACCAGGTGGTCGATCCACCGGTACGTCGTGCCGTGGTGCCGGCTCAGGTCCGCGAGCGTCCACTGTGGACACGTCGGGACCGGGGTCGTCGGGTCGGCGTCCGCCACCGTCGCGACGTACGCGGCGGCGGCCTCGGCCACCGCGTCGAGATGTCGTTCGTAGGTCCAGTACACGACCGACCAGGCTAGCCTCCTGCCAGCGGTGTCAGGCCAGGCCGTGCCCGTTCACGCCGGGTCGTCGGCGTGACGCTCGGCGAGCGGCGGGGCCGGGTCGGTGCGGCGGTGGTGTCCGGCCCGGGGCGTGGCCTGCTCGGCCGGCGGGCTGGCGGTCATGCCGAGCAGCAGCATCGCGTCGTGGTCGGGGGTGTCCGGCGCCGCGTCGTACACGACGATCCGCTGGCCGTCGGCGTGCGCCGCGGAGAGCACCTCGTAGTCGAGCCCGAACCGGCCGACGACCGGATGGTCGAAGTCCTTGTGGCCGCCCGACTTCACCTTCACGTCGTACCGTCGCCACATGGTGGCGAACTCGTCGCTCTTCACCACCAGCTCGCCGATCAGCGCCGCCACGTCCGGCGCGTCCGGGTCCGCGCCGGCCACGGTACGCAGCTGCGCCACGGTCTCCGCCGCGATGCGCTCCCAGTTCGGGAAGAGGGTGCGGGCGGCGGGGTGCAGGAAGATGTAGCGCACCGTGTTGCGCTGCGCCGACGGCCAGTCCTCGATGCCGGCCAGCAGCCGCAGGCCGGGCGGGTTGGCGGCGAGCACGTCGTTGGTCCGGCTCAACACGTACGCCGGGGACGGCAGGACCACGTCGAGCAGCCGGCGCAGACCCGGCCGTACGGTGCGGGCGGGTGCCGAGCGGCCGGCCGGGGCGCCGCGGGCGGCCCGCTCGGCCAGCGCGCGCAGGTGCGTGTGCTCGTCGGCGTCCAGGTGCAGGGTCCGGGCCAGCGCGTCCAGCACGGTGTCGCTGGGCCTGGTCTCCTTGCCCTGCTCCAACCGGATGTAGTAGTCGACGCTGACACCGGCGACGGCGGCCAGCTCCTCGCGGCGCAGCCCCGGCGTACGCCGCAGGCCGGTGCCGGCGGGCAGGCCCACGTCGGCCGGGGTGAGCCGGGCCCGCCGGGCCCGCAGGAACTCGCCCAGCCCGTTGCCGTCGGTACGGCGTGTCGAGGAGGTCATGGCGTCCAGTCTGGCACCGGCCCCGGGCGGGTGACTGGTCGCGTCACACCCAGGAACGCCGCTGCCCGGCGCAACCCGCCCTGCCACCGGCGGGCCGGGTCGCGCACTGTTGAGCCAACACGGCACCGGCAGCACCCGACACGGAAGGACACACCAGTCATGAGCACACTTCCCACCCGCCGCCTGGGCACCGTCGACGTACCGGTCGTCGGGCTCGGCTGCATGGGCATGAGCGAGTTCTACGGCCCGGCCGACGAGGACGCCTCGGTCGCGCTGATCCACGAGGCGCTCGATGAGGGCGTACGGCTGCTCGACACCGCCGACATGTACGGCCAGGGCCACAACGAACGCCTCGTCGGCCGGGCCCTCGCCGGCCGGCGCGACGACGCCGTCCTCGCCACGAAGTTCGCGATCCGCCGCGACGAGGACGGGAACCGCCGGCTCGACTCCACCCCGGAGTACGCGAAGCGGGCCGTCGACGCGTCCCTCGGCCGCCTCGGCGTCGACACGATCGACCTGTACTACATGCACCGCTGGGACGGCACGACGCCGATCGAGGAGACCGTCGGTGGGCTCGCCGAGCTGGTCGCCGCCGGCAAGATCCGGCAGATCGGGCTGAGCGAGGTGAGCGCCGAGGTGCTGCGCCGGGCGTACGCGGTGCACCCGATCGCGGCCGTGCAGAGCGAGCTGTCGCTGTGGACCCGCGACGTCGTGGACAACGGCGTACTGGCGACGGCGGCGGAGCTGGGCACCACGGTCGTGGCGTACTCGCCGCTCGGCCGCGGGTTCCTCACCGGCTCGATCGCGAAGCTCGACGACCTGGCCCCGGACGACTTCCGCCGCAGCAACCCGCGGTTCGCGGACGGCAACCTGGAGCGCAACCTGACCCTGCTGGCCGAGGTACGCCGGGTCGCCGAGACGCACGACGTCACGCCGGCTCGGGTGGCGCTGGCCTGGGTGCTGGCGCAGGGGGACAACGTGGTGACGATCCCCGGCACGAAGCGCTCGAAGTACCTGCGGGAGAACGTCGCCGCCGCGGATCTCGTGCTGTCCGCCGGTGAGCTGGCCACGCTGTCCGCGGCGTTCGCCCCGGAGCAGGTCGTGGGGGAGCGGTACGTCCGGGCCGGGATGCCCAACCTCGGCTGACTCCGGCCGCGCCGGCCCGTCAGCGGGCCGGCGGCCGGATGCCGTTGAGGATCATGTCGACGAGGCGCTCGGCGAGCCGCTCCTTCGTCAGGTGCGGATGCCAGCGCAGCGCGGACTGCATGGTCAGCGGGCTGGTCAGGGCCGCGACGGCGAGCTCGACATCCAGCTCGGGGTCGAGCTCGCCGGTGCGGATGCCGCGCCGCAGCACGTCTCGGATGACCTCGCGGCGCTTCTCCATCCAGGCGACGTACCGGTCGTAGAGCGCGGGGTTGCGGTGGATCTCGGGGGCCAGGCACGGCATGAGCTTGCCGGCCCGCCCCCCGTACCGCCCGACCCGGCTGAGCAGCGCGATCAGGTCGTCCCGGACGGAGACCCCGCCCGGTGTCGGGATGTCGCCCTTGAGCGCGACGATGGCGTCCATCATCAGCGCTTCCTTGTTCGGCCAGCGCCGGTAGACGGTCGCCTTGCCGACGCCGGCCCGGGCGGCCACCGCGTCCATCGACAGCGCGTCCACGGTGTTGCCCTCGGCGATGATGTCGAGGGCAGCCTCGATGATCGCCTCGTCGGCGTGCGCGCTGCGCGGCCGGCCGGGCGGCCGCGCAGCAACGGTGTCGCGGTGGTTCACGCCGTTCATTCTTCCCGTACGCCGACCGTTTCGGCCACCCGGGACTCCTGGCGCTGCTGCGGTACGTGCCGGCGGTGCTGCGCGATCCGGCGACCGGGCAGCCACAACAGGACCACCAGCGCGCCGAGTACGGCGACGATGCCGGAGCCGGCCGCCGCGGTGTGCATGGCGTGCACGAACGCGTCGTTCGCCGGACCGATCAGCGCCCGGCCCGCGTCACCGAGCCGTCCCGCCACCCCGTACGTCGCGGGCAGCGACTCGGCCGCCGCGTCCCGGTACGGCCCGGGTACGCCGGTCAGGTGCGGGGTGATGTCGCCGCGGTAGACCTGGGAGAGCACGGAGCCGAGCACGGCGACCCCGAGCGCGCCGCCGACCTGCCGGATCGTGTTGCCGATCGCGGAGCCGACGCCGGCCTTCTCGCGCGGCAGTACCGACATGATGGCCTCGGTGGTCGGCGCGGCGACGTTGGCCATGCCGACGCCCTGGAGGAAGAACAGCACCTCCATCACCCAGATCGGGGTGTCCACGCCGAGCAGGGCGAACCCACCCAGCGAGATCGCGACCAGGGCGAGCCCGATCGTGCAGACCACCTTGGCGCCGAACCGGGCGACGAGCCGGGAACTGCGCGGCGCGAACACCACCTGCGCGGCGGCGAACGGCAGCATCAGCAGGCCGGACTCCAGCGGGCTGAACCCTCTGACGTTCTGGATGTAGAACACCGAGAAGAAGAACGTGCCCATCGCGGCGAAGAACATCAGCCCGGTCGCCACCACCGCCGCGGAGAACCGCGGATCCCGGAACAGCCGTACGTCCAGCGACGGGTGGTCGCTGCGCCGTTCGTACAGGACGAACCCGACGAGGATGGCGGCGCCGAGCGCGACCGGACCCCACACGGTCGGCTTGCCCCAGTCGCCGTGGTCGCCGCCGGAGACGATGCCGTACACCAGGGAGACGAGGCCGGCGATGGACAGCAGCACGCCGACCACGTCGATCCGGCCCGGCTTCGGATCCTTCGACTCGGGTACGAGCAGCACGATCGCGACGAGCCCCACGGCCACGATCGGTACGTTGATCAGGAAGACCGAGCCCCACCAGAAGTGCTCCAGCAGGAACCCGCCGAGGATCGGTCCGATCGCGACGGCCAGACCGACGGCACCGGCCCAGATGCCGATGGCGCGGGCGCGTTCGCGCGGGTCGAACACGTTGGAGATGATCGACAGGGTCGCGGGCAGGACGGCGGCGCCGCCGATGCCCATGAGCGCCCGGGCGCCGATCAACTGCCCGGCCGACTGCGCGTACGCCGAGACGAGGGAGGCCAGGCCGAACACGGCCAGCCCGGCGAACAGCGCGCGGCGCCGGCCGAACCGGTCGCCGAGGATGCCGAAGCTGAAGAGCAGCCCGGCGAAGACGAGCGTGTAGGCGTTGATCGCCCATTCGAGCTGGCTCTGGGAGGCGCCCAGGCCGGCGTGGGGATCGGCGATGACCTTCATCGCCACGTTGAGCACGGTGTTGTCGAGGACGACCACCAGCAGGCTGATCACGAGTACCCCGAGGATCAGCCAGCGGCGCGGATGGCCGCTGTTCTCGGCCGTTGCGAGGTTCGCACCGGCGCGAGGAGACGCCGCGTCCATGTTTCTCCGATTCAGATACGAGACTGTGTCGTAACGAAACTAGTCCGCGCCGGGACAGTTTCGGAACCCGTCCGTCTCGTTAATCACAGCGGGAATACCCGTGCGCCGGAAACTGCGCGCCGGGTACGACAACGCCCCGGTGGCCACGAGGGCCGCCGGGGCGGAAGTCGGTGCGGGCGGGTCAGGACTCCTTGAGTTTCTCCAGGTCGTCCGGGTTCTCCGCGACGTACCGTCGGCGGCGGCGGACGAGGTAGACCACGAGCACGACCGCCACGCCGACCAGGATCGTCGAGGCCGCCTCGCGGATCGCCCACCACAACGGCGTCAGGGTCAGCACGGTGGTCGCGCTGGAGTCGTCCTTCGCCTTCACCCGTACCTGGTCGCCGACGTCGGCGCCGGCCGGCAGGGACTCGATCCGGCCGTGCCCGCCCGGCCAGGCGCCGACGCAGAACCGGTCCGGCGCCTTGCCCCGGCACTGCTTGACGGTCGCCGTGACGACCGGGTTCGACAGGTACGACGGGCCGAACGCGTACCAGACGCCGAACGCGGCGAGGGCGACGGCGAGGACGGCGACGGCGATCCCCTTGCGGTTGATGAGCACGGCCGGAGACGTTAGTGCACCGTGCGCACTCTGTGGGGGCGCGATGTGCGCGCGCTGTGCGCGGCCGGATCGTAACTATGTCGGTGTTGACATAGTGGCCGGCCCGGTTCGATGCTGGACCCGACCGGCGGGAAGCCGGGCGGTACGCCGGAGGGAGCCGTCATGGCGGTGGCGCGGGTGTGGACCGGAGCGGCCGCGGCGCTGCTCGCCGTGCTGGCCGGGATACCGGCGGGCTCGGTCCAGGCGTCGACCCGGCCGACCTGGGGCGCGCCGGGCATCGGGGACCGGCTGTTCCCCGACCTCGGCAACGGCGGGTTCGACGTCGCCCACTACGACCTGACCATGCGGTACGACCCGGGCGCCGGCACCGTCGCCGCGCGCACCCGGGTCGACGCGACGGCCACGCAGGACCTGACCCGGTTCGACCTGGACTTCGACGGCAACACCGTCACCGGCGTACGGGTCGACGGCGCGCCCGCCCGGTGGCAGCGGGTCGGCGACGAACTGGTGGTCACGCCGCGACGGCTGCTGCGGCGCGGCACACCGTTCGCGGTGACGGTCGCGTACACGGCGGATCCGAAGGCCGCGCACCACTGCGCGCCCGCGAACGCGCCGACCGACTCCGGCTGGCTGCCCACCCCGGACGGCTTCGCCACCGCCGGCCAGCCGAGCTGCGCCCGGTCGGTGTTCCCCGGCAGCGACCACCCGAGCGACAAGGCCGCGTACACGTTCCGGCTCACCGCGCCGAGCACGCTGACCGCCGTCGCCAACGGCAACCTGGTGTCCCGCCGGACCTCCGGCGCCGACACCACCTGGACCTACGACGAGCCGACGCCGATGGCGACCGAGCTGACGCAGATCGCGGTCGGCGCGTACACGGTGCGGACCACGACCGGACCCGACGGCGTGGTGCTGCGCGACGTGCTGCCCACCTCCGTCGCCGACGAGCTGTCCGCCGACCTCGCCGTGACCCCGTCGCAGCTCGCCTGGCTGTCGGCGCGCCTCGGCCGGTACCCGTTCCGCAACTACGGCGTGCTCGCCGCGCCCACCGAGTTCCACTTCGCGCTGGAGACGCAGACCTTGACCCTGGTGTCCGCCGGGATGCTGCGCTTCACGCCCCGGTCGTACTGGGCGCCGGTCCTCGTGCACGAGCTGACCCACCAGTGGTTCGGCGACGAGGTCTCACCGGCCCGCTGGTCCGACGTCTGGCTCAACGAGGGGCACGCCAGCTACTACGAGGCGAGCTACGCCGACGCCGCCGGGTACGCGTCGTTCACCGACCGGATGCGCCAGGCGTACAAGAACGGCGACACGTGGCGCAGCATGTACGGGCCGCCCGCCGCACCGGGCGCCGACAACGTGTTCAACTCCGACGTGTACGACGGCGGCGCGCTCGTGCTCTACGCGCTGCGCGAGAAGGTGGGCGCGGCCACCTTCGCCCGGATCGAACGCGCCTGGCTCGGCCGGTACGCGGGCCGGTCCGCCGGCACCGCCCAGTTCGTCGAGCTGGCCAGCCAGGTAGCCGGCCGGGACCTGCACGGCTTCCTCAACGCCTGGCTGTACGGCGCGACGACCCCACCGATGCCGGGACACCCCGACTGGACATGATGGTCGGGTGAACACCCTCGGGTACGCCATCCTCGGCCTGCTGGCCCGCCGCCCGCACAGCGGGTACGAGGTCGCCGCGAAGATGCGCACGCCCATCGGGTACTTCTGGACGGCCGGGCACGCGCAGATCCACGGCACGCTGGCGAGGCTCGTCGAGTCGGGGCTGGTGGCGTTCACGACCGAGCCCGGGCCGGGACCGCACGACAAGAAGCTGTACTCGGCGACCGGCGCCGGCCGCGACGAGCTGGCGCGCTGGGCGGCCAGCCCGCCGCCGGCCCCGCAGCCGCGCAACGAGCTGCTGCTGCGGGTGTACAACGGCTGGCTCGCCGACCCGGGCGAGGTCCTGGCCATGCTGGACGGTGAGATCGCGCGGCACCGCGACGTGCTCGACACGTACCAGGGGCTGCGCGCGGCGTTCGAGCGGAACGGCGCGCCCGACGATCCGCGGTCGGCCCGGTTCGCCGACTACGCCACGCTGCTCGCGGGCATCGGCTCCGAGCGCGAGGAGCTGCGCTGGCTCCGCTGGCTGCGGAACACCCTGCGCGGCAACGGAAACGGCGCCCGGTCGCAGTGACCGGGCGCCGCGTCTCGACGGTGACCGTCAGGCCGGTACGCTCGCCGCGCCGCGCGGCAGGAACCGCTGCCCGGTCGCCCGCTCGCTGATCCCCGTCCGGTCCAGGTACGGCGTGATGCCGCCCAGGTGGAACGGCCAGCCCGCGCCCAGGACCATGCACAGGTCGATGTCCTGCGCCTCCGCGACGACACCCTCGTCGAGCATCAGCCGCGCCTCCTGCGCGACGGCGGTCAGCGCGCGCTCGCGTACCTGCTCGGCGGTGAGGACGGTGTCGCCGACCTTGAGCATCGCCAGTACCTCGGGGTCGACGGTCTGGTTGCCGCTCGCGTCCCAGGTGTACACGCCGGGCTTGCCGGCCTCGACCAGCCGGCCCAGGTTGTCCGAGACGCCGAACCGGTCCGGGAACGCCGCGTGCAGGGTCTCCGACACGTGGTGCGCCACGGCCACCCCGACGAACTGGAGCAGTACGAACGGGCTCATCGGCAGCCCCAGCGGCTCCAACGCGCGGTCCGCCACCTCGATCGGCGTACCCTCGTCGACCGTCGCGAAGACCTCGCCGAGGAACCGGGTGAGCAGGCGGTTCACCACGAACGCCGGCGAGTCGGTGCAGAGCACCGAGTTCTTCCGCAGCTGCTTGCTGACCGCGAACGCGGTCGCCAGCGTCGCGTCGTCCGTCGCCCCGCCGCGGATGATCTCCAGCAGCGGCAGCACCGCGACCGGGTTGAAGAAGTGGAAGCCGACGACCCGCTCCGGGTGGGCCAGGTCCGCGGCCATCTCCGTGATCGACAGCGACGAGGTGTTCGTCGCCAGCACCGCCTCCGGCGAGACGATCTTCTCGATCTCGGCGAAGAGCTGCTTCTTCACCGCCATGTCCTCGAACACGGCCTCGATCAGGAAGTCCGCGTCGGCGAACACCGAGCGGTCGACCGACCCGGTCACCGCCGCCTTGTACCGCGCGGCCTTGTCCGCGGACAGCCGGCCCTTCGCGGCGAGCTTGTCCAGCTCGGCGTGCACGTACGCGACGCCCGCCTCGACTCGCGCCTGGTCCAGGTCGGTCAGGACGACCGGCACCTCCAGGCGACGGGCGAACAGCAGCGCGAGCTGGCTCGCCATCAGCCCGGCGCCGAGCACGCCGACCTTGGTGACCGGCCGGGCCAGCGCCTTGTCCGGCGCGCCGACCGGGCGCTTCGCCCGCCGCTGCACCAGATCGAACGCGTACAGCCCGCTGCGGAACTCCTCGGTCATCAGCAGGTCGGCGTTCGCCTCGTCCTCGGCGGCCGTACCGTCGGCGAAGCTCGCCGTCCTCGCCAGCGCCATCAGCTCCAGCGCCTTGTACGGTGCCGGTGCGCCGCCGTGCAGCCGCGCGTCGGCGACCGCCTTCCCGCGCGCCAGCGCGGCGTCCCACGCCTCGCCGCGGTCCACCTCGGGCCGCGTCACCGTGACGTCACCGGACACCACACCGGCGGCCCACGCGAGCGAGTCCTCCAGGAAGTCCGCCGGCTCCAGCAGCACGTCCGCGATGCCCAGCTCGTACGCCTGCTTGGCCTTGAGCATGCGGTTCTGGTTGAGCGGGTTCTCGATGATGACCTTGACGGCGTTGTCCGCGCCGATCAGGTTCGGCAGCAGCTGCGTGCCGCCCCAGGCCGGCACGATCCCGAGGAACGTCTCCGGGAACGCCAGCGCCGCGGCGCCCGACGACAGCGTGCGGTACTGGCAGTGCAGCGCCAGCTCCAGGCCGCCGCCCATGGTCGCGCCGTTGACGAACGCGAACGTCGGGATCGCCGAGTCGCGCAGCCGCGCGAACACCCGGTGCCCCGCCTGCGTCACGGCCAGCCCCTGGTCCCGGGACCGCAGCAGCGGCATGCCGGTCACGTCGGCGCCGACGCAGAAGATGAACGGCTTGCCGGTCACCGCGACGAACCGTACGCGCGGGGACCGCGCGGTCACCTCGTCCAGGGCGCGGTCCAGCTCCGCCAGCCCGGCCGGGCCGAGCGAGGTCGGCTTCTTGTGGTCGAAGCCGTTGTCGAGGGTGATCAGCGCCGCCTCGCCGTCGAGGCCGGGCACCCGCACGTACCGCACGTGGGCGTGCGTCACGACCTCGTTCGCGAACTCCGGTGTGCTCACTTCGCGCCCTCCCATGCGGGGTTCTCCCAGATGACCGAGCCGCCCATGCCGATGCCGATGCACATCGCGGTCAGCCCGTACCGCACCTCGGGGTGCTCGGCGAAGTGCCGCGCCAGCTGTGTCATCAGCCGTACGCCGGAGGACGCGAGCGGATGCCCCATCGCGATGGCGCCGCCCCACGGGTTGACCCGCGCGTCGTCGTCGGCGATGCCGAAGTGGTCCAGGAACGCGAGCACCTGCACCGCGAACGCCTCGTTCAGCTCGAACAGGCCGATGTCGCCGATGGACAGGCCGGCCAGGCGCAGCGCCTTCTCCGTCGACGGGATCGGGCCGACGCCCATCACCTCCGGCTCGACACCGGAGAAGCCGTAGCTGACCAGCCGCATCGCGGCCGGCAGGCCCAGCTCGGCGGCCACCTCCTCGGCGGCGATGATCGAGCACGTGGCGCCGTCGTTCAGCCCGGCGGCGTTGCCGGCGGTGACCCGGCCGTGCGGCCGGAACGGCGTCTTCAGCCCGCCCAGCTTCTCCATGCTGGTGTCGCGCGGCGCCTCGTCGACCGCGGCCAGGCCCCAGCCTTCCTCGACCGAGCGCGTCGCGATCGCCACGAGGTCCGGCTGGAGCTTGCCCTCGGCGTACGCCTTGGCGACCTTCTGCTGGCTGGCGAGCGCGAACGCGTCCGCCCGCTGCTTGGTGATCCCGGGCAGCCGGTCGTGCAGGTTCTCCGCGGTGGAGCCCATGACGAGCGCCGACGGGTCGACCAGCTTCTCGGCCAGGATCCGCGGGTTCGGGTCGACGCCCTCGCCCATCGGGTGCCGGCCCATGTGCTCGACGCCGCCGGCCAAAGCCACGTCGTACGCCCCGAACGCGATGCCGGACGCGACGGTGGTCACCGCGGTCATGGCCCCGGCGCACATCCGGTCGATGGCGTACCCGGGGACGGTCTTGGGCAGGCCGGCGAGGAGCGCGGCGGTACGGCCGATGGTCAGGCCCTGGTCGCCGATCTGGGTGGTCGCCGCGATGGCGACCTCGTCGACGCGCTCGGGCGGCAGTTCCGGGTGGCGGCGGATCAGTTCGCGGATGCAGCGGATGACGAGGTCATCGGCGCGGGTCTCCGCGTACATGCCACCCGCCTTGCCGAACGGGGTGCGAACGCCGTCGACAAAGACGACGTCGCGGACGGTACGGGGCACGCGAGCCTCCTAGCGGGTACGGTGCGTCTCCCGCGAATGCTACTCGCCGGTAACTAGATTGGCGCAAGGTACCCCGTGGATCAGCTCACAACGGCCGGATCAGTCCTCGGCCAGACCCGCGGTGAGGGCGGCGACCGTCAGATCGACCTGCCACGGCCGGGCCCCGTGCCCCACCAGGAACCCGCGCACCGCGTCCCGGTCCACCGGCGTCGGCGGATCCCACGAGAGCCGGCGCACCGTGTCCGGGGCGATCAGGTTCTCCGTCGGCAGGTTGTGCGCGGCGGCGATCTCGGCGACCGCGGCGCGGCAGCGCGCCAGCCGGGCCGCCGCGGCCGGATCCCGCTCCGCCCAGCGATGCGGCGGCGGCGGACCGTCCGCCGGGATGCTCGTGGCCGGCAGGTCGCCCTCCGCGGTCGCCCGCGCCTCCCGCAGCGCGCCCAGCCAGGTGGACAGCTGCCGGCGGGCGCCCCGGCCACCGAAGCCGGCGACCGCGATCAGCGCCCTGTCGTCGGCCGGGTCCGCCTGCGCGGCGGCCACGATCGCGGCGTCCGGCAGCACCCGCCCGGGTGCGATGTCGCGGCGCCGCGCCAGCTCGTCGCGCGCCGTCCACAGCGACCGGACCCGCGCCAGCGCCCGCGCGCCGCGTACCCGGTGGATGCCGGACGTGCGGCGCCACGGCTCCGGCCGTGGCCGGGTCGGCAGGCCCGCGACCAGCGCCGCGAACTCCTGCGCCGCCCACTCCGCCTTGCCCTGCTCGGCGAGTACGGCGGCCAGCGCGTCGCGCAGCTCGACCAGCAGCTCGACGTCCAGCGCCGCGTACGCGAGCCAGCTCTCCGGCAGCGGCCGCGTCGACCAGTCCGCCGCCGAGTGCTGCTTCTCCAACGTGTAACCGAGCAGCCGTTCGGTGATCGCGCCGAGACCCACCCGGTCGAACCCGGCCAGCCGCGCCGCCAGCTCGGTGTCGAACAGCCGGGTCGGCCGCAGGTTCAGCTCGGCCAGGCAGGGCAGGTCCTGGCTCGCGGCATGCAGCACCCATTCGGTGTCGGCGAGCACCGTCGACAGGTCGGACAGGTCCGTGCCGGCCGCGGTCAACGGGATCGGGTCGACAAGCGCCGTACCCGCGCCCGCGCGACGCAACTGCACCAGGTACGCCCGCTGGCTGTACCGGTAGCCCGAGGCGCGCTCGGCGTCGATCGCGACCGGGCCCGTACCACCGGCGAACCGGGCCACGATGTCCGCGAGCAGCGCCGGATCGGCGACCGGCTCGGGGATGCCGTCGCCGGGCTCGCGCAACAGGACCGCGGCAGGTGTGCTGTCGGTACCCTCAGCCGGGGCGCCCCCCTCGCCCGCAGCGGCCGCGGACGGATCCGGGGTGGCGTCCCGACGTACCGGAGTTGATCCGTCGACCACCCGCCCACCGTACGGGGAAAGCGCCGAGGATTTCCGGCCGGCCTCGATCAACCGGGGGATTTCTCCCGTACGGCGGGGGATTGTGCCGGGTTTCCCGACCACCGTCCCCCTGCCCCGCCCGCCGCGCCTTCCCGGTACTGGCGCACGACCGATACGGTGTGCCCGCGGACAGCGGCCTCGGGTGCGCCCTGCCGCGCCACGAACCCGCACATGCGGGACGCGCCTCAGGGGAGGACGACAGCCCACATGACCGATCCGTATCCGCCGGGAGGGCGGCCGGAGAACACGCCCGCGACGCCCACCGGCGACCAGGCGCCCGGCACCGACCCGAACCTGACGGACCGCACCCAGGCCATTCCTGGTACGCCGACGTCCGGCGCACCGGCCCCGCAGCCCGGCACACCGGACGCGTCGCCCGCGAACGGCCCCGCCCCGGACGGCCAGACGCCCGGCGCGCCGAACCCGGCCGCACCGACCTCCGGCCCGGCCCCCGCGCCGACCCCGGGTTGGGCCCTGGGCGCGCCGACCCCCGGCCCGGCCGCACCGGCACCGGCCTCCGGTGCACCTGCGTCCGGGTGGGCGTCGGACGGACCGCTCGCCTCTGGGTCGGGTTCGCCGGCCCAGGGTTCGCCGGTCCAGGGTTCGCCGGCCGCCGGTACGGACGGCGCGGCGTTCGGGTGGCCCACACCCGCCCCGGCCCAGCCGGGCCCGGATGCCGCCGGCCAGCCCGGCCCGTACCCGGGCGCGCCGAGCCAGCCGGGCGGATACCCGGGGCAGGCGGAACCACCGACGACGCCCGGCGGATACCCGGGGCAGCCCGGCGGATACGCCGAGCCCGCGCCCGAGCCGGCCGGGTACGCCAGCCAGCCGGGCGCCGACCACACCGGCACGTACGCGGGCCAGCCGGGCCAGTACCCCGGCCAGCCGGCGCAGTACCCCGGCCAGCCCGGCGTCGAGCCGCTGGGCCAGTACCCCGGCCAGCCGGGCGTCGACCAGCCGGGCCAGTACCCCGGTCAGCCGGGGCCCGACCAGGTTGGGCAGTACCCCGGTCAGCCGGGCGTCGACCCGGCCGGGCAGTACGCCGGGCCCGGTGGCGAGGTTGGCGGGCCGTACCCGGGCCAGCCGGGCGGTGAGCCGGGCGGCCAGCCCGGCGCGCCGCAGCAGCAGTGGGCGGCGGGCGGTCCGGAGCAGCCGACGGGATCCGCCTGGCCCGCACAGAACGCGTGGTCGCCCACGCCGCCCGGTGGCCCGGGTGGTTGGGCGCCGCCGGCGCAGCAGCCGGGCCGGAAGGTGACGGTCGCGCTGGTGCTCGCGTGCGTACTGCTCGCGGTCGCCGTGGTGCAGACCGCGCTGCTGGTCCACACGAGTTCCTCGCTGAGCGACCAGAAGAAGGCCCAGGCCGCCGCGCAGGCCCGCGACGAGAAGCGGCTGAAGGCGCTGGAGGGCACGGTCAAGGCGCTGGAGGGGAGCTCGCTGGACGCCGCGGCGGTGGCGAAGAAGGTGCTGCCGAGCGTGTTCCAGGTGGTGGCCGGCGACTACACGGGCAGCTCGTTCGTGGTCGGCGCGGCCCCGGGTGGCGGGTCGTACCTGCTGACGAACGACCACGTGGTGCAGCCGTTGCTGGACTCGGGCAGCAAGACGGTGAAGTTGGAGCGCGACGGCGGCACGTTCTCAGCGACCGTGGTCCAGCACGACGAGGCGCTGGACGTCGCGGTGCTGCAGAGCGACCAGAAGTTCGACAAGCTGAACCGGGTGAGCAAGCCGGTCTCGCCGGGCGATCCGGTGATCGTGATCGGCGCGCCGCTCGGCCTGAACGACACGGTGACAACCGGTGTGGTCAGCTCCGCGCAGCGCGACGTACCGGGTAGCAGCGAGAAGTTCATCCAGTTCGACGCGGCCATCAACCCGGGCAACTCGGGCGGCCCGGTGATGAACGCCAAGGGTGAGGTTGTCGGCATCGCCACCGAGAAGGCCCGGGACGCGGAGGGCATCGGCCTCGCGATCCCGATCTCCGTACCGTGTGACAAGTTCTCGGTGTGCAAGTGATGATCGACACCGGCCGATCCGGCGGGGTGCCGGTGCGCTGGCGCCCGTCCGTCACGATCGGTGCCAAGTGCGGTACGAGCAGGGACACCGGGGCGTTGCCCCGTGGAGGAGGAGTCGCGTCATGAGCCAGCCGGGATTCGGACCCGGCGGGCCGTACCCGCCGGACAACAACAACCCGCAGCAGCCGGGTTGGGGCGGGGGCCAGCCGAACAACCAGCCGCCCAGCGACCCGTACGGCCAGCCGTACGGGCAGCCCGCCCAGCCGGGCTACGGCGAGCAGCCGCCGCCTCCGGGCCCCGCGTACGGTGAGCAGCCCCCGGCCGCCCCGGGGTACGGCGAGCAGCAGCCGCCGGCCGCCCCGGGGTACGGATACGGGGAGCAGCCGCCGACGAGCGGCGCGCCGGGCTTCGGCCCGCCGGTCAGCGGCCCGGCCACCCCGGCCAGCGGCCCGGGATACGGCGCGCCGGTGTCGGGCGGGTTCCCGCCGCCGGAGCAGAACCAGTTCGGTGACGGGCAGCAGCAGCACACGACGGTCATGCCGACGATCGGTGCCGGCGGCCCGCCGCTCCCGGCGAACCGTTTCGCGTCGAACCCGGGCGAGCGCAAGCGCGGCCCGTGGATCCCGGTGCTGGCCGCGGCGGCGGCGGTCTTCCTGATCCTCGCCGGCACCATGACCGTGCTGTACGTCGGCAAGAGCGGCGACCTGACCAGCGAGAAGAAGGTCGCAGCGGACCGACAGGGCACGATCGACGACCAGAAGAGCAAGCTCGACGACCTGAACAAGCAGCTCGACGACACGAAGAAGGAGCGGGACAAGGCCAAGCAGGACCTGTCCGGCGCGCAGAACAAGAACACCGACCTGTCGAAGCAGCGGGACATCATCGCGAAGTGCCTGAGCCTGCTGGAGCAGGCGATCGTCGCGTCCGGCAAGGGCGACGAGGCGAAGACAAAGAAGCTCCTCAAGGAGCTGGACAAGCCCTGCAAGGAAGCGGACCAGTACCTGAACTGAGCCGTCACGATCGTGGCGCCCACCCGAGCCGGGGGGGCGCCACGATCGTGTTCGGGCCCGGGACCGCGGACCGGGCCCGTACGCCTGTGATCAGGGGTGTTGGAGGGCGGCGACGCCGGGCGGCGGCAGCCCGGCCGTGGACGACAGCAGGCCGCACCACGCTTCGAGGTGTACGCCGAGGTCGGTGGACAGCGGCGTCCAGGACGCGCGGATCTCCAGGTCTGCGGTCGCGGGCGGGCCGGCCAGCTCGCCGTACCGGGTGGAGGTGGTCTGCGTGACGGTGCCGCCGATCGCGGTGTACTCCGCGCCGTGCGCTTCGAGCGCGTCGACCAGCCAGCTCCAGCCGACGCCGGGCAGCAGCGGGTCGGCGGCCAGCTCCGGTTCGATCTCCGCCGTGATGTACGTGACGAGCCGCAGCGTGCCGGCCCACGACGGGTGACCGTCCGGGTCGTGCAGCAGGATCAGCCGCCCCGTCGACACCTCGTCGCCGTCGCGCAGCACCGTCGCGCCGAGGGCGAACGCGTACGGCGCGAGTTTGCGGGGTGCGGGAAACTCCTCGAGCAGGATTTCCGCCCGAGGCTGTACCGAGTTCAGCCCCTGCACGGCGCGCGTGAACGTTTCGGGGGGCAGCACGGTCGACGGCGCCATGCCCCGAGCCTATGCGCCGCGGCCGCCGGCACCCGTACGGCACGCCGGTCGGGGCGGTCCGGGACGCGTGGGAGGATGACGGCGATGAGTACGACGTCTGACTTCCTGCGCGCGTGCCGGCGCGAAGCGGTGACCCGGCGCCCGGTGTGGTTCATGCGGCAGGCGGGGCGGTCCCTGCCGGAGTACCGCAAGCTGCGCGAGGGCACCACGATGCTGGACGCGTGCCGCCGACCGGAGATGGTCGCGGAGATCACCCTCCAGCCGGTACGCCGGCTCGGCGTCGACGCCGCTGTCCTGTTCTCCGACATCGTCGTACCGCTGGCGGCGGCGGGGGTCGACGTGGACATCCAGCCCGGTGTCGGCCCGGTCGTCGCCGAGCCGGTGCGGGACGCGGACGCGGTCGCCGCGATCCGGCCGCTGGCCGAGGGCGACGTGGACCACGTCGCCCGGGCGGTACGGCTGCTGACCGCGGAACTGGGCGACACGCCGCTGATCGGTTTCGCGGGCGCGCCGTTCACGCTGGCGAGCTACCTGGTGGAGGGCGGGCCGTCGCGCAGCCACGCGCGGACGAAGGCCCTGATGCACGGCGCGCCGGACGTGTGGCACGCGCTGTGCGCGAAGCTGGTGCAGATCACCGTGGAGTTCCTGCGGGTGCAGGCCGTCGCGGGGGTGTCGGCGGTGCAGCTGTTCGACTCGTGGGCGGGTGCGCTGTCGGAGGCGGACTACCGGCGGTTCGTCGCACCGCACTCGGCGGCGGTGCTGTCGGCGGTGGCGGAGGCGGCGCCGGAACTGCCGCGGATCCACTTCGGCGTCGGTACCGGGCACCTCCTGCCGGCGATGGCCGAGGCGGGCGCGACGGTGGTCGGCGTCGACTGGCGTACGCCGCTGGACGCGGCGGCGTCGGTCGTCGGCCCGGACCGGGCGGTGCAGGGCAACCTGGACCCGGCGCTGCTGTTCGCGCCGTGGCCGGTGCTGGACGCCGAGGTACGGCGGATCTGCGCGGAGGGCGACGCGGCGGCCGGGCACGTGTTCAACCTGGGGCACGGCGTACTGCCGGAGACCGATCCGGACATGCTGGCCCGGGTCGTCGACCTGGTCCACGAGCTGCCCCCGGCGTAGCCGTCGAAGGATGCCGGGCCATGATGGTGGCGTGGCACATGTGGCGATCGTCGGCGCCGGGATCAGCGGACTGAGCGCGGCGCTGCGGCTCCGTCGCAGCCTGGGTCCGGGACCCACGATCACGCTGCTGGACCAGGCGGGTCGGGTCGGCGGGAAGCTCGCGACGGGTGTGGTGGCCGGTGCGCGGGTCGAGCAGGGCGCAGAGTCGATCCTGCTGCGCGACCCGGTCGTCGCGGAGCTGGCTGCCGAGGTGGGCCTCGGCGCGCTGGTGCATCCGGCGCCGGTGCCGGCGGGCATCGTCGTCGGCGGCGGTACGCGGCCGGTGCCGCGCGGCACGCTGATGGGCATCCCGGCGGACCCGGCCGGGCTCGACGGCGACGCGCCCGCGCACGCGCATCCCGAGCCGACACCCTCCGGCCCGGGCCCGCTGGTGGCACCCGGCGCGGACGTGGCGGTCGGCGCGCTGGTCCGCTCCCGGTACGGCGACGAGATCGTGGACCGGCTGGTCGACCCGCTCCTCGGCGGCGTGTACGCGGGCCGCGCCGACGACCTGTCCCTCGCCGTCACCGTCCCCGCCCTGTACGCCGCGGCGCAGCACGAGCCGACCCTGTCCGCCGCGGTACGAGCCGCGCAGCGGGACACGCCCGCCGTCAGCGGCCCCGTGTTCGGCGTGGTGGCCGGCGGGTTGTCGGCGCTGGCCGGGGCGGTCGCCGCCGCGGCGGACGTGACGCCGCGCCTCGACCTCCCGGTACGCGAGCTGGCGCCGACGCCCGGCGGCTGGCGGCTGACGGTCGGCTCGACCCGCGACCCGGAGCGGCTGACCGCCGACGCGGTCGTGCTGGCCGTACCGGCGCGGCCGGCGGCGCGGCTGCTGGGCGGGTTCGCGCCGGCGGTCGCCGCCGAGGTCGGCGTGCTCGACTACGCCAGCATCGCCCTGGTCACGCTGGTCCTGCCGGGTGACGTGCTGCCGGTGTCGTCCGGCTTCCTGGTGCCGGCCACCGAGGGGTACGCGATCAAGGCGGCGACGTTCGTGTCGCGCAAGTGGCCGCACCTGGCCGTGCCCGGGCATTCCGTGGTCCGGCTGTCGCTCGGGCGGTACGGCGAGTCCCGGGTGTTGCAGCGCGACGACGAGGAGCTGACCGCCCTGGCGTACGCCGACCTGTCGGCGGTGCTGGGGGAGAAGCTGCCCGCTCCGGTCGGCAGCGTCGTCCGGCGCTGGGGCGGCGGCCTCCCGCAGTACGGGCCGGGGCACCTGGACCGCGTCGCCCGCGCCCGCGCCGGGCTGGCCGGGCATCCGACGCTGGCGCTCGCCGGCGCCGCGTACGACGGGGTGGGGGTGCCGGTCTGCGTACGGTCCGGCTACGCCGCCGCCGACCAGATCACAGGAGAGCTGAACCGTGCCCGATGAGAACGCCACCAACGCCGCCCGCATCCGCGAGCTGAACGCCACAGTCCGGTACACGATGTGGTCGGTGTTCGCCGCGAACGCACCGCTGCCGCCGCTGCGCGACGAGCTGGCCAACGAGGTCACCGGTCTGCTGGATGCCTTGGCGGACAAGGATGTCGTGGTCCGCGGCACGTACGACGTGTCGGCGCTGCGGGCCGGCGCGGACCTGATGGTCTGGTGGCACTCGGGCGACCCGGACGCGTTGCAGGACGCGTACGCGGCGCTGCGCCGCACCCAGCTCGGCCGGTACCTGACGCCGACCTGGTCGGCGATGGCCGTGCACCGGCCGGCCGAGTTCAACAAGAGCCACCTGCCGGCGTTCCTGTCCGGTGAGGACGCGAAGAACTACGTGGCGGTCTACCCGTTCGACCGGTCGTACGAGTGGTATCTGCTGCCGGACGACGAGCGCCGGTTCATGCTGGCCGAGCACGGGAAGATGGCGCGCGACTTCCCCGACGTACGGGCGAACACGGTGCCGGCGTTCGCGCTCGGCGACTACGAGTGGGTACTGGCGTTCGAGGCGGACGAGCTGCACCGGATCGTCGACCTGATGCGTGAGCTGCGCGCCGCGACCGCGCGCCGGCACACCCGGCACGAGATCCCGTTCCACACCGGTCGTCGCCGGGACATCGCGGACATCATCGCCGCCCTGCCGTAGATCCGTCGTACCCCCGGGGTACAACGGGAGGCATGTACGCGGAGCGGCCGTCGCCGGTGCCGGGCCTGCTGGTCTGGGACCGGACGGTCGGCACCGCCGCATCGGTCTCCCGGGTGCTGCCGGACGGCTGCATGGACCTGATCCTGGTCGGCGACGACCTGCTCGTCGCCGGGCCGGACACCCGCGCCCAGGTCGTCACCAGCGCCCCCGGTACCCGCTTCGCGGCGGTCCGGTTCGGGCCCGGGGTGGGGCCGTCGGTGCTGGGCGTACCGGCCGACGAGCTGCGGGACGCCCGGGTGCCGCTGTCCGAGCTGTGGCCGGCCCGGCGGGTGCGGCAGCTCGCCGGGCGCGCCGCCGTCGCGGCCGACCCGGCGCGCGTCCTGGAGGCCGCGGTCGCCGAGACGGCGCGCCACGATCCCGTCGTCACGGCGATCGTCCGGCTCGTCGCGTCCGGCGCGTCGGTGGCGGAGGTGGCGCGCGCGGTGCACCTGAGCGAGCGCCAGCTGCACCGCCGGTGCCTCGTCGCGTTCGGATACGGCGCGAAGACCCTGCACCGGATCCTGCGGATGCGGTCCGCGCTCGACGCGGCGCGCGCCGGCCGCGACCTGGCCGACGTCGCCGCCACCACCGGGTACGCCGACCAGGCACACCTCACCCGGGACGTGCGGGCGCTGGCCGGGGTACCGCCTAGGGCGCTTGTGCCGGCCAGGGCGCTTGTGCCGGCTAGGACCCCGCCGGCGAGCTGACCCAGGCGAAGAGGTCGACGCCGTTGCCGTCCGGGTCGCGGACCGAGGCGTACCGCTGGCCCCACGGCGCGTCGAACGGGTCGAGGTGGCCGTGGTGCCCGGCGTCGGTCAGCGCCCGGTAGGTCCGGTCGACCTCGGCGGCGCTGCCGCACTCGAAGCACAGTCCGGTACGCGCTGATCCGGTCGGCGTCTGCCAGTCCGGGTCGAGCGACCGGACCATGTCCGTGGTGTCCCACATGAGGCGTACGCCGGACGGCAGGGTCGTCTCGACGTGCGGTCCGTCCGCGTCGGCGGATACGTCGACGCCGAGGATGCGGTAGAACGCGAGCGACGCGGCCAGGTCCTCGGCGACCAGGCCGATCGCGGCAAAGTTCAGGCTCATGCCCCGAACGCTAGGCGCACCGCCCCGGGCATCGCTTGACGAAATCGGACGACCCGCACCGCGCCGCCGGGGCGGCGCGGTGCGGTCGGCGGGGAAAGCTAGGCCAGCGCACCCATCGGGTCCCAGGCGGGCAGCGTGATGGGAGCGGCGGTCAGGGCCTGCTGGAGCTCCGGCGGCAGCAGGTCGCGGCGGGCGGCGATCTCGAAGACGTACTCGTCGAACCACGAGTCGTTCATCGTGAAGTAGCCGTCCTGGCCGATGTCGTCGCCCCAGGAGTTCTCGACCCGCCAGCGGCGCGGCGCGCCGTCGAGCAGGTCGACCCCGGTGAACAGCATGGCGTGCGTCATCGCCGACTCGTGGTATTCCAGCCGGGCCGCCTTGTCCAGGCCGAACGGCGTGCCGTAGACCGACTCGTAGTCGATCAGCTTCGCGTCCCACAGCCCGGGTGCCTTGCTGAACTGCTGGGCCACGTCGCAGCCGAACCAGACCGGCTCGCCGCCGGCGATCGTCCTCGCCGCGGCGTCCTTGAGGACGGCGATGTCGACGTTGAGGTAGACGACCGGCGGGCCACCGACCACGTTGCCCAGGTACTCGACGGTGAACGTACGGCCGACCGGGCTGCTGGCGCGCGGGTCGTGCACCAGGCACACGTACTCGTCGAGCGGCACGTCGACGTACTTCTCGGCGAACTGCCGCGGGGTGAGCACGCCGTCCCGGTGGAACTGCTTGTCCTTGTCGATCCACTGCCAGTCGAACGACTCCGGCGGTGTGCCGAGGTGGATGGCGAGCATCCGCCAGACCACGGCGAGGATGTCGCGCTTGCCGTCGCGTACCGCGTCGGGGTCGCCGGCGGCGGCGAGGTCGCGCAGCGTGCGGGCGCCCTCCCGGAGCACCTTGCGCAGCGTGCCGTTGAGCTTGGCGGTGTTGGCCGACGACTGGGTCTCCGGCATGACCGACTTCGGTACGAGGCCGTGCTTGTCGACCAGCGCCACGAACATGTTCCACTGGCCGCCGTCGTCGGCGACGTGCTCCAGCAGGTGCGCGACGGTACGGTCGTCCCGGTCGCGGTCGGCCGTGTCGACCACGGCCGCCAGGAAGTAGTTGGCGCGTTCCAGCTTGTCCCAGAACATCAGGTGGTTCTGGGAGAACTCGAAGTCGGACAGGTTCATGGCCTTCTTCGCGCCGACCCGTAGCAGGTTCAGCCCGGCGAACAGCCAGCAACGACCCGACTTCTGCTGGTCGGTGACCTTCCAGTCGTCGAGCTGGTGTGACATCGAGTGGTCGGTGGCGTTGGCCACCGCCCGGTCCAGGGCGATCTCGTCGACCGGCGTCGTCGCCACCGCGTTCTGCGCCACCCGGTACGCCGGGTTCGCGGTGAACTGCTTGCGCAACAGCTCGATGTCCTCGGTCCCGACCGCGCGCTCCGTACCAGACTGCATGTACCGACTCCTTCCGCCGGGCGAGGGGTGATCCCGACCCGGATGCCGAGCGTTGTGCCTGCCCGCGCCGCGGGCCGCGGCCCTCGGTCCCCGGCGCCGGACACCGGTTACGACCCTACGTCCACCGGCACCGATCCCGCCCTCGCAGAGGTGGCCGGTTTCAGCCGCGCGACATCGGCGTGTGCGGGATGCCGTCCTCGACGTAGTCCGGGCCGGCGGGGCGGAAACCGTACCGACCGTAGAAACCGGTCAGGTGGCTCTGCGCGCCGAGCGCGATGGGCCGGTCACCGATCTCGGCGACCGCCACCTCCATCAGCCGGCCGGCGAGCCCGGCGCCGCGGGCGTCGGCGGCGGTGCAGACCCGCCCGATCCGCGCGCCGCCGCCCGGCTCGGCCAGCACCCGCAGGTACGCGGCGACCGCGCCGTCCCGCTCGTACCACAGGTGGACGGTGTCGGGCTCGGTGTCCCGACCGTCCACCTCCGGGTACGGGCAGGTCTGCTCGACGACGAAGACGTCGACGCGCAGCCGGAGGATCGCGTACAGCTCGGTCGGGGTCAGCTCGGCGAAACTCGCCCGGCGCAGGACATCGTGCATTCCGCCGAGACTACGAGGGCCGCTCAGGCGCGGGGTTCGAGGGTCAGCGAGATCGAGTTGATGCAGTAGCGCTGGTCGGTGGGGGTGTCGTAGCCCTCACCCTCGAACACGTGGCCGAGGTGCGAGTCGCACCGGGCGCAGCGGACCTCGACCCGCTCCATGCCGAGGGTGCTGTCGCGCAGCAGCGTCACCGAGTCGCCGGCGAGCGGGGAGAAGAACGACGGCCAGCCGCAGTGCGACTCGAACTTGGTGTCGCTGCGGAACAGCTCGGCGCCGCAGGCCCGGCACCGGTAGACACCCTCGGTCTTCGTGTCGACGTACTCCCCGGTGAAGGGGCGCTCGGTCGCGGCCTCGCGCAGCACCGCGAACTCGGCCGGCGACAGCCGCTCCCGCCAGCCGTCCTCGCTCGTCGGCAGGTCCGCCGACTCGTCCGTGGTCCGCGATTCGGGCAGCTCGCTCGTCATGCCTCCACCGTACGTCGGGCGACGGGGGCGGAGTCGACAGGTTCGGCGAGCATCTCCCGGATGCGCGCCGGGTCCGGTTTGCCGTCCGCGCCGGCCAGGTCGGCGAAGAACTCCAGCAGCGACCGGTGCACGAACAGGTATCCGGTGCCGACCCGGCGCAGCAGCACCCGCCGGGTCGCCTCGTCGAGCACGGCCCGGGCCGGCAGCGGCAGCAGGCCGAGGCGCCGCAGCCGCAGCCGGATCACGTACTGGTGGACGAGGGCGAGGCCGCCGACGGAGCTGATCGCGTACAGGCCGGCGGCGAGGGAGACGAGCGTGCCGAACCGGAGGCCGTCGGTGGGGCGGTCGAACAGGCCGACGATCGCGCCGCTGGTCACGCCGGCGACGGCGGAGGTGAGGGCGACGAGGACGACGCCGACCCGCAGCATCGCCCGCAGCTGCGGCGACGGTACCTCGGCGGACGAGTCGGACGGGTCGCGGTAGTGCAGCGGCCAGGTCAGCCCCAGGCTGAGCAGCCCGGTGACGGCGATGGCGACGCCGGTGGCCAGCCCGTACCCGAGGTCGGCGAGCGGCGTGTCGCCGAGCAGCGGCCCGACGAGCAGCCCGGTGTTCGCGGCGAGCGCGAGGACCACCGGATGGGCCCGCACGTCGAACGCGTCGCGCAGCGACTCCAGCCACACCGGCCGCCGGCTGGCCGCGTCCGGCCCGGACATGGTGCGGCGCGAGGAGTTCACGCTGTACGCGTCGAGCCGGTGGTCGGTCGGATAGCCAAAGGTGAGGCCGATCGCGGCGCCGGCGAGCGCGCCCGCCCAGCCGTGCACGAGCAGCCCGAACCCGCCGAGTACGCCGACGCCGGCGGCGCCGAAGACCGCGTTGGCGAACCGGTAGTACGCCTCGGGCCGGGTGGGCAGCCAGTCGCCGTCGACGAGGTCGGGGTGGAACACGGTCTGGGACTGTCGGCGCAGCGACGCCGCGATGAACGCCAGGCAGGCCACGAAACCCTCGGTCGTACGGCCGCCGCCGGGCAGCCGGGTGCCGCGGTGCGGGACGGACAGCATCGTCCGCACGTACGCGCCGAACAGCCGGTCACGCCGGCGCGGGTCGGGCTTGCGCGCGGTCGACGACGATCCCCGGTACGCGAGGATGAGCACCGACAGCAGCTGCGGCGAGGTGACCAGCTCCCACAGCTCGGGGTCGGCGTCGAGGGCGGCGCGGGCACCGTCGCCGGCCCGCCCGGCCTGCCGCAGGTACGCGGTGATCTGCTTGCGGGACAACGGTTCCAGCGACAGGGTGCCGTCCACGTCGAGCGGCTGGACGGCGGCGAGCGGGTCGTACTCGCCGATCCGGCTGGACACCACGACCCGGTTGAGTCGCCGGGCGTGCAGGAACTCGTTGACCGCGGTGACGCACGCCGCGCGGCGCTCGGCGGCGACCTCGTCGAGCCCGTCGAGCAGCACCGCCAGCCGGCCCTCCGCCACCCACGACCCGGTGAACCGCGCGTCCACCTGGTAGTGCGCGCGCAGCTCCGTCGCCAGCCACTCCTCCAGGGCGCCGCCCGGCCACGAGGCGAGGCTGAGGTAGACCGGGAGCCGCTCGGTCTCGCCGCCGGTGCGCGCCCGGTCGATGAGGTCCCGCAACAGTTCCAGGATCGTGACGGTCTTGCCGCCGCCCGGCTCGGCGAGGATCAGCATGCCGCGCTCGAACCCGTCGTACACGGTCGACACCGGGGTGTTGGGCGGCACGGGGCGGCGTTCGCCGCCGTACCGGGTGGTGTAGCTGGTCCACAGGTTGGCCGCGTCGGCGAGCATGTTCAGCTCCTTGCGCGCCACCTGTTCCGGCAGGCTCGCCAGGTAGGTCTCGACCCAGCTCCGGTACTGCAACGTCAGCAGCCGGCGGGCCGCGGTGGCCGCGTCGCCGATCGTCTCGTCGGCGGACTCCGCGCCGGCGCGGCCGATCCCGATCACCGTCGCGACGATGAACGCGACCGTCAGTACGCCGGTGATCGGCCAGAACATCCACAGGTACGGGTGCCACGCGCGCGGCAGCACCGGCGTGGCGATGCCGGCGGTGACGCCGGTCAGCATCGAACAGCCGCCGGCCACGCAGGCGCTGACCACGACGATCCGGGTGCTGCCCATGCCGGTACGGCTCATCTCGAACGCTCCCGCCTGATGTCGGCAACCAGGCAGAGCGTATCGACAACGGTCGAGCTGTCCGGTTTCGTCGACGCCCGGTGCCCGGGGCACCACGACGGGTGCCCCGGGGCGGCGGGTCAGTTCGGGCGGTAGCTGGCCAGGTCGGTCTGGTTGGTGTAGCCGTCCGGGGCGAGCAGCGTGTACATGGTGCCGTCGGGGGCGAGCGTGAGCCGCAGCAGGCCGTGGTCGCGCAGCACCGTCGCCTTCCCGGTGTGCGCGTCGACGCGGAAGAGGCGGCCGCCGGTGACTCCGTACAGGTGGCCGTCGGGGTGCCAGACGAGCGCGCCGTCCTGCGCCCCGGTGGTACCGGTGAAGACGGTCGTGGTGCGCTTCACCTTGTGGGTACGGGGATCGAAGACGAACACGGTGCCGTCGGCGAGGCCCCACAGGTTGCCGTCCGGCCCGACGGTCAGCGCGTTGATGCTGCGCGCCCCCGGCACCGGCGTGTACGTCCCGGTCTTCTGCCCGGTCGTCGGGTCCCAGCTGAACAGCGTGGCCTGATCGGCGATCGGCGTCGTACCCTGCCCGCCGTCGATGGACGAGCCGCCCCACAGCGTGGCCCCGTCGAACGCGAGCGCCGCGACCGTCTGGTCGGGGATCACGTTGCGGTGCACCGACAGCGCGCCGGTCGTCAGGTCGTACGTGGTGAGCGCGCCGCCGTAGACGCCGTAGCCGGGTGTGGTCCCGACGTAGAGCGTGCCGTCGTGCGGGACGACCGCGACCGGCCGGTTCTGCTGGTCGGACTCCTCCAGGCTGAACAGGTCCTTGGCCGTACCGCCCGGCTGCCAGGCGGTCACCTTGCCGTACGGGTAGATGCCGGCGTAGAGGGTGTCGCCGTCGAAGGCCCAGTCCTCGACCTGGCCGAGGCGTACCGGCTGGGTGGTGACGCCGGTCGTCGGGTCGTACGCGGCGGTCTGGCCGTTGAGGAACGCGCTCAACCACACCGTTCCGTCGGGCCCGGCGAGCACGTCGGCCAGCGGCGCCGGTACGTACGCGAAGGGCGAGGTCCAGCTGCTGAGCGTGCCGGCGGTCGGGTCGAAGGCGAACGTACCGCCGGAGTAGTTGCCGGCGAGTGCGTAGAGCAGTCCGTCGGAACCCCAGCCGTACCCGATGCCGGCGCCGCGGCCGGACACCACCGGGCCGGGCGCCTTCGTCGCGGTGTGCGTGGCGATGTCGTAGCTGGCCATCACGTTGCCGGTGGCGGTGAACCAGACCTTGCCGTCCCGGGCCGGTGACACGCCGCGCCCGGTCAACCCGTACGTCGGGCCGCTGGTGCCGGTGTCACCGTCCACGATGGACAGTTGGGTGCCGGTCGCGGCGTCGAACGTGACGAGCTTCGAGTCGACGTTGCCGAAGAGGATTCCGTTGGCGTAGTTGAGATCCGAGAAGCCGTTGCCGGTCAGCCCGGCCGGCGTGACCTCGGTGTGCGCGCCGGTCGTCACGTCGATCCGGAACAGTCGCGCGGCAGGCGTCGCGAGCCCGACGTAGAGCACCTTGTCCACCGGGTCGTACGCGGCGGAGCGCGCGTACTGCTGCACCGAGTCCAGTGAGCCGTAGTCGGTGTAGCCGGACGCCGGGTCGTAGCGGAAGGCGTGCGCGTGCGGGTACGTCCCGCCGTACACGACACCGTCGTCGCCGGCGGTCAGGCCGTACAGGTACTGCTCGTCGGCCACGGGCTGGCCGAGGTCGTCGACCGCACCGGTGGCGGGGTGGTACGCGTACAGGTGGGCGTTGGAGTAGCTGCCGACGTACACGGTGCCGTCGGAGGCGACGGTGATGCCCCACGCGCCGGACGCGCCGGGCAGCGGCACGGTCTTCTCCAGCGTGTGGGAGTGCGCGTCGACGACGTTGAGCGCGGCGTTCTCCCCGGCGGGTACGGCGTAGAGGGCGTCGTTTCCGGCGGCGTCCTTGCCGAGCACGCCCTGCATGATCGTCAGCCCGGTGACCTTCGCGCCGAGATCGGTGAACGTGCCCGGTGGTGCGGCCGCGGCCGGCGCGGCGGGCAGGAGGGCCGCGGTGAGCGCGGCGAGGACGACGAGGATGCGACGGCGCATTGGGGTACCTCCCGGTACGGCGTGCGAGGACCGTAGCGCCGGCGTTCGTTTACGGTCAAGACCGTAATTTGGGTCATCGTCGGCCGCCGATTCGCGTGAACACTCCGCGCGGCAGCGGGCAAGACGCCGAAGACGAGAGTCCACCGACAGACGGGACCCTGCCTGTGCGAACCGACACCCACCACCGGCGGCACCGGATACGCCGCGGCGCCCTCGCCGTGGCCGGCGGCGCCGCGCTGCTCGGCGCCGCCGCCGTACCGGCGCTCGCCGACACCACGCCGGACACCGCGAGCCCGGCCGGCGCCGCCCGGCCGACCACCGTCACGCTGCCGACCGGCGACCAGGTCCTCGTCACGCCCGGGCGCCCGGCGCTGCTACGGTCGGCGGCCGGCGGCGGCTCCCACCAGTACACGACCGCCGACGGCCACCTGCACGTCGTGCCCGCCGTCGCCCAGCCGTACCTCGGGCGGCTGCTCGATCCGTCCCTGTTCGACGTGACGGCACTCGCCGGCACCGGGCGCACCCCGGTGTCCCTGACGTACGCGGCCGGCCGGACACCCGCCGCGCCGCCCGGGATCACGCTCACCGCAACGGATCGCGGCACCGCCCGCGGGTACGTCTCGTCGGGGCGGCGGCTCGCCGCGGCGCTGCGTACCGCGATCGGCGCGGACGTCCGGGCCGGCCGGCAGCCCGGCAGCACGCCCGTCGCCGCCGGGCTCACCGGCGTCACCCGCACCGGCGCCACGCCGCACACCGCCGCGCAGCCCCGGTACCCGATGCACACGCTGGAGATCCACGTCGCCGACAAGGCCGGCGCGCCCGCGACCATGTACGTGTTCGTCGACAACGTCGACGACCTCACCCGGCTCAACGCCTCGACACTCGCGGTCGACGGCGTCGCCCGGATCGCCGTACCGGCCGGGCACTACGACCTGTCCACGCAGTTCGCCCACTACGACGAGACGGGCACGCTGACCGAGAGCCGGCTGATCGACCACAACGACCTGACCGTGCCCGACGCCGCCGGCACCACCACCGTCACCCTCGACGAGCGGGACTCGACCGTACCGGTCAGCGTCGCGACGCCGCGCGCGTCCACCCCGGCGATGGTCAACGCGCTGTACACCCGGCAGGACACCGCCGGCCACGGGTTCGTCTCCGCCACCACCACCGACGGCGCCCCGGTGTACGTCAACGCCCAGCCGGCACCGCCCGTCGGCTCGCTGCACTACGTCGTGGCCGCCGCGGCGCTCGGCACCGAGCCGGGCCCGGCGTACCGCTACGACGTGGCGTTCGGGTTCCCGGACGTACCCGCCGAGCAGCACCTGCGGGTTGCGCCCGACACGCTCGCCACGGTGCGCCACGGCTTCCTCGCCGACCCGGCCGCCACCGACACCACCGGCATGCTGTACGCGGAGGCCACCGGCGACACGCTCGGCTCGGTGGCCTCGATCGCGATCCCGGCCCCGGCGCAGACCATGCCGGGTGAGCTGACGCAGTACCTCGGCACGGCCGACGGCGGCGGGTGGCGGCAGGCCGTCCTCGCTCCCGCCGGCATGCCGATGTTCCACGACGTGCAGACCGTCGTCGCCGGCCGCGCGTACGCGACCGACTGGTTCCGGGGGCCGCTCGCGCCCGGGTTCGCCGGCCAGGACGGCGATGCCGCGTGCGGCGCCTGCGTCGCCGGCGACACCCTGTCGCTGGTCCTCGCCCCGTGGACCGACGGTACGGCCGGGAGCGCGGGATCGCCGCCGGGCAAGGGGCTCGTCTCGCACCTCGTCGCGTACCGGAACGACGAGCGGATCGCCGATCTCGGCACCGGACAGACCGCGGTGCGGGTGACCGGGCTGACCGGCGCGGCCACCTACCGACTCGCGTACGACCAGGACATCAGCGGGGCGGCCGGGATCAGCCAGTCGACCGTCACGCACACCGACGTGTCCGTCCCGTACGCGCCCGGCGCCGGCGACCCGCTGCCCGCCGACGACACCTGCGTCGGGCAGGCCGCCGACGCGCCGTGCCGGATCCTGCCCGCGCTGACACTCGGGTACCGGCTGGCCGGCGACGAGCACAACACCGTCGGCGGGGCGACCGCCCGGATGGGGCTGACCGTCGGACACCTGACGTACCGGGGTGCGGGGTCGCGCGCCGCGATCACGTCGGTGACGGTGCAGCTGTCCACCGACGGCGGCACGACCTGGACGCCGGCCACCGTCGCCGGCGGGGCCGGCCACTACCGCGTCAGCTGGCCCAACCCCGCCGCCGGCAGTACGCCGACGCTGCGGGTCACCGCCACCGACGCGGCCGGCGGCCGGATCAGCCAGACCGTCACCGCCGCGTACACCGTGGGGAGCCGCTGATGCGCCGGATCCTGTTCACCGCCCTGGTCGGGCTCGCCGTCGCCGCCCCGGCGGTACCCGCGTTCGCCGCCGGGCCGACCACGCATGACGTGTGCGGCCCGGCCGCGCCGGGACACGTCCGCTGCCTCGCCGAGATCCGTACCGACGGCGCCGCGCACCGGTCGGTTGCCGGCACACCGGCCGGGTACGGGCCGGCCGACCTGCGCGCCGCGTACGCCCTGCCTGCCGGAACCACCGTGCGCGCCGGCCGCGACGCCGGGCCGGCCACGGCAGCCGGCCACGCCGGGCCAGCGCACGCCGGGGCAGCGGGCGCCGGGTCGGGGGAGACCGTGGCGATCGTCGACGCGGGCGGGGATGCCGCCGCGGCGGCCGACCTCGCGGTCTACCGGTCGACGTACGGGCTGCCCGCCTGCACGGCGGACGACGGCTGCTTCCGGCAGGTGAACCAGCGCGGGGACGCCGCGCCGCTGCCGGACGACGCCGGCTGGGGCGTGGAGATCTCGCTCGACCTGGACGCCGTGTCGGCGGTGTGCCCGTCGTGCCGCCTGCTGCTCGTGGAGGCGGACAGCAGCGGGATGGCCGACATGGCCGCCGCCGTCGACACCGCCGTACGGCTCGGCGCCACCGTCGTCTCCAACAGCTACGGCGGACGGCAGGACGGCGGCTCGGCCCGCTACGCCGCGTCGTACCGGCATCCGGGCGTCGCGATCGTCGCGTCGTCCGGCGACGACGGGTACGGGCAGCCGAACACGCCCTCGGCGTACGACTCGGTGGTCGCGGTCGGCGGGACCACGCTGACCCGTGCGGACACGGCGCGCGGCTGGCGGGAGACAGCCTGGTCGGGTGCCGGGTCCGGCTGCTCGGCGTGGACGGACAAGCCGTCCTGGCAGCACGACGCGAACTGCCCGGGCCGGATGGTCGCGGACGTGTCGGCCGTCGCCGACCCGGCCACCGGCCTCGCCGTGTACGACGGCAACGACGGCCTCGGTTGGGGCGTCGTCGGCGGTACCAGCGCGTCGGCGCCGATCGTCGCCGGCGTGATCGCCCTGGCGGGTCACCCCGGCCTGTTCCCCGACGCCTCCCACCTGTACGCCACCGGCGGGCTCACCGACGTCGTCGGTGGCGGCAACGCCAGCGACGCCGCCGACTGCGGTGGCGACTACCAGTGCACAGGCGTCCCCGGGTACGACGGGCCGACCGGCAACGGCACCCCGTACGGCCTCGCCGCGTTCTGAGGTCGGCGTCCCGCCGGCCGACGTCCGTACGACGTCGGCCGGCCGGGCTGGTTCGCGCAGCGGAGGTGCAGAACCGGGCTCCGCGCACCGGGCGGCATCGGCGCCGCGATCGGTGCCTCGGGCGATCGGCCGGTCGGTCAGGGGGTTTCGGCGGTGAGGTAGCGCTCGACGGTGGGGGCGAGCCAGGCGACGATCTCGTCGCGGGTGAGGGCGGCGGCGGGCGCCAGGCGCAGCACGTACCGGCAGAGGGCGAGGCCGAGGACCTGGGAGGCGAGCAGCGCCGCGCGGGTCGGCGCCTCGGCCGGGTCCGGGCACAGCCGCGCCACGTACGGCCCGACCTGGGCGGCGAACGTCTCCTGCAGCCGTTCGGCGCCGGCCGCGTTGGTGACGCCGACGCGGAGCATGGCCGACAGGGTGCCGTCGGTCTCCCAGACGTCGAGGAAGTGCTCGACGAGCCTGGTGGCGAGTTGATCGGCGGGCAGCTCGTCGAGGTCCGGCAGCCGCAGCTCCAGTTCGGAGGCGGCGGCGAAGAGTTTCTCCTTGTTGCCGTAGTAGCGCATGACCATCGACGGGTCGATGCCGGCGTCGCGGGCGATGGCGCGGATGGTGGCGCGCTCGTACCCGTCGACGGCGAAGCGCTCGCGGGCGGCGGCGAGGATCGCGGCGCGGGTGGCGTCCGAACGGCGCGGGGCCTTGGTGGTCATACCGGCGACTGTATGCCAACACGTGTTTGCCTACAAGTGTTGACATCGACGCCCGGCTCGTCCTATGTTGCCAACAGGTGTTGACCAACGAGTGTTGGCATACAGCGGAGGGCATCATGTCGGACATCAGCGTCGTACCCGCCACCACGGACGTCCTCGTCGTCGGCGCCGGGCCGACCGGCCTGCTGCTGGCCGGCGACCTCGCCGCCGCCGGCGTCGCGGTCACCGTCGTCGAACGCCGCGCATCCACCGAGAGCAACCTGTCCCGCGCGTTCACCGTGCACGCCCGCACCCTCGAACAGCTCGACGCCCGTGGGCTCGCCGACGAACCCGACGCCGCCCGCGGGCTCGCCGACGAGCTGGTCGCCGCCGGCGGCGCCATCGGCAACCTGCAGTTGTTCCTCGCCGTCGACCTCGACCTGACGCGACTGCCCAGCCGCTTCCCCTACCTGCTGGCCGTCCCGCAGTACGAGGTGGAGCGCGTGCTGCGGCGGCGCGCCGAGGCCGCCGGCGCGACGATCGTGGCCGGCGCCGAGCTGACCGCGCTGCGCCAGGACGCCGACGGGGTGACCGCGACGATCGGCGACCGTACGGTGCGCGCCGGGTACCTGGTCGGCACGGACGGACATCGCAGCGCGGTACGGCGGCTGCTCGGCCTGCCGTTCCCCGGCGACACCGCGGTCAAGTCGATCATGCTCGCGGACGTACGGATGACGGCCCCGCCGACCGGTGACGTGCTGCTCGCCAAGGGCGCGGGGAAGGCGCTGGCACTGGTCGCGACGTTCGGCGACGGCTGGTACCGGGTGATGGGCCTGGACAAGGGGCGGGACCTGCCGACCGACGCGCCGATCACCCTGGACGACGTGCGCGACGTGCTGGTGCGTACGCACGGCACCGACTACGGCATGCACGACGCGCGCTGGCTGTCCCGGTTCGGCAGCGACGAGCGGCAGGTGCCGACGTACCGGGTGGGCCGGGTGTTCCTGGCCGGCGACGCCGCGCACGTGCACACGCCGGCCGGGGGGCAGGGCATGAACACCGGCCTTCAGGACGCCGCGAACCTGAGCTGGAAGCTGGCCGCCGCCGTGCGCGGCACCGCGCCGGCCGGCCTGCTCGACACGTACCAGGCGGAGCGCTGGCCGGTCGGCCGGGCGGTGCTGCGCAGCAGCGGCACGATGATGCGGCTCGCCGTGGCGGCCAACCCGGCGCGCCGGGCGGTACGCCGGATCGCGGCCGCCGTCGTCGGCCGGGTCGCTCCCGTCAACCGCCGGGTGCGCGACCAGATCACCGGCATCGGCATCGCGTACCCGGCGCCGCGCGGCGCCCACCCGCTGACCGGCCGCCGCGTCGGCGATGTGCCCCTGGCCGGCACCCGCCTGTACGAGGCGCTGCGCGAGCGGCGGTTCGTGCTCGTCACGCCGGCCGGCGCGGCACCCGTCGCCGGGGTACGCGTGGCGCACTGGGCCGACGGTCGCCGCGACACGCTGCTGGTGCGCCCGGACGGGTACGTCGCGTTCGCCACCGACGAGACCGACCCGGCCCGCCTCGCCGCCGCCCTCGCACCCGAGCTGGCCCGCTGGGTCGGCGCCGCACCCGCCCCCGTCGCCTGACCCGCGGCATCCAACGCCCCGGGTGCGCACCCGGGGCGTTCGCGGGTGCGTGAACACCGTCCCGGCGTACGGGCAAGCACCTTCGACGAGACGATGGGGACCGTACGCGAAGGGATGACGGTGCACGCGAAGACGAGAACCCCGGACACGGGCTGGGCCGAGGTGGGTGGTCCACCCGACCCCGACCGGCCCGACCTGGCGCGCCTGACCGAACCGGACCTGAGCGGCACGTTCGGGCGGCTGTTCGACGAGCACGCCGCCGCGCTGCACCGGTACCTGGCGCGTCGGGTGGGGCCGTCCGCGGCCGAGGACATGGTCGCGGAGACGTTCCTCGCGGCGCTGCGCGGCAGGCACTCCTACGACCCGGCCCGCGCCGGTGTCCGCGCCTGGCTGTACGGGATCGCGGCGAACCTGCTGCGGCACCACGTCCGCGCCGAGGTACGCGCGCTGCGGGCCACCGCCCGCCTCGCCCGCCAGGCGGGCGTGGGGGAGGACCACGCCGAGGTGGTGACCGCGCGCATCGACGCCGAACACCGGGTGGCGCAGCTCGCCGCCGCGCTGGCCGAGCTGTCGCCCGGCGACCGGGAGGTACTGCTGCTGACGAGCTGGGCCGGGCTGACCGCCGGCGAGATCGGCGACGCGCTCGACATCCCGGCCGGCACCGTACGGTCCCGCCTGCACCGGGTACGCCGCTGGGTCCGCAGCCACGCCCCCGTCACCGCCAGCGCCGACCCCGAGGACTCCCACGATGACTGAACGGCAGCACGACCCCGTGCGTACCCTCTGGACCGAGCCGGAGCTGGACGACGCGCTCGCCGCCCTGCACGCCGACACCGGCACCCCCGACCTGGGCCGGGCCCGTGCCGCGCTGGCTACCGCCCTCGCCGCGGAGTCGACCGGCACCACGACCGGTGGCGCGGTTTCCGGTGGCAGGCCCGCGCGTCCCGGCGGGCCGGTGCCGGTCACGCGGCGGCGTCGCTGGCCGTACGCGGTGGTCGCGGCCGGGGTGGCCGCCGCGGCCGTCGCCGGGATCGTGGTGGCCGGCGTCGGCCGGACCGGTCCCGATGGCGGCGGCGCGCCCGACCGACCCGCCTCGTACGAGCTGACCACGGCTGCCGACCACACCACCGGCGGCACCGACCCGCGGCCCGGTCCCGGCCAGTACCTGTTCGTCGAGAACACGGTGCGCGCGATCGGCCAGGCCACGGAGGCGCCCGGCGACTTCGCGTGGCGTACCACCGAACGGACGCGCACCTGGGTGCCGGCGGACGAGTCCGGCACGTGGGTGCAGGACAACCGGCGGATCGCCGGTCCGGAGTGGCTGGTCGGCGACGCGGCACAGGCACGGAGCCGCAAGGTCGGGACCGAGGGCTCGCCGCAGGGCCGGGTCAGCGCCCGCTGCGGCGACTTCCTCGCCGTGTACGCCGGGCAGCGGGCGAGCTGCGAGCGCGGCGCCGACTGGAAGCAGCCGACCACCGCGTGGCTGCGCACGTTGCCGACGGACCCGAAGAAACTGCTCGACACGATGCTCGACGGGCAGCAGCTGTCCCCGGACACCGAGCAGTACGTGCTGCAACGCGCCTGGCTGCTGCTGCAGACCGGCGTCGTGCCCGCCGACGTACGGTCGACGATCTACCGGTCGCTGGCGCTGCTGCCCGACCTGAAGGTCACCGACAGGTACGCCACGCTCGACGGCCGGCAGGGCACCGCCCTCGGTATCACCGCGGACGGCATGCGGGACGACATCGTCGTCGACCCGGCGTCCGGCCGGTACATCGGTTTCCGGATGGTGCTGACCGAGAAGAGCCGCGCCGGCGTCCCGGCCGGCACGGTGTACGACTCCGGCGCCCTGCGCGTCGCCGTCGTCGACGCGGTCGGCGCGACCAGGTGAACGGGTCCCGGGTGCGCGGCGACGCGCCCCCGGGCCCGCGGGTCCCGGACGCCGCCGTACGATCTGCGGGTCGTGGTCGCTGGTCTGGCCGGCGAACTCGGCGTTGATGTGGACGATCTGGTAGTCGTGCCGCGGCATCAGCGCCGGCGACACGAGCACGTGGTCGAGCACCTCCGAGTTGCCCTCGTAGTCGTACGTGTAGCGCTCGCGCAGCGGCAGCGTCGACGGCAGGTCGACCAGCGAGTGGCCGGCCGTCAGCGTCGACGCGGTGCCGGAGAACTCGAAGTCGTTCAGGTCGCCGAGCACCACGACGCGGGCGTGCGGGTCGGCCGCCTGGATCTTGCCGACGAAGTCGTGCACCAGCGTGGCCTGCTGGTGCCGCTGCGTCTCGCTCGACCGCGACGGCGGCTGGTACCGGCCCATCAGCGGCTGGTCGCCGCCCTTCGACGTGAAGTGGTTCGCCACCACGAACATCGTCTTCCCGCGGTACGTGAACTCGCCCGCGAGCGGCTTCCGCGAGTCCTGCCACGCGCCGTCGGCGGGTGCGATCCGGCCCGGCGAGTGGGTGAGCGCCGGCCTGCCGCCGACGGTCGTCACGTCGGTCGGGGTCGTCGCGTCACCCGGCGCCCGGTCGACGAACGACACGCCCCGGTCCGTACGGAACAGGAAGCCGACCCGGATGTTGCCGCCCGGCTGGCCGCCGTCCGCGTCGTCGACCGGGTCGATCGACCGGTACGAGTAGGCCGGCCCCCCGGCCGCCTTGACCGCGTCGATCAGCTTGCCCCACGTGGCGTCCGCGGCGACCACGCCGTCGTTGGCGGCGCCGTCGTTGTCCTGGATCTCCTCGACCGCGACGATGTCCGGCGCGGACAGGTTGCGCACGATCCCCTCGGCGAGCCGCTGGTACTTCCCCGCCGGGTCGCCCGGCGCCAGGTTCTCCACGTTGTACGTCGCGACGGACAGCTCGCCGTCGCGCTGCGGCCGGGTCGTGCCCGGCGTGATGCCGCCGGCAACCGCCTTCGGCGCGGCCACCGGGTAGAGCATGTAGTTGCCGAACGAGTAGTCGAGCACGCCGTCGACCCGGCCGGGCAGCTTGTCGCCGGTGTTCGCGGCGGGGACCTTCGCCAGCGTGCTGGACAGGATCAGCCGCGCCGGGTTCGCCCGCTGGTACCCCGTGTACTTGACGCCGCCGTTCGGGGTGCGCACGCCGCCCGTGCCGGACGGCAGCACCGGCAGCTCACCGTACGAGTTGGTCGGGCCGACCGCGACCGCGTCGCGGACCGCCACGAGCATCCCCTCGACCGACTCGTACGCGTCGAGCGCGTCGCGCCGCGGGTCGAACCGCCCGCTCGCCTCCACGTCGCCCGGCGCGTCGGTACGCACCGCGTCCGGGATGCGCAGCCCGCCCGGCCCGATCAGCCGCGCCGCCGGCACCGCCTGGTCGTGCGCGGAGACGGTGACGGTCGGGTGGTCCAGCTCGGTGGTGGTCAGGTTCGTCGCGGTGTTCGCCGCCCGGTACTCGCTGACCGTGCCGGCCACGGTGACCGCGTCGCCGCGCGCCACGGTCGGCTTGGCCGAGGTGAACACGTACAGGCCCTCGCTGGTGGCGGGGTCGCGGTCCGGGTGCGGGTCCTGGAACCAGAAGCCCTTCGGGCCGACCGCCGTCACCACGCCCGGTACGCCGACGACGGCCTTGCCGGCCAGCGGGGAGCGGTGCGCGGCGCCCTGGATGTCGTGGATCCGGGCGGGCTGCCCGGTCGGCGACGGGGTCGGCGACGGCGACGAGCCGCCGGCCGTACCGGACGGGTCCGGTGCGGCGACGGCGAAGTCGGCGGCGTTGTCGTCGGTGTCGGCCCCGGTGGACCGGACGGCCGCCGTCGTGTTGCTGAGCGCCGGCACCGGGGTGCCCTCGGCGTCGCTGACCGCGCCGTACCCGACGAAGTCGTGCACGCCGTCCGCGTGCGCGCAGGCCGCGCCGCAGCTCAGCGCGGACGTCGCGGCGACGAGAGCGACCCGGCCGGACGTCGCGGACAGCGCGATCGACCCGGTCACGGCCGGGCTGGGCAGCGGGGTGCTGCCGCCGGTACCGGCGGCCTCGCCGACCAGGTACGTCCCGCCGGCCGGCAGGCTCCCGGACAGCGTCGTCACCTGCCAACTCGTCCCGCCGGCCGAGGCGTACTGGACGCTCCAGCCGGACAGGTCGACGGCGGTGCCGCCGCGGTTGACGAGCTGGACGTAGTCGTTGGTGTAGGTGGCTCCGGAGTTGCCGCCACCGCCGTACACCTGGCCGACCACCACGTCGGCGGACGTCGCGGACGCCGTACCGACGAACGCGAGGGTCAGGCCGGCTGCGGTGGTCAGCGCGAGCACGCCGCCGAGGGCGGCACGAGTGCGCGTGGACACGCGAGGGACCTCCTGGGTCATCCTGGGGTCGCCCCGCTCTGGGCGACCTTACTGGTTACCACCCCGACGCCCCGCGTGTCAGTAGCCGCCGGGAATCGGTGCGCTGAACGTTGTCGACCGGCCCCGCCTGTCGTAGGTCGCCTCTAGGCTCGGCCCATGGCAGCCGAGTACGAAGAGGTCGTCCTCGACGGGCGGACACTCAAGGTCAGCAGCCCCGGCAAGGTGTACTTCCCGGCGCGCGGCCTGACGAAGTGGGACGCCGTCTCCTACTACCTGGCGGTGTCGGAGGGGATCCTGCGCGCGCTGCGGGACCGGCCGACGATGCTCCAGCGGTTCCCGTCCGGGATCGAGGGCGAGACGTTCTTCCAGAAGCGGGTGCCGGCGAAGCGGGCCGACTGGCTCGCCACGGCGACGATCCGGTTCCCGAGCGGGCGCAGCGCCGACGAGCTGGCGCCGGCCGACCTGTCGCACGTGGTGTGGGCGGCGAACCTGGGCACGATCACGTTCCACCCGTGGCCGGTGCGCACGGCCGACGTGGACCGGCCGGACGAGCTGCGCATCGACCTGGATCCGCAGCCGGGCACCGGGTTCGCCGACGCGGTGACGGTCGCCGCGGAGGCCCGCGAGCTGCTGTCCGACATGGGCCTGGTCGGCTTCCCGAAGACGTCCGGCGGCCGCGGCGTGCACATCTACGTGCGGATCCGCCCCGAGTGGCAGTTCACCGAGGTACGCCGGGCGCTGATCGCGTTCGGCCGCGAGCTGGCGCGGCGGATGCCGACCCGGGTCACCACCGCATGGTGGAAGGAGGAGCGCGGCGAGCGCGTCTTCGTCGACTACAACCAGGCGGCCCGCGACCGCACCATCGCCTGCGCGTACTCGCTGCGGCCGACCGCGCGGGCGACCGTCTCCACCCCGGTCACCTGGGACGAGCTGCCCGACGTCGACCCGGACGACTTCACCCTGACCACGGTGCCCGACCGGCTGCGTACCGTCGGGGACCCGCACGCCGGGCTCGACGAGCGGGCGTACGGGTTGGAGGCGTTGCTGGAGCTGGCGGACCGGCAGGAGCACGACGGCCTCGGCGACCTGCCCTACCCGCCGGACTATCCGAAGATGCCGGGCGAGCCGCCGCGCGTGCAGCCCTCCCGCGCTCGCCACGACAGCTGAGTCACGCCGGCCTGGCGCCGGCGTACCGGTATGTCATGTAGTTTGAAACTCGTATGATATGTTCGTCAGGTAATCCGGGATCCATGATCGGACCCGGTCGACCCGAGGAGCAGTCATGAGGGTTCTGGTCACCGGCGCCACCGGTACCGTGGGCCGGCACGTCGTCGCCCACCTGCGCGCCGCCGGGCACACCGTCCGCGCGCTGACCCGCGACCCGGCCCGCGCCGGGCTGCCGGCCGACGTCGAGGTCGTGGCCGGCGACATCACCGACGCCGGCACGCTGCCGCCGGCGTTCGACGGCGTCGACGCGGCGCACCTCATCACGTTCGGCGGGGCGTACCGGTCCCTGGCGAACGCGGGGAAGATCGTCGCCGTCGCCGAGAAGGCCGGCGTCGGGCGGGTCACGCTGCTCGGCGGCTGGCAGGAGGGCACCCTGGAGCCCGCCGTACGGGCCAGCTCGCTGGCGTGGACGCAGCTGCGACCGCTGGAGTTCATGGGCAACACGCTCACCGACTGGGGCCCGGAGCTGCGCGCCACCGGCGTCGTCCGTGAGCCGTACGGCGACCGCACGAGCGCACCCGTCGACGAGTACGACATCGGCGCGGTCGCCGCCGTCGCACTCACCGCCGACGGTCACGCGGGCGCGACGTACCAGCTGACCGGGCCTGCGGTGCTGACGCCGCGCGACAAGATGCGCGCGCTGGCCGAGGCGACCGGGCGGGCGCTGCGCTTCGAGGAGCTGACGCCGGAGCAGACCCGGGCGCAGTGGTCGGCCGCCCCGCCGGACCGGCTGCTGTTCTCGGTGCTCGCCGACGCGCCGGCCGCCGAGCGCGTCGAGTTCCTGCTCCGGGTCTACGGCGGGGACAACCCGCAGGGCCGCGTGGTCAGCGACGCCGTGGCGCGGGTGACCGGCCGGCCGGCGCGCACGTTCGCCGACTGGGCCGCCGACCACGCCGACGCCTTCGCCGCGGCATGAGCACCGCCGACGTACGTGCCTTCGCGGAGGCGGCGTCGGGTACTGCCGACGTGGTCTCCTTCGCGGAGGCGGCGTTGAGCACCGCCGACGTGGTCTCCGCCGTGGGGGCGGCGTGAGTACCGCGCAGGTGGTGCTTGCGCTCGTGGCGATCGGGCTCAACGGCTTCTCCGGTACGGCCGCCGTGCTGCGCTGGTCGGTGATCCTGCCGGGGATGCGGCGTGCGGGCGTACCCGAGTCGTGGCTGGTGTTCCCGATCGGTGTCGGGAAGCTGCTCGGCGCGGCGGGCATCGCGGCCGGTTTCGTCGTACCGGCGCTGGGTGTGGCGGCGGCCGTCGGCCTGGTCCTGTACTTCACCTGCGCGATCTACACGCACGTGCGGGCGGGCGACTTCGGCTTCCAGTTCGGCCTGGCGTTCGTGTTCCTCGGGGTGGCCGGCGCCAACGTCGCCCTCGGTCTCACCGCCTGAAGCCGCCCGGCGGCTGTCCACTGCGGACTCGCCGGACCACCGGGCCGCGGCTGTCCACTGTGGAGGGTCAGATCGCCTTGCCGGGGTTGAGGATGCCGGCCGGGTCGAGCGCCGCCTTGACGGCGTGGTGCACGGCGAGGGTGTCGGCGTCCAGCTCGGCGGCGAGCCAGTCCCGCTTGACCGAGCCGACGCCGTGCTCGCCGGTGATCGTCCCGCCCAGCCGTACGGCGAGGTGACAGACGGCCTCCGCGGCGGCGACCGCCTGGTCCCGCGCGACCGGGTCGTCCGGCGGGAAGATCACCGTCGGGTGGACGTTGCCGTCGCCGGCGTGCCCGACCGTCGCGATGCGTACGCCGTGGTCTGCGGCGACCGCCTCGATCCCGGCCAGCAGCTCGGGCAGCTTCGCCGGGGGTACGCCGACGTCGTCGATCAGCGTCGCGCCGGCGGCGGTCACCGCGCCGTGGTGGGCGCGACGCGCGGCGAGCAGCATGTCGGTCTCGGCGCGGTCGTCGGTGGTGACCACGTCGGCGGCGTCGTACCGGGTGCAGACGGCGACCATCCGGGCCACGTCGTCGGCGGCGGTCGGGCCGTCGGACTGGCCGAGCAGCAGCGCCGCGGCGGACCGGTCCAGGTCCATCCGGCGGTGGTCCTCGATCAGGTTGATGCTGGTGTTGTCCAGCAGTTCCAGCAGGCTCGGCGCCGCCCCGGTACGCAGGATGCCGGCGACCGCCGCACCGGCCCCCGCCAGTGTCGGAAACGTCGCCACGAACGTGACGGGCGGCGTCGCCGGCCGGGGCCGCAGCCGCAGCGTCGCCTCGGTGACCACGCCGAGCGTGCCCTCCGACCCGACGAACAGCCGGGTCAGGTCGTACCCGGCGACCTGCTTCACGGTCCGCCCGCCGGTCCGAACGGTCCGCCCGTCGGCGAGGACCACTTCGAGGCCCAGCACCGAGTCGCGGGTCACGCCGTACTTGACGCAGCGCAGGCCGCCGGCGTTCGTGGCGACGTTCCCGCCGATCGTGGAGATCTCGAAGCTCGACGGGTCGGGCGGGTAGAAGAGCCCGTACCGCTCGGCGGCCCGGGTCACGTCCGCGTTGAGGACGCCGGGCTCGACGACGGCCAGCAGGTTGTCCGCGTCCAGTTCGCGGATCGCAGTCATCCGCGCCAGCGACAGCACCACGCAGCCGTCGACGGCGGCCGCGCCGCCGGACAGCCCGGTCCCGGCGCCCCGGGGTACGACCGGGATCCGGTGCGCGCTCGCCCACCGGAGGGTCGCGGCCACGTCGGCCGTGCTGGTGGCGAGCACGACCGCGCGGGGCTGCCCGGCCGCGGCCAGGTCCGCCTCGTCGAACCGGTACGCCTGCGTCGCGTCCGGATCGCTGACGACATGCGGCACCAGCGCGCGCAGCTCGTCGACCGGATCCACCGCGGCCTCCTCACTGCCTGTCGGCCCGTTCGCCGGATGGAACCACACGGCCGTACCGGGCGTCGAGGCGCCCCGGTCAGCGCGTGGCGGGACCGGCGGTGCAGAGGACGAGGAGAAGGACAAGGAGGGCGAGGGCGCCGACAAGGGCGGCGCCGGTCTTGACATGTGCCATGGGGGGCTTCTGACCTGGTGGGGGACGGGTTCGCCGGCCAGCCTGACAGGGCCGCCGGGCCAGCGTCAACCCACGGCCCAGGCGCCGCCCGCGGCGGCCAGCAGCAGCGTGAGCACGAGCACCACCACCAGCGGCGTACGCCGGCGCGGTGCGGTGACGAGATCGGCCACGACGACCGTCACGTTGTCGGGTCCGCCACCCGCCAGCGCCAGGTTGACCAGCCGGTCCGCGCACTCCACCGCATCCGGTACGTCGCGCAGCGTGTCGGCGATGTCGTGTGCGGCGACCGCGTCGGGCAGCCCGTCGCTGCACAGCAGGTACCGGTCGCCAGGTCTGGCCGGCAGCCGGCTGTGCGTGACCGCGACCGGTGTCCCGGCGAGTACCCGGGTGACGACGTTGCGGTGCGGATGCCGGGGTACGTCCTCGATCGCGAGATGCCCGGAATCCACCAGGTACTGGACGAACGTGTCGTCCCGGGTGAGCTGCACGACCTCGCCGTCCCGCAGCCGGTACGCGCGCGAGTCGCCGACGTGGGCGAGGCGTACCGCGTCGTGGTCGAGGAGGACGGCGGTGAGCGTCGTCGCCATGCCGGACAGCGCCGGGTCGTCGGCGACGGCGGCGGCGATGCGTTCGTTGGCGGTCGCCGCGGCCGAGCGCAGCCCACCCGGCCGCAGCGGACCGCGCGGGTCGGCGGCGCGGATCGCGGCGACCGCGATGCCGCTCGCCACCTCGCCCGCCACCTCACCGCCCACGCCGTCGGCGACCGCGACGAGGCGGCGCCCGGCGTACGCGCTGTCCTCGTTGTGGTCGTACACCAGGCCCACGTGGCTCGCCGTCGCGTGTCGCAGCACCAGTCGCACCCGACCAGCCTCCGCGAACGCCCACCCCGACGTCTGTACGTACTTCTGCGTAGGGTCTTCTCTCGTGACCTCGGTGCCGATGGTGGGGCGCGACGACGATCTGGCCACCGTCGACGCCGCCTGGCGACTGCTCGCCGCCGAGCCGCAGCGTGCCCGGATCGTCGTGGTCACCGGCGACGCCGGGGCCGGCAAGAGCCGGCTGGTCGCCGAGGCCGTCGCCCGGCTCGACCCGGCCCCCGGCCTGGTCCTGACCGGGCAGTCCCGGGCCGTCGGGCCCGCGCCGTACGACTGGATGGCGTCGGCGCTGTCGGGCCGGCCGCTCGACGCGGTCGGCGTACCGGACGACGCGCTGGCCTGGCTGACCCAGCGGGCCGAGTCGCCCGCCCGCCGGTTCGCGCCGGAGGCCCTGCTGCGCGCCGGCGTCGACGCGGTACGCGCGCTCCAGCGCGGCCGGCCCGGCGTACTCGTCGTCGAGGACCTGCACGACCTCGACCCGGCCAGCCTCGACCTGGTCAGCGAGCTGGCCGTCGCCGCCGACCTGCCCGTGCTGCTGCTGATCACCAGCCGGTCCGCGGCCGGCCTCGCCGCCCGGGTCCTCGCCCGCGTCTCGGGTACGCCCCGCTCGACCCGCCGGCACCTCGCGCCGCTCGGCCCCGCCGACGTCGCCGCCGCCCTGGGCCGGCCCGCGTCGGACGAGGCGGTCGCCGCCGCGCACCGGCGTACCGGGGGCAATCCGTTCTGGCTGAGCGAGCTGGTGACCACGGACGCGCTGACCGGGCCGCCGCCGGCACACCTGGCCGCCGTGGCCGCCGACCGGGTACCGGCGGGTGCGCTGCGGGTGGCGCGCGCCGCGGCGCTGCTCGGCGAGCCGGTCGACACCGCGGCGCTCGGGCGGGTGTGCGACGACGCCGAGGTCGGCGTGGACCGGCTCGTCGCCGCCGGCGTACTGCGGCTGGACGGGGACGGTGGGCTGCGCTTCGCGTACCCGGTGCTGGCGGAGGGGCTGGCGGCGGGGGCACTGCCGTCGCTGCGTACGGCGGTGGCGCGGGTGGCGGGTGCGGTGCCCGACGACGGGCTGCTCACCGCCCGGGAACGCGACGTGATCCGGCTGCTCGCCGCCGGCCGGAGCAACCAGCAGGTGGCCCGCGCCCTCGGCATCTCCGTCCGTACGGTGACCGTGCACGTGTCGAACCTGCTGCGCAAGACCGGCGCGGCGTCCCGCACCGAGGCGGCCCTGTGGGCGGTCCGGCACGGCCTCGCCGACCGCGCGCCCCGCTGAACCGCGGCGACCGTCGGGCCGGCGCACGGACATGTGCGGAACGCGTTCCCGCGACGGCGGGGTGCCACCGGGACGGTGGACATGCCGGTGCCGGAAAGCTGGGCGCCACCGGGACGTCGTACGCGTGTGGCACTGTGACAGCGTGTCCACGAGTACGGAGGTCAGCGTGCACCGCGCGGCCCGGATGTCCGACGCGATGCACGAGGTGGCCGAGCGGCGGCTGCGCCAGCGCGGCTGGGGGCCGATGATCATCCCGTACACCGGATACGGCGCGCCCGGGTGGATCCGGGTGATCTGCCGGGTCCTGCTGCGTCCACCGGACCCCCGACCCCGCCCGCCACGGCGCTCGGGATACCGGAAGGTGCGCGGCTGGCGCAGCTTCACGTCGCTGCCGGCGCAGGGCACCAAGGTCGTCATCGAGGCGGACGGCACGCGGCACGAGGCGTACACCGACCGGGGCGGGTTCGTCGACATCACCGTCGACGCGGACCTCGCACCGGGCTGGGCGCGGGCGCGGCTGTCCGGCTCCGGCGCCGACCCGGTCGAGGCGCCGATCCGCGTCGTCGACCCGGACGTCCGGTTCGGCATCGTGTCGGACGTGGACGACACGGTCATGGTGACCGCCCTGCCCCGGCCGCTGCTCGCCGCGTGGAACACGTTCGTCCTCGACGAGCACGCGCGTGCCTCGGTGCCCGGCATGTCGGTGCTGTACGAGCGCCTCGCCGCCGCGCACCCCGGCGCGCCCGTGCTCTACCTGTCGACGGGCGCGTGGAACGTCGCGCCCGCGCTGACCCGCTTCCTGTCCCGGCACCTGTTCCCGCCCGGTCCGTTGCTGCTGACCGACTGGGGGCCGACCACCGACGCCTGGTTCCGCAGCGGACGCGAGCACAAGCGCGCCACGCTGCGCCGGCTGGCCCGGGAGTTCCCGCAGATCCGGTGGCTGCTGATCGGTGACGACGGCCAGCACGACGAGCAGATCTACGCCGAGTTCGCCGCCGCGTACCCGGACAACGTGGCGGGCGTGGCGATCCGGCGGCTGTCCCCGACCCAGTCGCTGCTGGCCCGGGGTCTGCCCGCGCCGCACGGCACGCCGCACTCCCGGCGTACGACCTGGCTCGCGGCGCCCGACGGCGCCGGACTGTCCCGCCTCCTCACCGACGCCGGCCTGCTGCCCTAGGACTCCGGCGACGCCGTCCGCTCCGGTCACCTGACGACGACCCCGAGCGCGCCGAGCTGCTGCGTACCTTCCGCCCGGGCGCCGAGGAACTGCACATCGGCTGGCTGCCGTCCGAGGACTGATCCGCCGACGCCACGCGCCTCGCCGCGGTCAGCGGCGCGGGTTGGTACGGCGGGTCGGTTCGGCGGTGGTGGGGTCGGCGGGCCAGGCGTGCCGGGGGTAGCGGCCACGCAGCTCGGCGCGTACCGCGGGATAGCCGGTGCGCCAGAAGGACGCCAGGTCGCCGGTGACCGCGGCGGGCCGGCCGGCCGGCGACAGCAGGTGCAGCCGCACGGGCACCCCGGCGAGCCGCGGCGTGTCCGTCCAGCCGAAGACCTCCTGGACCCTGACCGCGAGTACCGGGGCGTCGGGGTCGGTGTAGTCGACGCGGATCCGCGAGCCCGACGGTACGGTCAGGCGTTCCGGCGCCAGCTCGTCGAAGCGGGCGGCGGCCGGCCACGGCAGCAGGCCGCGCAGCGCGTTGCCGGCGTCGACGGCGGCGAGGTCCGCCCGGCGGCGCGCCGTGCCGAGGGCCGGGCCGAGCCAGTCGGGCAGCGCGTCGAGAAGCGCCGCGTCGCTCACGTCCGGCCAGGGTGCGCCGAGCGCGTGCCGGCAGAACGCGAGCCGTTCGCGCAGGCTCCGCGCGGCGTCCGTCCAGCGCAGCAGGCCGAGCCCGACGGTACGCAGGCCGGTCAGCAGCGCCGCCCGGACCGCCGCCGGGTCGGGGCGCTTCAGCGGGCGTTCGGCGAGCGTGATCGCCCCCAGCGACTCGACGCGCGCGGCCCGTACGTCGTTGTCGTACCAGTCGATCCGGTCGGCGGTGGCCAGCAGGTCGGCGCCGGCGCGCCGGGCGGTGTCGGCGTCGATCGCGGCGGCCAGCCGTACCCGGGCGGACGCCGCGCCCGCCGGCCGGTCGGCCACGGCGACGGCCAGCCACCCGATGCCGCGCAGCCCGCTGCCGGGCGCCAGCTCGGCCGCCGTCCCGCCCGCCATCAGGTACGCCCGGTCGCCGTCCCGGCGGGCCCGCGCGAGCCGTTCCGGGAACGCCAGCCCGACGAGCAGCCCCGCCGCCGCGTCCGCCGCGCCACCCGGCGTGGGTACCGGGGCGTCGGTGGGGAGGGCGGCGGCGAGCCGGCGTACCTCGGCGCGCCAGCGGGCGGTCTCCGGCCCCGACCCGGTACGCAGCGCGCGCCACACGGCGGCCAGGTCGTCGGAGTCGCCGCGTACCTCCTCGCCGAGCAGCGCGACGACCTCCGTCGCGGTACGCGCGCCGACCAGGCCGGCGCCGTCGAGCAGGGCGCGGGCCAGCCGCGGGTGCGTACCGACGGCGGCGAGGCGGCGGCCCCGGTCGGTGGCGCGGCCGGCGGCGTCGACGGCGCCGAGCGAACGCAGCGTGGTCCGGGCGACGGTCAGTGCGGCGCCCGGCGGCGGGTCGGGCAGCGCGAGGCCGGCCCCGTCCGGGTCGCCCCAGCACGCCAGGTGCAGCGCGAACCCGGTTAGGTCGGCGGTCGCGATCTCCGGTTCGGGCCGGGCCGGCAGCCGCTCGTGGGTGGCCTGCGACCAGCACCGGTACACCCGGCCGGGTGCCTCGCGGCCGGCGCGCCCGGCGCGCTGCTCGGCCGCCGCGCGCGACACCGGCACCGTCGCGAGGGCGCCCAGCCCGCGCGCCAGGTCGGTACGTGGCACCCGGGCCAGCCCGGCGTCCACGACCACGCGTACGCCGGGCACGGTGAGGCTGCTCTCCGCCACGGCGGTGGCGAGGACGACGCGGCGGTGGTCGGCGGGCCGCAGCACCTCGTCCTGCGCGGCGGCCGGCGTGCGTCCGGACAGCTCGCGTACGTCGGCGTCGACGGTGCCGAGCCGCCGTCGTACCCCCGCGATCTCGCCGGCGCCCGGCAGGAACACCAGCACGTCGCCGGCGGTCTCGGCGAGCGCGGTGCGTACGGTCGCGGCGACGTGGTCGAGCAGCCGCGGGTCGACGTGCAGCCCGTGCGGCGGCGGGAGCGGCGCCGGTGGCGGGCACCAGACGGTACGCACCGGGTGCAGCGCGGCGCGCGCCTCCACCACCGGCGCGCCGAGCGCCGCACCGAGCGCCGGGACGTCGGCGGTCGCGGAGGTGGCCACGAGCCACAGGTCGTCGCGCAGCGCGGCCCGGATGTCCACGCCGAACGCCAACGCCAGATCCGAGTCGAGCGAACGTTCGTGGCACTCGTCGAGCACGACGGCGGCCACCCCGGGCAGGTCCTCGGCGTGCTGCATCCGGCGTACCAGCAGCCCGGTGGTGACGACCTCGACCCGGGTATCCGGGCCGACGCGCCGGTCGCCGCGCACCGCGTACCCGACGGTGCGGCCGACGGGCTCGCCGAGCAGCGCCGCCATCCGCCGGGCGGCGGCCCGGGCCGCGACCCGCCGCGGCTCCGCGACGACCACCCGCCCGGGCACCGCGTCGGCGAGCGCGAGCGGCACCAGCGTCGTCTTGCCCGTACCGGGCGGGGCGACGAGGATCGCCGCCCGGTGCGCGGCGAGCGTCGCGGTCAGCTCGGGCAGGACGGCACGGATCGGCAGGTCGGGCTGGGCGGGAAGCACCCGGCCAGTCTGCCCGCCACGACGTGGACATCGGCGTGGGCGGGTCGTACCGGCCGCGCGGCGCCGCTAGTGTTCCGCTACGGCGCACCGGCGGACGCCGGGACGACGGGCCCGATGGCGACGGGTCCGCCGGCGTCTCACGGGCGTACGCGGGGATGTGAGGGAGCATGTCCAGGTCGGGTCCCGGCGGAGAGCGCCGGCTCCTCATGCTGGGTGCGGACCGGCGTGCGTTGCACGCGGTGCGGGACCGCGACGATCTCGACGTGACGGTCCTCTACGGGCCGGACCAGAAGGACGCCGGGCGCGCACCGTCGACGGCGCGGGGCGACGCGATCTTCGTCGAGGACACCGGCGACCCCGCCACCGTGCTGGCCGGACTGTCGCGTGCCGACCGCCCGTTGGAGACCTTCGACGGGGTCTACACCAAGGACGAGCGGCTGGTGGTGACCGCCGCCCTGCTCGCCGAGGTGCTGCACGCCGGGACCGGCGCGGCCCGGACCGCCGTACTGTTCCGGGACAAGGCCCTGCAGAAGCGGTGTGTCCGCGCCGCGGGGCTGCCCGCTGCCGACTTCCGCGTCGTGGACGACATCCGTGACCTCGACGCCGGTCGGTACGCCTCGTTCCTTCCCGCCGTGGCCAAACCCGTCGCCGGATCCGGTACGAGGGCGACCCGGTTGCTCGGTGACGTCGCCCAGCTCGACGCGTTCGCGGCCGAGCAGCGCCGGGCCGGGTCGGGCTGGCGGACGTTCGTCCTGGAGGAGCCGCAGCGCGGGCAGGAGTGGACGTACGACGGGATCTGCTTCGAGGGCCGGGTCGTCTTCGGTGCGCTGGGCCGGTACGACCACTCGTGCCTGTCCGCGCTGAGCGCCGGCAAGCCGTACCGGATGTTCAAGTACGGCCGCCACCTCGCCGCGGAGCAGTACGCGGCGGCGGAGCCGCTGGCGGCCGCCGCGCTCGCCGCGCTCGGGCTGCGCTCGGGCGTCTTCCACATGGAGCTGTTCCGGGACCCGGACACGGGCACGTTCGTGTTCAGCGAGTGCGCCGCGCGCAGGGGCGGCGCGCTCACGTACGAGCAGGTGTTGCACCAGTTCGGGGTGGACCTGGCCGCGGCCGCGGTGGACTGCGCGCTCGGCCGTAAGCCCGACCTCACGACCCAGTGGGAACGCGGCGGCGTCAGCGGGATGAGCTTCCTGCCCGCCCCGGGCGGCTGCCTCACGACCTGCCCGGACGCGGCCGAGATCGCCGCCCGCCCCGGCGTCGTGTACGCGCAGGTGGAGGTGCCGGCCGGCGCGGTCCTGCCGGAGAGCGCGACCGACCTCTTCGGCCACAAGCTGGGGCAGGTCATGGCCTTCGGCCCGGACCAGGACACGGTGTCGGCCACGTTGGACGACGTGGTCACCTGGTTTCGCGGGCGTACCCGCGCGCTGCCGGCCCACGGCGACCTCGCCCGGCTGCGGGCCGGCGCGGAGGCCGACGGCTTCGTCTTCGAGTACGGTCCGACCGGCGTCCGGGAGTGACCGGGCAGCCGCCGGCCACCGGCGGCGTCACTGTCGCGTCGGCAGCTCCACCGCCGGTTCGTGCCGGTCGGCGACATCCGCGCGCGGCGCCCGCATCGCCCGGTACGCATGGCATCCGGCGAGCAGGATCAGCAGCCCGGCGGCGAAGAACACCGAGTCGAGGCGGCCGAAGCCGACCGTCAGGATCTCGAAGTGCAGGCCCGCGGGAAGGGTCGCGGCCAGCCAGCCGGCGGTCGCCATGGAGATCAGCGCCGCGCACTCGTTGGTGACGCTGAACAGCGAGAAGACGCGGCCACGTACCTCGCGCGCCGTCGCGCCGAGGATGAGCGGAAGGTTGGCGGTGTTCACGGCGCCGATGGCCGCCCCGTACAGGGCGATGATGACGACGCCGGGGACGAGGCTGGTCTGCTTGGCGTACAGCATCATCAGCAGGCCGAAGAGCACGACGCCGCCGCAGAAGACCCTGCGGTGCCCGATTCGCGCCCCGAACCTCCCGCACAGCAGCGAACCGCTGAGGACACCGACGCCCATGCTCGCCGAGAGGAGACCGAACCACTGCGGCGCGGCGTGCAGGTTCTCGGTGAGGAAGTAGACGTCGATCACCGCGATGGTCTCGGCGCCGAGCAGCGCGATCGCGAGGCTGACGAGCATGGCCCGCAGCACCGGGGTACGGGCGAACGCGCGCAGGCCGCCGCTGATGCCGGGCCGGGTGTGGCCGGGCGCGGCGGGGCGTACGGGTGGCCTGGTCCTCGCGATGCACCAGGCCGAGACCGCGAAGGACAGCGCGTTGCCGGCGATCGCCCAGGCCGGGCCGACGCCGATCAGCAGCGGGGCGGCGATCGTCGGCCCGAGCACCACCGACATCGCGGTCGTGGCCTGCCGGTACCCGGCCGCCCGGCCCCGGTCGCCCTCGGGTACGACGTCGCCGATCAGCGCGGAGCGGGCCGGACCGAGGAACTGCGCGCCGGCGGAGTTCAGGGCCACGGCGACCCCGATGAGGGCGAGCGAGCCGGACGTGCCGAGCGCGTCCCGGCCGACGGCGACGGCCACGGCGAACAGGCCGATCAGCACGGCGCGGCCCGACTCGGCCCAGATCATGGTGCGGCGCTTGTCCCACCGGTCGACGAACACGCCCGCGGCGGGCCCGACGAGCAGGGTCACGGCCGTCGCGATCACCGGTACGGCCGCGCTGGCCAGCGGCGCCTGCGACCGCCCGGCCAGCAGGCCGGTCGCCACCCAGAGCATGAGGGTCGTGTCGAACAGCCGGGTACCGATCATGGAGACGGACTGGCCGACCCACAGCAGCCGGAAGTCCCTGTTGATCAGCACGGCTGTGCGGCGGAGCCGGCGGCCGGCTCGATGCGCGTCGATCCGTGGAACCAGGAGACGACCGAGTCGAGGGCCCGGTCCAGCTCGTCGGCGGTGTCGCCGCGGACGAGGACGCTGGCGACGTTGTCGACGCTGGTGTGCGCGGCACCCAGGACGTCACCGGGGGAGATCTTGAGGCGGTAGTCGACGACCGCGTCCGGCGGGGGCCCCGACGGCACGGCCCGTACGGTCCCCTCGACCGGCGGGAACATCACGAAGCCGATCAGCGGCCGGGGGCGGCGGTCCCGTGGCGGCGTGACGGGGTACCCGGCGACGGCGCGGGCGTGTGCCTCCAGCAGGTTCAGCCCGAACGCCGCCTCGACGGCGGGCAGGATGCGGGCGCCACCGACCCGGCACGCGATCTCGTTGGCGACCAGCCCCCGCTTCTCGTTGCCGAACACCTCCAGGTGGAACGCCGCCGAACCCGGCGCCGGCAGCGCGGCCACCACCCGGTCCGTGAGGGCCAGCAGCTCGGCCGTCCCGGGTTCGTCCGGCGCGAGCATCCTGCTCCGGAGCGCGGCGCCGTGGTGGAAGCCGAGGCACGAGGTCATCCGGGACGGCCAGGCCAGCTCGACGCGGCCGTCGTGCAGCAGCCCGTCCACGTGGAACAGCTCGTGCTCCACGTACTCCTCCGCCAGCAGGCCGGCGCCCCGGTCGTCGGCCAGCTCCGGGTTGCGGCGCAGGAACGACACCAGGTCGGCCTCGTCGGTCAGGACCTCCACACCCACCGAACCCGAGCCGTACCGGGGCTTGACCACCACGGGGTACCCGGCCCGCGACGCGAACCCGATCAGGTCCGCCGCGTGGTCGACGACACCGAACCCGGCGACGGGTACGCCCGCCGCGTCGAGCAGCTCCTTCATGCGTGCCTTGTCGCGGAACGCCAGCGCCGACGCGGTGCCCTGCCCGGGTACCCCCAGCAGTTCGCGCAGCCGCGCCGCCGGCAGCAGGTCGTACTCGGAGAGCGCGACGACCGTGTCGACTCCCTGCTCCTGCGCGAGTGTCCAGGCCCGGTGTTCGAGCTCCGGCGCCCGGTCGAGGTCGTCGAACTCGGTGAGGACCACGCGGGAGGATCCCGACAGTGACGCCCGGTCCACCCTGCCTTCCTTGGCGAAGAGGAAGAGGCGGTCCGACGGCCGGTCCAGCCACCGCTGGTAGGGCGCCAGGTCCAGGCCGCACCGGTCGAGAATCAGGTGGTTCACGCCACTCCCTCTGCCGAAGGCCGGTGCGACACGGCGCAAGCACCCGCGCACCCGGTGTGCGCCCGGCAACGAGCGATGATGCTTCCGCGATCCCGCCCGAAACTCCAGGACGCTCCGTCAGAGGTTACGAGGTCGTTAACCCGTCCATGTACGAAAGCGGGGCACGGAAGCCGGTGAATGCCGCCTACCGTGCCGTACGGGTTTACAGCGACAGGAAGTTGAGCGAGAACTCGGCGACCGCGGTGGCGCAGACGAACGACGCGGCGATGACCGTGACCGCGACGACGATCAGCTTCCAGCCGCTGGCGAGCAGCAGCTTCGCGTCGCGGCCGAGCGACAGGCCGACGAGCGCGAGGACCGGCGTACCCAGGGCGACCAGGTCAATGTCCTTCACCAGGCCGAGGATCGCGCCCGCGATCGGCGAGAACGGCGCGCTGACCAGCGTGGACACCGCCATCGTCACGACGATGTACGGCAGCCACCGCAGGTAGCGGCCGACGGCGATGGACAGCCAGGCGAGGACGAGCAGCAGCACCATGCCGCCGAGGGTCGCCGGGTGCAGCGCGCGGGTCGCGACGACCTGGACGACGAGCATGACGACGCCGAAGACCGCGAGGGTACCGGCGGTGGAGCGCAGCGACGGCCGGCTGCCGTCCTCGGCGGCCCCGGCGAGCCCGGTGCCGCGGCGCATCGGGGGCAGCGGTTCGACGGCCTCGCCGGTACGCCCGAGCCGGGCGGCGACGCGTACCCAGAACGGGTAGAGCCGGCGCGTCAGCGGCAGGGCCAGGAACGCCGCCGCGTACGTACCGGTGATGCCGGTGACCGCGCTGGCCGCCGCGGACAGCGCGAACAGGTGGTCGGACTGCTTCGGGAACATCGTGGTCAGCGCGCCGACCGCGCCGAGCATCATGCTGGTCGAGCCGACCGCGGAGCCGATGCTGAGCGCGTCCGGGCTGAACACGCCGAGCGAGCCGAGCACGCTGGCGAGGACCGCGGCGATGATCGCGCCGAACACGGTGCCCACCACGTACGTGCCGAGAGCCCCCTTATACTCGGGTGCCTCGCCGCCGAAGCGTTCGGCGATGACGCCGAGCATCGGCTCCCGGTCGATGGAGTACGTGGCGCCGATGCCGGCGCGGCCGAGGCCCAGCAGCACCACCGCGATCGGCAGGCAGAACAGCACCGAGCCGAAGACGTGGCCGACCTCCTGCAACAGCAGCGCGGCGCTGGACGCGCCGAGGTTCTTCATCTCGGGACCGATGAGCAGGCCGAGCCGGGCCATGAACACGGCGATGACCGGCGCGACCAGCCCGGCGGCCGTACGCTGCGCCGGGATCGGCAGCGGCCGGAGCCGCTGCATGGACACGACGGCGCCGAGTACGACGGCGTAGATGATCGGCAGCAGGCTGATCTGGCTGCGCCACAGGCTGATCGTGACCGGCCCGACCGCCTGGCTGGCGACGGCGATGACGAGGGCGAGGCCGGTGACGAGCCAGAAGCCGTTCGTACGGCGGGTCGGGGCGAGTGACGCGGTGGGGGCGACGGGCTGGGACATGGCTGCCTTCCGGGGGGTGGGGGCGGTCAGCGCGGCAGCGCGCCGTGCACGACCTGCCCGCGGCAGACGACCGCGACGACGGCGTCGGCGGTCAGGTCGGTGATCCGCTGCCAGGGCCGGCCGCGGACGACGACGAGGTCGGCGGCGTACCCCTCGGCGAGCCGGCCGATCCGGTGGCCGAGCCCGACCGCGGCGGCGGCGTGCGAGGTGGCGGCGGTGAGCGCCTGTTCGGCGGTGGTACCGAGGATCCGGGTGAACGCGGCCAGCTCCTCGTACACCGAGCCCCAGGGCAGCATCGAGCCGTTCGAGTCGGTACCGAGGACGTACCGGACGCCGGCGGCGGCCGCGGCGCGCATCCGCTCGTCCCGGTCGGCGACCAGGGCGGTGGCCTTCGCCCGGCTCTGCTCCGACGCCGGGACCCAGCCGTCGGCGATCCCGTCGTTGATGACCAGCGTCGGCGCGACGGTGACGCCGCGGGCGGCGATCTCGGCGGCCTGCCCGGCGGAGGCCAGCGTGCCGTGCTCGATCGAGTCGACCCCGGCGGCGAGCGCGGCGTCGATCGCCTGCTCGGTGTGCGCGTGCGCGGCGACCGGCATGCTCAGCGCGTGTGCCTCGTCGACGATCGCGTCGAGCTCGGCGGCCGTGTAGTTGCGCCACTCGGCCCGGTCGCCGCTGGACAGCACGCCGCCGCCGGTCATCACCTTGATGCCGTCCATCCCGGCGCGGGCGTACCGGCGGACCAGGGCGCGGCAGGCGTCGGGCCCGTCGGCGGTCGGCGGCCGGTGCACGACGTCCGGCGGGGTGAACAGGTCCTGGTGTCCCGCCGTCATGTTCACCACCCCGTACGCCAGCACGCGGGGGCCGGTGAGCAGCCCCGCGTCGTACGCCCGGCGCAGCGCGACCGGCCGCTCGTCGGACGCCATGTCCCGCACCGTGGTGACCCCGAAGCGCAGCAGCGCCTGCGCGTTGGCCGCGGCGTGCAGGGTCTGTTCCGCGGTCGTGGTGACCAGCGGCCACGTGCCGTACGTGTAGTCGCCGGGCCGCGCCGGCCCGGTCAGGTGCACGTGCGTGTCGATCAGGCCGGGGATGACCGCGAGGCCGGGCCAGCGGTCCTCGGCCGCGGGGGTGGGCGCGGCGAGGGTGTCCGACTCCCAGCTCAGGTCCGTGACGCCGAGCTGCTCGGTGCCGTCCCAGACCGTGATCCCGTCCAGCCTCATCCCGACACGACCTCCGTGACTGTACGTACCGACAAGGGTGGGGCGGTCCCGTCGGCACGGGTACCACGGTGGCCGCAGCCGACAGTAGATCACGAGGTCATCGCGGTGCGTGAGGCGCCGGGGCGACAAAGCTCCGGCCCCGCCGGCCGGGCCGTTTTGTAGCATCATCCAACACGGAGCGGATCGGGTCGGCGGTGAAGGAGGCGCGGATGCGGTTGGCGCAACTGGTCGAACTGCCGGCGCTGCGGCTGACCGTGGTCGAGCCCGGCGGCGGCCTGGGCCGCCGGGTGCGCTGGGTGTACACGACGGACCTGCGCGAGCCGGCCCGGTACATGGCCGGCGGCGAGCTGGTGCTGACGAGCCTGAGCTGGCATCGCCGGCCGGGCGACGCGGCGGTGTTCGTCCGGTCGCTGGCCAGGGCGCGCGCCGCGGGTCTGGTCGCCGGGCTCGCCGAGCGCGACGGTATGCCCGCCGACCTGCGCGCCGCCTGCCGCGCGGAGGGGCTGGCGCTGCTGACCGTGCCGGTCGAGATGTCGTTCAACTTCCTGTCCGAGACGATCGTCCGGCTGCTGCTCGACGAACGGTCCCGGCAGGCGCGCTTCGCCGCGTCCGTCGAACCCGGCGGTACGGGCGCGCTGCGTGCGGTCGCCGAGGCCGGCGGCGGCCCGTGCGCGCACCTGTCGCCCGCCGGCGCGGTACGCGGCTGCTGGCCGCACCCGCTCCCCGAGCCGCTGCGCGCCCGCGTCTGGCGCGCGGGTGCCGGCTCGCCGGGCCAGCCGGTCGTCGCCGACGGGTACACGGTGCTGCCGGTGCTGGCGCACGACGTCGGTCGGCTGGCCGGCTACCTGGCCGTACCGGGGGAGGGGCGGGACTGGACCGACGAGCTGGCGATGCGGGTGGACGCCGCGGTCGAGCACCTGGGCGCCGCCGCCGACCATCCGCCGGTACCGCCGCGCTGGACCGACCACCTGCACGCCCTCGCCGCCGGCGGCGCGCCGGATACCGGCCCCGCCACCGCCGCTGCCGGCGACCCGGGACCGGCGTCGGTCGTCGTGCTGCGGGCGGGGCTGACCGGGCCGCCGGCCGGGGTGCTGCGGCAGGTCCTCGCCGAGGTACCCGGCGGCGCCGGGCTGGTCGACGGCGCCGACAACACGATCGTCGGGTACCTGCCCGGCCGCGCCGACGGCATCCGGGCGTACCTGGACGGGTACCGGGCGGCCCTCGCGGCGGGCGACCGGCTGCGGGTGGGGCTGAGCGAGCCGGTGCCGGTGGGGCCGGCGCTGGTCGACGCGCTCGCCGCCGCGACCGCCGCGTACGACTGGGCCGCCCGGGGACCGGGGCCGCTGAGCGTGGTCGCCGAGTCGGCGGTGGGCACCCGCGAGTTCCTGCTGTCCCTGGTACCGGCGCGGGCCCGTGCCGCGCACCGGGCCCGCCTGGTCGACCCGCTGGTACGCCACGACGAGCGGCACGGCAGCCAGCTGCTCGCCACGGTGGAGGAGTTCCTGGCCTCGTCGGGTTCGTGGAAGCGGACGGCGGCGGCGCTGCACGTGCACGTCAACACGGTCCGGTACCGGCTGCGGCAGGCCGAGCGCCTGATCGGCCGGTCGCTGGCCACCGAGCGCGACCGGCTGGACCTGCATCTCGCGCTCGAACTGCGCGCCGCCGACGACGAGCCCTGATCATCGGCCGTTCGGTCAGGCTTGCCGCGGAACCGGTTGACACCGCGGGGCGGCGGACCGACGGTCGCGGGGAGGCGACCGTGCGCGACGAGGGGGGCGGCGGCATGACGTTCGTGCAGTTGATCGAGTTCGAGAGCAGCCGGGCCGACGAGATGGCCGAGCTGGACAAGAAGTGGGCGGAGCGCGCGGGCGACTCGGCCCGCGCCAGCCGCGCGATGGTCGTGAAGGACCGCGACCGGGAGAACCACTACTACGTGATCATCGAGTTCCCGTCGTACGAGGAGGCGATGGCCAACAACGACCTGCCCGCGACGCAGGAGTTCGCCGCGGGGTTCCGCAAGCTGGTCGACGGCGAGCCGAAGTACGTCAACACCGACGTCGTCGTCGAGCCCGACCGCTACCACACGGCCTAGGAACCGACCGGTACCGCGGCGCCGCGGGAACGCACCGCGGCCATGATCCGGTCGTACTCCCGCCGGTACGTGCGGTCGTCGTGGCGGGCGAGCGCGGCCGGCAGGTCGACGAGCCGGATCTTCGGCGCGATGTCCACCCAGGTGGGCACCGCGTCGACGTGCGTGGCGCGCCACCGTCCCGGCGCCGTCTCGGTGAACGTGACCCGCGGCATGACGCCTTCCCGGCTCGCCGCGACGGGGTCCTCGTGGCGGGCGATCTCGTTGCCCATGCCGTACACGACCCACTTGCCGCCGATCTTCTCGAACGGCTGCACCACGTGCGCGTGGCAGCCGAGGATCAGGTCCACGTCGGGCGAGGCGAGCAGCGTCTTTGCCTGCGCGACCTGGAGATCCGTCGGCGCCTGCCGGTACTCCGTGCCCCAGTGCAGGGACAGCACCACGATCTGCGCGCCGGCCCGCCGCGCGGCGTGCGCGGCGGCGAGGATCCGGTGCGTGTCGGTGATGTTCACGAGCCACGGCTGGCCCGCCGGCAGCGACAGCCCCGAGTTCAGCCCGAACGTGTACGCGATGTCCGCGACGCGTGCCCCGTGCACGTCGATCAGGTCGGGCCGCGCCGCCTCCGCCGCCGACCGGGCCGTGCCGCTGTGCGTGAGACCCACCTTGTCCAAGGTGGACAGTGTGCCGCGCACGCCGGCCGAACCCTGGTCGTACGAGTGGTTCGAGGCGGTGGAGCAGTCGTCGAAACCGGTGTCCCGGACCGCGGTGGCGACCTGCGGCGGCGCGGCGAACCGTGGCCAGCCGACCGGCTGCGCGCCCGGCGCCGCCAGCGGCGTCTCCAGGTGACAGATCGCGAGGTCCGCGCCGGACACGACCGGGCGTACCCCGGCGAAGACCGGGCCGAAGTCCATCCCGGTCCGGCCCGCCGCCCGCGCGTCGGCCTGCGCCTGCTGCCACACCGGCGGATGCACCAGTACGTCGCCGGCGCCGAGCACCGTCAGCGTGCGCGGGCCGCTCGGTGACGGCGACGCCGACGTACGCCGGGGTGTGGGGGTCGCCGAGGACGCGGAGCAGGCGGCGAGGGCGAAAACGGCCGCGAGCGCGGCGCACGCCTTGGCGGGAAACTGCACCACCGCAACGTAGCGGGCGTGGCCGTCAGGTACCGGTCTTTCGGACCAGCGCGTCGCGCAGCGGCGCGGGCAGCGCGCCGATCTCGCCGGCCGGCAGCTTCTCCACGAACCGCAGCAACTCCACCGGGAACGGCAGGACGAGCGTCGAGTTCTTCTCGGCGGCGACCTCGACGACGGTCTCCAGCAGCCGCAGCTGGAGCGCGCCCGGCGTGTCGGCCATCCGGGCGGCGGCCTGCGCCAGCTTCTCCGACGCCTGCAGCTCGCCGTCGGCGGAGATAACCCGGGCGCGGCGTTCGCGTTCGGCCTCGGCCTGGCGGGACATCGACCGCTTCATCGCCTCCGGCAGCGCCACGTCCTTGATCTCGACCCGGTCGATGTGGATGCCCCAGGCCAGCGCCGGGTTGTCGATCATGACTTCCAGGCCCTGGTTCAGCTTCTCCCGGTTGGAGAGCAGGTCGTCCAGCTCGCTCTTGCCGATGATCGACCGCAGCGACGTCTGCGCCACCTGGCCGACGGCGAACACGTAGTCCTGCACGTTGACCAGCGCCCGCGCCGGGTCGAGGACGTTGAAGTACACCACCGCGTCCACGCGTACCGTCACGTTGTCGCGCGTGATGCCCTCCTGCGCCGGTACGGGCATCGTGACGATCTGCATGTTGACCTTGCGGAGCCGGTCGACGACCGGCGTGATCAGCGCCATCCCCGGCGCGCGAACGCCCGGCCGGAGCCGCCCGAAGCGGAAGACCAGGCCCCGCTCGTACTGTTTGATGATCCGTGCGCCCGTGGCCAGCCACAGCGCGCCGAGACCCAGCGCACCGATCACGATGTCGACGACAATCATGTCGCGCCCCCCGCGCGTGATCCGTCACCTCGGATCGTAACGCCGGCGGGGCGCCGCGGAGCTACCGCGCGGCCATCGAGCTCAGGCCGGACCGCAGGTCGTCGAGGCTCATTGCCGGGGTCAGCTCGATGCGGGCCTTGAGCATCGTCCACATCGGCTCGTTCAGCGACACCAGCTGCGACGGGTCGGCCAGGTCGAAGACCAGGATCCCGCCGCGACAGCCGTTGGTCGGGAAGAAGTACGCCGCCTCCGGCTTCAGCATCTCCAACATCTGCTCGACGCCCTTCTGGAGGTCGCCGGACTTGATCAGCTCGTTGCCCGCCTCGGTGTCGATCTCGAACCGCATGAGCGTACGCATCGCTACCACCGCCTTACCCGTTGGCGATCATCGTCCCGCCGCGGGGCGGGTCGCGTACACCCGCCGAGCGGGCGGGGTGGCGGGCTGATCGGTCCCCGCCCGGTCGGGTCCCCGGTCAGGCGCCGGCCGCCGCCATCGCGAAGCGGTCCACCAGCGTCCGGCAGAACGCGGGCAGGTCGTCCGGTTTGCGGCTGGACACCAGCGTGTTAGGGCCGTCGGTGCAGACGACGACTTCCTCGTCCACCCAGCTGCCACCCGCGTTGCGCACATCCGTACGGAGGCTCGGCCAGGACGTCACGGTACGGCCGGCCAGCACGTCCGCCTCGACGAGCGTCCACGGCCCGTGGCAGATCACCGCGACCGGCTTTCCGGCGTCGAAGAACCCCCGTGCGAACGCCACCGCCCCCGGATCGGTACGCAGCACGTCCGGGTTGGCGACACCACCGGGCAGCACCAGCGCGTCGTACCCGGCGGGGTCGGCGTCGCCGATCGTCTCGTCCACCGGCCAGGTGTCACCGCGGTCCAGGTGCCGGAACAGGCGCACGGTACCGGGGCGTAGCGAGACCAGGCGGGGCGTACCGCCGGCCGCCCGGACGGCGTCCCACGGCTCGGTCAGCTCGACCTGCTCGGCGCCCTCCGGCGCGACCAGGAAGGCGACGCGGTGGTCGGTCAACGTGCCGGTCATCGTCTCCTCCTTCGCGAGTCGTCCCACCCGTTCCGGGTATCCACGCGACGGCCCGGTAACCCTTCGCGGCGCGACCATGCCTGACCCGTGTCGTTCCGCAGGCACCGGGCGACGCGCCCAGCCCACTCGTTGAGGTTTAACCCACGCAGTGATTAACTAACGCCCCGTGTCCGTCTCGTCGGCTATCCGGGGACGGAAGCGGATTTGCCGTCGAATGAGGAGATCCATGGCGCGCGAACTGCGCACGGTGCTCGGCGCCACGCGCCGGCGGCTGGCCCGGTGGCTGGACCCGGCGGGCGCGACGGCCGACCAGGTGGCGACCCACCCCGCGGCGGCCGACCAGGTCGCGGACCCGGCCGCGCCGGTACCGGCTCCCGCCACACCCGACGGCGAGTGGCCCGGCGTGCTCGAACAGCTCTCGCTGCGGATCCTGTCCGCCGTCTACCAGACCGCCGGTCAGCTCGAGTCCATGGAGCACGACGAGCAGGACCCGGCCCGGCTCGACCAGCTCTACCGGGTGGACCACGCGATCACCCGTATCCGCCGGCACGCCGAGAACATGCAGGTCCTCGCCGGCCGCCCGGTCGAGGACGCGGACCGTCAGGTCACCGGCCTGCTCGACGTCGTACGCGCGGCCGCGTCGGCGATCGACCACTACGACCGGGTACGGCTGGGCCCGATCGCCGACCTGGCGGTGGTCGAGTTCGCCGCCGACGACGCGATGCGGGTACTCACCGAGCTGCTGGACAACGCCACCCGGTTCTCGCCGCCGAACGCCCCGGTCACCGTGTCCGCACACCTCACCGAGCAGGGCAGCGTGCTGGTCCGGATCGAGGACGGCGGCCTCGGCGTACGGCCGGCGGACCTGTCCATGCTGAACGGGCTGCTCGCCGGTGACGTACCGGCGCGGCCGGGCGCCGGGCACCTCGGCCTCGCGGTCGTCGCCCGCCTCTCCGCCGCGCTCCACCTGCGGGTCACGCTCACCGCCCGGCAGTCCGGCGGTACCACGGCCGCGGTGCTGCTGCCGGCGGCGCTGCTGTGCGAGGTCCCGGCCGGCGGGGCGCTGCGGACCGCGCCGTCCGCGGACCGGCCGCACCTGGTGCGGGTCGCGGACCGACCGGCGCAGGACGACGTGTGGCCGCACGAGCGGCGGGCGACGGCGGAGCCGCGCCGGTCGGCGCCGGACCTGCCCAAGCGGGTCAAGGCGAGCCTGCGTGGGGGCGCACCGGCCGAGCCGGCACCCGCGCCGGAACCGGCCGCCGAGCGGCGGCCGTGGCACGAGGACGTGGCGGCGTTCGCCGCCGGCGCCGAGGACCATCGGCGCCACGATGGGGGGCGGGAATGAGCACATCCGACGGGGGAGCCGCGACGGCGCGTACTCCCGCCGACTTCGAGTGGCTGGTCAACCAGTTCACCGAGGAGGTACCGGGCGTCCTGCACGCCCTGATCGTGTCGCTGGACGGGTTGCGGCTCGTCTCGTCCGCGTCGCTGTCACGCGACCTCGGCGACCAGATGGCGGCGCTGACCGCCGGGCTGCTGTCGATGTCGGACCGCGCCGCGGCGCTGCTGTCCCTCGGCGAGTCGGAGTACCTGACCGTGCGGCTGCCGCTCGGGCACCTGCTGTTCATGCGGGTGGGCGAGTCGGCGGGGTTGGCCGTCGTGGCCGACGCGAGCTGCGACCTGCGGGTGGTGGCGTACCAGATGACACAGTTCGTGGGCAGTGTCGGGCACGTGCTGACGCCGGACGTCCGGGCCGCGGTCGCCGCCGCGACCGGCGCGCAGTCACCGTCCTGACCGGTAGGGGATCGAGGGAGTCTTGGCCACGCACTGGAAGGTCCGGCCGTACCTGTTGACCGGCGGGCGGACGCACGTGAGGCACCGGCTGCTCGTGCACACGCTGGTCTCGGTGCCGTACTACGACCCGGCGTTCGCCGGTGGTCTGCTGCCCGAGGCCCGCAGCCTGTACGAGCAGGCCCGGGTGCCGCGGTCGGTGGCCGAGCTGTCCGCGACGTGCGGGGTGTCGCTCGGCGTGACGCGGGTGATCCTCGGCGACCTGGCGGCGAGTGACCGGGTCCGCATCCACCCCGAGACGTACGACTCGCCGTACGACCTCAACCTGCTGGAGCGGGTCCGTGCCGGCCTGCTCCGGCTCGCCTGAAGGGGAAACGGTGCCCGCACCTACTGACGGTACGGTCCCGACCTCGGCCAAGCTCGTGGTGGCCGGCGGGTTCGGGGTCGGCAAGACAACGCTGGTCTCCGCCATCTCGGAGATCCCGCCGATCAACACCGAGGCCTGGATGACCGCCGCGTCGGAGGCGGTGGACCACCTCGACCCGGGCATCGACAAGAAGACGACGACGGTCGCGATGGACTTCGGCCGCCGGGCGATCGCCGACGACCTGGTGCTGTACCTGTTCGGTACGCCGGGGCAGGCGCGGTTCTGGCCGATGTGGGACGACCTGTGCCGGGGCGCGATGGGTGCGGTGGTGCTCGTCGACACGAACCGGCTGGACGCGTCGTTCGCCGCGGTCAACTACTTCGAGCAGGACTCGGACGTGCCGTTCGCGGTGTGCGTGAACCTCTTCCACGGCAAGCAGACCCACCACCTCGACGACGTACGCGACGCGTTGTCGCTGTCGCCGGGCGTGCCGCTGCTGGCCGCGGACGTACGGGACCAGGCCGCGGTGGCGCGGGTCCTGGTGAGCGTCGTCGAGCACACCATGTCGTCGACCGCGCGGCACTGACGCCGCACAAGGGGAAGGTTGCGAGCCGAATGCGCAGGATCCTGATCGTCGGTGCCGGCCAGTGCGGGCTGCAGCTCGGGCTGGGGCTGCTCGCCGCCGGGTACGAGGTGACGATCATGTCCGCCCGGACGCCGGAGGAGATCCGCGGCGGCTGGCCCACGTCGACGCAGGCGATGTTCGAACAGGCCCTGGAGACCGAACGGGCGCAGGGCCTGGCCCTGTGGGACGACGTGGCGCCGAAGATCAACGGCATGCAGATCGCCGTCGCCGCGCCACCCGGTACGCAGGCGATGAGCATCATCGCGCACCTCGACTCGCCCGGTCAGTCGACCGACCAGCGGGTGAAGTTCCCGGTCTGGCTGGAGCTGTTCGAGGAGCGCGGCGGCACGGTCATCTACCAGGGCGTGACGACCGGCGACCTGGACGGCCTCACCGCCCTCGGCCGGTACGACCTGACGATCGTGGCGGCGGGCAAGGGCGAGCTGACCGCGCTGTTCGACCGGGACGTGGACCGGTCGCCGTTCACCGTGCCGCAGCGTTCGCTGTCCGTGGCGTACGTGCACGGGCTCGCGCCGAACCCGGCGTACCCGGAGCGCAGCGGTGCCTTCAACGGCATCCCGGGGCTGGGGGAGATGTTCGCGATCCCCGGGTACACGCTGTCGGGGGAGTGCGACATCCTGTTCTTCGAGGCGGTGCCGGGTAGCCCGGCCGACATCTGGCAGAAGCGGCTGCCGCCGGCCGAGCACCTGTCGCTGATGCTCAAGCAGGCCCGGGAGTACGCGCCGTGGCTGGCGGAGCGGTGCGGCGACGTGGAGCTGACCGACGCGCGCGCCACGCTGTCCGGCCGGTACACGCCGGTGGTACGGCGGCCGGTGGCGCAGCTGCCGTCCGGCGGGCTGGTGCTGGGCGCCGGTGACGTGGTCGTGTCGAACGACCCGGTCACCGGCCAGGGTGCGAACGGCGCGGCGAAGATGGCCGCGGCCTACCTGGCGGCGATCGTGGCGCGCGGCGACCGGCCGTTCGACCGGGAGTGGATGGAGCACACGTTCGAGGAGTTCTGGGAGTCGTCGGGCCAGTGGGCGACGATGTGGACCAACGGGATGCTCGGCGAGATGCCCGAGCACGCCCAGCGGATCCTCGCCACGGCCACCACGCACCAGCCGACCGCGGACCGCTTCGTCAACGGGTTCAGCGACCCGTCCGACTTCCGGCACTGGTTCTTCACACCGGAGGCGGCCGACGCGTACCTTGCCTCCATCGAGGTCTGAGCCCCGGCGCTTCGAGGAGGCCGCCGTGCAGCGGGTGTGTTTCGTGCTGACCGTCCGCCCGGACCGGCTCGACTCGTACGTCGAGCGGCACCGGGCGGTGTGGCCGGAGATGCTGGCCGCGCTGCGCGCGGCCGGCTGGCGCAACTACTCGATCTTCCTGCGGCCGGACGGGCTGCTGGTGGGCTACCTGGAGACCGAGGACTTCGCCGCGGCGCAGGCGGCGATGGAACGCACCGGGGTCAACGCGCGCTGGCAGCGCGAGATGGCCGGCTTCTTCACGACCGGCGACCGACCGGACGAGCAGATGGCGCCGCTCGGCGAGATCTTCCACCTGGACTGAGACGTCGTTTCCGACCATCCGGAACCGGATCATGGGAAGATCCTTCGCCGGGCCGGCCGCCCTGGGTAGGGTCGCCGCAGACATCGACGTCAGGGGCCGGGGTCCGGCGTGCCGTCGTCCGGACGGCGCCGTCCACGAGGCCCGTCGGCGGCCCCGCATTCGAACGGCGAGCGGCCGCGTACCGCGGTGGTGACCGCAGCATTCCGGATTCGAGAGGCACGACGACATGAGCGCAGAGGCGAACATCGGTGTGACCGGGCTTGCGGTGATGGGCCGCAACCTGGCGCGCAACCTGGCCCGGCACGGGCACACCGTGGCGCTGCACAACCGGACCGAGCAGCGCACGCGTGACCTGGCGGAGCGGTTCGGCGACGAGGGCACGTTCGTGCCCTGCTACTCGGCGAAGGACTTCGTCGCGGCGCTGGCCCGGCCCCGCAAGGTGGTCGTGATGGTCAAGGCCGGCGAGCCGACGGACGCGGTGATCGAGGAGTTCGCGCCGCTGCTGGAGCCCGGCGACATGATCATCGACGCGGGCAACGCGCACTTCGCCGACACCCGACGCCGGGAGCGGGCGCTACGGGAACGCGGCCTGCACTTCGTCGGTACCGGCGTGTCCGGCGGCGAGGAAGGCGCGCTGCACGGGCCGAGCATCATGCCGGGCGGCTCCGCCGAGGCGTACGAGTCGCTGGGGCCGATCCTGACCGACATCGCCGCGGACGTGGACGGCACGCCGTGCTGCACGCACATCGGCCCGGACGGCGCCGGCCACTTCGTGAAGATGGTCCACAACGGCATCGAGTACGCCGACATGCAGCTCATCGCCGAGGCGTACGACCTGCTGCGCTCCGCGCTGGGGCTGTCGCCGAAGCAGATCGCGGACGTGTTCTCGGACTGGAACGCCGGCCGGCTCAACTCGTACCTGATCGAGATCACGGCGCAGGTGCTGGCGCACGACGACGCGGCGACCGGCACGCCGTTCGTGGACGTCGTCGCCGATCGGGCGGAGCAGAAGGGCACCGGCCGGTGGACCGTGCAGACCGCGCTGGACCTGGGGATCCCGGTGACGGGGATCGCCGAGGCGACGTTCGCGCGGTCGCTGTCGGGTGACGCGGCGCTGCGCGAGGCGGCGCGCGGGCTGCCCGGCCCGGCGCGGGAGCCGCTGCCCGCCGCGGACGCCGCGGGCTTCGCCGCCGACATCGAGCAGGCGCTGTACGCGTCGAAGGTCGTCGCGTACGCGCAGGGCTTCAACCAGATCCAGGCCGGCGCCGCCGAGTACGACTGGCCGATCGACCTCGGCGCGGTCGCGACGATCTGGCGCGGCGGCTGCATCATCCGGGCGGCCTTCCTCGACGACATCCGCACCGCGTACGAGGCGGATCCGGCGCTGCCGACCCTGCTCACCGACGCCGGCTTCGCCGCAGCGGTACGCGACGCGCAGGACGCGTGGCGGCGCGTGGTGGCCACCGCGGTACGGCTCGGCATCCCGGTGCCCGGCTTCTCCTCCGCGCTCGCCTACTACGACGCGCTGCGCGCCGAGCGGCTGCCCGCCGCACTGGTCCAGGGACAGCGGGACTACTTTGGGGCGCACACGTACCAGCGGGTCGACCGGCCCGGCACCTTCCACACCGAGTGGGCCACCCGCGACCAGGCGGAAACCGAGGTGTAGCAACACATGTACGACGCGATGCAGGCCGAGACCGTCACCATCGGCGGGCACGGCGGCGACCGGATCGAGGCGTACCTGGCGCGACCGCTCGGCCCCGGCCCGTACGGCGCGGTGGTCGTGATCCACCACCTGCCCGGGTACGACCGGGAGTCGAAGGAGTTCGTGCGCCGGTTCGCGGCGGCGGGCTACCTCGCGTTGTGCCCGAACCTGTACTCGCGGGAGGCGCCCGGCGCCGACCCGGACGACGCCGCCGCCCAGGTGCGTGCCGCCGGCGGCATCCCGGACGAGCGGCTCGTCGGCGACGTCGCCGGCGCCGCCGCGTACCTGCGGGAGCTGACGTCGAGCAACGGGAGGGTCGGCGTCATCGGGCACTGCTCGGGCGGCCGGCACGCGTTCCTCGCCGCGTGCAACCTGCCGCTCGACGCGGCGGTCGACTGCTACGGCGCGTTCGTCACCGGCACCGTGCCGGAGGACTTCCCGCTCGCCGTCACGCCGATCGTCGACCAGGCGCCGAACCTGTCCTGCCCGGTGCTCGGCCTGTTCGGCAACGACGACAGGTACCCGTCGCCGGACGAGGTCGCCGAGCTCGACGCGGAGCTGACCCGGCTGGGCAAGGAGCACGAGTTCCACTCGTACGACGGGGCGGGGCACGCGTTCTTCGGCCCGGACCGGCCGGGTTACCGGCCGGAGGCGGCCGTCGACGGCTGGGCGAAGATCTTCGACTTCTTCGGAAGGACCCTGTAGCCATGTGCACGTACCTGACGGTCAAGGCCGGCATGCAGGGCAGCGGCAAGGGCGCGCAGGGCTGGTTCCCGGTCACCGACGCCAGCGTGTACGTGGACCATCCGGTGCACGCGCCGTTCGGCCACACGGTGAACGTGGACTTCCTCAACCCGGAGCTGGGCGCGTCGGCGCGGGTGGCCGTCGAGCTGACGGAGGAGTCGGCGCGCGCCCTGGCCGACGCCCTGCTCGCCGCCCTCGACGCCGCCCCGGCCGGGCTCGCCTCGGCCACCGCGACGCCGCCACCCGGCCACTGAGCTACCGAATCGCTGAACCGCTTGGGCCACCGCGTCCACTGTGGACGAAGCCGGCGCCCGGTTCCTTCCGGGCGCCGGCTTCGCTTGCGTACCAGTGGTTCTAGAGGTGGGTGAGGGTACGCAGGATGTCGACGTAGAAGTTGCCCTCGATGTGCCGGAAGATCGCGAACGGTTCGTCCGGGCTGCCGACGAACGGCCGCAGCGTCCACGCGAGCTGCGTACCGACGAAGCCGAACACCACGATCCAGATGTAGAGCAGTCCCATGCTCGCCGACTTCTGCTGCGGTACGGGCGGCGCCGGATGCGTCGGGGCGGCGCCGTTCGGGTGCGGGGCCGCCGCGACCGTCTCGATAGCGCCTGGGGCCCCGACCGGCACGGGTACCCGCTCGGCCGCGGGGATCGGCATCGGAACCGGGGCGGGCACGGGGTTGGCCGCGATGTTCATCGCGCGCATGCCGGCGATCAGGAACCGCAGTCCGACGAACGCGGTGAGCATCAGGATCGCCACGTTGAGCAGCTTGTAGAACGCGTAGTTCGGCGCGGTGACCAGGAAGAACAGGCTGATCGGCGCGAACGCCACGGCCAGCATGGACAGCACCGTGACCGCCGTCGACACCAGCGCGACGGCCTGCCGGATCGACAGCCGCGACCCGAACACGAGGTTGAACAGGTACAGCGTCGGCAGGCAGATCACCAGCGTGACGAGGAACAGCAGCGGCAGCTTGACGGCCGAGGCGGCGGCCTGCTGCCAGCCGTTCGATGCGCCGAGGACCGCGCCGTACAGGGCCAGCGCGATCGCCGACGAGGCGAGCATCTGCCCGGACAGGCGTCTCAGGTCGCGTTCTTCGGTGATCTGCCGCCAGATGCCCGCGCGGTCGCGCAGGATCCGTTCGATGACCAGGAGGCCCTGTGCCGATGCCATGTGTTCCTCCGGGGGTGACTGTGGAGCGGTCCGCGAACGGACCGCCGGCCGGTTCGTGCGTCAGAGGGTGCGATCCTGCCACGGACACCGCGGATCCGTCGCGCTCGTACGGCAACGACCTCAGTCGGTGGATTTCCGGTCACTGCCGGCGAACCGGCGGATCTCGGTGGCGATCAGGCTCGCCCGGTCCAGGTCGTCGGTCAGCCTGGCCACCGACGGCTCGGCGCCGGACGGGCGCGGCACGTCGAGCTCCGCCGCCGTACGGACCAGCTCGTCGAGGCGCGCCACCTCCGCGGCCAGCCGTTCCCGCTCGGCGTCGTCGGCCAGCCGCAGCGCCGCCTCCGCCACCGACCACTCGATCCGGCGCAGCGCCGCCTCGTCCAGCGCCGCGGCGAGCGCACCCGGACTGGCCCGGATCCGCCGCACGGTCTCCTGGGTACGGGCGACGAGCGCGGCGGCGGCCGGATCCCGCTCGGCCAGGTCGGCGAGCGCGCGGGCGCTGACGTACCGGCCGGTGCGTTCGGCGGCGCGGGCGCGACGCAGGCGTACCGCCCCGCGGACGGCGAGGACGGCGGCGACGAGCGCGACGAGCAGTCCGCCACCGCCCGCCGCCGCGCCGAACACGGCCGCCGACGCCCCGACGGGCCGGGCGCCCGAGGCCAGCACGGCGACGCCGGCCACGCCCGCGAGTACCGCGACGATCGCCGCGAGCAGGACGCTCGCCGGCTCCGGCCCGGCGCCGTCGAGCCCGCGCCGGACCGCCTCCGGTACGTCCGGCGCGCACACACCGTGGTATCCGTCCGACATCGCCCCTCCTCGCCGCCGAGTCCGGTTGTCGTACCACAGCCGTGCGGCCCCGTGGGTGCCATCCGTTCGGGGGCTCGACAGCCGGTCGGTCACGCGGTCACGATGAGTAAACACTCCCAGCGGCGGATGGGAGGTGCGTCATGTCGACGACGGCACCACGTCCGGTGGCGACGGCCGGGATCGATCTCAACGGCCGGATCCGTGACGTCGAGGCGGCGATCGGCGCGCCGGTCGGGGCGGACTGGCGGGGCCGCGCCGCGGCGGCGGTGGCCGCCCTGCGGTCGGCCTTCCTCGTCCACGTCGACGACACCGAGGGACCCGACGGCCGGTACGCCGACCTCGTCACGGCGGCGCCCCGGCTGGCCGGCGCGGTCGGCCGGCTGGTACGCGAGCATCCGCGGATCGGCGGCGAACTGTCCGACCTGGCCCGCGTGCTGACCGACCCGGCGACCGCCCGGCCGCCCGTCGGCGCCGCGGTCGTGCTGCGCCGGCTGGTACGCCACCAGGAGCGCGGCGCCGACCTGCTGTACGAGGCGTACGTGATCGACCTCGGCGGTGAGACCTGACCGCCCCGGCGATCCGGCGCGGAGGTCCACCGTGGACGGTCAGCGTTCGCCGTCCACCGTGGACATCCAGGACTCGACGTCGGCGGCGGCCCTGGGCAGGTCGTCGGACAGCATCTCGTACCCGTCGGCGGTGATCAGCACGTTCTCCTCGATCCGGTATCCGAGGCCGCGGAACTCGGCCGGCACCAGCAGGTCGTCGGGCTGGAAGTACAGGCCCGGCTCGACGGTGAGGACGTGGCCGGGCGCGAGCGTGCCGTCCAGGTACTCGGCGGCCCGGGCCGCGGCGCAGTCGTGCACGTCGAGGCCGAGCATGTGCCCGGAGCCGCAGAGCGTCCAGCGCCGGTACACGGTCGACGCCGGGTCGAGCGCCTGGTCCGCCGGGCACGGCAGCAACCCCAGGTCCGCCAGCCCGTACGCCAGCACCCGCATCGCCGCCCGGTGGAAGGCCCGGTACGGCCGGCCGGGCGCCAGCTCGGCCAGCGCGGCGTCGTTCGCGGCGCGGTTCAGCTCGTACAGCTCGCGTTGCAGCGGGGTGAAGTGGCCGGAGACCGGCAGCACCCGGGTCACGTCCGCGGTGTACAGATCGCGGGTCTCGACGCCGGCGTCGAGCAGCAGCAGGTCGCCGTCGCGTACCGGGCCGTCGTTGTCGGTCCAGTGCAGGGTCGTGGCATGCGGGCCGGCGGCGACGATCGAGTGGTAGCCGACGTCGTTGCCCTCGGTACGGGCGCGCAAGAAGAACACGCCCTCCAGGTACCGTTCCGACGTCTCGCGGGCGCGCGGCAGGGCCCGCACCACGTCGGCGAACCCGCGCGCGGTGCTCCGGCAGGCGAGCCGCACCTGCTCGATCTCGTACTCGTCCTTGACGAGGCGCAGCTCGGACAGCACGGCCGCCAGCTCCGCCTCGGCGTACTCCTCGGCGGGGCGCAGCGCGTCGATCCCGGGGTCGGTGCCGCGGCGTAGCCGGGTGCGGATGTCGTTGCCCAGCAACGCTTCCAGCTCGGCGATGTCGCGGCAGGGCAGGTCCAGCTCGACCGACGACTCGGCCAGCGACGGCCGGCGGCCGACCCACAACTCACCGGCGCGGCTGCGGTAGAACTCGCCGTTGTCGCGTCGCGAGCGGGGCTGCGCGTACAGCGTGGCGCCGTCCGGGTCGACGACGAGGACGCGGCCGGGATGCTGGTCACCGGTCAGCCACACGTAGTCGGAGTGCGGGCGGAACCGGTGGTCCTGGTCGTTCGACCGCCGGGCCGGCACGCCGGACGGCACCACGATCCGCTCGCCGGGGAACGCCGCGCGCAGCAGCTCGCGCCGCTTCGCGGCCCAGCCGGCCACCGGCAGCGGCGCCAGGTCGCGCCGCTCGGTGTCCGCCCAGCCGCCGGCCATGAACGCGTCCAACGCATCGGTCGGCGGCCAGTCGTGGCTGCCGGTGGCGAACGTCTCCATCGCCCCTCCCGTTCTCTTCACCGAACGGCGCCAGGCTAGAACCCGGCACACCTGCCGGTCAATCCGGGAGTACGACGGGCTATCCGGCGGTGTCCGCGGTCGCGGGCGTGGGCGCGGCGTTCGGTTCGGCAAACGGTTGGGTGAGGCCGAGCAGGATCCGGATCCGCTCCGCGCCGTACCCGACGGGTGTGTCGGCCTCGGCGAGCACCGCGCCCGCCGCCGCGTCGTCGCCCGCCCGGCGCAGCGCCTCGGCCAACAGGTACCGCGTCTCGTTGAGCGGCCGGCCGCTGCCCAGCCGGCGGAACTCGGCGAGGCAGCCGCGCAGCGCGTCCGCCGCCTCGCGGTACCGGCCCTCGCCGATCGCCGCGGCGGCCAGGTTCCGCGTCATCATCGCCACGACCATCTCGTTGCCCACCGCCCGCGTCGCGTCGCGTACCTCGGTGAACAGCCGCACCGCCGTGGCGCGTTCGCCGAGCGCGGTCACCACCAGCGCAAGCTGCGCGCGCATCGCGGCGACCCCCTCGAAGTCGCCGACCCGGCGGGCCAGGCTCACCCCGCGTTCGGCGGCCTCGCGCGCCCGGTCCGGCCGCCGCAACGCGAGCTGGATCGGCACGTACGCGTTGAGCACGTGCTGCATCAGCATCGGGTCGATCAGCCCGTCGATGTCCAGCTCCGTGCAGACCTGGTACGCCCGCTCGATCGCCTCGGCGGCCTCGTCGGTACGGCCGGACTCGTTGAGCGTGAGGCCCAGTGCGCGCAGCGCGACGGCGGTACGGCGGCGGTCGCCGTGCTCGGTGAAGATCGCCACGGCCTGCCGCGCCAGGCCCTCCGCCTCGGCGTGCGCGCCGCACACCGTCGGCAGGTACGCGGCCTGTGCGCTCAGGCAGCAGCCGAGCAGCGTCCGCGCGCCGTGCCGCTCGGCCTCGACCGCGCACTCGGCGAACTCGCCGAGCGCCCGGGACAGCCGCCCGCGCAACGTGTCCGCCTGCGCCATGGTGAACCGGCAGTACAGCGCGGCGATCGTGGCGCCGGCCGCCGAGGTGGCGCGCCAGAGCCGTTCCTGCATCGCCCACGCCTCGTTCGCCCGGCCCTCCCGCCACATCCGGACGGTGATCCGCGTGGCGAGCCGGCAGGCGAGGTCCAGCTCACCGTCCGCCGCCTTGAACACCAGCGACGTCAGGTAGTGGTGCTCGGCGGCGAGCCAGTCGATGCCGAGCCGCGCGGGGCGTACCAGGTGCTCGGCCAGGTCGGGCAGCGGTTCCGGGGTCGGGTCCCGCGGGTCGAACGGCGAGTCGGGGATGTGCGTGGTGGCGAGGTCGGCCAGCCGTACCGCGGTCTCGGCGAGGCGGCGCAGCGCGTCGTCGGCCGGGTCCGCCTCGGACGCCGCGCGTTCCCGGCCGAAGTCGCGCAGCAGGTCGTGCATCCGGTAGCGGGGCTGGCCCGCGCTGTCCGCGCCGACCGGCTCGACCAGGTGCGCGTCGACGAGCCGGTCCAGTACGGCGTCCGCGTCGTCGTCGCCGAGCAGCGCGGCGACGCTCCACGCCGCGAAGTCGGTCGGCCCGTACTCGGCGACCAGCCGCAGCGCGCGCCGCTCCCTCGCGCCGAGACCCGCGTAGCTGTCCGCCAGCGTGGCCCGTACGGTCAGGTCGGCGACTGCCAGCTCGTCCAGCCGGTGCCGCTCCAGCCGGTCCGCCAGGTAGCCGAGCGTCCAGTCGGCGCGGCCGGCGAGCCGGGCCCCGGCGATGCGCAGCGCGAGCGGCAGATAGCCGCAGGCGTGGGCGATCCGCCCCGCCGCAGCCGGCTCGGCCGCCACCCGGTCGGACCCGGCGACGGTCCCGAGCATCGCCACCGACTCCGCCGCGTCCAGCGGTTCGAGCGTGCCGGCCCGGGCCGACTCCAGCCCGGACAGCCGCAGCCGGCTCGTCACCAGCACCGCGCACCCGGCGGTACCCGGCACCAGCGGCCGGATCTGCGCGGCGCCCTGCGCGTCGTCGAGCAGCACCAGGACGCGTCGGTCCGACAGCCGCGCCCGGTACGCGTCGGTCCGCGCGGCGAGCCCCTCCGGCACCGCCTTCGCCGGTACGCCGAGCGCCGGTAGCAGCTCGCCGAGCAGGTCGGCCGGATCACGCGGCCCGCCCGTACCGTCGCTCATCCGGACGAAGAGCTGCCCGTCCGGGAAGTCCTCGCGTACCCGGTGCGCCACGTGCAGCGCGAACGCCGTCTTGCCGACGCCCGGCGTACCGGCGGCGACCAGCACCGGCACGGCCGGCCCGGGCGCGGTCAGCCCGGCGGCGCAGCGCTCGACCTGGCCGGTACGGCCGGTGAAGTCGGCGACGTCGGGCGGCAGCTGGCAGACCGGGAACGCGCCGGGTACCGGCTCGGCCGGTGCGGTCTGGCCGCGCAGGATGTCGACCTGGATCCGTTGCAGCGCCGGCCCCGGCTCCACGCCGAGCGTGTCGACGAGCAGGTCGCGTGCCGCGGCGTACGCGTCGAGCGCCTCGGCGGCCTGGCCGGAACGGGCCAGCGCCAGCATGAGCGCGCCGCGCAGCCGTTCGCGCAACGGATGCTCGGCGACGAGCGCGTGCAGCTCGCCGAGCAGCTCGGGTCCGCCGCCGGCGGCGAGCTCCGCGTCCAGCCGGTCCTCCACGAGTACCAGCCGCTCCGCCCGCAGCGCGGTGATCTCGGTCGCCAGCACCGGTACGGCCAGCCCGGCGAGCGGCGCGTCCCGCCACATCGCCAGCGCGGCCCGGAACCGGTCGGCCGCGGCGGCGTGCTCGCCGCGCTCCGCGTACCGCCGGGCGTCGCGGGCGGTGTCGGAGAACACCGCCAGGTCCAGCTCACCCGGCCCGACCCGGAGCGTGTACGCGTGGTCGCGGTGGACGACCGCGCCGGCCGGCAGCACCCGCCGCAGCCGCGACACGTAGCTCTGCAGGTTCGCCTGGTACGACGCGGGCGGCGCGCCCCGCCACAGCGCCTCGGTGAGGGTCGCCACCTCCACCGCCTCGTTGGCGTGGAACAGCAGGACGGCGAGGAGGGTACGGGTGTGCCGGCCGGGGACGCCCACCGCCGTCCCGTCGTCGTCGGCCACGGTCAGGGGACCGAGCACCTGGTACCTCACGCCGCTCCACTTCTTGCTCCGCCGTCCCCGTGTCGCCGGCGCCCGGCTCTGCCACCGGGTGTACGGAGGGTAGAAGACGTGATCAACCGGCCGCACATCTCCCGCTCCGCTACCGGTCCGTCACAGGGCGCCGAAATCGCCACGGATCCGCCATACAGGCACCATACGGGGTGGCTTTCGGGGTGATTTGTCGCTTTGCAACCGTCGGTGCCGCTGGCTACGTTCTGTTGCACGCCGCCCGGCCGATCCCCGTGGTCCCGAGGCCCTCACGTCGCGGACGTCCCTGCCGACCCGGCATCAGCTCCGTTTCGAGGCGGCGTCATCACGCGCACACACGGCGCCCCTGCGCGCCGCAGAACAGGAGAGACATGTCGACCATGCCACCGCCCGGCGGTCCCGCCCCCGACGGCACGCCCAACTGGTCCGGCCAGGAGCCCGGCGGATACCCGCAGCAGCCCGGTACGCCGGACCCGGGCATGCCCGGCCCCGGTATGCCGCCGCCGCCCGGGATGGGTGGGCCGGGCATGCCTCCGCCGCCCGCGCCACCGAAGAAGAGCAAGGCACCGATGATCATCCTGATCATCGTCGGTGTCCTGGTGCTGTGCTGCGGTGGTGGCGCCGCGTTCGCGTACTTCGGCAACGACGACAAGTCGTCCAGCAACTCGGCGTCCGGCTCCGACAGCTCCAACTCGTCGGACTCCGCCGACCCGTCGTCCTCCGCCGGCAGCGAGTCGGTCGACGGCGACCTCGACCAGTACCACAACGGCGACTGCATGACGATCGACGACAGCACCAACGAGGTCACGCCGGCCACGTGCGGCGACCCCGGCGCGTACAAGGTGCTGCTGCGGGTCAACTACACGACCGCGGACAGCGCCTGCGACAGCACCGACGCGACCGACACGCTCACCCAGGACGGGACCGGCGTCAAGGACGACTTCATCCTCTGCATCGCCCAGGAGAAGTGAGCGCGGCATGACGACCCCACCGCCCTGGTGGGACACGCTCGCGGCACCCGGGGCCGAGCTGGGCATCACCTGGCTCGACCCCGGGTCCTGGCGTTCCGCCGACGACCTGGGCTCGGACTACGCGGACAGCCCGCGCACGATCACCGTGGCGGAGCGGACCGACCGCGACGCCGACCTGCGCGCCGGCCGCGTGCTCGTCGGCACCGGCCCGGCCGTGACGACGCGCGCGTACGGGATCGACCAACCGGTCCACTGGTACGCCGACGGCGACGGCGGGCTCTGGTGCTCGCTCGCGCCGTACTACCCGGCGTGGCTGTGGGTGGCGGTCGACCCGACCGCCGACGGGCTGCGCGAGGTGCTGTCGAGCACGTTCCCACGGCGGGACCTGATGCGGCCCGACCTGGTCGCGGCGGCCCGCGGCTTCGTCGGCTACACGAACAGCGTGGGCGTGCCGAACGTGTACGACGGCCAGTTCGTGCCGATCAACGGGCACGACCTCGACCGGTACTTCGGCATGATGGCCTACCCGATGCAGAACGCGTGGGGCAGCGTGCACACCGACGACCCGCTGCGTACCGACATCGGTGCGGTCAAGCCGCTGGAGATGATGGCGGCGACCAAGGGCAAGCTCGCACAGCGGCTCGGCCGGGTGCCGTCGATGACGTGGCGCATGCTCCAGTCCCAGGCGTACCTGAGCATCGAGATCCACGCCCGCCAGCTCGTCTGCGCCGCCGTCCGGTACGTGCCGACGCCGGCCAGCCACCAGGCGACCGTGCGGCGGGTCAACGCCGACTTCGAGACGGCGTACCCGGAGGACCTGCCGCTGGACGTGATCGGTGCGCTCACCGGGTTCGAGTGGGACACCGAGCGGACGCTCGCGCACAACCTCGGCCCGGACGCGACCGTCGGAGAGGTCGCCGCGATGGTCCGCGTGCTGTACGCGCTGCGGCACGGCGATCTCGGCGCCACCCTCGCGCTGCGCGACTACGTGCGCCACCCGGAGGCGGCCGTACGGGAGGCCGCCGTCGACACGGCGCTCTGGTACGGCGACACCTTCATGGTGTACGAGGCGCTGGCGGCCGAGACCGACCCCGAGCTGCGCGCGCAGCTGCTCAGCCTGATCGAGCGCGGGGCGCCGGGCGCGGACACGTACAACGCGTTCGACGACTACTTCTCCGGCGACCCGATCATCGTCGACGGGTCCGGTGACCCCGTCGAGGCGTGGCGCGACGACTCCGACGAGGACGACGACGAGGACGAGGACGAGTCGTGACCGATGACGCGTGGGCGCACGAACGCACCCTGGTACTCGCCGACGACGCCCGGCTCGCCGACCTCGACCGGTACGCCGCCGGCCGGGACTGGCCGCGCGTCACCGACCTGCCCGGCGGGTACGGCTACCTGCGGCAGGTCGGCTGGTCCGTCGGCGCGGCCACGGTGCTGTGGCTGGAGAGCGGCCGGCTCGGTGCCCGCTTCGTCTGCGTGGCGGGACCGTCCGCCGCCGACGTCGACCCGGCCGCCGAGGCGGTCGGTGCCGTGCTGCCGGTCGTCACCGAGGACGCGACGCTGGCGGAGCTGACCGCGGCCGAACCGGCCGAGTCGCGTACCGCCCTGCGGGCCCTGCACCGGCTCGCCGCGGCGTACGAGATCCGGCGGCTGCGCGACATGCCGGCCGCACCCGACGACCGGTACCGGCTGATGGCCGAGCGGGTCCTCGCGCACACCGACATGACCGTCCGGCACGCGTTGATGATGCTGTTCGCCGACCTGATGACCGTACGGCCGGAGGTGGTGGCGCCGATCGTGGCGCACGCCGACCCGGACCCGGGCCTGGCGCCGCTGGTCGACGTGTTCCGTGAGATCGCCGTCGAGAAGGGGATCCCCGTGCCCTGATCGGCGGTGCCGCCGCACCCCACGGCGGCGGCATCGGGCGTCGGCGCATGCTCGGCGCCCGGTCGGCCCGGGGCACGCCAGTGCCGGGTCGACGGGAACGCCGGAGGACGACGGTCCTTCGGCGTTCTTCGGCGGTCCCGCTTTGTCCACTTTGGACCGTCAGTCGCCGGGTGGGGTGAGGTCGACGGCGGCGGCGAGGCGGCCGTCCCCGGCCCGGCGGGCGAACTCGTCCAGCGCGGCGTCGGCGTGGTCCGGCTGGCGCCACGCCACGTCCCGCGCGGCGACCAGCGGCGCGAACAGCCGGTCGATCGCCGGCAGCAACGCCCGCCCCGGATCCGCCGGCAGCGGCACCGGATCGGCGTCCTCCGCCACCCCGGTGAACCCGCCGCTCGCGTCCTGCTCGTACCGGATCCCGTTGTAGCGGAAGCCGATCCTGCCCTCGCCGGGCTGGTACGCGCGAAACGCGGCGAGCCACGGATCGGCCGGCGGCCCGGCCTCCGGCGGCGCCGCGAACAGCTCCACCACCTCGTCGGCACGGCGCTCGAACACCGCGGCAAGCGTCGCCGCCACCCGCCAGCCTGTGGACAGCCGCGCCGCCGCCGCACGCAGCTCGGGCGTACCGGCGGCTGCCGTGGCCAGGCCGGCCAGGACCTCCGCCGGCCCGGCGTCCGGGTCGTCGGTCAGGCCGAGCAGCAGGTCCGCGCCGGGCAGCGCCGCGAGCGGCCCGAGGACCGACAGGTGCGCGGCCCGCGCGTCGGCGACGATCACGTGCCGGGCGACCGCGCCCAGCTCCGCCCGCCCGGTCTCCCGGCGCGCCGCGATCACCTTGCGCGCGGCGCGGATCAGCTCGCGCGGCAGGCCGCCGGCCAGGCAGTGGCACAGCAGCAGGAACGGGTACGGCAGGCCGACCACGCGGCGCTGCAACAGATCCACCGCACCCGGCAGGTCCATCGGCGGAACCCGCACCAGCTCCTCGAACGTCGAGTCGAGCGCGGTCCGCACGAGCGGCGCCCGACCCTCCACACTGGACAGCGCCTCGTCGGACACGGTCACCAGGTACACGCAGTCCCGGGTGCCGAACATCGCCTTCAGGTCGTTGACGAAGCGTTCGACGCGCGCCGGCTCGGCGATCCGGTCCACCTCGTCGATCCCCACGACGAGCCGGCCGGTCGGATGCCGCACCCGCCACCACGTCGTCACCGCCTCGACGAAGTCCCGGTAGCTCGCCACCAGCTCCGGCAACGTCAACGGCTGCTCGGCCAGCTGCCGGCCGGTGCTACGCCCCCACGACAGCCCCACGCCGGACGCACCCGCGCTGTGCCCCACGGTGTACGTGCGGACGTAGCGGAGCTGCTCGCGCCGGAGCCGGGCGCGCTCGGCCAGCGGCCGGCGCCGGTCGTCGGCCCGCCGCCGCACCACCCGCCGGTACCCGAGCCCGGCCGCGACGAGCGCCACCCCCGCCACGACCAACCCCTCCCGTACCGTCGGCCGAGGCGCCGTCACCGCCGGCCACACCACCTGCCACACCACCAGCGCCGTACCCGTCACGACGGCCAGCGCCGGCACCAGCGGCGGGCGGCGCCGCCGGCCCGTCTGCTCCAGCACCGTCTCGCACAGCCGCAGGTACACGTGGAGCAGGAAGTCCCGGGCGTCGTAGTCGACCGGCGCGGACACCAGCACGCGCAGGTCCGGCGAGCCGGCGCTGGCGTACTCGGCGGCGCACAGCACCCGCAGCAGCGTCGTCTTGCCCGCGCCGCGCGGCCCCGCCACCGCGATCGCGCCCGTGTCCAGGTCGTTCACCAGCTCCCGGGTCGCGTCGATCACCCGCCGGTCCACCACGCGGGCCGCCCCGTCCGCCGCACCCAACCCCGGTACGTGCCGCAGCGCCAGCACCGTGCCGCCCGCCGACATCGCCTGCCGGTTCAGGTACTCCCGCAGGTAGGGCAGCACCGCCTCCTGCCGTACCCGCGTCGCCCACCGCTCCCGCGCCGGCCCGGCGAGCGCCCCGACCACCCGCCGCGCCAGCCGGGCGGCGGCGGCTCCGACTACCAGCAGCGCCACCGCTGCCAGCGGTACGGCCCACGACGTCGCCCCGCCCAGGATGTGATGCCCGGCCGCCAGGTCCGCCGCCACCACCACGGCCGACACCAGCAGCAGCGGCGTCGCGGCCTCGAAGACCAGCGGGCGTACCGGATCGTGGTCGATCGGGACCGGCCTGCCGCGCCAGTTCACGCTCCGCGACGTGATGCCGGCGGTGCCGAGGATGCGCCGCGCGTCGTCCATGCAGGCGCCGAACAGCGTCAGGGACGGATCGGTACCGCCCAGGATCTGCTGCGCCGCCACCCGGATCTCCGGGCTGTACACCGCGCCCGCCACCACGTCGTAGTACTGCTCGAACGCGGTCGACTCGGCGAACTCGCTGAGCCACGCACCCAGGTGCCCGAACGCCGACACCGCGCTCGACACCAGCAACCGCCGGATCGGCGTCCTCGGCGCTCCGTCCACAGTGGTCACTCCAGCCTCGCCAGGGGGTACCCCATCGTACGGACGGGCGTGCGCATATCCGACAGTCGTGGCGCGCCCAGCGACGTTGCACGGCGGTGGGATCGAAGGGAACGATGGCTGAGAAATGTTCTCGGCCATCGAGCAAGGAGGCATTGTGCGCGCAACATTTCTCGGCAAGGATCCGGAATCGCAGACGGGGCAGTCGCCGACACTGTTCGCCACCGACCGCACCGATCGGCGTACCTACATCGCCCAGGGCTGGATCGTGACGGACCCGGCGACGCTCGCCGACGTCGGCCCGTTGCCGGTTGGCGAGGCGATCATCGAGGTCCCCGAGGAGGTCCTGCGGCTGTACCAGCGGCGGGAGGAGGGGTGAGCCTGCTGCGCGGCGACGACTTCGACCGACTGTTCGAGAGTTTCGAGCACACCGCGTACCGGCTGGAAGTGCGGGACCGCTACGACTCGCCGGTCGAGGCCGCGGCCGTCGACCGGTTCGTCGCCGGGGAACCGAACGACCTGAGCTGGCTCGATGGCTGGCTCGACACCATCGGGCGGGCGACACGGGAGGGCCGACGGTTCGCGCGCGTGCGGGTGGTCACCGAACCGCTCACCGACTACAGCAGGTTCGGCCTGCACTGCGCGCGCCTCACGAACGGCGCGGGCGAGGACATCAGGTATCTGCGCCGCGCCCACGCCCACCGGCTCGGTCTGCCCGAGCACGACTACTGGCTCTTCGACTCGCGTCGGGTCGTGCGGATGCACTTCGACCAGCACGACCGTTTCCTAGGTGGCGAGCCGATCCGGGCCGCGGATACCGTCGTCGACTACAACCACTGGCGTGACGTCGCATGGCATCACGCGACCCGACGGGACGACTTTGCCGCCGAACACGCGATCGGGCTCGACACACATCCATGAGGCCCGCAGGGCTCTTGGCCTGCGACTCCGTGAGCTACGCCAGCGTGCCAGATTGAACGGCAGGCAGCTCGCGGAGTCGTTGGCGTGGGCGCCGTCGAAGGTGTCGAAACTGGAGAACGGCCGGCAGACGCCGACGGACGCCGACATCCTGGCGTGGACCGCAGCCACCGGCGGAGGCGGCGAGACCGAATCGCTGCTCGCGTCGCTGCACGCCGTCGAGACCCGGCACGCCGAGTGGCGCCGGCAGTTCCGTGTCGGGGTCCGGCAGCACCAACAGGAGATCCACGAACTCGACACGCAGACGACACTGTTCCGGGTCTTCGAGGCTACGGTGATCCCCGGCATGCTCCAGACCGCCGGGTACGCCCGGGCGCGGCTCGCCCAGGCCACCGCCCTGTTCCCGGTGCCGGCCGACCTGGACGCCGCGGTCGAGACGCGGGTACGCCGCCAGGAGAGCCTGTACCGGGCCGACAAACGGTTCCACTTCGTCCTCACCGAGGCCGCGTTGCGGATGCGCCTGTGCCCGCCGGACGCGCTGCTCGCCCAGCTCGACCGGCTGATCTCGGTGTCGAGTCTGCCCACGGTACGACTTGGCATCATCCCCCAGGACGGCGAGTACGTCGTCGCACCATGGCACGGATTCTGGCTGCTCGACGACGATCGCGTGATGGTGGAGACCTATTCGGCGGAGCTCAACCTCACCCAGCCCACCGAGACGGCGCTGTACGCCGAGGTCTTCCGACAGCTTGCCGGTGTCGCGTTGTACGGACGCGCCGCACGATCGATCATCCATCGCGTCGTCGACGACCTCGCCGCGTCGTGTCCTCGCGAAGATGGCGCCTAGTTTCCGCTGTGGCGAGGCCGCTCTCTTCTTTCGAGAAACCTCAAGAAACCTTCTGTGCGCACGGTCGTCGACGGATCTACGCTCCGTTTCGTTGTGCATCGATCGGTTGTGCCGCAAGGGGTCTGGGGTGGGCTGTGGTCGTGGGTGCCGGGGGACGTGGTGCGGGTGGGTCGGGTGCGACTGCGCGTGTGGGAGGCGTACCCGGCGGCGAACGGGTGGGTGGAGGTGACGGGATGCCGGGACGGTACGCGGCGGCCGGTGACCGTGCGCGCGCCGGCGGCGGCCGTACGCGTGGTACGGCGGGCGGGGTGAGCGCGATGTGCGGGCCGGTGCCGAAGGTCGGCGACGTCGTGTGGATCACCGCCGCCGCGGGCCGGGCGTACGAGGAGGCGCAGGTGGCGCGGTTCCGGGTGATCCACGCGGACCTGATCCCCGGGCGTACCGGATGGTGCCGGCTGCGGGGGTGGGACCTGGACGCGGAGCCGCAGGCGTACGCGGCGCACGACGTGCGCGTCGCCGGCCTGGTGATCCGGCCGGGGCCGCGCTGGTGACCGTCCGATGTGGACGGTCAGGTGGTCCGGCGGAGGGTGCGGGACGGCAGGCGTTCCATGTTGTCGCTGTCGCGGGCGATCTCGACGAACCCGTGCCGGGCGTAGAAGGCGCGTGCCGCCGTGTTGGCCTCGAAGACGTGCAGGGTCAGGACGCGGGGGCCGCGCCGGATCACCTCGTCGAGCAGCAGCGTGCCGATGCCGCGGCGCATCGCGTCGGGCCGCACGTACAGGTGGTCGAGGACCGCGCCGTCGAGCGCGGCGTACCCGAGCACGACCGGCGGATCGGCGGTGCACTCGGCAACGAGTACGGTGCCGGCGCCGTCGATGAGCGCGTCGGCCCACGCGACCACCTCGGCGCGGGTGCGGCGTTGCGGCGGCAGGTACGGCATGGTCGCGGCGCGCGAGGCGCGGTGGATGTCGGCGACGGCGGGCGCGTCCGCCGGTGTCGCGGGGCGGACCGTGACGGGCATCGGACGAGGATAGGGCCTGGCCGGTGGTTTCGGGTGGTTCTTGACCTTGCCGCGGCGTCAGGGTTTGTACTGGGGTCATGCGAATCGGCGAACTGGCGGCGCTGGTCGGGGTGTCGACCCGGACCGTGCGCCACTACCACCACCAGGGGCTGCTGGACGAGCCGCCGCGGCTGACGAACGGGTACCGGGAGTACCGGCTGCGCGACGCCGTGGTGCTGGCCCGGATCCGTCGGCTGAGCGAGCTGGGGCTGTCGCTGGACGAGGTACGCGACGTGCTGGCGGACGACCGCGGGCGGGAGCTGCGCGAGGTGCTGACCGAGCTGGACGCGGACCTGGCCCAGCAGCAGGAGGCGATCGGGGTGCGGCGGGCGCGGCTGGCGGCGCTGCTCGCGGAGGCCGAGCCGCACCCGGACGCGGTGGTGTCGCCGGATCTCGCGGCGGTGCTGCGGGAACTGCCGGTCGAGCGGTCCCGGTCGGCCGCACTCGACCGGGAGGTGCTGGCGCTGATCGACACGGGCGCGGCGCCGGCGGACCGGGCCGCGTTCGCCGAGTTGCTGCGCCCGCTCGCCGATCCCGCACACGCCGCCGCCCTGCCCGACCTTTACGCCCGGCTCGACGCGCTCGCCGACGCCGCCCCGACCGACCCGCGCGTGGCCGCGCTCGCCGCGGACCTGGCGGACCTGCTGCCGGCCGAGCTGACCGCGGCGATGGCCGACCCGCGGTCCGGTGACTGGCTGTCGGCGCTGTCGACCGAGCTGTCCGCGGCGCAGGTCGAGGTCTTCCGCCTGGTCGCCACGACCCCCGGCGGTACGCCGTGACGCCCCGGTGGCGCGCCGCGGTCCGGCGGGCGGTGCCGCTGCCGGTACGACGGCTCGTCGGGTTCGAGGCGAAGGGGACGGCGAGCATCGCGCTGTGGTTGACGGGCCGCCGGCACGGGGTGCCGCCCGGCGCGGTCGCCGTCGGGTACTCGAAGGCACAGACGGCGTTGCAGGTGACGTTCCTGGTGTTGTCGGTGGCGGAGCTGGTGGCGATGGAGCTGCTGCTCCGGACGTTCGGGGCGCCGAGCGGTGTGCGGGTGCCGCTGCTGGTCGTCGACGCGTACGGGGTGGTGATCGGGCTGGCCGTCGTCGCCGGCTGCGTGACCCGGCCGCACGTGGTCTCGGCGGAGGAGGTACGCGTGCGCTACGGCGCGTTCTTCGACCTGCGCGTGCCGCGGGCGCGAGTCGTCGCCGTGCGCCGGGTCCGCAACCTGAACGAGCACGGCACGGTACGCGTCGCCGACGGCACCCTCGTCGTCGCCGTGGCGGCGCAGACGAACATCGCGCTGGAACTGGCCGCGCCGGTGCCGGTGGTCCGGCCGCTCGGCCGGCGCGCCGAGGCGACCCGGATCCGGTTCTGGGCGGACGATCCGGACGCCGCGCTCGCCGCGTTGCGGGGCAACGGTGTTCAGGTGGCGGTGTCGTAGCGGGCGAGTTCGCGGCGGGCGACGGAGCGGCGGTGCACCTCGTCCGGGCCGTCGGCGATCCGCAGCGTGCGGGCGTGCGCGTAGAGGGCGGCGAGCGGCGTGTCGCCGGAGACGCCGGCGGCGCCGTGCGCCTGGATGGCGCGGTCGATCACCCAGCCGGCCATCTCCGGCACGACCACCTTGATCGCGGCGATTTCCGTTGCGGCGCCCCGGTTTCCGACCGTGTCCATCAGCCAGGCCGTCTTCAGCGTGAGCAGCCGGGCCTGTTCGATCCGGATCCGCGACTCGGCGATCCACTCGCGTACCACGCCCTGCTCGGCGATCGTCCGGCCGAACGCGGTGCGGGACCGGACCCGTTGGCACATCAGCGACAGCGCCCGCTCGGCCATGCCGATCAGCCGCATGCAGTGGTGGATGCGGCCGGGGCCGAGGCGCGCCTGCGCCATGGCGAAGCCCTCGTTCTCGCCGCCGAGCAGGTTGGCCGCGGGCACCCGGACGCGGTCGTACACGATCTCGGCGTGGCCGCCGTGGGTGCGCTCGTCGTACCCGAAGACGGTGGTGGCGCGGCGGATGTCGACGCCGGGGGAGTCGAGCGGGACGAGGATCATGCTGTGCCGGCGGTGCCGCGGGCCGACCGGGTCGGTGACACCCATGACGATCGCGACCGCGCAGCGCGGGTTCATGCCGCCGGAGGACCACCACTTGTGCCCGGTCACGACGTACGCGTCGCCGTCGCGCTCGATCCGGGTGGTGACGTTGCTCGCGTCGGAGCTGGCGACGTCCGGCTCGGTCATCGAGAAGCAGGAGCGGATCTCCCCGCGCAGCAACGGTTCCAGCCACGTCTCGCGCTGCTGGTCGGTGCCGAACATGGCGAGCAGTTCCATGTTTCCGGTGTCCGGGGCTGAGCAGTTCATCGCCTCCGGCATGATGCGCGGGCTGTGGCCGGACAGTTCGGCGATCGGCGCATACTCCACAATGGACAGTCCGGCGCGCTCGGGCAGGAACAGGTTCCACAGGCCGCGTTCGACGGCCTTCGCCTTCAGCCCGGCCATGACCGGCGGCGCGTCCCAGACGTCCGGCGCCGCCGCGGCCTGCGCGGCGAACACCGGCTCCGCCGGCAGTACGTCCTCGGTCAGGAACCGCTCCGCCGCGTCGTGCAGTGCCCGCGCCCGCTCGCCGTATCCGAAGTCCATTCGCTTGCCCCTCAACGCTTTCCTGACAGTGCGGACAGGCCGAGGTCGACCAGACCGGGTACCCGTGCGCCGATCGTGTCGAAGTCGGCGCCGACCGTCTCACCCGCCAGGAACCGGGCGTGGATGCCCTCGGAGATGATCGCGAGCTTGTAGTAGCCGAGCGCGACGTACCAGTCGAGCCGGTCGAGGCCGATCCCGCGCGCCTCGGCGTACGCGGCGAGCAGCGCCTCCGCGGCCGGGAAGCCCAGCTCGTCCGGTGGCGGCGCGGCGGCCGTACCGAGTCCGTGCCGGGCCAGGTCCGTGTAGACGAACAGCAGGCCGATGTCGGCGAGCGGATCGCCGATCGTGGCCATCTCCCAGTCGAGTACGGCCGCGACCCGGTTCAGCTCCGCGTCGAACATCAGGTTGTCGAGCCGGTAGTCGCCGTGCACGATCCCGTACGCCGTGCTGTCCGGCACCGCCCGCGCCAGCCCGGCGTGCAGCGCGTCCAGCGCCGGCAGCACCCGGGTCGCCGAGGCGTCCCACTGCCGGTACCACCGCTTCACCTGCCGTTCCAGGTATCCCGCCGGCCGGCCGAAGTCGCCGAGCCCCACCGACTCCGGCTCGATCCGGTGCAGCGCGACGAGCGTGTCGACGAGCAGCCGGGCGCAGCGCGCCATCGCCGCCGGACTCGCCCCGGCGTAGTCCGCCGCGGTCCGCAGCACCACCCCGGCGACCTCGGCCATCAGGTAGAACGGCGCACCCAGCACCGACTCGTCGGGGCACAGCAGCAGCGCCTCGGGCACCGGCACCGCGGTCTCCCGCAGCGCGCTGATCACCCGGTACTCCCGGCCCATGTCGTGCGCGGTCGGCAGCACGTGCCCGAGCGGCGGCCGGCGCAGCACCCAGCGCGCGTCCCCGTCCGTCACCCGGTACGTGAGGTTGGAGCGGCCGCCGGCGATCACCTCGGCGGACAGCCCGCCCACCGGCGTGCCGAGCCGGTCCGCCAGGTACGCCCGGAGCCGCGGCAGGTCGAGCCCGGGCACCTCACCGTCCCGCGGGTGGTCGTCCACCGCACACCTCCCCGCTCCCGGCGATCGCCTCGCACGATACCGGCTCGGGCGCCCGCCGCTGCCCGGCCGCGCGCGTCGGTACGGGCCGAATGCGTCGCGGCGGCGGGGCGTCGGGAGTGCGGGTCGCGGCGGCGCCCGGGCAGGGGTTCCCGGCGCCCTTTGCTCTGCACACCACTTTGTGTCGCATCGATCCGAAGTGGTGTGCAGAGCAAAGGCAGCGGGGGACGTGCCCCGGGGCCGCGGTCTCAGGGTGGTGCGCGGAGCGCAGGCGGCCGGACGGCGGTCAGGTCAGTGCCGGGCGTACCGTGGCGCCGCCGTCGACGACGAGGGTCTGGCCGGTCAGCCAGGACGCGCCCGAGCCGGCGAGGAAGACGGCCGCGGCGGCGATGTCGTCCGGTTCGCCGATCCGCCCGAGCGGCAGCGCCCCGGCGATCGCCTCCTCGTGCGGTTCCCACAGCGCGCGGGCCAGCCTGGTACGCACCACACCGGGCGCGATCGCGTTCACCCGTACGCCGGGTGCCAGCTCCGCGGCGAACTGCCGGGTCAGGTGGATCACCGCGGCCTTCGTGGCGTTGTAGTAGCCGATGCCCGGCTCGGTGAGCATCCCGCCGACCGACGCGAGGTTGACGATCGTCCCGCCCCGCGCGGCCATCGACGCGTGCCACACCGCCTGCGTCCACAGCACCACCGACAGCTGGTTGACCTGCACGGTCTTCTCCGCCCGCGGCACGTCCAGGTCGACCATCGGCCCGAAATAGGGGCTGGTGCCGGCGTTGTTGACGAGCACGTCGACCGCGCCGAACTCGGCGACCGCGGCGTCGACGCAGCGGCGTACCTGCTCGGGCTCGCCGACGTGCGCGGCGTGCGGCAGCACCCGCACCTCCGGGTACGCGGCGCGCAGCTCGGCGGCGACCTCGTCGAGCGCCTCCTGCCGGCGCGAGACGAGCACGACGTGGCTGCCCTCGGCGGCGAACGCGGCGGCGATCGCCCGCCCGATGCCCCGGGAGGCGCCCGTCACCAGCGCGGTCCGCCCCGCCAGCCCCGTCTCCATCGCCGTACCCTCCGTCCGTCGCCGCCGCGCCCACCCTACCGACCGGCGAGCTGACCGGACGTCGCCTCGGCGAGCCGCGCCCGGAACCCCGCGTCGTACGCCAGCGCGTGCGCGCGGGCCTCGCGCCGTCCGTCGAAGAACCGCCCGGTGACGCCGGTCAGCGCGGGATCGGTGACGAGCCGCAGCACCGCCGACGCGCCCTCCTCCACCGTGGACCACGGTGCGATCCCGGCCGCCCGGACCATCGCGGTGTCCATGTACGTCGCGGGATGGATCACGTTCGCCGTCACGCCGCTGCCGGCCAGCTCGTCGGCGAGGTCGAACGTCCAGGCGGCGAGCGCCAGCTTGCTCCGCGCGTACGCCTCCTGCGGGTCGTAGCCGCGGTCCAGCCGCGGGTCGGTGAGGTCCGGCGGGGCCTGTCCGACCGAACCGACGTTCACCACCCGGGCGGATGCGCTGCGCCGCAACACATCCGTCAGCCCGCGGGTGAGCGCGACCGGCGCGAGGTAGTTCACCGCCCAGTGCATCTCGTACCCGTCGGCGGACAGCTCGCGCCCGGCGACCAGCCCGCCCACGCCGGCGTTGTTGACGAGCACGTCGAGCGAGTCGATCCGCCCGGCGAGCGCCCGTACCTCGGCGAGCACGGACAGGTCCGCGACGAGTTCGCGGGCGGTGCCGCCGGCGGCGCGTACCTCGGCGGCGGTGGCGGCGACCTTCGCCGGGTCGCGCCCGTGCACGAGTACGGTGGCGCCGAGCCGGCCGAGGTGCGTGGCGAGCCAGCGCCCGACGCCGGCGGTCGCCCCGGTCACGAGTACCTCAGGCACCGGTCGGCCCACCGTCGACGGCCAGCACGGCGCCGGTGACGAAACTGTTGGTGGCCAAGGAGAGTACCGCCGCGGCGACCTCCTCGGCGCGGCCCACCCGGCCGACGGCGACGGTGCGGCCGTACTGCTCGAAGGTCGCGGCACGGGCGTCGGCGGGGAAGCCGGACCACCAGCCGGTGTCGACGACGCCGGGGGAGACGGCGTTGACCCGGACGGGCGCCAGCTCGGCGGCGAGGCTGGGTACGACGGACTCGACGGCGCCGTTGACGAGCGCGAGACCGGCGGCGCCGGGTGCGGGGTGCCGGGCGCTGGCCGCGCCGACCAGCGTGACGGATCCGCCGTCGCGCAACGCGGGCAGCGCGGCCTGGATGGCGGCGAGGTAGCCGATCGCCTTGGTTTCCAGCCCGGCGCGGACGGTGTCGAGGTCGAGGGTGGCGAACGGGCCGATGCCGGCGGCGTCACCGGCGGCGAGGACCAGGTGGTCGAGCCGGTCGGGCATCGCGGCGGCGAGCGCGGCGCGGTCGGTGAGGTCGGCGACGTGCCAGGCGATGCCGTCGCCGGCGGCGCGCAGCCGCGCCTCGTCGCGGCCGGTGACCGTCACGTCGGCGCCGGCCGCGTGGGCGGCGCGGGCGGTGGCCAGGCCGATGCCGGAGCTGCCGCCCACCACGAGCACCGACCGTCCTTCGAGAGCTTCTTTCTGAGACATCATGTCTCGTAATATATACGAGGCACGGCGTCTCGTAAACTGTCGGGATGGAGAAGAAGCGGGGTCGCCCGCGCGACGAGAACGTCCGGACCGCCATCCACCGCGCCGTCCGCGACCTGCTCGTCGAGCACGGGTACGGCCGGCTCACCATCGACGGGATCGCCCGCCGGGCAGGCGTCGGACGCCAGACCGTCTACCGCTGGTGGCCGACCAAGGCCGACGTCGTCCTCGAAGCCATCAACGCCCAGGCCGAGCTGGACATCCCCGCCGACGACCTCGCCACGTTCGTCCGCGCCACGTTCGCCCGGGCGCCCGGGTACGTCCCGGTGCTGAGTGGCCTGATGGCCGAGACGCAGCTCGACCCCGGCTTCGCCGACCGGTTCCGCGCCGACTTCCTTGCCCGCCGCCGCGACACCCTGATCGAGTTGGTCCGCCGCGAACGCCCGGACACCGACCCCGAACTCGCCGCCGACGTCGTCTTCGGCACCCTCTGGTACCTCGTGCTCACCGATCCGCACCGGCTCGGCCCGGCGTACGCGGAGCGGTTGCTCGACCGACTGGGAATGTCGGACTGAGACCGTAGCCTGCGCGCCGTGGCAGACGACAGATCGATCCACGTGCGGGACAACACGACGGGGTTCACGGTGCTGTTCCCACCGTTCCCGGCGGTGGGCACGGCGCCGGTGCTCGGACCGCACGACCCGGCCCGGGCGCGCGCGGTGGCGGCGGCGCTGTCCAGCGTGACGGAGGTCGTCGAGGAGGTCGACGACAACGTCAACGGGTACGTCCGGGAGCCGGCCGACCTCGACCTGGTGGCCGTCGGCCACTGGGGGAGCGTGATCCAGGTGTGGGATCCGGGGCTGGTGACGTTCGAGATCGGCCAGTGGCTCGACCACGAGGTCACGCTCTGGCGGGCACGGCACCCCGAGGCCCGCGTCGTCGGCAGCATCTTCCTCGACATGGTCTCCGACTTCACCCACGACGTCGTCGCCGTGCCCGGCGCCGAGACGCTCACCGTCAGCGGCTGGGACGAGATGGAGGTGACCGGTGACCCGCACGAGGTCGTCCGCGTACTCGGCCTCGACCCGGCAGCCGCGTTCAGCGAATACGTCGACCTCGACGCGCCGGACAACGACCTGATGGACGAGCTGAGTCAACTGCTGTGCGTACCGGAGGCGTGGGACACGCCGGGGCTCACCGCCTTCCGGGTACGCCGCGGCAGCGGCCACCGATCGTCGATGGACGACATCTGGCTCGGCACGGGCCTCTGACGCGTGGGAGCGGTCACCGGGCCGCTTTCGCCTGCGGACCAACACATTCCGGTCCCGACGGGTGGACCGTCTCCCGGCTGTGCCGGCCCGCCCGAACGCCGTCAGCCGGTCCGGTTACGCCGTGCCGGTCATCGGACTGGCGCTCGTCCGTCGCCGTCCCTCCCACTGCGACCACCCGGGCCGTCCTGCCGGCCAGCGTGGATGCCGGGTGCACGCATCGCGCACATCGGCCGCGGCCGTGCGCGCCGGGCGACCGCGAACCGGCGGGCACCGGCTGTCCGGGCGGTGGCGCGCCCGGCCCGCGGCCCGGCCGCGTCCACACCGCGGGACGGTGGCTGTGATGCACGCTGCGTTATGTTGACGTTCGCCGAACCGTCCGGCTAGGTTCCCGACCATGGGGATTCACCTGCGGGTCGGATACGAGCTGGCGCTGCTCGGCGTGCACGAGCACAGCGTCGCCGACGTGCACTGTCGCTGAGCGCACCCCTGGCCGTTGCCCTGTGCGGCCGTCCGGGCCGGGACGGCGTTCTGTGTGGTCTCACCCCTTTTCCGCGCGTTGTCGCTGGCCTAGAGTCATGCCAGCCGAGGACCTCTCGGCGGCACGTCGGCCGGCACGCGCACTTGTGTGCCGGTACCCCTCCCGGCGTTTCGAGGAGCCCTCGTGATCAGAAAGACCGTCGTGTTGGTCGGCGCCGGCGCGCTGCTGGCGGCCACGCTCGCCGCGTGCGGGCAGAGCGGCAGCGGCACGTCGAGCACCGCGTTCGACCCGAAGACGTGCCAGGGCGGCACGCTGAAGGTGTTGAACCAGAAGGACATCACGCACCTGGACCCGGCCCGCATCTACACCTCGGGCGGCGGCAACATCCCGTCCCTGCTGTTCCGTACCCTCACCACGCGCAACCGTGAGGGCGGCGCGGCCGGCGCGAAGGTGGTGCCGGACCTCGCCACCGACACCGGTACGCCGACGGACAACGCGAAGACGTGGACGTACCACCTGCGGGACGGGCTGAAGTTCGAGGACGGCACGGCGATCACGAGCGCGGACGTCAAGTACGGCATCGAGCGGTCGTTCTCGCCGGACCTGCCGGGCGGCGCGGCGTACCTGCGGGACTGGCTGGTGGGCGCGAAGGACTACGCCGGGCCGTACAAGGGCAAGGACCTCGGCGCGATCGACACGCCGGACGCGAAGACGATCGTGTTCCACCTGAACAGCCCGCACGGCGACTTCCCGTACCTGGCGACGGCGACGCAGTTCGCGCCGGTGCCGAAGGCGAAGGACACCGGGGTCAACTACGAGCAGCACCCGGTGTCCAGCGGGCCGTACAAGATCAAGACGTACCAGAAGAACAAGAGCCTGGTGCTGGAGCGCAACGGCAACTGGTCGCGGAAGGTCGACGCGGAGCGGCTCGCCTGCCCGGACGTGGTCGACGTGACGTCGGGGCTGAACCCGGACGTGATCAACCAGCGGCTCGCCGCGGGCAGCGGCGACGACGCGAACGCGGTCACCACCGACACCGACCTGGGCCCGGCGCAGCTCTCGCAGCTGACGAGCAACCCGGACCTCGCGAAGCGGGTCGCCAAGGGCAACTTCCCGTACACGTACTACCTGACGTACGACACGACGAAGGCGCCGTTCGACAAGCTGAAGGTGCGCGAGGCGTTCTCGTACGCGGTGAACCGGAACTCGGTGATCAACGCGATCGGCGGCAGCTCCCTGGGGTACCCGGCGACGACGTTCCTGCCGGCGCAGAAGGCGATGGGCTACCAGGCGTACGACTACTTCCCGGCGGGCAAGAGCGGCAACGCGGCGAAGGCGAAGCAGCTGCTGGCGGAGGCGGGCTACCCGCACGGCCTGACGGTCACGTTGGCGCACAACAACGCCGCCGGTGACCCGAGCGGCCCGGAGGTCGCGAGCGCCCTGCAGGACGCGCTGAAGTCGGCCGGCATCACGGTCAAGTTGTCCACTGTGGACAGCAACTCGTACTACGACCAGCTCAACAACCCGAAGACCCAGCCGCAGCTCGCGATCGCCGGCTGGGGCGCGGACTGGCCGAGCGGCGGGCCGTTCCTGATCCCGCTGTTCGACGGCCGGCAGATCATCCCGTCGGGCGGCAACTTCAACACCGCGATGGTCGACGACAAGACCGTCAACGCCGAGATCGACCGGATCAACGCGATCACCGACCCGGTGCAGGCCGCGAAGGCGTGGGGCGCGCTCGACGCGTCGATGGGCAAGCAGGCCTGGTACGTGCCGCTCTACCACGGCAAGAACCTCGCGCTGTTCGGCAAGAACGTCAAGAACGCCTGGGTCAGCGACTGGACCGGCGTCTACGACGTCTCCCAACTGTCGGTGAAGTAGGACGTCGGCGCGGGGCCCCG
>DASXWQ010000013.1:0-264312 GCA_036503555.1 Actinocatenispora sp.
GCGGTGTCCCGTCCCGCCGGATCGTCACGACGAGCAGCACGCCCGGCTCGAGCAGCCGTTCGCTCGCGATCGCGGCCAGCCTCGGCTGACGCCGCTCGAGCTCGGCCCATCGCATGGCCGCAAGTTACCTAGGCTCACCGACATGAACGCCGTCCGGCTGACCTCGCTGGCGCGCGGCGGCGGCTGCGCCTGCAAGATCCCGCCGGGCGAGCTGGAGGCCATGGTGGCCGGGCTGGCGGCGGCCGGGCCGGCGCCGGGCGCGGCGGGTGACCTGCTGGTCGGGCTCGGCGACGGCGACGACGCGGCGGTGGTGCGGCTCGACGCGCGTACCGGGATCGTGGCCACGACGGACTTCTTCACTCCGGTCGTCGACGACGCGTACGACTGGGGCCGGATCGCGGCGACGAACGCCCTCTCCGACGTGTACGCGATGGGTGGCCGGCCGCTGGTCGCGGTGAACCTGCTGGGCTGGCCGCGGGACGTGCTGCCGGCGGAGCTGGCGACGGAGGTGCTGCGCGGCGGCCTGGACGTGACGCGCGCGGCGGGCTGCCACCTGGCCGGCGGGCACAGCGTCGACGACCCGGAGCCGAAGTACGGGCTGGCGGTGACCGGGCTGGTGGACCCGGACCGGCTGATCCGCAACGACGGTGGCCGGCCCGGGGTGCCGCTGTCGTTGACCAAGCCGCTCGGCATCGGCGTGCTCAACACCCGGCACAAGCGCACCGGCGAGGTCTTCGCCCAGGCGGTCGCGGCGATGACGGAGCTGAACGCGTCGGCCGCCGGCGCCGCCGTCGCGGCCGGCATCGACTGCGGTACCGACGTGACCGGTTTCGGCCTGCTCGGGCACCTGTTCAAGCTGGCCCGCGCGTCGGGCGTCACCGCGGTGATCGAGCACGCGGCCGTGCCGTACCTGGCGGGGGCGCGGGACGCGGTGCGCGCCGGGTACGTCTCCGGTGGTACCCGGCGGAATCTGGACTGGGTGGCGGCCGGGACGGACTTCGGTGGCGTACCGGAGGAGGACCGGCTGTTGCTGGCGGACGCGCAGACGTCCGGCGGGCTGCTGCTGGCCGGCGAGATCCCCGGCGCCCCGGTCGTCGGCGAGCTGGTCCCGCGGGGCGAGCACACCCTGGTGATCCGCTGACCCGCGCGGCCCGCGCGGCTCGTGCTCAGGTGGTGCGCTGACCGCGCGGACCGTCTGCGGCGTGTCTGACCGTACGGGCCCGGACGCGGTATTCGCGAGGTCTCGTTGGGGCCGTCCCGCGCGCGGCTGATCGTCGTGTTTTCGCTGGTGGTTGGGCGAAATTGAGATGGCCGAGCCCTTGACCCTGCCCGAACGACGCGGCAATACTCGCGACATCGTCTCAGATAATCTAACGTCGTTTCAACTATTGAAACGCCTTCGAGGACGGTGCTTCGTGACCGAGACCAGCATGACCACGGCCGGTGTGGACCCCGACGCCGACCGTGGCCCAGCCCGTACCGCCGATCGCGCGCTCCGGGTGCTGCTGGCGTTCCGTCAGCGGCCCGAGTGGGGTGTGAGCGACCTCGCCCGCGCGCTCGGGCTGGACAAGGCGAACATCCACCGCCTGCTGACCACGCTCGCCGGCCGGGGCTTCGTGCTGGCCGACCCCGACACCCGGCGGTACCGGCTCGGTCCGGCGATCGCCGTGCTCGCCCGCGCCGCTGAGCGTGGCGGTGCGCTGGAGGCGGCGGCCCGCCCGTACCTCGCCGAACTCGCCCACGACCTGGACGAGAGCGCGATCCTCAACGTGCCGCACGGCGCCGCGTACCGGTGCACGCTCGCGGTCGACGCCGCCGGCCCGGTGCGCTACTCCGCGACGGTCGGCGAGACGATCCCGCTGCACGGCGGCGCGGCCGGCCACGCGATCTTCGCGTTCTACCCGGCCGAGACGGTCCGGCACCTGCTGGACGGGGCGCTGCCGAAGTTCAACGACCGCACGGTCGTCGACGTCGACGACCTCTTCACCCGGTACGCGCGGGTCCGCGCCGACGGTGTCGCCATCTCCCACGGCGAGTACGACCCGAACGTCACCTCCGTCGCGGCGCCCCTGTTCGCCGCCGGCCAGGTCGTCGGCTCGCTCGTGGTGATCGGACCGCAGGACCGGATGTCCGCCAAGGTCGACACCGTCGTCGACCGGGTACGCGCCGCCGCCGAACGACTCAGCCGGCTGCTCGACGGCGTACCGACGCCCTAGCGGCCCGCCGCTTCCCAAGGAGAACCATGGCTGTGCAGACTCCCCTCAAGGGTGCGGACCTCAACGGTCCGGGATCGCACCCGCGCGCGTTCGAACCGGTGGTACTCATCCTCACGGTGGTGCTGTCGGTCGTCGGCGCGTTCATCGGCCTGCACCTCGTCACCACGCTGGGGATCACCGCGAACACGGCGGTGATCGGCGCGCTGGTGGCGATGCTGGTCGGCCGCATCCCGCTCCGCAAGCTGCGCGACATGCGCTCGATCCACCGGCAGAACCTGGTGCAGTCCGCGGTGTCCGGCGCGACGTTCGCCGCGGCGAACTCGCTGCTCGTGCCGATCGCGGTGCCGTTCGTACTGGGCCGGCACGACCTGGTGTGGCCGATGCTGGTCGGCGCCGGGATCGGTCTCGCGGTCGACACGTGGGTGCTGTTCCGGGTGTTCGACTCGAAGCTGTTCCCGGCGAAGGCGACGTGGCCGCCCGGCCAGGCCGCGGCGGAGACGATGATCGCGGGCGACGAGGGCGGCCGGAAGGCGATCGTCCTCGGCATCGGCGGCATCGTCGGTTTCGTCGGATCGTTCATCAAGGTCGGCGGGGCGGCGCTGCCGTTCTCCGCGGCCGGCGTGGCGCTGATCGGCAACATCTGGGCGCTGGGCATGTTCGGTGTCGGCCTCGGCGCCCGGCAGTACGGCCAGGAGTGGTTCGGTGTCGACCTCAACGCGCTGTACATCCCGCACGGCTTCATGGTCGGTGCCGGTGTCGTCGCGCTCGTTCAGGCAGTCTTCCTGCTGGTACGGCGGGAGAAGAAGACCGAGGTCGAGCTGCCGGAGACGGAGCGGCCGACGGTCGACGAGCGGGGCCTGCGGCGCGCGCTCGGCGAAGGCTACGTGCTGTTCACGCTCGGCGCCGTCGTGGTCGGCCTGCTCGGCGGGGTGCTTGGGCACCTGTCGCCCCTGGCGATGGTCGGCTGGTGCCTGCTGGCCGGATTCGCCGCGCTGGTGCACGAGCTGATCGTCGGTTTGGCCGCGATGCACTCGGGCTGGTTCCCGGCGTTCGCGGTGACGCTGATCTTCCTGGTGCTGGGCCTGGTCGTCGGCATCCCGACGATCCCGCTGGCGCTGTTCGTCGCGTACGTCGCGGCCACCGGCCCGGCCTTCGCCGACATGGGGTACGACCTGAAGGCCGGCTGGATCGTCCGGCGCGGCGGCACGCCGTACCGGCTGGTCGAGCGGGCCGGGCGCAAGCAGCAGTACTTCGCGCAGCTCGTCGGTTTCGGCGTCGCGCTGGTCGTCGTCGCGCTGACCTGGCAGTCGTACTTCCACAACGGCGAGATCCCGCCGGTGTCGAAGGTGTACGCGGACACCGTGGCGCACGGGCTGACCGACACGCACATGCTGATGAACATCCTGCTGTGGGCGATCCCGGGTGCCGCGATCCAGCTCATCGGCGGGCCGAAGCGGCAGATGGGCGTGCTGCTCGCCACCGGCCTCCTGATCCTCACGCCGTACGCGTGCTGGTTCGTGTTCGGCGCGCTGGTGCTGCGGATCGTCTGGACGAAGGTCAAGGGCGACAAGGCCGAGAACGACCTCAACCTGATCGGCTCCGGCCTCATCGCCGGCAGCTCGCTCACCGATGTCAGTCGCGTCGTGAAGGGATGACCCGCTCGTGGAGGTAACCAGCCGTATCGAGTCTCGCCCCGAATACCTGTCGTACGAGGCGGCGATCGGGGCGCGGAAGCTCGTCGAGGAGATCATGCTGGTCAAGCCCGGCGAGGACGTGGTGATCACCGGCGACACCGCGACTGACTCCCGGGTGGTCGAGCTGACCGCCCAGGCGGTCGCCGCGGCCGGCGGCAACCCGACCGTCATCCGGTACGACACGCGGCCGACGGTGGCGATGGAGCCGCCCGGCCCGGTCGCCGGAGCGGTGGCGCGCTCGCAGGTGTGGATCGAGTACACGCAGTCGTACATCATGCATTCGGAGGCGTTCCGGACGGCGATGGCGGCCGGCACCCGGTACGCGAACCTGACCGGCATGGACGTGCAGATGCTCGTCGACACGGTCGGCAAGGTCGACTTCGCCGGTACCACCGAGCTGGGCAAGGCGCTCGTCGCGCTGTTGGCGGCGGCCGACGAGGTGCACATCACCACGCCGGCGGGTACGGACATCCGTGGCCGCAACGGGGACCGGCCGATCAACCTGCGCGGCAAGCCGGCCGAGAAGCCGGGCGAGACGGTCATGCTGGCCGGGCAGATCTCCTGGAACCCCCTGGAGGAGACGCAGAACGGCGTGCTCGTCTTCGACGGCGCCGCCTGGCCGCCGAACGAGCTGGGCCTGCTGCGTGCGCCGATCCGGATGACCGTCGAGAACGGTGTGGTGACGGCGATCGAGGGCGACGGGCCGGACGCGGCGACGTTCCGCCGGTGGATGGCCGCGCAGGCGGCGCTTGAGACCGGCGAGAACATGTACCGGGTCGCGCACTGGTCGCTCGGCTTCAACCCGGGCGTCACGAAGCCGACCGGCCGCATCGTCGAGGACGAGCGGGTGTTCGGCTGCGTGGAGCTGGGCATCGGTACGAAGGGCGGCTGGATCGGCGGCGCGCCGTGGGTCGCGCCGGCGCACACCGACGGCTCGCTGCTGAACCCGACGATCGAGCTGGACGGCGAGCCGATCGAGGTCGAGGGCCGGTACGTGCACCCGACGCTCGTCGAGATCTGTCACCGCCTCGGCATCGCGGGGTACTGATGATCACCGGGACGTACCGCGCGCACGGGATGGTGTTCACCGATCACGTGGTCGAGGTACCGCTGGACCACGCGCGGCCGGACGGGCCGACGATCGAGGTGTTCGCGCGCGAGGTCGTCGACGCGGACAAGGCCCGTCGCGACCTGCCCTACCTGCTCTACCTCCAGGGCGGGCCGGGTGGGAAGGCGGTACGGCCGGCGGCGCGGAGCGGGTTCGTCGCCCGCGCGCTGGACGAGTACCGCGTGGTGTTGCTGGACCAGCGCGGCACCGGCCGGTCCACGCCGGTGAACCGGCAGACGCTGACCGGTGACGCCGCCGCGCAGGCCGAGTACCTGTCGCACTTCCGGGCCGACGCGATCGTCGCCGACGCCGAGGCCCTGCGCCACGAGATCGCCGGCGACGCACCGTGGGACACGCTCGGCCAGAGCTACGGCGGTTTCGTCACGCTGACCTATCTCTCGACCGCACCCCAGGGCGTACGCCGCGCGTTCGTCACCGGCGGCCTGCCGTCGCTGACCGCGACCGCCGCCGACGTGTACCGGGTGACGTTCGACCGGATGGTGGAGAAGAACGCGGCGTACTTCGCGCGGCATCCCGGCGACCGCGCGCTGTGCGCGCGGATCGCCGAGCACCTGGCCGGCGCCGACGTCCGGATGCCGACCGGGGAACGGCTGTCGCCGCGCCGGTTCCAGGGCGTCGGCGTGGGGCTCGGGCAGCGGTCCGGCTTCGACACGCTGCACTGGCTGCTGGAGGAGGCGTTCGTCGGCCGCGAGCTGTCCGACACGTTCCTTGCTGGTGTGCACGACACGGTCAGCCTCGCCACCCGCCCGCTGTACGCGGTGTTCCAGGAGCTGATCTACAACCAGGGTGCGGCGTCCTGCTGGGCCGCCGAGGCCGAGTACGCCGGCCGGCCGGAGTTCGCCGCGGACGCCGACGACTTCCTGTTCACCGGCGAGACGTACCACCCGTTCCACTTCGCCGAGGACCCGGGGCTCGTTCCGCTGGCCGGCGCCGCTGACCTGCTGGCCCGGCGTACCGACTGGCCGGCGCTGTACGACGTGGATCGGTTGTGCCGCAACGAGGTCCCGGTGTACGCGGCCGTGTACCACGACGACATGTACGTGGCGCGCGAGTTCTCGCTGGAGACGGCGCGCGCGGTGGCCAACGTACGGCCGTGGGTCACCAACGAGTACGAGCACGACGGTCTGCGGGAGAGCCCCGCGGTGCTGGACCGCCTGCTGTCCATGGCGAAGGAGGACGCATGAGCGAGCGAATCACGTTCGTGCCTCGTGGCGGCGCCGAGCGAAGCGAAGTGGCGGCATGAGTAGCCGGACGCTGGGTGTGGTGACGATCGGGCAGTCACCGCGGGTCGACATGGTGCCGGAAATGCTGCCGTGGCTGGGCCTCACACCCGACTCGGTGGTGGAGCGCGGTGCGCTGGACGGCCTGTCGGCGAGCGGGATCTCGGCGCTCGCGCCGACCCGGCGTACCGAGCACGTGCTGACCACCCGCCTCGCCGACGGCTCGTCGGTGGTACTCGACCACGACGCCGCCGTCGACCGCGTGCAGTACGCGATCAGTGAGCTGGAACCGTCCGTCGACGCCACGCTCGTGGTGTGCACCGGTGAGTTCCCGCTGCTGACGCACAACAAGCCGCTGCTGTTCGCCGAGCGCCTGTTGCTCGGCGGTGCGGCCGCACTGTGCGAGCACGAGCCGGTCGGCGTGATCTGCCCGCTGGCCGCCCAGGTACGCATGAGCCACGACAAGTGGCGCCCGGTGGTCGGCCCGGTGGTCGTCGCCGCGGCCACGCCGTACGAGGACGGGGCGGCGGATTCCGTTGCGGCGGCGGCGAAGCAGCTCGCCGGGGTCGGTGCGACCCGGATCGTGCTGGACTGCATGGGCTACACGGACGAGATGCGCCGGGCCGCGGCCGACGCCGCGGGCGTACCCGTGCTGCTGGCCCGCGGGCTCGTCGCGCGCCTGGCCGGGGAGCTGGTCGCATGACGCTGGGCGTGGTACGGGTGCTCACGAGCGACGACGAGGACTTCGTCGGTACGCACGGCCGCGCGATCACCGCGCGGTACGCGATCCCGGCGGTGTCGCGGTGCATTCCCGGTCAACCGCACGGGATCCACGACGCGGCGACCGAGGCGGTCGCGACGCCGAAGATCGTCGCGCTGGCACGGGAACTGGTCGCCGACGGCGCCGGTTGCGTGCTGATCAGCTGCGCCGCGGACCCGGCGCTGGCCGAGACGCGCGCCGCGGTGGACGTACCGGTGGTCGGCGCCGGGTCGGCGGCGGCGTCGGTGGCGCTCGGGCTCGGCGGCCGGATCGGCGTGCTGGGCCTCAACGACGCGGCGCCGCGCGCGGTGTCCGACCCGCTCGGCGACCGGCTGGTCGCCTCGGCCCGGCCGGACGGCGTACGCACCACCACCGACCTGCTCGGACCCGGCGCCGGCGTACGGGCGCTGGACGCGTGCCGGCGGCTGGTCGACGCCGGTGCCGACGTGATCCTGTTCGCCTGCACCGGACTGACGACCATCGGCCTTGCGGACACGGTCCGCGCCGAGCTGGGCGTACCGGCGGTCGACGCGGTGCTGGCCGCCGGCCTGCTCGCCTCGTACGCCATGTATCCACGAAAGGAAGAACTGTGAGCTGGCGTCACGTCATCGACTCCTTCGACCTGCTGGACGACCCGTCGGTCACCGGCGAGGCGGTCGCCGCGTACCTGCGGGCGCAGGGCGCGGACAAGCCCGAGGTCGAGACGGTGGTGGGGGACAAGGGAAGTACGGACTTCGTGCGCCTGACGATCCCCGGCCGGCGCGGCCGCAGCGCCGGCGGCGACGCGCCGACGCTGTCGGTCGTGGGCCGGCTCGGCGGGCTCGGCGCCCGGCCCGAGCAGATCGGTTTCGTCTCCGACGGCGACGGCGCGCTGACCGCGGTCGCGGTCGCCGCGAAGCTGGCGCAGATGCACCGGCGCGGCGACGTACTCGACGGCGACGTCGTGGTCGGCACGCACATCTGCCCGGACGCGCCGACCCGGCCGCACGACCCGGTGCCGTTCATGGACTCGCCGGTCGACCTGGACGCGATGAACGTGCACGAGGTCGACCCGTCGGCCGACGCGGTGCTGTCCGTGGACACCACCAAGGGCAACCGCATCGCGAACGTCAACGGCTTCGCCATCTCGCCCACGGTCAAGCAGGGCTGGATCCTGCGTACCAGTGAGGATCTGCTGGCCGTGCAGCAGCGGGTTACCGGCACCCTGCCGGCGGTCCTGCCGCTCGCCACGCAGGACATCACCCCGTACGGCAACGGCGTGCACCACGTCAACTCGATCCTCCAGCCGGCCGTGGCGACCGCCGCGCCGGTGGTCGGTGTCGCCATCACCACCGAGGTGCCGGTGGCCGGCTCGGCGACGGGCGCGACCAGCCTGACGAGCGTCGAGCAGGCCGTACGGTTCTGCATCGAGGTGGCGAAGGACTTCGGTCGCGGCGCCGTCGGCTTCTACGACGAGGCCGAGTTCGACCGCCTCGTCGCCCTGTACGGCCCGCTGGCGGCGCTGCAGACGCAGGGCCGCTACTGACCCCGATCGTGGCCCGGCGGGGATGAACGCCGGGCCACGATTCGGCCGCGTGACGTCCGGCCCGTGCCCCTACCCTCCGGGGCACGGGCCGGACGTCGTCTCACCCGCCTCGTGCGGCGCGGCCCGGGCGCAGCCCGGGGCGGCCGGACCCGACGTCAGGCCGGTACGTCGAAGTGCGGCGTGCCGGACAGCAGGAACGACACGTCGTCGCCCGGCGCGTACTCCGCGGGCTCGGCGCCGCGGCTGAACAGCCGCGCGCCGCGCAGCCCGCCGAGCCGTGCGGTCGAGCCGGCCACCCGGAGCCAGGCGCCCTCGCGGATGCCGAGCACCGGCACGTCGTTCTGCTCCAGGAACTCCTCGATGCGCTGCTGCCGCGTCTCGCCCATGTGCGTGCTCGACGGGTCCGGGTCGAGGTAGTGCGGGTTGATCTGGAACGGCACCAGCGACAGCGCCTCGAACGAGTCGGGCTCGGCGATCGGCATGTCGTTGGTGGTACGCAGGGTCGGGCACGCCATGTTCGTCCCGGCGCTGGATCCCATGTATCGCAACGACCCGGCGCGGACCTGCTCGTGCACCGCGTCCCGCACGCCGGTGTCCCGCAACGTCTTCAGCAGCCGGAACGAGTTGCCACCACCGACGAACACGGCCGACGCGGCGGTCACCGCGGCGACCGGGTCGGCCGCCGTGTGCACGCCCGTCACGGTGATCCCGGCCGGCCGCAGGGCGTCGGCGACGGTCGCGGTGTAGGCGTCGTGGTCGCGCAGCGCGTACGGCACGAAGAGCAGGTCGGTGCCGCCGGCGAGGAAGTCGGTCACCTCGTCGATCGCGTGCGCCAGAAATCCCCGGCCGTGCGTGCGGGAGTTGGACAGCAGCAACAGGTTCATGCGGTCATTCATACCGCCCGGCGGTCGGCATCGGGTGCCGACCGCCGGCAGAAGCGACCGCGCTCACCGCTCCTCGCGGAACTCCACGTGCGCCCGCACCCGCGGGTCGTGCTTGCGGAGCACCAGCCGGTCGGGGTCGTTGCGGCGGTTCTTCCGCGTGACGTACGTGTATCCGGTGCCGGCGGTGCTGCGCAGCCGCACGATCGGTCGTACCTCGGTCGACCTGGCCATCGTCGTCCTCCCTCGTCGCGGCACGTCCGCGCCACATCCGGGTCAACGACACCGTGTCGACAATCATTCCCGATAAGCGTTCCGCTTTCGTATCCGGTGCCGGGATCGGATCACCGCCAGCCGGCGCCGCGGCCACGGCGACCGCTGCCCGGGCGAGAGCCGCCCATCGCGTCGGCCCTCCTGCGTGGCCGGAGACCGCGGCCGTACCCCAGCAGTTGGCGCGGATCCGATCGGGCGGCCGGCGGGACTGGACGGGGTGGTGCGCGGGCGTGGACGATCGGGGCCGGTCTGACGAGGGAGTGTGGCGTGCGGTTTGCCGATGGTCCGAGCGTGTCGTGCGACGTCCGCATCGCGGCGGCCGTACCGCGGGTGTGGGAGCTGGTGACCGACATCGGGCTACCGGCGCGGCTCAGCCCGGAGCTGCAACGGGTCGGCTGGCTCGACGGCGCGGAGCGGGCCGCGCCGGGTGCGCGGTTCGAGGGGTACAACGAGCATCCGCGGCTCGGGCGGTGGCGGACCGTCTCGTACGTGGTGGAGCTGGTCGAGCCGCGCGTGTTCGCGTGGGCGGTCACGGACCCGGACGGCATGGCGGGCGAGCCGCCCGCGGATCGGGCGAGCCCGCTCGCGTCGTGGCGGTTCGAGTTGCAGGCCGTGGACGACGGCACCCGGCTGTCGCAGTCGGTCCGGATCGGGCCGGGTCGCAGCGGCGTCACGCTGGCGATCGAGCGCTGGCCGGACCGCGAGGAGGGCATCGTCGCCGCCCGGCTGGACGAACTGCGCGCGGGAATGACGGTCACCCTGGACGGCATCAGGACCCTCGCCGAGCGGTGACCACCCCGGCACGGCGTTCGGTGGGATCGGCATCCCGGAGCGCGCCTCGTCGGGCGTGACCCCGCCGCCCGCCGACCGGCGCGTCGGCGGACCGCACCCCGACGCGCGGACGGGGCGACGCCCGGCTCGGCACCGGTCGGTCGAGCCATGTCGCACCGGTGCCGACAGGGCACTTTCCTTGCGGGACAGGCGAAACCGGCCGGGGGGTTGACAGCGGTACGGCGTGGGAGGTTACATGTGCGCACCTCAGTAAACGTTTTCAGGTCGGAGACCTCCCGGCACCTGTGAACGTTCCCGAACGGGCCGAGAGGGGGACCGGTGGGCGCGGACGACGGACCGACGATCGTCACCATCGCCGAGCGCGCGGGCGTGTCCATCGCGTCGGTGTCCCGGGTGCTCAACGGCCAGTCCACCCGGCCCGAGACGCTGCAGCGCGTGATGGCCGCCGCCGACGCCCTCGGGTACGTGCCGAACGCCGCGGCCCGGTCCCTGAAGTCCCGGCGTACCCAGCACATCGCCTTCGCGATGGCCGACATCGCCAACCCCGTGTACCTCGCGATGGTGCGCGAGATCCAGCAGGTGCTGCGCGCCGCGGGATACCGGCTGGTGCTGCACTCCACCGACGCGGACGTCGACGACGAGCTGGAGGTGCTGCGCGGCCTCGGCCAGCGGTACGTGGACGGGCTCATCCTCTGCCCGATCCGGGTCACCGCAGGGCATCTCGCCGAGCTGGCGCGTACGAGCGTGCCGGTCGTGGTGATCGGTTCCGTGCCGGACGGGCAGCGCGTGGACAGCGTCCGCGCCGACTCCCGCACCGGCGTGGCGCTCGCCGTACGCCACCTGTACGAACAGGGCCGGCGCCGGATCGGCTTCGTCAACGGGCCGCTGGACACGGTGCCCGGCGCGGCGCGCGACGCCGGCTTCCGGGCCGCGCTCGCCGACGTCGACCTGGACTACGAGCCGGAGCTGGTCGAACTGGGCGACTTCTACCTGGAGGGTGGCGCACAGGCCACCGCCCGGTTGCTGGACCGTACCCGGATCGACGCGCTGCTGTGCGCCAACGACCTGATGGCCGTCGGCGCCCTGCGTACGTTGCGGGAGCGCGGCCGATCGGTGCCCGGTGACGTCGCCGTGGTCGGCATGGACGACACGGACCTGGCGACGACCACCTGGCCGCCGCTGACCAGCGTCGGGCTCGGATCCGCCGAGCGCGGGCGCCGCGCCGCCGAGCTGCTGATCGACCGCATCGCCGGTGCGGGTACGGACCGGCACCGGCAGATCCTCGTCCCGCCGCGCCTGGTCGTACGGGGGTCGAGCCGGTGAGCGCCACGACCGCCACCGTTGCGGCGGGCCGGAAATCCAGGCACCGCAACGGATTTCAGCCCGCCTCGCTCGGGCTGCTCGCGCCCGCGCTGCTGCCGGTGCTGGTCCTGTCCGTCGCCCCGCTGCTGTACGGGATCTATCTCGGCTTCACCGACGCCCGCGCGGGCCGCAACATGCCGGTGCACGTCACCGGCTTCCGCAACTACGTCGAGCTGTTCGGCGACGCGGACTTCTGGGGCTCGTTCCGGGTCGGGCTGATCTGGGCGGCCAGCGTGACGGCACTGCAGTTCGTGGCGGCACTCGGCCTGGCGCTGCTGCTGAACCAGAAGCTGCGCGGACGCTGGCTCGCGCGCACGCTGACCCTGGTGCCGTGGGCGATGCCGCCGGTGGTGGTCGGCCTGATGTGGCGCCTGGTGTACCACCCGCAGGCCGGGATCCTGAACAGCACGCTGGCCGACCTGCACCTCATCTCGACGCCGGTGGACTGGCTCAACGACTTCACCCTGGCGCTGCCGGCGGTGATCGCGGTCGGCGTGTGGAGCGGGATGCCGCAGACGACCATCACGCTCCTGGCCGGGCTCCAGGCCGTACCGGCGGAACTGACCGAGGCGTCCATAGTGGACGGTGCGTCGGCGTGGCAGCGGTTCCGTGCCGTCACCTGGCCGGCCCTGCGACCGGTCGTCACGGCGATCACCGCGCTCGACTTCATCTGGAACATCAACCAGTTCGGGCTCGTGTACGTGCTGACCCAGGGCGGCCCCGGCGGCCAGACCCGCCTGCCCATGCTCTTCGCGTACGAGGAGGCGTTCCGGTACGGCTTCTTCGGGTACGCGGCCTCGCTCGGCGTGGCGATCGTGGTGGTGGTGCTGGTGATCCTCGCGTTCTACCTGCGTCGGATGCTGAAGGAGGCGGTGTGAGAACCCTGCCGCTGAAGTACCTCGCGCTGCTGGGATATCTGGTGTTCCTGGCGTTTCCGTTGGTGTGGCTGGCATCCACGGCGCTGAAGACGCCGCGCGAGATGGCCTCACTGCACCCGACGTGGATCCCGCGCCATCCGACGCTGGCCAACTTCGGCGAGGCGTTCCACGAGCAGAACCTGACGCAGAGCGCCGGCAACAGCCTGCTCGTGGCGCTGACCGCTGCCGTACTGACCGTCCTGCTCGCGCTGCCCGCGGCGTACGCGCTGGTGCGGTTCTCGTCCGTGCTCAACAAGCTGGCGCTCGGGTGGGTGCTGGTGAGCCAGGTGTTCCCGTTCGTCCTGGTGATCATCCCGCTGTTCCTGATCCTCAAGCAGCTCGACCTCGTCAACACCCGTGGCGGGCTGATCCTCGTGTACCTGACGTTCAACCTGCCGTTCGCGTTGTGGATGCTCCAGGGGTACGTGCGGGGCGTGCCGCGGGAGCTGGAGGAGGCCGCCTCGGTGGACGGGGCCGGGCGGCTGCGGATCCTGCGTACCGTGGTGGCGCCGCTGCTGGCACCAGGCGTGGTGGCCACGTTCCTGTTCGCGTTCATCTCGTCGTGGAACGAGTTCATGTTCGCGCTGGTGTTGTTGAAGGACCCGGACCTGGCCACGCTGCCGCTGACCCTGGTGCGGTTCAAGGGGGCCGACGGCGTCGCGCGGCTCGGCCCGCTGGCCGCCGCCGCACTGCTGGCGACGGTCCCCAGCCTCGCCCTGTTCGCCGTGATCCAACGCCGGCTCACCACCGGACTGCTGGCCGGCGCCGTCAAGGGCTGACCCGAATCCTCTTCGTCGCAAAGGATGTCGTGATGCAGCGTCGTACCCTGCTGGCCGCCGTGCCGGCCGCGCTCGCCGCCGTCGGTACCGCCGGCTGCTCCTCCGGTGACTCCGACGGCCCGGTGACGCTCAGGTTTCTCAGCCTGGCGTGGCAGAAGGACTCCATCGCCGCCAACAAGAAGCTCGTCGCGGCGTGGAACGCGAAGCACCCGGACATCACCGTCAAGTACGTGCAGGGGTCGTGGGACAACGTGCACGACCAGCTGGTGACCGCGTTCGAAGGTGGCGACGCGCCGGACGTCATCCACGACGAGTCGCCGGACATCGCCGGCTTCGCCGCGCAGAACTACCTCCAGGACATGACCGACCTGCTGCCGTCGGCGTTGAAGAGCGACATCTCCCAGCAGTCCTGGGATACCGTGACGTTCGCCGGCGGCGGCATCTACGGCGTGCCGTTCCTCCAGGAGTCGCAGATCTTCGTGGCGAACCGGAAACTGTTGACACAGGCCAAGGTTCGCATCCCGACCGTCGACGCGCCGTGGTCCTGGGACGAGTACGCGGAGGTCTGCCGGAAACTCACGGTCAAGGGCAAGCAGTACGGCGTGGCCTGGCCGCTGAGCGCCCCGGTGAACAAGGTCCTCAACCTGTCGCTCAACTTCGGCGGCACCTTCTTCGGTACGTCCGGCGGCAAGACCACGGTGCACGTCGGGGACAACGAACGGCAGGTACTGCAACGGATCCACGCGCAGCTGTGGACCGACCACAGTGCCGACCCGGCCACCGTCGGCATGAAGGGCGCCGACCCGTTGCCCGCGTACTTCGCCGGGAAGTACGCGATGGTCCCGGCCGGGGTCTACTTCCGGCAGCAGGTCGTGCAGGGCGCACCGAAGGGCTTCGACTGGGTGACCATCCCGCCGCTGAAGGGCACCTCGCAGCACCAGGGCGCCACCTCACAGACGCTGTCGATCCCGGCCGACGGCGAGCACCAGAAGGAAGCGATGCAGTTCATCGCGTTCCTGCTCAACGGAACCAACCAGGCGACGCTCGCGCTCGGCGACTGGCTGGTGCCGACCAGCCGGAAGGCGGCGACGGACCCGCGGCTCACCACCACCAAGGACGACTGGAACGTCGCGACCGCCTCGCAGAAGGACCTCGTCGTCGCGCCGTACCTGAAGGTGGACGGGTTCGACGAGTGGAAGACGAAGGTCGCGACCCCGGCGATGCAGCAGTACTTCAACAACAAGATTTCGCTGGACGCGTTGGCGGACAAGCTCGTCTCCGACGGCAACGACGTGCTCAAGCGGTACCAGAAGTGATCGGCTTAGGCGAGCGGGCCCGGGGCTGCCTGCTGGCGCTGGCCGCCGGCGACGCCCTGGGCCGCCCGGCGGAGAACCTGACGCCGCAGCAGATCGCGACCCGCTGGGGGGTGCTGCACGAGCTGGAACCGTTGCCGGACGGGCGACCCGCCGGCACCGACGACACCGAGTACAGCGTGTTCGTCGCGCTGCTGCTGGCCCGGCACGGCGCGGCGCTCACCTCCGAGCACGTGTACGCCGCCTGGCGTGCCGACATCGCGAGCGTCACCGGCCCGCTGAAGGGCGCCGGCTTCTCCGAACTCGGTACGGTGCAGGCGATCCGGCGCGGACTGCGCCCGCCCGCGACCGGCACGCACCACCACGGCTGGTCCGACGGGCTGGCGATGCGCGCCGCGCCGTACGGGGTGTTCGCCGCCGGCGACCCCGCCGAGGCGGCCCGGCTGTCCGAAGTGGACGGTACGGTCGGGCACGCGGGCGAGGGGATCCTCGGCGGACGCGCGGTCGCCGCGGGAGTGGCCGCGGCGATGGTCGGCGCCGCTCCCGCCGAGGTCGTCGACGCGGCGCTGTCCGTCGTCCCGGCGGACTCCTGGACGGCCCGCGCGCTGCGCCGCGCGATCGTCGTCGTCGCCAGCGAACCGGCCGATCTCGCCGTTGCGTTGCATGACGCCGTGGTACCGCGACACTACCCGTGGGCGGACCTGGCGCCGGAGGCGGTGGCGCTCGCGTACGCGGCGTTCCTGGTCGCCGACGGCGACGTCGAGGGATCCGTGGTCACCGCAGCGAACCTGGGCCGGGACGCCGACACCACCGCCGCGATCGCGGGCGCCCTAGCCGGTGCCGGCGCGGGCGAGGCGGCGGTACCGGCGCGCTGGGCGGAGGCGATCGGTCCGCTGCGCGGCAGCTGCCTGCCGTCGGTCGCCGGCCTCGATGTCCGCGACGTGGCCGACCGCCTCGTCGCCGCCCGTACCGTCGGGGTGGCGCGGTGACCGGCGACGCCGCGACGGTGCGCGTGGACCGGGTACGCGGCGCGTTCGTCGGGCTGGCGATCGGCGATGCGACCGGATGGCCGGCCGCGCGGCACCGGTTCGGGCTGCTGGCGCCGTGGACCCGTCGCGTGGCGCGAGAGCTGGACGCGTTCGCCGAGGAGCACGGGGTCACGACGCTGCCGATACCGTTCGCGCTGAACCAGCCGACCGGTCCGCTCGCGGTCGGCCCGTCCGACGACGCCGAGTGGCTCGCGTACGCGGCCTCCACAGTGGACGATCCACCGACCGATCGGTACCTGCGGCTGATGGACCGGGACGACCTTCGGTGCCGGATCTCGGTGCGTACCGCGCTGGACAACCTGGCTGCCGGCCTTGCGCCCCCGGCCAGCGGGCACGACAACCCGCACCACTTCGACGACGCCGCCGCGGTACGCGCGGTGGCGTTCGGCGCCCGGTACGCCGGGGATCCGGCCGGCGCGGCGGCAAGCGCGGCGGCGGACGCCGAGGTGACCAACGCGCTCGACGGGGTGTCCGGCGCCCGCGCCGTCGCCGCCGGGGTGGCGGTGGCCTCGACGGGTGACCTGGCGGCCCTGCCCGCCGCGGTCCTCGCCGAACTGCCGTCCGGCACGGCGATCCACCGCAACACCGAGCTGGCACTGTCCGTTGTGGACGGACGCGACCCGTTCGAGGCCGCGGCCGATCTCGGCGAGGCGGTGGCCGACCACGTGTACAGCTACGGCGTCGCCGCCGCGGACACCGTGCCGCTGGCGGTGGCGCTGGCCGTGGCCGCCGGCGGCCGCATCGCTGCGGCTCTCGGCGCCGCCGCGACCCTGCCCCTGTACGCAGACTCGGTGCCGGCGCTCACCGGCGCTCTGTGCGGGGCGTACGCCGGCTTCGACGCGCTGCCCACCGGCTGGCGGGACCGCTGCCGGACGCTCGCCGGGTGCTGCCTGCCGGAGTACGCGGGTACCGACCTGGTCGCGGCGGCGGACCGGCTGGCGACACGGATGTGACGGCCCGGCGGATCCACCCGCCGGGTGTGCACGACAAACTGGGGAGGAACCTGATGCGCACCGTACTGGCCGACCGGGCCGTCGGCTGCCTGACCGGCGCCGCCGTCGGCGACGCGCTGGGCGGCGCCACCGAGGGGTGGACGCCGGCCGCGATCCGGGAACGGTACGGGGACTGGGTGACCGGCATCGTCGGCCCGTTCCACGCCGAGTGGCGCGACGCGCGCCCGATCGCGCCCTACCACAAGGGCGACGGGCATGTCACCGACGACACCCTGATGACCCACGCGCTGGTCCGCGTGTACGTACGGGTCCGCGGCCACCTCGACGCGTACGCCGTGGCCGAGCACCTGGTCGACGAGATGGTCGGCGTGCGGCACTGGATCCCGGAGCTGGAGCGCGAGGACCTGTTGCTGTCGCGGGTGTTCCTGGCCGAGAAGTGGCTCGTGCTCAAGTTGCGGTACGGGCACGCCGACCCGCGCGAGGCGGGCGTCGGCAACATCGTCAACTGCGGCGCGGCGATGTACGCCGGGCCGATCGGCGTGGTCAACGCCGGCAACCCGGACCGGGCGTACGCGGAGGCGATCGACGTCGCGGGCGCGCACCAGTCGTCGTACGGCAGGGAGGCGGCCGGGGTGTTCGCGGCGGCCGTGGCCGAGGCGATGCGGCCCGGCGCGGACGTCGACTCAGTGGTGGCGACGGCGGTCCGCCTGGCGCACGACGGTACCCGGGCGGCGATCGAGGCGGTGTGCGCGACCGCGCGCAAGGTTCCACAGTGGACGGACGCGGCGGAACCGTTGCGACGCACCATGTCTAGCTTCGACACGGTCGGCGAGGACTACCGCGACCAGGGCCTGGGCGCGCGGCGGCCGAGTCGGCTGCACGCGATCGAGGAGCTGCCGATGGCGCTGGCGATGCTGGTGATCGCCGGCGGCGACGTGCGGGACACGGTGCTCGGCGGGGTGAACTACGGGCGCGACGCGGACTCGATCGCCAGCATGGGCGGCGCGCTCGCGGGCGCGCTCGGCGGCTCGGCGGCCGTACCGGCGGAGTGGGTGGCGGAGGTGTCGACGGCGAGCCGGCTCGACCTGGTCGCGCCCGCGCTGGCGCTGGCCGAGGTCGCCGCCGAGGTGCACGCCGGGGACGTGGCGGCGCGGCGCGCGCACGAGGCGGCGTTCGCGACCCTGGCCGGCGAGGCCGCCTCATGATCCGGCTCACCTGGGTGCAGCCCGAGGACCTAGTCGGCCACGAGCTGCGGCAGGCAGCTGAGGACGGTCGCGTCGGGCTGGACGCGATCGCCGCCCGTTGGCGGGCGGCCGGTGGGCACGACGCACCGCCGCAGGCGGGCGCCTCCCCGGGGCCGACCGATCCGACGTTGCGTGCCCTGGCCACCGAACTGCTCGACGAACTGGAGTCCCTGCCGCGCACTGCGGCACATCCTGTGTCGGGCAATGGATCCGGCTCGACGACGGCCGCGCCGGACCCCGTCGCGGGTGTGGCGGGACGCCGACCCGACGCCGTGGCCGAGCCGTACGAGTGGGCGGAGATCGTCGCGGCGTGCCCGGCGTGGCCGGCGGCGCGTCCGGTCGCCGCGGATGTCGACCGGCTCCGCGGCGCCTGGCTCGGCCGGGCGGCGGGCTGCCTGCTCGGCAAGCCGGTGGAGAAGATCCCGCGCGCGGGCATCCGCGAGATCGCCGAGGCGACGGGCAACTGGCCGGTGCGTACCTGGTTCACCGCGCGCGGGCTGCCGGCCGAGGTGGCCGGGCGGTGGCCGTGGAACCGGCGCAGCGCGCCGACCAGCCTGGCGGAGAACATCGACGGGATGCCGGAGGACGACGACCTCAACTACCCGATGCTCGCCCTGCTGCTGGTCGAACGTCACGGGCACGACTTCGGTACCGAGGACGTGGCGCGGCTGTGGCTGGACGAGCTGCCGGCGGGCCGGACGTTCACCGCGGAGCGCGTCGCGTACCGGAACCTGTTGTGTGGCCTGGAACCGCCGCGTACGGCGAGCTTCCGCAACCCGTTCCGGGAGTGGATCGGCGCGCAGATCCGCGCCGACCTGTACGGCTGGGTCTGTCCCGGCGACCCGGGTCTCGCGGCGCGCCTGGCGTACGTGGACGCGCGGCTGACGCACGTCGGCAACGGCGTGTACGGCGCGATGTTCGTCGCCGCCGCGTGTGCGGTCGCGGTGACCGGCGCCGGTGTCGACGCGGCGCTCGCGGCGGGTCTCGCCGTCGTACCACCGGATTCGCGGCTCGCGACGGCGGTCCGGTGCGGGATGGACCTCGCCGCGCGGGAACCGGACTGGGAGCGGGTGTTGGACGGGCTGCACGCTGCGTACGGGCACCTGCACTGGGTCCACGCGGTCAACAACGCGGCGCTGGTGGCGGCGGCGCTGACGCACGGCGGGGGAGACTTCGGCCGGAGCGTGGCGGCGGCCGTGACCGGCGGCTGGGACACCGACTCGGACGCCGCGACGGTCGGCTCGATCGTCGGCGCGAGCGGGCCGGTCCCTCCACAGTGGACCGATCCGCTGCGGGACCGGATCGCGAGCAGCGTCACCGGGTTCGACGGCATCGGCTTCGGCGCGCTGGCCGCGCGTACCGCGGCGGTGGGCGCGTGACGCGGCCGGCGGTCGTGGTGCTGGGCAGCGCCAACATGGACCTCGTCGCCACCGCCGAACGGCTGCCCGGGCGGGGCGAGACGGTGACCGGGCACGGATTCCGCCAGGTACCCGGCGGCAAGGGCGCGAACCAGGCGGTCGCGGCGGCCCGCGCCGGCGGCGCCGTACGGTTCGCCGGGGCGCTCGGCGCCGACGACCTCGGCGACCGGGTGCTCGCCTCGCTCGCCTCGGCCGGCGTGGACACCGCCGCCGTGGACCGGGTAGCGACCCCGACCGGCACGGCGCACATCACCGTGGATGCCCACGGCGACAACACGATCGTGGTCGTCCCCGGCGCCAACGGTACGCTGACCGGCCTGCGCCCCGACCACGCCGCGGTCGTCGCGTCGGCGCAGGTCCTGCTGCTGCAACTGGAACTGCCGCTGTCGCTGGTGTGCGAGGCCGCCGGGTACGCCCGGGCCCACGGGGTCCGCGTGATCCTCACCCCCGCGCCGGCCCGTGAGCTGCCCGCCACCCTGCTCGCCGACGTCGACCTGCTCGTACCCAACGAGCACGAGGCGGCGATCCTCGCCGGCACCACCGACCCGGACGCGGCGGTACGCGGGCTCGCCGAACGATGCGACGTGGTCCTGACCCTCGGTGCCCGAGGCTCCGTGTACGCCACGGCGGGCGCGGAACCCGTTGCGGTACCGGCGTTTCCGGTCACAGCGGTCGACACGACGGCGGCCGGGGACACGTTCGCCGGTGTGCTGGCGGTGGCCCTGGCCGGCGGTACGCCCGTGGCGGACGCGATGCGCCGCGCGTCGGCCGCCGCGGCGCTGTCGGTCCAGCGGCCGGGTGCCGCGGACTCGGCGCCGACCGCGGCGGAGGTCGACGCGTTCCTCGGCGGTGCGGCATGAGCGGGGGGCCGCTCGACGGGCTGCGGGTCGTGGACGCGTCGACGCTGTTCGCCGGGCCGCTGACCGCGATGCACCTGGGCGACATGGGCGCGGACGTGGTCAAGGTGGAGCATCCGCGCCGGCCCGACCCGGCGCGCGGGCACGGCCCCGCCCGCGACGGCCACAACCTCTGGTACAAGACGCTCGGGCGCAACAAGCGCGCGGTGACGGTGGACCTGTCCGCGGACGCCGGGCGCGACGTGTTCCGGCGGCTGGCGGCGACCGCGGACGTGGTGGTGGAGAACTTCCGCCCGGACACCCTGGAGCGCTGGGGCCTCGGCTACGACGTGCTGGCCGCCGGCAATCCGGGCCTGGTGCTGGCCCGGATCACCGGTTTCGGCCAGGTCGGCCCGTACCGGCGGCGGCCCGGGTTCGGCACGCTGGCCGAGGCGATGAGCGGGTTCGCGGCGATGACCGGCGAACCGGACGGGCCGCCGACGCTGCCGCCGTTCGGGCTCGCCGACGGCATCACGTCGCTCGCCGCCGCGTACGCGGTGACGACGGCGCTGCTCGCCCGGCACACCACCGGGCGCGGCCAGGTGGTCGACCTGTCGATCGTGGAGCCGATGCTCGCCATGCTCGGCCCGCAGATCACGCAGTGGGACCAGCTCGGCACCGTGCAGCCGCGTACCGGGAACCGGTCGGCGAACAACGCGCCGCGCAACACGTACCGGTGCGCGGACGGCCGGTGGGTGGCGGTGTCGACGAGCGCGCAGAGCATCGCCGAGCGGGTGATGCGGCTGGTCGGCCGGCCCGACGTGGTCGACGAGCCGTGGTTCGCCACCGGCGCCGGCCGGGTACGCCACGCCGACGAGCTGGACGCCGCGGTCGCGGCGTGGATCGCGGCGCGTACCCGGGACGATGTCGTCGCCGCGTTCGAGGCGGCGCAGGCGGCGGTCGCGCCGATCTACGACGCCTCGGACATCGCCACCGACCCGCAGTACGCGGCGCTTCGCACCGTGGTCCGCGTCGACGACGCCGACCTCGGCCCGCTCGCCATGCAGAACGTGCTGTTCCGGCTGTCCGCGACGCCCGGCGCGATCCGCTTCCCGGGCCGCGCGCACGGCGCCGACACCGGGACCGTGCTGGCCGAGCTGGGCTACTCGGCCGACGAGGTCGCCGAGCTGCGCGCGAAGGGGGTCTGCTAGGTGCTCACCTACCTGTACGTGCCGGCCGACCGGCCCGACCGGGTCGCGAAGGCGCTGGCCGGCGAGGCCGACGTGGTCCTCGTCGACCTGGAGGACGCCGTCGCCGAGGACCGCACCGCGTACGCCCGCGGGCAGGCCGCGGAGCTGCTCGCCGGGGTGGCCGAGCGCCCGGTGCAGGTCCGCGTCAACGACGTACGCACCGCCGCCGGCCTCGCCGACCTCGTGATGCTCGCGCGCCTGCCGGCCACCGTCGGCGTACGGCTGCCCAAGATCGAGGACCCCTCGACCGTCCGCGCCGTCGCCGAGGCGGTGCCGGGCCGCGCGCTGCACCTGCTGCTGGAGTCCGCGCTCGGGGTCGAGCGGGCGTACGAGCTGGCGACGGCGCATCCCGCGGTCGCCTCGGTCGGGCTGGGCGAGGCGGACCTGCGCGCCGACCTCGGGCTGCCGGCGGACGTCGACACCGGCCTCGCGTACCCGCGGTCGCGGCTGGTGGTGGCGGCGCGGGCCGCGGGGTTGCCGGCGCCCGCCCAGTCGGTGTACCCGCACCTGCGTGACCTCGCCGGGCTGGCCGACTCGTGCCGCGACGGCCGAAACGCCGGCTTCGTTGGCCGGGCGGCGATCCACCCCGCGCAGCTTCCGGTCATCGCCGCCGCGTACGCTCCGACGGACGCCGAGGTGGCCGCGGCCCGGGAGCTCATCGCCCGCGGGTCGGCGGGCGCGGCGGCACTGCCCGACGGGCGCTTCGTCGACGAGGCGGTGCTGCGGACGGCTCGGCGCACCGTCGCCCTGGCCGACCGGCGCCGCCCCTGACTCCCAAGAGGTCGCCATCAACCACGTCGTACCGCTCGGCCGGGCGCCGGCGCATCCGGTCCTGCGGCGCGTGTTCGCCGAGCACGAGCATGTCGTCGCGTTGCGCGGCGCGTGGCGGGCCGGCCGTACCGTCGTGGCGGTTCGGCCGGTCCGCCACGCACCCGCCGGCGCCGACGTGTTCGCCCTGCTGCGCGACGCGCCGGAGCCGACACCCGGCGCGGGCGTCTGCGGTGGCTGGTTCGGCGCGCTGCGCTACGACCTGGGGGAGCGGCGGCATCGGCCACCGCTGGGCTGCCGGGCCGGCGACCTCGCGTACTTCGACCGGGTGCTACGGCAGCGCGCCGACGGCGAGTGGGAGCTGGCCGGCCTGACCCCGCTCGACGGCGCCGAGATCGACCGGTACCGGTCGCTGGTGCGTACCGCCGCCGCGCCCGCCGGATCCTGGTGGGTCGGCCCGCTGTCGTTCCGCCCCCGCGCCGACCACCTCGCCGCGGTACGCCGGTGCGTCGAGCTGATCGCCGCCGGCGAACTGTTCCAGGCCAACGTCGCGATCCGGCTGTCCGGCGCGTTCGGCGGCGACCCGACCGAGGCGTACCTGGCGCTCGACGCGCGGCTGACCCCGGCGCGCGGCGGCTTCGTCCGGCTCGGCGGTGCCACGGTGCTGTCCGCCTCGCCCGAGCTGTACCTGGACCGCGACGGCGACACCGTCCACAGTGGACCGATCAAGGGCACCGCCCCGCGTACGGGTGCGGCGGCGGCACTGCGCGCCTCGGTCAAGGACCGCGCCGAGAACGTGATGATCGTCGACCTGGTACGCAACGACCTCGGCCGCGTCGCGCTGCCGGGGAGCGTGGTCGTGCCGGGCCTGCTGGAGGTCGAGGAGTGGGCCGGCACCCGGCACCTGGTGTCGCGCGTCGGCGCCCGGGTCCCCGCCGCCGTCGACACCGGTACGGTGCTGGCCGAGACGTTCCCGCCCGGCTCGGTGACCGGCTGCCCGAAGCTCGCCGCGCTGGATGTGATCGACGAGCTGGAACACGTCTCGCGCGGCGTGTACACCGGCGCCGTCGGCTATCTCGGGCCGGGCCGGCAGGCGGAGTGGAACGTCGCCATCCGTACCGTCGAGGTTGCCGGCGGCCGGCTGGAGTTCGGTGTCGGCGGCGGGATCACGGTCGGCTCGGACCCGGCCGCCGAGTGGGCGGAGTGCTGGACGAAGGCCGCGCCCGTGCTGTCCGCCCTGCGTGCCGGCCCGGGCGCCGTGAAGACGCCCGGACCGGCCTGACCTCAGGGACCGTACGTCGCCTGCGTGACCGCGAAGACGGGCCGGTTGCCCTTCGTCTCCCGCAGCGACCACAGCAGGTCGGCGGAACTCGCGTCCTCCCAGTAGCTGAGGCTCTCCCCACCGCTGATCCAGGCGAACGTCAGCGGCCCGCTCGCCGGTGTCCAGTAGTAGAGCTTGCTGGCGCCGGACGAGTTGAACCACCAGCGTTTGTTGTGCGAGCCCACCCCGTTGATGTTGTACCAGGGCAGTTGCAGCGCCTCCGTCGCCGTGGTCGACGCCGCGAACGTGGTCTGCCCCGACGCGAACGGGAAGCGCACCGCGCGCGGCGGCCGGTTCGGGTAGCTGGTGCACCCGGACGCGCACGTGTACTCCGCCATCACGATCGACGGCACCGCCCGGTCCAGCGAGATCGTCGACCACACCAGGTTGGTACCCGAGGTCGTGGCCGAGGAGATCGTGCCGACCTGCGGCAGCACGTACGCGTAGTTGTGCGCGTAGTAGGTCGTGCCGTCGGACTGCCGCCCGATCTGGTCGGCCGTACCGCCGGTGTTGGTCTTGAGGATCTTGCGCATGTCGAACACGCGCATGCCGTGGCCGGTGTCCGCGACGTACAGGTAGTCGCCGTACCAGGAGACGCCGCCGGCGTGGATCGGGATGTCGGCGAAGTTCGGCGCCGAGCTGGTCCCGGTCGGCTGCACGAGCAACACCTTCCGGTACTTGTTGGGCCAGGTGGCGTCCCAGTCGACCAGGGTGATCCGGCTGCGGGTCGTCCCGCCGTCGCACCCGTCCTTGGTGTACCAGCTGACGACGACGAGCTGGTGCCCGTCGTAGTCGCCACCGACCGCGTCCCGGGTCGTGGTGATGCCCTGCGGATAGTTGGTGCAGTCGCCGACGTCGCCCGAGTCGTAGGTGAAGCCGTCGCTGTAGCCGGCGACGCCGGGTGAGCTGATGGACTGCCGGTCGTGGTTGGCGTTGTCCATGACTTCGTGCACGGGTGCGGTGCCGAGCAGCGACACCAGCGAGCTGTTGAGCGTGTCGTACTGGTGGTAGTTGGCGGACAGCGTGTATTGGCTGGCCGGTAGTGCCGTCGGCCCGCTCGCCGCGCTGGCGGGGGAGGGGGCGGTGAGTGCTGCCGCGGCGAGTGAGACCGCGCCGGCCGCGGCGACGATGACCCTTCTGCGCACTGACATGACAGGCTCCCTGTCACGAGGCGGATGAATGGGGTCACGATACGCCCGCTCGGAGAAAAAGTGCAGCATTGACTGATATCGCGCACTTTCTTGACACGCAGGGCTCAGGTCAGGCCGGGCTGTTGACGTCCTGCACGATCTCGTGCATCACCGCCATGTCCACCGTTCCGCGCACCACGTCGATCGCGACGTCGCTGAGCCGTTCCCGGCGGGACCGCGCGAACGTACGCAGCGCGCGGAAGGCCACGTCCATGTCCAGCCGGAACCGCTCCGCGAGCACACCCTTGGCCTGCTCGATCACGACCCGGGTGTTCAGTGCGCTCTGCAGTTGCTCGGCGAGGACCTGCCGGCGGCGCAGCGCGCGCTCCTGCAACAGCCCGATCGTCGCGACGTCGGCGAGCGCCTGGCCGATCCGACGGTCCTCCTCGGCCAGCGGACCCGGCCGGGCACGGAACAGGTTCGCCACCCCGATGACCTCGTCGCGCAGCCGCATCGGCAGCGCGAACACCGCGTGCAGCCCCAGCTCCGCAGCCAGTGGGCTCATCGCCGGCCACCGCCGGTCGAGCAGCGCCACGTCCTCGACGGACACCGCCTCACCGTCGCGGTAGCAGAGCACGCACGGGCCGGCGTCGGTCTGCACCTGCAACAGGTCCATCAGCCGGGCCTGCTCACTGGACGCGGCCAGCACCCGCAACTGCCCGTACTGGTCGGCGAGCATCAGCCCGACCGCGTCCACATCCAACAGCTCGACGCACCGGGCAGCAAGCCGGTGCAGGAAATCGATCACGTCGAAGTCGTCGACGAGGGTGTCGGCGAACTCCACGAGCGCCTCCGCGAGACGGTCGTCGCGCATGTCCCTCACTCTTCCGACATCGTTCTCGGACACCTCACACCACCGGCTCGTCGTCGAACCGTACCCGTCGGTCGACGACGTCACGCGCGACATCCTCGACGGTACGGTTGTCCGCGTACGCCCGGGCGCGAAGCCGGACGAACGCCTCCTCGGCGCTCACGTCGAGCTGCGCCACGATCATCCCCGTCGCCTGGTGCACCTCGGCGCGGTACGGCAGGACCCCGGCGCCCAGCGCGCCGTCCATCTGACCGTCCAGAAGTACCACGATTGCCGCGTGGCAGACCAGCAGGCTGCGGGCCGTCTCCCGTTCGGACAGCGGCCCCGGCTCCGGCCGGTACGTTTCCAGTACCCCGATCCGGACCGCGCCAACCTGAAGCGGAAACGCGAACACGGCCCGGGCGCCGATCTCGACCGCCGCGGTGGAGAACACCGGCCACCGCCGCCGGAAGGCGCCGGCCGACAGGTCGCCCGCCAACACCGGGTCGTTCCCGTCGAACGCGTCCAGACTGGGCCCCTCACCCACGTCGTACTGGAGGCGTTCGAGCCGTGCGGACACCGGGTCGCTGGCGCAGATCGGTTCGCGCACCGAGGAACCGGTCATCGCGGTCAGGCCCACCCCGGCCATGCCGGGCAGGTGCTCCAGGCATCCGTCGCAGATCCCGTTCCGCGAGCGGCGGGTCTCCCGCAGGCTCGCGAGGATCCGGGAAAGATCGCTCATGCCCTCGCCGGTCCACCGGTCGTCACGCACGCACCGCCACAGCAGTCGGTACGAACGGCGTGTGGCGCGACATCCGGGCTCCTCCGGTCCTGGGGCGCTCGCACCCAATGCCTGCGGGGTGCGCGACCAGCCGCGCCGATTCTGAACCCTACGAATCGTACGCGGGGCGTCGCCCGGGCGGACCGTCCATCCGGCCACAACCGGGACCCCTTCGTCTGGTCGTCGGTACGCCGCGGACCCGCCCGCCGGTGGCGAGCCGCCGGGCGGCGCGCCACGGGACCCGACGGGCGGAGTCAGTGGCGCCGCGGGCGCAGCCGGGCGCCCAGGGCGCGCAGCCGCGCGGGCGGGCTCATACCCGGCGAATCGGCGTCCGCGGCGTGACGCAGCGCGGTCGACGCCCGCGACTCGGCGATGTCGAACGGCACCACCGTCAGCGTCAGCCGGCGTCCGGTGATGCACCGGACGATCAGCCGGTGTTCGAAGAGCAGAGTGAACCAGGTCATCGGCACCGCGACCCCGCGCACGGTCACCGCGGTCGGATGGCGCACCCAGTCGTCGACGTTGGCCTGGACGTGCGCGATGGGACCGTAACCCCGCTCGGCGAGGACCGCCGCCAGCGTGGGCAGTTCCCGGAGCGGATCGGGACATCGCGGCCACCACCCGCCGTCGACGCCAGCCTCGGACCGGGCGTCCTCCGCCCAGGAAAACCGGTCGGTGCCACCAGACCGAACACGTGCCATGCCGTCCCCCTCGACATCTGCACGATGGGCCACATGCCCACCAGCACGCCGAGGTCTAGGGCGCACACCAGGACCCTAGTACACGCGTAGTGGTCGGTGACCCCCGAACGGGTGATCGGCGTTGCCGGATCCGACGCCGACCACCCGCCCTCAGGTCGCGTCCAGCTCCGCGTCGGTGAGCCGGGTCGGCTCCAGGACGCGATGCAGGAACGTACGCGTGCGCTCCTGGCTGGGGTGGCCGAGCACGTCGGCGGGGGCGCCCTGCTCGACGATGCCGCCGCCGTCCATGAACACCACCCGGTCGGCGACCTCTCGGGCGAAGGCCATCTCGTGCGTGACGACCAGCATCGTCATGCCCTCGGTGGCGAGGTCGCGCATGACGGTGAGGACGTCGCCGACCAACTCCGGGTCCAGCGCGCTGGTCGGCTCGTCGAACAGCATCAGCTCTGGCCCCATGGACAGCGACCGCGCGATCGCGACCCGCTGCTGCTGCCCACCGGACAGGTGCGCCGGGTACGCCCCGGCCTTGTCGGCGAGGCCGACCCGGTCCAGGTTCTCCCGGGCGACCCGTTCGGCCTCGCCGCGGGGCCGGCGCAGCACGCGGCGCTGCGCGATCGTCAGGTTGTCCAGCACGGTCAGGTGCCCGAAAAGGTTGAACTGCTGGAACACCATGCCGATCCGGCGGCGCAGCGGGTCCAGCTCACAGTCCGGGTCGGTGATCTCGACGCCGAGCGTGTGGATCCGGCCGCGGGTCGGCGTCTCCAGCAGGTTGACGCAGCGCAGCAGCGTCGACTTGCCGGAGCCGGACGGCCCGATCACGCACACCACCTCGCCGGCCTCGACCGTCAGGTCGATGCCGGTCAGCACGTCCAGCGGACCGAAGGACTTGTGCAGGTCGGAGATGACCACCGCGTCACTCATCGGTGTTCCTCCTTCGTCGGAACACCGATGAGGAGCCGACGCCCGCTCATCGCGCCCTCGCCGCCCGCAGCTCCATCCGCCGTACGACCTGCGACAGCGGCAACGTGATCACCAGGTACACCAGGGCCGCGACGATCAGCGGGGTGGCGTTGACGCGGGCGTTGAGCACGTCCGAGGAGAACTTCGTGATCTCCACGTTGGACGCGGTCACCCCCAGCACGTACGCCAGGGAGGTGTCCTTGGTGAGGGTGATGATCTGGTTGGTCATCGGCGGGATGACGATCCGGAACGCCTGCGGGATCACGATCGAGACCATCGCCCGCCCGTACGGCATGCCCAGCGTCCGCGCCGCCTCCAGCTGACCCTTGGGTACGGCGAGGATGCCGGCGCGGATCGTCTCCGCCATGTACGCCGCGGCGGTCATCCCCAGCCCCAGCGCCATCTGGCCGTACACGCCGCCGGGGATCTCGCGGTCCGGGAACGCGTTGGGGATGCCGTACCCCACGAGGAACAGCACCACCAGCACCGGCAGCCCGCGGAACAGCTCGATGTAGGCGGTGGCCACCCAGCGGTACACGCGGACCTCGGACAGCCGCATCAGCGCCAGCACCGTACCGAGCACCAGGCCGAAGCAGAAGGCGCCGAGCGTGAACGCCAGCGTGTTGAGCAGCGCCGGCACGATCACGCCCGGGAACATCGACCTGGCCACGTCGGGCCGGAAGAAGCCCTGCTGCACGGTGTGCCAGTCCGCCGTGAACGCGATGAGCAGCACCACCGCCACGAACACGGTGTACTGCACGACGCGGATCAGGCGCTGGCGCTGCCGCCGGGTCAGCCGGCGCGTCCGGCCGGTGGCCTCGTCGACCGTCGTCACGAGGTGGCGCCCGGCTTGCCGCCGATCCACTTCGCGTAGATCTTGTCGTACGTGCCGTCCTTGCGGGCCTGCGCGATCACGTCGTTGATCGTCTTCAGCAGCTTCGGGTTGGCGCCCTTCTTCACCGAGTAGCCGTACTGCTCACCGGTGGAGAACTGGGTCGACACCTCGAACTTGCCGGGATTGTGCTTGACGTACGTCGCCATGACCGGCAGGTCGTCGATCGCGGCGTCCACCTGCTTGGTGGCGAGCGCCTGCTGCAACGCGGCGAGGTCCTTGAACGAGACGGTGGTGTAACCGTTCGCCTTGGCGTGCTTGTTCGCGTACTCCTCGCCGGTCGTGGACGCCTGGGTGCCGAGCTTCTTGCCCTTCAGGGCCGCCAGCGAGTCGTACTTCTGGCCGGCGCGGACCAGCAGCGCCTGGTCGGCGTCGAAGTACGGCGCGGAGAAGTCCATCACCGCCTGGCGCTCCGGGTTGATCGTCATGCCGGCCGCGGCCACGTCGCACTTGCCGGCGTTCAGGTCCTGGCCGGACTTGATGCCCTCGAACGGCGTGTCCACGACGGACTGCTTGACGCCGAGCTTCTTCGCCACGAGGTCCATCAGGTCGATATCGAACCCGACGATCTTGCCGGAGTCGTCCTTGTACTGGAACGGCTCGTACGGCAGGTGTGTGCAGACAGTGAGCTTGCCGGCCGCGACGAGCTTCGCCCCGGACGCGGTCGACCCACCCTTGTCCGACTTGGCGCATCCGGCGCCCGCCACCGTCAACCCGGCCGCGACCAGTACGGCCAGCACCGTACGACGCACGCTGTGTCGCATCATGTCTCCCGTTCCCCGAACCCTCCGCTGAGGTTCACGTCGAGTGATCCTGCACGGTGAGTGGCCGGCGGCGCAATACGCGCAGACGCGTTCCAACCGATGGGAAAAGCGCTGACCAGCGCCCGGCGGACCGTTCGTCACGGGCGGGTCACGGCTGTCGCGACCCGCCCGTACCTCGGCCTATCAGCGTCGGGAAACCGACCGCGCGTCAGGGCGCGGGCAGTGCGACGTACCGGGTTTCGAGGAACTCGTCGATGCCGACGCGTCCGCCCTCCCGGCCCAGCCCGGACTGCTTGACCCCGCCGAACGGGGCCGCCGGGTTCGACACGAGGCCCTGGTTGAGGCCGATCATGCCGGTGTCGAGCCGTTCGGTGAGCCGGATCGCCCGGCCGAGATCGCTGGTGTACACGTAGGACACGAGGCCGTGCTCGGTGTCGTTGGCGTGGCGTACCGCGTCGTCCTCGGTGTCGAAGGCGATGATCGGCGCGACCGGCCCGAAGATCTCGGTACCGAGGATCTCGGCGTCGGCCGGCACGTCGGCCAGCACGGTCGGCGGGTAGAAGTGGCCGGGCCCGTCGACCGGGGTGCCGCCGGTGAGCAGGCGCGCGCCGCGGCGTACGGCGTCGTCGACCAGGCGGGTCACCTTCGCGACCGCGTCGGCGTCGATCAGCGGGCCGAGCGTGACGCCCTGCTCGGTACCGCGGCCGGCGACCAGCTCGGCCATCCGGGCGGTGAACCGTTCGGTGAAGGCGGGCAGGATGCCGCGCTGGACGTACAGCCGGTTGGCGGCGGTGCACGCCTCGCCACCGTTGCGGACCTTGGCGAGCATCGCGCCGTCCACGGCCGCGTCCAGGTCCGCGTCGTCGAACACCAGGAACGGTGCGTTGCCGCCCAGCTCCAGCGAGGTACGCACGACGTGGCGGGCGCCCTGCTCCAGCAGGATCCGGCCGACCTCGGTGGAACCGGTGAACGACAGCTTCCGCGCCCGGCCGTCGGCCAGTATCGGCGCGACGACCTCGCCGGGCCGGCTCGTGGTCACCACGTTGAGCACGCCGTCCGGCAGGCCGGCCTCGGCCAGGATCTCCGCCAGCGCCAGTGAACACAGCGGCGTCTGCTCGGCCGGCTTGAGCACCATCGTGCAGCCGGCCGCGACCGCCGGGCCGATCTTGCGGGTACCCATCGCCATCGGGAAGTTCCACGGCGTGACCAGCACGGTCGGTCCGACCGGGACCTTGAGCACCAGCATCCGGGCGGCCCCGTTGGGCGACGTGGCATACCCACCGTCGATCCGCACGGCCTCCTCGGCGAACCAGCGGAAGAACTCCGCCGCGTACGCGATCTCGCCGGCCGCCTCCGCCAGCGGCTTGCCCATTTCGAGCGTCATCAGCAGCGCCAGCTCGTCGGTCCGGTCCACGAGCCCCTGGTACGCCCGGCGCAGGATCTCGCCGCGTTCCCGGGGTGCGGTGCGGGCCCAGTCGGGCTGGGCGGCGGCGGCCGCGTCGAGGGCGGCGAGCCCGTCGTCGGCGGACGCGTCGGCGACCGCGCACAACTCGGCGCCGGTGGCCGGATCGGTCACCGGGAACGTCGCGCCGCCCGCCGCGTCGCGCCACCGCCCACCGACGAACAGCTGCTTGGGTACCGCGGCGACGACCTTCTCCTCGTCCGGCATCTGCCACTCCCGTCTGCGAACCGGTTGCCTAAACGGATGTCTCTCCACCATGCTAGGGGCAGATTGTCGACAATCCAACAATCGGGAGCGAGGTTGCCATGGCCGCACTGTCACCGCTGCTCGCCCAGGCCACCGGGGTACTCGTCGACCACGGCGCCGGGACGACGCTGTACGCCGAGGACGGCCGGCGGTACCTGGACTTCACCGCCGGCATCGGGGTGACCAGCACCGGGCACTGCCATCCCCGCGTCGTCGAGGCGGCGCGGGAACAGGTCGGAAAGCTCATCCACGGCCAGTACACGACCGTGATGCACCGGCCGCTGCTGACCCTGACCGAGCGGCTGGGGGAGGTGCTGCCCGACGACATCGACTCGCTGTTCTACGTCAACTCCGGTTCGGAGGCGATCGAGGCGGCGCTCCGGCTGACCCGGCAGGCCACCGGCCGGCCCAACGTGGTCGTCTTCCACGGCGGCTTCCACGGCCGTACCGTCGCCGCCGCGTCCATGACCACCTCCGGGACGCGCTTCTCGGCCGGGTTCTCGCCGCTGATGGGCGGCGTACACGTCGCGCCCTTCCCGTACGCGTACCGGTACGGCTGGGACGAGGAGGCCGCGACCGAGTTCTGCCTGCGCGAGCTGGACTACCTGCTCGCCACGCTCAGCGCGCCGAACGACACCGCCGCGTTCTTCGTCGAGCCGGTCCTCGGTGAGGGCGGGTACGTGCCGGCCAACGCGGCGTTCCTCGCCGGGCTGCGCGAACGCGCCGACGCGCACGGGATCCTGCTCGTCGTCGACGAGGTACAGACCGGGTTCGGCCGTACCGGGCGGTTCTGGGGGCACGACCACTTCGGCGTCACGCCGGACGTGCTGGTGACCGCGAAGGGCCTGGCGTCCGGGTTCCCGCTGTCCGCGATGGCCGCGTCGGCCGAGCTGATGGCCCGCGCCTGGCCGGGCTCGCAGGGCGGCACGTACGGCGGGAACGCGGTGGCCTGCGCCGCCGCTCTCGCCACCCTCGACGTGATCGCCGAGGAGGGACTCGTCGACAACTCCGCGGTGCTGGGGGAGCGGCTGCTCGACGGCTGCCGCGCGGTCGCCAAGCAGTACGAGCAGATCGGCGACGTGCGTGGGCTCGGGCTGATGGTCGGCACCGAGTTCACCGACGCGGACACCGCGCGCCGGGCCCAGCAGGCCGCGATCGAGCGCGGGATGCTGCTGCTCACCTGCGGCGCGCACGGCCAGGTCGTACGGATGATCCCGCCGCTGGTCGTCACCGCCGCCGAGGTCGACGAGGCGCTGGAGATCTGGTCCCAGGCGGTCGCCGCCGCGACGGCCTGACACCGTTGCCCCGCCGCTGGCTGCGGCGGGGCAACGCGCTGATTCCCGTGCGGTCCCACGTGGGCGCGCGTCAGCCGGTCGGCCGTGGTGGCCGACCGGCTGACGCGTACCGGATCAGAGCCGGCGGAACGTGAGGCTCTCGCCCTCCACCCCGCGCAGCCACATGTCCTGCGCGGCCTCGGCCATCGCCGGCAGACCCTCCTCGATCGTCGCGAACACGTTGCCCGGCACGTACCCGCGGTCGCCGTTGATGAGCAGGTTGTTGCGGCCGTAGAACAGCGCCAGGTCGACGACCTGCTCGCCGCTGTGCGCCTCGCTGCCCTCGTCGTACCCGTAGGCCACGGAGCCGATCTCCCACGGCTCGAACGCGAAGAAGCACACGTCGCCCGGGATCGGCGTGATGGTGGGGTTCTCGGTGCCCGGCTCGCTGCCGAGCGCCGGCATCAGCGCGTAGATCTCGTTGCGCGCGTACTTCGCGTGGTAGGCGTCCCCGCTGCGCGGCAACGCGTCCCACACCGCGGCGCAGGTACGCGGCGCGAGGTCGTCCAGCAGGCGGGCGCGGCAGGTGACGCCACGCTTGTCCAGGGCGATCTCGACGTACCGGGTCATGGACGCTCCTTCGCTTGTGCGACAACGGAAAGATCGGGCGACTGCCACTGCGGCAGGACCGCCTCGACGGTGCGGGCGACGGCGAGTACCAGGTCGTCGGAGTGGCGCGGCCCGACGATCTGCAGGCCGACCGGGCGGCCGTCGTTGGTCAGACCCGCCGGCACGGTCGCCGCGGGCTGCTGCGTCAGGTTGAACGGGTACGTGAACGGCGTCCAGCTCGGCCACGCCGGTACGGCGGTCTCCGACCAGCCGGGCGGTACGTCGTGTCCCGCCTCGAACGCCGCGATCGGCATCGTCGGCGTGAGCAGGATGTCGTAGCTCTCGTGGAACTGTCCCATGTGGACACCGAGGGAGGCGCGCCGGTCCATCGCGGTCAGGTAGTCCGCCGCGCTCAGCCCGGCGCCGCGCTCCCACACCGCGCGCAGGCCCGGGTCGACCAGCTCCGCCGAGCCGGGCGGGAAGTGGTCCAGCCACTGCGCCGCACCCGCGCACCACAGCACCTCGAACGACTCGACCGGGTCGCTGAACCCGGGGTCGGCCAGCTCGATCCGCAGGCCCGCGTCGGCCAGCGCCTCGACCGCGCGCCGCACGATCATCGCCACCTCGACGTCGACCTCCGCGTACCCGAGGGTCGGGCTGTACGCCGCGACGAGGCCCTCGACCGGCCGGCGCACCGCCTCGCGGTACGAGCCGACGGGCGGCGGGAGCGCGCTCGCGTCCCGGAAGTCGCGCAGCGCCAGCACGTCCAGCAACAGGGCCAGATCGTCGACGGAGGTGGCCATCGGCCCGGCGTGCGACAGCGTGCCGAACGGGCTCGGCGGGAACAGCGGGATCCGGCCGTACGTCGGCTTGAAGCCGGCGATCCCGCAGAACGACGCGGGGATCCGGACCGAGCCGCCGCCGTCGGTACCGACCGACAGCGCGCCCATCCCGGCGGCGACCGCCGCGGCGCTGCCGCCCGACGAGCCGCCGGACGTGAGGTCCGGGTTCCAGGGGTTGCGGGTGATCCCGGTCAGCGGCGAGTCGGTGACCCCCTTCCAGCCCAGTTCGGGCGTGGTGGTCTTGCCGACGAACACCGCGCCGTGCTCCCGCAGCCGGGCGGTGACCGGCGCGTCGGTGTCCCACGGTTGGTCCGGGGCGACGCACCGGGAACCGCGCAGCGTCGGCCACCCCGCGGTCAGGAACATGTCCTTGATGGACACGGGTACCCCGTCGAGCAGGCCGATCGGGTTGCCCTGCCGCCACCGCTGCTCGGACTCGGCCGCGGCCTCCATCGTCTGCTCGGCATCCAGGTGGCAGAACGCGTTCAGCGCCCCGTCGTACTCCTCGATCCGGCTCAGCGCGAGCGTGGCGGCCTCGACCGGTGAGGCTTCACCGGTCGAGTAGCCGGCGACCAGTTCGGTCGCGGTGGGCAGGACGGTCGTCTCCATGTGCTGCTCCTCAGCCGGTCGGCACGTACCCCAGTCGGAGGTCCACGACGTTACGCAGCGGCCGGCCGTCCAGCCACCGGACGAGATTGTCGACGTACAGCGCGGCGAGCTGGTCGCGCCAGCCGACGGTGTCGCCGGACATGTGCGGCGACACGACGAGCCCCGGTACCCTCCACAGTGGAGAGTCGGCGGGCAGCGGCTCGACGTCGAAGACATCCAGTGCGGCGCCGGCGATCCGGCCGGCCGTCAGTGCGTCCACGAGATCGTCGGTGACCACGAGTCCGCCGCGGCCGACGTTGACCAGCCGCGCGCCGCGGCGCATCGCGGCCAGCGCCGCGGAGTCGATCATGCCGGCGGTCTGGGTGGTCAACGGGGCCGCCAGCACGACGTAGTCGGCGCCGCCGAGCAGGCCGGGCAGCTCGTCGAACCCGTGCACCGTACCGAAGTCCGCGTCACCGTCCCGGCGGGTACGCCCGACGCCCGTGACGGCCAGCCCGACCGCCCGCAGCATCACCGCGATCGCCCGCCCGATCGGCCCGGTGCCCACCACCAGCACGGTACGCCCGGCCACCGACTCGGTCTCCCGGTACGCCCAGCGCTGCTCCCGCTGCGCGCTCAGGGTGTCCGGCAGGCCCTTCGCCATCGCGAGGACGAGGCCCGTGACGTACTCGGCGATCGGGGTCTCGAACACTCCGCGTGAATTCGTCAGGGTGACACCGCCCTCCCTGAGGGCCGGGCAGAGTACGGTGTCCACACCGGCCGCGGCGACGTGGACCCACGAGGGATGCGGGCCGTCGGCCGGCCAGGCGGCGGGTACCGCTCTGGACCGGAAGTCCCATACCAGCAGGGCATCCGCGTCCTTGAGAGCCGCCGGCAGCTCATCGGCTGTGACGAACGCGAAGCGCACGCGCTCGCCCACCGACGACAGCCCACGCGGCCGGTCGTCGGCGCAGAGGACAGCCACGGTGGGGTGAGCCGTGCCACTTTCCGTCACCATGTTGACACCGTAGGAACGAATCGTATGATTGTCAACAATCCGAGGGGTACCCCGGAGCCCGTGGTGTGCGGGCGGCTTCCGCCCGCGTCTTGTGAACATGCTGGGGGTCGCCTTGGATCTGACGTTCGACGGACCCCTCGCGCAGCGCGGTATCGGCGTGATTGCGCCGTTCGACCTAGCGCTTGAGCGCGAGTTGTGGCGATGGGTGCCCGCCGAGGTGTCCCTGCACCTCGCCCGCACTCCGTACGAGCCGGTGCCGGTCAGCCTGCGGATGGCGGAGCTGGTCAGCGACTGTCGCCACCTGACCGCCGCCACCCGTGACGTGCTGCCGGTCGAGCCCGAGGTCATCGCGTACCTCTGCACGTCGGGCAGCTTCGTCGACGGTGTCGCCGCCGAGAAGGAGCTGGTCTCGGCGATCATCGCGGCCGGGGCGCCGGACGCGGTCACCACCTCCGGCGCCCTCGCCGAGGTGCTGTCCGCGCTCGGGTTGCGGCGGATCTCCGTCGTCACCCCGTACGACGCGGACCTGACCGGACGGCTGCACGACTTCCTCGGCGAGCTCGGCGTCGACACCGTCGCGAGCGAGCATCTCGGCCTGGGCGCGGGGATCTGGAAGGTCAGCTACCGCACGATCGCCGAGCACATGCTGCTCGCCGACCGGCCCGACGCCGAGGCCGTCTTCGTCAGCTGCACCAACCTGCCGACGTACGACCTGATCGACCCGCTGGAGGAGGCGCTGGGCAAGCCGGTCCTCACGGCGAACCAGCTGACCATGTGGGCGTGCCTGCGCCGGATGGGCCTGCCGGTCGTCGGGCCGGGACGTTGGCTCACGGACATCGGCTAGGCTGTGTGCAGGATTGTCGACAATCTGCCCGGAGGTGGCCAGCGTGACGACCGTCGGAATCCTCTACCCGGGACACGCCGCCGAAGACGACTATCCGACGGCGGAGAAGCTGCTCGGTGACGTGTCGCTGCCCGTGGTCCACACGTACGGCGAGGACCTGCACGCGGTCGACGCGCTGCTCGACCTCGGCCGGTCGGACCGGCTCGCCAACGGCGCCGCCGAGCTGGCCGGCCACCGGCCGGACGCGGTGCTCTGGGCCTGCACGTCCGGCAGCTTCGTCTTCGGCTGGGACGGCGCCACCGCCCAGGTCGACGGGCTGTCCGCGGCGGCCGGCGTACCGGCGACCAGCACGTCGTTCGCGTTCGTCCGCGCCGCGCACGCCCTCGGCGTACGGCGGGTCGCGGTCGCCGCGAGCTACCCGGCCGAGGTCGCCGCGCACTTCGCCGAGTTCCTCGGGCGGGGCGGGCTGTCCGTGACCGGGCTCGCCGCCCAGGGCATCGTCACCGCCGCGGAGGTCGGCGCGCTCGCCCCGGACGACGTGGTCGCGCTCGCCGCCGGCCACGACGTACCCGACGCCGAGGCGCTGCTGGTGCCGGACACCGCGATGCGTACCGTCGGGCTGGTCGAGGAGCTGGAGCAGCGGCTGGGCAAGCCGGTGCTGACCGCCAACCAGGTGACGATCTGGGCCGGCCTGCGGCTCGCCGGACACGACACGACGTACGAGGGGCTGGGCGCGCTGTTCCGATCCGGGGCCGGCCGATGAGCCAGCTCACCCGGGTCGGCCGGGAGTCCACGTCCAGCATCATCGCGCGGCAGCTGCGCGCGGCGATCCGGGACGGTGAGTTCTCGCCGGGCGACCAGTTGGGCGAGGCGGAGCTGGCCGCCCGGTTCGACGTCAGCCGCGGCACGCTGCGCGAGGCGTTGCAGCGCCTCGTCGAGGAGGGCCTGCTCAACGGCGAACGGCACCGCGGCCTGTTCGTCCGCGAGCTGTCCGCCGTCGACGTCCAGGACGTGTACGTCACCCGCAACGCCATCGAGCAGGCCGCCGCCCGGCTCATCCTCGCCGGGGACCGGACGGCCGTCGCCGACGAGCTGGCCACCCTCCACGAGCGGATGCTCGACGCGGTACGCCGAGGCGACCAGCGCGCCGTCGGCGCCGCCGACGTCGCCTTCCACGAGCTGCTCGTCGCCCGCTCCGGCAGCCGCCGGCTCATGCGCATGTCCCGCACCCTGCTCATCGAGACGCGGATGTGCATCACCGCCCTCCAGGACGCGTACGAGCTGCCGGAGGAGCTGGCCGCCGAGCACGGCGCGCTGGTCGGCGCACTGCGCAACGGCAACGAGGCGCTGGTCCTCGGCCTGATCGACGCGCACATGGACGACGCGGTACGCCGGCTCACCCCCGGCCGCGGCCTGCACGAGCCGCTGCCGCCCCTCGACCCGGAGCCTCGCGTGCTCGGCAGGTGACGCCGTACCGCACGATCGCGCGCGACGTCGAGTACGAGATCGAGGTCAAGCGGTCCGTGTTCCGCTGCACCCTGGCCCGCGCCGCCGACGAGGACGCCGCCCGCGCCGTCGTCACCGCCGTACGCCGGCGCCACGCCGACGCCCGGCACCACTGCTCGGCGTACGTCGTCGGCACCGAGCCGCGGATCGAACGCGCCCACGACGACGGCGAACCGGCCGGCACCGCCGGCGCCCCGATGCTGGACGTGCTGCGCCGGCGGGACCTGACCGGCGTCGTCGCGGTCGTCACCCGCTGGTTCGGCGGCGTGCTGCTCGGCACCGGCGGCCTGGTCCGCGCGTACGGCTCGGCGGTGTCCGGCGCCGCCGACCAGGCCGGCGTGCTGCGCCGCGAACCCGTCGCGCTGCTCGCCGTCGCCACCGACCACACCCGCGGCGGCGCACTCGAACACGCGCTGCGCGCCGGCGGCCGCGACGTACGCGACGTCGCCCACGGCCCCGACGGCGTCCGCATCGAGCTGTCCGTACCCCTCGGCGAGGTCGCCGACCTGCACCGCTGGCTCGCCGATGCCACCGCCGGCACCGCCACCGTCACCGACCTCGGTCAGACGTACGCCGACGCCTGAGTTCCGGGCGGGTCTCGGGGCCGGGTCAGCCGGGATGTACGCCCGCGGCGTCGCGGATCTCGGCGCCCTCGGCCTCGCCGCTCTCCCGGGCGCAGTGCGCGCAGCAGAACATGTGGCTGCCCACCTCCACGCCGTGCCCGACGATCCGGCACGAGCAGTGCTCGCAGATCGGCGCGAGCCGGTGCATCGCACACTCGAACGAGTCGAAGACGTGCACGTCCCCGCCGATCGTCCGGATCTCGAACGACATCCAGTAGTCGTTCCCGCAGACCTCGCACGTCGCCATCGACACAGCCCCCCAGCAGCACGATTGGTCACCGTCCAGTCTGGCCGCCCGCGTCGGCGCTGTCCGGCCTTTCGCCCAGCCCGTACCCGCACCGGAGTTGAGCGCAACTCAGGCGCCGCGCCGGATCACCATCCCGTCGACACGCGAGAACACGACCCGCTCCACCCGGAACTCCTCCTCGGCGTGGTACCCGTGCAGGTACACCCAACCGTCCTGAGTGGACGGACAGACCCGCAGCACCCGCAGCCAGCGCGGCCGGAACCCGTACCGGTACGCGACGCCAGGTTCCTCGAACTGGAGACGATGGTCGAGCGGGGTGTCGACGTGCCAGGAGCCATTGGCGCGATCAGGGCGGTGTTCGCTGGCCTCGGCATCGGCGAGCAGGACCTCAACGGTCGCTTCTACCAGGAGATGGTGCTGGCGCACCGCGGTCGTACGTAGCGGGCTCAGGTCGGGCGGTCGTTGGTGGCGGCGAGGCGTTTTGGGGCCTGGTGGCGCCAGGCCTCGGTGACGAGGGCGGCGACGCGGTCGGCGGGTATGCCGGCGAGGCGTACCCGAAGGCCGAGGAAGCTGCGGCGGGCGTCGGGCCGGCGTACCGACTCGCAGTGGTCGGGGTCGGCGGCGGCTTCCTCGGCGGCGCGGTCCTCGGCGATGCAGAAGACGGCGGTGGTCTCGTCGCGGCCCATGCCGAGGAAGGTCCGCCCGCGGACCTTGAAAACCGGTACGTGGAACCGGAAGTGGCTGCTCTCCTCGACCTCGGGCAGCGCGCTCGCCCAGCGCCGCATGTCGTCGGTGGTGGTCATCCGCGCAGCGTATCCGGGCCGGCGCGGTCAGGTCGCCGTGGTGAGCGTGCGGCTCGGCTGCGGCCGGGGCCAGAGGCAGAGGACGACGACGGCGAGGATCGGTACGAGGGACAGGATGGCGAGCGGCTCGGCGCCGTAGATGACGAAGCCGCCCCAGTACACCGAGGGGCCGGGGTGGTTGCGGTAGGTGTTGGCCATCAGGGACCCGGTGGCGGTCGGGATGTTGGCGAAGCAGGCCGGGGTCAGCAGGAGCAGCGTGGCCAGGCACAACCCCGAGTACGTCCGCTGCATCCCGCGCCCGTGCCGGCGCATCCGCTTCGAGGTGAGCAGCCCGAACAGGACGCCGATCAGGATGCCGACGACGCCGCCGGCGGTCGTGGCGGCGGGTTGACTGGCCGGCTCGGCCCACATCAGGTCCAGGCCGACCGTGGCGGGGTTGTCCCCGTCGGCCGCGTCGACCTCCACGGCGGCCAGGTACCCGTCGCGCGTGCCGGTCACGTACGCGATACCCGGCGGTGACGTGTTCGGGTCCAGCGCCTCGATCGTGGTGTGCACGTCGTGCCAGCCGTGTGCCCGCATCCGTGCCGCGACGGCGCGCGCGGTCTCGTCGTACCGGGCGCCGTGCGGGACGGTCCCGCCGCCCTCCGCGCTGCCGGCCCGTACGCCGGTGCCGCCGTGCAGGGTGTGCTCGCTGTACGGGTTCCAGAAGGTGTGCCGTCCGAAGTGGCCGCCGCTGTCGGTGGGGCCGGGCAGGATCTGGCGTGCGACGCGGCCGGCGGTTGCCGAGTCGGGCGCCATCGTGTCCACGGTCCGCCAGGACAGCCAGGAGCCGAGGGCGATGCCGCTCAGCCCGCCGAGTACCGCGGCGAACGCGGCGACGACGAACGCCCGGCGCCCGGCCTCGACCGCGCGCCGGCCGACCCCGTGCCCGAGCAGGTGGACGACCTCGCGGGCGGGCGGTCGGGACCGGCCCGGGTCGGTGGCGTCGAGCAGCGTTCCGATGATCTCCGGGCCGCGTTCGCGCCGGTATCCCCGGGGGTAGGCCAGCAGCCACCGACGGTACCTGCGGGCGAGGAGCGCGGTGCGGGTGTCGTCGGGCATGTGGATCCCTTCGGTGGGGGTCACGCGGGGCTGGGGGCGGGGCCGGCGCCGCGCAGGCGTTGGGTGGCGAGCCGCGCGTCGCGCCGCATCTGTGCGGCTTCGGCGGCGAGTGCGGCGGCGCCCGGCTCGGTCAGCCGGTAGTACCGGCGGGGCCGGCCGTCGACGGTCTCCTCCCGGTCGACCTCGACGAGGCCCTCGTCGGTGAGCCGTTCGAGCGCCGCGTACAGCGTGCCGGCGGCGAGGTGGACCTGGTCGTCGGAGAGCCGCACCACCTCCTTGATCACCGCGTACCCGTGCAGCGGGCCCGCGGCGAGCGCGGACAGGATGAGAAAGCTCGGTCGCCGCATGCTTGCCATGCCGACCAATATACAGTTGATCGTACTATCGGCACGTCCGGCAACCGCGCCCGGCGGGTCGCCACAACCCTTCGCGGGCAACGGGTTTCGATGATCGGCGGCGGTCAGCCGCGGTGCGCGACGAGCTGCACGGGGTTGTCGTCGGGGTCGGCGACCCAGGCGATCCGCAGGTCGTCGAGCCAGTCGTGCGGGGCGGACAGCGACGGCGCGCCCGCCGCGAGAAGCTCCGCGTACGCCCGGTCGGTGTCGTCGCACCAGAGCACCAGCTCGACCGCCTGCCCGTCCGGCCGGGGCCGGAGACCGTGGTCGGCGCGGGCCGCCTCGGCGTCGGCGATGCCGAGCGTGAACCCGTCCAGCGCCAGCTCGACGTGCCGCGGTACGCCGGCCGGCGCGTACCGGAACGTCTCGGTGAAGCCGAGCCCGCGGTAGAAGGCCATCGCCCGGGCCACGTCCGCGGAGTACAGGGTGATCTGCGGCGAACGGAATCCGGTCACGGCGTCTCCGCGGCCCGTGCGGCCAGCCGCTCCCGCTGCGGTACGACGGTGTACTTCGGGTCGCGGGCCGACGCGCGACCGGCCTCGAACACGGCGAACCGCGTCGTCGCGGAGCCGGCGGCGAGCAACGCGCCGGCCGCGACGCCCAGCCAGCGGCGCCGACCGGCGATCGCGCCGAGCCCCGCCCCGGCCGCGGTGAGTACGGTCGCCGCCTGGTGCAGCCGGCCTGCGCGCCCCCGGTGGTACGGCTCGGCCAGCAGCGGGCCGAGCCGGCGCAGCATCAACCGGCTCGCGCCCAGCTCCAGGCCGGCGCCGAGGACGGCGAGCCGGCGGGCGGGCGCGGCCTCGGCGGCGGGCGCGGCGATCATGCCGATCGCGCCGGCCGCCGCCAGCGCGCTGCCGCCGAACACGAACGGCAGCTCGCGGTGCCCCTCGTGCCACGCCGGTACGGCGGTGTCGGCGAGCAGTGCCGCCGTGTACGTCGCCATCGCCGGGCCGAGTACGGCGGCGCCCGCCCCGGCCAGCCGGCCGAGCGTCGGCAGCCGGCCGGTCAGCTCGCTCGCCACCGCGCCGGCGGCCAGCCCGGAGAACGGCGCCAGGATCCACGACCCGACCGACAGCGGCGACGTCGGCTTGAACACCCGCAGCATGTTGAGGAAACGGGACGGCCGGCCCAGGTCGTGCACCAGCGCACCGACACTCGCCAGCGCCGCGGCGCTCGCGGTGACCCGGCCGACGCGGCGCAGCGCCGGCCGCCCGGTGGCGTCGGCGAGCGCGGCGATCAGCGCCGACCCGCCGGCCAGCCCGCCGAGGAACAGGTACGCCGGGACGTCCGGCATCTTCCACACCGGTTGCTTGAGGATCGGCCGCCCGTAGTACGAGCCGAACTCCGCCGCCGGCACCATCGCCGCCTCGCCACCCCGCCGCCGTCGCCGCTCCCGGCCGCCGGCACGCATCACGTCGCCGCCGGAGTCGTTGTGGCCGGAGTGCGGCGTGTCGTTGCGGGCGTTGGCATCGGGGCCATCCGGGGTGGTCATCGGCGCCGCCCCAGGAACGCGGCGGCCGCCGCCACCGCGACCGCGCCGGCGGCGAGCGCGACGTGCTTCGCGATCGACGGCAGGTCGTGGGTGGTGACCACCGGGTCGGGCGGCAACCCGTACGTCTCCGGCTCGTCCAGCAGCAGGAAGAACGCGCCGTCCCCGCCGACGCCGTCGTCCGGGTCCCGCCCGTACAGCTGGGCGGTGGCGACACCGTGGTCGTGCAGCTCGGCGAGCCGCGCGTCGGCGCGCTCGCGCAGCTCGTCCAGCTCGCCGTACTGGATGGAGTCGGTGGGGCAGGCCTTGGCGCAGGCCGGTTCGAGCCCGGCGCCGAGCCGGTCGTAGCACATCGTGCACTTGAAGACGCGGCCGTCGTCGGGCCGCTGGTCGATCACCCCGTACGGGCAGGCCGGCACGCAGTAGCCGCAGCCGTTGCAGACGTCGGGCTGTACGACGACCGTGCCGTACTCGGTGCGGAACAGCGCGCCGGTCGGGCACACGTCGAGGCAGGCGGCGTGGGTGCAGTGCTTGCACACGTCCGACGACATCAGCCAGCGCACCCCGCCGTCGCCGGGCGCCCCGACCGTCGGCATGCCGAGATCGACGGTGCCGCCCGTCGCGGCGGCCTCGCCGGCCGCGGCCAGCGCGTCCACCTCGCCGCTCGCCGGTACGACCGGCTGTTCGATGAACGCGACGTGCCGCCAGGTGTTGGCGCCGAGCGCCTGCGTGTTGTCGTACGACAGGCCGGACATGCCGTCGGCGCCCTGCCCGGTCGGCAGCAGGTTCCACTCCTTGCAGGCGACCTCGCAGGCCTTGCAGCCGATGCAGACGGACGTGTCGGTGAAGAACCCCATCCGCGGCGGGTGCCCGTCGGGATAGCCGGCGTCGCCGGCCACGTCGGGCAGCGGCCCGGACAGGCTGGTGGCGCCCAGCCCCGTACGCCGGAACGCGTCGTCGCTCACGCCGCCACCTCGCTTCGCTCGGTGCCGGCCCGAGGCACGAACGCGCTGTGCCGACGATGCGCTCGCTGACGCTCGCTCATGCCGCCGCCTCGCTTCGCTCGCCGCCGTCATGAGGCACGAACGCGCTGCACTGATGATGCGCTCGCTGACGCTCGCTCATGTGTCCTCCCCGAGGCCGGCCCGCCGACGGTACGCCGCGACCAGCGCCAGCAGCGCCGGGCCACGCGGGCGCCGCCCGGGCCGGATGTCGCACGTCGCGGCCTTCGCCTCCTGGATGTACACGTTCGGATCGAGCTCGATGCCGAGCAGGTCGTTGGCCGCGTCGCCGGTGGAGATGCCGTTGCGCCCCCAGTGGTACGGCAGGCCGATCTGGTGGATCGTCGTGTCCCCGAGCCGCAGCGGCCGGATCCGCTCGGTCACGAGTACCCGCGCCTCGACGGCGGTACGCGCGGTCACGAGGGTCGCCCAGCCGCCGTGCGTCAGGCCGCGTTCGGCGGCGAGCGCGGGGGACACCTCGCAGAAGAACTCCGGTTGCAGCTCCGCCAGGTACGGCAGGGTGCGGCTCATCGCGCCGGCCGTGTGGTGCTCGGTCAACCGGTACGTAGTGAACACGTACGGGTAGACGTCGCTGGCGGTCGGGTTCATGCGGTTGCCGTCGCGCGGGTAGCGCTTGCGTGCCGGGTTCGCCTGGCGTTCGGGGTACAGCGGGTTGACGACGGGCGACTCGACCGGCTCGTAGTGCGCGGGCAGCGGCCCGTCGGCGAGCCCGGTCGGTACGAACAGCCACGCCTTCCCGTCGCTCTGCATGATGAACGGGTCGTCGCCGGCCAGCGCGTCCTCGGCGGTGGCGCCCGGCTCGGGCCGGAAGTCGGGCCGCTTGTCCGCCTGGAAGTCGGGTACGTCGTGCCCGGTCCACCGGCCGGCCTCCGCGTCCCACCAGACGTACCGTTTGCGTTCGCTCCACGGGTTTCCGTCCGGGTCGGCGCTGGCCCGGTTGTACAGGATGCGGCGGTTGGCGGGCCACGCCCAGCCCCACTCGGGCGCCACCCACGACTGGTCGGCGCCCGGCTTGCGGCGCGCGGTCTGGTTGACACCGTCGGCGTAGCAGCCGCTGTAGATCCAGCAGCCGCACCGGGTCGACCCGTCGTCGGCGAGCTGCGTGTACGACGACAGCGGCGCGCCGTCCGGCCCGGTGCCGTTGATCTCGCGCAGCACGGCGTCCGTCGACGGGTCGGCGATCGCCCCCTTCTCCGGGTACGCCCACGCCAGGTCCAGGATCGCCCGGTCCCGCGGATCGGTGGAGTCGGCGAGCTTCGCCCGGATCCGCTTCGCCAGGTGGTGGAAGAACCACAGCTCGCTGCGCGCGTCGTCCGGCGGCTCGACCGCCTTGTGGTGCCACTGGAGCATCCGCTGCGTGTTGGTGAACGTGCCGTCCTTCTCCACGTGCGTCGCCGCCGGCAGGAAGAACACCTCGGTACGAATGTCCTCTGTGGACAGCTCGCCGGTCTCGATCTCGGGCGCGTTCCGCCAGTACGTGGCCGACTCGATCAGCGTGAAGTCGCGGACCACCAGCCAGTCGAGGTTCGCCAGGCCGAGCCGTTGCAGCTTCGCGTTCGCCGAGCCGACCGCCGGGTTCTCGCCGATCAGCACGTACCCCTTGACCAGGCCGTCGATCTGGTCCAGCACCGTGCGGTATGTGCCGTGGTCGCCGGTCAGCCGCGGCAGGTGGCCGAAGCAGTAGTCGTTGTCGGCCGTCGCGGCGTCGCCGTACCAGGACTTCAGCAGGCTCACCAGGTACGCCCGCATGTGGCCCCAGTAGCCGGTGCGGCCGGCGTCCGCGGCGACGAACGAGTCCAGGTCGGTGTGCTGGTGCGCGTGCGGCATCGGGATGTAGCCGGGCAGCAGGTTGAACAGCGTCGGGATGTCCGTCGAGCCCTGGATGCTCGCGTGCCCGCGCAACGCGAGGATCCCACCACCGGGCCGGCCGATGTTGCCCAGCAGCAGTTGCAGGATGGCGGCCGTCCGGATGTACTGCGCGCCGACCGTGTGGTGCGTCCAGCCCACCGAGTACACGAACGCGGTCGTACGCTCGCGCCCGCTGTTCGCCACGATCGCCTCGGCCACCGCGCCGAAGTCCGCGGCCGGCACCCCGCACACCTGCTCCACCAGCTCCGGCGTGTACCGGGCGAAGTGCCGCTTCAACACCTGGTACACGCAGCGCGGGTGGGTCAGCGTCTCGTCCCGCTCCAGCCCCGCGCCGCCGGCACCGGCCGCGCCGCCCGAGCCGGCCGCCTCGGCCCGGCCCGCCTCGTGCCCGATCCGCTCCGCCTGCGCCGGGTCGCCCTGGCCCGCGGCGGCCTGCTCCGGCGCGCCGGCGTACTGCCAGCTCGTCGGGTCGTACGTGCCGGTCTCCGGGTCGAACCCGCTGAACAGGCCCGCCAGGTCCTCGGTGTCCTCGTAGTCCTCGGACAGCACCATCGCCGCGTTGGTGTACGCCACCACGTACTCACGGAAGTCGGCGCCGGTCGACAGCACGTGGTTGATCAACGCACCGAGGAACACGATGTCGCTGCCGGCGCGCAGCGGCAGATGCCGGTCCGCCAGCGCCGAGGTACGCGTGAACCGCGGGTCGACGTGGATGACCGTCGCACCGCGCTTCTTCGCCTCCACCACCCACTGGAACCCGACCGGATGGCACTCGGCCATGTTCGAGCCCTGGATGACGATGCAGTCGGCGTTGGCGAGATCCTGCTGGAAGGTGGTCGCGCCGCCACGCCCGAACGAGGTCCCCAGACCGGGGACGGTGGCGGAGTGTCAAATGCGCGCCTGGTTCTCCACCTGGATCGCGCCGAGCGCCGTGTACAGCTTCTTGGCGAGGTAGTTCTCCTCGTTGTCCAGTGTCGCCCCGCCGAGACTGGCGATGCCCATCGTCCGGTTGAGGACCCGGCCCTCGGCATCGGTGTCCTGCCAGGTCTCGCGCCGCGTGGCGATCATCCGGTCGGCGATCATGTCCATCGCCGTGTCGAGGTCCAGCTCCTCCCACTCCGTCCCGTACGGCCGGCGGTACTGCACCGTCGTGACCCGGCCCGGGTTGGTGACGAGCTGCTTGCTGGCGCTTCCCTTGGGGCACAACCGACCCCGGCTCACCGGCGAGTCCGGGTCACCCTCGATCTGGGTGACCCTCCCGTCGGCCACGTACACCCGCTGGCCGCAGCCGACCGCGCAGTACGGGCAGACCGAACGCACCACGGCGTCCGCCGTCTCGGTCCGCGCGGAGAGCCCCTCGGTACGCCGGGAACGGACCGCGGCGCCCCGCCCCAGCGGGTCTCCGCCGGCCAACTGCCGCAGCACCGGCCACCCCAGGAACGTCACGCCACACCTCCCTCGCGCGCGTACCCGTCCCATCCTGCCGCGCGACGCCCCGCCGCGCACCCCGGACACGGCATGCCGCCCGATCACGTCGCCGGAGGCGGCCCGGTCACGGCCCCGGAGGCACCCCGGTCACGTCGCCGGAGGCGGCCCGGTCACTCCGGCGCGAACGGGTCGGCGAAGCGCGCCGAACCCGGCACCACGGTCGGCTCCGGGCCGAGCCCGCGTACCTGGAACGCCTCCTCCGGCCAGCTCGGGTCCGGCGCCGTCACGCCGTACGACGAGGCCCGCGCGAACCCGAACCGCCCATAGTACGCCGGGTCGCCGAGCAGCATCGCGGCGGTCTCCCCACGTCCCGCCGCGTCCGCCAGCACCGCCTCGACCAGCGCGCCACCCACCCCGCGGCGCTGCACGTCCGGCGCGACCGCCAGCGGCCCCAGCGCCACCACCGGCACCGCGCCCACGTACCCCCGGGTCAGCAGCACATGCCCGACGATCCGCCCGTCCGGCGCCTCCGCCACGTACGACAGGCCCGGCAGCCACCCGGCGTCCGCCCGCAGCCGCTCGACCAGATCCGCCTCGTACTCCCGGCCGAACGCCGCCGCCTCGACCTCGTGCACTGCGCCGCGGTCCGCGTCCCGCTCCGGCCTGACCCGCCACTCCGACATCCGACCCCCCTCTGTCAGCCGCTGGCGGACCGTATCAGCGGGCCGGCCGGCGCGGCGACGGTTTTCGGCAGCCGGTGGGCCCGGCGCAGCAGCACGACCTGCTGCGCCCCCAACGTGACACCGAAGCCCAGCCACAGGGCGGCGACGTGCACCGGTTCGCCGAAGCCGACGACACCCACGGCGGACACCAGCAGCCGTGCGACGACGGTCCCGCCCCACAGCGCGAGGATGCGGGCGTCGCCGCGGCGCACGACCCGGCCGTCGGGGCCGCGCCACAGCGGCATGAGCGCGCCGCGGACCAGGCCCAGCACCGCCGAGACGGCGCTGCCCACCACGAGCAGCACGACACCCGCCACCGTGGCGCGCGCCGGGCCCGGTGGCGCGAAGCCGAACCCGAGCAGCACCGCCACCCACACGAACTGCACCGGCGTCACCCGCCGCACCGTGAACTGCCGGACCAGCACGAAACCGACCGCGAGTACCACGATCGCGACGGTGATCATGTCCTGCCGCACCATGCCTCCTTCGCCGAGAACCTCGCCGGAGGCTATGGGCCGGACGGGGCCTACCGCGTCGGAGCACGCTCCGAGATCGGCCGTACGACCAGGGTCGGAGGGATCAGGCGTGCCCGGTCCGGTACGCCAGCGCGACGAGCTGGGCGCGGTCCCGGCAACCGGTCTTGGCCAGCAGGTGCGTGATGTGCGTCTTGACGGTCGCCTCGGAGATCACCAGCTCGGCCGCGATCTCGGCGTTGGACAGCCCCGCGGCGATCAGGCGCAGCACGTCGCGCTCCCGGCCGGTCAGGCCCGCCGGGTCGGGCGCGGCCGGCGCCCGGGTGGCGCGGGCGTACCCGTCGAGCAGCAGGCGCTGCACGCTCGGGTCCAGCAGCGCCTGCCCGGCCGCGACGGTGGTGATCGCCTGCCGGATCTCCTCGGCGCTGGCGTCCTTCGTCACGTATCCGCGGGCGCCGGCGTCGAGCGCGGCGAACACCCACTCGTCGTCGGAGTACGTGGTGAGCACGACGACGCGGACGCGCGGGTGGGCGGCGAGGATGCGCCGGGTCGCGGTCGGCCCGTCGCAGTGCGGCATGGACAGGTCCATCAGCACGACGTCGGGCGCCAGCGCGTCGGTACGCGCGACCGCGTCGTCGCCGTCGACGGCCGCCCCGACGACCTCGATGCCGGGCAGCAGGCCGAGCAGCATGGTCAGCCCGTCGCGTACGACGCGCTGGTCGTCGACGATCAGCACCCGGATCGGCGGCGCCGCCGGGTCGGGGGTGTCGGTCACGCTGTGGCCTCGGGGGAGGGGTTCGGCGCGGGGTCCGGTGAGCGCAGCGGCAGCCGCAGGCGTACCTCGAAGCCGTCGCCGGCCGGGGCGGCGGACAGGTGCCCGCCGAGCAGCTCGGCGCGCTCGGCCATGCCGGCCAGGCCGAACCCGTCGGACCGGTCCGGCGCCACGCCGGCGCCGCCGGTGTCGGTCACGGTGACGTCGAGGACCTCGGCGGTCCAGGCCACGACGACGCGAGCGCGCGCGGACGGCCCGGCGTGCCGGACAGTGTTGGTCAGTGCCTCCTGCACGGTGCGGTAGACGGCGAGGCCGACCTCGGGGCTCACCGCCCGCGGCGTGCCGCTGACGTCGAGGTCGACGGGCAGGTCGCACTCCCGCCGCGTCCGGTCGACGAGGTCGGCGAGCAGCGCCGGCCCCGGCAGCGCGCCGCCGCGCAGCGCGGAGACGGCGCGGCGGGCGTCGGCGATGCCCGAGCGGGTGAGCCGGTGCGCCTGGTGCAGCTGGGCCACCAGCCGCGGATCCGCCCCGGTCCGGTCGGCCAGCACCTTCGCCGTCTCCAGTTGCAGCGCCAGCCCGGCGAACGTGTGCGCCACGATGTCGTGCACCTCCCGGGCCAGTACGCCGCGTTCGCGCAGCACCGCGGCCTGCTCGCCGGCGGCCCGCGCCGCGGCCTCCTGGGCGAGCAGCTCCTCGGCCCGGGCCCGCGCGGCGACACTGACCGCGGCGAGGTCGCCGACCAGGTAGACGAAGGCGCCGCCGAGCGCCACCACACCGGCCACGGCGGGCCGGAACCCGGTCGCCACCAGCGCCGTGACCAGTATGGCGAGCAGCCCGGCGGCCACCGGCAACGAGACGGGGTGCGGGTGCCGCATCCCCAGCCGTACCAGTGCGACGTAGGCCAGCAGGTAGCCGAGGCCGTTGGGAGCGACGACGTTCATCGCGACCCCGGTCAGCGCGAGGACGGCGCACAGCCCGGCGTGCGGCCAGCCCGCCGCGCAGCGGTCCGTGGCCAGCACGGCCCACACCGCCGCCGCACCGGCCGCCAGGGCGAGGACGGTCGTCCGCGCCGAACCGTCCGCCCCGAGTACGCCGGCGACCAGGGCCACCGCCACGCACGCGGTGGCGAGCCACACCGTCCAGTGTCGTGCCCGGGTCCGCACCACCGGGCGCCGTAGGGCCACCGCAGTCCTCCCCAGCCATCGGTCCGAGGCGATGTCCCCGGGCCGGTCCGAGGCTAGCCGGCAGCCCGCGGAACCGCCTCCGACCCAGGTCGGAGGCCGCTACGACCCTGGTCTGAGGTCGTCTCCAGAAACGGCGTGAGCAGGCCCGGGAGGGCCGCGTCGGCGAGCGCGATGGCCGTGTCGAGCGGCACGTCCTGCACCGGGTACGCCTGCTCGCCGCCGGCGGTCGTCGCGGTCAGCGTGGCGAGACCCGCGCGGCGCTGGAAGTACGAGCGGCGCACGGTCCAGCCGATGATCCCGTCGGTCGGCAGCGCGCAGCGCCGCCGGACCAGGCTGCCGCGCCCGGTGACGAGCGTCCCGTCGACGAGTGCGTGCCCGAGGCTGCGGTACCGGTCGGTGGCCAGCAACGCGGCCGCGACCAGCAGCAGCGCCGACACCGGCGCGACCCAGCCGGGCAGCCCCACCAGCGACAGCAGCACGAGCACCGCGACGAGGACCAGACACGGCCACAGCGCGCGCGTGTACCGGCGGCGGCGGGCGCGCGGCCCGTGCGCGGTGAGCGGCACCGTGAAAGGCTCGGCCCGGCCGAGGACGGCGATCGCGACGCGACGCGCCTCGGCCCGCGGCGCCGACGGCAGCAGCAGCGAGCCGCCCCGCTCGGCGCCCCGGCCGACGCGCAGGCCGGTGGCGATCGCGATGCACCGCGCCCCGCGTACCGCGCGCAGCAGCAGCGGTTCGCTCAGCTCCACGCCGCGCAGCCGCCGCTCCTCCAGCGTGACGGCGCGCGTGGTGACGAGGCCGCGGGTGATGTGCAGGGTGCCGCCGGGCAGGCGGCTGAGCCGGAAGTTCCAGAACGCCAGCACGTACCCGGCGGTGCCGGCGACCGCGGCGAGCACCACGAGCACCACCAGGACCTCGGCGACGAGCACCGGCACCGAGGTGTGCAGCAGTCGGGTGGTGACCTCGCGGGTCGCCCCGTACCGGGTGGGGTCGACGTGGAACTCGTTGACCAGCCGGGACAGGAACGCGGCCACCACACCGACGGTGACCAGCCCGGACAGCGTGAACGGACCGTAGGCGATCCACCGCGTCGACAACCGCGCCAGCTCCGTGCCCTGCGCCGGTGTGGTCGGCGCCGGAGCCGCCGGCGCGGCGTCCGCGGTGTTCGCGGTGTGCCGGACGGGCCGGCGGTGCAGCAGCTCCTCGCGCAGCTCGGCGGCGACCGGCGCGGTCAGCGCGTCGAGCCGCAGCTCGTCGGACCGGCCCCGGTCGGTCCGACCGGTCCCGACGGTCACCCGGGCCATGCCGAGCAGCCGGTGCATCGGCGGTGCGGTCACGTCGACGGTACGGATCCGGTCGCGCGGCACCGACACCACGCGCCGGCGCAGCAGCCCGCGGCGTACCTGCACCTGCTCGGGCGAGATGCGGTAGCGGGTGGTGACCCAGCGCAGCACGCCGAGGCAGACCGCGGCGGCGGCGCCGAGCGCGCCCCACAGCGGCCCGTTGCCGCTGGTGGTACCGGCGATGAGCAGGCCGGCGAGCGCCGGGACGGACTGGATCAGCGCCTGTACCGGATGGATCACGAGCATCCGGGTCGACAGCCGCCGCCACTCCGGTACGTCGTCGGCGCGGGTCACGTCGCGTCGCCCCGCTCCGCCTGGGTGTCGGCGGTCAGCGCCTCGACGAGCTCGTCGGCGGTGTCGCGGTCGAGTCCGTCGATGCGCAGCGGGCCGGCGGCCGACGCGGTCGTGACCGTGACGTTGCTCAGCCGGAACACCTGCTCGAACGGGCCGCGGTCGGTGTCGACGGTCTGGATCCGGGACACCGGCGCGATCCGGCGCTCCTGGTTGAACCAGCCGGCCTGGGTGTACACCGCCTCGGGCGTGACCTCCCACCTGTGCACCCGGTAGCGCCACTGCGGCATGACGATCAGGTGTGCCGCGGCGGCGAGCACCGTCACCGGCACGGTGACCACCCACCAGTCCCGCAGCCACGACCAGCCGACGACGAGCGCGACGATCTGTGCGGCGAGCAGCACCAGCCAGCCGACCGACGCCCGGACCGTCCAATACCAGACGGCGCGCCGGCTGACCCGGTATCGCGGCGCCCGCAACCGCACGGCCTGTGCCCCCTCGTCACTCACGTCGCAACGATGACACATGGCCGCGCGGGTGCGGCGGTCACCGGGCCGGGCTGGTCGTCTCCGGTTCGCGGTCGGCGGAGGTGGGGGTGACGGTGCTCGTGAGGAGGGTGCGCAGCGCCTGGAGGCGGTCGTTCGCCGCGACCAGTACGGTCGCGGGCACGTGGTCCGGGTCCTCGCGGCCGGGAGCGTCCTTCGACATGTACTCCTCCGTGGCGTCGTTGCCGACGAAAAGGGTGTGCCTGGGCGAGCGTAGTGACCCACGCCGCACCGCGCCACCACCGGCCTGCGTGTCCCGTAGTGGTGGCAGCCGGCTTGCGCGCCGGTGTCGTTCCCGTGGAGCATGTCGCCGGATGTGCGACAGTTGCGGTATCGGCAGTGTCAGGAGCACCGGGATGATCAGTCCGCTGGTACGGCGGAAGCGTCTGGCCAAGGAGTTGCGTCAGCTGCGCGACGACGCGGGTCTGTCGTCGAGCCAGCTCGCCGCGCGGGCCCGGCTCAACCGGCAGAAGATCTCGATGTTGGAGAACGGCCATCCGTTCACCAACGTCGCCGACGTCGCCGCCGTACTCACCGCGCTGGAGCTGCCCGAGCCGCGCTGGCACGAGCTGTTCCAGATCGCCGACGAGGCAACGAAGTCGGGCTGGTGGGAGTCGTACCGCGACGGTCTCGGCGGCCGCCAGATCGTGTACGTCAACCTGGAGTCCGGCGCCGCGACGGTACGCGAGTACAACCTGTTCGTGGTGCCGGGCGTGCTGCAGACGCCGGAGTACATCCGGCCGCGTGGTGAGCTGACGGCCTACCAGTGGCAGCAGGCCGGCAAGGGCCGGTACGACATCGACCGCGCGGTCGCCGCCCGCGTGATGCGCCAGCAGGTGCTGCGCCGTCCGGGCGGCCCGTCGTACCACGCGATCCTGGATGAGCTGGTGATCCGGCGGGCGGCGGCGTCGCCGGGGGTGATGGCCCGGCAGTTGCGCACCCTCGCCGAGGCGTCGACGGCGGACGGCCGGGCCAGCGTGAGGGTACTACCGATTGTTGCGGATCTGGGCGACTTGTGGTTGCCCCGCTCGCCCTTTTCGCTCTATACGTACCCTGATTCCGGCGACCCCACGGTCGCCGTGGTGGACACGGAGATCGAGGACTACGTCTACATCGAGGAGTCCGAGGTGCGGCCGTACCTGGAACTCTGGAGCCGACTGGAGAAGGCCGCGCTGTCCGTGGACGAGAGTGCGAGGTTCCTGGCCGAGCAGGCCGACCACTTCGCGAAGGCAGCCGAGCGGAAGAGTTGATCGACATGTCTGATCTGAGGAACTGGCGGAAGTCGTCGCGCAGCGGCAACACGACCGACAACTGTGTCGAAGTGGCGAGCGGCCCGGCCGCCGTCGGCGTACGGGACAGCAAGGACCGCGGTGCCGGTCCGATTCTTGCGTTCGACCCGACGGCGTGGTCCGCGTTCGTGACCGAGGTACGGGCGGGCCGGCTCGACCGGTGATCCCGACAGCCCCGAGGGGAGGCCGGTGACCGTCATGGTCGCCGGCCTCCCTTTTTCGGCTTCCGATACGGACCGGCAGCGGATCGACCCTCTTGTCTGTTGTCAGCCGTCCGTGTCGTGGGCGATGCTCAGAGCGACCGAGCGGTACGGCACGGGGGCCGTGCCCGGTCACGCGGCCGGCGCGACGGTCGGGCCGGCGGAAGGGATCTCAAGGTCGATGAGCACGTCCACCCAGTGGCGCACGTCCAGCCGAAGCGGCAGCGCCGACCAGAACTGTGTCGAGGTCCGCGCCGCGAACGACGGCACGATCCGGGTACGTGACTCGAAGGACCGGCGGGGGCCGGTTCTCGCCGTGGGGGAGGCGTCGTGGGGCGCGTTTCTGCACGGTGTGCGAGCGGGGAGGCTCCGGACGAGGTAAACGCGCGACGGGGTGGATGGGCTGTGGGCATCCACCCCGTCGCGTCGCTCGTTTCACCCGTTGTGGCGACACGGTCGGCGCAACGTGGCCGATGCGCTTGCCAGCGTCCCCGACAGGTGGCAGTGTCTGGACAGTCAAGGGAACCGTGACCGTCGATTCCGACGTCCGCCCTGACCCGGCCGTAGCGCACCACACGACCGGTTCCGGCTCCACCTGTGCCCTCGCGGGGGTTTCCGTCATGCGGTCGCGTACCGGTTCCTCACCTCGACGATCCGTGGTGCGCCGACGTGCCGCCCGCACCGCGGCCTGCCCGGCGCGGCGGCGGGCGGCGGCCACCGACCGGGTCGTACGACGCACCGGCGTGCGGCTCTACCGGATGGCGGTCGACGTGTACCGGCGGCACCGTCCGGGGGTGACGGGCCGTTGCGCCGCCTGCGGGCGGGTCGGATGCTCCGCGCGCCGGCACGCCGCGGCGGTTCTGGCCGCGCTCGGCGACGATCCCCGACGGTACGGTGTGGCGCCGTTCGGGGGTGGACTGTGATGACCCGTACCGTGACGTCACCGCCGACCGGTTCGTGGCTGACCGACCCGTATCTGCTGCGCGGGATGTTGCGTTGTGCAGGTTGCGGGAATGCCGTGCTGCCACTCGCGACGGTGGGAGCCCCCCGGCGGTACGCCTGCCGGTTCGGCTGCCGGATGGTCCCGCTGTCCGCCGAGGCGTTGGAGGCACGGGTATGGCGGGAGACCTGTCGGATCGTGCCCGACCGGGCCGCGGCGGTGCCGCGATTCGCCCGGGCCGGCCTGATCGGCGAGGTCTTCGGCGCCATCACCGTCGGCGGCGGCGTCACTGACCTGACCTACGCCCGCCGGACGTGACGATGCACCAACCGCCGCGCCCGGCGTACGCCTGACACATCGACGTGTCGGCAGGAAGGGACTTGCGATGAGCAAGCGCCAGCGAGCGAATCATGAGCACTGCGCGTCGTGCCTCATCGGCGTTCCGACGAAGGAGGAACACCGATGAGCGTTGCCACGCTCCCGGCACGACCCGACGCGGCACCGGGACCGACCCGTACCGTGTTGGCCTGCGTACCACCCGGTCCCGCGGCACGGCTGCTCGCCGAGCGGCTGTGCGGCATCGGCAGCGGCCACCTCGTCCGTCTCGCCACGACCCCGCGCCAGGCCCTCACCGGGTACGCGCGGCAGCAGTCCGACGTGGTCCTCGTGGACTGCCGTTTCGTGCGCGACCCGATCTCGGTCCTGGGACCGCGCCGGTCCCCGCACACCACGGTGATCGTCGTCGACACCGGCCAGAACGGCGAGATGCTGCTGGCCGCCGTCGCCGGCGCGGCCACCGGCGGACTGCGCCCGCCGATCCGCCGCCCGACCGGCCCCGCCGTCCGGCTCACCGGCCGCGAGCAGCAGGTGCTCCGCGCGCTGTGCGAGGGCGCGACGAACGAGGAGATCGCCGCGGAGCTGCAGATCGGCGCCGACACGGTCAAGACCCACGTCCGCCGGCTGTACGACAAGCTCGGCGCGCGCCGCCGTACCCAGGCCGTGGCGCTGGCGCTGCGCGCGGGGCTGGTCGAGTGAGGCTGGCGGATCCCTCCGCAGCCACCGAGGTCGACAACCTGGCCGACGCCCTGGAGCAGTTGGCCCTGGCCGCGACGGCCGGCGCCGAACGCCTGCGGGCGGGCGGCGGTGACCGGGGGGAGCTGGTCGACGAGATCGCCGCCGTGCTCGACCCGGCGTACCGGGCGGCGCGGGACGCGTGCCGTGGGTACGGCGGGGCGGGCGGGCCGGCGGCGCCGACCGCCGCCCTGCCCGCGGTGACCGCCGAGGAGCTGCCGCGGCTGTTCGCGCTGTGGCGGCACCAGGACCCGACCGGCCAGTCCGGTACCGGCGTGGTGCTGTTCGGGCTGTGCTTCCCGGACGGGCCCGTGGTGACCCGGTGGCGCGGCATCACGACCGGGATCTACCAGCTCGGCGTCTGGAACTCGGTCGACGAGGTCGTCGCGGTGCACGGACACCACGGCGCCACCGATCTGGTCTGGCTGCTCAACCCGCCCGCCTGACGGCGCGTGGGCGATTCGGCCGGCGGGAGGGGCCGGTCGGGTCTCGCGCTGCCGCCCGGATTGGGGCTAGCGTGACGGGCGTCCCGTAAAGAATGTTCGCTTCGGGAGGCCCCGTGCGGATCGGTGTGGTACGGGAGGGTCCGGGGGAGCGCCGGGTGGCGGTCGTACCGGAGGCGGTGCCGCGGCTGGCCGCGCTCGGCGCCGAGATACTCGTGGAGCGCGGCGCGGGCGAGGCCGCCTGCGGGCCGGACGCCGACTACACCCAGGCGGGGGCGCGGATCGTCGACCACGCCACCCTGTACGCCGAGGCCGACGTCCTGCTGTCGGTCGGCGCACCGCCGGCCGACCTGGCCGAGCAGGTCCACAGTGGACAGACGCTGATCGGGCTGTACGCCCCGCGGGTACGGGACGCGCTGATGACCGCGCTCGCCGACGCCGGTGTCACCGTGGTCAGCCTCGACGGGCTGCCCCGCACACTGAGCCGCGCCCAGCCGATGGACGCGCTGTCCTCCCAGGCGAACGTCGCCGGCTACCAGGCCGTGCTCGTCGCCGCCGCGGCGTACCCGCGGTACTTTCCGATGCTCATCACCGCGGCGGGCACCGCGCGGCCGGCGCAGGTGCTCGTGCTCGGCGCTGGTGTGGCCGGCCTGTCGGCCATCGGTACCGCGCGGCGGCTCGGCGCCGTCGTCCGCGCCTACGACGTACGTCCGGCGAGCCGCGGCGAGGTCGAGTCGGTCGGCGCCGAGTTCGTCGACCTGGCCGACGCGATCGACGGTGCCGGTACCGGTGGGTACGCGCGGGCGCTGGACACCGGGGAGCAGCGCGCCCAGCAGGAGGCCCTGGCCGCGCACGTGGCCCGGCACGACGTGGTCGTCACGACCGCGCAGGTACCGGGCGGTCGGCCGCCGCTGCTGGTGACCGAGGAGGCGGTGAAGGCTATGCGGCCCGGCTCGGTGATCGTCGACCTGGCCGCCGGGCCGGACGGCGGCAACGTCGCGCTGTCCCGTGCCGACGAGACCGTACGCACCGACAACGGGGTGACCGTGATCGGCGCACCGAACCTGCCGTCGGCGATGGCGCCGGCCGCGTCCGCGGCGTACGCGCGGAACGTGACGGCGCTCGTGGCCCACCTGGTGGCCGACGGCGAACTGCGGATCGACCCGACCGACGAGATCACCGCGGGCGTGCTCGCGGTGTACGAGGGGCGGAGGTGCGCTCGGTGAGCGTGACGCTGCTGACCGACCTGACCGTGTTCGTGCTGGCGGTCCTGGTCGGCTTCGAGGTGATCAGCAAGGTGCCGGCGACGCTGCACACGCCGCTGATGTCCGGCGCGAACTCGATCCACGGCATCATCCTGATCGGCGTCATGATCATCGCGGGGGAGGCCAGCACCCTGCCCGAGTACGTGCTCGTCGCGGTGGCCGCCGCCTTCGCCACCGCGAACGTCGTCGGGGGCTACCTGGTCACCGACCGGATGCTGGAGATGTTCCGGCGATGACGACGACCGAGGTCCTGATCCGGCTCGGCTACCTCGCCGCCGCCGTCTGCTTCGTCCTGGGCCTGCACCTGATGAACTCGCCGGCCACCGCCCGCCGCGGCAACCTCGTGTCCGCCGCCGGCATGGCCCTCGCCGTCGTCCTCACCTGCTGGCACCTCGCCACCGACCGGCCCGGCGCGACCGGCCCGATCGTGCTCGCCGCCGGCGTACTCGTCGGCGGGGTCGCCGGAGCGCTGCTGGCGCGGCGGGTGGCGATGACCGCGATGCCGCAGCTCGTCAGCCTGTTCAACGCGGTCGGCGGCGGGGCGGCGGCGCTCGTCGCGGTCACCGAGTACGCCCGGCTCGCCGACGGTGGGGTCGGCGTGCGTACCACGGTGACGACGCTGCTGGACGTGGTGATCGGCGCGATCACGTTCACCGGATCGCTGGTGGCCGCCGGGAAGTTGCAGGGCTGGGTGACCGGCAGTCCGGTGCTGTTCCCCGGTCGCCGGGTGGTCAGCATCGCGCTGGTCGCGGTCGTGGTGGCCGGCGCGGTGTGGCTGTTCGTCGCGCCGAGCGTGGCGGTGCTGGTGGTCGTGATCGCGGCGGCCGCGGCGTTCGGGGTGGCGATGGTGCTGCCGATCGGCGGCGCCGACATGCCGGTGGTGATCTCGCTGCTCAACGCGTTCACCGGAACGGCCGTGGCGATGGCCGGATTCGTCCTCGACTCGACCGCGCTGATCATCGCCGGTGCGCTCGTCGGCGCGTCCGGCACGATCCTGACCAAGCTGATGGCCGACGCGATGAACCGTTCCGTGGTCTCGGTCCTCGTCGGCGGCTTCGGCACCGGTGACGGCCCGACCGCCGCCATCTCCGCCACCGCCGCCGTACGCCGCACCACGGTCGACGACGCCGCCCTCCAGCTCGCGTACGCGCGGCGGGTGATCGTGGTCCCCGGGTACGGCCTGGCCGCGGCGCAGGCGCAGCACGAGCTCAGCGCGCTGGCGGAGCTGCTCGGCAGCCGTGGCGTCGACGTACGCTACGCGATCCACCCGGTCGCCGGCCGGATGCCCGGGCACATGAACGTGCTGCTCGCCGAGGCGAACGTGCCGTACCCGATGCTGCGCGAGATGGACGAGATCAACCCGGAGTTCCCGCTGGCCGACGTGGCGCTGGTGGTCGGGGCCAACGACGTGACGAACCCGGCGGCGCGCCGGCCCGGCAACCCGGTGTCCGGTATGCCGATCCTCGACGTCGACAAGGCCCGCAGCGTCATCGTGATCAAGCGTTCGATGGGCCACGGGTACGCCGGGATCGACAACGAGCTGTACGCCGGCGACGGGACCTCGATGCTGTTCGCCGACGCGAAGTCCGCGCTGGCCGACCTGTCCGCGGCGGTCAAGACGCTCGTCGGCTGACCGCCGCGGCGGCGTCAGGCGGGCTTGGTCGCCCGGACGATGGCGGAGTGCATGCCGTCGGCGGCCTGCCGGGTCGGCGTGATGTCGACGTCGGTGAACCCGGCGGCGGTGAGCCCGTCGCGGTACTCGGTGAACGACAGCGCCCCGGCGATGCAGCCGACCCACTGGCCGCGTTCGGCGCGCTCGGCGGGATCGAGGTGGTCCTCGGCGACGACGTCGGACACGCCGATGCGCCCGCCCGGCCTGAGCACGCGGAACGCCTCGGCGAGTACGGCGGGCTTGTCGGTGGACAGGTTGATCACGCAGTTGGAGATGATCACGTCCACGCTCGCGTCGGGCAGCGGTATCGCTTCGATCTCGCCCTTGCGGAACTCGACGTTGGTCGCGCCGGCCTGCTCGGCGTTGCGGCGGGCGAGATCCAGCATGTCGTCGGTCATGTCCAGCCCGTACGCCCGACCGGTCGGCCCGACCCGCTTCGCCGACAGCAGTACGTCGATGCCGCCCCCGGACCCGAGGTCCAGCACGGTCTCGCCCTCGTGGAGGTCGGCGACGGCGAGCGGGTTCCCGCAGCCGAGCGACGCGGCGACGGCGTCGGCGGGCAGCTGGTCGCGGTCGGCCTGGTCGTACAGCGTGGCGCCGAACGGGTCGCTGTCGCAGGACCCGCCGCCGCAGCAGTCGGTGTTGGCGTCGATGGTGGCGAGCACGATGCTGGTGTCGGTCGGGCCGCAACACCCGCCGGGCTGGGCCGCGCCGACGCGGCGGGCCGCCTCGGCGTAGCGGGCGCGTACCTCGTCGCGTAGCGGGTCGCCGGTGGTCTGCTCACTGGTCACGGTGTGCCTCCTGCTCGGTCGGTGTGGTCAGCGGGGTGCGCCGAGGGTCGCGGCGGCGTGGGTGTGCGCGTGGTCGAGGCGGGCGCCGGCCTGGCAGCCGGCGTCGCAGGCGCAGCCGCACGCCTCGCTGACACGGACCGGCGCACTGGTACGGCGGCGGATGCGGATCACGGCGGACCTCCCTGTCTTGATGAACGTCTAGACAGAGCCTTGCATGCTGAGTAGATGGCCGTCAAGATAGAGACATGTCGAAACAGCTGCCCGTGTTGACCGGCACCGAGACCGCCGGCTGCTGCGCCCCGCTGGCCCGTGAACCGATCGCGGCGCCGGACGCCGCGGAGCTGGCCCCGGCGTTCCGGGCGCTCGGCGACCCGGTGCGGCTGCAACTGCTGTCGCTGATCGCCTCGCACGACGGCGGCGAGGTCTGCGTGTGCGAGCTGACGCCCCGCTTCGAGCTGACCGGCCCGACGATCTCGCACCACCTCAAGGTCCTGCGGCAGGCCGGGCTGATCGACTGCGAACGCCGCGGCACCTGGGTCTACTACTGGATCGTCCCGGCCGTGCTGGCCCGGCTCGCCGGCCTCCTGGAGGTCCCGTCGGCCGTTACCGCCGGGGTGTAGGCGTGACCGCAACCGACACCGCGTCACCGACCACGGCGCGCGGAGTCGCCGGCAGGCTGTCGGTACTGGACCGGTGGCTGCCGGCGTGGATCCTGGCCGCGATGGCCGTCGGGCTCACCGCCGGCCGGCTCGTCCCCGGCCTCGGTGACGCCGTGCAGGCCGTCCAGGTCGACGGGGTCTCCCTGCCGATCGCGGTCGGGCTGCTGGCGATGATGTACCCGGTGCTGGCCAAGGTCCGCTACGACCGGCTCGACACCGTGACCCGCGATCGGCGGCTGCTGGTCCCGTCGCTGGTGCTCAACTGGGTCGTCGGGCCGGCCGTGATGTTCGCGCTGGCCTGGTTGTTGCTGCCCGATCTGCCCGCCTACCGGACCGGGCTGGTCGTCGTCGGTCTGGCCCGCTGTATCGCCATGGTGGTCATCTGGAACGACCTGGCCTGCGGCGACCGCGAGGCCGCCGCCGTCCTGGTCGCGCTGAACTCAGTGTTTCAGGTGGTCGCGTTCGGCGTGCTCGGCTGGTTCTACCTCGTGGTGCTGCCCGGCTGGCTGGGCCTTCCCGCCACCGACCTGCACGTCTCCACGGTGGCCATCGGCACGAACGTGCTGATCTTCCTCGGCGTCCCCCTCGCCCTGGGCTACCTCTCCCGGCGGCTCGGCGAGCGCGTGCGGGGCCGGCCCTGGTACGAGACGCGGTTCCTGCCGAAGGTCGGGCCGATCGCCCTGTACGGGCTGCTGTTCACCATCGTCGTCCTGTTCGCGTTGCAGGGCCGGCAGATCACCGCCCACCCCGGCGACGTCGCGCGGATCGCCCTGCCGCTGCTGGCGTACTTCGCCGTCATGTGGTTCGGCTCGTACGCCGTCGGTCGTGCCGCCGGGCTGGGATACGCGCGGACGGCGACGCTCGCGTTCACCGCCGCCGGCAACAACTTCGAACTCGCCATCGCGGTCGCCGTCGCCACCTTCGGCGTCACCTCGGGGCAGGCGCTCGCCGGCGTCGTCGGCCCGCTCGTCGAGGTGCCCGTACTCGTAGCGCTCGTCCACGTCTCCCTCGCCCTCCGCGCCCGAACGGACCGCGCATGACCGCCACGCCCGACGTGCTGTTCGTCTGCGTGCACAACGCCGGCCGCTCCCAGATGGCCGCCGCGCTGCTCGACCACCACGCACAGGGACGCGTCAGGGTCCGGTCCGCGGGCTCCGCCCCGGCGGACACCGTCAACCCGGCGGTCGTCGAGGCCATGGCCGAGGTCGGGCTCGACCTGTCGGGCGAGTTCCCCAAGCCGCTCACCGACGACGCGGTCCACGCCGCCGACGTGGTGATCACGATGGGCTGCGGCGACGCCTGCCCGGTCTTTCCCGGGAAGCGGTACCTCGACTGGGATCTGCCCGACCCCGCGGGCCGCACCCTGGAGGCGGTACGGTCGGTCCGCGACGAGATCGACCGGAGGGTCCGGGCGCTGCTCGCGGAGCTGGTCGGACGATCCTGACCACTGCGGTAGGTCCGCCGTTGAGCCGTACCGTCTCGTCCGAACCTCCGAACCCGCCTCACGTTTGGCCGGGCTGCGGTGTCATGACTGGTGAAGGCGTCCACGACGAGGGGAAGCGGCAATGGCATCGGACATTCTGGTCACCGGCGGCACCGGTACGCTCGGCAGCCGGCTCGTCCCACGTCTCGTCGCGGCCGGGCGCGACGTGCGGGTCCTCACCCGGCACGCCCGGGCCGATGAGAAGGGCGTGACGTACGCGGTCGGCGACCTGGCGACCGGCGAGGGCGTCGCCGCCGCGGTCGCCGACGTCGACGTCGTGGTGCACTGCGCGGGCACCGGGAAGGACGACGTACCGACGACGCGGGCGCTGGTGCGGGCGCTGACCGAGGCGGGCCGGTCGCCGCACCTGGTCTTCATCTCGGTCGTCGGCGCCGACCAGATCCCCGTCGTCAGCGCCGCGGACCGCGCCATGTTCGGCTACTTCGGCATGAAGTTCGCCGCCGAGCGGATCGTCACCGCCTCCGGCCTGCCGTGGACCACGTTGCGCGCCACCCAGTTCCACGACCTGGTGCTGACCGTGGCCAAGGGCCTGGCGAAGCTGCCGGTCGTACCGCTGCCGTCGGGGTACCGGTTCCAGCCGGTCGAGACCGACGAGGTCGCCGCCCGGCTCGCCGAGCTCGCCCTGGCCGAACCGGCCGGCCTCGTACCGGACGTCGCCGGGCCAAAGGTGTGCGGCGTGGACGAGCTGATGCGCGCGTACCTGTCGGCGGTCGGCCGGCGCCGGCCGATCGTGCCGGTACCGCTGCCCGGCGGCGCGGCCCGCGCGGTACGCAACGGCGCGGTGCTGAACCCCGACCGCGCCGTCGGCGTACGGACGTGGGAGGAGTTCCTCGCCGAGCGCGTCGGCCGGCCCGCCACCACCGCGCGCCCCTAGGGCCTGTTTCGTGGATCTTCCGGTCGACTGCGGCGGCCCTCGACGAAGCGGGCCCTAGAGTGGCGGGCATGCGAAGCGCTGATCTGCTGGCCGACGGGTTCGGCCGGGTACGCGGGGTGGTGCACGGCGCGGTCGACGGGCTGTCGACCGACGACCTGGCGGTGCGGCCGGAGGGCCACGGCAACTCGATCGCCTGGCTCGTCTGGCATCTGACCCGGATCCAGGACGACCACGTCGCCGACGTGGCCGGCACGCCCCAGGTGTGGCACGAGGGTTGGGCGGACCGGTTCGTGCTGCCGTTCGGGCCTGGGGCCACCGGATACGGCCACTCCGCGCGCGATGTCGCGGCGGTACGCGCGGACGCCGAGCTGCTGACCGGCTACCACGACGCGGTCGCCGAGCGGACCCTCGCGTACGTCGACGGGCTGCGCGACGACGACCTGGACCGGATCGTCGACGAGCGCTGGGATCCGCCGGTGACACTCGGCGTACGGCTGGTCAGCGTGATCTCCGACGACCTGCAGCACGCCGGCCAGGCGGCGTACGTGCGGGGCTCGCTACTGCGCCGGTAGCGCGCACGTGTGGGAGCGCGTCACCGTCGGCATGTCCGGCGCGGTCGTCAGCCGCCGGAACGGCGTGTACCGCAAGGAGTCCGACGACCCGGCGCACGACCTGGTCGGCGAGGGCCACCGGCTGGTCTGGCTGCGCGCACACGACATCCCGGCCGCGGAGGTGCTCGACTGCCGGCCGGGGCTGCTGGTGACGGCGGAACTGCCGGGCCGGTCCGCGGCGGAGGAGTGGCCGGCCGCGGCGCGCGGCCGGATCGTGGACGGGCTCGCCGACGTGGCCCGGGCGCTGCACGCGCTGCCGGTGGCCGACTGCCCGTACGACCGGCGGCTCGCGGTCACCGTGCCCGCCGCGCTGGCGTCCGGGTCGGACCGCCGGCTGCGCGCCGAGCTGGCTGCGACCCGGCCCGCCGACGAGGACCCGGTGGTGTGCCACGGCGACCTGTGCGTACCGAACGTGCTGTTCGACCCGGACACGTACGAGCTGACCGGTGTGGTCGACGTCGGCCGGCTCGGCGTCGCCGACCGCTGGGTCGACCTGGCGATCGCGACCCGCTCGCTGACCAACGACCTCAACCCGCAGTACGGACCGTGGGCCGCCGACCGCTTCCTCGCCCGGTACGGCGTGGCCCCCGACCCGGCGCGGATCGCCTTCTACCGGCTGCTCGACGAGTTCTGAGCCTCGGCGTACACGAAGAGCTGGGTCTCGGTGGTGTCGCCGAGCCGGACGGTCTGCCGGTGCCGCGCCAGCACCCGGTATCCGGCGGCGGTGACGGTGTCGGCGAGTTGGTCGGCGGGCAGCGCCGACACGCGTACCGGGACGCCGAGGAAGTCGATCGGCACGTCGTCCAGGTCCCCCTCGACCATGCCGAGGGCGAGCAGCCGGCGGCCCCGCAGCCGGGACCGCAACGCGGCCAGTGTCGGGACGAACTCCGCCCGCGGCAGCATCAGCAGCGCGAAGAACGCGGCGACCGCGTCCACCTCACCGATCCCGTCGGGTACAGCCCGGAGGTCGGCGCGGTGGTAGTCGGCGTCCGGCGCGTTGCGGCGGGCCAGGTCCAGCATCCGGGCCGACGTGTCGACGCCGACCACGTCCAGCCCGCCGGCGGTGAGCTGGCGCACGGTGGGCAGGCCCGCGCCGCAGCCGAGGTCGAGCACCCGCGCCGGCCGGGGCAGCTCGTCCAGCAGCCACTGGCCGGCGGCGAGCTGCCCGGCGCGATCGGTGAACGCCTCGTCGTACCGGTCGGCGATCAGGTCGAAGGGCTCGGTCATCGCCCCATGATGCCCGCGTCGACGCGACCCCGGGGTCAGTAGCCGCGGGTGCGGCGGGCCGCCGGCCGGCGGCGCGGGCTGGTGCCGACGGTGCCGCCCCGGCGGAACGCACGCACCAGCTCGCCGCCCAGGCTGATCCCGGCAGCCAGCGCGAACGCCGTCGCCAGCGCCGTGAACAGGCTCAACAGACCCTGGTTCAGGTCGTTGTGGCTGATCTGGAGCAGCCCGCGGTACAGCGGGGTACCGGGCAGCAGCGGGCCGATCAGCGGCACCGTGTACGGCAGGGCGGGGGAGCGGTGTCGCGCCGCGATGAGGTGCGCGACGAGCCCGACGGCCGCGGCCGCCACGCCCGCGGCGAGCACCGGCATCATGCCGGCGTGCCGGAGCGTCGCGTACAGCAGCCAGATGACGGCGCCGCCGACCGCGGCGGTCGCCAGCGCCCGGCGCGGCACGGCCAGCGAGATCGCGAACGTCACCGCCATGGCGACGGCGCCGAGCACCGGCACCGGCCCGTACGACGCGACGGACGTGGGCAGGTCCTCCACCGACAGCGGCAGGCCCAGGTGGACCGCGCCGTACACGGTGAGGCCGACGCCGGTGACCAGCGCCGCGACGATGAAGAAGACCTCCAGCAGCCGGGCACCGGCCGACACCATCGCACCGGAGATGCCGTCCTGGACCGCCGCGACGAGCGGCCGGCCCGGCAGCAGCGCCATGATCGAACCGACCACCACCGCCGACGCCTGCACCGGCATCCCGGCGGCGATCACCAGTACGGCGATCAGCGAGCCGATCGCCGCGCCCACCGCCAGCTGGTAGAACTCGGCGATGCCGCGCCGGCCCAGCCAGGCACCGGCCCGGTCCGCCACCAGCGTCGCCGCGAACGCGATCATCGCGACCAGCGCGCCACCGCCGGACAGCACCGACGCCGACGCGGAGATCAGCGGCAGCGACAGCGTGATCAGCAGCGCCGGGTACGGCGGGCGGGCCCGCTTGATCACCCGCAGCCGGTCGAACGCGTCGTCCAGCTCGACGAGGCCCATCGCGGCCTCCTCGACGAGCCGGTGCGTCGCGGCCAGCCGCTCGTAGTCGGGCAGCCGGCGCCGCACGGACCGCTCACCGGTCACCGGCGGCGCCCCGTCCGTGGGTACGCAGGACAGCGAGATCGCCGTGAACGTGACGGCCGCCTCGGACCGGGGCAGCCCGTACGCGACGGACAGGCTGCGCATGGCCTCGCTGACGTTCTCGGTCGCCTCACCGGAGGCGAGCAGCAGCTCGCCGACGCGCAGCGCGAGATCCATCGCGCGGTACGTCTCGGCCGACGCCGCCTCGTCCGGCTCGTCGTACGCGTGGGCCCGGCCGGCGGCGCGATCGCGGACCCGCTCCCAGACGGTGCGGGCACGACGCATCTGCCGGTCGCCGGTGCGCTGCAGGGTCTGGGTCATCGGATCCTTTTCGGGCGTGCTGAACCGTCGGCGAAAGCCGTTGGTACGTCAGGGAAGGAGGGGTGACACCCACCTGGGGCGGGCGCGTTTTCCAGTGTAGGAACGTCACCGGCCGGCCGTAGCATTCCGGCACGGTGATCTCCGTCAAATGTCGAGGTGAGCTGGGTGGGCACGGACTGGCAACGCTGGCACGACGGGTACGACGATCCGTCCTCGGACCTGGCCCGGCGGCTGGCCGCGGTGGCCGGCTGGGTGCGGCGGGCCGACCCGACGCGGCTGGTGTCGATCTGCGCGGGACAGGGGTACGACGTGTTGGCCGGCCTGGCCGGATCCGCTGCGCCGCAACGGATCTCCGGCCGGCTGGTGGAGCTGGACGAGGCGAACGTGGCCGCCGCCCGGGCCGGCCTGGCGGCGGCCGGGCTGACCGGCATCGAGGTGGTCCGCGGCGACGCCGGCACCACCGACGCGTACGCCGGGGCGGTGCCGGCGGACCTCGTCCTGGCCTGCGGTGTCTTCGGCAACGTGTCCGACGCCGACATCCGCCGTACGGTCGACACCCTCCCCGCCTTCTGTACGACCGGCGCCACGGTGCTCTGGACCCGGCACCGGCGCGCGCCGGACCGTACCGGCGACATCCGGTCCTGGTTCGCGGCGGCCGGCTTCGCCGAGCTCGACTTCGTCGCCCCGGACGACGCGCTGTTCTCCGTCGGGGTGGCCCGCTGGCCCGGCCCGACCCCGCCGCTGCCGCCCGGCCGGCGCCTGTTCACGTTCACCCACTGATCCGATCGCGTACGCGGGGTGCGGCGGTTCTGGACGGGCAGCATCAAACCGGGCAGGATCATGGGGCACTCGACGCTGCGCCGGCAGTGGGGCCGGCCGGAGACCAGGAGGCCGCATGACCGACGACTCGCTCGGTCGACCGCCCGGCGGTACGCACCGCCGCCGGCCGGCCGCGCCCCGACGACACGGACGCTGGTGGGCGGCCGGGGCGGCACTGCTCGTCCTCGCCGTCGCCGGCTGCTCCAACCGGGTGGACATCGGCGCGGCGGGGCCGACCGCGACCCAGCCGGCGCACTCCGGTGGGCCGCTGACCGTCGCCGTGGTGACGCACGGCGCGCCCGGCGACCCGTTCTGGTCGATCGTGAAGAACGGCGCGGTCCAGGCCGGCAAGGACCTGAAGGTCAAGGTCACGTACCAGGGCTCCGGCGTGCCACAGACCCAGGCCCAGTTCATCGACGCGGCGGTCAACCAGCACGTGGACGGGCTGGTCGTGTCGATGGCGAACCCGGACGCGCTGAAGTCGTCCGTCGAGCGCGCGGTGCACGCCGGCATCCCGGTGATCACGATCAACTCGGGCGGCGACAAGTCGGCCGAGTTCGGCGCGATCACGCACGTCGGGCAGGACGAGACGATCGCGGGCAGGGCCGCGGGGGCGCGGCTCGCCGACACCGGCGTACGGCATGCGATCTGCGTGGTGCACGAGGCGGGCAACATCGGCCTGACCCAGCGGTGCCAGGGCGCCGCGCAGGGGCTCCACGGCAAGCTGGACACCGTCCAGGTCAACGTGAACAACCTGACGCAGGCGCAGGCCACGATCCGGGCGAAGCTCACCGCCGACCACTCGATCGGCGCGGTGCTGACGCTGAACCCGGCCATCGCGACCGCCGCGGTCGCCGCCGAGTCCGGTACCGGGTCGACGGCGAAGATCGCCACGTTCGACCTGTCCGGCGACGTGACCACCGCCATCGAGCAGGGCCAGATCCTCTTCGCCGTGGACCAGCAGCCCTACCTCCAGGGGTACCTGCCGGTGCAGATGGTGAAGCTCTACCACGACAACGCGAACACCGTCGGCGGCGGCCAGCCGGTCCTCACCGGCCCCGGCTTCGTCACCAAGGCCAACGCCGCGCGCGTCGCGGACCTCGCGAAACGGGGCACCCGATGAGTGAACGCACGCGAACGAGTCAGGAGCACGGTGTGTCGTGCCTCATCGGTGTCGCGACACAGGAGGAACACCGATGAGCGCCCCGGCGGTACGCGACGAGCGGGTCGCGGCGGACCACCCGGTACGCCGGTTCCTGGTCCGGCCCGAGCTCGGGGCGCTGATCGGCGCGGTCGTGGTGTTCGTCTTCTTCGCCGTACTCTCGTCGACGTTCCGGTCGGCGGCCGGCGTGGCGAACTGGCTGGACCCCGCGTCGACGCTGGGCATCATGGCGGTCGCGGTGGCGCTGCTGATGATCGGCGGCGAGTTCGACCTGTCGGCCGGTGTCCTCACCGGTACGACCGGCCTGGCGGTGACGATCCTCGCCACCCACTTCGGGCTGAACGTCTGGCTCGCGGTGCTGCTGTCGCTGGTGCTGGCCCTGGCGGTCGGCCTGGCCAACGGGTACGTGGTGACCCGGACGAAGCTGCCCAGCTTCATCGTCACCCTCGGCATGTTCCTCGTACTCCAGGGGCTGAACCTCGGCGTGACGAAGCTGCTGACCGGCAACGTGCTGGTCGGCGGGCTCGTCGGCCGGTCGGGCTTCGGAAGCGCGCACCTGGTGTTCGCGTCGTCGGTGGTGCTCGGCGGGACGTACTTCAAGGTGTCGATCGTGTGGTGGCTGGTGCTCACGGTGCTGGCGACGCTCGTGCTGCTGCGTACCCGGTTCGGCAACTGGGTGTTCGCGGTCGGCGGGGACGCGAAGGCGGCGCGCAACGTCGGGGTGCCGGCGACGCGTACCACGATGGTGTTGTTCGCGACGACGGCGACCGCGGCCTGGCTGGTCGGCACGATGACCGCGCTGCGCAACACGTCCGCGCAGGCCGACGCCGGGGTCGGTGACGAGCTGACGTTCATCGTCGCGGCGGTCATCGGCGGCTGCCTGCTGACCGGCGGGTTCGGCTCGGCGGTCGGCGCCTCGCTCGGCGCGTTGATCTTCGGCATGACCTCCGTCGGCATCGTGTACGCCGGCTGGGACGCCGACTGGTACAAGCTCTTCCTCGGCGCGATGCTGCTGCTGGCGGTCTTCGCCAACCAGTTCGTCCGCCGGTACGCGGAACGGCGGAGGCGCTCATGACCGACGACACGGCACTGCTCGAACTGCGCGACGTCGGCAAGCGGTACGGCCCGGTCATCGCCCTCGCGGACGTCTCGACGGCGGTCCGCGCCGGGCAGGTGACCTGCGTACTGGGGGACAACGGCGCCGGGAAGTCGACGGTGATCTCGCTGCTGTCCGGGGTACACCGGCCGGACTCGGGTGAGATCCTGCTCGACGGCGCGCCGATGCGCTTCGCCGGCCCGCGGGACGCGCTGGCCGCCGGCATCGCCACCGTGTACCAGGACCTGGCGCTGGTGCCGCTGATGTCGGTGTGGCGCAACTTCTTCCTCGGCCAGGAGCCGACGAAGCGGTTCGGGCCGATCCGCCGGCTCGACGTCCGCACCGCGCGCAGCGTCGCGCGGACCGAGCTGCGCGGCATGGGCATCGACCTGCGCGACGTCGACCAGCCCGTCGGTACGCTCTCCGGCGGCGAGAGGCAGGCCGTCGCCATCGCCCGCGCCGTGTACTTCGGTGCCCGGGTGCTGATCCTCGACGAGCCGACGTCCGCCCTGGGCGTCAAGCAGGCCGGTACGGTGCTGCGACACATCGCCGCCGCCCGGGACCGCGGCCTGGCCGTCGTGTTCGTGACGCACAACCCGCACCACGCGCACCCGGTCGGCGACCGGTTCCTCGTCCTCAAGCGCGGCCGCAGCCTCGGCGACCACACCAAGGGCGAGCTGTCCCGCGAGGACCTGACCCGGCTGATGGCCGGCGGCGACGAGCTGGACGAGCTCGCCACCGAGCTCGACCGGCCGTAACGCCCGCGGGCCGGGATCCGTTGCGCGGCAGCGGATCCCGGCTCAGCGGCGCAGGCCGACGAGCTTGGCCAGGAACCGGTCGAGCTGCTCGGCGGCCGGCGGCCACGGCAGGTCCGGCTCGTTGATCCGCTGCGACAGCATCCCGTTGACCGCGGTACGCAGGTCGATCGCGACCGTCTCCGGGTCGTCGGCCGGGGCGACGCCGGCCTCCATGCACGCGCGTACCTCCTCGACCGTGCGCCGGACCATGACCTCCTTGAACGGCATGCCGAGTCTGCGGTGCACCGTGCTCTCGTGCAGCACCTTGTAGAGCCCGGGGTGCTCCTCGGCCCACTGCGCGTTCGCCAGGATCCGCGCCCGGAGGCGGGCGCCGGGGTCCGTCTCGCCGTCGGCGGCCTCGTCGCCGACGCGTACCAGGTCCTCGTGGCAACGCTGGGTGGCGGCGAGTACGAGCGCGTCCCGGTCGGGGAAGTGCAGGTACACCGAGGTGGCGGCGATGTGCACGGCGCGCGCGACGGCGCGCAGCGACAGTGCCTGGTCGTCGGCGAGCTCGTCGAGCATGCGTACCGCCGCGGTGACGATCTCGTCGCGCAGCTTGTCGCCCTGTCCGCGCACGTTCGGTCGGCGCCGGGTCTGGTCCATGACAGCCGATTGTAACTGGACAGCTATTGCGCTACATTCGTCGCGCTACAGCTGTATTCCAATAAGGAGTGATCATGACCGGCACCACCCTCGACACGCCCGCCGGCACCAGCCCCGCCGCGCTCGACCCGCTGTTCGCCCAGATGGCCGCCGCCACCGTCAGCCAGGCGAACGCCCTGGCCGGCCTGACCGACCGGGAGAAGACCTTCCTCGCCCTCACCGCCGACGTGTGCCAACAGACCCTCGGGCTGCCGTTCGAGCTGCACGTCCGCGCCGGGCTCCGGCGGGGCGTGTCCACCGCCGACGTGCGCGCCCTGCTCCGCCTGGTCTCGTACGACACCGGATACCATGCGGCCCTGGCCGCGTTCGAACGGCTGACCGGCATCGAGGCGGACCTCGGCCTGCCGCGGCCCGAACCCGACCCCCTGCCCGACGAGCTCGTGGCCACCGGGCCCGACGCCGCGGCCAGCCCGCTGCCCGAGCCGGTCCGCGCCGCACTGACCGACCTCGACCCGCACTTCCTGGCGTACTTCGACCTCCAGTCGCGGATGCGGCTGCCGGACGGCCCCGGCACGCTGACCGTACGGGAGCGCGCGTTCACCACGATGAGCGTCGACGTGCACTACCAGACGCTCGGCGAGACGTTCCGGATCCACATCGACCGGGCGCTGCGGGGCGGCGCGACGATCGAGGACGTCCGTGCCGCGCTGCGCTACCTCGGCCAGTTCGGCGCGACCCGCGCCTGGCAGGGGTGGCGCGCCTTCCACACCCACGCCGCCGACGCCGGCTGGCTCGCGTGACGCCCGGCCGGCGCGCCGGTCAGCCGGCCCCGGCCGGGACCGGCTCGCCGGCCTCGGCGAGGCGCCGGTGGTACGACACCATCGCCAGCATCACCAGCTGGTACGGCAGCTCCGCGAGCGCGCCGAACTGGCTGTCGGTGAAGTTGAACAGCTGCGTCACGAACAGGTTCAGGTAGAGCGAGGCGGCCAGCAGGGCCAGCGCCGTACGCCGGCGTCGCCGCCAGAGCACCGCGCCGGCCACCGCCAGCGCCGCCTCCAGCGGCCGTACCACGGCGCTCGCCAGCACCGACGTCGTGTCCTGGTCGGCGCCGAGATGGTGCCCCGTCGCCACCCACAGCGCCTGGCCGACGAAGACCACGCCGACCGCCACCCGCGACACCGTGAACAGCGCCACGAGCACCGGCATCAGCCAGGTACGTCCGACCAGCCAGCGCACCGCGGCGACCGGGCGGCGCGCCAGCCGGCGCAGCCGTTCCGGCGCGGTACGCACCGGCGCCGCGGCCAGCATCTGACGTACCGCCGCGGCGGCCCGGTCGTCGCGGCCGGCCACGAGCCGTTCGGCGCCGCTCCGCTGCCGCGGGGTCAACCCGCCGGCGATGCCGTACGCCGCGATCAGCGCCGCCTCGGCGACCGGCCCGCCGACCCGCGTCCAGCGCGCCGCCGAGGCCCGGGACACGGCCAGCAACAGCAGCGCGAACAGGCAGTACATGATGCCGGCGGCGGGCCGGAAGAAGTAGTCGTTGTGCTGGGTGACGAACTTGCCGACCTCGTCGACGAACAGGCCCACCCCGACCCCGCCGACGAGCGCGGTCGCCACCCGGGCCGCCCCGCCGGTCACCAGCAGCCCCAGCATCAGGCCGATCAGCATGAGCAGCCCACCCCACAGGGCGTGCGCGATGTGCAGCGTCCCGTTGCCGACCTGCGGGTACCCCGACGCGGCGAGCAGCGCCCGGGTGACGAGCACGGTGCTGATGCCGACGAGCAGCAGGACGCGGAGGTTCCGGGCACCGTCCGGCTGCCGTACGGTCTGCCGCCCGAGCAGCCGCGCCGCCGTGGCCCGGGCGCCGGCCGCGCGGGTCCCGGCGGTCACGCCGCGCCACCGCCCGTACGACAGGCGGGTCCCCGGTCTCCGGTGGGTACGAGATCGCTGGTCACACCGACATTCTGCGTCAGGGCCACACCGCGCCCGTCAGGTCACCGGTACGCGCCGGGCGTCTGCCCGAACGTCCGGCGGAACACGTCGATGAACGCGCTGGCCGACGCCCAGCCGCAGCGGTGCGCCACGACCGTCACCGGCCGCCCCTCGGCCAGCATCAGCAGCGCGTGGTAGAGCCGCAGCTGGGTACGCCACTGCGGGAACGTCATCCCCAGCTCGGCGGCGCACAGCCGGGTCAGCGTGCGCCCGCTGGCACCGACGGTCGTGCCGAGGGCGGCCAGCGTACGGCGGTCGGCCGGGTCGGCGCGCAGCGTCGCGCAGACCGCGGCGAGCCGGGCGTCGACCGGCTCCGGCAGGTGTACCGGCTGCCCCGAGCCGGCCCGCCGAAGCCGGTCGAGCAGCACGCGACGCAGCCGGCGCCGCTCGGCCGACCCGTCGTCCGGCTCCCGCGTGTACGCCAGGATCAGCTCGCGCAGCAGCGGGCCGACCGCCAGCACGGTCGGCTCGGACAGCCGCAGCGGGTTGTCGGCCGCGGGCAGCCCGATCGTGTGCAGGTCGAGGTGGCCCTGCGCGTCGTGCGCGTGCACCGTGCCCGCCGGGATCCACAGCGCGTGGGTGCCGGGCGCGACCCACAGGCCGGCGTCGGTGGTGACGGACAGCACGCCGCGCCCGGCGTACAGGATCTGGTGCACGTCGTGGTGGTGCGGCTCGATCCGGGCGCCGGCGGGCAGCGGCTGGATGCTCGCCGGCGCCGCCGGCCTGCCAGCGCCGGAGACCGGCGCGGACGGTTGGCGGGAATTCAGCATCACCTGGCATTTTATCGGAAGCGGGACGGTCCGCCCCGGGGTCATGATCGTCCACGTGTCGATGCCTCGCCGGATGATCCCCCTCGCCATCGGACACGGCTGCGTGGACGTGTACCAGGGCGCCGTGGCCGCGCTCGTCCCCTTCCTCGTCGCCGACCGCCACTACGGGTACGCCGCCGCGTCCGGCGTCGTCCTCGCCGCGTCGCTGCTGTCCAGCGTCGCGCAGCCGGTGTTCGGCTGGCTGACGGACCGGCGGCCCGCGCCGTGGCTGCTGCCGGTGGGTACCGCGGCGGCCGGGCTCGGGATCGCGCTCTGCGGCATCGCCGGCCCGTACGCCGGGACGCTCGCCGCGGTCGCGCTGAGCGGGATCGGCGTCGCCGCGTACCACCCGGAGTCGGCGCGGGTGGCGCGCCAGGCGGGCGGCGCGTCGCACACCGCGATGGGCGTCTTCGCGCTCGGCGGCAACGTCGGCTTCGCCGTGGCGCCGCTGCTGGTCACACCGGTCGTCGCCGCCGCGGGCCTGGCCGGTACGCCGGTGCTGGCGCTGCCCGCGCTGCTCGGCGTGCTGCTGGTGCTGGCGGCGTCCCGGGGCCGCCGGTCCGCCACCCCCGCCGCGGTACGCACCGGCGGCGTCGACGACCGCCGGGCGTTCGTCCGGCTGACGGTCGTGGTGGGTCTCCGGTCGATCGTGTTCGTCGGCCTCGCCTCCTTCCTCGCCGTGTACGTCCGGCAGCGGGTCGGCGGCGGTCCCGCCGTCGGCGCCGCCGCGCTGTTCGTGCTGTACCTCGGCGGCGCCGTGGGCACCGTGCTCGGCGGCCGGCTCGCCGAGTCCTGGGGCCGCGTCAGGGTGGTCCGCCGGTCGTACGCGGTGGCGGTGCCGGCGATCGCCGGCGTCCTGCTGGTGCCCGGCCCGGCCTGCTTCGCGTTCGTCGCGCTGACCTCCGCCGCGCTGTACCTGCCGTTCTCCGTGCAGGTGACGCTCGGCCAGGACTACCTGCCGAGCCGGGTCGGTACCGCGAGCGGCGTGACGCTGGGCCTCGCGGTCAGCGTCGGCGGCGTCGCCAGCCCGCTGATCGGCGCGCTCGCCGACGCGTGTTCGCTGGGGGCGGCGCTGGCGCCGCTGGCGGTGCTGCCGGTGGCCGCCTGGCTCGTCGCCCGTACGCTGCCCGAACCGCGTGTCGCGGTGAAGGAGCCCGCCCGTGCCTGACGAGGCCCCGGTGCTCGACGCGATCGGCGTCTCGGTGGTCCGGCAGGGCCGGGCCCTGCTGTCCGACGTGGACCTGACCGTACGGCCCGGGTGAGCACTGGGCGCTGCTCGGCGCGAACGGCGCCGGCAAGTCGACGCTGCTGTCGGTGCTCGGCGCGCAGCAGCACCCGACGCGCGGGGTGACCCGGATCCTGGGCCGGCGGCTCGGCCGGGTCGACGTACGCGAGCTGCGCGGGCACCTGGGGCACGTCGACCCGCGGCACCCGGTCCGGTCCCCGCTGACGGCCCGGCAGGTGGTGTTGACCGGTTGCACCGGCAGTGTCGAGCCGGTGCCGCGCTGGTACCCGGACGACACGCAGCTCGCCCGGGCGGACGCGCTGCTGGATCTGCTCGGGCTGGCGTACCGGGCCGATGCGCTGTGGCCGGTGCTGTCGCAGGGAGAGCGGGGCAAGGCGTTGATCGCCCGCGCGCTGATGCCGGCGCCGCGGATGCTGTTGCTGGACGAGCCGGCGACCGGTCTCGACCTGGCGGCGCGGGAACAGCTGCTCGACGCCATCGACCAACTCCGGAGGGAGCATCCGCGGCTGGCCAGCGTCCTGGTCACGCACCATCTGGAGGAGCTGCCGGTCAGCACCAGCCACGCGCTGCTGCTGCGCGACGGCCGTACCGTCGCCGCGGGGCCGGTCGCCGAGGTGCTGACGAGCGAGCTGGTCAGCGCCGCGTTCCGGCATCCGGTCGAGATCGCCGAGTACGCGGGCCGCTGGCGTGCGGTCGCCGGCAGCCGGTGACCGCGCCTGCAAGTTCTTGCGCAAGTGGTGTAGGTTTCTTGCCATGGTGCGACGGCTCGCCGTGGTGGCGGAGAAAGTCGGGGTCAGCGAGGCGACGGTGAGCCGGGTGCTCAACGGAAAGCCGGGCGTCGCGCAGGCCACCCGCGACGCCGTCCTCACCGCCCTCGACGTCCTCGGGTACGAGCGGCCCACGCAGCTGCGCGGCGAGCGGCTGCGGCTCGTCGGGCTGATGCTGCCCGAGCTGCAGAACCCGATCTTCCCGGCGTTCGCCGACGTGGTCGGCGACCTGCTCGCGCAGCGCGGCTTCACCCCCGTGCTGTGCACCCGGACCGCGAACTCCGGCGGCGTCTCCGAGGCGGAGTACATCGAGCTGCTGCTTGGCCAGCACGTGTCCGGCGTGCTGTTCGCCGGCGGGACGTACGCGATGGCCGGCGGCGCGCACGGCCACTACGCCGACCTCGTCGACCGCAACCTGCCCGCCGTCCTGCTGAACGCGGCGATCGACGACCTGCCGTTCCCGCGGGTGTCCGCGGACGACGCGGTCGCCGCCGAGCAGGCGCTGGGTCACCTGGTGTCGCTCGGCCACGAGCGGATCGGGTTGCTGCTCGCGCCGCCGGACCACGTGCCGTCGCGGCGCAAGCAAGCGGCGTTCGAGGCGATGGCGGAGCGGCTCGGGATCGGCGGGTCGGTGCGCGTGACGCACGGGCTGTTCTCGCTGGAGTCCGGGCAGGCGGCGGCGGCCCGGCTGATCGACGACGGGATCACCGGCATCGTGTGCGCGAGCGACCTGCTGGCGCTGGGCGCGGTCCGCGCGGCCCGCCGCGCCGGCCGGCGCGTACCCGGGGACGTGTCCGTCATCGGGTACGACGACTCGGCGCTGATGACCTGCGTCGACCCGCCGCTGACCACCGTGCGGCAGCCGATCGAGGCGATGGGGCGTACCGCGGTCGACCTGCTCGTCAACCAGATCAACGGGGCGCACGTGCCCACCGACGAGCTGCTGTACGAGACGGAGCTGGTGGTGCGTTCCTCCACCGGCCCGGCCCGCTGACGTCGCCCAATTTCCCGGCCCGGCCCCACCGCACCGCACGCTGCGTTCGTGCCGTTGACCTGCTGTGTCACGTCGTCGGCTGTGCATTCCATCGCGGTCGCAAAATTGCGAACATCGGTCGACATATTGCGGAGATCTGTCTGGCGTGATTGAGTGGCCTGCGTCATACCGGCCCGCCGAACCGCGCGGCGCCCGGCCCACCGGCCGGCGTACGCCCGCGCGACGGGCGCCGCCGGGAGCCCACGACAACCGCCCAGAAGGGTGCTTCTCATGAGCAGTGGGTACCGCAGGACGCTGGCGAAGGGGATGGTGGTCTGTCTCGGCGTGCTGGCCGCCGCGGGATGCGGCACGTCGACAGGCGCCAGCGGCGACGGCACGGTCACCGTCTCCGTGGACTGCCAGCCGCCGACGAGCAACAGCATCGAACGCAAGCAGTGGAACGCGGACGTCGCGGCGTTCCAGAAGCTGCACCCGAACATCCGGATCAAGAGCATCGACCGCTTCCCGTGCGAGGAGCCCGCCTCGTTCACCGCGCAGCTGCGCGGGGGCACCGAGGCCGACGTCTTCTACTCGTACGCGACGGACACCGACCAGGTCCTCAACTCCGGCCAGGCCGCCGACATCACGAAGTACGTCGACGCGAAGGCGGTCCCGACACTCGGCGACCTGGACAAGACCTCGCTCGGCATCGGCAGGCGCGACGGCCGGATCTTCTCGCTGCCGACCGCGAACTACACCATGGGCCTGGTCATCAACCGGACGCTGTTCACGAAGGCCGGGCTGGACCCGGACACGCCCCCGGCGACGTGGCCCGAGGTGACGGCCGCGGCCAAGCGCATCTCCGCGAAGATCCCCGGCGTCGCCGGGTACGCCGACTACAGCGCCGGCAACAACGGCGGCTGGCACTTCGCCGCCGAGATCTACGCGCAGGGGGGCCAGGTCGTCACCGAGGACGGCAAGAAGGCAGCGTTCAACGACGCGAAGGGCCGGCAGGTCCTCACGAACCTCCACGACATGCGGTACGGCGACGACAGCATGGGCGCCCGGCAGAACCTGGCCTGGGCGGACCTGCTCCAGCTCGCCGCCGCCGGCAAGGTCGGCATGTACGTCGGCGCGCCGGACACGATCCAGGCGATCGTCGACAACTACAAGGGCAGCTACGACGACTTCGGGCTCGGCCCGATGCCCGGCCAGTCCGGTCCGGCGGTCGCCACCCTCGGCGGCGGCAACCAGTACTTCTTCAAGAAGACCGACACGCCGGCGCAGATCAGGGCGGGCATCGCGTGGCTGACGTTCAAGTACCTCACGCCGGGGCGCGGGCAGTTCGACTTCGCCCGGGCGAAGTCGGCCGGCCAGCCCGTCGGGCTGCCGGAACCGCAGCTGTTCGGCGGCGCGACCGGGGCGAAGGTCGACGCGCTGCGCGCGGCGAACGCGAACGTACCGGTCGGCAACTATGCGGCGTACCGGGCCAACCGCGTGCCGTACCAGGTGGAGCCGCCGCACGCGCAGGCGATCTACAAGGTGCTGGACACCGCGATGTCGGCCGCGCTGACCAACCCGCACGCCGACGTCGACAGGCTGCTCGACACCGCCGAGCAGCAGGTGAACCAGGTCCTGGCCAGCGGATCGTGACGGCATGACGGTCACCACCCCGGTCCGTACGGGGCGCCGGCGGTCCGCCGCCGGCGCGCCCCGTCCCGGCCGTATCGGCCCGCGTGCCCGGCGCACCCTCACCGGGTACGCGTTCCTCGCCGGCGGCGTGATCTGCTTCGCCACGTTCTCGTGGTACCCGATGGTGCGCGAGATCGTGCTGAGCCTGCAGCGGACGAGGTACGGCGAGACGAGCTGGGCCGGGTTCGACAACTACGTACGGGTGGTGCACGACCCGGCGTTCTGGCAGGCGTGGCGCAACACCGCGGAGTTCACCGGGCTGGCGCTGGTGCTCGGCTTCGCGCTGCCGTTCCTGGTGGCGGTGGTGCTGAACGAGCTGCGGCACGCCCAGGGGTACCTGCGCGCCCTGGTGTACCTGCCGGTCATGCTGCCACCGGCCAGCTCGCTGCTGCTGTTCAAGTACGCGTACGACCCGGGCGACGGGTTGTTCAACCAGGTGCTGTCGACGCTGCACCTGCCGACGTCGCAGTGGTTGCAGTCGACGACGATGGCGATGCCGTCGCTGGTGGTCGCGTCGACGTGGATGAACATGGGCGGCGCGGTCCTCATCTACCTCGCCGCCTTGCAGGGCATCCCCGGCGAGCTGTACGAGGCGGCCGAGCTGGACGGCGCGCGCCTGCTCGGCAGGTTCCGGCACGTCACCATCCCGCAGTGCCGGCTGGTGCTGTCGCTGATGCTGATGCTCCAGGTCATCTCGACGATGCAGATGTTCATCGAGGCGTTCCTGCTGACCAACGGCAGCGGGCCGGAGGGAGCCACCACGACCGTGGTGTACCTGATCTACCAGCACGCGTTCAACCTCGACGACCTGGGCGGCGCGGCGGCGCTCGGCACGATCCTGCTGCTGGTGCTCGCCGGCTTCTCCGCCGCGTACGTGCGGCTCGACCGCGGCGGGAGGGAGCAGCCGTGACCCGTACCCTGATCGCGCCGAACCGGCTGACGCGTGGGCGCGCCCGCGTCGCGTACGGGATCGTGCTGGTGGCGATCGTCGTGGTCTGCTCGCTGGTGTTCCTCGGCCCGCTGTACTGGATGGTCACCGGCGGGCTGAAGACCGCGCAGGAGACCGCGCAGACGCCGCCGACCTGGTGGCCGGCGCACCCCGACCCGGGCAACTACCTCACCGCGTGGCACCAGCTCAGCCTCGCCCGCCTGCTCGCCAACACCGTCCTGTACGCGGGCGGCGCGCTGGCGTTCCAGCTGGTGTTCGACGTGGCCGCGGCGTACGCGCTGTCGAAGTTGCGGCCGGCGCTGGGCGGCCTGGTGCTGGGCATGATGCTCGCGACGCTGATGATCCCGGCGGCGGTGCTGATCGTCCCGCAGTACCTGACGGTCGCGGACCTGCCGCTCGCGCACCTGAACCTGCTCAACTCGCCGTGGGCGATCTGGCTGCCGTCGGTGACCAACGCGTTCAGCGTGTTCCTGCTGAAGCGGTTCTTCGACGCGATCCCGGCGGACCTGCTCGCCGCGGCGGCGGTCGACGGCGCCGGCCCGGTCCGGACGTTGGTCTCGGTGGTGCTGCCGATCTCCCGCCCGGTGCTCGGTGTGGTGTCCATCTTCGCGGTCACGAACGTGTGGAAGGACTTCCTCTGGCCGCTGCTGGTGGAGCCCGACCCGCGCCGGCAGACCCTGAACGTCGGCATCTGGTCGCTGTCGGCGAACGTCCCGCAGAACATCCTCATCGCCGCGCTGGCCGTGGCCGCCGTCCCGACCGTGGCGATCTTCCTGGTCTTCCAGCGCAACATCATGGCCGGCCTGTCCGCCGGCAGCATCAAGGGCTGACACCCGTGCGCCGCACCCGGGGCCCGTCACAACCGAAGCCCGTCGCAGACGAGGAGCAGCATGGCCGACCGCGCCGACTGGTGGCGTACCGCCGCCATCTACCAGATCTACCCGCGCAGCTTCGCCGACGCCTCCGGTGACGGCGTCGGCGACATCGCGGGGATCCGCGCGCGCCTACCGTACCTGGCGGACCTCGGCGTCGACGCGCTGTGGCTCAGCCCGTGGTACGTGTCGCCGATGGCCGACGCCGGGTACGACATCGCCGACCACCGCGACATCGACCCGGTGTTCGGCACGCTGGCCGAGGCGGAGGCGCTGATCGCCGACGCGCACCGGCTCGACCTGAAGATCATCGTCGACGTGGTGCCGAACCACGGCTCGACCGAACACCCGTGGTTCGTCGAGGCGCTCGACGCGGGACCGGGGTCTGCGGCGCGCGAGCTGTTCTGGTTCCGGCCGGGGCGCGGCGACCTGCCGCCCAACGACTGGGAGTCCATCTTCGGCGGCCCGGCCTGGACCCGTACCACCAACCCGGACGGCACGCCCGGCGACTGGTACCTGCACCTGTTCGCGCCCGAGCAGCCGGACTTCAACTGGGGCAACGCGAAGGTACGCGAGGAGTTCGAGCAGATCCTGCGGTTCTGGCTGGACCGCGGGGTGGACGGGATCCGGATCGACTCCGCGGCGCTGCTCGCGAAGGACCCGCGACTGTCCGGTGTGGACACCGTGCCGCACCCGTACACCGACCGGGACGAGCTGCACGACGTCTACCGGTCGTGGCGGCGGATCGCCGACGAGTACGGCGGGCGGGCGCTGATCGGCGAGATCTGGCTGCCGGACGCCGACCGGTTCGCGCGCTATCTGCGACCGGACGAGCTGCACGCCGCGTTCAACTTCGACTTCCTCGGCTGCGCCTGGGACCCGGACGCGCTGCGCGCCGTGGTCGACGCCACGCTCGCCGCGCACGCGCCGGTCGACGCGCCCGCCACCTGGGTGCTGTCCAACCACGACGTGGTCCGCCACGTCACCCGGTACGGCCGCGCCGACACCAGCTTCTCCCTCGACCACCGCCAGTACGGCGCGCCCACCGACCGCGCCCTCGGTACCCGGCGCGCCCGCGCCGCCGCGCTGTTGTGCCTCGCCCTGCCCGGCAGCGCCTACCTGTACCAGGGGGAGGAGCTGGGTCTGCCCGAGGTCGAGGACCTGCCCGACGCGGTGCTGGCCGACCCGATGTGGCGGCGGTCCGGCGGCACCAACCGCGGCCGGGACGGCTGCCGGGTACCGCTGCCGTGGTCCGGCGACGCCGCCCCGTTCGGCTTCGGCACGGGTACGCCGTGGTTGCCGCAGCCCGCCGACTGGCGCGCGCTGACCGTCGCGGCGCAGCGGGCCGACCCGCACGCGATGCTCTCGCTGTACCGCGCCGCGCTGCGGCTGCGGCGTACCGCCGTCGACGGTGCGTTCGAGTGGCTGCCCGCGCCGGCGCGGGTCCTGGCGTTCCGCCGCGGGCCCTGGCTCGGCTGCGTGGTCAACCTGTCCGCCGCGCCGGTACCGGTGACGACGTACGGCTCGCCGGTGCTGACGAGCGGCCCGACGCCCGACGGGCTGCTCCCGCCCGACACCGCCGCCTGGGTTCGCCCGAGCTGACCCCGGGCGGCACGCGTCGTCGAACGGGTCCGGCGCCGGCCGGTCTACTGGGAGGTGACGGCGGCGCCGCCGGGTCGGGTCAGTCGCGCAGGATCGAGATCCCGGAGGTACGGGCGGAGACGGTGCGGTGCAGGACCCGCTGGCCACGCGGGTCCAGCTCCCAGCCGGTGAGCAGCAGCCAGCGAGCCGCGTCCGCCGTGCGGTGCTCGGCGGCGTCAATGGTGGACGGCTGAGGCGGCGCGGTGATAAGCAGCTGGATCGGTCTGGCCCGGAACTGTGGCGATGCCTCGGGTCCGAGGTACACCGTCTGGCCGACGTGCGGAATGACACCCATCGTCACCCGTTCATGATCCGCCCCACCGCTCGTGGTGAACAGACCGACGCCGAAGAGAGCAATGACCGTCACACCCGGCAACGAACCCGGTGGGTTCTGCGTACGGTTCCGTTCCGGGAATCCCGCGCCGAAACTTCGCGGAACCGCGCATTGTCCGGGGATTTCCGCATTACCGGCGCTGCCCGGGTCGGCGCCGCGCGGGCCACCACGTCGTGCGACGATCGGACCGCCGGCGTACGTACAACCGGGAGGGCGCCAGGTGGCCGACGATCTCCGCGACAGGACGGCGAGGCTGGCCGGACAGCTCCGCGGCCGGCTGGTCGCGGCACCGGCCACCCCGATGGACGCCGCCTGCCGCGTCGACCCGGCCGCCCTGGAGAAGTACGCCGCCGGGCTCGCCGCGGAGGTCGACGGCGTCTGCGTCTGGGCGCACACCGGCCGCGGCCTGGCGCTGCCGGAGGCGGACCGCGCGCGGGTGCTGGCCACCTTCCGCGCCGTCGTCGACGGTCCGGTCCTGGCCGGGGTCGGCGCGCCCGACGCGCCGTTCACCGAGCAGGTCGCCGCGACGGTACGCATGGCGGAGGCCGCCGCGGCCGGCGGCGCCGACGGGCTGATGGTGTTCCCGGCGTCGGGCCTGCGCGCCGCGCCGACCCGCACCGCGCGGACGATCCGGCTGCACGAGGCGGTCGTCGCCGCGACCGGCCTGCCCGTGCTGGGCTTCCTGCTCTACCCGGAGGCCGGCGGCGTGCCGTACGCCCCGGCGCTGCTGCGCGAGCTGGTGTCGCTGCCCGGGATGGTCGGCGTGAAGCTCGCGACGCTCTACCAGGCGGTCGAGTGCCAGGACGCGATCGAGGCGATCCACGCGGCCGGCGGGCTCGCCGTCACCGGCGAGGACCGCATGTTCGGCCCGTCGCTGACCTGGGGTGCGGACGCCGCGCTGGTCGGCGTCGCCGCCGCAGCGCCGGGGTTGTCCCGCGAGCTGGTCTGCGCGTGGTTCGACGGCGATCCCGCGCGGTTCCTGGCCGCCAGCCTGACGATGGACCGGTTCGCCGCGGCGACCTTCCGCGCGCCGATGGACGGGTACGTGCAGCGGATGCTGTGGGTCGCCGAACGGGAGGGCCTCATCGACGCCGCCACCGCGTACGACCCGTACGGGACGGCGCTCGGTGCGGCCGAGCGGGACGCCGCCCGCGCCGCGTACGAACGGGCGGTGGCACACCCACGACGCTGAGGCGGGCGCGCGGCGTACCGCGGTGTCAGGCGGTGACGCGGGCCAGGAAGCCGGCGAGGTTGGTGGTGGCGCGCTGGATCTTCTCCTCGATCGTGATCGACTCCTCCAGGCGCCGGCTGCCGGCGCCGACCTCCTTCCTGCCGCGCAGGTAGAGCGAGCAGGCCAGGTCGGTGCAGAGGTAGCTGCCGACCGAGTTGCCCTGCTGGCCCTCGCGGCCGGCGCGGCGCGCGGTCATCAGCGTGACGCCGCCGCTCGGGTGGGTGGTCAGGCAGAGCGAGCACATGCTGCGGCGCATCAGCCCCGCCCGGACGGCCGCGCGCCGCAGCGCGATCCCGACGTGCCCGTCGCCGGACTCGGCCACCAGGTACGCCCGGTCGGGTGCGGCCGGATCCTGCCAGCCGAGGAAGTCCAGGTCGTCCCACGGCCGGTCGGCCAGGTCGCGCGGCACGGCCAGGCGCTTCGCCTCTCCCTTGGTGCAGTTGACGAAGGACGCGCGGATCTCGGGCTCGGTCACGGGTTTCACGCCCGGCACGCTAGTCTTCCTAGGATTCCTAGGCAATCAATTAACCACCCTAGCCACGGGGAGCCGATGGTACGTGCCGGGCTGAGCGCCGAGATCCTCACCCGCGCGGCGGCGGAGCTGGCCGACGAGATCGGCCTGGCCAACGTCACGATCACCGCGCTCGCCCGGCGGTTCGGCGTCCGGGACGCGAGCCTCTACTCACACCTGCGGGGCACCCGCGACCTGCGTACCCGGCTCGCCGCGCTTGCGCTCACCGAGCTCGCCGACCGGGCCGCCGCGGCGCTCGCCGGTCGCTCGGGCCGGGACGCGCTCGTCGCGTTCGCGGACGCGTACCGGGGCTATGCGACCGAGCATCCGGGTCGGTACGCCGCGGCGCAGGCCGAGCTGGACGAGCCGGAGCCGGCCGCGGCCGACGCGGCCCGCCGGCACGCCGCGCTCACCCGGGCGATCCTCCGCGGGTACGGGCTGGCCGAGCCGGCCGAGACCGACGCGGTGCGGCTGCTGCACAGCACCCTCCACGGGTACGTGAGCCTGGAACGGGTCGGCGGGTTCCGGCACCATCCGCGCGACGCGGACGCCTCGTGGTCGCGCATCCTCGTCGCGCTCGACACGACCCTCCGCCACTGGCCGCCGGACTGACGCGGGGTGGCGAGGTCAGCCGGCCGGGTCCGGCGCGGTACGGCGGCGCAGCCTCGCCGCCAGCAGCCCGACCACGCCGAGGGCGGCCACCGCGCCGACGCTCGCGAGGAACGCGGGGGAGCGGAGCTGGTGCGCCGACCCGCCGGCCCACGCGTACGCGACGGTCGAGGGCAGGATGCCCAGCGCGGTGCCGGCCAGGAAGCGCGCCGGGCCGACCGCGGTGACGCCGAAGGCGTAGTTGAGCAGGCCGAACGGCAGGACCGGCAGCAGCCGCGACCACGCCACCGCCAGCGCGCCGTGCCCCGCCAGCCACGCGTCGAACCGTGCCAGCCGGCCCCGCGCGAGCCGGGCCACGACGTCCCGGCCGAGCAGCCGGCCGAGCCCGAACGCGGCGAGCGCGCCGAGCAGCGCACCGACCATCGCGTACCCGGCGCCGGGCAACGGACCGAAGACCGCGCCCGCCAGCAGGACCACGGCGCCGCGCGGCACCATGCACACGGTGGCCGCGCCGATCCCCAGCACGCCGACCAGCGGCCCCAGGTACGGGTGCGCGGCCAGCGGACCGGCGACCCGGGCCGGCGACGGAACCCCCACCACCAGCGCGTACCCGAGACCGGCGGCGACGAGCAGCACGAGGGCGGCCGCGCGTACGCGGGGGTCGCGGACGACCGACACGGGGCGACTCCGGGGGACGGGGACCGGTCCCGCATCGTTCCACACCACCCTTCGCGGCCGTGGCGGCCGGGTCCGCTGTGGCCTCAGGACCGATCGGCCGGCGATCCAGTTCCCGTACCTGCACCCGGCCGTACGCTCCGTCGTGGTCGGCTGCCGCTCCGCCGCCGAGGTCACCGACAACGTCGCGGCGTCCCGGGTACCGGTGCCGGACCGGCTCTGGGCGCGCCTCGCCGACGCCGGCTTCGTACCACCGTCGCTGCTCGACGGCTGACGCGCGCCCGGGGTCAGAGCGGGCGGTGCAGGCGGTCGCCGGCGGCGAGGATCGCGGTGCTGAGGGCGGTGACCGGACCGCCGTCGTCCGTCCCGCCGAGCAGCACGAACTCGACGTCGCCGAGATCCGGCAGCCGGTACTGGGCGGGCAGCTCGCGCAGGCCGGGCGGGATGAGGCTGTGCGCGTGGGCGGTGACGCCGAGTCCGGCCATCGCGGCGGCGCGCAGCCCGGACAGCGACCCGCTGGTGCACGTGATGCGCCAGGACCGGCCGTGCCGTTCGAGGGTCTCCATGGCCTGCGCGCGCGTGATCGACGGCGGTGGGTACACGATCAGCGGGACCGGCTGGCTGGGATCGGGCCGGGGCGCGTCGCCGCCGATCCAGGCGAGGCGTTCGCGCCAGACGAGCTGGCCGCGGGTCTCGCCGGGCCGGCGCTTCGCGAACACCAGGTCCAGCTCGCGCCGGTCGTACTGCTCGTACAGCACGCCGGACAGGCCGACGGTCAGCTCCAGGTCGACGAGCGGGTGGCTGGCGCGGAAGTTTCGCAGGATCTCGGGCAGCCGGGACAGCACGAAGTCCTCGGACGCGCCGAACCGGACGCGGCCACGTACCTGCGCGCCGGCGAAGTAGCTCGCGGCCCGCTCGTGCGCGGCGAGGATGCTGTCGGCCAGCGGTACGAGGGCCTCGCCGTCGGTGGTGAGGACCACGGAGTGGGTGTCGCGGGCGAACAGCTGCCGCCCGGCCGCGGCCTCCAGCCGTCGTACCTGCTGGCTCACCGTCGATTGGCGCAGCCCGAGCCGGCGCGCGGCCTGGGTGAAGTTGCGGGTCTGGACCACCGCGAGGAACGTACGGAGCAGGGCCGGGTCGAACACGCCCATCACGATAGACGATCACAGTAATAGCGGTGAACACGGTTCACAATGACGCCGCCCGGGCGGAGAATTCCCTCAGCACATCCGTCGAAAGGTGGTCATGCTCCGCATCCTCGCGCGGCTGCGCATCGACCCGTACATCCTGGCGATCCTGTCCATGGTCGTCCTCGCCGCGCTGCTGCCCGCCCGCGGCGTCGGCGCCACGATCGTCGGGAACCTCACCGACATCGCCATCGGCCTGCTCTTCTTCCTGTACGGGGCGCGCCTCTCCACGCAGACCGCGCTCGCCGGCGCGAAGCACTGGCGGCTGCACCTGGTCGTGTTCGCCGCCACGTACGTGCTGTTCCCGGTGCTGGGCATCGCCGCGCGGCTGCTCGTACCGACCGTGCTCACCCCGCAGCTCTACGTCGGGGTGCTGTTCCTGTGCTGCCTGCCGTCCACGATCCAGTCGTCGATCGCGTTCACCTCGATCGCGAAGGGCAACGTGGCCGCCGCGATCTGCTCCGCGTCGTTCTCCAACCTGATCGGGATCGTGATCACGCCTCTGCTGGTCGCCGCGCTGCTGTCCGGGCACGGCGCGAGCGGGTTCTCCCTCGGCTCGGTCGAACAGATCCTGCTGCAACTGCTCGTACCGTTCGTCGCCGGGCAGTTGCTGCGCCGCTGGATCGGTGGCTTCGTCGAACGCCACAACAAGGTCCTCAAGCTCGTCGACCGCGGCTCGATCCTGCTCGTCGTGTACACGGCGTTCTCCGCCGGCGTGGTCGCCGGCATCTGGCACCAGCTCTCCGTACCCCGGCTGCTCGCGCTGCTCGCCGTGGACTGCGTACTGCTGGCCGTGGTCCTGCTGGTCACCGGGTTCGCGTCGAAGCGGCTCGGGTTCGACCGGGCGGACCGGGTCACGATCGTGTTCTGCGGCTCGAAGAAGAGCCTCGCGTCCGGCCTGCCGATGGCGAGCGTGCTGTTCCCGGCCGGCGGGATCGGGCTCGCCGTGCTGCCGCTGATGCTGTTCCACCAGATCCAGCTCATGGTGTGCGCCTGGCTCGCCCAGCGCTGGGCGAGCCAGGTACGCGCCGACGAGGCGGAGCCGGCCGCCGCCCCCGCCGCGTAGCTACCGCTTGCAGAGGCAGAACGGATGGCCGGCCGGGTCGAGCATCACCCGCCACGTCTCGCCCGGCTGGAACTGCGGCGTCGTCGCGCCGAGCGCCGCGTACTCCCGCTCGGCGGCGTCGATGTCGGGCACCCCGAGGTCCAGGTGGACCTGCTTCGAGCCGTTCTCGTCCGGCCACGCCGGCGCCGTGTATCCGTCGATCGCCCCGAAACCGATCGAGGTGTTCCCGTCCGACACCATCGCGTACTCCGGCTGGCTGTGGGTGATCTCCCAGCCGAGGACGTGGTGGTAGAAGTCGGCCAGGGCGACGGGGTCGGAGCAGTCGAGGTTCATCATGATCAGGCTTGCGACCTGCGTGTTCGCTGTCATGCTGATCATCAAAGACCATGTTCCCGTCAGATCCTGTCGCCTATGCGGAAGACTTTCTCCTCATGCGTGCCTCCCGCCTGCTGTCGCTGCTGCTCTACCTCCAGGTCCGCGGTCGGGTGAGCGGCCGGGAGCTCGCAGCCCGGCTGGAGGTCAGCGAACGCACCGTGCAGCGCGACATGGAGGCCCTCGCCGCCGCCGGCGTACCCGTGCGCTCGGTGCGCGGCCCCGCCGGCGGGTACGCGCTGGCCGGCGGGTACCGGACGCGGCTGACCGGGCTCGGCGTCGACGAGGCGCAGGCGCTGGCGTTCCTCGGGCTGTCCGGGCCGGCCGGCGAGCTGGGCCTGACCGGGCAGCTCGACACCGCGCAGCGCAAGCTGTGGGCGGCGCTCACCGGCGAGGCACGCGAGCGCGCCGAGCGGTCCGCGCAGCGCTTCCACCTCGACCCGGTCCGCTGGTACGGGACGGCCGAGCCGACGCCCGCGCTCGCCGCGCTCGCCGAGGCCGTGTGGACCGACCGCCGCGTACGCATCCGGTACACCGACCGCACCGCCCGGCACGCCGAGCGGACCGTGGACCCGCTCGGGCTGGTGCTCGGCGCCGGCGACTGGTACCTGGTGGCGCTGCGCGACGGCGAACGCCGGACGTACCGGATCTCGCGGGTGGTGGCGGCCGAGGTGCTGGCCGAGCCGGCGTACCGGCCGGACGGGTTCGACCTGGCCGCCGAGTGGCGGGCCGCCCGCGACGAGCTGGAGAACGCGCACCCGCTGATCCACGTGACGCTGCGGGTGGACGCGGCGGCGCTGCCCCGGCTGCGCCGTGTGGTCGCCGTGCGCGGCCAGGACCTCGTCGACGCGGCGGCGACGCGGCAGGTCGAGCTGACCGTCCCGTTCGAGGGTCTGCGCTGGGCACGCATGTCGCTGCTCGGCCTCGGCGCGTCCGTCGAGGTCCTGGCCCCGCCCGAGGTACGCGACTGGATCGCCGCCGAGTCGCGCGCCATCGCCGCCCGCTACGCCCCCTGACCAGCGGCGTCCGGCATCCCGGCCGCGGCCCGGCGGCCCGGTCGCCGAACGACACGGGCAGACTGGCGCCATGAGCGACATGTGGGCCGACGGTGCCGATGATCCCCGCACGTACGGCAGCCCGGTGGGGGAGAAGGCGACGCTGCGGGACTACCTCTCGAACTACCGGCTGACCGTCGGGATGAAGTGCGACGGGCTCGACGCCGAGCAGCTCGCCCGGCGGTCCGTACCGCCGAGCACGATGAGCCTGCTCGGGCTGGTCCGGCACCTGGGCAGCGTCGAACACCACTGGTTCCACCGCGTACTGGCCGACCACCGGGACGAGCCGCGGCTGCTCGTCACGCCCGACGACCGGGACGCCGACTTCGACGGCGCGGTCGCCGACCCGGCCGTGGTCGAGGAGGCGTTCGCCACGTGGCGCCGGCAGATCGCCGCCGCCGACGCCTGGCTCGACGCCCTCGCCGACGCCGACCTGGGCCGCGAGGTCCACGTCACCGACGACGAGACGACGAGCATCCGGGACGTCCTCGTCCACATGGTCGAGGAGTACGCCCGGCACGCCGGCCACGCGGACCTGCTGCGCGAACGGATCGACGGCCGTACCGGCCAGTGACGTCCCGCCCGGCTCGATCGTGCAGTTTGGCTTACGGATACCGGGCAGAACAATGAGATGGACCTGACCTGTCTTCCTGCCGGAGACTGCCCGGGTGCGTCGTCATCACCTGCTGCTCGCCCTGCTGGTCGTGGTCCTGTGGGGCCTGAGCTTCGTCGTCATCGACCTGGGGCTCCGACACTTCCCGCCGCTGCTGTTCGCGGCGCTGCGGTTCACGTTCGTCGCCGTACCCGGCGTGTTCCTGGTCCGCCGCCCGAAGGTGGCCGTCGGCTGGCTCGTCGCCGTCGGGCTCTGCCTCGGCGTCGGCCAGTTCGGCCTGCTGTTCCTGGCGATGAGCCGTGGCCTGCCCGCGGGGATCGCGTCGCTGGTCCTCCAGTCGCAGGCCCTGTTCACGGTCCTGTTCGCGGCCGCGGCGATGCGGGAGCGGCCCGGGCGCGGACGCCTGCTGGGTGTGCTGGTCGCGAGCCTCGGTCTGGTCGTCATCGCGCTGGGTCGCGGTGCCACGACACCGTTGGTCCCGTTGCTGCTGGCGGTCGCCGCCGGGGCGAGTTGGGCGGCCGGCAACATCGCCACCCGCCTGGCCAGGCCCGACCACGGCCTCGGCCTGCTGGTGTGGGCGAGCCTCATCCCGCCGGTGCCGCTCCTGGCGATGTCGCTGCTGGTCGAGGGCCCCCGCGCGGACATCGCCGCGCTCGCCGGCATCACACCCGCGGCGATCGGCGCCCTCGGGTACGTGGTGGTGCTGGCGACGCTCGTCGGGTTCGGCGGCTGGACGCTGCTGCTCCGCCGGTACCCGGCGTCGACGGTCGCGCCGCTGTCGCTGCTCGTACCCGTCGTCGGCATCGTCGCCGCGTGGTTGATCCTCGACGAGGTGCCCAAGCCGATGGAACTGGCGGGCATGGTCGTCGTGCTCGGCGGCCTGCTGCTGGTCAGCGCCCGGACACGGGCCGTACGCGAGCGTGGTGTCGTGCCGGGACCGGCCGCGGCCGAGCTGGCGCCGGCCGAGGAGACGGCGTGACGGTCGGGGTCACGGGCGCGGGTCGACGGCGGCCCGCAGTCGGGCGGCCAGGTCCGCGACGGCGGCACGCAGCTCCGGACCACCGTCGACGCGGTACGGCAGGGGGATCGCGGCGAGCCACTCGCCGGCGTACATGGCGGGGTTGCTGGTGCTGCCGGCCAGGACGCAGCCGCGGCCGTCGGCGGTGGGGGTGAGCGTGCCCATCGGGGGACGGACGTAGCGGGCGACCTCGCCGGCGGGCGCGTCGAAGGTGACGGTGGTGGTGTACTCCCAGCCGGCGCCGAGATGCTGCTCCAGCACCTCGACGTAGTCGAGGTCGTCGGGCGGGCGGAACGTCTCCTCGCCCGTGCGTACCGACTGGATGCGATCGATGCGGTAGGCGCGGACCGCGTCGGCGCGGTGCGAGTGACACAGCAGGTACCAGCGGCCGTGCCGGACGACGACGGCCCACGGGTCGACGTCCTCGACCCACTCCGCGCCCGACTTGGTCCGGTACCCGATGTGCACGCGGCGGCGGTCGGCGGACGCGGCGACCAGCGCGCTCGGGGTCTCCGGGCCGGGGCGGGCGGCGCCGCGGTCGGGTGCGGCGGCGGCGTACCGGCGCATGGTGGCGGCCTGGCGGCCGACGTTCTCCGGCAGCGCACGGATGATCTTGCCGAGCGCCGCGCCGACCGGGTCGTCCGGGTCGGCCGCGGCGTGGTTGCCGTCGAGTACGGCCATGACCAGGCCGAGCGCCTCGGTCGCGCTGAACACCAGCGGCGGCAGCCGGAGCCCCCGCCCGATCCGGTACCCGCCGTACGGCCCGCGTGTCGACCCGACCGGGATGTCCGCTTCACGCAGGATCGCGACGTACCGGCGCACGGCGCGCTCGGTCACGCCGAGCTGGGCGGCGAGCTGGGTCGCGGTGATGCCGGGCCGGGCCTGGAGCAGTTCGAGGACACGCAGGGCGCGGCCGGTGGGGCTGATGGTCGATGCCACGTACGAGAGCCTAATCAGGAAACCGATCGTCCGGAATGCCTCCTACCCTCGGCGGGACACGATCGACGCGAACGTCTGGAGCATCGACATGGACATCCTGCTGATCGGCGGCCTCTGGCTCGACGCCGGCGCCTGGGCCGACGTGGTCGGCCCGCTGGAGGCGCGGGGGCACCGCGCCGTACCCGTGGCGCTGCCCGGTCAGGGCGACGGCAACACCACCGCGACGCTCGCCGACCAGGTGGCGGCCGTCGTCGCCGCCGTGGACGCCGCGGCCGGCGCGCCGATGGTGGTGGGCCACTCCGCCGCGAGCAGCCTCGCCTGGCTCGCCGCCGACGCCCGCCCCGACGCCGTCTCCCGGGTCGCGCTGGTCGGCGGGTTTCCGTCCGCCGACGGCGAGACGTACGCCAGCTTCTTCCCGGTGCAGGACGGCGTGATGGCGTTCCCGGGCTGGGACCCGTTCGAGGGGCCCGACTCCGCCGACCTGTCCGACACGGCCCGGAAGGCCTTCGCCGCCGCCGCGATCCCGGTACCCGAGGGCGTCACCCGAGGCGTGGTCCGGCTGGCCGACGAGCGCCGGTACGAGGTGCCCGTCGTGGTGGTCTGCCCGGAGTTCGACCCGGCGCAGGCCCGGGAGTGGGTGTCCGGCGGCGAGGTACCCGAGCTGGCGAAGGCCCGACACGTGTCGTACGTCGACATCGACTCGGGGCACTGGCCGATGTACTCCGCTCCGGACCGGCTCGCCGCGGTGCTGTCCGACGCCGCGAACGCCGGTACCTGACCGCCTACGCTGGTGCGATGCGGCGGGTGGCGTTGGTGACGGGTTCGTCGTCCGGGATCGGCGCGGCGACGGCGCGCCGGTTGGCGGCGGACGGGATGGCGGTGGCGGTCCACTCGCGCTCCAGCCGCGCCGCCGGTGCGGCGCTGGCCGCCGAGCTGGACGGCTCGTACCACCAGGCCGACCTCGCCGACGACGGCGCCGCCGCCGCGCTGGTGCCGGACGTGCTCGACCGGTACGGCCGGCTCGACGTCCTGGTCAACAACGCCGGCGTCAGCTGGCCGGTGCCGCACGCGGACCTGACCGGGCTGACCGCCGAGGACTGGCGTCGGGTGCTCGACGTGAACCTCGTCGCGCCCTGGCTGCTGTGTACGGCGGCGGTGCCGGCGCTGCGCGAGTCGGGCGGCTGCGTCGTGAACGTGACGAGTCACGCCGGGGTCCGCCCGAAGGGTAGCTCGATCGCGTACGCGGCCAGCAAGGCGGCGCTCAACCACGTGACGAAGCTGCTGGCCGCCGCGCTCGGCCCGGACGTACGCGTCAACGCGGTCGCGCCGGGGCTCGTCGACACCCCGCTGACCGCCGGCTGGACCGAGGCGCAGGAGCTGTGGCGGACCGCCAGCCCGATGCGCCGGGCGGCCCGGCCGTCGGACGTGGCCGACCTGGTCGCGCTGCTCGTCCAGCACCCGTACCTGACGGGCGAGGTGATCGTCCTGGACGGCGGGCTGAACCTCCGCTGAGCCGGGGTACGGTCGCGTCGTGCGACTGGAGCAGCTCACCGCCGGCCACCGAGCCGCGGTCCTCGACTTCGAGACGGTCAACCGCGACTACTTCACGGGGTTCATCAGCGACCGGGGCGACGAGTACTTCGCGCGGTTCGCCGAGATGTACGCCGGGCTGCTGGCCGAGCAGGACGCCGGGATCTGCCGCTTCCACGTGCTCGTCGCCGACGACGGTACGGTCGCGGGCCGGGTCAACCTCGTCGACCTCGTCGACGGCGCGGCCGAGCTCGGCTACCGGATCGCCCGGGCGTACGCCGGCCAGGGGCTCGCCACCGACGGCGTACGGCAGGTGTGCGCGCGTGCCGCGAGCAGGTACGGGCTGCGCCGGCTGCACGCGGTGACCAGCGTGGCGAACCGGGCGTCGCAGGCGGTGCTGCGCCACAACGGTTTCGTTCTCGTCGGAGACACCGAGATCGTCGGCCGTCCCGGGTTCCGCTTCCACCGCGACCTGCCCCCGCCGCCGGACGCATGAACCGCCGGATCCCGGGTAGGGCACGAGCGAAGGCCCGGCCGGTGCCGAGGGTCGGCCGCCGCCCGGGCCGGGCGGAGGTGACGTCCGATGACCGGCTGGCCGTTGCCCCACACGTACGACAGCGACCTGGGCGCGGTGCGGTGGAACCGGCTGGGTGGGTCCGGCCCACCGGTGGTGCTCCTGCACGGGACGCCGTTCTCGTCCCGGATCTGGCGGGACGTCGGCGCGGCGCTCGCGCACCGCCGAACTCACCGCGGCCCTGCTCGGGTTCTGCACGAACCGGCCGCCTGACACCCCGCGGCGCGTCATCCGACGCGGGGCCGTCACGTTTCGGGGTGCCGGTTCGTCCTGCACGCATGGACATCGCACTGTGGATCATGCAGGCCGTGCTGGCGGTGACGTTCCTCGTCTCCGGTACGGCGAAGTCGACCCTCTCCCGCGAACGGCTCGTCGCGCTCGGCCAGACCGGCGTCGCCGTCTTCCCGCATCCGGTGGTCCGGGTGACCGCCGCCGCCGAACTGCTCGGCGTACTCGGGATCATCCTGCCGTGGGCGACCGGCGTCGCGCCGGCGCTCACCCCGCTCGCCGCCGTCGGTTTCGCCGGCGTGATGGTCGGCGCGATCGTCGCGCACGTACGCCTCCGCGAGCCGCGCAACGTCGTCCTCACATCGCTGCTGTTCGTGCTCGCGGTGACGGTCGCGGTCGGCCGCTTCGCCCAGCTGTGACGCGTCAGCCGGGCGGGTCGGGCGTCCAGAACGGCGCCCGCGCGTCCGGCACTCCGAGGGCGTCCAGCTCGCGGTCCTCGCCGGAGAACGTGAGCAGCAGGAACCGGGCCATGCCCATGTCGTACCGGCGCCAGTTCTCGGGGGAGAACATGCCGCGCAGCCACACCACCACCGGCCAGCGGTCCGGGTCGTCGCCCTCGGTGAGCCAGAAGCAGTGGTCGCCGCCGCAGGTGGTGGCCCAGAGCAGCAGACCGCCGGGCTCGGGGTGGATCGGGTACGGGTTGTCGGCGGGGGACGCGGCGCGCATCTGCCGGAACGTGTCACCCGTCCCGGCGTCCAGCTCGTCCACCATGCCGGCCAGCGCGCCGGCGTCGGGCCGGACCGGCACCACGACGCCCAGCCACTCGCGGAACTCGCCCCGACCGAAGAGGCCCGCGAACGCCCGGTAGTCCGCGGGCATCCGCAGCCCGGCGCGCCGTTGCGCCTCGTCCCACGGCAGCAACGGCTCACCGCCCGCCGGCTTCAGCCCGGCCAGCAGCGCGAGCCCGGTGACGTCGGGCCGCGGGGCGGTGTGCCCGGCCGGCGCGCGTACCTCCCGCCGGCCGAGCCACAGCATCAGCTCGCGCGCGAGCGCGTCGACCCCGCTCCGCTCGGCGACGACGTGCTCGCCGGTCGCCGGATCGCGCAGCTCCACCTCGTACCCGCCGCCGTCGGCGGTGGCGATCGACGCGTACCACGGCGCGTCGTCGGCCTCGACGACGAGGAACGAGTTGTCCGCGTCGTCGAGGCCGACGAGCAACGCACGCAGGGCCGACTCGGATGGGTCGTCGACGCGGACGCCGCTCTCGGTCTCGGCGTGGTGGAAGTCGGCGGCCACGGGCCCTCCCGGCGGTGTCGCGTGACGTGCCGCGGCCGGCGGGCACGCGGGCGCCCCATCATGCCGCCGCCGTACCAGCGGTCAGCGCGCCGCCGCGGCGGCCGTGGGGTCCGGGTCGGAGGTGTTCGTCGGTTCGGCCGGCGCGTACAGCTGCCACGCCCCGCGCAGGACCCGCCAGGTACGGCTCGTCACCGGCCCCGAGACCTCGCCGTCGGCGTTGACCCGGAACGGTTCGCCGGTGATGGTCACCTCGCCGGCCGGGCCGTGGATGACGTCCATCGAGTCGACGTGGCTCCCGCGGCGCAGCCGCACCGCGTACCCGAGGCGGGCGAGCGGGCCGGTCGCCTGCGAGACGGTGACGTGCATCGCGCCGTCGTGGACGGACGCGTCCGGGCTCAACAGCGCGGTACCCCCGGCGATCGTCGGCGCGTTCGACACGGCGACCATCAGGCTGCGGTGCCGGGGATGGGTGACGGTACGGCCGTCGATGACCACGGTCAACCGGTGCCCGGACCGGAACAGCCCGGCGACGAGCGCGCCGATCGGGAACGCCGCCGGACCCAGGTGCGGCTTGAGCGGCCGGGCCGAGTCGGCGGCGTCGGCGCCGACCCCGACGTGCGCGGCGTTCACCACCACGTCGCCGGTGTCGTCGACGATCAGGTCTGTGGGCCGGCTCGTACCGTCGCGGACGACCGCCGCGGCGGCGACCGGGTCCAGCGGAACGCCGCTGCCGCGGGCAAAGTCGTTGCCGGTGCCCAGCGGGATCAGCCCGACCCGTCGGGTGCCCAGCTCGTCGCGGCGGTACAACGCGCGCAGGACGGCGTGCAGCGTGCCGTCCCCACCGGCCACGACGACGTCCCGGTCGTCGTGCGCGGCGAGTACGTCGTCGGGGGAGTCGCCGTCGGCGACGGTCACCGTCGTCACGGCGCCGCGTTCGGCGAGCGTCGCGGCGACCAGCGCGGCCGCGTCGGGATCGGTGGATCCGGCGTCCTGGTTGAGGATGAACAGCATGCGGGCCTCCCGGTTCAGACGAGCGCGGCGAGCTTGTCCACCAGCATCGTTGCCACCAGACAGGCGATACCGAGCCATTCCCACCGGACCGCGCGGGTACGCCGTTGGTTGTGGCCGACGGCACCCAGCACCAGGAACACGACCGAAGCGATCAACAGCACCACGATGAGTGTGTCCATGGCACCCCGGTACCCATTCCGCCCGCGTCGCACACCAGCACCTTTGTCCAGAGTGGACAGTCGTGGTCGCGGCGGCTCCCCGGGTCGACATGGGATGTCCCGCTCTTCGGACTCGTCCCCACTCCGGTCAGGACCGCGGCGCTTTCGGCCTGGTTGAGCGGAGTGGTTCGCCACTCGCTCGGGTACGACGTGGGACGTCGTTCGCGATCGTGGTTAGACTCTCGGCCGGGAAGACCCGGGAGGTGGGCGCGATGACCGATCGCGACGCGGCGCTGCAGGCCAGGATCGTCCGGCTGATCCACGACCGGCGGCTCGGCCCGGGTGAGCCGCTGCCCACCGAGCCGCAGCTCGTCGACCTGCTCGGCGCCAGCCGCAACAGCGTGCGCGAGGCGGTCCGTGCGCTGCGCGCGCTCGGCATCGTGGAGATCCGCCGCGGCCTGGGCATGTTCGTCGGCGAGGCGCCGCTGCGGGTGTTCACGCCGTCGCTGTCGTTCCGGATCCGGGCGGGCGAGGGCGGCGACGTCGGTTCGCTGCGCGACCTGGTCGAGGTCCGCGAGCTGCTGGAGGTCGGGCTGATCGGCCAGGTCGCCGGCACCCTGAGCACGGCCCGGCTGGCCGCCCTCGACGCGTTGGTACGGCGGATGGGTGAGGATCCGGAGGCGGATCGCTCGTTCCACGCCCTGCTGTACGAGTCGGCCGGCAATGCCCTTGTGCTGCAACTGATCCAGCTCTTCTGGGACGTGTACCACGACGTCGAGCAGACGCTCGGGCCGCCGGAGGACCGGGCCGCCGAGATCGAGGCGAACCACGACCGGATCGTCGCCGCGCTGCGCGCCCGCGACGCGGCGGCGGCGCAGGCCGCGATGCGTCGGCACTTCACGGACGTGAAGGCGCGCATCTCGCGCGCCGTCCCCGCGCCCTGATCCACCGCGCTGTTGCAAATGAATATTGTTTTCGTTAACGTGTGGACGTCCATCGATGTCTGCACGGAGGCACAGCGTGTCCTCGACACCCTCCCGCCGGTACGTGGCGCGCGCCCTCGGCGCCGCCCTGCTCGCGGCGCTCACCCTCGCCGGTTGCTCGACCGCGACCGGCACGACCACCGGCCACGACGGCGCGACGGTCACCGTCGTCGCGGCCGAGAACTTCTGGGGCAGCCTCGCGTCCCAGCTCGGCGGCTCCCGCGTCCGGGTCCACAGCATCATCGACAACCCCGCGGCCGACCCGCACGACTACGAGGCGACCGCCGCCGACGGCCGCGCCGTCGCCGCCGCGCGCCTGGCGATCGTCAACGGCGTCGGGTACGACGCGTGGGCCACGAAACTCGTCGACGCGAACCCGTCCGACACCCGCACCACCCTGACCGTCGGCGACCTGGTCGGCGCGAAGCCCGGCGCCAACCCGCACCGCTGGTACGACCCGGGCGACGTGCGGACGGTCGTCGACCGGATCACCGCGGCCTACACCAGGATCGACCCGAAGGCCGCCGCGTACTTCGCGAGCCGACGGAAGGCGGTGCTGGACACCAACCTGCGCGCGTACTTCGGGCTCATCGACACGATCTCGTCGAGGTACCGGGGCACCCCGGTCGGCGCGTCCGAGTCGATCTTCGCGCTGCTCGCGCCCGCGCTCGGCCTCGACCTGCGTACGCCGGCCGGGATGCTCGACGCGGTCAGCGAGGGCGCCGATCCCACCGCCCGGGACAAGGCGACCGCCGACGCCCAGATCGCCGAGCGGCGGATCAGGGTCTACGTCTACAACAGCCAGAACGCCACGCCCGACGTCCAGGCGCAGGTACGCGCGGCGAAGGCGGCGGGCATCCCGGTCACCACGATCACCGAGACGCTGACCCCGCGGGGTGCGTCGTTCCAGGACTGGCAGGTCGCGCAGCTGCGCGCGCTGGAACACGCGCTCGCCACGACGACCGGCACCCGGCGATGACCACCGGCGGTGTTCGGCCGCTCGCCGAGGTACGCGACGCCACCGCCGTGGTGGGCGGGCGTACGGTCTGGACCGGCGTGGACGCCACGGTCTCGGCGGGGGAGTTCGTCGCGATCCTCGGGCCGAACGGGGTGGGCAAGTCGACCCTGTTGAAGGCGCTCCTCGGCCTGGTGCCGCTGGCATCCGGCACGGTCCGCCTGCTGGGACGCGCGCCCGGCCGCGCACACCGTGGCGTGGGATACCTGCCGCAGCGTCGCGGGTTCGACGCCACCCTGCGGGTACGGGGGGTGGACGTGGTGCGGCTCGGTGTCGACGGCGACCGGTGGGGCGTACCGCTGCCGGGGCGGCGCTCGCGTACCGCCGCCGCGCGGGTCCGGTCGCTGGTCGAGCTGGTCGGCGCCGCCGGCTACGCGCACCGGCCGATCGGCGAGGTGTCCGGCGGCGAGCAGCAGCGGCTGCTGATCGCGCAGGCGCTCGCCCGCGAGCCGCGGCTGCTGTTGCTGGACGAGCCGCTGGACAGCCTGGACCTGCCCAACCAGGCCGCGATCGCCGCGCTGCTGGGCCGGATCGCCGCGACGAGGAACGTCGCGACGGTGATCGTCGCGCACGACGTGAACCCGATCCTGCCGTACCTTTCCCGGGTCGTGTACCTGGGCCGCGGCGGCGCGGTGTCCGGCACCCCGGCGCAGGTACTCACCTCCGCGACGCTGACCGGCCTGTACGGCACGCCGGTCGAGGTACTGTCCACATCGGACGGACGACTCGTCGTCGTCGGTCAGCCGGCGGCGCGGCACGCGGGTGTGGCGTGACCCCGTCGTTCTCCCTGAACCTGATCGCCGACCTGCGCGAGATGTGGGCGTTGCCGTTCATGCTCAACGCGTTCCGCGCGGGTACCGTCGTCGCGGTGCTGGCCGCGCCGGTCGGCTGGTTCATGGTGCTGCGCCGGCAGAGCTTCGCCGGGCACACCCTGGCCGTGGTCGGTTTTCCCGGCGCCGCCGCAGGCGTGTGGCTTGGTGTCGGCGCCACCGCCGGATACGTCGGGTTCTGTCTCGCCGGCGCGCTGGTGTTCGCGCTGCTGCCCCGGCGCGCGCCGGACGGCGGGGAGCGGACCGGCGCGATCGGTACCGTGCAGGCGCTCGCGCTCGCGTCCGGCATGGTGTTCGTCGCGCTGTACCACGGTTTCCTGGCCGGCACGAGCGCGCTGCTGTTCGGCAGCTTCCTCGGCATCACCGCCGCCCAGGTCCGTACGCTCGCGGTCGTCGCCGCCGCCGCGCTCGCGGTCCTCGCCGTCGTCGCCCGCCCCCTGCTGTACGCGTCGGTCGACGCGGACGTGGCCCGCGCGGCCGGCGTACCGACGCGGGCGTTGGGCCTGGTGTTCCTGCTGCTGTTGGCGGTGACGGCGGCGGAGGTCGGGCAGATCACCGGTGCGCTGCTGGTGTTCGCGCTGCTCGTGCTGCCGCCGGCGACGGCCCGACTGCTGACCGTGCGGCCGGGTCGCGGCCTGCTCGTGTCGGTGGTCCTGGCGGTCGTGACGGTGTGGGTGGCGCTGTTCGTCGCCTACTACTCGCCGTACCCGCTCGGGTTCTGGCTCACCACGATCGCGTTCGCCGGCCACGTCCTCGCGTACGCGGGGCGGCTCGTCGCCGGTACGCGGGCGGCGGTGGCGTGATGCCCCCGTTCCTCACGCACGCGTACCTGGCCGGGACGTTCGTGGCGCTGGCCGCCGGGCCCGTCGGGTACTTCCTGGTGTTGCGGGCGCAGGTGTTCACCGCGGACGCGCTGTCGCACGTGGCGTTCACCGGCGCGTTGGCCGCGCTGGCCGCCGGGCTCGACGCGCGGCTCGGGCTGTTCGCCGTGACACTGCTGGTGGCGCTCGCGATGGGTGCGCTCGGCCGGCGCGGCCGGCCCGACGACGTCGTGATCGGCGGCGTGTTCGCGTGGATACTCGGGCTCGGCGTGCTGTTCCTGACCCTCTACACGACCGTACGCAGCGGCACCGGCAACGGATCCGCCGGCGTCAGCGTCCTGTTCGGCTCGATCTTCGGCCTGTCCGCCGGGCGCGCGGCGGTCACCGCCGTGGTCGCGGTCGGGCTCGGCGCGGCGGTGCTGGCGCTGGCCCGACCGCTGCTGTTCGCGAGCCTCGACGAGGCGGTCGCGGCCGCGCGCGGCGTACCGGTGCGGGCGCTCGGGTTCGCGTTCCTCGCCCTCGTCGGCGGTACGGTCGCCGAGGCCACCCAGGTGGTCGGCGCGCTGCTCACCCTCGGCCTGCTCGCCGCGCCGGCCGGCGCCGCGCACCGGCTCACCACCCGGCCGCTCCGCGGAACGGCGCTGTCCGCCGGCATCGCGGTGGCGAGCGTCTGGGTCGGCCTGGCCGTGAGCTGGCTGGTTCCGACCCTGCCGCCGAGCTTCCCGATCCTCGCCACCGCCGCCGTCACGTACCTCGTCGCGGCGGTCGCGACGCCGCGCCGCGTCGGGATGGTCAGTCGCTGACGCCGGCCGCGAGCCCGTCGAGCCGGTCCACCTGCGCCGGGGTCAGGACGACGTCGAGCGCGCCCACGTTCGCTTCGAGGTGCGCCCGGGTACGGGTGCCGGGAATCGGGACCATGTCGGCTCCCTGGGCGTGGATCCAGGCCAGCGCGACCTGCGCGGCGGTGGCACCGACCTCGTCGGCCACGGCCCGGACCGCGTCCGCGACGTACGCGTTCGCGGCCAATGCGTCCGGCGTGAAGCGGGGGAGTTTCGCCCGGAACGTCCCGACATCGTCGCCGGCGGCGACGGTACCGGACAAAAAGCCCCGGCCGAGCGGCGAGTACGGCACGATGCCGACACCGAGCCGCCGCGCGGCGGGCAGCACGTCGGACTCGATGTCGCGCCGCCACAGCGAGTACTCCGACTGGACCGCGCTGACCGGGTGGACCGCGTGCGCGGCCCGGAGCTCGGCACCGTCCACCATGGACAGTCCGATGTGGAGCACCTTGCCGGCGTCGACGAGCCCGGCGAGCGCGCCGACGGTGTCGGCCAGCGGCGTGGCCGGGTCGACCCGGTGCAGGTAGTACAGGTCGATGCGGTCGGTGCCCAGCCGGCGCAGCGACGCGTCGCACGCCGCCCGCACGTACGCCGGGGTGCCGCAGAGCCGGCGCTCGCCGCGGTCGTACACGAAGCCGACCTTCGTGGCCAGGACGACCTCGTCGCGGATCGGCCGGATCGCCTGTCCGACAAGGGTTTCGTTGCTGCCCGGCCGGCCGTCGGCCGAGCCGTACAGGTCGGCGGTGTCGAGCAGCGTGACACCCAGCTCGACGGCGCGACGGATGGTCTCGACAGACTCGCGGTCGTCGGCCGGGCCGTACGAGCGGCCCATGCCCATGCATCCCAGCCCCTGCCGGGACACGGTCAGCCCGTCGGATCCGAGCGGTACGGTCATGATCTTCTCTCCCGATGCAGTGCGACACCGGCGATCACCGCGGCGATCCCGGCGAGGTCCACGACCCGCGGCACCTGACGCAGCACCACGAGTCCGATGACGGCTGCGGTCGCCGGCAGCAGCGCCAGCATCAGCGCGAACGTGGCGCGCGGCAGCCGGGCCAGCGCCAACTGGTCCAGCACGTACGGCAGCACTGAGGAACACACGCCGACCCCGACACCCGCCGCGAGCAGCCGCGGATCGCGCAACGCCGGTACGGCGTCGGCGAAACCGAGCGGCGACACCGCGACCGCCGCGACGAGCATCGCCAGGCCGAGCCGGTCCACGCCGGTCCCGGTGGCCGCGATCCGCTTGCTCAGCACCACGTACGCCACGAACAGCGCGCAGTTCGCGAACGCGCAGGCGATCCCGATGGGAGCCGCGGCCAGCCGTACGTCGGTGAGCAGCGCGACGCCGCCGACCGCGAGGCCCAGCGCCGCGTAGTTGCGCCGGCCGCGCAGCCCGGCGGCCGCCAGCGCCACCGGCCCGAGGAACTCGATCGCCCCGACCGTCGCCAGCGGCAGGCGCGCGATCGCCAGGTAGAACGCCACGTTCATCGCGGCGAGGACGACCCCGAGCAGCACCACCGGCAGCCACTCGCGCCGCGCCGGACGCCGGCCCGTACGCCACGGCCGGCGCCACCCGCCGAGCACCGCCGCCGCGGTCGCGATGCGCAGCCACGCCACACCGGGCGGCCCGACGTACCCGAACAGCAGGACCGCGAAGGCGGGGCCGAGGTAGTGGCAGACGGCCGAGCCGACGAAGTACGCCTGCGGCGGTACCCGGGAGGGGGACATGTCAGATGATTCTGCGAGGTGTTCGGGGCCGACACCATGGCAAACTGAAGGCTGAGGAGGCCCGATGTCGTCAACCAGGCCGGCCCGGCCGGGGAATCGCTTTCAGAATTCCAATGACCTACTGGACCCGACGAACCTCCGGCTGCTGCGGGCGCTCGCCAACGATCCGCGGCTCAGCATGTCCGCGCTGGCGCGGGAGGTCGGCATGTCGGCGCCCGCCGTCACCGAGCGCGTCGCCCGGCTGGAACGCGCCGGCGTGATCCGCGGGTACCGGCTGGACCTGGACCCGGCGGCACTCGGCCTGCCCGTCGCCGCCTGGGTACGCGTCCGGCCCGGGCCCGGCCAACTGCCCAAACTCGCCGACCTGGCCGCGGCGACGCCGGAGGTGGTCGAGTGCCACCGCATCACCGGCGAGGACTGCTTCCTGATGAAGGTCCACGTCGCCGCGCTCGACCGGCTCGCGGACGTCCTCGACCGCTTCCTGCCGTATGGCCAGACGACGAGTTCGCTGATCGTCTCCTCGCCGGTCCCACCGCGCTCCGCACCGCTGCCAGACCGCTGACCCGCTCAGCGGTCCTCGCAGACTGGCGTCTGATGGCCGGCGAGGCGAGGCGAGGCGAGGCGCGGCGCAGCCGAGGCGGAGGTTGCGAGTGCCTGCCGGTGTTGTACGCGGGTGGGATCTCTCTTTTCGCAGGTGCCGTGCCTCCGGCAATGTCGGGCTGACGAGCAAGCGTGCAGACGAGACGGACCACTCGACGCAGTTGCTGATCTTCGGAGTCCCCTCAGCCGTGTTGGGTTTCGTCCTGGTCCAGGCGCTGACCGCCGCGGTCACGACCGCGAGCAGAAGCCTTCGTCGCGACGGTGCACGCGGTACGCCGCAGCCATGAGCCCGCCACCGGCTCAGCCCCGGGCGTACGCGGCGCGGTGGTTGGCGCCCGCGCGGTGCGGGACGAGCAGCGTGCCGTCCGCCGGCCACCACGTCATCGCGTACGTCATGCGGTCCGGGCCGTCCGGCCGCGACCACGACGTGAACGTCTGCAGCAGCACCGCCATCACGGTCAGCGCGGTCGCCTGCGCCATCGTCGCGCCGATGCACATCCGCTTGCCCGCCCCGAACGGCAGGTGCGCCCGCCGCCGCTCCGGCGCGAGCCGCTCGGCGAACCGGGTCGGGTCGAAGGCGTACCCGGGCCAGTGGGTGGGGTCGCGGTGCGCCGCGTACGGGAAGACGAGGATCTGGCTGTCCGCCGGGATGTCGTGGCCGCCGAGCGTCACGTCCCGCATCGTGCCGCGGAAGAAGATCGGGAACGACGGGTGGTCGTGCAGCACCGCCGTCATCCACGCCGTGCAGTGCTCCAGCCGGCCGAGGTCGCCGAGGGTGGGCGTCCGTCCGCCCAGCTGCGTCGCCACCTCGTCGCGCAGCAGCGCGAGCTCCCCCGGTCGGGTCGCGAGCAGCAGGCACCACATGCTCAGCAGTGTCGCGGTGCTGTCGTACCCGGCGAGCACCAGCGTGATGACCTGGTCGCGCAGCTCGGTGTCGGTCAGGCCGGCGGCGATCAGCACGCCGAGCAGGTCGCCGCGGTCGTGCTCGCCGCGCGCCCGGCGCCGCTCGATCGACGCGTACACCTCACGGTCGAGCGTGGCGATGGCCCGCTGGTACGTGCCGCCGCCGGGTGCGCCCTGCGGCAGGACCATGCCGCGGAACACCTGGTCGGCCATGCCGCTGAACACCGGCCGGGACAGCTTCGCCAACGTGTCGACCTGCTCGTCGGTCACCGAGTCGCCGAACAGGTAGCGGAACAGGACGCTCAGGTTGATCCGCTTGAACTCCTCGAACGCCGCCACGGGTTGGTCGGACGCCCAGGCGTCGGCGCGCTGCCGGGTCGCTGCCGCGGCTTCGGCCACCACGCCGTCGAGGTTGCCGCGGGCGAACGCCGGGTTCATCAGCTGCCGGGCCTTCGACCACGCCGGGCCGTCCATCGCGGTGAACACCCCGTTGCCGAACGTCCGCCGCAGCACCTCGAACGCCCGCCCGTTCTTCCCGTACGCCGGGCCGCCGGTGACGAGGACCTCGTTCAGCAGCTCGGGGTTGCTCACCACCCAGAACCGGCCGGGGAACGGCAGCCGCGCGATCCCGCCGTTCGCGGCGCTGAACCGCGCGAGCGCGTGCACCGGGCTGGGGCCGCCGGCGCGTACCGAGTCCGCCACGAGCCGCCCGAGGAAGCGGGCCCTACCCACGGTCATGCGCATCTCCCGCCACGTGGTGTCGACTGGTGCCGCGGACACGCTAGCCCCCTTTTCCCCCGGATCGCACGCCTGTCACGGACGGTCCTGATCATGCCGACACACGGTGATCAATCGGTCGCCCGGTCGGTACGACGGCCGCTCTGGCACGATGCCCGGTGGACGAGGGAGGCGTACGTGCTGGATGAGCTGGCGGAACACTGCGCGGAGGCGCTGACGCGGTACGACTGCCCGTCGGTGTCGGTCGCGGTCGTCGAGCGGGGCCGGGTCGTGTACGCCGAGGCGTACGGGCTGGCCGACGTGGCGACGGGCCGCCCCGCCACCCCGGACACCGCGTACGGCCTGTGCTCGGTCACCAAGCCCGTCACCGCGACCGCGGTGTGCGTGGCGCACGACGCCGGCCTGCTGGACCTCGACTCGCCGGTGCCGGACGGCGACCCGCGGTGGGCGGCGCCGACCGTACGGGACCTGCTGCGGCACCGCGCCGGGCTCGGCGCGTACTACGACTGGGACTACGGCGACGGCGCCCCGCGCATCGACCCCGACCGGTACACGACGCGATACCGCGCCCCCGGCGCCGCCTTCGAGTACGCGAACCTCGGCTACCGGACCACCGCCCGGGTGCTGGAGACGGCGACCGGTCGCAGCCTCGCCGGGTACGCCCGCGACGCGGTGTTCGCGCCGCTCGGCCTGGACAGCTGCCACATCGGCCGCAGCCATCCGGGCCCGGCGCCGACCGCGGTGCGCTACACGGTCGACGGCCGCGCGTACCCGGACTACGACTGTGGCCATCCCGGCGCGACGCTCGGCTGGGCGTCGGCGCCCGACCTGGCGCTGTTCGCGCAGACGTACGACCGGCTGCTGGCGCCAGAGACCGCCGCGGCGACGCGCGACGCGCTGCCGGTCAACGACCACCTCGGGTACGGGCTGGGCTGGTGCGTCTCGTCCGGTGACGGGCCGGTGGTGCTGAGCCACGGTGGCGGCGGGGGCGGGGTGGCCGCGCTCGCGTTCGCGGTACCGGAGCGGCAGCTCGCCGCGGCGGTGCTGTGCAACAGCACGAACAAGGCGGCCCGCGACACGGTCGTCCGCCACCTGCTGTCCGCGCTGGTACCCGGCGCCGGTCCCGAGGGCATCACCCCGGCCGTCCCCGACCCGGTACGCCCGCTCGCGCTCACCGCGGCCCGCTGGGCCGGCGGGATCGTCGCGCCGGAGCGGACCGTACCCCTGGAGGTAAGGGTGCGGGCGGACCGGAGCGTTGAGCTGCGGATCGACGGCGCGCCGGTGCCGGCGGAGGTGGACGCGTCGACGGCCTGGGACCTGCGGGCGCACCTGGCGTGGCAGTTGCCGACGGCGGACGCGCGGGTCAACTCACCGACGCTCGGCATCGCCCTGCGGCTCGACGGCGAGGCGCTCGTGGGAGTGGCGCACGCGTACAAGGAGGGGGACGCCGAGGGCTGGCTCGGCAACTTCCTCAACCACCCGGTCGAGCTGTCTCAGTGCTCCTCGGACAGCGAGCTCTGCACGTAGCTCGCGGTCAGGACGACGAAGACGTACGCCTGCAGGGCGGCGACGATCAGCTCGAAGAACGTCATCACGATCGCCATCGCCCACGACACCACCGACAGCGGCCGGAACCAGACGGTCTGCGCGTTCAGCAGGGCGACGCCGCCGAGCGTGAACACCAGCAGCAGCAGGTGACCGGCGAACATGTTGGCGAACAACCGGACCGCGAGGGTGACCGGCCGGGTGAGGAAGTTCTGCACGAACTCGATCGGCACCAGCAGCAGGTGCATCGGCCACGGCACGCCCGGCAGGATCAGCGTGTGCTTGACGTACCCGAAGAAGCCGTGCTTGCGGATCCCCAGGTACAGGAACATGACGTACGTGATGATCGCCAGGAACGCCGGGAACGCGATGTGCGAGTTCGGTGAGACCTGAAGGAACGGGATGACGCCGAAGATGTTCATCACCAGGATGAAGCAGAACAGCGTCGCCAGGTACGGCGCGAACCGCAGGCCGTCGCGCGCCCCGATGACCTCGTTCGACACCCCGTCGCGGATGAAGCCGTAGATCGACTCGGCGAGCCACTGCGACTTCGTCGGCACCAGCTTCGGCTTCCGGTACGCGACGAGGAAGAACACGATGATGATCGCGGCCGCGAGCCAGGCCAGGAGCGTGATCTTCGTGATCGCCTGGCCGAGCGGCGGGACGAGGCTCCGGAAGTCGAAGTCGTCCACTCCGGGCGGGAATCCTTCGGCAACGACCATCGTTCCTCCCCAGCCGCGTGGTCGGTGCCCAGACGATAGCGAAGCGCCGGCACGGCCCCGAATCCGGGCCTCACCGCCCGAGCGCGCCGACGATCGCCGGCACCACGGAACGGATGCCGTACGGGATGCTCGGGTCCGCGGTGACCTGGCGTCCCGGCGGTCGGCGAGCGTCCCGATGCCGGGCCTGGGTCCGGCGGGCATGACCCTCCGATTCCGTTGTGCGCCAAGGCGATCGCCGGCCCGGCGACGCCGACCACGAGTCAGGTTCGGCAAGCTGTCCCGCGCGGTCGGCTTCCCGCTGACCCGCTCGTGCGTCGCGCCGTTCGAACGCCGCCCGTACCCGCCCGGCGTGCACGGTCGCCGGCGCGTCAACGCCAGCGACTACAAGGTCCGGCTGCTGGAGAAGCAACGCCTCCGGCTCCAGTACGACCTGCGGGAGACGCAGCCGCGTCGCGCGTTCGGTGAGGCGGACCGCAAGCAAGGCAAGACCGGCGAGATCCTGGTGGCGCTGCTGGAACGGCGGCTCGACGCGGTCGTCCTGCGTTCCGGCCTGGCCCGGACCATCTACCAGGCCCGGCAGTTCGTCACCCACCGGCACATCACCGTCAACGGGCGGCGGGTCGACCGGCCCTCGTACCGGACGCGGCCCGGTGACGTCGTCTCCGTCGTCGACCGCAGCCGCGCGCTGGACCCGTTCGTGGTGGCCGCCGCCCGCGGCAACGCCCCCGACGGCGAGCCGGTGCCGTACCTGGCGACGGACCTCGGCACGCTGACCGTCCGGGTGGAACGCCTGCCGGAGCGCCCGGAGATCCCGGTCCGCTGCGAGGAACAGCTCGTCGTCGAGTACTACTCGCGCTGAGCCGGGCACGGCCGGCGCGGGTCAGGCCGCGGCCTCGTCGGCCGCGCCCGCGCCGGCAAGCGCCACCGGCTCGTCCAGCCGACTCGACGACACGGCCGGGCTCGGCGCCGCCGGGCGCGCCGGCAGCGCGGCCGGCCGGCGCGCCAGCCGGAGCGCGGGCAGCGCGACCAGGACGGCCTCGGTACCGAGGATCGCGCGTTCGAGCAGGCCGTGGGTGTGCGTGGCGAGCCAGGCGCCCGGGACCGGCACACCGAACTCCGGCAGGTACCCGAGGACGAAGACGACGAGGAACACCGCACCGAGCGCCGACATCCGGCGCAGCGGGACCGCCGCCGCGCGCATCGTCGGGTGCGCCGCGCACGACCCGGCGAGCGCCCAACCGGCCAGCGGCACCGCCGAGAACAGCAACCCGCCGCCGATCTTGTGCACCACCCCGCGCAGCGTCGTACCGGTGCCTTCGGCGTCGCCGTGGCACGCGGCGATGAGCAGCAACCCGACCGCGGCGACGACCAGCGGTACGACGACGCGCCGGTTGGCGAGCCCGGCCGTACGCAGGGTCCGGGCGAGCAGGACCAGCGCGGCGGCGAACGCCAGCAGCCCCACCGGTAGTACGGCGGCGCCGACGGGCGTGTGCACGTAGTCGCTGACCATCTTGCGTACCGGCGACAGCGGCAGCACCGCGTGCAGGTACGCGATGCACAGCACGGCGACCGCCACGAGTGCGAGCACCGCGCGGGCGGTGCGGTGCCCGCGCGGTGCGGTGGCGTGGTTTCGATCCGTCGGCACGGCGGTCCCCCTCGATGTCGGTTCCGGGTACACCGTGGCATCCGGCAGGTGGGGAAGTCAGTGCCGAGCGCCCCCGGATCGATCCTCCGGCTGGCCCCACTACGACGGCCCAACCGCAGGTGGACCTCAGGCGTCGGGGAAGGACAGTTCCGCGGACTGGCCGTCGGTGAGCGGGAAGTACGCCAGGAACGTCACGCCCGACTCCCGCGCGTCGAAGCGCGCGATGCGGACGCCGGCCGGCTCGTAGAAGGTGTCGCCGGGGGTGAGGACCGACGCCGGCTCGCCCTCGATCTGGTACACCGCGGAGCCTGCCTCGATGCTGCCGAACACCGGCCCGTTGTGTACGTGTAGCCCGGCGGCGTGGCCGGCGGCGATCCGGATGCGCCGCGCCTCGACGCGGCGGGTGGCGAGCGCGGCGGGCAGCGTCTGGTCCAGCACGATGGTGCGGCTGAGCGGTTCGGCCGCCTCGCCCACGCCCGGCAGCACGTACGCCGACAGCAGGCCGAGCGCGCCCGACACCGCCTGCTCGAACGGGTCGGTGTCGCCGGCCGCGCGGGCCAGCACGTACCCGCCCTGGAGGACGGCGACGATCGTCACGGCCGTCGCGGCGGGGTCGAGGGCGCGGGCCAGCTCGCCGGCGTCCCGGCCGGCGAGCGACCGTACATACCAGTAGGTACAGAACGGCGACGAGGGTACGCCGGTGCCACGAGGCACCGGCGTACCCCGGGTCAGTCCTCGATCGCGATGGCGAGCGCCGGGCAGACCGCGGCCGCCTGGCGTACGCCGTCGGCGTGTTCGGCGGCCGGGGTCTCGTCCAGCAGGACCGCGATGCCGTCCTCGTCGCGCTGGTCGAAGACCTCGGCGGCGGCCATCACGCACTGGCCGGACGCGACGCACGCGTCCTGGTCGAGGGTCACCTTCATGCGTTCCTCATCTCGTCGTCGCGACGGTCACCAGGTGACCGGGAGTTCGTAGACGCCGTAGACGGATCCGTCGTGCTTGAACGGGATCTCGTCGAGCGTGGTGGCCAGCGCCAGGGTCGGGACGCGGCGGTAGAGCGTGCCGTACACGACGTCCAGCTCCAGCCGGGCCAGCGGCTGGCCGAGGCACTGGTGGATGCCGAAGCCGAACGCCACGTGGTGTCGCGCGTCGCGGCGTACGTCGAGCCGGTCGGGGTCCTCGAACGCCGCCGGGTCGCGGTTGCCGATGTCGTTGGCCGCGATGATCCCGTCGCCGGCGCGGATCGTCACCCCGCCGATCTCGATGTCGGTGAGCGCGACGCGCCGCCGGCCGTTGTGCGTGATGTGCAGGTACCGCAGCAGTTCCTCGACCGCACTCGCGACGACGGCCGGATCGTCGCTGTCGCGCAGGATCGCGAGCTGCTCGGGGTGCTCCAGCAGCGCCAGCGTGCCGAGCGCGATCATGTTCGCGGTGGTCTCGTGCCCGGCGATCAGCAGCAGCACGCCCATCTCCGCCGCGTACCGGCGGGTCAGCTCGCCGGCCCGGACCCGCTCCGCCAGCTGCGACAGCAGGTCGTCGGCCGGCTCGGCGAGCTTCGTCGCCATCAGCTCGTCCAGGTAGCCGGTGAGCGCGCCCATCGCCGCCGTCCGCTCCGCGGCCGTGGCGGTACGCCGGATGATGGTGCGGCTGTTGGCCTGGAAGAAGTCGTGCTCGGCGTACGGCACGCCGAGCAGCTGGCAGATCACCAGCGACGGCACCGGCAGCGCGAACGCCTCGACCAGGTCGACCGGTCGCGGCCCGGCCAGCATCTCGTCGAGCAGGTCGTCGACGATCGACTGCACCGCCGGGCGCAGCGCCGCGATCCGCTTGACTGCGAACGCCGAGGTCACCATCCGCCGCTGCCTCGCGTGCTCCGGATCGTCCATGAGGATGAAGCTCAGCGACGGGCGGCGTTTCGGCTCGTCGTCGGGCGACGACTCCTGGCGCGGCTGCGCCGGCAGCGGGTACCCGGGGCGGGTGACGTCGGCGCTGACCCGCGGATCGGCCAGCAGCGCGCGCTGCTCGGCGTACCGGGTCACGAGCCACGGCGTGCTCCCGTCCCACAGCCGTACCCGGGTCAGCGGTGCCTCGGCCGCCAGCGCGGCGAGGTCGGGCGGCGGGTCGAACGGGCAGCCCGCGGCCCGGCTCATTGGGTATGCGGGTGCCTCGTGCGTCGTCGTCATCGTGCTCCTTCCGACACGTCGGCAGCGGCGTACGCGTCGGCGAGCTCCTGCCGACGCAGCCGTGCCTGCTTGGGCATGTTCCAGCCGAGCACGCCGGTCACCCGGCCGGCCCGGTGGTACACGGCGACGAAGCGCCGGTCGGCGACTGCGCCGTCGGTCACGGTCAGCTCCGCGTCCGCCGTCGGCCGCCCGTACGCCTGGATCCGCGCCTCGTACTGGTCGGTCCACATGTACGGCACCGGCGCGTACGGCCGGCCGGCACCGAGGATGTTGTCCGCCACGGCCATCGCCTGCTCGGTGGCGTTGGTCCGGTTCTCCAGCCGCAGCAGCGTGCCGAGCCCCGGGTGGTACCACCGGGCCACGTCACCGGCCGCGTAGATCCCTTGCGCCGCACGGCATCGCGCGTCACACACCACGCCGTCGTCGACGGCCAGGCCGCTGCCGGCGAGCCAGTCGGTCACCGGTACCGCGCCGATCGCGACGACGACCAGATCCGCCGGCAGCGTCTCCCCGTCGGCCAGCCGTACGCCGGTGGCGCGGCCCTCGGACGCGACCAGTTCGCGTACCGCGCTGCCGAGGCGGAGGGTCACGCCGTGCTCGGCGTGCAGCTCGGCGAGCAGGCCGGCGGCGAGCGGGCCGAGCTGGTCTGCGAGCGGCGCCGGCTGCGGCCCGGCGAGCGTCACCGCGGCGCCGGTCCTCGTTGCGGTGGCGGCGATCTCGGCCGCGAGTACGCCGTCGCCGACGACCACGACCCGGCGCGCCGTGGCCAGCTCGGCGCGCAGCGCCGTCGCGTCGTCGACGCTGCGCAGCACCCGGACCCCGGCCAGGCCGGTCTGGCCGGGCAGTGTACGCGGACGCAGGCCGGTGGCGACGACGACCGCGTCGGCCGCGAGCGTCCGCCCGCCCGCCGTGCGTACCGTGCGCCGCGCGGCGTCCAGCCCGATGGCCGGATCGCCGGCCACGACGTCCACAGTGGACAGTGCCGGCGAGGTACGCAACCGGATCCGCTCGGCGTCCCAGTCGCCCGCCAGGTACTGCTTGGACAGCGGCGGCCGGTCGTACGGCGCGTGCGGCTCGGCCCCGAGCAGCGTCAACCGCCCGGTGAAACCCTTGCGTCGCAACGCTTCCACTGTCGCCAGGCCGGCCGCCGCGGCGCCGACCACGACCACGGCGGCAGGGACCGCCCCGCCGGTGGGCAGGTCCATTCTCGTGCTCCTCGAAAGATCAGCGCCCGGTGACCGGGGCGAGCCACAGGCCGACGATCGCGTCGGCCAGACCGTTCGCGGCGTCCTCCCAGGTGGACCGGCGGGTCGCCCGGCCGTCGGCGAGCGCCCGCTCCCGCTCGGCCACGACGTGCACCATGAGCAGGCGCGTCATGTCGCTGCGCTCGCGGGCCACCTCGCCCGGCAGCTCCGGCAGGCACCGGCCCAACCCGTCCAGGACCCGCTGGATCAGCGGCTGGGACAGCGCATCCTCGATCATGATCGCCCGCAGCACCGGGTCGGTCATCACCTGCGCGCCGAACCGCCCGTACCAGCTCGGCGGCCCGATCTCCGCCAGGTGCTCGGTGATCGGTCGGACCAGGCACGCGACCCAGTCGCGCACCTCACCCTCGCCCGGCACCTCGGTCACCATCCGCTCCCGGATCGCGTCGATCCGCTCCTGGTGCCGGTGCACGATCGCGCGGACCAGATCGGTCTTCGTGCCGAAGTGGTACCCGACGGCGAAGTTGTTGCCCTGCCCGGCCGCCTCGCTGACCTGCCGGTTGGAGACGGAGAACACGCCGTGCTCGGCGAACAGGCGCTCCGCGGCGACGAGGATCTGCTCCCGCGTCGCGTGCGCCCGGCCGGTCGGGATCGTGTTCCGCGCCATGGTCACCACCGTACGGGGAGGTCGGCGAGGCCGCCGACGGCGAGCCCCTCGACCCGGCGAAGCGCGCCGGGCTCGACGTCGAGCCGCAGGTCCGGCAGCCGGCGCAGCAGGACCGCGAGCACCACCTGCAACTCGGTACGGGCGAGGGCCTGGCCGAGGCACGAGTGCGGGCCGGCGCCGAACGCCAGGTGCGGGTTGGGGGAGCGGGCGAGGTCCATCACGTCCGCGTCGGCGAACGCCGCGTCGTCCCGGTTCGCCGCGCCCATGCTGCACATCACGGTCGTACCGCCGGGCAGCGTCGTCCCGGCGACGTCGAGGTCCTCGGTGAGGTGGCGCGGCATGCCGATGCCCGGGTTCGCGTCGAACCGCAGCGCCTCCTCGACCGTCGTACGCACCAGCGACGGGTCGGCGAGCAGCCGCTCCCAGCGCCGCCGGTCGGCCAGCAGCATGGCGACCATCTTGGCGATCATGTTCGCGGTGGTCTCGTGCCCCGCCACGAGCAGCCCCTGGCCGGTCGCGACCAACGCCGCGTCGGACAGCCGCTCGCCGGCCGAGTCGGTACCCGTGATCAGGTCGCTCAGCAGGTCGTCGCCCGGCGCGGCGCGCTTCGCCTCCACGTGCCCCCGCATGTACGCGATGAACTCGCCCTGCGCGGTGTCCATCTCGGCCTGCCCGTACCGGGTGAGGTTGAGCATGGTGTCCGACCAGTAGGAGAAGCGGTCGCGGTCGGACTCGGGCACGCCGAGCAGGTCGCAGATGACCCAGACCGGCAGCGGGAACCCGACGCTCGCCTTGAGGTCGGCGGGCGCGCCGCGCTCGACCATCTCGTCGACGAGCTTGTCGGTCATCGCCTCGATGCCGGGGGACAGCGCCGCCATCCGGCGTGCCGTGAACCACTTGGTGATCATCCGCCGCCAGCGCAGGTGCGCCTCGCCGACCTGCGGGAGCGCCTGCGCCATCGCGCTGCGGAACAGCCCGCCGGACTCGGTCGCCGACATCCGCGCGCTGCCCTCGCCGGTCGGGCGGGGAAATCGCGGGTCGGACAGCACCTGCCGGACGTGGTCGTAGCGGGTGACGAGCTCGACCTCGTCGCCGCTGGGCAGGGCGACCCGGGAGACCGGGCAGGTCTGGCGCAGCTCGGCCCACTCGGCCGGCGGCTCCAGCGGGTCGGGGCTGACGAAGGGGTAGTTCGCAGCCGGGGCGCCGCTGTCCTGAGCCATGGAACGACCTCCTACAAACCGGGCTGGGCTTCGTGAATCAGTCAACCCGGTACGATCAATTAAGTCAAGCGCCTGACTTAAGATGGGCCGCGTCCACCCTTCGTACAGCCCGGAGGCACCGCTCATGTCCACCGCCACCACGCCCCCCGGCGTCCGGCCGAACGCCGTCGTCGCGGTGCTGGCCCTGGCCGGGATCGTCGTCTCGCTGATGCAGACTCTCGTCATCCCGCTCATCCCGAAGCTGCCCGGGCTGCTGTCCGCCACGCCGGCCAACGCGACCTGGGCGATCACCGCGACACTGCTCGCCGCGGCCGTCGCCACCCCGGTCGTCGGCCGCCTCGGCGACATGTACGGTAAGCGCCGCCTGCTCGTCGCGAGCCTGGCCCTGCTCGTCGTCGGGTCGGTCGTCGCCGGCTTCAGCGACACGCTCGCGCCGATGGTCGTGGGCCGTACGCTGCAGGGCCTCGCCGCGGGCGTCGTGCCCCTGGGCATCAGCATCATGCGCGACGAGCTGCCGCCCGAACGGCTCGGCGGCGCCACCGCGCTGATGAGCGCGTCGCTCGGCGTCGGCGGCGCGCTCGGCCTGCCGGCCGCCGCGCTGCTGGCCGAACACGCCGACTGGCACATGCTGTTCTGGGTGTCGGCGGCGCTCGGCGTCGTCGCCGCGGCGCTCGTGCTCACGGTCGTCCCGGCCTCCCGGGTACGCGCCGGCGGCCGGTTCGACGCGCCCGGCGCCGTCGGCCTGTCCGCGGTGCTGGTCTGCCTGCTGCTCGCGGTGTCGAAGGGCGCCGACTGGGGCTGGACGGCGCCGGTGACCGTGGGACTGTTCGCCGCCGCGGCCGTCGTACTCGTGCTGTGGGGCTGGTGGGAGAGCCGCACCCGGCAGCCGCTCGTCGACCTGCGTACCACCGCGCGCCGCCAGGTGCTGCTCACCAACGTCGCCTCCGCCGTCTTCGGCTTCGCGATGTTCGCGCAGTCGCTGGTGCTGCCGCAGGTGCTCCAGACCCCGAAGACCACCGGGTACGGGCTGGGCGCGACGATGCTGACCGTCGGCCTGGTGATGGCCCCGTCCGGCCTGGTCATGATGGTGCTGGCGCCCGTGTCGGCGCGCATCACGAAGGCGCGCGGGCCGAAGGTGACGCTGATGATCGGCGCGCTGGTGGTCGCAGCCGGGTACGGGCTGGGTGTGGCGCTGCTGTCCGCTGTCTGGCAGCTCGTGCTCGTGTCGTGCCTGGTCGGCGCCGGCATCGGCCTGGCGTACGGGGCGATGCCCGCCCTGATCATGGGTGCCGTTCCCGTCGCGGAGACGGCCGCCGCGAACAGCCTCAACACCCTGATGCGTTCGATCGGTACGTCGATCTCCAGCGCGGTGTCCGGCGTGGTGCTGGCGCACGTGACGATCCGGCTCGGTACCGCGGAGATTCCCTCACAGGGCGCGTTCCGGCTGGTGATGGCGATCGCCGTGGGTTCGGCACTGGGCGCCGTCGCGATCGCCTCGTTCCTGCCGGGGCGTCGCCGGGCGAGCGCCGACCCCGGCGTACCGGCGGCCTCGCTCGCCACCGTCGAGTCCTGACCGCCGCCCGCGGCGTACCGGCGGCGCTCAGGGCAGGCGCAGCAGTTCGTGGCCGTCGAGCAGGTGCCGCAGGGACACGTCGAGCGGCCAGGAGAAGACCAGGTCGTCGTCCAGCCGCCCGTCGACCGCCGACATCGAGCCGCGCGGCAGCCGGGTACCGGTGGCGCGGCCGACGACCGGGTCGAACAGCGTGTCCGGGGTCGCCAGGTAGTAGAGCGACCGGCGCGGGCCGGCGGCCATGCCGGCGGCGTACACCAGGCCGCGCGGGGTGACGACGCCCCGCTCGACCGTGATCCGTACCGTGCCGTGGGTCTCCGCGGCGGCCCAGTCGGTTGCGGCGAGCCGGGTGTGCGCCAGGCGTTGCCGGGTGTCGTCGCCGAGCAGCGCGTCCACCTGCGTGCGCCGCATCGACGGACACGAGCCGTACGCCGCGCCGACGTACCGGTCCAGGATCTCGTCGAGGACCGTGCGCTCGCTTTCGACCACGGCGGTCATGACTTCACGCTAGCCCCGGCGCGCGGAGCGGGTACGCGATCTGTCCGAAGGGACAGGCGGTGCTGTGGCCGGGTACATGTTTGCCGAACTGGCAAGGAAGCTTGCCGTCTCGCACGGGCGGCGGTGACGCTGGACGGGTCACCGACGGGAAGAGGGGAAATGAGCGAGACGGCACGGTTCTGGGACGAGCGGTACGCGGAGAAGGACCGGATCTGGAGCGGCGAACCGAACGGTGTGCTCGTCGCCGAGGCGGCCGACCTGCCGCCGGGGCGGGCGCTGGACCTCGGGTGCGGGGAGGGCGCCGACGCGATCTGGCTCGCGCGCCGCGGCTGGCGGGTCACCGGCGTCGACATCTCGGCCGTGGCGCTGGCCCGGGCGGCGAAGACCGCGGCCGCGGTGGGCGTCGCGGACCTGATCGAGTGGCAGCGGTGCGACCTCGCCGACTGGCGGCCCGACGGGGCGTACGACCTGGTCTCGGCGCAGTTCCTGCACTCGCCGGACGGCCTGCCCCGGGACGCGGTGCTGCGTCGCGCGGGGAAGGCGGTCGCGCCGGGCGGGGTGCTGCTGGTGGTGGGCCACGCGGAGTACCCGGAGGGCGCCGAGCACCATCCGGACACGCACTTCCCCACGCCGGACGAGGTGGTCGCCGACGTCGACCCGGCGCCGGGGGAGTGGGACGTGCTGGTGGCGGAGGTACGCGAGCGGACCGGGCCGCAACCGGCGGGGCGCCCGGTGGCTCACCGGGACAGCGCGGTGAAGCTGCGCCGGCGTACGGGCTGAGCGGGTTGACCCGGGATCGGGCGAGTGAGCACAATAGGCAACGATCTTAACTATTGCCCGATCCGTCCGCCTCGGTGGAGGTGAGTCATGCGCGGAAGACGCATCGGCCTGCTCGCGGTCGCGCTCGGTGCGGCCCTGCTGGGACCGGCCGTCGCGGCGCCACCCGGACCGGCCGCCGCGGCGCCGGCGCTGCGTACCGACGTGGCGCCCGGCGGGAACTTCGACCTGTCGGTCTGGTCGCTCCAACTGCCGATCGGCTCGCCCGGCGCGCCGACCACGATCCCGCCGGCGCAGCTAGAAGGCGCGGACGGCTACACCAACCCGGCGTACTTCTGGACCGACAAGAACGACGGGTCGATGACGTTCTGGGACCCCGAGTCCGGCGTCACGACGCCGAACTCGAACTACCCGCGCACCGAGCTGCGCGAGATGAGCCCCGACGGCAGCGCGGCCGACTGGGCCCTCGCCGGTACGCACCGGCTCGCCGCCGAGCTGCGCGTGGTGTCGGTGACGAGGTCGGTCGGCGTCGGACAGCACCAGCAACGGTGCGAAGGTGAAGTTCTACTCGCTCACCGTCCAGCACGGCTGACGCCGTCCCGGCGCGGCGTCGCCGCCGCGCCGGGACGCCCGAGTCAGTGCCCCGGCCAGTACAGCGGGGCGAGGTAGACGCCACCCTGACCCCAGCCCGCGTGGGTGACCCACCAGGAGCCGTCGGTGTCGCGGACCACCTCGGCGGCGTGCGAGTCGATGTGCCCGACCTTGTCCGCGACGTCGAAGTGCAGCGGGTCGTCGCTCGCGAACACGTCCGTACCGACGTAGTCCGGCCGCGGCCCGGTGAACAGGTACCAGCGGCCCGCGTGGTGCACCACGTACGGCGACTCGGTCGGGCCGCCGAACGTGCCCGTCGACGGATCCGTGTACGCGATCCGCTTGTCGCCCCAGTGCACCAGGTCCCGGCTCGTCCGGTACGCGACGACGTGGTTGCCGCCGGCCGGCGTGCTGTTGGCCGTGTAGTACAGGATCCAGCGGCCGCCGACGCGCAGCACGAACGGGTCGCGCGTGTCGAAGCCGTCGGTGAACAGGATGCCGCTGCCGACCCTGGTCCACGTCCACAGGTCCGGCGAGGTGGCGAGCGACAGGTGCGACGACTCGCTCGGCCCGCCGGACGAGTAGAACATGTACCAGAGCCCGCCGTGCCGCAGCACGTACGGCGCCCACAGGTGCGTCTCGCCGACGTCCGGGTCGTAGTCCAGCGCGTACGGCTGTCGGGTCCACGGGCCGTGCAGTGCCGGCGCGGTGGCGTGCGCGAAGTGGCGTTCGTTCTCCGGGTCGGCCGGCTCGGGATGCGTGATGCCGAACAGGTGCCAGGTCCCGTCGTCGCCGCGGACGATGGTGTGGTCGTTGACGTACCACTGCTCGGGCTGGCCGACGCTCGGGTCGTAGATCTTGGTGAAGGCGCCGGCGCGCACCTCACCACCGGAGCCACCGGAGCCGGCGGTGCCGGCGGTGCCGGGCTTGCCGGCCGCCGCGGCCGGGGCGGGCAGCGCGGTGGCGCCGAGCGCCAGCGCCGCGGTGGTCACGATCGTCCTGCGTCGCATCGTCGGCCTCCTCACCGGTACTTGCTGAAGTCGTTGTCGCGGTACATCTGCGCGGCGTTGTCCGGGGTGACCGCGACGATGTCCAGCGTGGTCTTCTTGGCGACCTTCTTGTGGTGCAGCAGGTTGTTCACCGTCTCCGCGGCCTCCTTGGCGCAGGTCGGGTAGATGAAGGTGCCGGCGAGCTGGCCCTGCTGCACGGCGCGGATCCCGCCGTCCGGGATCGCCAGCCCGTCGGTGCCGATGAACTTGATCGACTTCTGCTTGCCCGCCGACGACGCCGCCAGGTACGCGCCGAGCGCCATCGGGTCGTTCTGCGCGTACACCAGGTCGAGTTTCTGCCCCTGGGCGAGCCACTGGCCGGTGATGCGCGTGGCGTCGTCCTTGAGCCACTTGGCTTCCCGGTGCACCGAGATCCGGATCTTCGGATTGGCCTTGACCGCGTCCCGGAACCCGCGGTCCCGGTCGATCTGCGGCTGGTCGGACAGGATGCCCTGGAGCTCGCCGACGGTACCGCCGTTCGGCAGGAGCTTGACGGCGAGCTCGCCGGCCTTCTTGCCGGCGACGTAGTTGTCGCCGCCGATGAACGCCGAGTAGCAGTCGGTGTTCACCGATCGGTCGAGGATCACGACCGGGATCTTCTGCTGGCACGCCTGTTTCACCGCGGCGGTCAGCGGCGCCGGCTCGTTCGGCGAGACGATCAGGGCGTTCACCTTGCGCTGCACGAACTGCTGCACCTGCGACACCTGCGTGGCCGAGCTCTGCTTGGCGTCCGCGATCGGCAGCAGCGTCACATCCTTGTACTTCGACATGAAGTACTTGAGCTGGATGTTGAGCTGCGCCCGGTACGGCTCGGCGTTGTTCGACTGCGAGTACGCCACGACGAAGTGGCCGGACGAGCCGCCACCGCCGGCGGGTTGGGCGCTGGACGCGCAGCCGGCCGGCAGCGCGCCGGCCAGCGCGAGCGCGCCGAGTGACACGAGCGTACGGAGTCTCATGACGACCTCCCGGTACGGGCGGGCGCGCCGCGTCTGGCCACCCGCCGGGCGAAGTCGGCCGCGCCGCGCAGCAGGTCGGGCCGTTGCAGCACGACCGCGACCACGACGATGCAGCCCTTGATGATGAGCTGGAGGTTGTCCGACACGGCGTTGAGCCCGAGGACGTTGTCCAGCAGTGTGAGGATGAGCGCGCCGACGAACGTGCCGACGATGGAGCCGCGCCCGCCCGCGAGGCTCGCCCCGCCGATGACGGCCGCCGCGATCGCGTCCAGCTCGTACGAGGTGCCGGCGAGCGGGTCGGCCGACGCGCTGTACGCCGCGTCGATCGGCCCGGCGAACCCGGCGAGCAGCCCGCACAGCGTGAACACGGCGATCTTCACCCGGTCGGTGTTGACGCCGGACAGGCGCGCCGCGGCCTCGTTGCCGCCGACCGCGTACACGTGCCGGCCGAACCGCGTCTGCGACAGCACGAGCTGCCCCACCACGCAGACCACGACGAACGCCAGCACCGGGTAGTACACGCCGGCGCCGAGCACGCCGGTGAACAGGTTGTGCCCCGGCGTACCGAACAGTTGGAACTCCTCGGCGTTGCCGGTGAGCTTCCCGTCCGGGCCGGCGACCTGGGTGCCGACGCTGACGTTGTCGGACAGCTGCCGGTCGATGCCGCGGAACACCGACAGCGTCGCGAGCGTCATCACGAACGGCTGGATCCGCAGCCACGTCGTACCGATGCCGTTGGCGAGGCCCATCACGGCGCCGCACAGCATGCAGGCCGGCAGGATCAGCCAGGGCGGCAGGTTCTGGTTGGCGAGCATGAGCGCCGAGACCATCGACGCCAGGCCCAGCATCGACCCGACGGACAGGTCGATCCCGGCGGTCAGGATCACCAGCGTCTCGCCGACGGCGAGGATCCCGCGCGAGGCGAACGCGCCGACCGCGTTGGTCAGGTTCGCCTGGCTGAGGAACGTGTCGCCGCGGGTGACGATCCCGAACGCCAGCACCAGCACCAGCCCGACGTACCCCTGCAACGAGCCGAGCAGCGACACCGCCCGGCGCCAGCCGACCACCCGGGTCGGCCCCGCCGCCGTCGCGTCACCGGTCATCTGGTTTCCCCCTCTGCGCGACCCGCCGCGGTACGGGTCAGGACGGTGCCGCGGGCCATCGCGGCGGTGAGGATGCGTTCCTGGGTCGCCTCGTCGCGGTCCAGTTCCGCGGTCACCCGGCCCTCGCACAGCACGACGATCCGGTCGCACAGCGCCAGCAGCTCGGGCAGCTCGGAGGAGACCATGAGGATCGCGGTGCCCTGCTCGGCCAGGCGGTGACAGATCGCGTAGATCTCCGCCTTCGCGCCGACGTCGACACCGCGCGTCGGCTCGTCGAGCAGCAGCACGGTCGGCCGGGTCAGCAGGCACTTGGCCAGGACGACCTTCTGCTGGTTGCCGCCGGACAGCGTGCCGACGACCGCCTGCGTCCCCGGCGTACGCACGCGCAGGGCCGCCACCTGCTCGTCGACCGCACGGCCCTCGGCGCGCCGGTCGACACGGCCGTACCGGCGGAACCGGGCCAGCGCGGCGAGACTCGCGTTGAACCGTACGGTGTTGCCGAGCACGAGGCTCTGCGCCTTGCGGTCCTCGGCAACCATCGCCAGGCCGTGCCGGATCGCCCACCGCGGCGACCGCGGCCGGTACGCCGCGCCGTCCACGGTGATCCGCCCGGAGACCGCGCGCGGCCCGTGCGCCCCGTACACCGCCTCCAACACCTCGGTACGCCCGGCGCCCATCAGCCCGGCGAGTCCCACGATCTCGCCGGTCCGTACGGTCAGGTCCACCCCGGACAGCGCGGTACGCCCGGCGGCGGCGGCCAGCGACAGCCCCTCGGCACGCAGCCGTACCGGCGCGTCGGACGCGACCGACACGGGGCGCGGGTACAGCTCGCCGAGGGGGCGGCCGACCATCATGCCGATCAGTTCGGCGGGATCGGCGCCGGCCATCGGCCTCGTCCCGACGTACGTGCCGTCGCGCAGCACGGTGACGGTGTCGGCGATCTCGGCCAGTTCCTCCAGCCGGTGCGAGATGTAGACGACCGCGACGCCGCGGGCGGTCAGTGACCGGATCACCCCGAACAGCCGGCGTACCTCGGTGTCGGCGAGCGCGGACGTCGGCTCGTCCATGATCAGCACGCGCAGGTCGCCGGACAGCGCCTTGGCCAGCTCGATCAGCTGCTGTTCGGCGATCCGGCACTGCCGTACCGGTTGGCGCGGGTCGAGGCGCAGCCCGACGTCGCCGAGCAGCGCCGCGGCCCGTTCGCGCATCCGGCGCGCGTCGACGCGGCCCAGCCGGGTCCGGGGTTCGGCGCCGAGCAGGATGTTGTCGGCTACCGACATGTCCGGTACCAGGGTCAGCTCCTGGTGGATCATGCCGATGCCGAGCCGCCGCGCCTCTTTCGGCGAGTGCAGCGCCACCGGCTCGCCGGCCAGCTCGACGGTCCCGTCGTACGAGCCGAACGCGCCGGACAGCACGTTGCACAGGGTCGACTTGCCGGCGCCGTTCTCGCCGAGCAGCGCGTGCACCTCACCGGCCCGCACGTCCAACCGGACCCCGGACAGCGCGCGTACCCCCGGGAACGTCTTGCCGATGCCGCGCATCGCGAGAAGCGGTGCCCCGTCAGCCATCCGCGTCACCGACCAACGCCAGGGACAGGTAGTCGAGGCCGGCGTAGTAGTTGGACGCGGACGCGTTCTTCCCGGTGACGGTCAGGTCGAGGGTGTGCGTGCCGGCCGCCAGCTGCCGGGTGCCGACCTCGATGGGGTCGCTGACGGCGACCCCGTCCGCGTGGTACCCGTCGAACGGCTCGCCGGTCGTCCCGTCCACGGCGAGCGTCGTGACGCCGTAGTCGGGTGCGAGGGTCTGTACGGCGCGCACCGTGTACGTGCCGGCGGTGGGCACGGTGAACCGCACCCGCACCGTCTTGCCGGCCGCGGTCGGCGTGAACCAGAGCTGCGCCGAGCCGGACCAGTGCACCCCGCAGCAGTCGGACTGGGCGACCACGTCCGCGGACGCCGACACCGGCGGCAGCAGCGACTCGGCCTCGATCCGCAGCGTGTCACCGGTCGTCGCGTCCGCCTGCGCGGCGAACCGTCCGCTGTGGCCGGCCGCGTCGACGGCCCGGACCCGGTAGAACCAGTGCTGCCGCACGCCGAGCCCGGTCTGCGCGTACGCCGGGAGGTCGGTGCTGCCGACCAGCGTGTCCGGGCCGGGCGTGAACCCGTCGGTGGTGGACGCGTACACCTCGTACCGCGGCTGGTAGACGTCGTCGCGCGCGGACGCCCACGACAGGCTCACCGAGCCCGATCCGCCGGTGGCGTGCAGCCCGGTCACCGCGCCCGGCGTACCGCGGTCGGTGAACGGCGGCACGACCGACAGCGCCTGGTACGCCGCGGCGCTCCACGCCGGCCCGGTCGGCGTCAGCGTCACGCGTACCCGCGTCCGACCCGCGGTCAGCGCCGCCGGCAGCGCGTACGTGTCGTCCAGCCAGCGGTGGCTCGCGTCGCCGAGCGGCTCGGTCCACGTGCCGGCGGCCCGCCCGTCGACCGTCACCGTCGCCGCCTGGTACGCCGTGGCCTGGTCGCTCGTCCGGCGCAGCAGCACACCCCGGTTGTGCGGGTCGGTCGCCACCGTGAACGTCACCGCCGCCGTCGCGTCCCGCACCGTCGCGGTGACCGGCGTCGGTGTCCCGTCGTTCCCCTCGTACGTGGCGGTCAGCGTGCGCGCCTCACCCGGCGCCGCCGACGCGTACCCGTGTGCCGACTCGCTGGCGGCGTCGCCGACGGTCAGGCTGTCGGTCCAGCGCAGGTCGTCGGTCGGCTGGCCGTACCAGAACGCGGTCGAACCGTACGTCGCCGCGTCCCGGTCGCCCGGCCCGTGCTCGATGCCGAACCGTAGCGACGACGAGAAGTCCGGCCCCTCCGACAGCATCAGCCGGTACGCGCTGGTGCAGTCGTACGCGCAGTCGGCGGTGCCGGTCTCGTGCGCGGTGTTGCCGTTGAACGGGTTGGTGTACGTGCCGCGGTTGAAGTACCAGCCGCTCTCGTAGAAGTCCTCCGTACCGGTGCCGTGCATGTCGGGGCTCGCGCCCCCGTCGACGTACAGCCGCTCGTCGCCTTCCAGGTAGTCACGCTCGTTCCCGGCCGGGATGCGGCCGGTCATGGTGTGGCTGACGCCGAGCAGCCGCCCGCGACCCGCCGCGGCGAGGAACGTGTGGTCCGCGCCGTCGACCGTGTCACCGCGCTCCGCGCTCGCCCGGAAGTACCCGTCGGGGCCGCCCGGTGCGAGGTCGTCCGCCCAGTGCTCGGCCGGCGCCGCGGTCACCGACGCGTGCCCGCCGTCGATCGCCGTGTCCGAGCCGTTGACCAGCTCGACTGTCACCGCATGCCGGTACGGCATCAGCCACCACGCGGTCAGCGTGCGCGTTGCCGGGTCGACGGCGAAGTAGAGCGCGCGCACCGGGTACAGGCCGAGGCCGGTGCCGAAGAACTCGCCGAGCGGCACGTCGACCGTACGGGTTCCGTCGGCGGTGACCCGCAGGCGCGCACCGGCGAGGATCCGGTCGGTGGCCGCGACCGCGTCGGGATCGCCGCCCGGTGCGGTCAGCCCGGGCAGCCGCAGCGACAGCGCCGTCACCGCACCCGGCCCGGACCGCCGGGCGAGCGTGGCGCTGCCACCCGGCGGTACGTCGACGGCCGCGGTGCCGGTGGTCGCGCCGGGCTGCGCCGGCTTCGGGTCGGCCGTACCGGCGCGCTTCAGCACGTCGAGCACGTCGGTCGCCCGGTCGGTCGGGTCGAACGTGCGCACCCCGCCCGGGTCGGCGAACTGCCGGTACGTCACGTGGTAGAACACCGGGTTCTGCTGCGTGGTCACGACCATCGAACTCGCGAACGGCATCGGCACCTTGACGTACACGCCGCCGGAGCTCTGGTCGGCGTTCGCCACCAGCGGGTACGTGAACGGCGCGCCCAGCTTGCCGTCGACCAGGTCCTGGAGCGACGCGTGCACCACGTCGTGGCCGTCCAGCGTGATCGTGATCGTGCCGGTCGCCCGGACGTCGCCACCGTCCCGGGTGAACCAGATCGAGTCGATCTCGCCGGGCCCGCTGTGCTCGGCGATCACGCACCCGGCCGTGGTGGTCCGCAGGCACGAGTACGTGCCGCCGAACCCGTCGTCGTTGCCGCCGGTGCGGTCGAAGCTGGAGAACTGCCGGGTACGGCTGCCGTCGGCGATCTCCGCCAGCCGCTCCGGATGCCGGTAGGTGTCCCAGGCGACCGGACCGGTGGCCGTCCGGCCGGCCGGTGCGGCGTTGGCCGGTGGCTGGGCGGAGGCCGCCGCGGCGGGGACGAGCGCGGTGCCGACGAGCAGCACGACGAGCGCGGTTCGGACGGTACGGCCGATGAGGGGCATCGTGCGCCTCCGTGCGGGGAGGACGAATGGGGACCCGTGCGCTGCACCAGATGAGAAATCGATTTCCGTCGGCGAAGCTAGGCCCTTCCGGTCGAATGTGTCAAGACACGCGGACCGGCGTCCTGGTGTGGTCCGGTCCGGACGACCGGGCAGATCTTGACCGCGCACCGGACTCGGTGGCACGCTGGGCGCCGGTCGTTAACTTACGCCGTAAGGGAGTCGTGAGATGGAGAACAAGCAGGTCGTACAGGGGTTTCTCGACGCGGTCAGCGAGCGACGCATCGCCGGCCTGGCGGACTACCTGGCGGCCGACGTGGTCGACCACAACAAGATCATCCACGGCGAGCCGGACGAGCCCGGCGCCGCGTTCGAGGCGATCCGGCAGCAGCTCGCCGCGTTCGACCCGCTGCTGATGCGGGTGGACGAGCTGATCGCCGAGGGGGACCGGGTGGTCGCCCGGCTGACCATGACCGGGCGGCACGGCGGCACCCATCCGCGGATGCCGACGCCCACCGGGCGGACGTTCGCGGTCGAAGCGATCTTCGTGTTCACCCTCGCGGACGGCAGGATCACGCAGATCCGCGCGGTCAGCGACCGGCTCGGCCTGTTCCTCCAGCTCGGCTGGGACTGGCCGGCCGCGGCCTGACATCCACTGTGGACGGTGCGGTGCGGCCGGGGTCGTCCTCGGGGTAACCGAGATCGGCGTCGGCCCACGCGACGCGCTGGTCGACCAGCCGGGTCAGCGTGTACGCCACCGGTACGAAGCCGCGCCCGCGCCAGAACGAGTCGCTCACCAGGTTCGCCGACGTCCAGCCGGCGCCGTAGTAACGGAAGCCACGCCCGGCCGCCCAGCGCTGTACGCCGGACACCAGCGCGCCGCCGACCCCGCCCGACCGCGCCGACGCGGTGACCGCGGCGATCCCGATCGTCGCCGCCGTACGGTAGCGGCTGTCGCGGCCGGCCTGGATCATCCCGACCGGATCGCCGTCCCGCTCCGCGACGAGCACCACCTGGTCGCCGTCCGTACGGGCGGCGTCGAGGTCGGTCCGGATCGCGTCGAGGTCGATCAGGGCCGGCCGCAGCATCGGCGACGCGGCGTGGAACCGTTGCAGCTCCAGGACCAGCCGCAGCAGCACCCCGGTCTCCTCGGGGTCCGCCGGCCGGACGGTGACGCCCGCCGGGGCTCCGGCCGCCTCCGGCGGGCCGACCGGGCGCAGGCCCTTGATCTGGTCGATGCCGAACCCCAGCTCGACCAGGTGGCCGACCGTGTCGCCGGCCGGTACCACGATGCTGTGCTCGAACCGTCCGGCAGCGGTCAGCCGGCCGGCCAGCGCGGCGTACAGCCGGCGATAGGTGTCGCGGTCCGCCGCGGCGTGCTGGGCCAGCCGGACCCGGGCGACCGGGTTGCCGGGCGGCGCCGGCAGTGTCGCGGCGAGGAAGCCGACCAGCTCGCCGTCGCGTACCGCGGCCAGCGCGGGGCCGCTGCCCTGCCAGGCACGTACGACCCGGTGCGCGACGTCGGGGTCGCGCAGGTCGGGGCCGTGCGGGTCGTCCGCGTGTCGGGCGGCGAGCAGGGCCGCCGCCGGCCGTACGAACCGGACCTCGAACGCGACGACCGCGAGTCCCATTGGTCTGTCCTTTGTGGACGGTGAGTCGGCATGCCCGGGTGATCCAGGCTCGCGCCATGACCGGGATCGGGCTGAGCGTCGACCACGGTACCGCGCACACCGTCGCGGTGGTCGAACCGCCGGATGGCCGACGCGAACCGCTCCCCGTCGACGGGAGCCCGCTGCCGCCCTCCGGTGTGTACGCCGGCGACGACGGCTTTCCGTCGGAAGCGGTGAATGCGTCGGGCGCGGCGGATGGCGCGGGTGCGCCGGCCGTGGTGGTGCCGCCAAGAGCGGTGGAGCCGTCAACCGCGGGGGTTCCGCCGGGTGCGCCCGCGGCGTCGGCCGCGCGGCGCGACGAGGACAACGGCGACGCCGCGATCGTCTGCGTCGTCAGCGGAAACGTGACCATGTTCGGGCAGGTCATCGACCCGGACCAGGGCGCGCCGTGGGACCCGGCCACGGCGCGGCGCGCGCCGGTCGCGGCGACCGGGTTCGCCCGGCCACCCTGCACGTCGTCGAGCGCGGCTGAGCCGTCGCTCAGCCGCGGTCCAGCCACTCCTGCCGGGTCAGTGCGTACTCGACCTCGCCCTGCTCGGCGCCGGGCAGCGGCTCGTCGAAGTCCAGGTGGAACGTGCGGACGTACCGCATCCCGACCGAGCGCATGGTGGCGCGGGAGCCAGCGTTGACCGTCATCGTCTCGGCGAAGATCCGGTCCAGGCCGAGGTCTGAGAACCCGTAGCGGATCAGCTCGCGGGAGCCCTCGCTGGCCAGGCCCTGCCGCCAGTAGCGGCGCAGCAGCCGGTACCCCAGCTCGGCCTGGCCGTCGACCGGGCCCTGGTCCGGCCGGTCCGGCGGCTCCAGGATCCACCAGCCGACGAAGGTCCCGTCGAGGAGCCCGGCCCAGAACCCCAGCCCCGGTACGCGCCCGGCGGCGGCGAGGCGCCGCGAGTGCTGCGCCTCGACCTGCTCCCGGGTACGCGCGGGGCCGAGGTAGCGCATCACCTCGGGATCGGCGTCGAGCTCGACCTCGGCGTCGAGATGGTCGTCGGACAGCGGTTCGAGGACGAGCCGCCGGGTACGGAGCGTGGGTTGTGCCATGCCGGCATTCTCGACGCCCGCGCCCGGGGAGTCACCCGGAATTCGCGCGACGCGCCGGCCGCCCGAAACGCCCGGTCGACCGGGCGGGACGGGCGAACACCCGATGACGATGCGGCGAAAGATCGGTACGCCGCCGCGGATCCGCGCCCGCGCCCGACCCGGCACGCCTACGCTTGCGTCCCGGCCCCGCGGCGGACGCGGTGATCGCCGGCGGGGACGAACCGGAGGCGGGGGAGCGCGGCGTGAGCGGAAGCCGGAGTCGGCGGGCCGGCGTGCGGCCGGCCGCCGGGGACGACGCGTAGACCCGTGCACCGAGGCAACCACTACTACGGTCACTCGGCCGTGCTCGCCCGGTACTGCGGGCTCGACGAACGGACCCCGCCACGCATCCACGGGTACCTCCAGCACGGGTGGAACATCGGCGACGGGCTCGCCGCCGACCACGAGTTCGTCGCCGGTACGCCGGTGTTCGTGTGGTCGGAGCGCACCCGTCGCCGGGCGTACGCGCTGGGCCGGCACGCGACGTACGTGGTGGGCGCGCCCTGGGCGTACCTGCTGCGGATGGCGCCGGGCCGGCCGGCCGCGCGCGAGGGCACGATCTTCTACCCGTTCCACGGGTACGAGGGGCAGCACGTGGTGGGCGACCACGGCGCGCTGGTCGCCGCGATCCGGCGTACCGAGCCGGGTCCGGTCACGATCTGCCTCTACTGGCAGGAGTTCCGGTCGAGCCGGATCCGCCGGCGGTACGAGCGGGCCGGGTTCCGGGTGATCTGCCACGGGTACCGGGGCGGCTGGGGCACCGACGTGGACCCCGGCTTCCTCGACCGGCAGCTCGCCGAGCTGCGGCGGCACCGCCGCGTCGCCTCCAACCGGCTCAGCACGGCCATCTTCTACGGCACGCTCGCCGGCTGCGAGCCCGCCGTGTACGGCGACCCGATGCAGCTGGAACGGGAGAGCGGCGCGTTCGGCGGGCAGCCGCGGATCCGGCGCGAATGGCCCGAACTGCACGGCGAGCAGGTGGATCCGGCCGTCGCCCGCGCCGTCGTGACCGCCGAGCTGGGCGCCGACCGGCTGCTCCCGCCGGGCGAACTGCGACGGATGTTCCGCTGGCCGTACGCCGACCCGACCGAGGAGACCGCCCCGTGAACCCCACGCTGACCGGCGAGGCGATGCCGGCCTGGTCGGACCTCGACGGCACCCCCGGCCCGGCCCGCGGTGCGGCCCTCGCCCCGCTCGTCGCCACGGCCACCGGCCGTACCCTCGTCGTCGGCCCGCACGATCCCGCGCTGCTCGACGCGGTCCCGGCCGACCGGCTCACCCTGCTCGTCCGGGGCGTACCCGACGCCGAGGCGCTCGCCGCCCGCTACGCCGACCGGCCCGGTGCCACCGTCACCTGCGGCAGCCTCGCCGCGCTCACCGCCGACCCGGCGTACGACACGGTGATCGCCCTCGACGGGCTCGGCCGGCTGTCCTCCGCGGAGGGCGCCGACCTGTCCTGGGGCGCGGCGTTCGAGCGGCTGGTCGGCGCGCTCGCGCCCGGCGGTACGGTGCTGCTCGGCGTCGAGAACCTCCTCGGCCTGCACCGGCTCGTGGCGCTGCCGACCCCGCCCACCGACGGCGGCTGGTCGCCGGCCGACGAGTACGACCCGACCCGGCCGGCCGGCCTGCCCGGCGTGCGCGAGGCCCTTGCCGCCGGCGGCCTCGACGTGACCCGGGCGTACGCGGCGTTTCCGTCGCCGGTGGCGCCGACCGTGCTCGCCGGCACCGGGATCCTCGCCGACCCCGACCTGCGCGGCTACCTCGCCGCGGTACTCGCCGGTGCGTGCGCGCCGCTCTCCGGTGTGCTGACCGACCCGGCCCGGCTGGTCACCCGCGCGCTGCGGCACGGCGCCGCCGACACCCTGGCCCCGGCCTGGATCCTGTCCGCCCGCCGCCCCTCCGCCGCCGCCCCGTCGGCGCTGCCGGCCCGGTCCGCCTCACCGGTGTCGTCGGGTCTGCCGGAGGTGTGCGCGGTCGGCGCCGCGGGGCGCTCCGACGTCCATCGGGCGGCGGGCGGCGGGTGGATCCGGCGTACGGGCGGCGACACCTCGCCGGTGCCGGCCGGCCCGACGCTGGCCGACGTGCTGCTCAGCCGGGTCGCGCGGCACGAGATGCCGGCGGTACGGGAGCTGCTGCGTACCTGGCAGGACGGCGACGCCGCGGACGTCGCCGCCGACGGCGTCGTGGTCGGGCCCGACGGCGGACTCACCGCGCTGTGGCCGGCGGGGGAGCCGGGTGCGGCGCTCCGGGCGTTCGCGGCCACGCTGGTACGCAGCGGGCTCGGGGCCGCGTGGCCGGCGGCGACCGGACCGGAGCTGGCGGAGACGCTGGCGAGGATGGCCGGCACGGATCTCGGCCAGGCGAGCGGGCACCCGGACAGCCACGCGTTCGACGAGCTGGCCGCCGAACGCGACAGGCTCACCGCCGAGCTCGCCGCCGCGCGGGCCAAGGCGCGGTGGTACGAGGAGACGCTGAGCGCGACCGAGGGCTCGTTGCGCGAGGCGCGGCGGACCGTCGAGCTGCTGTCGGCCACCGGGCCGGCGCGCCTCGGCCGGGCGCTGGTCGGTGGTGCCCGCGCGGCCCGTCGCTCCGCCCGCGCGGTCCGGCGCCACCTGCGTACCGTGGCGGCCCGCTGACCCGCGCCCCGGCGGGTTACCGGGTGAGCTCGTCGTAGAGCTCTTCGAGCTGGCGGCTCTGCCGGGCGAGGTCGAAGTGCGCGGCGACGTGGCGGCGGGCCGCGTTCCCCAACCGGGTACGCAGCTCGTCGTCGCCGAGCAGCCGGCCGATGTTGTCGGCGAGCGCCGCACGGTCGCCCTCGTCGCCGAGCAGCCCGGTCTCGCCCGCGAGTACCGCCTCCGGGATGCCGCTGTGGTACGTGGAGACGGCCGGCACGCCGAGGCTCGCCGCCTCCAGGATCGTCGTCGGCAGTCCCTCGGCGTCGCCGTCGGGCGCGGTCCGCGACGGCGCGGCGAGGATCCTCGACGCGGCCAGGTGCCGGCGTACCTCGGCCGGCGCGCACGCGCCGAGGAACGTCGCGTCGATCCCCAGCTCCGCCGCCCGCGCGCGGGTCGCCGCCGCCAGCGGCCCGTCGCCGAGGAACAGCGCCCGCGGCCGCGGCAGCGCGGCGAGGGCCTCGACCAGGTCGTCGACACCCTTCTTCGCGACGAACCGGCCGACGAACACGACGTCCCACTCCTTCGCCACCGCCGCCGGTACGGGCGGGACCGGGACGCCGGTGTGGTGCACGCGTACCTTCGCCGGGTCGGCGCCGAGCTCGATCGCCCGGCCGCGGATGAACTCGGACACCGCCAGCACCAGCGACGCGCGCCGGAACGCGGTACGCAGGTTGCGCCGGTGCCGCGCCCCGCGTACGCCGGGCGCGTTCGGCTGGCGGGTCACGTCGAGCCCGTGCAGGGTGACGACGAGCGGGACGCCGAGCGCCGCGGCGGACCGGCTTACCAGCCGCCCGTCGCCACCGAAGTGCGCGTGCACCACGTCGGGCCGCAACGCGGCCAGCCGCCGGGTCAACCGCCGCGACACGCCCGTCAGCCGCAGCAGCAGCCAGCCGGCCCGGCCCCGGCGCCCCGGCGGGAACGCCAGTACGTCGGCGTCCTCGGCCAGCGGCGACGCGATCCGCACCGCCCCCAGGTACGTCGGGCGCCATCGGCGCAGCGCCGCCCCCTGGTTGCGGACGAACGTCTCGGAACCCGGCAGCAGGCAGCTCCGCCAGATCACGACCCGCCGGCCGCCGTCCCGTCCGGACCCGCAGGACGCCACATCCCGCACGGCCGGGTCGTCCGCCACATCCGGGTCCCGGACGGTCTGGTCGGAAGCGACGGTCTCCGACGGTGCGTCGGCCCTGCCAAGCGGACCGGGGTACGGACGGCTCACGCGCCGGTCCCGTGCTCCGGCTCGACAACCAGCCGCGCGGCCGGCTCGACCACCGCCACGGCGGGCTCGGCGTCGGCAGGCCGGCGGCGACTCAGGATCCGGTCCCGCAGCCGGTGCCGGAGGTCCGGCGGGATCAGCCAGATCTGCAGGTACGTCAGGTAGTCGATGGCGCCGGGCCGTCCGTGCTCGCGCGCCTCCCGCAGCAGCTCCCGGAACACCGCCGTACTGCGGGTGGGCGCGGCCATCGAGGCGATCACGCTCATCGTCAGCGCGGCGTACGCCCGCGGTGTGAGCAGCGGCCGGCTGTCGCGCAGCCAGGCCAGGCACTGCTCCCAGGGCGAGTGGAGGCTGATCCGCGGCCGGTCCTCGTCGGTGTGCCAGCGCACGAGCGGCTCCGCGGCGACGACCAGGTCGACGTCGTCGTGGTCCAGCGCGCGGAGGGTCCAGTCCAGTTCCTGCATCCGGCGTACCCCGACGGCGAACGGGACGCGCCGCAGCAGCGCGGTCGGCGCGAGGATCGTCGAGGTCTGGATGAAGCCGTCACCGTGGAACAGTCCGCGCCGCACGGTCAGGTACTCGCTGAGCGGCTCGCCCTCCGCGGGGAGCCGGCGCGGCATCACGAACTCGGCCCGCGGCGTTCTGTTGACGAGCCGGCACGCCACGATCGGCTGCGGGACAGCGGCGGCCCGGGCGAGGTCGAGCTGGACGGCGAGCTTCTCGGGGAACCACTCGTCGTCGTCGTCGAGCAGCGCCGTCCACGCGGCCCGCGCCTCGCGTACGCCGACGTTGCGGGCGTTGGGTCCGCCGCCCTTCTTCGGCAGCCGGACGAGGCGGAGCCGGTCGTCGGCGATGGCGGCCAGCGTCGCGCACGTGTCGTCGTCCGGCCCGTCAACGACGACGACGACCTCGATGTCCGTGACGGTCTGGGCGAGCGCGCTGCGGACCGCGCGGGCCACCAGTTCGGGCCGGGAGTACGTGGGGATGACGACGCTGACCTCGGGCGTGGCGGACATCCGACCTGCTTCCCGACGAAGACGAGGGCACTGCGCGATGTCGTGGTCACTGCGGCCGGGCGTCCCCGGCGGGCCGTACGTGCGCGACGCTAGGAGCCGAGCGCGGCGCGGGAGTGAACTGCCGCGAGCGGCCCGGCGTACATCCGGGTTCGCTGGGTTTCCGACAGGTGACCGGGTTGCGGGCACCCCGAGCAGGTCGACGGCGCGTGTGGCGGATCACTCCCTATCGCTCCCTGTATCCAGTAACATCGGGACCGATGAAGGACGATGTGTACTCGGTCGAGCAGGTGGCGGAGTGGCTCGGCCTGCACGTGCGGACGGTGCGCGGCTACATCCGGTCGGGCCGGCTGCCCGCGGTGCGGATCGGCAAGCAGTACCGGATCGCGCGCGCGGACGTCGAGGCGCTGGCCGGCCGGCCCCGTGCCACGGTCTCGGTCTCGGCGGAGGTGTCGAGCATCGTGCAGATCGACGGCGTGGACCGGGCGCTCGCCGACCGGCTCGGCACGCTCGTGCTGGCCGGCGTCAACACCGGCCACCCCGCGCACCCGCTGCGCGTCCAGACGGTCCACGACGAGGAGACCCACCGCATGAAGATCGTGATCCTGGGTGGGGCGGCGGCGACCGCCGACCTGCTGCGCCTGCTCGACTCCGTCCTCGACGCGGACGGGCTGCTCACCGGGGAGCCTGGCGATGCCTGATGTGATCGAGGATCGGGCCGGGGTGATGGTGCTGCGCTGCGACCCGGACGGCCCGCCGATCGCCACCGAGGCCGACGCGCTGGACCTGATCGGCGCCGCGTTCGCGGGCGCGGAGATGGTGGCGGTTCCGGCGGAGCGGCTGGACGCGAGCTTCTTCGCGCTCGGCAGCCGGTTCGCCGGCGAGGTGATGCAGAAGTTCGTCAACTACCGGCTGCGGCTGGCCGTGGTCGGCGACATCTCCCGGCACCTCGCGGACAGTTCCGCGCTGCGCGCCCTGGTCGGCGAGTCGAACCGGGCGAACCACATCTGGTTCGTCCCGGACCTGGCCGCCCTCGACGCCCGGCTGCGGGCCGCCGGCGGCTGACCGGCGGCCCGCGCCGTCAGGCGTGCACCGCGGTACGCAGCGATCGGGCCGCGGCGACGAGGTTCGACAGCGCCGCCTCCACCTCCGGGTACGCGCGGGTCTTGAGCCCGCAGTCCGGGTTGACCCAGAGCCGGCGCGCCGGCACGGCTTCCGCCGCGGTGCGCAGCTGCCCGACGATCTCGTCGGCCGGCGGTACGCGGCGGGAGTGGATGTCGTACACGCCGGGGCCGAGGCCGCGGCCGAAGTCGCGGATCGCCGGCTCGCCGAGGATCCGGCCGTGCGAGCGGGCCGACTCGACGCTGGTCACGTCGGCGTCGAGCCCGTCGATGGCGGCGACCACCTGGTCGGCGTCGGAGTAGCACAGGTGGGTGTGGATCTGGGTGGCGTCGCCGGCGCCGGACGTCGCCCGCCGGTACGCGGCGACCGCCCACGCCAGGTAGTCGGCGCGTCCGGCGTCACGCAGCGGCAGCAGCTCGCGCAGCGCCGGCTCGTCGACCTGGATGATGCCGATGCCGGCCGCCTCCAGGTCGGTCACCTCGCCCCGGATCGCGTCCGCCACCTGGTTGACGACCGTCGGCAGCGGCAGGTCGTTCCGGACGAACGACCAGGCCACGATCGTCACCGGCCCGGTCAGCATGCCCTTCACCGGGCGGTCGGTCAGCGACTGCGCGTACGTCGACCAGTCGACGGTGATCGGCCCGTCCCGCCGTACGTCGCCGAAAAGGATCGGCGGCCTCGTGCACCGCGACCCGTACGACTGGACCCAGCCGTGCCGGGTGACGGCGAAGCCGGCCAGGTGTTCGGCGAAGTACTGCACCATGTCGTTGCGTTCCGGCTCGCCGTGGACGAGCACGTCGAGGCCGAGCCGTTCCTGGAGCCGGACGACGCGCTCGATCTCGGCGCGGATCAGCGCGTCGTACCGGATGCGATCGATGCGGCCGGCGGTCAGGTCGGCCCGCGCGGCGCGCAGCTCACCGGTCTGCGGGAACGACCCGATCGTGGTTGTCGGCAGCGCCGGCAGGCCGAGCCGGGTGGCCTGCGCGGCGGCCCGCACCGCGTACGGCGCGCGCGCCGGTACCGGCGCCGGCTCCACCGGCCGGGCCACGGGCGCCGCGACGGCCGGGCCGGGGGTCGGCGCGCCGGCTGCGAGCGCGACCACCTCGTCGACCTTCTGCGCCGCGAACGCCACCCGCCCGACCAGCTCGGCCGGCAGGTCGGTCTCGGCGGCCAGGTCGTACGGCACGTGCAGCAACGAGCAGGACGTGCCGACCGCGACCGTGCCGCACACCGCCCGCAGCTCGGCGAGACGCGCGAGCGCGACCGCCGGATCGGTACGCCAGACGTCCCGGCCCGACACCACCCCGGCGACGACGATCTTGTCGCGCAGCAGGGCCACGTCGGCCGGTACGCCGCCGCGGACCAGGTCCAGCCCGACCGCCTCCACCGGCGAGTCGGCCAGCACCGGCAGCGCCTCGCCCAGCTCCCCGAAGTACGACGCGACGAACAGCGCGGGTCGCCGCGCCAGCCCGCCGAGCCGCCGGTACGCGTCCGCCACGGCCGCCAGCTCGTCCGGCGTACGGTCCGCCACCAGCGCCGGCTCGTCGAGCTGCACCCACGCCACGCCCTCGTCGGCGAGCGCCGCGAGCAGCCCCTCGTACGCGGTGAGCACGTCGTCCAGCCGGGCCAGCGGGTCGAACCCGGCGGGGCTGCCCGGCGCGGCCTCCGCCAGCAGCAGGAACGTGACCGGCCCGATCAGCACGGGTCGGGTGTCGACGCCCAGCTCACGCGCCTCGCACACCTCGGCGAGGAGCTTGGTGGGATCCGCGCGAAACGTCGTGTCCGGCCCGATCTCCGGCACCAGGTAGTGGTAGTTCGTGTCGAACCACTTCGTCATCCGCAGCGGCGGCAGGCCGTCGGCGCCGCGCGCCGCCGCGAACATGGTGTCCTCCGGCGTGTCCCGCTGGTAGCGCGCCGGCACCGCGCCGAGCGCCATCGCCTGGTCCAGCACCTGGTCGTAGCAGGAGTACGTGTTGGACACGGGGCCGGTGAGCCCGCGCCGGGACAGCTCGGTCCACGTGTCGGCGCGCAGCCGGCGCCCGATCTCGCGCAGCTCGGCCAGGCCGGCCCGGCCGTCCCAGTACGACTCCAGCGCCCGCTTCAGCTCGCGGCGCGGACCGATCCGCGGGTACCCGAGGATCGTCGAGTCGGGAAACGGGATCTGCGGCATGGTCATCTCCTCGTACGGCGGTGCCAGGTCCGGGCAGGCTATCCACGGGAGCGGTCCGTGTCGGTGATCCATTGGCAACGCTTATGCTCGAAGTCAGCGGGTCGGCGGGGGGAGCGCGGTGGACGGGTTGCCGGTGGTGCGGGACGTCCGGTGCTTCGCGGCCGTCGCGCACCACCGCGGCTTCTCCACCGCCGCGGCGGCCCTGGCACTCACCCAACCGGCCGTGAGCCAGGCGATCGGCCGGCTCGAACGCGCCGTGGGGCACCGGCTGTTCGAGCGGTCCAGCCGGGACGTACGGCTGACCGCGGTCGGCCGGGCGCTGCTGCCGCGGGCCGAGTCGCTGCTGGCCGAGGCCGCCGCGTTCGTCGACGCGGCGGAGGTGGCGGGGGCGCCGGTCCGGCCAAGCATCACGCTTGCTTATCCACCGATGCTCGGTACGTTCGCCGCCCGGCTGGCCCGCCGGCTGTCGCGCGGCGAGTCCGGCGTCGACGTCGCGCTGCGGGCGGCGGGGCAGCGGGTCGCCGCCGAGGCGGTGGCCGCGGGCGAGGTCGGGGCCGCGATCCTCGCCGCGCCGGTACCGGCCGGGCTCACCGGCGTGCCGCTGTTCACCGTGGCCGTCGACCGGATCGCGGTACCCGCGGGAGACCCGCTCGCCCAGCGCCCCGGCGTCCGGTTGGCCGCGCTGACCGGCCGCCGCGTGCTCGTACCGGGGCGCCGCCCACCGGGCGGGCCGTGGCCGGCGCTCGCGGCGGCGCTGCCCCCGGGTACGGCGTGGTCGGCGGGCGACGACCTGGACGACGTCGCGGCCGTCGACCTCGTCGCGGCGGGTGCCGGGGTGCTGCCGTTGCCGTCGCTGGTGGCCGACACGATCCGCCGCCCCGACCTGGTGTTCGTACCGCTGGTGGATCCGCCCCCGCCGTACCGGTTCCGGCTGGCGACGCGGCCCGACGCGCCCGACCCGGCCCTGCTGGCCCTGGTCCAGACCGTCCACCGGCTCCTGCGTACGCGCTGAGCCGGCGGCGGGCGTCAGGGGCGGCGGTCGTAGGCGTCCTGGGCGGCGAGCACCTCGGGGAGCGCCTCCTCGATCAGCTCGTACAGCCGGCGGACCTGGCGGGCCGTGCGCCGGCCGAGATCGGTGAGCCGGTAGTTGACGTGCGGCGGGATGACGGGCAGCACCTCGCGCTCGACCATGCCGTCGCGTTCGAGCGCGCGCAGCGTGGCGGACAGCATCTTCTCGCTGACGCCGTCGACCTCGCGGCGCAGCTCGGTGAAGCGGCGGGTGCCGCCGAGCAGGGCGCCCAGCACGAGCACGGCCCAGCGGCTGGTGGCGTGCTCCAGCACGGGACGCGACGGGCAGTCGCGGTCGAACACGTTGCCGGGGCGCCGCGACCTGGTTGCCATGCCGCTAAGCTTACCGCTGGTAAGTAGCTGTCCGAGGATCACGTAACGGTGGCCACACCTGGTACCGACCGCGCGGCGCTGAGCTGGAACTTCACCCACGCGTCCGATACTTACCCAGAGGTACGTACTAACCAATGGAAAGCTTCGCACCTACCGTGGGGTGAGAACGCCAGACACCACATCGGGAGTACGCATGAGCATCCTCGTGACCGGAGCCACCGGCGCCTTCGGCGGCCGCGTCGTCTCACACCTGCTGGCGCGGCTGCCCGCCGCCGAGATCGCCGTCTCCGTCCGCGACACCGGGCGCGCCGCCGACCTCGCCGCCGCCGGCGTCGACGTACGCCAGGCCGACTTCGACGCCCCCGACTCGGTACGGAAGGCCTTCGACGGGATCGACCGCCTCGTGTTGGTGTCCACCAACGGGCCGGACGAGCTGCGGCACGCCCAGCACGGCACCGCGGTACGCGCCGCGGCCGATGCCGGGGTGGGTTTCCTCGCGTACACGAGCGTGACGGAGGCGGACGCGGACAGCGTCGCGGGGCTGGCCGACGTGCACGGCGGGACCGAGCGGGCGATCCGGGCGACGGGTATCCCGTTCTCGTTCCTGCGCAACACGATGTACCACGAGAACTACACCGGCCAGCTCGCCGCCGCGTACGCCCAGGGCGGTCTCGTCGCGTCCGCCGGGCCGGGCCGGTTGGCCAGCGCCGCGCGCGACGACCTCGCCGAGGCCGCCGCCGTCGTCGCCAGTGGGACCGGGCACGACCGCACCGTGTACGAGCTGACCGGTCCGCGCGGATGGACGTTCGAGGAGCTGGCCGCGATCGCCACCGAGATCACCGGCCGGCCGCTGCGCCACGTCGACGTCGACGACGCCGAGCTGGCCCGGGTCCTCACCGCGGCGGGGCTGCCCGGCTTCCTCGTCGAGACGTTCGTCGCGATCCACGCGGCGATCCGCGCCGGCCGCCTCGCCGACGTACGGCCGGACCTGGCCACGCTGCTCGGCCGCCCGCCCGTCGACATCGCTGACGCCGCCCGCGCCGCCCTCGCCTGACATCCCGCCCGGCTCCGGTCTGGCCGGAGCCGGGCCGCGACGCCGGTGCTGGCAGGATGGACGCCCGACGGGGGAAGGGCGTGCGGACATGATCGCGCTGGTCACGGGGTCGAGCCGGGGCATCGGGCGGGAGGTGTGCCGGCAGCTCGCCGGGCTCGGGTACGCCGTCCTGGTGACCGCGCGGTCGGTGGACGACGCCGCGGCGCTCGCCGCCGAGCTCGGGCCGGACGCCGGCTCGATCGCGCTCGACGTGACGTCCGCCGCGGACGTCGCCCGCGCCGCCGCGACCGTCACCGACCGGTACGGCGTGCTGGACGTGCTCGTCAACAACGCCGCGATCACGTACGACACCTGGCAGCGGGCCACCGACGCCGACCTCGACGTGGTACGCGAGGCCGCCGAGACCAACCTGTACGGCGCGTGGCGGCTCACCCAGGCGATGCTGCCGCTGCTGCGGGCGAGCCGGCATCCCCGGATCGTGAACGTCTCCAGCGAGGCGGGTTCACTCGCGAGCATGGGCGGTGGCACGCCGGCGTACACGGTGTCGAAGGTGGCGTTGAACGCGCTGACCCGGATGCTGGCCGCCGAGCTGCGCCGCGACCGGATCCTCGTCAACGCCGTCTGCCCGGGCTGGGTGGACACCGACATGGGCGGCCCCGGCGGGCGCCCCGTCGCCGCCGGTGCGGCCAGCGTCGTGTGGGCGGCGACACTGCCCGATGACGGGCCGACCGGCGGCTTCTTCCGCGACGGCCGCCCGCTGCCCTGGTGAGCACTCCTAGTGAAGGAGACCCCATGATCCTGGTGACCGGCTCGACCGGGAACGTCGGCGCGGAGGTGGTGCGGGCGCTCGCCGCCACGGGTACGCCGGTCCGGGCGCTGACCCGCGACCCGGCCCGCGGCACGCCCCGCCCCGGCGTCGAGTACGTCGCCGGCGACCTCAACCACCCCGACTCGCTGGCCCCCGCGCTGGCCGGCGCGAGCGGCCTGTTCCTGCTCTCCGGGTACCCGGATCTGGCCCGGCTGCTGGATCTCGCACGCACGGCGGGCGTCGGCCGCGTCGTGCTGCTGTCCGGTGGTGCGGCCGGGATCGACGCACCCGGCAACGCGGTCACCCGCTACATGCGGGCCTCCGAGGACGCGGTGCGCGAGTCGGGTCTGCCGTGGACGTTCCTGCGGCCGAGCCAGTTCATGACCAACACGCTGGAGTGGGCGCCGCAGCTCGCGGCCGGCGACGTGGTGCGGGTGCCGTTCGCGGGCGTGCGGATCGCCGCCGTCGACCCGTACGACATCGGCGCGGTGGCGGCGGAAGCGCTCGTCGCCGACCGCTACGCCGGCCGGATCCTCGTACCGACCGGGCCGGCGGCGCTGCTGCCCGCCGATCGGGTACGGATCCTCGGTGCGGTGCTCGGCCGGGAGCTGCGCGCCGAGCCGGTGTCCGACGACGAGGCGCGGGCGCGGATGCTTGCCACCACGCCCGTCGAGTACGTCGACGCGTTCCTCGAGTTCTACGCCGCCGGTGCGCTGGACGAGTCGGCCGTGCTGCCGACCGTGCGCGAGGTGACCGGCGTCGAGCCGCGGACGTTCGAGCGCTGGGTGGCCGGGCACGCGTCGCGGTTCCGCTGACCCGTGCCGTACGCCGTCGGCGTACGGGGCGGCCCGATCCGCCTCGACGGCGCACGATAGGCGTCATGGCGCGTGTCTTCGTGCTCGTACACAGCCCGTCGGTGGGGCCGTCGACCTGGCGGCCGGTGGCGGATCGGCTGGCCGCGGCCGGGTTCGCGACGCGGGTGCCGTCGCTCACACACGTCGCGTACGGCGGGGCGCCGTTCTGGCCGCGCATCGTGGCGGCGGTCCGGGCGGCCGTCGCGGACGTACCGGTGGAACGGCCGGTGGTGCTGGTGGCGCACAGCAACGCCGGCCTGCTGCTGCCGGTGATCCGGGCCGGCCTGACGCGCCAGGTGGCGGCGTCGGTGTTCGTCGACGCAACGCTGCCGGCCCGCGCCGGGTCCACCCCCGTCGCGCCGCCCGACCTGGTCGACGCGCTGCGGGCGATCGCGACCGACGGTCTGCTGCCACGCTGGACGGACTGGTGGGACGAGGCCGACGTGGCCCCGCTGTTCCCCGATCCCGTGACCCGGTTCATCGTCACCGCCGAGCAGCCGGCCCTGCCGCTGTCGTACTTCGAGCAGGCCGTCCCGGTGCCGGCCGGCTGGGACGACCACCCGCGGGTGTACCTGCGGTTCAGCGCGGCGTACGAACCGGAGGTGCGGGAGGCGGCGGCCCGCGGCTGGCCGGTCGCGTACCTGCCGGGCGGGCACCTGCACCAGCTCGTCGACCCGGACGCCGTGGCCCGCTACCTGCTCGCCGCGGCCACCTGACCGCGCCGGGCGGGGTCCGACCACCGGCGTATCCGGCGGCGGGCCGGTCGACGCGTGGACGGTCGGCGCCGGATCCGGCAATAATCTCCGGACAGGATTCGCTTCGTCGTCGGCTGCGCCGGACGGGAGTGGGATGACGGACTCCGCGCGACCAGCCGCCCGCACGTTCACCTGGCTCGACCTCGTGCGTACGCTGCCGGCCGCGGCGGGCGACCTCGGCACGATCGTGCGCGGCGCGGTCGGCACCCTCACCCTCACCGCGGAGTCCCGTACCTCGATCGGTCTCGTCCTGCAACGCCGGGCCGCGGCGCACCCGGACCGGCCGTTCCTGACCTTCGAGGGCACCACCCTGACGTACGCCGTGGCCAACACCCGCGTCAACGCCTACGCCGCGGTCCTGGCCGGGCGTGGTGTCGGTGTCGGCGACGTGGTCGGCGTACTCGCCACGAACCGGCCGGAGACGCTGCTGGTGGCGCTGGCCGCGGTGAAGCTCGGCGCGATCGCCGGGCTGCTCAACCACCACCAGCGCGGCGCCGTGCTCGGCCACGGCCGCCGGATCCTCGGCGCCACCGCGCTCGTGATCGGCGCCGAGTGCCGCGAGGCGTGGGAGTCGCTCGGGCCGGACTCCGACGGACCGGAGGACGTGCTGTGCCTGCCGTACGACGGCGCCACGCTGCCGGGCACACCCGACCTGGACCGGCTGGCCGAGGCCGCCGACGACGCGGATCCCGCGGGCTGCGCCCGGCTGCGCGCCGGTACCACCGCGTTCCACGTGTTCACCTCGGGCACTACCGGGCTGCCGAAGGCCAGCGCGATGACCCACCTGCGCTGGCTGAAGAGCATGAACTACCTGGGCCGGGTCGGTGCCCGGCTGCGCGCCGACGACACGCTCTACTGCTGCCTGCCGCTCTACCACAACAACGCGCTGACCGTGTCGCTGTCCGCGGTGCTGGCCGCCGGCGCCACGCTGGCGCTCGGCCGGTCGTTCTCCGCGTCCCGGTTCTGGGACGAAGCGATCGCCGCGGACGCCACCGCGTTCTGCTACATCGGTGAGCTGTGCCGCTACCTGGTCAACCAGCCGCCCCGGGACACCGACCGCCGCCACCGGGTACGCGTCGCGCTCGGCAACGGGCTGCGTCCGGAGATCTGGACCGAGTTCGCCGAGCGGTTCGGCATCGCGCGCATCGCCGAGTTCTACGCGGCGAGCGAGTGCAACATGGCCTTCGTCAACGCGTTCGGCCTCGACCGTACGGCGGGTTTCCTGCCGCTGCCGTTCGCCGTCGTCGCGTACGAGGCGGCCACGGGCCGCCCGCGCCGCGGGCCGGACGGCCGGCTGACGCGGGTGCGTACCGGGGAGACCGGGCTGCTGCTGACGAAGGTGACCAAGCGGTTCCCGTTCGACGGGTACACCGATCCGGCGGCGACCGACGCGAAGCTCGTGGCGGACGGGTTCCGGCCCGGCGACGCGTGGTTCAACACCGGGGATCTGGTGCGGCGGCAGGGATACCGGCACGTGGCGTTCGCCGACCGGCTCGGCGACACGTACCGGTGGAAGGGCGAGAACGTGGCGACCGCCGAGGTGGAGGGTGTCCTCGCCGAGCACCCCGACGTCGAGCAGGCCGTCGTGTACGGGGTGGCGGTGCCCGGCGCCGACGGCCGCGCCGGCATGGCGGCGGTACGGCTGCGTGCCGGCGCCGAGTTCGACGGTCCGGGCCTGGCCCGGCACGTGCTCGGCCGGCTGCCGCGGTACGCCGCGCCGCTGTTCGTCCGGGTGGTGCCCGAGGTGGCGCAGACCAGCACGTTCAAGGCGCGCAAGGCGGACCTGCGCGACGAGGGGTACGACCCGGACCGGGTCGGCGATCCCGTCCACGTGCTCACCGGCGACGGCTACGTCCCGGCGTACGACGGCTACGCCGCGGACCTGGCGTCGGGGGCGGTGCGGAGCTGAGCGTGGCCCGGCGCGCCGTACCCGCGTCGGGCCACGCCGTCACTGGCCGGTACGCATGTGGTCGATGAGCCGCGTGGCCCGGTCGCCCACCTGGTTGGCCCAGTGCGAGTTCTGCATCGCGGTGGCCGCGGCGTTCCAGTCGCCGTTGGTGAGCGCGGTGTGCAGCTGGTGGAACTGGCCGAGCGTGGCCGGACCCATGTTGAACGCCATGTTCGTCAGGACGCGCTGGCGGGTCGCGTCGAGCTGGTCGAAGCCGGCGTAGTAGCCGCGTGCGGTGCCGACGGCGGTGCCGACGTCGTGGCTGAACAGCTGGTTGATCTGGTCCTGGCTGAGGTCCTGGGTACCGGCGCGGACCGCGTCGTAGTCGGCGCCGACGCCGGAGAGCTGGGTACGCGCGTCGGCCCGGTCGAGGTTGAAGCCGATGCCGACGGTCGGGTGCCCGGCGGTGTCGGTGTACACGTGGGTACGGTTGCCCTCGTCCACGCCGAGCTGGTCCCGCAGCTGCTGGTCGGTGGTCATGTCGGTGCCCTGGTTCGCGGCGGGGGCGGCCTGCGCCAGCTGGGTCGCACCGGTGTCGTCGCCGTACCCGGTGGCCACGGCCTGGTCGGCCTGCTGGTAGCCCTGGTTGCTCGCGTCGACGTGCTGGTTGACCTGGTCGAGCAGCTGGCTGAGCTGCCGCAGCGAGCTGACCTGGTTGCTCTGCAGGGTGGTGTTCGCGGCGGCGACGTCGGTGCCGACCCCGGCGAACGCGGTGCCGTCGAGTACCGCGGATTCCAGCTCGCCGATCACGTCGCCGGCCTGGGACACCAGCGAGCGGATGGCGCCGACCGTCTCGCTCACCGCCTGCGGAACGATCTGGAAGGAGTCGGTGGTCATGGTGCGCTCCTCGGTCAGGGGTCGTCGTCCCCATCGTCCCCGCGGCGGCGGCGGCGCCACACGACACAATTACCCAATTCGCCGGCCGCGACGGTCCACTGTGGACGATCTGTGACAACGGTGGACAAAGACCCGGACCTCCGGTACTTTTCTCCCGATTCGGCATCCCCCGGCGTCCGCGCCGGAACACCCCTCGGGAGGACCGATGCGACGGATCCTGCTCGCCCTGTTGCCCGCGCTCGTGGCGCTCGGCCTGTGCACCGCCCCGGCGTCGGCCGCGCCGCCGTCCGACGCCACCGCCCGCGCCGCCGACGTCCTGATGGCCTCGTACGACAGCGACACGGCCTGGTGGCCGTCGAGCTGGTGGAACTCGGCCGTCGCGCTGACCACGGTGATGGACGACGGCCAGCGCACCGGCGACCAGCGGTACGAGTGGATCATCGATCGGACGTTCGAGGTCAACAAGGGCGTGTTCGCGGCGGGGGAGCGCAGCAGCGACCCGATCGAGGGCGACTTCATCAGCCGGGCGATCGACGACACCGAGTGGTGGGGCCTCGCCTGGATCGAGGCGTACGACGTGACCGGCGACGCGAAATACCTCGACGAGGCGGTCACCATCGCCGACTACGTCGACGGCTACTGGGACACGAGCACGTGCGGCGGCGGCGTCTGGTGGGACCGGGAGCGGACGTACAAGAACGCGATCACCAACGGGCTGTACGTGCGGCTCACCGCCGCGCTGCACAACCGGATCGCCGGCGACACCGCCTGGCTCGGGCGCGCCACCACCGCGTGGCACTGGTACGTCGACAGCGGGCTGATCAACGCCGACGGCCTCGTCAACGACGGGCTCGACGGCTCCTGCCACAACAACGGCCAGACCGTGTGGAGCTACAACCAGGGCCTGGCGATCGGCGGGGCGCTGGAGGTGTGGCGGGCCACCGGCGACGCGTCCGCGCTCGCCACGGCGCGCCGGCTCGGCGACGCGGCGATGGCCTCGCCGCTGCTGGTGTCCGGCGGGGTCCTCACCGAGTCGTGCGACGCGCCCGACCGGTCGTGCGACGACAACCAGAAACAGTTCAAGGGCATCTTCATGCGCTACTTCGCCGACCTGGCCGACAGCACCGGCGCCGCGAGCTACCGCGACTTCGCCCAGGCGCAGGCGAACGCCATCTGGGATGCCGACCGCGACGACGCCGACCGCATCGGGTGCCGCTGGTCCGGCGCCGACTCCGCCGACCATCCGAACGCCCGCGACTGGCGTACCCAGGCGAGCGGGCTCGGTGGCCTGCTGGCCGCGGTGCCGCAGGGCTGAACCGCCGCCGTCCGATGTGGACGGCGGCGTCTCAGCTGGGGTCGGTTGCGGTGTCGATCCAGCCGATCCAGCCGCAGTCGTGGCAGACGACCTCGGCGCCGTGCGGTCGGGTGTGCAGCACGTCGACCTCGGGGCTGCCGCAGTCGGGGCACCGTGGTTCGAGAGGTTCCACGAGCCGACCGTACGGCGCGGGCGTGCGACACGCCCGCCGAACCGCCGAACCCGTCCCGCTCAGCCGTCGAGGGACTCGACGTACAGGGTGAGCTTCTTGAGGATGCGGTTGAGGGTGGCGCGCTCGCGGGTCGACAGCACGCCGATCATCTCGTCCTCGGCGGTGCCGCGGTTGTCCATCGCGCCGCGCCAGATCTCCGTACCCTTCGGCGTGATCTGGATGATGACGCGCCGGCGGTCGTCGATCGCCGAGACCCGGCGGATCCAGCCCTTCTTCTCCAGGGCGTCGAGTCGGCCGGTCATGCCGGCGCCGGAGATCTTGAGGTCGTCGGCCAGCTCGCCCGGCGAGGCCGAGCCCGGTGTGTCCCGGATCATCAGCACATGCAGCGTCTTGTACTCCGACTCCTGGAGGTCCGAGGCCGCGGCGGCGTCCTTGACGGTGTGGTCCAGGTATCGGGCGAGCTGACTGATCCGGGTGACGATGCCCTCGACCTCGTCGTCGTACGCGATGCCGGACCAGTGGTCGCGCCAGCGCGCGACGTGGCGGTCGGTCCAGTCCTCCGGCGGCATGCCGCGATTCTAGTCCGAACGTTTCGGTGCCGAGATCTTCGTCCACGAAAGTTTCGTTGACGAAAGATTAGCTAGCGAAGTAGTTTGCTGGGCATGACCACTGTGCAGCCGGCGGCCCGACCGCTGGCGTACCGGAACTTCCGGCTCCTCGTGATCGGCGCCGGCACCAGCGCGTTCGGCAACGCGATCACGCCGGTCGCGCTCGCCTTCGCGGTACTCGCGCTCGGCGGCTCGGCGACCCAGCTCGGCCTCGTCGTCGCCGCGTACGCGCTCGCCGACGTGCTGACCGCGCTGTTCGGCGGGGTACTCGGGGACCGGCTGCCGCGGACCGCGATGATGCAGGGCTCCGCGATCGCCGCGACGGCCACGCAGGCGCTGATCGCCGCGAGCCTCGTCGGCGGCTGGTCCAGCGTGTGGCTGCTCGGCGCCGTCGGCGCCGTCAACGGCTGCCTCGGCGCGCTGGCCGGGCCGTCGTCGTCGGCGATGACCCGGCAGACCGTACCGGACACGGTGCTGCCCAAGGCGGTCACGCAGCGCCGGCTGACTCAGAACGGTGCGCAGATCGTCGGCTTCGCCGTCGCGGGCGTACTGGCCGCGGCGCTCGGGCCGGGCTGGGCGATCGCCGTCGACGCCGCCACGTTCGCCGTCGCCGCGGTCTGCTACCACCTGCTCCGGGTACCCGAGCCGGTCCGCGAGAAGAGCGCGTCGATGCTGCGCGAGCTCGGCGCCGGGCTGCGCGAGGTGCTGCGGCACTCCTGGCTGTGGATGCTGATCCTCCAGGCCCTGCTGTACCACCTGTTCTACGGCGGCGTGCAGGGCGTGCTCGGCCCGGTCGTCGTGTCCGCCACCTGGAACAAGGCGACCTGGGGATGGGCGCTGTCCGCGCTGATGATCGGGTTCCTCGCGGGCGGGCTGGTGTCGCTGCGGTTCCGCCCGCGCCGCAACCTGTTCCACGGCACGCTGCTGCTCGCGCTCACCGGCTGCTTTCCCGCCGCGATGGCGCTCGGCGTACCGGGGACGGCCGGGCTGGTGCTGGTGCTGTCCGGGGCGTTCCTGCACGGGCTCGGGCTCGAACTGTTCTCCGTCGCGTGGGACCTGTCCATCCAGCAGAACGTGCCCGAGGACAAGCTCGCCCGGGTGTACTCGTTCGACATGGTCGGCTCGTTCGTGGCCCGGCCGATCGGACTCGCGCTCACCGGCCCGGTGGCCGCGCTGACCGGTACCACCACGTGGCTGTGGGTCTGCGCGGCCGTGATGGCCGGCGGCTCCCTCGCCGCCGCCACCCTCCCGTCGGTACGCGCGCTGCGGCGCCGCGACCCCACGCCCACCGAGGAGCCGGCCCCGGCACCGGCGGGCGCCTGACCGCCGGCGCACCGGGCCTCGCCGTGCGCCGGGGTCAGCGGCGGGCGAGGCCGGCGAGGATGTCGACCAGCTCGGGGCCGGTCGAACGGGCCGACGTGCGGCGCCGCGACACTGCGGACGTCCGTGGGGTTGTCCGGGGTGAGGCGGTCGGCCTCCCGGATGAACCTGTCCTGCAACGCCGGCGGGATCACCCTGACCGCGCACACCGAGTGGACGCTGCGTGCCATGGACGGCCTCGGGCTGCCCGTGGACACGCGGCTCCGTGAGGCGCTGACGCTGCACGGGCTGGTCGTGACCGTCGCGGTGTCCGCCACCGACGAGCTGGAGACCGAGCAGGAGACCGGGGTGTCGCTGGACACCTGGTGGCACTCCCGGCGCGGCCGCGCCGCCGAGCTGCTCGACAGCGGCCGTTTCCCGTTGCTGGCAACGGTGTCCGGTGACACGGTGGCCGACCTCGACGGTCTCTTCGAGTACGGGCTGGCCCGGCACCTCGACGGCGTCGCCGCCCTCGTGGCGGCCGGGCGGGCCGATCAGCCGCGGTAGGTCTCCCAGAGACGCAGCCACACCTCGCTGATCGTCGGGTACGACGGGACCGCGTGCCACAGCCGCGCGACCGGTACCTCGCCGACGACGGCGATCGTGGCCGAGTGCAGCAGCTCGGACACGCCGGCCCCGACGAACGTGGCGCCCAGCAGCACCTCCCGGTCCAGGTCGACGACCACGCGGGCCCGGCCCCGGTACGCGTCGGCGTGGAGGGCGGCGCCCGACACGGAGCCGAGGTCGTAGTCGACGGCACGCACCCGGTGCCCGGCGCGTTCGGCCTCGTCGAGGCTGAGCCCGACCGCGGCGACCTCCGGGTCGGTGAACACGACCTGCGGCACGGCCCGCCGGTCCGCGGTCGCGACGCTGCGTCCCCACTCGGCGGTGTCGAGCGTGCGACCGGCGTACCGGTCGGCGATGACGGACCCGAACACGCGCCCCTGGTACTTGCCCTGGTGTGTCAGCAAAGCCCGGCCGTTGACGTCGCCCGCGGCGTACAGCCAGTCGCCGGTGACGCCGGTCGCGAGGCCGGTGTCGTCGACCTCGATCGGCCGGCCCGGCGTCAGCCCGACCGTGTCCAGGCCGAGGTCGGCGGTGGCCGGGGTCCGCCCGGTCGCGAACAGTACCTCGTCCGCCACGAGGGACTGGCCGTCGCCGAGCGTCAGGGTGACCTCGGCGCCGGCCCGGCGTACCGCGGTGACGCCGGTGTCGAACCGTACGTCGACGCCGGTCTCGCGCAGGCTCTCGGCAACCAGCTCGCCGGCGAACGTCTCGACCTTCGGCAGCAGCCGCGGCCCGCGTACGAGCAGGGTCACCTCGCTGCCCAGGGCGCGCCACGCGGTGGCCATCTCGACCGCGACGACACCGCCGCCGACGACCGCCAGGCGCCGCGGTACGGCCGGCGCGCTCGTGGCCTCCCGGCTGGTCCACACGCGCGCGTCCGCGAGCCCGGGCAGGTCCGGCAGCGCGGCGCCGGTACCGGTGCACACCGCCACGGCGTGCCGCGCGACCAGCACGCGCCGGCCCTGGTCCGGCGTGTCGACGACGACGCGACGCTCGCCGTCCAGCCGACCGTGCCCGCGTACCAGGGTGAGGCCGGCGCCCGCGAGCCAGTCCACCTGGCCGTCGTCCTTCCAGTGCGACGCGAAGTCGTCCCGCCGGGCCAGCACGGCCGCCGCGTCGAGCGGTCCGCCCACGGCCTCCCGGGAACCGGCCACGCGCGTCGCGTCGGCGAGCGCGGCGGCCGGCCGCAGCAGCGCCTTGCTGGGCATGCACGCCCAGTACGAGCACTCGCCGCCGACCAGCTCGGACTCCACGACGGCGACGCTCATCCCACCGGCGTGCGCCCGCTCGGCGAGGTTCTCGCCCGTCGGACCGGCCCCCAGCACCACCAGGTCGAACTCGTCCACCACCGTCTCCTCACCGCTCGTCCTCATCGGCACCATCATCCCCGGGCGTGCGGTCGCTCTGCCCGGGACCCGATCTTGCGATCTGCTTACGCTGCGCCCAGGATGGTGCGAATGGGCGATCCGTCGAGTTCCGGTGCGCTGCGCCGACTGACCCCGCACGTCCACGCCTGGACGCACCCGACGGGTACCTGGGGGTGGTCGAACGCCGGGCTGGTCGCCGACAGGCAGGACGCGGTGCTGGTCGACACCCAGTTCACCGTGGGTATGACGCGGCGGCTGCGGGACGCCGTCGTGTCGGCGGTGCCCGGCGTACGGGTGTCGACGGTGGTGAACACGCACGCGAACGGCGACCACTGCTGGGGCAACGGACTGTTCCCGGGCGCGGCGGTCGTCGCGTCGGCCGGCACCGCCGACGAGGTGGCCGGCGAGATCACGCCCGAGGTGCTGCGGCAGGTGGTCGCGGCGGCCCCGCCCGGCGGCCCGCTCGCCGCGTACCTCGACCGCTACTTCGCCCCCTTCGACTTCGCCGACATCACCGTCGTGCCGCCGACCGCGACGTTCCGCGGCGACACCAGCGTGTACGCGGGCGGCGTCGAGGTGCGCCTGCTGGAGCTCGGCCCGGCGCACACCCACGGCGACACCGTGGCCTGGGTACCCGAGGACGGCGTGCTGTTCGCCGGGGACCTGCTGTTCGTCGGCGACCACCCGATCGCCTGGTCCGGCCCGCTCGACAACTGGGTACGCGCCTGCGACGCGATGCTCGCCACCGGCGCCGACACCATCGTGCCGGGGCACGGGCCGGTGACCACACCCGCCGCGGTACGCACGCTGCGACACCACCTGGAGTACGTGGCCGAGCAGGCGCGGCAGCGGTGCGCGGCGGGGATGGACTGGCGGTGCGCGGCGGCCGACATCCCGGTCCCCGGGTACGCGGCCGGCTGGGGCAACCCGGAGCGCATCGTGTTCCTCGTCGCCGCGGAGTACCGGTCGGCCGGTGCGCCCGCGCCGGGCGACCAGGCGTCGCTGCTGGCCGCGGCGGCCGACCTCGCCGCCCACCGGCGGTGACGCCCGGCCCGGGTCAGAGCCGGCCGGTGGCGAAGAACGCGCCGCACTCGGTACCGGCGTAGTCGGTGGCGACCTCGACCACGCCACCGTTGTCGACGGTCGGCAGCAGCGCGGAACTGTAGTTGGGGCAGTAGTTGTCGTACGCGGTGGGCACCTGCACGGGTGCCGCCGCGCGCTGCCACGGCCCGTCGCCGCCGGCCCCGTTGGTGAGAAGCGTCGTGCCGTTGCCGGGATCGGTACCGGCGTCGGTGACGAGCATCTGGCCCACCAGCACGACCCGGCCGGCGGCCGTACCGTCGTCGACGACCGTGATGGTCGGTGCGTGCCGGAAGAACGTGCCGTCGTCGGCGACGATCCGGCTCCCGGCGTACGCCGGGTCGCCCCAGTCGGCCCCGTCGCTCGACGTCCGCTCGTACACGTCGCAGTCGTACCCGGGCCCGCAGATCTCGTACGTCATCAGCCGCACGCCGTCGGGGCGCTCGCGGACCACGGCCATGCCCGGGCGCGCGCCCGAGTCCGCCAGCGACACCACCGGGTACGGCGTGGACCAGGTGACGCCGTCGGCGCTGAACACCTCCATCAGCGCCTGGCTGTGCGTCGGTTGCTGCGTCTCGTCGGAGTAGTAGAGCGTGAGCTGGCCCTCGGCGTTCACGCGCATCTCCGGCTCCCACAGGCCGCCGGTGTTCGGCGCGGACAGCACCCGCGACACCATCGACCAGGTGGCGCCGTGGTCGCCGCTCTGCCACAGGTCGACCGACATCCGCCGGTCCGTGCCGCCGTCCTGCCCGAACGAGCCGGCCCACACGAGCGTGCCGGCGGGCATCCCGCCGACCGCCTGCGGCAGCTCGTACAGGCTGGTGCAGCAGAAGCCGTCGGCGGCGCCCGGGTCGCGGATCTCGCCGACCCGGGTGAACGTGGCGCCGTCGTCGGTGCTGCGCCAGATCGCCCCGTACCCGGTCGGGTCGAACGACACGACCGACGCGAGGACCTGGCCGTTCGCGTCGCCGGAGTGGGCGAGCCGGACCAGGCGCGGGTACAGCGCGGTGCCGACGCCGAGCCGCGTGCCGGACGCGGCGGGCTTCGCGGTGACCACCAGCGGGCCGGACCCGGCGCTGTCGCCGGTGGCGGCGTACGCGGGGGCGAGGGCGCCGACGGTGGCGAGCAGGGCGGTGGCGGCGAGCAGGCGGATCCGGCGCAACGACATCGCGTACCTCCGGGGCCCGCGCACGGGGGGAATCGATTGCTGGCGCGGCGCATGCGACGGTATCGCCGCATTCGTTCCCGGTCAACGACGCCCGGCGCGGTAGCGTACGCAGGCGGCGGAGGGAGACCCGGTGACGGACCTGCGGGAACTGCTCGGGCAACTGACGCTGGCGGAAAAGGTCGCGCTGCTGACCGGGCGCGACTTCTGGACCACCCGGCCGGTCGACCGGATCGGGCTGCGGCCGATCGTCTTCTCCGACGGCCCGTCCGGGGTGCGCGGGCCGCGGTGGGACGAGCGGGAGCCGTCGCTCAACCTGCCCAGCGCGACCGCCCTGGCCGCGGCGTGGGATCCCGAGCTGGCGCACGCGTACGGTGCGGCGCTGGCGGCGGAGGCCCGGCGCAAGGGCGTCGACGTCGTGCTCGGCCCCACCGTCAACCTGCACCGGTCGCCGCTGGGCGGCCGGCACTTCGAGGCGTACAGCGAGGACCCGGAGCTCACCGCGACGGTCGCCGCGGCGTACGTGCAGGGCCTGCAGGACAACGGGATCGGCGCGACGCCCAAGCACTACGTGGCCAACGACTACGAGACCGACCGGTTCACCGCCGACACGGTCGTGAGCGGGCGGGCGCTGCGGGAGCTGTACCTGCTGCCGTTCGAGCGCGCCGTCGTCGAGGGCGGCGCGTGGCTCGTGATGAGCGCGTACAACGCGGTCAACGGGGTGACGGCGACCGAGAACGACCTGCTGGACACGCCGCTGAACGGCGAGTGGGGCTTCGACGGCGTGGTCGTCAGCGACTGGACCGCGGTCCGCAGCCTGGCCGCCGCCCGCGCCGCGCAGGACCTCGTCATGCCGGGGCCGGACGGGCCGTGGGGCGAGGCGCTGGTGGCCGCCGTACGCGCCGGGGACATCCCGGAGAGCGTCGTGGATCGCAAAGTGGAACGCCTGCTGCGCCTGGCATCCCGCGTCGGTGGCCTCGACCCCGCAGGCGCCCGCGCCGCCTCGCCGGTGGACGGGGTGGCGCTGGCGCGGCAGGTCGCGGCGGCCGGCAGCGTCCTGGTGGCCAACGACGGGATCCTGCCGCTGCCGGCGGACACGCCGTCGGTGGCGCTCATCGGCCACAACGCCCGGCACGCCCGTACCCAGGGCGGCGGTAGCGCGACCGTGCTGCCGGACCGCGTGGTGTCGCCCGAGGACGGGATCCGCGCCGCCCTGCCCGACGCCGGGATCCGGTACGCGATCGGCGCCGTGGTGCAGGAGGGCATCGCCGAGCTGCCGCTCGCCCAGCTCACGAACCCGGCGACCGGCGAGCCCGGCGTACGGACGCGCTTTCTGGCCGGCGGCGCGGAGCTGCTGGCCGAGGACCGCCGGTCGACCTCGCTCGTCTGGCTCGGCCCGGGCGCCGCGCCGATCGAGGAGTCCGACACGTTGGAGCTGCACACCCGTTACGTACCAACCGAATCCGGCCCGGCGTGGCTGGGCTTCTCCGCCGTCGGGACGGCCCGCGTGTTCGTCGACGGCGCGCTGGCGCACGACCGTACGCTCGCGCCGGTCGGCACCGACCTCGGCGCGGCGCTGCTGTCCCCGCCGTCGAGCACGTTCGCGGTCGACGTGGTCGCGGGCACGCCGGTCGACCTGCGCGTCGAGTACGACATCGCGGACCGGACGGGGATGCTGGCGGCCGTGCTGTCGTTCACGTTCGGCCGGGCGCCGGACCGCGCCGACGCCGACGAGCTGATCGCCGACGCCGCGCGGCTCGCCGCCGAGTCGGACGTGGCCGTGGTCGTCGTCGGCACCAACAGCCGCGTCGAGTCCGAGGGGTACGACCGGACCGATCTGGCCCTCCCGGGCCGGCAGGACGACCTGGTCCGGGCGGTACTCGCGGCGAACCCGCGGACCGTCGTGGTGGTTAACGCGGGCGCGCCGGTCGTGCTGCCGTGGGCGGACGACGCCGCCGCGGTGCTGCTGACCTGGTTCGGCGGCCAGGAGTACGGCCACGCGCTCGCCGACGTGCTGCTCGGCGCGGTCGAGTCAGGCGGCCGGCTGCCCACCACCTGGCCGGCCGCGCAGGCCGACGTACCGGTGCTCGACGTGACGCCGGTCGACGGCGCGGTCCGCTACGACGAGGGGATCCACGTCGGCTACCGCGCCTGGCTGCGCGCGGGCGCCACCCCGGCCTGGCCGTTCGGCCACGGCCTCGGCTACACGACCTTCTCCTACGACGGGCTCGACGCCCGCGTCGCCGACGACGGGACGGTGACGGTCCGGCTGACCGTCACCAACACCGGCACTCGGCCCGGCCGTACCGTCGCGCAGGTGTACGCGGCGCGGCCGGAGTCCACAGTGGAGCGTCCGGTGCGCTGGCTGGTCGGATTCGGCGCCGCCACCGCCGATACCGGTACGACGGTGCCGGTCGAGATCACCGTGCCGGCCCGGGCCTTCGCGCACTGGGACGACGGCTGGCGGTACGAGCTGGGCCCCGTCGACCTGCTCGTGGGTCGCTCCGTCACTGACCTGCCCCTGCGTACCGCCGTCCGCCTGGACTGAGCCGTGGACCGCGGGCGCGGACCAGGCGATCTTGTCTGGCGCCCGATTTGCCGGCTTGAACGCCAGATGTCCGACCCGTGCGCTGGTGCCCTGGCCGCCGACAGCACCAACCGGTGACCGGGGTGGCATCACCCGGTGCGGGTGGCGTACGGGGAGCCGGGGCGGGCCAGGCTGAGGGTCGGCCGGCGCCATCCCGGCGGCAGCCGGGAGGAGCTGGAGGCGGCGATGGACGCGTACCCCGCGATCGAGGACCACGGGCTGATCGGTGACCTGCAGACGGCGGCGCTGGTGGCGTCGGACGGGACGATCGACTGGTTCTGCGCGCCCCGCTTCGACTCGCCGAGCATCTTCGGCGCGCTGCTGGACCGTCAGCGGGGCGGCTACTTCCGCATCACGCCGGTCGGGACCGACCATGTCAGCAAGCAGCTCTACCTGCCCGGTACCGCGATCCTCGTGACCCGCTTCCTCAGCGCCGACGGGGTGGGCGAGGTGGTCGACTTCATGCCGATCGCCGGCGACCGGCCGACGGACCGGCACCGGCTGGTCCGGCTGGTCCGGGTGGTACGCGGGCAGATGCGGTTCCGGGTGGACTGCCGTCCCCGGTTCGACTACGGGCGCGGCGGGTGCACGGGCCACCTCACCGACGACGGCGCCGTCCTGTCCGGCGCGGGCATGACCATCAACGTGAGCACGGCGCGCCGCGAGGACCGGCTGGCACGGCAGGAGGACATCCAGCTCACCGAGGAGGGGCTGACCGCGCTCGTCACCCTGTCGGCCGGCGAGATCGGCGGGGTCGTCCTGGAGACGGCGCCCGACGGGCCGCCGCGGATCGTCCCGCCGGACCGGCTGGACGAACTGTTCGAGCAGACGCGCGACTTCTGGCGTGGCTGGATCGGCCGCTGCCGCTACACCGGTCGGTGGCGCGAGATGGTGGAACGCTCGGCGATGACGCTGAAACTCATGACGTACGCGCCGAGCGGGGCGCTGGTCGCGGCGCCCACCGCCGGCCTGCCGGAGCAGATCGGCGGGGAACGCAACTGGGACTACCGGTTCACCTGGATCCGCGACGCGTCCTTCTCCGTGTACGCCCTGCTCGGCCTCGGGTTCACCGACGAGGCGCGGGCGTTCATGGGGTGGCTCGACGGCCGGGTCGGGCAGGCGCACGGCGGGTCGGCGCCGCTGCAGATCATGTACCGGATCGACGGCTCGCCCGATCTCGGCGAGGAGGTCCTCGACCACCTGGAGGGCTACCGCGGGTCCCGCCCGGTCCGGATCGGCAACGGCGCGGCGACGCAGCTCCAGCTCGACATCTTCGGCGAGGCCATGGACTCGGTGTACCTGGCCGACACGCACAACCTGGAGATCTCGTACGACGGCTGGCGGCACATCGCCGACCTGGTGGACTGGCTCTGCGACCACTGGGACGAGCCGGACGACGGGATCTGGGAGACGCGCGGCGGCCGGCAGGACTTCACGTACGGGCGGCTGATGTCGTGGGTGGCGTTCGACCGGGCGATCCGGATCGCCGCCCGGCACGGGCGCCCCGGCGACGTGGCGCGGTGGGTGCTCAACCGGGACGCCGTGTACCGGCAGGTCATGCAGCGCGGGTACGACGAGAAGCGGCAGGCGTTCGTGCAGCACTACGACACCGACGTGCTCGACGCGTCGCTGCTGTACATGCCGCTCGTCGGGTTCGTCGCGCCGACCGATCCGCGCTGGCGTGCCACGCTGGCGGCGATGGACGACGAGCTGGTCTCCGACAGCCTCGTCTACCGCTACGACCCGGCCGCGTCACCGGACGGCCTGCGCGGCTCCGAGGGCACGTTCTCGATCTGCACCTTCTGGTACGTCGACGCCCTGGCCCGGTCCGGCCGGCTCGACGACGCCCGGCTGACGTTCGAGAAGATGCTCACGTACGCCAGCCCGCTCGGGCTCTACTCCGAGGAGATCGCCCCGACCGGCGAGCAGATCGGCAACTTCCCGCAGGCGTTCAGTCACCTGTCGCTGATCAGCGCCGCGATCAACCTCGACTACCAGCTCGACCACGGCACCGGTCAGGTCGCCGCCGTACTCGACCGTTCGGTCGGCGGCGCCTGACCGAACGGACCGGGGCCGGGCGTGTCGCCCGGCCCCGGTCCGTTCCTCGGGTCAGCTCGTCGGGGTGGACGGCCGCGTGTCCTTGACGTCGGCCGGACGCGTCGTCTCGGCCTCGGCCGGTGCGTCCATCCGCGCCGACGTCGACGTACCCGCCTGGCCGGCCATCGGCCACCGCTCCGCCGCGGCGGTGGTACCGGTCGTGCCCATCCGCTCGTCGCGACGCGCCGCGGAACCGACCGACGCCAGCGACCAGATCGCGAACGCGTCGAGCGCGATGACGACCATCGACCAGAACGGGTAGTACGGGATGAAGAAGAAGTTGGCGATCGCCGACAGGCTGGCGAGGACGATGCCGGCGCCGCGGGCCCACGCCGACCCGCTGACGAACAGGTAGATACCGGTCAGCAGCGCGACGGCGCCGATGGCGAGGTGGATCCAACCCCATGCGGTGGTGTTGAACTCGTACAGATAGTTGGGCGCGACGACGTAGAACGCGCCCCGTGCGATGCCCTCGATGCCCTGAAGCACCTGGAACACGCCGACGATGCAGAGCATGGTGGCGGCGAACATCGTGCCGCCCCATGCCCATGTCCGCGCGCCGTTCCGTTGACTCATGGCTGTGGACTCCTCCCGCGTACGACGGTGGCGCCGCCCGGCAGGCTCCCTCGCCGTACCCGGGACGGCATCTCACCACCGTCCCCGGATACCGCGCAGCGGGCCTCACCCGGCGAGGGTGAAACCGCCGCCCGTCAGTCCGCTCGGCGCGGGGCCGGGCCGCGGTCCGGCTCACCCGGACGCAGCAGGCCGAGCGTGCGGCCGCGCCGGATCGCCTGCCGGCGGCTGTTCACGCCGAGCTTGCGGTACAGGCTCTTCAGGTGCGCCTTGACCGTGTTGACGCTGATGTGCAGGTCGGCGGCGATCTCGTCGTTGCTGCTCAACGTCGGCAGGTACCGCAGCACGGTCAGCTCGCGGTCGGTCAGCTGTTCGGCCGGCCGCTCCGCGGGCGGCCCCGCGTCGTGGTCGTCGGCGGCGACGAGCGTGGCCGCGAACGCCGCGTACGTGCCGAGCAGCCGCTGGTGCCGCCGGATCAGCGGTACGAGCCGACCGCCGGCGAACCGGAACGGATGACTCAGCCGGTCGGCGTAGGCGAGGCCGAGCGCGCGGTCCACGGCGTCGACGGCGGCGCCGTCCTGTCGTTGCGCGTCCGCGGCCAGCGCGGTGATGAGCGCTTCCTCGACGGCGACGGCCCGCCCGCGGCCGGCCGGCCGGTGCGGCGGCGCGACCCGCTGCCGGGCACGGGCCGGGCGGGACAGCGCCAGATCGGCCCAGCCGAGCCAGACGCGGTCCCAGTCGCCCGGCGCGGTACGCGGGCGCAGCCGGTCCAGCACCGCGCCGGGCGCCCCGGCGGCGAGCTCCGCCTCGGCGTCGACGCCGAGCAGCCACTCGGTGAGCAGGGCCGGCAGCGCGCCGTCGGCGTGCAGGTCGGCCACCGACTGCCGGGTCGCGGCCGGATCCCCGGTCTGTACGCGCAGCCTCGCCTCCGCGATCCGCACCGCCGACGCGAGCATGCGTTCCGGGCCGGCGGCCGCGCCGGCCCGCGCCAGGTACCGGGCGGCGTCGCGCGGATGGTCCTGTTGCAGCGCGGCGAGCGCCAGCGCGAGGAACGCCGCCGCCGCGTACGGCTCGGTGCCGGGATCGTGCCGCTCCGCGGCGACCACGGTCGCGAGCGCCCGCCGGGTGCCGGTCCGCAGCTCGCCGCGTACCACGTCGACGAGGGCGCGGTGCGCCTCGGCGCTGCGCGCGGCGAGGTCGAGCCCGCCGGCCGTCGCGTCGCCCACGGCGGTGCGCAGGTTGGTGTCCGCGGCGCCCACCGCGCCCTGCCACAGCTGCGCCACGCCGAGGATCCAGTGGGCCAGCGCCCGGTACTCGGCCCGTGCCGGCAGCGCCACCACCGGGTCCGGTCCCGTGCGGGCGAGGACCAGGGTCGCGCCGGCGCGGGCCGTGCGTACCGCTCCGGTCGAGGCGGCGGCGGTCGCGTCGAGCAGCGCCAGCGCGACGTCCGCCGCGGCACGCAGCTCGGCCGGCACGCGGGGCAGCGCGGCGCGGGCCCGGCGCACGTGTGCGCGGGCGCCGGCGGCGTCGGACCGGGCCAGGTCGGTGACGGCCGCACACGCGAGCGTGACCAGCGACGGGGCGGCGTCCGCGAGCTCGGCGAGCGGCCGTACCGCACCGGCGAGGCGGGCCCGGTCGGGGCCGAACAGCCGCGGTACGGCCAGAGTGAACAGCACCCGGCCGACCTCGTCGAGGTCGCCGGAACGTACCGCGTGGTGCAGTGCCGTCACCGGCTCCCGGTGCTCGCCGTACCAGCGGGCCGCGCGGCGGTGCGCGGTGGCCGCGGCCGCCGGGTCCTCCACCAGCAACCGGTGACGCAGGTACTCGCGGAGCAGCGGGTGGTACCCGAAGTGTTCGCGGTGCGGGTCGAGCGCCGTCACGAGCCCGGTCCGCCCGGCCAGCTCCGCCAGTAGCCGCCGGCCGTCCGGCCGCCCGGACAGCGCCACGGCGAGGGAGCCGTCGAGCCGCGCCACCACGCTCGTACGCAACAGGAACGAGCGGACCGCCGCGGACAGCGGCGCGACGACCTCGGCGGCCAGGTAGTCCGCGACCGGCGGCACGTCCCCGGCGAACCGGGCGACGCCGGCCGCCGGATCGGACCGGTCGACCGACATCGCGGCGAGCCGCAGCCCCGCCGCCCACCCGTCCGTACGCGCCAGCAGGTGGTCGGTCTGCGCGACGTCGAGCCGCAACCCATGCGCGTGCAGCAGCCGGCCCGCCTCGTCCCGGTCGAACCGCAGGTCCGGCGCGCCGATCTCGCCGAGCAGCCCGTCGAGCCGCAGCCGGTGCAGCGGCAGCCCCGGATCGTTACGGCCGAGCAGCACCAGGTGCAGCGCGCGCGGCGGGCGGCTGACGAGCGCGTCGAGACGGCGCAGCACCGAACGGTCGCGTACCAGGTGGATGCCGTCGAGTACGAGCACCAGCGGCACCGGCAGCTCGTAGAGCAGGGCGTGGATCCGGTCGACGGGTCCCTCGTACGTGAGTGGCCGCGGGCCGCCGTCGCCGAGCGGTACGCCCGTCAGGCGCAGCGCCGCCAGCACGGCGGCGAAGAACGCCGCCGGGTCGTCGTCGGCGTCGTCCAGCGTGAGCCACGCGACGGTACCCGGGGCCAGGCCGGCCGCCGCCCACCCGGCCGTGAGCGCGGTCTTCCCCTCGCCCGGGCCGGCGGTCACGAGCGTCGCGCCGGCCGCCGCCAGGTCGGTCAGCCGACGCTCCAGCCGCGGCCGCGGAACGTACGTCGCGGGCCGCCGGGGCACCGACAACCGCGCCACCATGGCCGGTGGTACGCCGACCGGCAGGGTGTCGCCGGGCTGCCGCCGGTACGCGCCGAAGCTCGTCACCCGCGGGTCCACACCGCGTGTCATCCGCCGCGTCCCGCCGTCGGGAATTCAGGACTACGAGTCGAGCCTACGAACCCGGCGGGGCCACGGCCCCGGTACGGCGAAGCTCTGCCTGTTCGGTCGACCGGCCGCGTCGGGACATCGGCCCGGCGGCGCGGCCGATGGGCGGACCCCGGCTCACCCGAGCGCGCCCCGCGATGCGGTGTGAACCGGGCAAAGACTAACCAACAGGACGCTGTGTGCCGGTCCAGGCGCCCGACGCACCGGTTGCCGTCCGCCCCGGCTAGCGTGACGGCATGGCGGTGACGGGGGAGTACCGGGAGACCGGTGAGGCCGCGTGGGCGTGGGTGCTGGCGCAGGTACGCGGCGACGACGGGCCATGGCTGCCGGAGTCGGTCACCGGGGACGGGTGCGGTGCCCCGCCGGCCGACCGCGACTCGCTGTACGCCGGGATCGCCGGCCTGGCGCCGGTGCTCGCCGAGATCGCCCGGTACCGGCCGCTGACCGGCACGGAACGCGCCCTCGCCGACGCGATCGTGGTGCGGTTGACGGCGACCGCGGCGGCGACGTCCGAGCCGTGCTGGGCCGAGGGGCTCGCCGGGTACGTGACGGCGCTGCGCCTGCTGTCGCCGGGCGCGGAGCAGGTCGCGCTGCGGCGGCTGGCCCGGCTCGCCACCCCGGCCGGCTGGGACACCACCCTGGACGTCGGCGTACGCGGGCCGCTCACCGACCTCGTCCTGGGTACGGCCGGGGTCGTCCTGGCGGCCGCGTGGGCCGGCGGCCCGGACGCGACCGGGATCGTGACGGTCGGCGCCGACGCGCTGCTGCGCGTGGCAGAGCCGACCGACGCGGGGTTCGACTGGCGGATGTGGCCCGGATACCGCGGAAGCTCGCCGAACTTCTCGCACGGCACCGCGGGCGTGGCGTCCGCGCTCGCCGTCGCCGGCCGGTCCCTCGGCCGCGCGGACCTGGTCGACGCCGCGGTCGCCGGGGCGCGTCACCTGCTCGCCGTCGGCTCGCTCGACGACGGCGGGTTCGTCGTGCCGCACACCCTCCCGTACTCGACGCGCGACGTCGAACCCGTCACCTACACCTGGTGCCACGGCCCGGCCGGCACGTCGTACCTGTTCGCCGCGCTCGGCCGCGCCGGCGTCCGGGAGGTCGGCGGGTACGACGTGGCCGAGCTGCGCGCGCGCTGCCTGCACTCGGTGCTGACCTCCGGGCTGCCCGCACGGTTGCGCCCGGGCTTCTGGGACAACGACGGCCGCTGCTGCGGTACCGCCGGAGTCGGTGACGTGCTGCTCGACGCCGCGCAGGACACGGCCGACCCGGCGCTGGTCGCGGCGGCCCGGACGATGGGCGACGCGTTGCTGGAGCGCGTCGTACGCGACGGAGACGGGGCGCGCTGGCGCTTCGTCGAGCACCGGGCGGCGGAGCCGCTGCTACCGCCCGGTACGTCGTGGATGCAGGGTGCCGCGGGCATCGCCGCGTTCCTGCTGCGCCTGGCCCGTCTCGACCGGGACGGTCTCGACGCGGCGGTCGTGGACCGCCCGGAGCAGTGGTGGGCGGTCCCGGACCGGCTTCGCGTGAGCGCCTGACAGCGGCTACGCGCGGCTCGGCTCCTCGGCGCGGCCGACGTGCCGCAGGCTCCGGTCGAACACCGTGATCAGCAGGAACAGCAGACCGGCCGCGAGCATGAACCAGGCCAGGTGGTGCATCCCGCCGGTGTCGGCGTGCTGCCCGAACGCCCGCGCTGTCGCCGCCGACGCGACGATCGACCCGAGGTACATGAAGGTACGCAGCAGCCCGGCGGACGACCCCATCCGCGCGGGGTCGGCCTGGTGGTAGACGGAGTTCTGTAGCGCCAGGCTGTTGAGCCCCTGCGGGACGCCGAGGACGAACACGACCGCGAGCAGCGCCCAGATCGGGCTGTCGCCGCCGAGCGTCAGCAGCAGCGCGCACGCGACGAGCTGCCCGATCGCGCCGACGACCAGCTTCCCGCGTACGCCCCGGCGCCGGCCGGTGAGCGTCGAGACGCCGATGGCGACGAGGAACAGCGGCAGCTGCACCAGCCCGGTCTGCGACGGCGTGAGCCCCCGCCCTTCCTCCACCCACTGCGTGTACCCGTACAGGAAGGCGTAGGACACGACGTAGGCGACGAGGCTGCGGGCGAACGTGGCGAGCAGCGGCCGGTTGCCGCCGAGCACCCGCAGGTGGATGAACGGTACGGCGGCGCGCAGCTCGCGGACCGTGAAGCCGGCGGCGGCGGCGACCGCGATCGCCAGCAGGTACCAGGTGTGGGTGCCGGCGTTCATGAGGAACAGCAGCAGGCTCACGAGCATCGTGGCGAACAGCGCCATGCCGCCGAAGTCGAGCTGTGCGGCGATGCCGCCCGGGCGCCGGGTGCCGGTCGACCGGGGGAGGCGGAGCGCGCCGAGCGTGAACGCGACGGCGGCGAGCGGGATGTTCAGCGCGAACGTGGTACGCCAGCCGCCCAGGCCGATGAGCAGCCCGCCGAGCGACGGGCCGATGACCGCGATCGTCTGGCTCGCCACGGTCAGCGCGGTCAGCACGCCGCGGGGGCTGTCGATGCCGGTCCGTTCCGACTCGGCGCGCAGCAGCGACATCGCCGCCGGATACCCGGCGCAGGTGCCGAAGCCGAGCACGACGCGGGCGGCGACCAGGCCGCCGAGGTTCGGCGCGAGGGTACCGGCGATCCCGGCGAGGCCGACCAGGGCGGTGCTGACGAGGAACAGCCGGCGCGGCCCGAACAGGTCGATGAGCCGGCCGACGACCGGCTGGCCGAGTGCGGTGGCGAGGTACAGCGCCGAGACGAGCCAGGCGGTCTGGGCCGGCGGTGCGCCGAACGCGGCGCCGATCGGGACCAGCGCGACCGCGATGATCGAGGAGTTGACCGGGTTCAGCACCGACCCGACGATCATCGGTGGGATCAGCTTGCGGTCGAAGCGCCCCTCCGGCTTGCCGTGGGCGTCGGTGACCGCCGTGGCCCGGTCCGGGTTGCTCATGCCTCGGTCAGCCTTTCCGGCACGGCCCGTCCGTGTCCCTGCCTCCACGCTAGATCGTTCAGCTCAAACTGTACAGCCTTACCTGTCTAATTGGCCTGTCGGCCCGGTCACCCCGGGACGAATACGCGTTGCCCGGCGGGACGCGCGGCCGGCAGACTGCCCCGCGTGACGGAGATCAAACACGCGGACGGCCGCGCGGGCATCGACGCCGCCCTGGTCACCCGGCTGCTCGCGGCCCAGTTCCCGCAGTGGGCCCACCTGCCCGTACGCCCGGTCGCGGTCGACGGCTGGGACAACCGGACGTACCGGCTGGGCGACGACATGACGGTGCGGCTGCCCACCGCCGAGGGGTACACGGCGGCGGTCGACAAGGAACACCGGTGGTTGCCGGTCCTGGCCCCGTCGCTGCCCGTACCGGTCCCGGTGCCGCTCGGGATCGGCGCGCCCGGTGAGGGCTACCCGTATCCGTGGGCGGTGCGGCGCTGGCTGGACGGCGAGACGTCGGGTACCGACACGATCGGCGACATGTCCGGGTTCGCCGTCGCGGTCGCCGAGTTCCTGCTCGCGCTGCAGCGGGTGGACGCGACCGGCGGCCCGCGGGCCGGCGCGCACAGCTTCCACCGGGGCGCGCCGCCGGCGTACTACGACGACGAGACCCGGCGCTGCCTCGCCGCGCTCGCCGGCCGCGTCGACACGGACCGGGCCGCGGCCGTGTGGGACGCCGCGCTCGCCGCCGAGTTCGCCGGCCCGCCCGTGTGGTTCCACGGCGACATCGCCACCGGCAACCTGCTCGTCCGCGACGGCCGGCTGTCCGCCGTCATCGACTTCGGTACCTCCGGCGTCGGCGACCCGGCCTGCGACCTCGTCATCGCCTGGACCCTGTTCACCGGGGAGAGCCGCACAGCCTTCCGCCGTACCGTCGGCCAGGACGCCGGCACGTGGGCGCGCGCCCGCGGCTGGGCGCTGTGGAAGTCGCTGCTCGTGCTGTCCGAGACGATCGACGGCGACCCCGCCGCGGCGGCCGTCAACCGGTACGTGATCGACGAGGTCCTCGCCGACCACGACCACGCCTGAGGTCCGGGCCGCACCGCGTTCAGGCGGTGACGCGGAGGTGGCGCAGGGCGCCGGCCGCGGGCGTACCGGGGTCGGCGGTGATGAAGACGACCTGCTGGTCGTCCTCGGGGACGGTCAGCACGTCGCAGTTCACGCGTACCCGGCCGACCTCCGGGTGTTCCAGCGTCTTGACCCGGTGGCCGGGGCTGCGTACCGGGTTACTGGCCCAGATCGCGCCGAACTCGGCGCTGCCCGCCCGCAGCTCGGCGAGCAGCCGGGCGAGCCGGCGGTCGGCCGGGTAGCGGTCGGCGGCGGCGCGCAGCCGTGCCACCGCGATCTCCCCGAACTCCGGCGCCGCCGAGTTCTCGTACGTGGCGGTGCCGAGGAACCGGCGGCGGGCCAGGTTCGGCTCCCGCGTGAGGTCGCCGAGCAGGGCGCGGGCCAGCGGGTTCGCCGCGACCACGGTGTACGTCGCGTCGGTGACGACGGCGCCGGCCTCCGGCATCCGGTCCAGCAGGTCCGCCACGTACGGCCGGACCCGGCGGACGGGGCTGGCCGGCGGCGTCGGGTCGGCACCCGCCAGCCGGAACAGGTGCCGGCGCTCGGCGGGGCTCAACCGCAGCGCGCCGGTCAGCGACTCCAGGATCCGCGACGACGGGTGCGGCCCGCGCGCCTGCTCCAGCCGCGCGTAGTACTCGACGGACATGGCGGCGAGCCGGGCGACCTCCTCGCGGCGCAGCCCCGGCGTACGGCGGCGTGGACCGGCGCGCAGCCCGACGTCGGCCGGGCGCCGCGCCTCGCGGCGGTCGCGCAGGAAACGCGCCAGTTCCTGCCTGCTCATCGGTCCTCCTCAACGGTCCGCGCCGGCCGGCGTTGCCAGGTACCGGTTGTGCCTGGATCGGCCGCTGCGCGCTGGCATCGTCGATGTCATGAACACTTCCACGGCACTGGTCACCGGCGCCAACAAGGGCATCGGATGGCACATCGCGCGCCAGCTCGTCGACGCCGGGTTGACCGTCCACGTCGGGTCACGGGATCCGGAACGCGGGCGGCTCGCGGTCGAGCGGATCGGGGCGGGCGCCCACCTGCTGGTCCTCGACGTGACGGACGCGGCGAGCATCGCCGCCGCCGCGGCGCAGGTACCCGAGCTGGACGTGCTGGTCAACAACGCGGGAATCCTGGTCGACGGCGCCACGCCGGACGAGGCGGACGTCGACAGCTTCCGCCGGACGTACGAGACGAACGTGTTCGGCGTCCTCGCGGTGACCAACGCGTTCCTGCCGGCGCTGCGCCGTTCGTCCCGGGGCCGGATCGTGAACATCTCCAGCGGTACCGGGTCGCTGGGTGACACCGCGGCGCCGGGGTCACCGTTCCCGGCGAAGGGGCACGGCGCGGCGTACCGGTCGTCGAAGACCGCGCTGAACGCGCTCACCCTCTTCTACGGGCAGGCGCTCGCCGGCGACAGGATCCTCGTCAACGCGCTGGCGCCGGGCCTGCGCCGGACCGAGCTCAACGCGCGGGCCGCGGCGGCCGAGGGCGACCCGGCCGAGGCCGCCGCCGGCGCGGTACGGCTCGCCCTGCTCGACGCGGACGGCCCCACCGGCACGTTCGTGTCCTGGGACGGTACGCCCGTGGCCTGGTGAGGCGGGCCGGCGGTCACGCTGCCAGCACCCCGGGGCCGGCGGTGGCGACCACGTCGGCGACCAGCAGGACGGACAGCGCGGCGAAGGTCAGGCCGGCCAGCACGGTACGGATCCGGCCGGCCCGGGTGCCCGGCGCCAGCGCGGCGCCGAGCCGGCCCGCGGTCAGCCCGATCGTGCTGTCCACCGCGAGTCCGACCAGCAGGAACAACACCCCGAGCAGCAGGAACTGCGCGGTCACCGAGGCGTGGCCGGGGCGGACGAAATGGGGCAGGAAGGCCGCGAAGAACAGGATCACCTTCGGGTTGGTCAGGTTGGTGAGCACCGCGCGGAGCAGCAGCCGGCCGTCGCCGGGGGCGGGCAGGGCGGCCGGCGCGGCGGTGCGGGCGGAGCGCAGCGTGCTCACCGCGAGCCAGGCGAGGAACCCGGCGCCGGCCAGCCGTACGACGACGAGGGTCCACGGTGCGGCGGCGACGACCGCGGCGAGTCCGAGGGCGGCGGCGGTCACGTGCACGACCATGCCCAGCGCCATGCCGGTCGCGGACAGCACGCCGGCCCGCGCGCCCCGCGCGGTCGCGGTGGCCACGATGTACGCCATGTCCGGCCCGGGCGCGATCGTCACGAGAAGGACCGCGACCAGGTAGCCCGGCAGGACGGCTGGATCGATCATCACCTGCTCCGTAACGCACTGACATCTCCTAGCACCGTACGTCCGTCGGGGCGCGAAGCGCAACGGCCTCGGGTATGTCAGTGCGTTACACTCGAAGCATGTCGGTGATGGTCGAACCGATGCCGCCCACGTCGCTCGTCGAGCTCGTCAACGAGTGGGGTACCCGGCCGCGCGAGGTGGCCGGTGAGCAGGACCGGCCGTACCCGGCGGTCGGCGGGCTCGACCTCGGCGTGCCGCCCGCCCTCGCCGACGAGACGACCGACCGGGCGCTGACCCACCTCGCCGACCGGCTCTACCCGCTCTTCGCCGCCACCAGCGGGCGCGAGCGGACCGACCTGCTCACCGGCCTGCTGCGCACCTGCGGCGTACGCCCCGTCGCGCGCCTCGCCGACGGGCGTGCCGGCGCCGGCTGGTCCGTCGCCTCCCCGCGGTACGCGATCGCCGCCGCGGCCGCGTTGGCGCTGCGCGAGCATCTGTCCCGGCACGGCGACGCGCGTCTCGGCACGTGCGCCGGCCGGGACTGCGCCGACGTGTACGTCGACGCCTCACCCACCCACGACCGCCGGTACTGCTCGGTCACCTGCCAGAACCGTGCGCGCGTCGCCGCGTACCGGGCGCGCCGGCGCGGCTGAGCCACCGGGGGCCGGCGCTCAGCCGGTCGGCAGCGGGGTGTGCCAGTCGAGGTGCGCGGGGCCGGTGTCAGCGCGTGGTCGGTCGGCCGGTCGGCCGGCGGTCAGCCGGGCGCTGGCGGCGACGTTCGCCTCGACGCGGGGCCGGCGGACCCGGTCGTACGCGGCGAGCGCGGCACCCGTCGTCGCCGCGTCGCGGAGCGCCTTGCCCAGGACGACGGCGTCCTCGATCGCCATCGACGCGCCCTGCCCCGTCGCCGGGGACGCGGCGTGCGCGGCGTCCCCGACGACCAGTGACCGGCCCGTGTACCAGCGGGGTACCGCCGGCAGGTCGCGTGCGTCGGTGACCATCAGCTCGTCGCCGGTGCCGGCGACGATGTCGGCGGCCGCCGTGTCGTCGGGCCGCAGCAGCGGCAGCAGCGTCTCCCGGCACCGCGCCGGCGTGAGGTCCTCGGCCGGGTCCAGCGCACGCCCGGGCACCCGGGCGTACCAGAAGGTCTCGCCGGCCGGGGACACCGCGTACCCGAAGGCGACGGTGCCGCCGCGGATCATGTCGATGCGGCCGGGCGCGGTCGGCGGCGCGGCGCGGCGGGTGTAGCCGTAGTAGACGCGCTGGCCGGCGTACCGGGGTGGCGGGCACGCCGGGTCGATCGCGGCGCGTACCGCGGAGCGCAGGCCGTCGGCGCCGACGAGCAGGTCGCCGCGGGCACCGGTGCCGTCGGCGAAGCGCGCGGTGACACCCGTGTCGTCCTCGGCCACCGCGACGAGCCGGGCGCCGAAGCGGATCGGGACGCCCCGGCGGTGTACCTCGGCGCGCAGCACGTCGCACAGCCCCGCACGGCGCAGGCACCGGAACCGGGTGAGCGGGCCGGCGTGCCCGTCGAGCGGCCGGCACGCGATCTCGGTGCCCGTCGCGTCGGACAGCCGTAGCGCGATCAGCGGGAAGCCGGCCGCGCCGACCGCGTGCGCCGCGTCGAGCTGCGCCAGCGCGGCCATCCCGTTGCTCGCCAACGTGAGGAACGCGCCGTCGTCACCGCCGTCGGCCCGCGCCTCGTACACCTCGGCGTCGAGGCCGGCCCGATGCGCCGCCAGCGCGACGGCGCACCCGGCTATCCCGCCGCCCACCACCAGAATCCGCACGCGTACCCCCGTTCCGCCGCCGATCGTACGGTGTGCACGCCGGGACGGGAGCGCGTCGCGGGCGGCGGCTCAGACGGTGCTGCTGGGCGGATCCGGGCGTACCGGCATGCCGGTCGGTGTGGCGGGCGCGTCCGCGGCGACGTGCCGGCTCGGCCCGGCGGTGCTGCTGGATCCGGGCCAGCGTTCGCCGGCACCGCCCGCGCCCGCGGCGAACTCGGCGTCGGCGCCGGTCAACACTCGGTCCCGCAGCATCGCCGTCAGCGCCCACAGCACGTACATGTCGGCCGCGATGAGGACGATCGCTCCGACCGGGTTGTACGGCAGGAAGAAGAAGTTGTCGACGGCGGAGAGCACCGCGAGCGTCATGCCCGCGTACGCCGCCCAGACCGCCCCGGAGAACAACCCGAGGCCGGTGAGCACCAGCAGTACGCCGAGCACCAGGTGGATCCAGCCCCAGCCGCTGATCGGCAGGCTGAACAGGTAGTGCCGCGGCTTGGTGAAGAAGTCTCCGCCGGCGATGGCGGCGACGCCCTCGATCGCCTGCAGCACCCCGGCCAGCATGAGTACGGTCGCCGCCAGGACGGCGCCGGAACGCGCCATGACGCGTCGGGTATGCCCTGCCATCACGTTCCCCCCGTGATCGAACGCCCCGGGCCCGGTCGGTGCGCCCGAGCCGCGCTTCTCACGCTAGCCGCGCGGCGGTGGGACCTGGCCCGATCACGCCGAATCTCCCCGGCAGGGTCAGGCCCCGGCGAGGGCGGCGCCGAGCGCGGTGCGCTCGTACAGGACGCGGGGGCCGTCGCGGTGCGCGGTGAGCAGGCCGGTGTCGCGCAGCACGGCCAGGTGCGCCGACACCGACGACAACGCCAGCCCGAGCCGGCCGGCCAGTGCCGTCGTCGTGGTCGGCTCGTCCACCGCGACGAGCACCGCCGCCCGGGTGGCGCCGAGCAGCCGGGACAGCGCGGCCGACGCCGCCGTGCCCGGCGACCACAGCGCGTCCAGCCCGCGCGCCGGGTAGATCAGGGCCGGCTGCCACGGCGTCGCGAACCCGCTCACCGGCTCCGGCGAGCAGTACACGCTCGGGATCAGCAGCAGGCCGCGCCCGGCCAGCTCCTGCACCCGGTCGTCGCTCGTACGAAACGTCAGCGTCCCGGCGGACCAGCCGATCCGCGGGTGCAGGTCCGCGAACAGCGCCTCCAACCCGCCCGCCGCGAGCCGCCGCGACCGGTACGCGATGTCCGCGGTGAGCAGCGCCCGCACCCGCGGCCAGTCCGGCTCGACCAGCGCGCGCCAGGCCCGCTCGGTGGCGTCCGCGAGCCGGCGTACCGCGGCGGCCGGGTCGGCCAGCAGCGCCCGGCCGGCGGCCGAGTCCGCGGCGCCGGGCGTGCACGCCAGCGACCGCGCGATCTCCTCGTACGCGACCGCCGGCTCGGTGGCCCGCAGCCGCGCGATCTCGTCGTCGAACGTGCCCGGCGCCGTGTACGGCGCGTCCGGCGGCGGCCCCAGGAAGTCCGGCGTGTACCCGGGGCGCGGCATCAGCAGCCACAGCTCACCGAGGTCCAGGCGGTCGGCCGCGCCGGCGGTCCGCCGCAGCCACGGCACGTGGTACGCGTGCCGGTCGGTGCGGCGCAGCGTCCGGACCGCCTCGTGCGTCTCGCACAGCGGTGAGGTCGCGAACCGGCACCGGACCAGGTCGTCCGGGCCGAACCGGAGCTCCAGCGGCACCGCGCTCCCCTTTCGTCCCCAGCCGAAACCCTAGGTCGCCGCGGCCGGGCACGGAACGCTCGGTGACCATGCCCACCGCATCCACCCGGCGCACCGGGTACCGGGACGTGTTCGCGGTACCCGAGTTCCGTGCCGTGTTCGCCGCGCACGTCCTGTCCGTCCTCGGTCAGGTGCTCGCCGAGATCGCCCTGTCCGTCCTCGTGTACCGGCTGACCGGCTCGCCGCTGCTGAGCGCCCTGACCTTCGCGCTCGGCCTGCTCCCGTACGCGCTGGGCGGCACCGTCCTGGCGTCGATCGCCGACCGGTTCCCGGCCCGGCGCGTCCTCGTCGGCTGCGACCTGCTGTGCGCCGCGGCGGCGGTCGGCCTGGCCGTACCGGGCACGCCGGTGGCGGTGTTGTTGGCGCTGCGGTGCGCGATCGCCGCCGTCGCGCCCGTGTTCACCGGTACCCGCTCGGCCACGCTCACCGACGTGCTCGGCCCCGGGGAGGAGTACGTCCTGGGCCGGTCGCTGATCCGGCTGGTGTCGCAGAGCGGGCAGCTCGCCGGGTTCGGCGTCGGCGGGCTGCTGCTGGTCGCGCTGTCGCCGCGCGCCGTACTCGCCGTCACCACCGGCACGTTCCTCGCCTCCGCGCTGATCCTGCGGCTCGGTACCCGGCCGCGGCCGGCCCGCGACGCCACCGGTCCGCTCGTCGCCGGGTCGCTCGCCGGGATCCGCCGCCTCGCCGCCGACCGGCGCATCCGCGCGTTGCTCGTCCTGGCGTGGGTACCGCCGGCGTTCGTGGTGGTCTCCGAGGCCCTGCTCACCCCGTACGCGACGGGTCTCGGCGTCGGGACGGTCGGGCTGGGGCTGCTGATGTGCGGCATGCCGGTCGGGGCCGTGCTCGCCGAGACCCTGGCCGGCACCCTGCTGGGCCCGCGCGGCCGGGAACGTCTCGTCCGGCCCGTCGCGCTGTGGTGCTGCCTGCCGGCCGTCGGGTACGTGCTGCACCCGTCGCTGCCGCTGGCCCTGGTGTGCCAGGTGCTGACCGGCTTCGGCATCGCGTACGGGCTGGGGCTGGACCGGTGGTTCGTCGCGGCGGTACCGGCGGAGCTGCGCGGCGCGGCGCTGACGGTGCAGACCGCGGGGCTGATGACCGCGCAGGGCCTCGGCATGGCGGCCGCGGGCGCCGCCGCGGAACTGCTGCCGGTGCCGACCGTGGTGGCGGGTGCCGGACTGATCGGCGTCTGCGCCGTCGCCGCGACCCTGGCCTACCTGCGTACCGCCCCGGCGCCCGGCCCCACGCCGGACGCGCGGATGATCGGACCATGACGCGGCGACGGGCGGAGATGTTCGTACCGGACGACGAGGATCCCCGTGCCGGCGCGCCGGCGACCGGGGACGAGTTGCCGATGCTGGCCGGCATGCTGTCCGGCCAGCGCGCCACGCTGGCCCTCAAGTGCGCCGGCCTCGGCGCCGAGCTGGCCCGCCGGTCGGTACCGCCGTCCACGCTGTCGCTGCTCGGTCTCGTCCGGCACCTGGCCGACGTGGAGCGCCGCTGGTTCCGGCAGGTGCTCGCCGGCGAGGACGCACCCCTGCGGTACGCGTCGGGCGTCGAACCGGACGGCGACTTCGACGGCGCGATCGGGGACCCGGCGGTCGTCGCCGACGCGTGGCGTGCCTGGCGCGACGAGGTGGCGTACGCGGACCGGTTCGTGGCGACCGCGCCCGACCTCGACGTGACCGGCGACGACTCCTGGCGCGGCACCGTCTCGCTGCGCTGGGTGCTGCTGCACCTGATCGAGGAGTACGCCCGGCACAACGGCCACGCCGACCTGCTGCGCGAACGCATCGACGGCGCCCGCGGCGTCTGACGGCGCACACCGCGGCTGGCCGCTACGCGGGGCCGGTCAGTCGAGGCAGAACTCGTTGCCCTCGACGTCCTGCATGTTCTGGCACGACTCGTTCTCCTCGTCGGCCAGCAGCAGCCGCCCGCGTGTCGCGCCGAGCGCGACGAGCCGCGTGCACTCGGCCTCCAGCGCGGCGAGACGCTCGTCGCCGACGAGCCCGGTGCCGACCCGGACGTCGAGGTGTACCCGGTTCTTGACGACCTTGCCCTCGGGTACGCGCTGGAAGAACAGCCGCGGGCCGACGCCGGTGGGATCCATGCACGCGGCCCACGTGCCCTGCTCCGCGGGCGGCAACGAGCGGTCGTAGTCGTCCCAGGTGGTGAAGCCGTCCGGCACCGGCGGTAGGACGTATCCCAACGCCTCGCACCAGAAGTGGGCGACGCGCAGCGGCTCCGCGCAGTCGAAGGTGACCTGGACCTGCCTGACCGTTGCCATCGGACCACCCTAACGGCGGCCCGGGGCGGTCCGTCCTGGGCGTGACGCCGTTCACCGGCCGGGTGCAGAAACCTTGCGTACGATGTAGTTTGACACGAGGTAAATCTCGACGAGGGGGAGTGGCACGATGGCGAGCCGTCCGACCAAGATCCTGTACACCGCGCAGGCCACCGCCGACGGCGGTCGCGAGGGCCGGGTGCGCAGCGCCGACGGCGCCGTGGACCTGAAGCTGTCGCCGCCGGTCGAGATGGGCGGCGACGGTGCCGGCAGCAACCCGGAGGAGCTGTTCGCCGCCGGATACGGTGCCTGCTTCCACAGCGCGCTCGGCGCCGTGGCGCGCCGCGCGAAGACGGACGTGACCGGCTCGTCGGTGACCGCCAAGGTCGGCATCGGCCCCACCGGCGACGGGGGATACGGGCTGGCCGTCGAGCTGGTCGTGGCGCTGCCGGGGATGGCGCCCGAGGCGGCGCGGTCGCTGGTCGAGCAGGCGCACCAGGTCTGCCCGTACTCGAACGCCACCCGCGGCAACATCGACGTGACGCTCACCGTGGCCTGACCGCCGTTCCGAGGTGTCCACATCGGACTGTCCGGTGTGGACACCTCAGCCGGCGGTCCGGTCGGCCGCGAGGCCGGCGAGCGTACGCCGGCACACCTTGCCCGTGGGGCCGAGCGGCAGCGCGTCCAGCACGACCAGGTGTTCGGGCAGCTTGCGCGGCTCCAGCCCGCGTACCTCGGCCAGGAAGCCGGTGAGCTCGGCGAGCTCGGGCGGCGCCGCGCCGGGCCGCGGTACGACGCAGGCGCAGAGCCGTTCGCCGAGATCGGCGTCCGGCACCGGCACGCAGGCGACGTCGGCGACGGCCGGGTGCGCGCCGAGCAGCAGTTCGACCTCCGCCGGGCTGATCGTGTACCCGCCGCGGATCACCACCTGCCGGATCCGCTCGACCACGTGCAGGCTGCCGTCGGGATCGACGCGGCCGCGGTCGCCGGTGCGTACCCAACCGCCGGGCAGCCGGTACCGCGCGTCCAGCTCGGGCGCGCCCACGTAGCACAGCGGCGTCATCGGGCCGCGGCACTGGATCTCGTCGTCGGCGCCGAGCCGGATCTCCGCGACCGCCGGATCCGGCCGGCCCACCCCGGCGCCGCCGCGCGCGGTGTGGCAGTTGACCCCGTCGGACGACCCGTACACGTTCACGACCGGGCACCCGAACCGGGCCCGGCACGCCGCGTCCGTCGCCGGCACCAGCATCGCCGCGCTCGACACGACCGTACGCAGCGACGACAGGTCCTCGTCCGCCGACGGTGGCAGGTCGGCCATCCGGCGCAGCATCGTCGGCACGCCGAGCAGGTGCGTCGGCCGGTGCCGGGTGACCGCGGCGAGCGCCGCCGCCGGGTCGAACCGGTCGAGCAGCACCAGCGTCCCGCCCCGCGCCACGAGCGTGACCAGCCCGATCGAGCCGTACGACGACGACAGCGGCACGAGCAACAGCGCGCGCACGGGGTCGGTGCCGGCGTAGAGCGCTGCGGCGTAGTTGCCCCGGCCGCCGGCCATCGCGTCGTGCGAGTAGGCCACCATCTTCGGCTCGTCCTCGGAGCCGGACGAGACGAGGATCCGGGCCGGCGCCTCCGACGCCACGGCCTCGGCGTACGCGGGGCCGTCGGCGTCCGGCGCCAGCACCGTCCGCAGGTACGGCAGGTCGAGGCCGCGGACGGCGTCCGCGTCGGTGGTGACCAGCGCGGCGGCCCGGGACCGGGCGAGCAGGCTCGCCGTGTCGCGGTGCCCGCGCCCGCTCGGGACCGGCAGCGCGACCGCGCCGAGCGCTGCGACGGCCAGCTCCGCGACGACCGCGTCGACACCGTTCGGTACCCGGACCGCGACGATGTCGTGCGCGCCGTGTCCGGCGGCGGCGAGCGCACCGGTCAACCGCCGGGCCCGCCGGCCCAGAGCCGCGCGGTCCAGCGCACCGGCCGCGGTGACGACCGCCGGCCGGTGCGGGTCGGCGCGTTCGTGCGCCGCGTACAGGGTGAACAGGTCGCGGCCGGGGCAGTACCCGGCGGCCACCCACCGGCGCCGATCGGCGGCCGGCACCAGGTCGCGGAGCACGATCCCCGCCGCGGTGGTCCACGTCATGCCGGCTCGAACCGCCACGGCGCGCGGACCAGCGCGCACCCGTCGTACGCGAGCGCGGCGGCGAACCGCGGGTCGCGCGCCAGGCCGGCCACGTCCGCGCACACCGGGACGGTCGGCGTCGCCGGTACGTGCCGCGGTGCCGCGGTGAGCACCCCCGCCGCCGACCGCAGCGACGTGTCGACGCATTGGCCCTCGCCGGTGCGTACCCGGTGCAGCAGCGCGGCCAGCACCCCCTCGACGCAGACCAGCGCGCCGAGCACGTCGGTCAGCGTGACCAGCGACGGCGTCGCCGGTACGCCCGCCGGGCCGAGCCGCGCCGCGAGCCCGCTCGCCGCCTGCACCACGTAGTCGGTGCCGACCGGCGGCGCGGTGCCGAACGTGTCGCCCCAGCCCGACGCGTACGCGTGGACCAGGCCCGGGCGTACCGCGGCGAGGTCGGCGGCGTCCAGCGACCAGCGCGCGGCGCGGCCCGGCGCCCAGTTGTGCAGGAACACGTCGGCTCCGGCGACCAGCTCGCGCAGCGCCGCACGACCGGCGGGCGTACCGAGGTCGGCCTCGACGACCCGCTTGTCCCGGTTCAGCGCGAGGAACCGGGCCGAGACCGCACCGGCCATCGGCGGTACGCCGCGCATCGGGTCGCCGCCCGGCGGCTCCACCCGCACCACGTCGGCGCCGAGCATCCGCAGCAGGTGACCGGCCAGCGGCCCCTGCACCCGCCGCGTCGCCTCCACCACCGTGAAACGCCGCAGCGGTGCGTCGCCCGGCGGCGGCCCGCCCGCCCCGGTACGGCCGAGCGGGGTGAAGCGCCACGGCGGACCGGCCGGCACGGGCTCGGCGCGTACCTCGACCACGGAGACGCCCGCCGCGGCGCCGGCCGCCACGACCGCCGCGTACGGGCGGCGCCGCGTCGCGTCCGGCAGGTCCGCGGGCAGCACGCACGTCGCCGTGCCGAACCGGGCCTGGAACGGCGGCCAGCCGCGCCGTAGCGCGTCCGGCGGCGCGCCGAGCGCGGTCCAGAACGCCGCCCACGCCTCGGCGTACAGGGTTTCGATCTCGAACCGGATCCCGTCCGCCGACACGAACGGCGGCCCGTCGGGCAGCGCCCCCGGAACCGGGTCGGCGTCGGCGTCGGTGGTGGCGGCGGCGAGGTACTGGGCGACGGCGAGCAGGGCCGCCTGGGCGACGGACGTCGTGGCCCGCCGGTCCGGCCCGCCGCGGGCACGGTCGACGAGTACGGCGAGGGCGCCCTGCGCGGCGAGGACGCCGGCCAGCACCGACGCGTACGGCACGTGCAGCGGCTCGGGCCGGCCGTACCGGCGGCCGTGGACGGCGGCGAGCCCGCACGCCGCCTGCACGTCCGTCTCACCGGTGAACGGCAGCGCGACCGGCCCGGCCCAGGCAATGTCGACCCGCGGCGGCCCCGGTACGCCGAGCGCGCGCAGGTGCGCGGCGGCGAGGTCGAGGGCGACCCGTGGCCGCACCGTGGTCAGCACCCGCGACCTCCCGACACGTCATGCGTCAGTACGACTGCGGACAGTAGCAGTCAGCGGTGCTCGTGGTGGCCGGTCTCGCCGACGACGATGCGGGCCAGGTCGGCCAGCGACCCCGTACCCGGCGCGAGGTAGTGGTCGTGGTCGGCGACGCCCGCGGTGGAGAACGGCCGGGCACCGAACGCCGGGTGCGTCGGCTGCCGGCCGTGCCCGAACCCCAGCACGCGTACGCCCGGCACCCGGCGGATCCAGTCGCCCGGCGCCCGCGCCGCCCACACCCGCGCGGTCGTACCGAGGCGGTCGGCGGACGCCACGCCCATGCCCGGACTGCCGAACACGGCGAGGTCGCGTACCTGCGGCGGCAGCCGCGGCGCGGCAACGCCGATCACCACCGACCCGTAGCTGTGCCCGAGCAGCGTGATCGCCGCACCGGGGCGTACCGCAACCAGGTCGTCGACCAGGCGTACCAGCGCGGTCGCGCCCGCCGCGGCCCGCCGCCGGCGCGCCACCGCCAGCCCCAGCCCCGGCGGCGTGCGGTACCCGAGCCACGCGACCACCGCGACCCGGGCGTCCGGACGCGCCGCGCGGGCCGCCCGGTACAGCGCGTGCGCCTGCCGGGCCGGCGCCCGGTGCGGCAGGCCGCCCAGCCCGGTGTGGAAGTCGGCCAGCCGGCTGTCCGCCCCCGGCACCAGCACCGCGATCCGGTCCGCGCGCGACAGCTCGCCGTACACCCGGGCGGCCCGCCCGGCCGGGTCGAACAGCAGGTACCGCCCGGGCCAGTCCGGGTACCCGCTCGCGCGCAGCGCCGCCCGGCTCGCCGCGTACCGCAGCGCCAGTGTCACCCCGGGCTCGTCCGTCGGTGGGCTCGCGGTGTCGGTGCGGGGCGGGGTGGTGTGCACCGGGGTCACGGTGCCGGGAGTGCGGTGCCGTGGGCATCGGCCGGCGGGCGGTAGCGCGGGGCAGGGTCACGGCACCCGCGGCCTACGCCGGCGGTACGCACCGCGGCGCGCGGCTGCGACGCCGGGCCTACGCCCGCGGGCCGATGCCCCGCGGCGGGCGGTCACCTAGCGTCGTGGGCGTCAGATCCGTTGCCGCGCAACCGATGGAGCAGCCCATGCCGCGCCTGTCCCGGGCCAGTGTCACCGCCGGCCTGGCGAACCTCGTCGCCCGCCGTACCTCGCTGCTGGACGTCGAGCTGACCACGCTGGGCGCGCTGGTCCGGCCCGGCGACGTGTGCGTGGACGTCGGGTCGGCGGCCGGCCTGTACTGCCAGGCGCTGTCGCACCTGGTCGGCCCGACCGGCGCGGTGCACAGCGTCGAGCCGGTGACGTTCTCGCACCCGTTCTGGACCCGGGTGCTCGGCGCGGCCCGCCGGCCGAACGTCCGGCACCACGCGGTGGCGCTCGGCCCGGACGAGGGCCGCGCCGCGATGCGCGTGCCGTACGACGCGCGCGGCCCCGCGACGAGCCGGTCCTTCCTCGACTGGCACAGCACCGGCCTCGGCTCGAACGACGAGTACCCGCGGCACGAGGACGTCGCCGTCGACGTACGCACGCTCGACGGGCTCTGTGCGGGCCTGGACCGGGTCGACTTCGTCAAGATCGACGTGGAGGGCGGCGAGCTGCACGTGCTGCGCGGCGGCGAGCGTACCGTCGAGCGGTTCCGGCCGACGCTGCTCGTCGAGATCGAGGCGCGGCACACCGACCGGTACGCGTACGCCCCGGCGGACATCGTGGCGTGGCTGGCGGAGCGCGGGTACCGGATGTACGCGTGGCGGGACGGCTGGCGCCGCACCGACGTGGTCTGCCTGCACGCGAACAACTACCTGTTCCGTCCCGGCACCGACCACAGTGGACGGCGGGCCGACAGGTCTTAGTCTGGTCGCCATGACGCAACGGGGGAGCGCTCCGGCGCTGGTGTTGCTGGCGGCGTACGTGGCGTGTGCCGCGGTCGACCTGGTCGCCGTCGCCACGGCGAACGTGGCGTTGGAGCGGGTGGCGAAGCCGCTGCTGATGCCGATCCTCGCCGGGTACCTGCTGGTGCGGGTCGGTGCGCGGCGGTCGGTGTGGCTGGTCGTGGTGTCGCTGGCGTTCGCGTGCGCGGGCGACGTCGCGTTGCTGGTCCCCGGCGGGTTGTGGTTCGGCGTGGGCATGTGCCTGTTCGCCGTGACCCACCTGTGCTACGTCGCGACCTTCGTACGCCTCGGTGCGCTGCGCGGGATGCTGCGCCGGGCGTGGATCCCCGCCGCGTACGGGGTGGCGTGGGTGGTGCTCGTGCTGGTGCTGCGGCCGCGGGTGTCGCTGGTGTTTCTCGTCGCGCTGGCACTGTACGGGCTGGTGCTGTTCGCGATGGGGACGACGTCGGCGTGCGTCGACCTCCTGCTCGGTCTCGGCGGCCTGCTGTTCTGCGTCTCCGACGTGGTCAACGGGCTGGGTGCCGGCGGCCTGCACCTGCCGCAGCACGACCTGGTGGTGATGGCGACCTACATCGTCGGGCAGGCGGTGCTGGTGGTCCGGTTCGGCGCGTTGACGCTGCGGCGGGCAGGCTGACCGCGCGGTCAGCGGATGTCGTGCGAGCGCAGGTATCCGATGATCAGCAGGACCAGCACCGAGACGCCGATCAGCTTCCACAGCTTGCTCTTGATCTTGGCGTGGGTGGGTCCGCGGAACAGGATCAGCCCGACGGCGCCGACCAGGATCAGCACGCCGACGATCGCGCCCAGTGTGTTGATCACGCCGGCTCCTCCTCGCCACCCGGGCGCCGGGCTCCGGCACCGCCTCCGAGGCTACCGGCACCACTCATGGCGTAGGCCACTGCCTCGGCCGCATTGACCTCAACCTCGCTTCAACTCCTAGCCTGGCGTCGTCGAACACGCACGAGCCCGAGGAGTACGAGATGGAGCCGATCCTGGTCACCGGAGCGACCGGCAACGTGGGCGGCCAGGTGGTACGCCAGCTGACCGCGGCGGGCCTGCCGGTACGCGCGCTCACCCGGGACCCGGAGACCGCCCGGCTGCCCGACACCGTCGCGGCGGTACGCGGCGACCTGACGGACCCGGCGGGCCTGGAGTCGGTGCTGTCCGGTGTGGGTGCGGTGTTCCTGGTGTGGCCGTTCGGCGACCCGGCCGGCGCCGACGAGGCCGTCGCCGTCCTCGCCGCGCACGCCCGCCGCGTGGTGTACCTGTCGTCGCTCGGCGCGGACCCCGACGCCGCCGGCATCAACGGCATGCACGGCCGGCTGGAGGAACTGATCGAGACCTCCGACGTCGAGTCCTGGACGCACCTGCGGCCCGGCGGTTTCGCCGCGAACACCCTGGGCTGGGCGACCCAGGTACGGGCCGGCGACGAGGTGCGCGGACCGTACGCGGACCTGTCCCGGCCGCTGATCCACGAGGCCGACATGGCCGCCGTCGCGGTACGCGCGCTCACCGGCGACGGCCACCACGGCGCCCGGTACCCGATGACCGGGCCGGCGCTCGTCAGCCAGGCCGAGCAGGTCGCCACGATCGGCGAGGTCCTCGGCCGGCCGCTGCGGTACGTGGAGACCGACCGCGCCGAGTCGCACCGCGACATGCTCGCCGCGGGCTGGCCCGCGTCCCTGGCCGACGGCGTACTCGACGCGTGGGGCGCGATGCGGGAGCGGCCGGAGCCGGTGCTGGGCACGGTGGCGGAGCTGACGGGCCGGCCGGCGCGCACGTACCGGGACTGGGTGGTCGACCACACCGCGGACTTCGGCGGCTGACCGGCGCCGATCGGGCATGATCTCCTGCGGGAACCCGACCGCCGGTCCGGACAGGTACAGGTGTGGAGTTGTCGCAACGGGCCCGGATCCGGGCCGGCGACCGTGCCTCGTTCGGCGCGGTCTTCGATGAGCACGCGTCCGCGGTCCACCGGTACGCGGTCCGGGTGACCGGCGACTGGGCCGGCGCCGAGGACGTCGTGTCGGTGACGTTCCTGGAGGCGTGGCGGCTGCGCGGCCGGTTACGCCCGGACGGCGGCAGCGTGCTGCCCTGGCTGTACGGCATCGCGACGAACGTGCTGCGCAACCGGGCCCGGTCGGCCCGCCGGCACACCGCCGCCGGTACGCCCGACCCGGCGCACCACCGCGCCGCCCCGACGAGCACCGGCGTACCGGGGCTGACCGGGGACGAGACGGCGCCGCAACTGCTCGGCAAGGTCGCGCTGGCCTCCGCCGCCGGCCACACCGTGCCCGCCCGCGCCGACCAGTACGTGTACGTCCGCAGCACGGTGGCGTTCGCGTCGTACCCGGAGGGCGGCGGGGGCAAGGCGAAGGTCGACCGGCCACACCAGCGGCAGGTCTGGCTGTCCGTCGACGGCACGCACCCGGGGCGGCTCACCGAGCGCGGCGAGAACACGACGCTGGACCCGGTCCCGACGCCGACCGTGCACATGCCGACGTACGCGTACCTGAGGACGCTGCCGACCGATCCGGACCACCTGCTCGCGCTGGTCCACGCGGACTACGACGCGACGCCGAGCGGCCCCGGGCGCGACGCGGAGGCGTTCGTGGCGATCGGCGACCTGCTCCGCGAGTCGCTGGTACCGCCGACGCTCGCGGCGGGGCTGTACCGGGCGGCGGCGAAGATCCCGGGCGTGACCGTGGTACGCACGGCGACGGACGCGGCCGGCCGTACCGGGGTGGCGGTGGCGATGGCCGACCCGAAGGCCGGCAGCCGGACCGAATGGATCTTCGACCGGGGCACGCTGGGGTTCCTCGGCGAACGCACCGTGCAGGTGGCGTCCGGCGACGCGTTCCCACCCGGTACGGTCACCGGCTCGTCGGCGGTGACCGACCGCGCGGTCGTCGACAGGCCCGGCCGGTTGCCGCGCTGACCACGCGTCCCGCCCCGCCCGGTACGCGTGCGGGGCGGGGCTCGCTCTTGCGTGCGCGGGCCGCCTCGCGCAGAATCAGATCTCACTTGGCTTGTGAAGTTTCGCATGAGAGGTGAGGTAAATGGGCGGTGTCGGCGGGGCGGTCCTCGACCTCGACGGGGTGCTGGCCGACACCGAACACCTGTGGGAGGAGAGCTGGCGCGCCTGCGCTGGCGCCCGCTGGGACGGTGCGTACACCCGGGCGATGCAGGGCATGAGCGCACCGGAGTGGGCCGGCTACCTGGCGGCCCGCGTCGGTCGCGACGCCGCCGAGGTGCGCGCCGAGTGCGTCGGGTACGTGCTGGCCGCCCTCGACGCCGGCCGCGGCCCGCTGCTGCCCGGCGCCCGCGAGCTGGTCACCGACCTCGCCGCGGTGGTACCGCTCGGGTTGGCCTCGTCGGCCGCCCGCCCGGTCATCGACCGGATCCTCACCGGCAACGGGCTCGACCACCTGTTCGCGGCGACCGTCTCCAGCGAGGAGGTCGCCCGCGGCAAGCCCGCCCCCGACGTGTACGCCGAGGCGGTCCGCCGGGTCGGTTTCCCTGGCGACGGGCTGGCGTTCGAGGACTCCGGCAACGGCATCCGCGCCGCCGCCGCGGCCGGCCTGCGCGTCATCGCGATCCCGAACCGGCAGTACCCGCCCGCGGCCGACGCGCTCGCGCTCGCCGAGCACGTCGCGGCCGACCACGCCGACGCGCGTACCCACGCCCTGTCCCTCTTGGCCTGCGAGGAGTGAACCGGTGGCACACATCCACGGCGATCCCGCCGCGTTCCCGGACGAGATGGTCGACGGCTTCTGCGCCGCGTACTCCCGGTACGTCGAGCGGGTGCCGGATACCTCGGTGGTGATGCGGCGCGGCGGGGCGCGCGCCGGGAAGGTCAGCGTGATCATCGGCGGCGGCTCCGGCCACTACCCGGCGTTCTGCGGCACGGTGGGCGCCGGGCTGGCCGACGCGGCGGTGGTCGGCGACATCTTCACCTCGCCGTCCGCGGAGCAGGCGTACCGGGCGGGGCGGGCGCTGTCGGGCGGCGCCGGGGTGCTGTTCACGTTCGGCAACTACGCCGGCGACGTCCTGAACTTCGGCGCGGCGCAGCAGCGTTTGCGTACCGACGGGGTCGACTGCCGCACCGTGCTGGTCACCGACGACGTGGCGTCCGCGCCGGCCGCCGACACGGTGAAGCGCCGGGGCATCGCCGGCGACTTCTGCGTGTTCAAGGTCGCCGGTGCGGCGGCCGACCGCGGCGACGACCTGGACGCCGTGGAACGCCTGGCGCGCAAGGCGAACGACCGGACCCGCAGCTTCGGCGTCGCGTTCGCCGGCTGCACCGTGCCGGGCGCGACCGAGCCGCTGTTCACCGTCGGCGCCGACGAGATGGAGCTGGGCCTCGGCATTCACGGCGAGCCCGGCATCGAGACCGTACCCCGGCAGCGGGCGCCCGAGCTGGCCTCGACGCTCGCCGCCCCGCTGCTCGCCGAACGCCCCGACGGCGCCGGCGAGAAGGTGGCGGTGCTGCTGAACGGCCTCGGCGGCACCAAGTACGAGGAGCTGTTCGTGCTGTGGCGGCACCTCGCGGTGCTGTTCGCCGACGCCGGCCTGACCGTCGTGCTGCCCGAGGTCGGCGAGCTCGTCACGAGCCTGGACATGGGTGGCGTGTCGCTGACCCTGCTGTGGCTGGACGACGAGCTGGACGAGCTGTGGGCCGCGCCGGCCGACACCCCGGCGTTCCGCCGCGGCTCGGTCGCCGACCTGCCCGCGCTGTCCGCGCCGCGGGTCGCCGCGCCCACCACGACCGGCCCGGCCACCCCGGACCGACCCGCCGCCGCGCAGGAGTCGGTACGCGTCGCGGCGCGCGCGGCCGCCGCACTCGACGCGATGCTCGCCGTCGCCGAACAGCAGGCCGCCGAGTGGGGCCGGATCGACGCGGTGGCCGGCGACGGCGACCACGGCACCGGGATGGTTCGCGGGCTGCGGGCGGCGACCGCCGCCGCGCACGCGTACGACGGTGGGCTCGGCGGGACGCTGGACGCGGCGGGGATCGCGTTCGGTGACCGGGCGGGCGGCACCAGCGGGATGTTGTGGGGTGTGCTGCTGCGCGCGGTCGGCGCCAGCCTCGGCGACGACGCCGCGCCGGACCCGGCCCGGCTGCGCGCCGGGGTACGCGCGGCGACCACGCAGCTCGCCGACGTCGGCGGCGCCCGGCCCGGCGACAAGACGATGCTGGACGCGCTGCTGCCGTTCGCCGACGCGTTCGGCGCCGAGCTGGACGCCGGGGCGGCCGTGGGCGACGCCTGGCGTACCGCCGCGGGCGTCGCCGCCGAGGCCGCCCTCGCCACCGCCGAGCTGGTACCGCGGGTCGGCCGGGCTCGTCCGCTCGCCGCCCGCAGCGTCGGTACCCCGGACGCCGGTGCCACGTCGATGGCCGCGTGCCTGCGCGCCGCCGGCGACGCCCTGTTCGCCGGGGAGCCGTCGTGACCGGGGCACCGGGCTGGCGGATCGTGGTCGGCTGCGACGACGCGGGGCTGGCGTACAAGGAGCGGATCAAGGCCGACCTGCTCGCCGACCCGCGCGTGGCCGTGGTGGATGATCTGGGCGTGCACGAGGGCGAGACCACCGCGTACCCACACATCGGGCTGGCGGCCGCGCGGAAGGTCGCGGCCGGCGAGGCCGACCGCGCCGTGCTCGTCTGCGGTACCGGCATCGGCATGGCGATCAGTGCCAACAAGGTGCCGGGTGTCCGGGCGACGACCGCGCACGACAGCTTCTCCGTCGAACGCTGCGTGAAGTCCAACAACTGCCAGGTACTCACGCTCGGCCAGCGCGTCATCGGCGTCGAGCTGGCCCGGCGGCTGGTCGGCGAGTGGCTCGGGTACGAGTTCGACCCGGCGTCGGCGTCCGCGGAGAAGGTCGCCGTCCTCGACGCGTACGAGGGGCGCCGGTGCGACTGACCGGAGGCCGGTACCTGGGCATCGACCTCGGTACGTCGGTCGCGAAACTCGCCCTGTTCACCGAGTGCGGTGACGTCGCCGCGACCGCGTCGCGCGCGCTGCCGCTGCGGCACCCGGCGCCCGGCCACGTCGAGCAGGACGCTGACGGGATCGTCGCCGCGATCCGCGACCTGACGTACGAGGTGTGCCCGGACCCGGGTGACGTGGCGCTGGTCGCGGTGACCGGGCAGGGCGACGGCTGCTGGCTCACCGACCCGTACGGCCGTTCGGTGCGTCCGGCGATCTCCTGGCTGGACGCGCGCGCCGCGGGCATCCTCGCCGACTGGGACCGGGCGGGCATCGCCGAGGCGCTGTTCCGGGTCAACGGCAACACGCTGTTCCCCGGCGCCCAGGCGCCGCTGCTGTACTGGCTGGACGAGCACGAGCCGGCCAGCCTCGACCGGGCGGCGACCGCCGCGTACTGCAAGGACATGGTGTTCCAGCGGCTCACCGGGGTCCGCGCGACCGACGCGTCGGACGCCTCGCTGCCGTTCGGTGACCACGCGGGCGGGTACGCCGCCGAGGCGCTGGAGCTGTGCGGTCTCGGGCACCGCGCCGGGCTGCTCGCGCCGGTCGTCGCGCCGCTGCCGCTCGGTACGGTGCATGCGGCCGGCGCCGCCGACACCGGGCTGCCGGCGGGGATCGCCGTCGCCGACGGGCCGTTCGACCTGCCGGCCTGCGCGACCGGCGGCGGCGTACGGGACGTCGGCGACGGGCTGCTCACCCTCGGCACGACGCTCGCCTGCCAGGTCCTCACCGACACCGTCGACACCACCGGTACGCCGGCCGGCATGCACCTCGCCACCGGCGTACCGGGGCGGTGGCTGCGGGCGATGCCCGCGATGGTCGGCACCGCCTCACTGGACTGGACCCTGTCGCTGGTCGGCCTCGCCCACGCCGACCTGGACGGCGTGCTGCGCGCCACCCCGCCCGGCGCACACGGCGTCGAGATGCTGCCGTACCTGGCGCCGTCCGGGGAGCGGGCGCCGTTCGTCGACCCGGCGGCCCGCGGCCAGTTCGCCGGCATCAGCCTCACCACCACGCGCGAGGACCTGGTCCGGGCGCTGTGCGAGGCGCTGGCGTTCGCGGCCCGGCAGTGCCTGGAGGCCGCCGGGCTCGACGGCCGGCTCGTCGTCTGCGGCGGCGGTACCCGGTCGCTGCCGTGGCTGGAGATCTTCGCGTCCGTGCTGGCCCGGCCGCTGGAGCTGGCCGGGGCCGAGGTCGGCGCGCGCGGCGCGGTCCTGTCCGGTCTCGCCGCGACCGGTGCCGCACTCGACCCCGACGCCTGGACCGCGCCGGCCCGCGTCGTCGATCCCGACCCGGCCGCCGCCCGCTACTACGAGCAGGCGTACCAGCGCTACCTCGCCCACCAGTCCGCCGCCCGTACCCTCTGGCGCCGCTGACGTTGCTATGCTGGTCGGCGCTGAAGGACGCGCGAAGACACGGTCCGGTATGGGTTAGTCCGGACGGCCGACCGCGCTGAACACCACACTCCCGGTGTGACCTGTGCGTCCCTTTCCGTAGTGGCACAAGGAAAGGGGACGTCATGTCCGTACGTCATGTCATCGTGTCTGGCGCCGGTCTGGGCGGGCTGTGCCTGGCCCACCGCCTGCGCGCCGCCGGCGTCGGCGTGTCGGTCGTGGAGCGGGACTCCGCGCTCGACTCCCGGCCGCAGGGGTACCGGCTGCACCTGGATCCGCACGGCATCGGCGCGCTGCACCGGGCACTGCCGGAGCCGCTGGGCGAGCTGCTCGACGCGACGTCCGGTACGCCGCGGCCGATGACCGTCGTGCACGACCACCGGATGAACCGGCTCGCCTCGTTCACCGCCGAGGACGCGCCGCACCGCGCCGTGAACCGGCTGACCCTGCGGGAGATCCTGTACGCCGGGCTGGCCGACGTCGTCACGTTCGGCCGGGAGCTGGTCGGCCACGAGACGCGCGCCGACGGCCGGGTCGTGGCGCGGTTCGCCGACGGCGGCCGGGAGGTCGGCGACGTGCTCGTCGGCGCCGACGGCGTCAACTCCGCGGTACGCCGGCAGCTCCTGCCGCACGCCCGGATCCACGACACCGGCCTGGTCCAGTTCTACGGCCGGATCACACTCACCGCCGACACGCGCGGGCTGTTCGCCGAGGACATGGACACGATCTTCACGATGATGATCGGCCCCGGCCACGACGTCGTCGGCGTCGCCCCGGTCCGGTACCGCGAGGCGCCCGGGCCGGCCGCCGCCCGGCTGGCACCCGGCGTACGCCTGACGCCCAGCGCCGACTACATGACCTGCTCGTTCACCGCCCGGTCGGCGAGCCTGCCGGCGTACCCGGAGCTGCGCGCGATGCCCGGCGACGACCTGCGCGACCTGGTGCTCGCCCGGATCACCGACTGGCACCGGGACGTACGCCGGATCGTCGAGCGGTGGGACGCGGCCACGATCATCCCGCTCCCGCTGCGCACCGCGGTCCCGGTCGGGCCGTGGCCGGCGAGCCCGGTGACGCTGCTCGGCGACGCGATCCACGCGATGAGCCCGGCGGGCGGCGTCGGCGCCAACACCGCGCTGCGCGACGCGGACCTGCTGGCCGACGCGCTCGTCGGCGCGGCCGGCGGCCGTCCGCTCGTCGACGCGATCGCCGGGTACGAGGACGCGATGTGCGGCTACGGCTTCGCGGCGCTGCGTACCTCGATCGCGAACGGCACGCGGTTCCTCGGCCAGGATCCGCTGCCGATGTGAGGACCGCCGGACACCACCCCGGGTACGGTGACGGGATCGGATCCTGACGGGGTGGTGGCGGTGGCGCACGTGTTCCGGGCCGGCCAGATCGAGCGCAGCCCCGGCGGCACGCTCACCTTCGAGGGCGGGGAGTACGGCGCGGACGTGTCGTTCTTCCTGCTGGACACGGAGGCGGGGCACGGGCCGAAGCCGCACACCCATCCGTACGGCGAGGTCTTCGTGGTGCGGTCCGGCTCGGCCCGGTTCACCGTGGGCGACGAGACCGTCGAGGCGGGACCGGGTGACATCGTGGTGGCCGAGCCGGACGAGCCGCACGGCTTCGTCAGCGTCGGCCCGGACCGGCTGGACATGACGTGCATCCACGCGCACGGCACGATGGTCACGACCTGGCTGGGCTGACCGGCCGGCTCAGCCCGCGGTGAGGGCGGCGCGTTCCGCGGTGACCCAGGCGCGGTAGGCGGCGACCTGTGCCTCGGTGTCGGCGTCGGTCCAGCCGAGCAGCGGCGCGACGAGCGCGGCGACCGCGGGTGCGGCCGTGGCACCGCCGTCCGGCGTCTCGAACGACACGTGCGTACGGTGCCAGAGCAGGTCGGTCAGCGTCGTCGCGCCCTCGTGCGTCACCGCGTAGGCGAACTCGGCGGCGAGGTGGCCGCCGGTGCCGGGCACCACCCGGGCGAGGTGCGGGTCGGCGGCGAGCACCTGCTCGGTGAGCGCGCCGTACCGCCCGGCCAGCCGGGTCACGTCGCCGGCCGCCAGCCCGTACGCGGCGGCGAGGTGATCGGCCCGGTGCAGCGCGGACCGCCAGCCGGGCGTACCGACGAGCGGCAGGTCGGCCGTCTCGGAGCGCGGCAGCGGCTCGCCGAGCTCCGCGCCGACCGCGTCGACGGCGTCCGCCGCCATCGCCCGGTAGGTCGTGTACTTGCCGCCGACGATCGTGACCATGCCGGGCGGGCCGGTGATCACCGCGTGGTCCCGGGACAGCGCCGAGGTGGTGTCCGCGTCGCCGGCCGGCGCGAGCAGCGGGCGCAGCCCGGCGAACGTACCGACGATGTGCTCGCGCGTCACCGGCCGCGCCAGGTACCGGTTGATGTTGCGGAGCAGGTAGTCGATCTCGGCCGGCTCGGCGCGCGGGGTGGCCAGGTCCCCGGTGTACGGGGTGTCGGTGGTGCCGAGCATCCAGCGGTCGAACCACTTCCGGGCTATGATCACCGAGTCCTCGGCCCGGGCGAAGATGCCGGTGGTGGAGTCGATCGCGTCCGGCGCCAGCACCACGTGGACGCCCTTGGCCGGCGCGATCCGGAACGTCTCGGCGCCCGCCAGCCGCTGGATCTCCGCGGACCACACGCCGGCCGCGTTGACCACGGCGCGCGCCGCGATCCGGTGGCGTACCCCGGTTGCCGCGTCGGCGACGACCACCCCGGACACCCGCTCGCCGTCCCGCAGCACCTCGACCACCGGCGCACGCGTGAGCACCCGTACGCCCAGCGACGCCGCCGTGCGCGCCAGCACCATGGTGTGCCGCGCGTCGTCGACCCGTACGTCGTGGTACTGGATGCCGCCGCGGACCCGGCGCGGGTCGAGCGCCGGCGCGACGCGCAGCACGCCGCGGCGGGAGTAGTGCCGGTGGTGCGGGATCCCGGTGCGGGACACCGTCATCGCGTCGTACAGCGCGACGCCGGCGCCGATGTACGGCCGCTCGTACGCCCGGGTCAGCGGGTACAGGAACGGCTCGGGCTTCGCCAGGTAGCCGCACAGCTTGTTGACCATCAGGTCCCGCTCGTGCAGCGCCTGGTTGACCAGCTTGACGTTCAGCTGCTCCAGGTATCGCAGCCCGCCGTGGAACGTCTTGCCGGACCGTGACGACGTGCCGTCCGCCAGGTCGCCGGCCTCGACGAGCACCACGGACAGGCCGCGCGACGCCGCGTCCAGGGCGGTACCGGCGCCGGTCGCGCCGGCGCCGATCACCACCAGGTCGTACGTGTCGGCCGTGGCGTCCGCGAGCGCCCCGGCCCGCTGCGCCGGTGACAGCGCCGACGGGTCGGGCAGGACGTGCGGTGCGGTCACCGGCTCCTCCGCGGATCGTGGTGCCCGGACCGGCCGATCGTCTCCCGGCACGGGCCACGACCGCCGCGGTTCCGAACGCTTCGGCCGGCGGGACGCTCAAAGTTCTCGCCGATCATGTGCGATTTCTCAGGCACGGTAACCCGGGTCGCCCCGCAGCTCAAGGGGCCGCACGAACGGTGATCCGGCGGCACCCCGCGGCAACGGTCCGCGCGGAATGTCAAGATCTTCCGGCTTGGGTCTGGACAACATCACATCGGCCGTGTGAGATTCGACGGCGCACCACCCCGGCAACCCACGCGTCATCCGATCGTCACGAAGGAGCGCCGTGCGCACCCGTCTGATCCTGTCGCGACACGGCCAGACCACCTGGCACCGCGAGAACCGGTACGCGGGGGTCAGCGACGTCGACCTGACCGACACCGGCCGCGAACAGGCCGCCGCGCTGGGGGAGTGGAGCCGCCGGCACCGCCCCGACGCGCTCTACGCCTCACCGGTACGCCGGGCCGCCGAGACGATCGCGCCGGCCGCCGACGCCACCGGCCTGCCCGTACACACCGCGCCGGACCTGCGCGAGGTGGACTTCGGCGTGGCGGAGGGCCGCACGCTGGCCGAGCTGGACCCGGCCGTGGTCGCCGGGTTCCGCGCGGACCCGGCCGCGCACCCGTTCCCGGGTTCCGAGCCGCCCGACGCCGCGGCCCGCCGCGGTGCCGCCGCGCTGCGCGCCATCGCCGCCGAGCACCCCGGCGCGCGGGTCCTCGTCGTCGCGCACAACACGCTGCTGCGCCTGGCGCTGTGCGCGCTCGTCGGCCTGCCCGCCGGGCGGTACCGCGACGTGTTCCCGCGGCTGGACAACGGCGCGCTGAGCACGATCGCGGTGTCCGCGGACGGCGCCGACAGTGCCGCCATCGAGAGTTGGAACGTGCCGATCGCCCCACCCACCACCAGGAGGACCTGATGGCACCACCCCCGCCTGGCATCAGCCGGCGTTCGCTGCTCCGCGGCCTGGGCGCCGCGGGTGTGGCGGCGGCGGCCGCGCCGGCCCTCGCCGGCTGCGTCGTGGAGAGCGCCGGCAGCGCCGGTACCGGCGCCGGCAGCGCGGCGAACGAGGTCACCGGCGCGTTCGACTGGAAGCGCGCCAAGGGCACCACGATCCGCATCCTCCAGACACCGCACCCGTACCAGCAGAGCTTCGCGCCGCTGCTGAAGGAGTTCACCGAGCTGACCGGCATCACCGTGGTGCCGGAGCTGGTGGCCGAGGCCGACTACTTCACCAAGCTCAACACCGAACTGGCCGGCGGCGCCGGTACCCACGACGTGTTCATGACCGGCGCGTACTTCATCTGGCAGTACGGCCCGCCCGGCTGGATGGAGGACCTGTACCCCTGGGTGCAGAACTCGTCGGCGACCAGCGCCGAGTACGACTTCGAGGACATCTACGAGGGGCTGCGCACGTCGACCCGGTGGGACTTCAAGACCGGCTCGCCGCTGGGGTTCGGTGGGCAGTGGGCGATCCCGTGGGGCTTCGAGACGAACGTCATCGCGTACAACAAGACGCTGTTCGACCAGCGGAAGATCAAGCCGGCGGAGACGTTCGACGACCTGATCGGGCTGGCGCACGACCTGACCGACCGGAAGAACAACCGGTACGGCATCGCCTTCCGCGGCTCGAAGTCGTGGGCCACCGTGCATCCCGGCTTCATGACGCAGTTCACCCGGGAGGGCGGCAGGGACTTCACCGTCCACAACGGACGGTTGACCGCCGCGATGAACTCGCCCGCCGCGGTCGACTTCACGACGAAGTGGGCGGAGCTGGCGAAGGCGTCCGGGCCGAGCGCGTGGCCGACGTACGACTATCCGCAGTGCACCACAGACCTCGGCAACGGCGTCGCGGCCATGGTGTACGACGCGGACTCCGCGACGTACCCGAAGAACAAGCCGGGGGCGAGCAAGGAGGCCGGGCACCTCGGCTGGCATCCGGGGCCGGCCGGCAAGGACGGCAGCTACGACACGAACCTGTGGACCTGGTCGCTCGCGATGAACTCCGCGTCCAAGCACAAGCTCGCCGCGTGGCTGTTCATCCAGTGGGCGACCGGCAAGGAGGCGATGGCGAAGGCGGTCAAGCAGGGCGCGTTCGCCGACCCGACCCGCAAGTCCGTGTTCGACGGCTCGTTCAAGCAGACGCTCGGCGGCTTCCCCGGATACCTGGAGACGTTCGAGAAGGTGATCGGCTCGACGAAGATCCAGTTCACGCCGGAGAAGCAGTTCTTCGACGTGGCGGAGAGCTGGGCCGTCGGCCTCCAGCAGATCTACTCCGGCGCCGACGCGAAGTCCACCCTGGACAAGGTGGCCGCGTCCGCGACGAAGGCCGTCAAGGGCTGAGGTGGGGACGTGATGAGCGCTGACGAGACCGCCGCGCCGCCCAGCGTCCCCGCGTGGCGCCGCGGCCTGCGACCGTACCTGCTGTCGATCCCGGCGCTCGCCGTCGTGGTCGGCATCCTCTACCCGTTCCTGTCCGGCGCGTGGTACTCGCTGCTGGACTACTCGGCCGGCAACACGCACGTCAAGTCGGTGTGGTTCGCCAACTTCGCCGACGTACTGGGCGATCCGGGGCTGTGGCGCAGCGTCGGCGTGACCGTCGAGTACGCGTTGATCGCGACCGTGGTGGAGACCGTTCTCGGCGTCGGGGTCGCGTTGCTGCTCAACCGGTCCACGCTGATCGGCCGGGTGCTGGAGAAGGTACTCATCCTGCCGCTGATGGTCGCCCCGGTGATCGCGGCGACGATGTGGAAGCTGATGTTCGACACGAACTTCGGCATCCTCAACCACGTTCTCGGGCTCGGCCACACGTTCAACTGGCTGAGCAAGGACCACGCGCTGTTCTCGGCGATCCTGGTCGACGTCTGGGTGTACACACCGTTCGTGGCGGTGCTCGTGCTGGCCGGGATCCGTTCGCTGCCACGCGAACCGTTCGAGGCGTCCGATGTGGACGGTGCGAGCTGGTGGTACATGTTCCGCCGGCTGATGCTGCCGATGATGTATCCGTACATCCTGGTCGCGGTCATCTTCCGGCTGATGGACTGCCTGAAGGTCTTCGACATCATCTACGCGCTGACCGCGGGCGGGCCCGGCACGGTGACGACCACGTTGCAGATCAACGCGTTCGAGGACTCGATCATCCACTTCGACTACTCGCGCGGCAGCACGTACATGTTCCTGCTGTGGGTGCTGGTGTTCATCGCCGCCCGGTTCCTCGTGGGCGTGCTGACCAAGGCGCAGAAGCGCGCCGCCGGAACGGAGGGATGATGGCACGACGTGTCCTCGCGCCCGGCCAGAAGCGGGTCAGCGCAGGGGGGATCGCCGCCGACACGGTGACCGTGCTGTGGTTCGTGTTCGCGTTGTTCCCGATCGTGTGGATGTTCCTGCTGTCGCTGAAGAACAACGTGCAGCAGACCTCCACGTACTTCGGGTTCACGCCGACGTGGACCAACTACCTGACGGTGCTCGGCGGCAAGGGCGAGCAGCTCACCAGCGTCGACTTCAAGTCGGCGGTACTGACGAGCGTGCTGGCCTGCGCCGGCGCGACGGCCGTGTCGCTGGTCGTCGGCATCCCCGCGGCGTACGCGGCGGGGCGGTGGAAGTACCGGGGATCCGACTCGCTGATGTTCCAGATGCTGTCGTTCCGGTTCGCGCCGGAGCTGATGGTCATCGTGCCGCTGTTCGTCATCTACCACTACCTGCACCTGTTCGACTCGACCGTCGGGCTGATCTGGGTGCTGCAACTGGTGACGATGCCGCTCGTGGTGTGGATCCTCCGCTCGTACTTCCAGGACCTGTCGCCGGAGCTGGAGCAGGCCGCGCTGCTCGACGGCTACACCCGGGTGCGCGCGTTCTTCACCGTCGCGCTTCCGTTGGTACGCCCCGGGATCGCGGCGGCGGCGCTGCTGGCGTTCATCTTCGCCTGGAACAACTACATCTTCCCGCTGATCCTGACCGACTCGAACGCCACCACGGTCACCGTCGCGGTGACGAAGTTCCTCGGCGGCGGCGGCCAGGCGTACTACAACCTGACGGCGGCGGCGGCGCTGCTCGGCGTGCTGCCACCGCTGGTGCTTGCGCTGTGCATCCAGCGCTACCTGGTCCGCGGACTCTCCTTCGGGGCGGTGAAGTCGTGATGGCGAGCCTCACCCTGGACACCGTGAGCAAGTCGTACGGGCGGACGCGGGCGCTGAGCGAGATCTCACTGTCCATTGCGGACGGTGAGTTCTTCGTCATCCTCGGGCCATCCGGCGCGGGCAAGACGACGACGCTGAAGTCGGTCGCCGGGCTCGAACCGATCGACGCCGGCTCCGTCCACATCGGAGGGACGGACATGACCGCGGTCGAGCCGTACCGGCGCGACGTGGCGATGGCGTTCGAGAGCTACGCGCTCTACCCGCAGAAGACCGTGTACGACAACCTGGCCTCGCCGCTGCGGTCCGGCCGCACGGGGCGGTACACGCCGGAGCAGCAGCGGACGCGGATCACCGAGGTGACCGACACGCTCGGCATCGGGCACCTGTTGGAACGCTTCCCCCGGGAGCTATCGAACGGGCAGCGCCAGCGGGTCGCGCTGGGCCGGGTGCTGGTCCGGCCGGCCGGTGCGTACCTGCTGGACGAGCCGCTGTCGCACCTGGACGCCAAGCTGCGCGCGGCGATGCGCGCGGAGCTCAAGCAGCTCGGCGCGATGTCGTCGACCACCACCCTGTACGTCACGCACGACTACCAGGAGGCCCTGGCGCTCGGCGACCGGGTCGCGGTGCTGCGCGAGGGCCGCGTCGTGCAGGTCGGTACGGCGGCGGAGATCTGGTCCCGGCCGGTCGACACGTTCGTGGCGCGCGCGTTCGGCCAGCCGGAGATGACGCTGCTCGCCGCGACCGTCGACGGTGGACGGATCCGCACCGCGGACGGCACCCTCGACGCCGCCGCGCCGGCCGGCCTGGACCGGGGGCCGGTGCTGCTCGGCGTCCGGCCGCGGGCGCTGGTACTCGGCGAGACCGACGGCGCGCTGCGCGTCCGCGGCACGGTACGCCTCGCGGAGCGGCTCGGCCGGCTGGTCGAGCTGACCGTCCACAGTGGAGACACCGACCTCGTGGCGGTGGTCGCGAGCGTCGACGCGCCGGCCGAGGGCAGCACCGTGACGCTGTCCGTACCGCCGGGCGAGGTGCACGTGTTCGTCGGCGACCGCCGGTGGGGATCCGTTGCGGGCAAGGAGGACCACGATGCCTGAGACGCTGGAGCTGGACGGGCTGCGCAAGACGTACCGCACGCGCGGGAGGGAGCCGTTCGAGGCGGTACGCGGGATCGACCTGTCCGTCGCCGCCGGGGAGCTGGTGGCGCTGCTCGGCCCGTCGGGCTGCGGCAAGACGACCACGCTGCGGATGATCGCCGGCCTGGAGACCGTGACGTCCGGCGACATCCGCATCGGCGGGCGGTCGGTGCCGGACCTGCCGCCGGGCAAGCGGAACCTGGGTGTCGGCTTCGAGAGCTACGCGCTCTACCCGCCGCTGACCGTCCGGGAGAACCTCGCGTACGGGCTGAAGGCGCGCAAGGTACGCGACGCCGACGGGCAGGTCGACACGCTCGCCGCGCGGCTGGACATGACCGAGCTGCTGCCGATGCGGCCGTCCGGGCTGTCGTCCGGGCAGAAGCAGCGGGTCGCGCTCGCCCGGGCGCTGATCCGCAAGCCACCCGTTCTGCTGCTCGACGAGCCGCTGTCGCACCTCGACGCGTCCGCCCGGCAGCGGGTCCGCCGCGAGCTGCGTACGCTCCAACGCGAGTTCGGCTACACCACGATCGTCGTCACGCACGACCAGGTGGAGGCGCTGAGCCTGGCCGACCGGATGGCGGTCATGGACGCCGGCGTCATCCAGCAGTTCGGCACCCCGGACGAGATCTACGACGACCCGGCGAACCTGTTCGTCGCCGACTTCGTGGGCGAGCCGCCGATGAACCTGGTCGACGGCGTCGTCGAGCGCCGCTCCGACGGTACGGTCGTGCACCTCGGCGCCGCCGGCACCCTCGCCACCGCGGCGCGCGAGGCAGGCGACGGCGCCACCGTCACCGTCGGGGTACGCCCGCAGGACTGCGTCCCGGCGGCCGGCGACACCGGGATCGCCGGCACCGTCCGGGTCTTCGAGAACCTGCTGGAGTACGGCATCGGTACGCTCGCCGCGGACGGGGTCGCCGCGCCGCTGGTGGCGCAGACCGAGCCGGACGCCGCCTGGCGTACCGGGGAGACGGTGCGGATCACGGCACCCGCCGAGCGGGTCTACCTGTTCGACCAGGCGTCGGGGGAGCGGATCCGCTGAGCGTCAGGACGGGTCGGCGACGACCAGCTCGATGTCGTGCTGGCGTACGTCGGCCTCGTCGTCGGCGTCCAGGCCCGCGTCGGTGACGAGCAGGTCGAAGTCGTCCAACCGGCCCAGCAGGTGCGGCGCGGGCCGGCCGAACTTCGCGTGGTCGATCATCAGCACCGTACGCGCGGCGTACTCGATCATCGACCGGCGCACCATGAGCGTCGCCTCCGAGCGGTGGTAGCAGGCGCCGTCGAGGACCGCGGTGGTCGACATGAACAGCACGTCGGCGTGCAGCGTCCGGATCGCGTCGATCGTCTGCACGCCGTAGCAGCCGTCCTGGATCCGCTGGTACTGCCCGCCGAGCACGATCAGGTCCACGCTCGACACCTCGCCGAGCTGCGCCACGACCGGCAGGAAGTTCGTCGCCACGGTCAGCGGCGCGCGCTCGATCAGGTGCGGGACCAGCGCCATCGCGGTCGTACTGTCGTCGAGGAAGACGGTCTGGCCCTGGTGGATCTCGGCCGCGGCGGCCGCCGCGATCGCCGCCTTCTCCCGCCGCATCGCCTTCGTACGGTCCGGCACGCTCGCCGTCAGCAGCGCCGACGGGTTCGCAGTCGCGCCGCCGCGCAGCTTGATCAGCCAGCCCTCGGTGACCAGCGCGTCGAGGTCCCGGTGCACGGTCATCACGCTGACGCCGTACGCCCTCGCCAGCTCGTCCACCCGGGCGAATCCGTCGGCCAGGATCTGCCGACGGATCCGCTCCCGCCGCTCCAGGGGAGCGACCCGGCCGTTGTCCACCTCCGCCACGCCCGCCAGCCTACGCAAGGCCACGCGGGCGCGACGGCGGGAGCTCAGCCCTCCGGAGCAGGGCCGGCCACGACGAAGCGCGCTCCGACCGGGTCGGCGATCAGCGACATCCGCCCGTACGGCGTGTCCCACGGCTCGCGCAGCACCTGGCCGCCGAGCTCCGTCGCCTTCGCCGACGCCTGGTCCGGGTCGGCCACCGAGAAGTACGTCAGCCAGCGCGGCGGCGGGTCGTCGGCGGTGGCGAGCCGACCGCACACGTCCCGGCCGTCGGTGTGCCACACCGAGTAGTCCATCGTGGCGTCCGGCAGCTTCGACTGCGACTGGTAGCCGAAGACCGCCTGGTAGAAGCGGTCGGCGGCGTCGCCGTCCGGCGTGATCAGCTCGCACCAGCCCACCGAGCCCGGCTCGTCGCGCCGGCCCGCCCCGGTGAACCCGGCGGCCTGCCAGAAACCCACCCCGGCGCCCGTCGGATCCAGCAGGTACGCCATGCGCCCCGAGCCGGGAATGTCCATCGGTGGGAAGAGCGCGCGTCCGCCGGCCTGCTCCGCCGCGGCGACCGCGGCATCCACGTCGCCGGCGGACAGGTACACGCTCCAGGCCGGCGGGGCGGACTCACCGCCCGGCGGCGGCGGGGACAGCGCCGCGACCGGCGCACCCGCCAGCAGGCACATCGTGTAGTGGCCGAACTCCTCGCCCTGGTCGGCGAACGTCCAGCCGAACAGCGGTCCGTAGAACCCCTGCGCGGCCTGCGGGTCGGTCACCGAGATGTCCGACCAGCAGGGCTCGCCGTCGGCGTACGTGGTGCGCTCCGCCATGATCGTTCCCCTCCGGTGCGGTCGCCCGTCCCGACCAGGGTGCCACCGGCGCGGGACGCGCGCGTCCCGTTCGGCGAAGCCGGCCCCCGTTCCCGCCGTACGATCGCCGCGAGAGCGGGTACACCCCGAGGACGCGGACGTCGGAGTGGAGCGAGGAGCCGGCATGAGCGAGCGTGAGCGAGTGAATCATCAGCTCGGTGCGGCTGTGCCTCATGGCGGCTCCGAGCGGAGCGAGGAGCCGGCATGAGCAACCTGGACACCAGGCCGGACGTGGTGGAGTGCGGCGGTCGCCGGGGCGTACCGGCGGAGCCGGTGCACGAGACGCTGCCCGGGCGCGAGGTCCTGCTGGGCGAGAGCACCGTGGTACGCCGGCTGCTGCCGACGCTGGGCCGTCGGCTGGTCGGCGCCTGGTGCTTCCTCGACCACTACGGCCCGGACGACATCTCGGCCGGGTCCGGGATGCAGGTGCCGCCGCACCCGCACACCGGGCTGCAGACGGTGAGCTGGCTGCTCGACGGCGAGGTCCTGCACCGCGACAGCCTCGGCTCACGGGCCACGATCCGGCCCGGTCAGCTGGGTCTGATGACGGCCGGCGCGGCGATCGCGCACTCCGAGGAGTCGCCGCCGGTGCACCCGGCGCTGCTGCACGGTACGCAGCTGTGGGTGGCGCTGCCCGACGCGCACCGGCACGTCCGGCCCGCGTTCGAACACCACGCGACGCCGCCGGTGCTGACCGAGCGGGGGATGACCGCGACCGTGCTGCTCGGCACGCTGGCCGGCGCCACCTCGCCGGGCACCACGTACAGCCCGATCGTCGGGGCGGACCTCGCGCTCGACGCCCGCGCCACGGTCCGGCTGCCCACCGAACCCGACTTCGAGTACGCGGTGCTGTCCGCGTCCGGCGCCGCCGAGGTCGACGGCGCGCCGCTCGCCCCCGGCGCCCTCATGTACCTCGGTACCGGCCGCACCGAGCTGGCGGTCCGTACCGACGGGGCGGCACGGCTGCTGCTGCTCGGCGGCGAGCCGTTCGCCGAGAAGATCGTGATGTGGTGGAACTTCGTGGCCCGCAGCTCCGACGAGATCGGTGCGGCGCGGGCCGACTGGGCCACCGGCTCCCGGTTCGGCACCGTGCACGGCTACCACGGCGAACGGCTCGCCGCGCCCGCCCTGCCCGCCACCCCGCTCAAGCCCCGCGGAAGGACCCGCTGATGGCCACCACCGTCGTCGACGACCCCGCCGCCACCCGGTACGAGATCAGCGTCGACGGCGCGCCGGCCGGCTTCGTCGAGTACCACCGGTTCGCCGACGAGATCGCGTTCCTGCACACCGAGATCGACCCGGCGTACGAGGGGAGGGGGCTGGGGAGCCTGCTGGCCCGGCACGCGCTCGACGCGGCGCGCGAGGCGCACCAGGCGGTCCTGCCGTACTGCCCGTTCATCCGCGGCTGGATGACCCGGCACCCGGACTACCTCGATCTGGTACCGGACGGGCAGCGGGCGCGTTTCGGGCTTTGACGGTGCGGGTCGGGCATACCGCGATGCGGCCCCGGACGCCGCCTCCGCCGGAGTATGTATGAGGGGAGCGAGGAGGCGGCGATGGAGCTGTCCGCGGGCACCTACCGGTTCGGCGTCGAGCAGGGCTTTCTGCGCCTGCGTACCTCCCGGACGGGGCTCGGCCGGCGCGCCGGGCACGACCTGCTGATCGCGGCGCAGCGCTGGTCGGGCAGCGCCCGGGTCGGCAGCGGCTACGAGGTCGAGGCGGAGATCGACGTGACGTCGCTGGCCGTGCTGGAGGGCACCGGCGGGATCAAGCCGCTCACCGACCACGACCGGCACGAGATCGCCGGCACGATCCGCAAGCTGCTCGACGCCGGCCGGCACCCGGCGATCACGTTCCGCTCCACCGGGGTACGTGGCGACGACAGCGGCTTCGACCTGGACGGCGAGCTGAGCATCGCGGGCACCACGCAGCCGGTCACGCTGCACGGCACGCTCGGCGACGACGGGCACGCCCGTGTCAGCGGCACGGTCACGCAGACCCGGTGGCGGATCAAGCCGTACACCGCGTTCCTCGGCGCGCTGAAGCTGGCCGACGACGTGACCATCGAGGTCGACACGGAGCTCGCGCCGACCTGACCGGGCCGCTCACGGCACGCCCGTGATGCCGCCGTCGACCCGCAGGTCGATGCCCGTGACGTACCCGGCGAGTGGGCTGGCCAGGAACGCGACCGCCGCCGCGACGTCGTCCGGGGTGCCGAGCCGGCCGGCCGGGTTCGGCGCGTACTCCCGGGCCAGCCGCGGCTCCAGCTCGGCCCAGGTGGCCTCGGGCGCGTCGGCGAGGAACATCGCGCGCATGCCCTCGGTGACGATCACGCCGGGACTCACCGTGTTGGCGGTGACGCCGGTGCCGGCCAGGTCCTTCGCCAGGCTGGTCGTCAGGTTGACCACCGCCGCCTTCGCCGCCGAGTAGTCGACCAGGTTGGGCTGCGGGGTCGTGGCGGCGCGGCTGCCCAGGTTCACCACCCGGCCCCAGCCGTCGTCGCGCATCGCCGGGACCAGGGCCTGGATCAGGCGCACCGCGCTCACCACGTTCCCCTCGAACGTCGCGGTCCACGCCGCCGGATCCGCCTCGCGCCAGTCCCGCTGCGCGACCGGCCCCGCGTTGTTCACCAGGATCCGCACCCCGTACGCCCGCGCCGCGTCGGCGACCGCCGCCACCTGCGCCGGGTCCGTCAGGTCGCCCAGCACCACCTCGGCCGTACCACCGGCGGCGGTCACCTCGTCGGCCACGCCGGCGGCCCGGCCCCGGTCCCGGCCGTGCACCAGCACGGGGCAGCCCTCCGCGGCGAGCCGCCGCGCCACCGCCGCCCCGATCCCGCCGCTGCTCGCAGTCACCAACGCCGGCCGTCCGGCAAGCTGAAGATCCATGCCCGCGGACCCTAGGCCCCGGGTACGACATCCGCCGGTACCCTCTGGTCTCGGCCGTGCTGTCGTGGCGCTGGGGGTAGTCGTGGTCGGGACCGAGTTCGACGAGACGGGGCGTTCGATCTGGTCCGGGCAGGCGGTCGCCTACGCGGCGTCCTTCGCCGCGGTCTGCGCGTACCCGACCGGCGACCTGCTGGACGCCGTCGCGGCCGGTCCCGGCGTACGGCTGCTGGACGTGGGTACCGGGTCGGGGAACGTCGCCGCGGCCGCGTGCGCGCGGGAGGCCCGGGTCACCGCGGTCGATGCCGAGCCGGACATGGTGCGCGTCACCGCGACGGCCGTGCCGCTGGCCGGCGTGGGCGTCGCCGCGCTGCCCGAACTTCCGTTCGCGGACGACGCCTTCGACGCGGTGACCGCGAACTTCGTGCTGGACCACGTCGGCTGGCCGCGGCGCGCGCTGGCCGAGTTGGGCCGGGTGACCCGGCCGGGCGGCCGGCTCGCGGTGACGGTGTGGGCCGCGCCGGCCGGGGCCGGGCAGGCCCTGCTGCCCAGGGCGACGGAGGCCGCCGGCGTACGACGACCCGCCCACCGGCCGGTGCAGGCGCCCGAGACCGACTTCCCGCGTACCGAGCAGGGACTCGTGGACCTGCTGGCGGTCGCGGGGCTGTCCCGGCCCACCTGCCGGACCATCACCTGGGACCATCGGACGTCCGCGCGGGAGTGGTGGTACGGCGCGGCGTCGGGTGTCGGCTTCAACGGCCACCTCGTCGCCACCCAGCCGCCGGAGACCGTCGCCGAGATCGAACGGCACTTCGACCGGCTGAGCGCCGAGTTCACCGGCCCGGACGGTCGGCTCGCGCTTCCGCACGTCGCCCTGCTCGCCAGCGGCACCGCGTAGGCGGCACCCCGGTGCGTCACGCGGCGCGGCGGCCGGTGAGGACCGCACCGAACAGCGCGAGTACCGCCATGACCAGGTCGAGCGGCAGTACCGCCGCGGACGGGTGCGCGGTCGACGCGAGCAGGTTGACCAGCACGCCGCCGACGCCGACCATCAGCACCTGGCCGAGCAGGTCGGAGATCTGCATCGCCGAGGAGTTGAAGCCGCGGTCCGCGACGCTCGACGCGTCGAGCGTCAGCACGCTGGCCGCCGACACGCCCAGGCCCATCCCGGCACCGGCGATCGGCAGGACGATCAGCGCCGCCCAGGCCGGCCCGCCGGGCGGGGCGATCAGGGCGATGCCGGCGAGCCCGATCGCGAGCAGCACGAACCCGGTACGCAGCAACGTGATCCGCGGCAGGTCGCCGCGCCGGCCCTGCCAGCCCGCGGCCAGACACCAGCCGAGCGCGCCGACCGTCAGCGGCAGCCCGGCGGTCGCCGGCCGGTAGTGGTGCACCGCCGTCAGGGTCAGCGGCACGTACGCCAGGACCGCGAAGTACGCGCCGGACAGCAGCCCACGCGACAGCACCGACATGGGCAGCCCGGGCCGCGCCCGGAACGTCCCCACCGGCAGCAGTACCCGCGCCGACGGTACGAGAACGGCCACGGCGGCGAGGCCGACCACCAGCGTCGGCCACGACGGGTGCTGCGCGGCGAACGTCAGCGCCGACAGCCCCGTGGCCGCGCCGAGCGCCGCCACGGGCAGGCCGCGCCGGACCGGCGCCGCGGTCGGATCCGGGTCGTGCCGCGGCAGCCGGCGCAGTACCGGTACCAGGATCGCCAGGCCCAGCAGCACCAGCGGGACCAGGCCCAGGAACACCAGCCTCCACGTCGCCTGCTGGGTGACGATCCCGGCGACCGCGGGGCCGACGAGCGCCGGCAGCACCCACGCCGTCGACAGCGCCCCGTACGCCGCGGGCCGGTCCCGCTCCGGGTACACCGCGCCGATCAGCACGGTCACCGCCACGACCTGGGTACCGGCGCCGAGGCCCTGCAGCGTGCGGCCGAGCAGCAGGACCGGCATCGAGGTCGCCGTGCCGGACACGAGCAGCCCGACGGTGAACACGGCCGGCCCGGCGATCATCGACGGCACCGGGCCGCGCCTGTCGCACACCCGGCCGGACAGCACGCACGCCACCACGCTCGCGGCGAGGAACGCGATGAACGGCCACGCGTACCAGGCGCCGCCGCGCAGCTCCGCCACGATCCGCGGCATGGCCGTGTTGACGCCCATGTCCTCGAACGCCGCCAGGGTCACGAGCAGGACGATCCCGATCGTCGGTCCCCGGCGGTCCGCCGCCCACAACGCACTGGTCCGCCGTACCGGCGTCTCGGTCGCAGTCACCCGGTCATCGTCGGACCTGAAGCCGACTTCAGGTCAACGCGGCACGGCCATGACCCGCGGCACACGCTACGGGGAGACGACGTCGGCGAGCCGGTCGACCTGCTCGACACCGGCCGTGGTGGGGTCGAAGTACAGCTCGGTGAACCCGGCGTCGGCGAACGCCCGGACCGCGTCGGCCACCGCCGCCTCGGTACGCAGCGCGCCCGCCGCGATCTGCTCCGCGTACGGCCCGGTGAAGCCGTAGTAACGGCGCAGGTACGCCCGCGACTCCTCCTCCGCGCCGAGCGCGAAGTACGCCAGCGCGGCGAGTCGCGGCTCCCCGGCGCGGCCCGCGTCGCGCCACGCGGTACGGATCCGCTCCACCATCGGCGCCATCTGCTCGGCGCTGCCGCCACCGGCGGTCCACCCCGCGCCCCACTCCACGACCCGCCGGACGGCCGCGTCGCTGGTGCCGCCGACGAGGATCGGCACCCGCGCCTCGTTGACCGGCGTGGGACACACGGCCTCCTCGCCGCCGACGACCGGCTCGCCGCGCCACGCGCGGTGCATCAGGTCCAGCGCGGCGTCGAAGTCGCGCCCCCGGGTACCCGGGTCGCGGCCGACCGCGGCGAAGTCGTCCGGCCGCCCGCCGACCGCGAGGCCCAGCGTCAACCGGCCGCCGGAGAGCTGGTCCAGGCTGGCCGCCGTCTTCGCCAGCAGCACCGGCGGGTACACCGGGGCGAGCAGGATGTTGGTGGTCAGCCCGATCCGGGTGGTGGCGCCCGCCGCGACCGCCAGCGCGGTCAGCGAGTCGTACGACGGGAACACGATCCGGTCGATCGTCGTCAGCGCGGTGAAGCCGCGGTCCTCGGCCCGCCTCGCCCACTCCACCATGCGTACGCCGGGTGTGTCCGGCACGGGGTTGGGCAGTCCGATCCCGATTCTCATCCGATGACCTCCACGGTTCCGCGGCAACCGGCTGGCGTGCCGGCCTACCGTGCCACTGTGACACCAGTGGGATTGACCGTGGGGCGGATGCGCCGACTGGTGGCCACGGCGCGTGTCGCGCGGCTGGCCACCGTCGATGCCCACGGCCTGCCGCACCTGGTGCCGGTCTGCTTCGCGATCACCGGCGACGTGGCGTACAGCGCGGTCGACGGCAAGCCGAAACGCACGCGCCGGCTGCGCCGCGTCGCGAACGTCCGCGCCACCGGCCGCTGCTGCCTGCTCGTCGACCGGTACTCCGACGACTGGTCGGCCCTCTGGTGGGTACGCCTGGACGGCACCGGCCGCATCGTCGACGATCCGGCCGAGGCGTCGGGCGCGCTCGCCGCCCTCGCCGACCGGTACCCGCAGTACGTCGCGGCGCCGCCCGCCGGCCCGGTGCTCGCCGTCGACGTCACCCGCTGGACCGGCTGGTCGGCGACGCCCGATCAGACCCAGTCGTAGCCGGCGCGCAGGGCCGCACCCACCCGGTCGAACCGGGCCCGGTCGAGCACCGCACCCTCGCGCCGGATCGAGTCCTCGCGCATGGTCAGCACCCGGTCCAGGCGTACCCAGCTCGGCCGGTGGTCACGGTCCCACTCGCCGGGGCCGAGCGCCAGCCAGTGCCGCTGCCCGTCGCGCGCGCTCTTGCTCGACAGCATCAGCCCGAACAGGGTGCGGCTCCACCGGCCGACCACCAGCACCGGGCGGTCCTTGCCCTGCCGCGGGTCCTCCTCGTACGGCACCCAGGTCCACACGATCTCGCCCGGGTCGGCGCGCCCGTCCAGCTCCGGCGCGTACACCAGCTGGCGGCGGCGCAGCGCCGAGGCCTGGCGGCGGCGCGCCACCCGCGCCGGGGTCGGTGCACCTGACGCACGCCGGGACAGCCGGCCGAGAACGCTTCTGAACAGAGTCGCCACGACCGGGCACCCTACCCGCCCGCGCTAGACTCACGATCATGCGTGCGGTGACCGGGTGGACGACTCCGCCACTGCCGCTGTACGGGCAGGACCACGATCGCGGCGATCTCGCGCCCTGACACCCGGGCGCCGTCCCCGCCCACCGTCCGCCCGACCCCCTGAGGATTCCCGTGCTTCGACCGACGCTGCCCGCTGCCCGGACGGTACGACCGTGACCGGGCCACTCACTCCGACGATCCAGGTCCTGCGCCGCCGCCACGTGTCGCGGCTGCTGTCCTCGGCGCTGCTCGGCCGGCTGCCGACCGGCATGGCCGCCATCGCGATCCTGCTGCTGGTCCGCGACCGCGGCGGCGACTACGGCCTCGCCGGCCTGCTGTCCGGCCTGTACGCCGCGGGCGGCGCCGTCGGCGGCCCGCTGCTCGGCCGCGCCATCGACCGGTACCGGCAGGGTCCGGTGCTGTTCGTCGCCGCACTCGCCGCCGGTGTCGGCTTCGCCGCGCTCGGGTTGGCACCGATGGCGGGCTGGCCGCCGGTGGCCGCGGTACTGCTGGCCGGCGCGGCCACCCCGCCGCTGGAGTCCTGCCTGCGCGTGCTGTGGCCGCGGATCGTGCCCGCCGAGCTGCTCCACCCGGCGTACGCGCTGGACGCGGCGGCGCAGGAGATCCTGTTCGTGCTCGGCCCGCTGGTGGTGCTGGCGGCGGTCGCCGTGGTCGGCCCGGCCGGCGGCGTACTCGTCGCCGCGGTGTTCGGCGTCGCCGGCGTCGCGGTGTTCGCTGCGAGCGGGCCGTCCCGGTCCTGGCGCGGCGAGCCGACCGTACGCCGGCACCCCGCGGGGCCGCTGCGTTCGGGTCGTTTGCTGCGGCTGCTCGCGTCGCTGCTCGCGACGGGCTTCACGATCGGTACGTTCGGCGTCGGCGCCACCGCGTACGCGGAGCACGCCGCGGGCCGGGGGCTCGCCGGCTGGCTGATCGCCGCGAACGGGCTGGGCGCGCTGCTCGGTGGCGTCGGGTACACGCTGGTGCGGCCGGGCACCGACCTGTCGCGGCGGCTCACGGTGCTGTCGGCGGCGCTCGCCGTCGGGTACCTGCCGCTCGCGTTGCGGCCCGCGCCGCCGGTGATGGTGGCGCTGTGCGTGCTGTCCGGGCTGTCCCTGCCGGCGGTGCTGGCCTGCGGGTTCGCCATCGTCGAGCGGGTGGCGCCGGCGGGTACCGCGACCGAGGCGTTCACCTGGCTGGTGACCGCGTTCGCGGTGGGCAACGCGGCGGGTGCGGCGCTCGGCGGCCTGCTCATCGACTCCTACGGTGCGCTCGCCGCGTTCCTGGCCGGTGCCGGCACCGCGGCGCTCGCCGTACTGATCGTCGCCCGCCGCCTGCTGCCGGCCGGGAACACCTGAGGCGCCCCCCGGCCGGCGGGCGGTTCAGTCGGCGGCCGGGCGACGCAGCGAATATGTCACCGCGTGCAACCGGTGCGGCTGTCCGACGAGGATCGCCGCCCGGTCGTACGCCTGCCAGCCGGCCTGCCCGGCGCGGTTGAGGTGGCGCAGATCGTCGAAGCGCTCGTCGGTGCCCCAGCGGGCGACGCCGCCGGGGTGGTGGAAGCTGGCGTTCCAGTCCATGTGCTTGTCGGTGCCGAACGTGCCGGTGGACTTGTACTCGAGCCTGGCGTATTCCCATCGCGTCACGCAGATCATCATGCCTCAGCGCTGCCACGACGTACGGTGACCGGTCGCCGGCTCGTCCCGGTACGGCGGTGAAAACTTCTTCCGCGCGGTCTGTCGTCTTCGCAACGATCATGGCAATGTGTGGGGGTCGTATCGCGGCGGTGGGCTCCGGCCGGCCGCCGTGCGTCGTGGCGAGAGGGAGCGATGGACGATGTCTTCCCGACGGGTGGTGGCGGCGGCCGTCCTCGTGACGGCCTGCCTGACGGTGACCAGCTGTGTCGGCGCGAAAAAGGCCGCGGGCCCCGGTGACCCGCAGCGCAACGCCAACGCCGCGCACGCCACGCTGACGATCTCCACGAACGCGATCTCCGGCGGGAAGAACGCGCAGGAGGCCGACTGGATCACCAAGGAGCTGATCCCGGCGTTCGAGAAGGCCGAGAAGGCCAAGGGGAAGAACGTCACCGTCACGTACCAGGCGAACGGCATCGACGACGCGAAGTACGGCGAGAAGCTGGAGCTGTCGCTGAAGGCGGGCGGCGGGCCGGACATCTACGTGATCGGCGGCGACTCGCTGTCGAAGTACGCCGCGGCCGGCTACATCGCGCCGCTGGAGACGATCGTCGGGCCGAAGGCGAACGACTGGCCGGGCTGGAAGCAGGTCGACGCGCCCGTCAAGAAGAACGTCTCGCTCAACGGCAAGTACTACGGCGTGCCGACGGGCGTCGACGGCCGGGTGCTGTTCTACAACCGGAAGCTGTTCGCGAAGGCCGGCCTCCCGGCGACCTGGCAGCCGACGAGCTGGGCCGACATCCTCGCCGCCGGCAGGAAGCTCGCGAAGCTGCCCGGCGTCACCCCGATCCAGGTCGACGCCGGTACGCCGATGGGCGAGGCGACGACGATGCAGGGTTTCCTGCCGCTGTTGGCGGGCGCCGGCGCGGAGATCTACGACGCGAAGACGCACAAGTACCAGGGCGACACGAAGGCGCTGCGCGACGCGCTCGGCTTCTACCGCACCCTGTACCGCACGGCGAAGCTCGGCGACCCGAAGCTCCAGCAGGACCCGAACGGCCGCGACGAGTCGTTCACCGAGTTCTCCCAGGGCAAGCTCGGCATCATCGGCGAGAGCGACTACCTGTGGCGGTCGATCGTCTGCCCGACGAAGTCGGTGTGCAACGCGACGTCGATGCCGGACCGCGACAAGACCGTCGGGTACGCGATGATCCCCGCCGAGCGTCCCGGCACCGGGGTCGGCGGGCAGGACTTCGTCAGCATGTCGGGCGGCGGTGGGTTCACGATCAACCCGCACACGAAGTACCCGCAGCAGGCGTGGGACCTGCTGACGTTCATGCGCTCGGCGACGCAGATCAAGGCGCAGCTCGGCAGCACCGTGCAGATCACCGCGAACAAGCAGGTCAACGACGAGATCCTGGCGCGTGACCCGGCCCTGAAGTACATCGCGGACAAGGTCATCCCGATCACGCGGTTCCGGCCGAGCGAGGAGCACTACGGCGCGGTCGGCGCGCTGCTGGAGGAGGCGACCGGGCAGGTGGTCGCGGGCAAGTCGATCGACGAGGTGGCGCAGGCGTACGAGCGGGGTGTGGTGAAGCTTGTCGGCGCGAACCACGTCACCTCGGACTGAGCGCGGCCCGGCGACCGACGTCGCCGGGCTCGGCACCGGCCGGGCGCTGCTGTTCGTCCTGCCGGCGCTGGCGCTGATCGGCGCGTTCCTGGTGTTCCCGGCCCTGTGGACGCTCTACCTCGGGGTGCTCAAGTACGACCTGGCCGGCAGCAACGCCGCCGCACCGCAGTTCGTCGGGCTGGGCAACTACCTGGACGCGCTCACCGACCCGCGCTTCGGCAACGCGCTGGTGCTGACCGTCGCGTTCGTCGGCCTGTCCGCCGTGCTCGGCCAGAACGTGCTCGGCTTCCTGCTCGCGGTCGTGCTGCGCGACGCGGTGTCCTGGGTACGCGGGACGGTCAACGCGGTGGTGCTGCTGGCGTGGATCCTGCCCGGCACGGTCGTCGTGTTCCTGTGGCAGGCGCTGCTGGACCGCGGCGGCGGCACCCTCAACGCCATCCTCGGTACGCCGGGCGCCGCCTGGACGCTCGACCACCCGCTCGCCACCATCGTCGTGTTCAACGTGTGGCGCGGCACCGCGTTCTCGATGCTGCTCTACTCGGCGGCGCTCGGCGCGGTGCCCCGCTCGCAGCTGGAGACCGCCCGCACGTACGGCGCGGGGCCGCTACGCACGCTGTGTGACGTGGTACTGCCGCACATCCGCGGGCACATCCTCACCAACACGCTGCTGATCACGCTGTGGACGTTCAACGACTTCGCACCGTACATGCTCACCGGCGGCGGCCCCGACCACCGCTCCGAGACCCTGCCCGTGTACGTCTACCGCACCTCCATCGAGGGCGGCGCGCTCGGGTACGGCTCGGCGATCTCGCTGATCATGCTGGTCATCAACCTGGTGATCGCGCTGGTGTACCTGCGCCTGCTGCGCCGGAGGTCGGCATGAGCGCGCCCGAGGACGGACCCGCGCGCGCCGCCCGGCAGGCCGTCGCCCGCGTCGGCCGGTACGTGTTCGCCGGGCTGGTCCTGGTGTTCTTCGCGCTGCCGCTGGTGTGGCTGGTGGCGACACCGTTCGCCCGGACCCCGTCGTACCGGGTGCCGGCGCCGAGCTTCACCCTGCACAACTTCCGCGTCCTGTTCGACAACCCGTACGCGGTGCGCTCCATCGGCAACTCGCTGGTCCTCGCGGCCGGCACGGCGCTGCTCGCGGTCGTGTTCGCCGGCACCGCCGCGTACGCGCTGTCCCGGGTGCGGCTGCCCGGCCGCGACGCCGTGCTGTACGCGATCCTGCTGCTGTCGTCGATCGTCACCGGCACCGCGGCGATGGTGCCGATCTTCCTGATGCTGTTCCAGCTCGACCTGATCGACAACCGGCTGGCGCTGATCCTGGTGCTGACCGGCGGGCTGCTGCCGTCGGCGATGTTCATTCTGAAGGACTTCATGGACACCGTGCCGCGCTCGTACGAGGAGTCGGCGCGGGTGTTCGGCGCGAGCCCGTTCCAGATCCTGCGGCACGTCGTCGCCCCGGTGGTACGCCCCGGCCTGGCCACGATCGCGGTGTGGGCGGTGGTACAGGTGTGGGGCAACTTCCTGCTGCCGTACATCCTGCTGCGGGACCCGGGGAAGCAGCCGGCCGCGGTCATCATGTACACGTTCTACGACGAGGGCGGGCAGCCGAACTTCGCCCTGATCTCCACGTTCTCGCTGCTGTACTCGGTGCCGGTGGTGCTCTGCTACCTGCTGGTGAACCGGCGGTACGGATTCCGGTTCCAGGGAGGGATCAAGGGCTGATGGCGGGTATCGAGCTTTCCGGCGTCACCAAGACCTATCCGGGCGGCGTGACCGCCGTCGACGGGTTGGACCTGACCGTACGCGACGGCGAGTTCTTCGCCCTGCTCGGCCCGTCCGGCTGCGGCAAGACGACGCTGCTGCGCACGATCGCCGGCCTGGAGCAGGCGAGCGCGGGTACCGTCGCGATCGGTGAACGGGACGTCACCCGGCTCGCGCCCGGGCAGCGCGACGTCGCGATGGTGTTCCAGGACTACGCGTTGTTCCCGCACATGACGGTGCTCGACAACATCGCCTATCCCTTGCGGGTCAAGCGAACCCCGCGCCCGGCGCGGCACGGGAAAGCGCGCGAGGTCGGCGCCGGGCTGGACCTGGCCGAGCTGATGGCCCGCCGCCCGGCCGAGCTGTCCGGCGGCCAGCAGCAGCGGGTCGCACTGGCCCGCGCGGTCGTCGCGCACCCGCGGGCGTTCCTGTTCGACGAGCCACTGTCCAATCTGGACGCCCGGCTGCGGCTGTCCGCGCGCACGTTCCTCAAGCGGCTGCAACGCGAGCTGGGCATCACGACCGTGTTCGTCACGCACGACCAGGCCGAGGCGCTGGCGATGGCGGACCGGATCGCCGTCATGGACGCCGGCCGCATCCGCCAGGTCGGTACGCCGCGCGAGGTGTTCGGCCGCCCCGCCACCACGTTCGTCGCGCACTTCATCGGCTCCACGCCCATGAACCTGCTCGACGGCACCGTCAAGGGGGACCGGCTCGACCTCGCCGCCGGCATGCTGCCATGCCCGGCCGACCTGCCGGACGACACCCGGGTCACCGTCGGCATCCGACCGGAGTACCTGACGTACTCGGCGGTCGAGGTGCCCGACGCGCTCGCCGGCACCGTCGGAATCGTCGAGAACCTGGGCTCCTCGTCGCTGGTGACGCTGGAGACCGACAGCGCGGAGCCGGTCGGCGTCATCGTCGAGGAGGGCACCGAGCCCGAGCCCGGTACGCCCGGCTGGGCCACCCCCCGGCCCGGCCGCGTCCTGCTCTACGACGCCGACACCGGTGCCCTGCTCGACCGATGCTGACCGCCGCGCTCGTCTTCGCCGGGGTCGCCGCGCTGGTCAACGTCACGCCGGGGCTGGACACGCTGCTCGTCCTGCGTACCTCGGTCGCCGGCGGGCGGCGGCACGGACTCGCCGCCGCCGCGGGGATCCTCACCGGCTGCGCGGTGTGGGGCGTGGCCGCCGCGGTCGGCCTGACCGCGCTGCTCGCCGCCTCGCACCTGGCGTACGAGGTGCTGCGCGTGGCGGGCGCCGGATACCTCGCCTGGCTGGGTGGTACGGCGTTGTGGCGGGCGCGCCGCCCGATCCCGGTCGCCGAGGTGGAGCCGGCGCCGGTGCTGGCCGGCCGGCTCGCGGTGTTCCGGTCCGGGGTGGCGACGAACCTGCTCAACCCGAAGGCCGGCGTGTTCTACCTGAGCCTGATCCCGCAGTTCCTGCCGCACGACGCGCCGGCGCTCGGCGGCACGGTGCTGTTCACCGCGATCGACCTCGCCGAACTGGTCGTCTGGTACTGGGTGGTCTCGGTCGCGGCGGCGGCGCTCGCCACGCGGATCCGCCGGCCCGCGTTCCGCCGGCGGATGGAGCAGGCGAGCGGCGTGGCGTTCCTCGGCTTCGCGGTCAACCTGCTCGTCGAGGACGCCTAGGTCCGCTGCGCTGCCCGAGCCGGCCGCGGCGTGTCCCGAGCCGGCCCGCGGGGTCGCGGACCGGTCCTGTGCTGGGTCGCGGGCCGCCGTGACGGGAGCTAGCTGCGGGGCATCCGGGCGCGCTTGACCGGCGGCGCGGAGCGGGTCGCGACGTAGCGGAAGTCGGTGGTGTTGACCGGTTTCCCGGTGCCGCGGTCGACGAGCACCGGCTCGGCGGCAGCACCGGTCGCCGCGTCGAGCAACCGTACGCCGCCGCGCCCGCGGGTGACGTGCCGGCGGCCCCACCCGGCCAGCGCCTCGACCACCGGCTGGAGGTCCCGGCCGCGCGCGGTGAGCCGGTACTCGTCGCGCGGCGGCCGGTCCTGGTACCGGTGCCGGTCGAGGAGGCCGGCGTCGCACAGCTCGGCGAGCCGGCGGGCCAGCGAGTTCGACGAGATGCCGAGGCTCTGCTGGAACTCGTCGAACCGGGTGAGCCCGTGCAGCGCGTCCCGGACGATGAGCAGGCTCCACCACTCGCCGACCGCGTCGAGGGTCAGCGCGATCGGGCAGTCCATGCCCGCGAAGCTCTTGTGTCGCATGTCTCTCCCGCCCGACTTCCACTGTGGAAGCCACTACGGTACCAGCGGTGTATGGTCACTTCCACGGTGGAACCAACCAGGGAGGGTGACGGTGGCGAGGATCGGCGTACTCGGACCCGGCGGGGTCGGCGGGCTGCTCGCGGCCCGGTTCGGCGCGGCGGGCCACGACGTGACGGTGGTGGCGACCGAGCCGACCGCGGCCGAGGTCACCGCGCGCGGGCTGCGGTTCCGCGGACCGGACGGTGCCGACGCGCGGACGTACCCGGTGGCCCGGCCCTGGCTGGCGGCGCCCCTTGACGTACTGCTCGTCGCGGTCAAGGCCACCGACCTGCTGCCCGCGCTGGCCCGGGTGCCGGCGGCGCTGCTCGGCGCGGCGACCGTCGTGCCGTTCCTCAACGGGGTGGACCATCCGGCGCTGCTGCGCGCGGCGTACCCCGCGGCCACCGTCGTGCCCGCCACCATCGCGGTCGAGGCGACCCGGCACCGCCCCGGCGTGGTCGAACAGCTCTCCACGATGGCCGACGTCGTCGTCGCCGACGGTACGCCGGCCGGTGCGGAGATCGCCGAGCTCGTCCGCGGTACCGGCCTGACCCTCGCCACGCATCCGGACGAGGCGACCGTGCTGTGGCGCAAGCTCGCGTTCCTGGCCCCGCTGGCGCTGCTGACCACCGCCGCGGACGCGCCGGTCGGCCCGGCCCGCGACACGCACCCGGAGTGGCTGCGGGCGCTGGTCGAGGAGACCGTGGCCGCGGCCGGCTCCGCGGGCGTACCGCTGCCCGCGGAGCGGGTGGCGACCCGGCTCGCCTCGCTGCCGGCGACGATGCAGTCGTCCATGCTGAAGGACCGCCGATCCGGCCGGGCGCTTGAACTCGACGCGATCGCCGGCCCGGTCATCCGTGCGCTCGGCGCCGGCAACGCGCCCACCACGGTCGAGCTGACCGCCGCGATCCTCGACGCCACCGCCCGCTGACGTCCGATGTGCCCGCTAAGGTGCCGACGGTGAGCGCCTGGTACCCGATGCCGACCGAGCTGACGACGCCCCGTCTGCACCTGGGCGCGTGGCGGGACGACGACATCGACGACTACGACACGCTCGTCCACGAGCGCGATCCGCGGACCGCCGCGGCGCCCCGCGCCGGGCGACCGACCCGCGACGGGATGCGCGACACGATCCGGCGCCAGCAGACCTCGCAGGCCGACACCGGGATCGGGCTGCTCGTCGTCCGGATCGCCGGACGCTTCGCCGGGTACTGCGGGCTGACGGTGGGGCGGGCGAGCCTGGCCGAGCCGGAGCTGGCGTACGAACTGCTGCGCGGCTACCACGGCCACGGGTACGCGACCGAAGCCGCCCGCGCCGTCGTCGACGCGGCGGCGGGCACCGGACGCCGTCGGCTGTGGGCGACGGTACGGACCTGGAACGACGCCTCGTTGCGCGTCCTGGAGAAGGTGGGCTTCGAGCGCACCGACCGCGTCACGACGGACGGGTTCGGGGACACCGTCTGGTGTACGCGCGAGCTCTGACCGCGCCGCCCGGCCGCCGTCGGTGGAATCTGCCCCCGCGCAATTCGCTGGACAGCCCGCCCGGTGCAGGTCAGGGTCAGGCCATGGACACCGAAGTCGCATCCGGCCCGGCGGCGCGGGGGAGCGACCCGCCCGCCGCCGGCGAGGAGAGCGCCGCGCGCAGCGGGATCGACGTGGCGCGCGGGTTCCATCACGACGTGGTCAAGCCGCTGATCGCGCGGGCGTTGCCCGGCCTGCGGTACGCGGCGGCCCGGCTCGGCTCCGGCTCCGACGTGCTCGGCCTGGACGACCGGACCAGCCGCGACCACGACTGGGGCTGCCGGCTGACCGTACTGGTCGACGAGGCGGATGCCGCGGCCCGGCCCCGCCTGGTGGCCGCGCTCGACGACCTGCCCGAGACGTACGCCGGGCTGCCGGTGCGGCTGCCCACCACCTGGGACCCGACCGTGTCGCACAAGGTGCAGGTCGAGACCGTCGATGGGTTTACCCGCAGCCGGCTCGGCGTCGGCCCACACCTGTCCACTGTGGACTGGCTGACCGTGACCGGGCAGGCGGTGCTGGAGGTGACCGCCGGGCCGGTGTTCGCCGACACCACCACCGAGCTCGCCCCGCTACGCGCCGCGCTCGCGACCTACCCGCCGCAGGTCGAGCGGTACGTGCTGGCGGCCGGCTGGCAGCGGGTGGCGCAGCGGATGCCGATGGTCGGCCGTACCGCGCAGCGCGGCCAGGACCTCGGCTCGCGGCTCCTCGCGGCGACGCTCGTGGCGGACCTGACCGCGCTCGCGTTCGTGGTGTGCCGGCAGTGGGCGCCGTACGAGAAATGGCGGGAGGCGGCGTTCCGGCGGCTGCCGGTGGCGCACCGGCTGGCCGGGCCGCTGCGTACCGCGCTGACCGCCGACGACTGGGCCGGCCGCGAGGCCGCCCTGGCCGAGGCGGTCACCGTGCTTGCCGCGGCGCAGCGCGAGCTGGGTTTGCCGGCGCCGCGGATCGGGCCGTTCTTCGACCGGCCGTACCGGTCGGTGGAGGTGCCGGCGGAGCTGACGGACGCGATCACCGACCCGGACCTCGCCGGGCTGCCGCTCGTCGGCTCGCTCGAACAGTGGGTCGACTCGACCGACGTGCTGGCCCGACCGGAGAACCGGCCCGGCGCCGCCGCCGCGTACCGCGCATGGCTCGCCCGCTGACCGGGTACCCGCCCAGTATGCGCGGGCCCGAGCGCGGCGGACGCGGCGGGAGGCCGTCGGCGCCCCTTGCGCGGGTTGGTAGGAAGGACGCCATGACTCGACCGAAGTTGATCGTGGTGAGCGGGCACGCCGGTTCGGGCAAGACGACGCTGGCGCACGAGATCGCGCGGTGCATCGGTTGCCCGGCGATCTGCCGGGACGAGATCAAGGAAGGGATGGTGCACGGCGACGACGACTTCGCCGCCGCCGTGGACGATCCGCTGACCCGGCGCACGTTCGGGCTGTTCTTCGAGGTGCTCGCGCTGCTGCTGCGCAACGGCGTGACGGTCGTGGCGGAGGCGGCGTTCCAGGACCACCTGTGGCGGCCGAACCTGGCGCCGCTGACCGAGTACGCGGACCTGCGGGTGGTGCGCTGCGTGGTCGACGCCGACGTCGCGCGCCACCGGATCGTCGACCGCGCCGACCGTACCGCCTCCCGGCGCGCGCACGCCGACGACGACCTGCTGGAACGCCTCGACACCGGGGCGTACTCGCTGGCCGAGTTCGTGCCGATCTCGCTGGAGGTGCCGACGATCCGGGTCGACACCACCGACGGGTACTCTCCGGCGCTGGCCACGGTCGTCGGCTTCGTCACCGCGTGACGCCGGCCCGGGCCGGCGTGGTCAGTCGAGCGGGGCGGCGAGCCGGTCGCGCAGGGCGCGGTGCCGGGCGCCGGCCGCCGCCATCGCGGTGACCTCGCCGGCGGGTACCGACACGTCCTCGGTGGCCGGCGTGTAGTCGATGCCGAGCGCGCCCGCGGCGGCACCGCACGCGCCGACCTCCGGGTCGACGCAGCGTTCGGCCGTACCGCCGAGCGCGGCGGTGAGCCGGTCGGTCAGCCAGGTGGACGCGGCGATCGCGCCGCCGCCCAGCATCGGCAGCGCGGCGCCGGCCGGGTCGACCGCGTGCGCGCCGTCGGCGACCTCGTGGCAGACGCCTTCCAGCGTGGCCGCCAGCACGTGGCCGGGCGTGGTGGTCATGCGCAGCCCGTACAGGGTGCCGCCGGCGCCGACCGGATCGGCGGCCGGCGGCCGGTGCCCCGCGTGGTACGGCAGGCACACCAGCCCGTGCCCGCCCGGCGCCAAACCCACCAGCTCCGCCTCCTGCTCGTCCGGATCGGTGCCGAGCAGCCCCGTCACCCACTCGTCGAGCACCCCGCCCCCCGAGTACGCCACGCCGAACACGGCGCGCCGGTGGTCCACCCGGTACCGCCAGACGGCCGGCGCGGGGGTGTCGGCGTCCGGCGTGACCAGCCGTACCGCGGCGGACGTACCGACCGTGACCGACAGCCGGTCGGGCGCGAAGCAGCCGGAGCCGAGCGCGCTCGCGGCCCCGTCGCCGAGCGGCGGCGCGACCCGCGCGCCGGCCAGCTCCGGCCACCGCTTCCGGTACTCCCCGGTGAGCTGCCCGGCCCAGTCGTCGCCGGCGAGCGGCGGGACCTGGTCCTCGGTGACCCCGGCGAGCGCCAGTGCCTCCGCGTCCCACCGGCAGGTACGCGTGTCCAGCGCGCCGGTGCCGGACGCCGAGGACACCGACGCGGTCGGCTCGCCCCACAACTTCAGCCCGAGGTACTCCGGCAGGCCCACCCACCGGCGGGCGTCGACACCGTGGGCACGCAGCCAGCCGATCCGCACCGGCCAGTAGAACGGATGCCACCAGGCCCCCGTCCGGTCGTGGTACGCGTCGGCGTCGGCCGGCGCCCGCCCCGCCGGCAGCGTCGGCCGCAGGTCCATCCACGACAGACACGGCCCGGCCGGCTCGCCGCGCGCGTCGAGACCCAGCAGCGAGTGCCACTGGGTGGAGATCGCGATCGTGTCGACCCCGGCGAGCTTCCCCGCGTCGGACAGCTCGTCCAGGCACGCCACCGTCGCACCCAGGTACGCGTCGAGGTCGAGCTCCGCGGCGCCGCGGGCGTCCTGGTTGATCCGGGCGTCCTCGCGGACCGCGGCCCCGGGCACCGGCGTCAGCCGCGTGCCGTCGACGGTCAGGACCACCGCCCGGACCGAACTGGACCCCAGGTCCAGGGCGAGGATCCTCGTCGACGTCATCTGGGGGTACCTCCTCGGCGCGGGTCTTCGATCCACCCTATGCGCCGATCCCCGGCCGGCGGAGCCGCTCCGCGCCGGTGGGGGCCGGCCGCCCGCCCGGTCCGGGTGCCGGGGGCGGACGACCGGCGTGCGGGAGGCGGGTCAGTAGTTGTAGCCGTTGTTGCCGCCGCCGGTGGACGGCGACGTGCTCGCCGCGCCGCCCGACGCGGCCACCACGTGCCACGTGAAGTGCGTGCCGTCGAACGTGTCCCTCGTCCCGTTGCCGGTGACGGTGCCCGGGTTGTGGTCGAGCGTGAACCGGTACAGCGGTCGCCCCTGGTACGTGAGCTGCGTGCTGCCGTCCGCGCGCTTCACGGTGCCGAACGTGCCGCTGGCACCGGACACCGAGCTCGGCGCGGACGTACCGGGGTCGACGGTGACGGGCGGCCAGATCGCCGCGCACGCCGTCCCGCACTTGATGGTGCCGCTCTTCTCCTGGTCCGGCGAGTACAGTGCGTCACCCTTGGCGTCGACGAGCACCATGCCCGCGGACGTCTTCGCCACCGCGACGGGGCCCGCCGCGGCGGGCGACGCCGAGCCGCCCGACGAACCGGAACCGCCTGAACCACTGGACATCCCGCACCCGGCGAGCGCCACCCCGGACGCCGCCAGAACCACCGCCGTACGCCAGTACCGGACCATCATCCTCACCTGCTCTCTCGTACCTGTCAGTAGGCACGGAGCGGCGGCGCGGATCGTTCACGGCGCCATCGTCAGCACCGTCGTCCCCCCGGTCGTACGCACCTGCACGGCGTGGATGTCGTCCGGGGAGACCGACGTGGTACCGGTCAGCACGGCCGTGGTGTCGGGGACCGCGGCCCAGGTGGAGATCTGCTCGGTCCGGCCCGAGTCCGTCACCACGACCAGCGTGTACCCGCCGGCGTAGTCGGCGGGTCCGGTGTAGCGGCAGCGCAGCCGTACGTCGGTGCCCCACGGCTGGCGGGTCAGCGCCACCGTCGCCGTCACCGGCGCCGGGGTCACCGCAGCCATCGCCTGCTCCGGCGCGGTGTGCTGGCGCGGCCCGAAGGTCAGCAGCAGCGTGAGCACCAGGACCAGCGCGGCGGCCACCGCGCCGCCCGAGGCGGCGAGCCAGCGGTTGCGCCGGCGCCGCCGCCACGCCGCCTGCAACAGCCCGGTCAGCAGCTCCGGCGGCGGGTCGACCGGCTCGGACGCGACCTCCTCCAGCGGTACCCGGGACAGCAGGCCCGGCAGCCCGGACAGCGCGCGGACCTCGTCCTGGCACCGCGGGCAGGTCGCGAGGTGCTGCTCGTACCGGTGTCGTTCGGTGGGGTTGAGGGCGCCGAGCACGTACGCGGCGTCGTCGTGGTGGAACTCGTCGGACGTCATGGCCTCAGATCACCCCCGTCTCCTCCAGCGCGAGCCGCAGCGCGCGCAGCCCGTAGTGCAGCCGGGACTTGACCGTGCCGGGCGGCACGCCGAGACGTTCGGCGGCCTCGGGCACGGACCTGCCCAGGTAGTAGCACTCGATGAGCACCTGCCGGTGCGCGTCGGACAGCTTCCGCAGCGCGTCGGCGACCAGCCACGACTGCACCGCCTCGTCGGTACCGTCGCCGACGCCGCGCTCCGGCGGCTCCGCGAACGCCACCTCCGGCCGTACGTGCCGGGCCCGCCACTGGTCGATGACCAGGTTGCGGGCGACCGTGTGCAGCCAGCCGCGGACCGGCCCGCCGTCCAGCACGCGCGGATGCTGCCACGCGCGCAGCAGAACCTCCTGCACGACGTCCTGCGCCCAGCCGCGGTCGCCGCCGGTCAGCCGCAGCGCGTACCCGAACAGCGCCGAGCCGTGCGCGTCGTACAGCTCGCGGAGGAGGCGGTCATCCGCGCGTGCCGGCACCGGACCTCACCGACCACCAGCGGCGGAACTCGACGGCGGTCAGCGCCAGGCCGCACACCAGCGCGACGATCTCGGCGGCGAACGCGAGGCGCTGCGGCGTACCGGCCAGGGTCTCGTGTACGCCGAGCAGGCCGCCGCCGGTCATCGACAGCAGGAACGCCACCAGCGTCGCGGCGCCGAACCCGGCCGCGGCGAACGCCGGCAGCCAGTGCCGCCAGGCCAGCATCACGACGGCGATCACCAGGCCGCCGATCGCGTTGAGTAGGAAGAGCGGCCCGATGACCGAGATGTCGCGAAACCCGGTCACCCACAGCTCCAGGTGAATGTCGGCGGACAGCAGTACGCCGGCCGCGGTCAGCCCGCGCAGTACCTCGACACCCACCCGCCGGGTCGCCAGTCCCTGCCGGATCGTCACCGTCATCGCCCCCACCTCCATGTCAGCACAACACGGATTCGCGGCGGGAAGGGTTCACCGCGCCGGCCCGATCAGTGTCCGGCGATCAATTGGTTGGCGACCGAGCGGGCGGTGTCCGACGGGATCGCGAACCCGACCCCGATGCTGCCGGTACTGTCGCTGCCGCTGGTCGCGATCGCGGTGTTGATCCCGACGAGCTGCCCGCCGGTGGTGATCAGCGCGCCGCCGGAGTTGCCCTCGTTGAGCGCGGCGTCCGTCTGGATCATGTTCGTGTACCGGGTCGAGTCGACCGTGAGCTGCCGGTGCAGCGCGCTGACGATGCCCTCGGTGACCGTCCCGGTCAGGCCGAGCGGGCTGCCCAGCGCCACCACCGAGTCCCCGGTACGCAGCGTGCCGCTGTCGCCGAACGTCGCCACGGTCAGCCCGCTGGCGCCCGACACCTGCACGACCGCGAGGTCCGTGCTCGGATCGGTGCCGACGACCGTCGCCGACCGGCTCGTCCCGTCGGAGAACGTCACGGTCAGCGTCGCGTCCTGCCCGGCGCCCGTGACCACGTGGTTGTTGGTGAGGATCATCCCGTCGGACCGGATCACCACCCCGGAGCCCTCGCCCTCGCCGCTCGCGCCCTTCACGGTCACGTCGACGATGGCCGGCTGTACCTTCGCCACGACGTCCGCCAGCGACGACGAGTCCGCCGCGGTGGTCGCCGCGACCGGGCTGCTGGTGGGCTGGTGCGCGGACAGCTCGTGCACGGTGGCCGCGCCGGCCACGCCGCCGCCGACCACCAGCGCCAGCGCCGCCGCGCCTCCCGCGGCGCGCCGTCGCCACCGGCGTGGCGGTCGCGGCGGCTGCGGCTGCCAGATCACCGGGTACGGATTCACCGGGTACTGCGGGTGCGTCTCCATGACCCCAGCGTGAGTCGACCCGCTACGCGGCCGCTGTTCGCGACCTGGGAGCTTCCCGGGAGTGCGGCCCGGCCCGGCGTACGTATCCTTCCGGTCATGCCGACCGTGTGGAGGTCTCCGGCGACCGCCGGCGCCATCGCGTGGTGCGGTGTGTTCGCGGCGGCCCATGTCTTCTGGGGGCTGGGTGGCGACGCCGGACTGGCCTCGTCCGCCGGGGCGGCGCTGGCCCGGCAGCGGCCCTTGCCGTTCGTGCTGTTCGGTCTCTGGGGTGTGGCGGTCCTGCTGCTGGCGGGAGCCGCGCTCGTCGGCTGGTCGACGTCCGCGACGCTGCCGCGCCGCGCGCGGGCGCTCTGCGCGGCGTCGATCGTCGGCGTCGGCCTGCTCCTGCTGGCCCGCGCCGTCCTGGTCGAGCTGGTCCTCGCCGCGAACGCCGGCGGCGTCCGTGACACGGTCGGCCCGGCCGAGGCCCGCTGGAGCCTCCTGCTCTGGAACCCGTGGTTCGCGCTCGGCGCGGCGTTCTTCCTCGCCGTCGGCTTCCGGCTGGCCCGCCGGGCGTCGGGCCGGGACGACGCGCCGGCATCGAGCTGACCGGCGGCCCCACCCGGCGGTGCCGGGTCACCCGGTCCTCCCGCGCTGACCGTCGGGCAGCAGGACGGCGGCGCCGGTGATCCGGTCGGCGGCGAGGTCGGCGAGGGCCCGGTCCGCGGCGCCCAGCGGGTACGCGGTGGTCTCGACGGTGAGGTGGTGCCGGCCGGCCAGCTCCAGGAACTCCCGGCCGTCGGCCCGGGTGTTCGCGGTGACGCTGCGCAGGGTCCGCTCCTCGAACAGGTGCGTCTGGTACGTCAGCGGCGGGATGTCGGTCAGGTGGATGCCCGCCACGGACAGCGTGCCGCCACGGTCGAGCGCCGCCAGCGCCACCGGTACGAGCGTGCCGACCGGCGCGAACAGGATCGCCGCGTCGAGTGGTTCGGGCGGCGCCGCGTCCGCCGGCCGAGCCGAGGCGGCGCCGAGCCGTAACGCCAGCGCCCGCGCCGCCGCCGCCCGGGTCAGCACGTGTACCCGTGCGCCCTGGGCGATCGCCAGTTGTGCGGTGAGGTGCGCGGAGCCGCCGAAGCCGTAGATGCCGAGCCGCCCGCCCGGTGGTAGCTCCGCCCGCTTCAGCGCGCGGTACCCGATGATGCCGGCGCACAGCAGCGGCGCCAGCGTCTCGTCGGTGTACCCGTCGGGCAGCCGGTACGCGTAGTCGGCGGGGACCGTGGTGAAGCGGGCGTACCCGCCGTCGGCGTCCCAGCCGGTGTAGCGCGAGTCGGGGCACAGGTTCTCGGCGCCGGCCCGGCAGTACCGGCAGGTGCCGTCGGTGTGCCGCAGCCACGCGACCCCGGCGCGGTCCCCGGTACGCCAGCCGGTCACGCCGGACCCGGTCTCGACGACGCGCCCGACCACCTCGTGGCCGGGTACCACGCCGGGCCGGTGCACCGGCAGGTCGCCCTCGGCCACGTGCAGGTCGGTACGGCACACCCCGCATGCCGCGACCTCGACCAGCAACTCGCCCGGAGCCGGCTCCGGCACCGGGAGCTCCGCGGCCCGCAGCGGCCGGCCCGACATCGGCCCGGGATGCTCGACCCGCCACGCCGTCATGGTCGCGCCCATGCCCTGCGATCCTAGGGCGCCCCTCCGCCCGGGGTGCCGGAACAGGCCGTGATCGGCGGCGGTCCCGTCCCGTGGCCGTCCGCCACCCGCCGGCCGAAACCTCGGCGGCCGGGCCCTTGTTGCCCCGGAACGGGGTCCGGGTGGTTTCCGCCCGCGGCGACGGGGTAGTCGGTGCCTGTCCGGACCGCGCGTCGCGGTGTCGGACGGACGAGGTGGAGGCCATGGAGGAACCGGAGATCGTCGTACGGGCCGAGCCGGGCACGATCGAGGACCGGCTCCGCGACCCGCTGGAGAAGCAGCTCACGTCCGCGTTGCGCGCCGCGATCCACCGGCTGGCCGACGACGTCGTCGGTATGGACGTCGCCGAGGTGGTCGACTGGCTCGTCGCCGAGACGCGCGACGGGTTGCACCCGGACATCGCGGCGCGGTTCGAGCCCAGCCGGTACGAGATGGCCGCGATCGCGGGGCAGCTCGCCCGGGGCGAGACGCCGACGTTCCAGCCGGCCGACGACGGAGAAGAGGTCCGGGGGCATGGTTCCGGCCCGGCTGGATAGGCACCGCGCCCCAACAACCCGGGAGGTGACACCGTGACGGACGTCGGCACGACCGGTCGCCCCGTCGTACGCATGCCGGCGGAGCTCGCGGCCGGCCCGTCGGTACGCGTCGAGCAGGTGCCCGGCATCGGCTTTCGCCAGATGTCCGTCGTGGGCGACCTGACGACCGACGAGGCGCCCGCCCTGCGGCAGATTCTCAGCACCGTGCTCACGCTGTACCCCCGGGTGGTGCTCGACTGCGCCCGGCTGCGGATCCCGAAGTCCGTGCTGCTGTCGGTGTTCTGCACCGCGCACGAGCGGGCGGGTGGCTGGCCGCTGAGCCGGCTGGCGCTGTACGGGCTCGACGAGGGATCGGCGCGGTGGTACCGCGACGCGGGGCTGGCCGACCGGGTTCCGTACCGGGCGGGCATGGCCGAGGCGGTCGCCGCCCTCGATGAGCGGCCGGCGGTGCTGCGGCGGGGCAGGCTGCTGCTCCCGCCGACACTCGTACCGGACGCCCGGGAGACGGTCGAGGGGTGCTGGTCGGACTGGTCGCTGCCCGGCGACGTCGCGATCCGGGCCGCACTGGTCGCCGCGGAGCTGGGTCTCGGTGCCGTCGAGGCGGGCAGCGTACGCGCGCGTCTCGCGGTGGAGTGGCGTCCCGGCGCGGTCGGCCTGGCGCTCACCGAACGGCTGCCCGCCGCGGGGCCGGTCGGCCCGCTCACCGCCGTCGCCTTGGACGAGCTGGCCGAGAGCTGGTCGAGCCACCCGCACCAGTACGGCCGGCGCACCATCGCGACGATCCCGCTCTGAGCGCACCGGCCCGGCCCGGATGGGCAACGGCCCGGCCCGGATCCCGCCACGGAGCTCCGCGGCCCCGACCCGACGAGCCCTCCTCATTTCTTCCAGCTACCTAGAAAGCCTATGCGTGCGGTGACCTCGCACCACCGGCACGGACCCGCCCGCGCCGACGCGGCCGGTCGCCCCGGCCCGCCCGGCTGGCGGGGGACCGGGGCGACCGGGCGGTCAGGGTACGAGGCGGTGCAGCCGGAAGCCGTCCTGCACGTAGTACAGGTTGCCGAAGCGGTCGGCGGTCAGGCCCTCGACGGTGCCCTGGCGGAGCAGCGTCGTGCGCATCGTCCGGGGATCGAGACGGAAGACGTACCGACCGTGGATCGTGCCGTAGATCTGCCCGTCCCGCCCGGTGACGAGGAACGCGTCGTGCGCGTCGATCAGGTCGTCGCCGGGGATGTCCAGCTCGGGGAAGATCCGCTTGTCGGCGACGAACCGCTTGGTCACCGGGTCGTACACGAGGACGTGGTCCTCGGCGATCATCCACAGCCGGTGGTCCGGCCCGACGGTCAGCCCGAGCACGGTACGCAGGCCGCGGCTGGGCAGCGCGATCCGTTGGCTCGCCCCGGTCTCCGGGTCGTACGTGAGCAGCACCGCCTCCTGCTGCGACGGCTCGACGCCGAGGCCGCCCCAGATCGAGGTACCGCCGTACACGATCCCGTCGAGGTACGCGAGGCTCGCCACGGTGCGGTCCTCGGCGATGTTCTTCTGCGTGGTGCAGGCGCCCGTGGCGGGGTCGTAGACGGCGAGCGCGCCGGCGAGCTTGCCGTACCCGCCCTCGGTGCCGATGACGAGCTTCCCGCCGGCGTTGACCATGCCGTACGGGCGGTCCTGGTCCTGGTCGGTCAGCGAGCAGACCAGCTTCGGGTTGGTACCGAAGGCCCACGGTTGCGCCGGCCGGTAGGCGTACACCTTCGCGCCGGGGTAGCCGCCGAAGTACATCGTGTCGCCGATGACGGTGGCGCCCTCGACCTGCGGCACCCCGGCGTACTGGACGTCGGCGTCGGACCGCATCGGGGTGTACACGCCGGTGCCGCCGGACAGGAAGCCGGACGTGTAGATCTTCCCGTCCGGGCCGAGCAGCGGGCTCTGCAGGTTCGTCGGTGCGGCGGGTGCGCCGGTGCCGATGACCGAGCTGAGCGCGTGGCTGCCGGTGTCGTACCGCATGACGGCGGGACCGGCGGCGGTGTTGCCGGCGGCCTCCAGGACGGGTGCCGCGCCGCTGGTGTCGACACTCCACGAGCGGGCGCTGGCCGGCATCCCGGTCGCCACCTGCGCGGACGTCCCGGCCGCCAGGTCGTAACGCATCAGCCGGCCACCGGTCAGGTAGTAGGTGCCGCCGTCGACCACCGGCGACGCGCCCGGGTACCGCACGCTGGGGATGTCGGTGACCTTCGTGGCGCTGACGGTACCGCCGGACACGGTCACCTTCAGGATCAGCAGGTGGCCGTCGCCGGTGTTCGACAGGTTCGCGAAGACGTACCCGCCGCCGGCCGCCACGGAGTAGCTGAACTCCTCGCTGGCGTACTCGGCGGGGAGGATGTCGGTGCAGTCGGTGCCGCCGCCGGGGCAGGCCATGAGGTGGGCGTGCGAGCCGATCCCGGCGTACATGACGTCGGTGCTCGCGTCGTACGCGACGCTGCGCACGTACTGCTCGGGCGCGATCATTGGCCGGGCGCCGACCTGTCGGAAGCCGTCGGCGGGGGAGTAGCGGAAGGCGCCGCCGGACGGGTAGCCGCCGCCGTACACGCTGCCGTCCGGGCCTGCGGTCACGTCCCACACGAACGTGTCGTTCGCGATGGGGCTGCCCAGGTCCTCGACGCTGGTCGCGCCGGGCGTGTACCGGTAGAGCCGGCCGTTCTTCGTGGCGTCGTCGAAGTTGTAGCTGCCGACGTAGATCGACCCGTCGGTGGCGGTGGTGGCGTTCCAGGCGCCGGTGGCGCCGGGCAGCGGCAGGTCGACGGCGATCGTCCCGGTGGCGGCGGTGATGCCCACCAGGTGCGCGTCCCAGTTGCTCGCCCCGGTCACCACCGTGTACGCGGTGCGCGCCCCGGCGCCGTCGACGCCGAACGTGGTGGCGTTGATCGACGTCTTGCTCACCTGCGGGCCGAGGTCGGTGTCGGTCGCGGTGACCAGCCCGTCGTCGGCGTACGCCGGGGCCTCGGCGGTGTCGAGCCGCAGCACGAGCCGGGTGGTACCGGCGGGTGCACGACCGGTGGCCGAGACGGTCGACCAGTCCGCGGCGGTCGGCGTGGTGCGCCCGTCGGTCACGCCGAGGACGTGCCCGTCGGCGCCGGTGAACACGAGCCGCGGCCGTACCGTCGCGCCGGCGCCGGCGACCTGGAGGAACGCGTGGTACGTGGTGCCGGCGTGGACGGCGACGGGGTCGGCGACGGCGCTGGGCCGGGCGCAGTGTTCGGTCGGGGTGAGGCGGAGGCTGGTGGCGCCGTCGGCGTGCTGGTCGGTGACGGCGTCGGCCTGGCAGGTCGGATCGGGCTGGGGGAGGTCCTTTCCGGCTTGGCCGAAAGTCCAGCCGTCGAGGCCGGACTCGAAGCTGTGGTTGGCGACCAGGACGTCGCCGGTGTTGGTGTCCGCGGCGTACGCGGGGGCCGAGACCGGGACGACCGCAGCCGTCACCGCCAGGACGGCGGCGGCGAGCAGGGGAGCGGAGCGAGGGGGGCGAGGGGACACGAGCGCCACCTTTCCGGTGCGTCCGAGTGATTCAGGACGTGACCGTATTGAAGGGCGCGTCGCGGGTCAAGCCTCAGCCGAAGATCCCCAGTGCGCTCGCCATCGCGGTGGGGCCGAGATCGGTCGCCGGACCGAAGGGGTACTGGAGCTGGAAACACGCGTACAGCAGCAGGCCGATCGTGCCGACCAGCGAGACCACCATGATCAGATGCGCGGTACGCCCGGGCACACCGAACAGGTACGACAGTGCAACGGTCAGCAGACCGCCGGCGACCAGGACGAACCACATCATCCCGGACAGGTCCTGCCGGGCCATCGCGAGCCGCTGCTGCCGGTTCTCGAAGACCGTGTTCAGCGACCCGCGCAGCTGGTCGGCGGTGGTGTCCGAGGCGTCGGCCGGTGGCCGCGCGGTACGCCCGAGCCGGTCGAGGATCCGCTGCCCGTCGCCCGGCACGGCCCGGTGTCCCGACATCGCCGGCCACTCCACGTCGCGCACCTGCCGGGCGTACGCGCGGCAGTCGGCGCGCACCGCGTCGCGCTGGTCGGCGGGCAGCGCGTCGGCCGCCCAGTACATCTGGACGAGTCCGTTGGACTCCTGCGCCGCCGCGTCGCGCGCGGCGCCGACGTTCTCCCACTGGGACGTGACGACGAAGCCGACCACGATCGCGTAGAGCACGCCGACGATCGCGAAGACCAGGCCGTTGACATCGTTGTTGCGTTCCCGCCGTTCGTGGTCTCCTGCGCGGTACACCAGCAGCAACAGGAGGGCAGATCCGGCACATGCGGCACCGATCCACAATGTCCCATACAGGTAGACCGACATGGTTACCTCCTGTCTACGGTTAAAGCACGCATTGTAGTATTCTGCGGTCGATGATCACGCCGGCCCGCGCCCTCGCCGCCGTCGCCGTCGCCCTCCTGACGGCCACTCCGGCGTACGCCGGCACCGCCCCGGCCGGCGCCCTGCTCACCGTCGTCAGCGCCGGCCCGCTCGCCCCGAGCGCCCTGGTCAGCACCGATCCGGGCACCGGCGCGGCCACCTCCCGCCGGCTGCCGTACACGCTGACCGTCGCCGGGTACGACGCGCCGCGTCGCCGGCTGTTCGGCCTCGCCACCGCCGCCCGGGGCCGGCCGCTGCCGGACGGCGCGCACGTCGTCGCGGTCGACGACGGCGGCGCGAGCCGCGATCTCGGCCCCGTACCGGCCTGGCTCGCCGGCGCGCGGGCCGGCGACGTGGTCGCCGGGCACCTCGTCGTGTTGGTCGGCGCAGCCCTGGCCACGGTCGCGGTCGCGCCCCGCCCGCACGTGCTGCGGGTACGCACCGTCGGCGTGCTGCCGTTCGGCGACCTCGCCGCCGACGGCATCGGCGGCCTGTACGGCGTCGGGCCGGTCGGCACCCTGACCCACCTCGACCCCGACACCGGCGCGGTGCGTCGCACCCGCGTGCCCGGCCTGCCCGCCGGGTACGCCGACGCGCTCGCCCCCACCGGCCCCAACACCCTGTACGCCTGGCTCCGCGGGCCCGGGCTCCGCCGCACGCTGTGGCGTATTCCGTTGCGCGGCAACGGGTCTGCCCGCCGAGTCGGCACCGCGTTGGCCGCCTTCGACGCGGACGGCGCCTGGCGCCCCGGTGCCGTGACCCCGCCGCCGCGGCATCCGACACCGACCCCCACACCGGCGCACACCGTGCCGGCGACGACTCCGGCGCCGCCCCAGCCGCGCCCGAGCGCGCCGCCGGGCCGAACGCCGGTGCGTACGCCGCCCGCCTCGCCGAGCCGGTCGCCGAGCAGCCACCCCGCGGTGCCGGCCCCGTCGGTGACCCCGCCGCACCACCACCGGTACGCCTCGGCCGAGCCGGTGGCGTACCGGCCGGCGCTCGGGCCGGCGCGGCGCCGCTGGATGCTGAACAGCCTGGCGCTGCTGACGATCGCGTCGGTACTCGCGGCGCGGGCGCGCCGGATCCGGGCCGCCCGGCGCTAGGGTCGTCCGATGGCCGATCGCGCGGCACGACTCCGGCGGTACTGGGACCGGCACGCCGACACGTACGACGTGCAGATGGCGCGGATCGAGCAGCGGTTCTTCGGCGACGCCCGCGAGTGGGTGTGCGGCCGGGCGCGCGGATCGGTGCTGGAGGTGGCCGTCGGTACCGGACGCAACCTGGCGCACTATCCGCCCGGCGTACGGCTGACCGGGGTCGACTTCAGCACGGGGATGCTGGCGCTGGCCCGGCGGCGCGCGGCGGGGCTCGGCCGGCCGGTCGCGCTGGCGGTCGCCGACGCGCACACGCTGCCGTTCGCCGACGGCGTGTTTGACACGGTGCTCGCGACGTTCTCGCTGTGCGCGGTCGCCGACGACCGGCGCGCGGTCGGCGAGATGGTCCGGGTGCTGCGGCCCGGCGGCCGGCTGCTGCTCGCCGACCACGTGGCGGGGACGGGCCGGCTGACCCGCGCGGTGCAGGCGCTGATCGAGCTGGGCAGCGTACCGGTCGGCGGCGAGCACTTCCGGCGCCGCCCGATCCGGCACGTACGCGCCGCCGGGCTCACCGTCACCGACCACGACCGGTACCGGTTCGGGGCGGTGGAGCGGCTGGCCGCGGACAAGCCGGAATGATCACCGCCCCGGACGGGTTGGCCCAGGTATGCGCCTGTTCGGTGGACGCCCCCGCGCGGGGCTGATGCGGTTGGACGACGCGCTGTCCGCGCTGGGGCCGGACGGCACGATGGAGCGTCGGGTCACCGACGTACCGCTGTCGAAGGTGGTGGGCACGGTCGACCGGCCGTACGACTTCGACGCGGAGTTCCGTCTGGTCAACGACCAGTTGCGGAGCCGGTGGCGGCGCGTTGCCGACGCCATGACGGCCGGGGTGGAGCCGCCGCCGGTCGACCTGGTGCAGCTCGGCGAGCTGTACTTCGTGGCCGACGGGCACCACCGCGTGTCGGTGGCCCGCGAGCTGGGCCGGCTGGTCGTGACGGCGCGGGTGCAGCGGATCTGCACCGTCGCGTACGGGATGGCGTGCCTGCGGGCCGTGCACCTGCCGAGCAAGCAGGCGGAGCTGGAGTTCCTGCGCCAGGTGCCGCTGCCGGAGCAGGTCCGGACGGACCTGTGGCTGGACACCCCGGCGGAGTGGATGCGGCTGGCGGACGCGGCGCGGTCGTGGGCGCTGGAGCGTACGCTCGCCGGCCACGCGCCGGCCGACCGGCACGAGCTGGCCGCGTCCTGGTGGGCGGAGGAGGTGGCGCCGGTGCTGGACCGGTTGCGCGCCGCGGGCCACGGCCTGGACCTGCGTGACGTCCAGCTCTACGCGACGGCCCTGGCCGTACGTGACGGGCTGGGTGCCTCGGAGTGGCCGGCGGACGTGTCGACCGCGTGGCCGGCGCCCGAGCGTCGGCGTTCCATCCTGACCAGGTGATTCGCCCCGGTGATCTTCGACGTGGCTAATTGCACATAGCTTGCAAGAACGGTCGGCGGAGCTTTAGGGTCGGCTCGTGCCGTCATCACAGATGTGCCCGCCGCGCGGGGTGAAGCCATGACCCGACTGTCCGCCACCGTCCAGGCGGCACCCCGCCGCCGTCTCAGCTCCGGCGAGTGGCGCCGCATCGGCGGCATGGGCCTGTTCGTCCTCGTCCTGCACGTCGTCGGCTGGGTCACCCTGATCACGCTGGTTGCGCCCGCGCACTACCGCGTCGGCGGTCAGATCTTCGGGATCGGTCTCGGCGTCACGGCGTACACGCTGGGGATGCGGCACGCGTTCGACGCCGACCACATCGCCGCGATCGACAACACCACCCGCAAGCTGATGTCCGACGGGCAGCGTCCGGTGTCGGTCGGGTTCTGGTTCTCGCTCGGCCACTCGTCGATCGTGTTCGGGCTGTGCGCGCTGCTGTCCGTCGGCGTACGCTCGCTGGCCGGCCAGGTGGAGCACGACTCGTCCACGTTGCAGCAGGTCACCGGCCTGATCGGGACGCTGGTGTCGGGCACGTTCCTGATGGTCATCGCGATCCTCAACCTGGTCGTGCTGCGCGGCATCGCCTCGGTGTTCCGCCGGATGCGCCGCGGCGACTACGACGAGGCGGCGCTGGAGGAGCAGCTCGCCAAGCGCGGGCTGATGAACCGGATCCTCGGCGGCGCGACGAAGGCCGTCCGCAAGCCCTGGCACATGTACCCGGTGGGTCTGCTGTTCGGCCTCGGCTTCGACACCGCGACCGAGGTGTCACTGCTGGTCCTGGCCGGCGGTGCCGCCGCGTTCAGCCTGCCCTGGTACGCGATCCTGGTGCTGCCCGTGCTGTTCGCCGCGGGCATGTCGCTGCTGGACTCGATCGACGGCTCGTTCATGAACTTCGCGTACGGCTGGGCGTTCGCCAAGCCCGTCCGGAAGGTCTACTACAACCTGACGATCACCGCGCTGTCCGTGGCGGTGGCGCTGATCATCGGCGCGATCGAGCTGATCTCCGTACTGACCGAGAAGCTCGACATCACCCGCGGCCCGCTGCCCTGGATCGCCGGCCTCGACCTCAACTACGTCGGCTTCGCGATCGTCGGCCTGTTCGTCCTGACCTGGGCGGTCGCGCTGGCGGTGTGGCGGTTCGGCCGGATCGAGCAGCGCTGGAACGACCGGCTGCGCACCGACCCGGCCGCCGACGACTGAGAGGCCCTCACTCACCGCTCGATCAGCGTCGCCAGCCCGTCGAGCACCCGGGCCAGGCCGAAGGCGTAGGCGTGGTCCGGGTCGTACGCGGCGCCGTGTGCGGCGCCCGCCGCCGAGCCGACCCGGGCCGCCAGCGGGTACGTCGCCGCGTCGAACACCTTCGCCAGCAGCGGCGCGTTCGCCGCCCACCACTGCTCGTCGTTCATCGCGCTGTCGGTGGCCGCCGCGCGCGCGTCGGCCTCGGCGCGGGCGCAGCCGTACACGAAGCCGGTCAGGTACGTGACGGCGTCGTCCAACTGCACGTCGGTCAGGCCGAGCCCGTCGAGCGCGGACAGCTCGTGCTCGTACCGGGCCATCGCCCCGGGTCCGAGCGTCGGCCGGGCGGTGTGCACCCCGGCGACCCACGGATGCGTACGGCACAGGGTCCGGTTCTCGTCGGCGACGGCGGTGAGCCGTTCCCGCCACGGCCGGCCGGTGGTGTCGGCGCGGCGCATCCGCGCGTACGCGGCGTCGAGCATCGCGTCGACGAGCTCGGCCTTGCCCGGGACGTACGTGTAGACGGTCATGGCGGAGACGCCGAGGTCGGCGGCGACGCGGCGGACGGTGAGTGCGGCGAGGCCCTCGGCGTCGGCGATCGCGGTGGCGGTGTCGACCACCGTGTCCACGGTCAGGCCGGGGCGCGGGCCCCGGCGCGGTGTGTCGTCGGGCTCGCGCCACAGCAGCCGCAGGGTCTTCGCCGGGTCGCCGGCGCCGCTTCGTTCTCCCGCCACGCTTGCGGATCCTGCCACAGGCGTTACTCTGTACAACGTACAAGATTAATTCTCGATCCGGGAGCCGCCGTGCAGATCACCTCCTCCGCCGTGTCGCTGACCGTCGACGACGCCGCCGCCTCCAGCGCGTTCCTGGCGCGGCACTTCGGGTTCCAGGAGGTGATGGCCGCCGACGGGTTCGCCTCGCTGGCCCGCGACGACGCCGGGATGAACGTGATCTTCCTGCGCCGCGGCCTCGCCACCCTGCCCGACGACCAGCGCGACACGCACGCCGCCGGGCTGATCCTGGCCTTCGTCGTCGACGACCTGGAGGCCGAGCTGCGCCGGCTCACCGACGAGGGCGTGCCGATCACGATGCCGCTCACCGAGGAGGAGTGGGGCGAGCGCGCGTTCCAGGTCCGCGACCCGAACGGCGTGATCATCCAACTGGTCGACTGGAAGGGCGCCGGCGGCGCCTGACATGCTGAGCGGGTGACAGAGCCCGACGACTGGGCCGGTGCGGCCGACCGTGAGCTGCCGAGTGCCGCCCGGATGTACGACTACTACCTCGGCGGCATGCACAACTTCGCCGCCGACCGCGAGATGGCCGAGCGGGTGTTGACCACCATGCCCGAGGGTCGTCTGCTCGCCCGGACCAACCGGTCGTTCCTGCGCCGCGCGGTCCTCACCTGCCTCGGCGCCGGGATCGACCAGTTCCTCGACCTCGGCTCCGGCATACCCACGGCCGGCAACGTGCACGAGATCGCGCGCCAGGCCGACCCGTCCGCCCGCATCGTGTACGTCGACAACGACCCCGTCGCGGTCTCGCACAGCCTCACCCTGCTCGGCGACGACCCGCGGTGCGCCGTGGTCCGCGCCGACCTGCGCGACACCGCCGCCGTGCTCGGCCACCCCGACACGCACCGGGTACTCGACCTCACCCGGCCCGTCGCCGTGCTGCTGGTGTCCGTCCTGCACTTCCTCACCGACGCCGACCGGCCGTACGAGGTGGTCGACGGGTACCGGCGGGCTGCGGCGCGCGGCAGCATGCTCGTCATCACGCACGGCAGCAACGACGTGGCCCTGCACCCCGGGGTCGCCGAGGCGCAGAAGCTGTACGAGGACACCAGCAACCCGTGGGGACTGCGTACCCGGGCGCAGATCGAGCGGTTCTTCGGCGACTGGGCACTGGTAGCGCCCGGTCTGGTCACCGCGGCGCAGTGGCGCCCGGACACGCCACCCGACCCGCGTACGGACGCGCTGCCGCTGTTGGCCGGCGCCGCCCGCCTCGCCTGACCCGATCGCTCTGCCGGCGGCGGTCAGGCGAGGCGGAACGGTCAGCGGCTGATGCGGACGCGTCGGCCGGGCCGGGCCGCCGGGGCCGGCGTCGGGGTACGGCCGAGCAGCTCCGTGCAGTCGGCGATGGTGCCGTCGATCAGCTCGTACAGCAGCTCGTCCGGGTCCGGTACGCAGGCCGAGGCGATGCCGTCGACCGCGCCGGACACCGTCGCCGGCGCCGCGTACTTGCGGAACGCCTTGGCCGACGGCGCGAACCCCGGCGTGAAGTGCTCGGCCCAGTGCCGGGCGTGCGGCACGCGCCGCAGCGCCTCGCGGCTCTCCTCGTCGAGGTACGCCAGGGGCAGCCCGTCGAGTTCGGCGCGGATGCGGTTGGCGGACAGTACGGCGACGGCGAGGCCGCGCTGGCGTTCCGCGGCGACCACCGGTAGGGCGGTCGTGGCGCAGCGCAGCGCGATGCGTACGTCGACGTGCAGGTCGTCTCCGGTCAGGCCGATCACCGACGGGATGAGCACGGCGAGCCGGGATCGCCCGGCGTCGGTCATCCGGTCGTTGACCTGCCGGGCGACGGCGGCGAGCAGCGGATGGGTACACGACGGATGGTCGCTCCACCGTTCCCCGGCGAGGTACGAGGCCATCTCCATGAAGCAGGCGCCCCGGCGTGGGCTGTGGTGCTTGCCGCGGGAGAGGACGGGGACCAGATCGGGCGTGCGCGGCGAGGACATGGGCCACCCCCTGGACATCGGGTCACTGCCACCAGTCTGCGCCGAGCGGGCGGCGCGCGCTGCCGAACGGGCCGTTTGCGGTGCTTGTCGACCGTTCGGGGACGCGCCCGTCCGTCCGGATCGCGAACGTCCACAATGGACCGTTTTGTTTCACCTGGCACCTGTTCGGGTACCCCGTTTTCCGTAGCCACAGGCGCCCGGAGAGAACGGAGCGCCGTCGGAGGGGGCGAGTACGCCGTGCGGCGTCACGACGACGGATCGGTACTCCACCACACGCGGCGGTTGGCCCGGTTGGCGGCGATGAGGCCGGCCGATCCGCGCCGGAAGGCCCTGCGTACCAGGGTGATCGAGGGGCTGGTGCCGCTCGCGGACCGGCTGGCCCTGCGGTACGCCAACCGGGGTGAGCGCAGCGACGACCTGGTTCAGGTGGCCCGGCTCGGGCTGATCAAGGCGGTCGACGGCTTCGACCCGGCGCGCGGCGACTTCCTCGGGTACGCGGTGCCGACGATCCAGGGCGAGCTGAAGCGGTACTTCCGGGACCAGTGCTGGGACGTGCGGGTGCCGCGGCGGTTGCAGGACCTGCGGCACGACGCGAACGCCGCGGCCGACCGGCTGAGCCAGCGGGTGGGCCACGAGCCGAGCGTCGCCGAGCTCGCCGCCGACCTCGCCGTACCCGAGCGGGACGTGCTGGCGGCGATCGGCGCGGGCGCCGCGTACCGGGTGGCGTCGCTGAACGCGGCGACCCGCCAGGACGGTGCCGGCTGCGAGATCGGCGAGCTGGTGGGCGCGCCCGACCACCGGGTCGAGGAGGTACCCGACCGGGTGTCGCTGCGGCCGGCGCTCGCCCGGCTGCCCGCCCGGGAGCGCCGGGTGCTCGCGCTGCGGTTCGTGGACGGCCTGACACAGGCGGAGATCGCCGAGCGGATCGGGTTGTCGCAGATGCACGTCTCCCGGGTGCTCAGCCGTACGCTCGCCGGGCTGCGCGCCTGGATCGACGGCGACGCGAGCGCCGTGGACGTGTGCGGCCAGCGCCGCCGGTCGCTCGCCGCGTGAGGACCGGACCGCCCGAATAGTCCACATGTCGGGAACGGGCAACGCGGGCATAACAGTTTTCGCGTACCGGTGGATCTACCCCTGTCGGGGCGCCGGATCAGCCTGTTAGGCTCTGGCACCGTTCATGGCCAAAGCCCTACAGATTAACCGATCCGAAACGTTCGGCGCCTTAACTTCCCGGTAACTGGAAGTGTGGACGGTCGGCTCGGGCGATCGCGTCGAGGCGGGAAGAGGACAGGCGCAGCGGTGGCGACCACGCAGGCAGAGCAGCGGGTGGGTGCGCGCGAGATCGCCGCGCCGCGGCGCCTCGCCCGGCGAACACGCAACGGGCCGGCCGCGGTGGCGTTCACACTGCCGGCGTTGGTGATCTTCGCGGTCTTCACCATCCTGCCGACCGCGTACACGTTCGTGATCAGCCTGTTCGACTGGAACCCGCTGAACGTCGCGCAGTCCCGCTTCATCGGCGCCGGCAACTACACCAAGCTGTTCGCGCACGCCACGCCGTCGTTCGGCGCGAGCGCGCTGACCTCGCTCTACTTCACGGCCGGCATGGTGCTCGGCGGCACGGCGATCTCGCTGGCCGTCGCCGTACTCCTGCAACGCGGCGGCGCGCTTCTCGGCGCGGTACGCGTCGCGGTGTTCGTGCCGCACGTGACGCCGCTGGTGGCCACCTCGATCGTCTGGGTCTGGATCTTCAACCCGCAGTTCGGTCTGGCCAACGCGGTGCTGCACGCCGCCGGGCTGTCCGGGGTGGACTGGCTGGACAACTCGGCGACGGCGATGCCGGCCGTGCTGGCGTACAGCCTGTGGCACGAGGTCGGGTTCACCGTGGTGATCTTCCTCGGCGGGCTGAGCGTGATCTCCGGCGAGCTGGGGGAGGCCGCCCGCGTCGACGGCGCCAACCGCTGGCAGGAGTTCTGGTACGTCACGTGGCCGCAGCTGCGCCCGGTGACCGTGTTCGTCGTGACCATCTCCACGATCTCGTCGCTGCAGGCGTTCACCCAGTTCTTCCTGATGACCCAGGGCGGGCCGGTGCACGCCACCACCACCCTGAGCTTCCTGCTGTACCAGGAGGCGTTCGTGTTCTTCCACACCGGGTACGCGGCGGCCCTCGCCGTCGTGCTGTTCGTCGTGACCGCGCTGTTCACCCTGCTGCAGTTCCGGACCCGACGGTCCTCGTCGCGCTAGGAGTCGCTCACCCCATGCCGATCTCACCCCTCACCCGCGCCGTGGCCGTACTGGCCGCGGGCGTGCTCGCCGCCGGCGGACTGGCCGGCTGCGGCGCGGGCTCGTCGTCCGGCAAGACCACCGTCACGTTCATGGAGGCGATGAGCGCGGGCACGCTCAAGCCGTCCCTGGAGTACCTGACGAAGCAGTTCGAGAAGCAGCACAAGGACATCGACGTCCAGCTCGTCAGCGAGCCGGATTACCCGACGCTGCGCAACAAGGAGACCGCGTCGCTGGCCGCGGGCAAGCCGCCGACGATCGGCCAGGCGTACTCGGACTGGGCCGCGACGTACGCCAAGAGCCAGGTGCTGGTGCCGCTCGACACGTACGCGAAGCAGGCGGACGTCGACGCGCTCTACCCCGGCGTGCGCTCGGATCTCTACCTGCCGAGCGACCACAAGCTCTACATGTGGCCGTTCAACAAGAGCGTCGTCATCCAGTACTACAACCAGAAGATGTTGTCCGCCAAGGGAAAGAGCGCGCCGAAGACGTGGGACGAGTTCGCCGCGACGGCCAGGGCGCTGTCCGGCAACGGTACGGTCGGCGTCGCGATCGACCCGGGCGGGGCGGCGGGCCCGGCCGGCGGTGAGGCGTGGTTCGAGATCCTCGCCGCGGCGTACGGCACGCCGGTGTTCGCCGACGACGGCACGCCGCGGTTCACCAGCGCCGCCGCCGTCAAGGCGATGACGTACCTCGCCGACCTGAAGAAGGCGGGCGCGCTGTCGCTGGGCAAGAACTACCCGGGCCAGGTGGCGCTCGGCGCCGGCAAGGGCGGCTTCGACATCTCCAGCGTCGCCAGCTTCTTCTACAACAAGCAGGCCGTCGGCGGGAAGTTCCCGATGGGTACCGCACCGCTGCCGAGCGGCCCGGCCGGCGCGGCGAACCAGATGGCCGGCACCAACATCGTCATGTTCGCCAAGGCGTCCGACGAGGAGAAGAAAGCCGCCTGGCAGTTCCTGAGCTACCTGTCGTCGCCGGACGCGCAGGCGTACTGGGCGAGCCACTCCGGCTACCTGCCGGTGACGCCGGCCGCGCTGCCGAAGATGGCGGACTTCGTGGCGAAGAACCCGTACCAGAAGTTCGGCGCGGACGCGCTGAAGACCGCGAAGGCCGACCCGCCGTACCCGTGGGTGACGAAGGCGCAGGGCGAGCTGGCGGTGGCGATGCAGTCGGCGCTGACCGGCAAGCAGTCGCCGGCGGCGGCGCTCGCCGACGCGCAGAAGCAGGCCGCGGCCGAGGCGAAGTCGGGAGAGTAGATGCCCGCCGCACGACGCGCCCGGCGGCGCCGGATCGCCGGGCCGGTGGTCCGGCGCGTGGTCGCGGTCGCCGTCGGGTGCGCGTTCCTCGCCCCGTTCTGGTGGGTGGTGACCACGTCGCTGGCCCGTACCTCCGACGTGTACCGGTTCCCGCCGTCGCTGCTGCCGCACTGGCACTGGGCGAACTACGCCCGGGCCTGGGCGGCGGCACCGTGGCCGCGGCTGTTCGGCAACACCGTGCTGATCGCGCTCGCCACCGTGGTACTCGCGGTGCTCACCTCGGTGCTCGCCGGGTTCGCGTTCGGCGTGCTGCGTTTCCGCGGGCGTACCGCGCTGTTCACGGTGGTGCTGGCGGTGATGATGGTGCCGCAGACGGTGCTGCTGATCCCGGACTACGTGGTCGCGCAGACCGCCGACCTGCTCGACACGTACTGGATCCAGATCCTGCCGTGGGGGGCCAGCGTGTTCGGCATCTTCCTGGTGCGGCAGTTCTTCGCCGGGCTGCCGGCCGAGCTGTTCGACGCGGCGGAGCTGGACGGTGCGGGGCGGCTGCGGATGCTGTGGTCGATCGGCGTACCGCTGGTGCGGCCGGCGATCCTGATCGTCGCGCTGAACGTGTTCCTCGGCTCGTGGAACTCGTTCGTCTGGCCGTTCGTCATGACCTCGTCGCCGTCGGTGCAGCCGGTGGAGGTCGGCCTCGCGACGTTCTACGGCGCGCAGGGCACCGACTGGACGGGGCTGTCGGCGGCGGTCACGTTCACCACGATCCCGGTACTGGTGCTGTTCCTCGCACTGCAACGGCACTTCCTCACCGGCGCGTACTCGACGGCCGGGGGGCTTCGTGGCTGACGGTGTGGTGCTGGTCGACCTGGACGGCACCCTGTACGCCGGCGACGGCCCGATCCGCCGCTACGCCGGCGAACTGGCCGCGCTGACCGGCGACGCGGCGCTGCCCGCCCGCGTCGCCGAATACCTCGCCGGCGGTACGGTGCCGGGCGCCTCCGACGGCTGGGAGGCCGTGCGTACGCTCGCCGCGGACGCGCCACTGTCCCTTGTGGACACCGCGTTCCTGCGCGCCCGGTCGGGCCTGGCCGACGGGTCCGTGCCGGTCACCGTGCCGGACGGGCTGGTCGACCTGCTGGCGGAGCTGCGCGCCGGGCACCTCGTCGTACTGGCCACGAACAGCCCGCGCGACGGGCTGCTCGCGCTGCTGAACCGGCTCGGCGTCGCCGGCCTGTTCGACGAGATCGTGTTCTCCGCCCGCAAGCCCACCGGCGTACGCCCGCTGCTCGCGCGGCTGCTGGCGACCGTCGGCGCCGCGGCCGAGCCGTGGCGTGCGCTGTCGGTCGGCGACCACTGGCACAACGACATCGCACCCGCACTGTCCGCCGGCGCCGCCACCGGGTATGTTGACCGGTTCGGCCGAGCCGCCGGGCCGGCGCACCTGACCGGTCCGACGGTCGGCGACCTGCTGCCCGGGATCCGTCGCTGGGCAGCCGATCCGGCGCGTTTCGTCGCGGAGCATCCACTCGCCGGGTCCTGATGCGCGGGAGGATGTCGGTTGTCCACTGTGGAGTTCTTCGGTGGTCTCGGCGTGATCGGATCGAGCAAGGTCCTCGTCCGGCACGGCGACCACCGGGTGCTGCTCGACCTCGGCCTGGACGTACCGGCCGGCGGTGACCTGTTCCGGGCGCCGCTGCCGGCCCGACCCGGCCGCGAGCTGGCCGACCGGCTGCGCGTCGGCGCCGCGCCGCGCGTCCCCGGCCTGTTCGACCCGGCGTACCTGCCGGACGCCGACGAGGCACCGGGGCTCGCGTACCTGGCGCAGCCGGCGGGGGAGACCACGGTGTTCGTCTCGCACCCGCACCTGGACCACGTGGGCCTCGCCGGGTTCGTCCGTCCCGACGTCGCCGTGCACGCCCACCGCGACGCCGTGCGGCTGCTCACCGCGCTCGCGGACACCGGCGCCGGCCTCGCCGGTCGGGAGCCCCGCTGGCACCCGTTGACCGACGGCGAAACCATCCACTGTGGACAGATCGAGGTCACCTGCGTACCGGTCGACCACGACGTGCCCGGCGCCTGCGGCTACCTGGTGCGTACGCCGGCCGGGACGCTCGCGTACACCGGGGACATCCGGTTCCACGGGCGGCATCCGGAGCGGTCCGAGGCGTTCGTGGCGGCGGCCCGCGGCTGCGACGTACTGGTCACCGAGGGCACCACGCTCGGCTGGCCGGCGCCCGACGGGCCGCCGCGCAACGAGACCGACGTCGCCGCCGCGTACGTCGGCGCCCTGCGCGAGACCGCCGGCCTCGTCCTGCTCGCCACGTACCCCCGCGACGTCGAACGCGCCGGCGAGTTCGTCACGCTGACCCGCGACGCCGGCCGGGCACTGGTGTGGCCGCAGCCGGTCGCCGACTTCCTGCGCCGGGTCGGCGTACCCGGTGCGGTGTCGTGGGACACCGTGTCGCTGGACGCGGTGCACGCCACGCCCGGCAGCTTCGTCGTCGCCCCCGAGCCGTACGACTTCGCCGGGCTGCTCGACCTGCCACTCGGCGCCCACGCGCGCTACCTGCACGCCAACGGCGAGCCGCTCGGTCCGTTCGACCCGCGCTGGTCGCTGTTCACCGACTGGCTCGACGCGCTGTCGGTACCGCTCGACACGATCGGCTGCTCCGGCCACGCCAGCCAGGACGACCTGCACCGGATGGTCGAGCGGATCCACCCCGGCGCCGTCTTCCCGATCCACACCACCGCGCCGACCCGCCTGCACCCGCCGCTCGGCGTACGCCGGGTCGTCGCCGCCTACGGCACCACGTACGCGTTCACCGGCGAGCCCGCCTGAGCCTCACACCGGCCCCTCGGGCACCGCGCTGATGGACCTGCTCACGACAGGCCGTCGGCGTGGTCCGGCATGGTCAGCTGCTCGGCGAACCAGCCGCGTGCCTCCGCCGCGACCCGTTCCAGCGCGCCGGGCTCGGCGAACAGGTGCGTCGCGCCCGGCACCACCACGAGCCGATGCGTACCGGGCAGCTCGGCCGCGGCGCGCTCGTTCAACGCGAGTACCGTCTCGTCCGCGCCGCCGACCAACAGCAGCGTCGGCGCGCGTACCCGGCGCAGCGTGTCGTCGCCCGCCAGATCGGGCCGGCCGCCGCGGGACACCACCGCACGGACCTCGGCCGGCCGGTCCGCCGCCAGCCGCAACGCCGCCGCCGCACCGGTACTCGCGCCGAACACGCCGAGCGGCAGCCGCCCCGTCGTACGGTGCAGCCAGTCCGCCGCGCCCGCCAGCCGGTCGGCCAACAGCCCGATGTCGAACCGGCGGCCCACCTCCGTGTCCTCCGCGACCGTCAGCAGATCCACCAGCAGCGCCGCGAACCCGGCGTCCGCCAGCACCGCCGCCACCATCCTGTTGCGCGGGCTGTGCCGGGAACTGCCGCTGCCGTGCGCGAACAACACCACTCCGCGCGGGTGCGGCGGCACCGTCAGATCACCGTCCAGCCCCCGCACCGTCACCCCCGCCACCCACCAGGTATACCGCCGCGGATCCGGCGCGACCGGCGGCTTCGCCGATCGAGACCCGGCCCAGCCCACGCTGCTGGTTCCTTTCGGTCGGGTGCCGCCCGTTTCCGTACCGGGAGGGATGCATGGGGGCGAAGCGGCACGACGCCCACGAGCCCGGACGATCTCCGGTCTGCTCGAAGACCTGCGCGCCGTGCATCGTCGCCTCGACCCAGCGGTACCGCATCGGGAACCTGTTGCCGGTCCACCCCGGCCCCGTTCTCGCGGTGCTCTGCCGCACCTTCACCGGCCCCGGCGATCTGGCCGCCGACGAGCTGCCGGCCCGTCGCCGCCGAATTCCCACCCCTCGTCGGGCGGGTCGGGGCGCCCGAGATGCCGCCAGTCGACGGTGTCGCCACCCGAGTCCGGCCAACTACCGGAGCTTCTGCCTTTCTTGTCCTGCCTCAACAGCACGTTGAGAACACCGATCCCCACCAGCACGAAGACCAGACACCGCAGCACAGCGGCGGCGGACGCCTGATCGGCATGGCCGTCCGCGACGTCGCAGTGCTGCTCCTGGTGCCCTTTGTCATGAACGGCAGGTGGGTGGGTGTCAGTGCAGGTCGGACTGGCGGGCGATGGTGGCGACGGCCCGGCGTACGGCGCCGAGCGGGGCGTGCGGGATCAGCTCGTCGAGGAAGGCGTACCGGCGGCGCAGCGAGGCGTGGTAGGCGTCGGTGTCGGCGGAGTCGCGGACCGCGTGCCACCAGTCGGCGATGTCGCCCCATCCGGGCGCGGCGAGCGAGCCGCCGAACTGTTGGACGGACAGCGCCGAGCAGGCCCCGGCGAACGCGAGGCGGTCGGCCAGCGGCCAGCCGGCGAGGGTGCCCAGCACCATGCCGGCGCCGAACACGTCGCCGGCCCCGGTCGCGTCGAGGGCGGCGACCCGCGGCGCGGGTACGTGTGCCTCCTCGCCCGACAGGGAGTCGATCGCGAGGGCCCCGTCGGCGCCGTTGGTGACGACGGCGAGCGGCACCATGTCGGCCAGTACGTACAGCGCGTCGCGGGCGCTCTCGGTCCTCGTGTACGCCATCGCCTCGGTGGCGTTGGGCAGGAACGCGTGGCAGTACGCGAGCTGGTCGAGCACGTGTGCGTCCCAGGTACCGGTGGCGTCCCAGCCGACGTCGGCGAACACGAGCGCGCCGTCGGCGGCGGACCGGTCGGCCCAGGACGCGTCGGCGCCGCCGAGCAGGTCGGTCGCGGCGAGGTCCACGACGATCGCCCCGGACCGCGGTGGGCGTCCGATCATCTCGGTCGGCGGTACGGGCGGCGCGTGGCCGTGCGTGACCATCGACCGGTCACCGGCGCACGCCATCGACACGGTCACCGGCGAGTGCCAGCCGTCGAACCGGCGTGACCGGGACAGGTCGACGCCTTCCTGCTCGGCCAACGTACGCCAGCAGAAGTCGCCGTAGTCGTCGGACGAGAACGCCGCCGCCAGCGATGTGCGCAGGCCGAGACGGCTGGCGGCGATCGCCAGGTTGGCGATGCCGCCGGGGCAGGAGCCCATGCCCTCGGCCCAGACCTCGGTGCCGTGCCCGGGCATCTCGGCCAGGCCGGTGAACACGATGTCGAGAAACACCGTGCCGGACACGAACAAGTCGAAATCGGCGCCACCCGTGACACGGGTCGTCGCGAGTGGGTCGAAGGCACTGCCCGGCATCGGCCACCTCGGCACGGCACGTCGTCAGGTACCGCGACACCGTACCCGCGCCGGGACACGCGCGACCACCGAACACGCGCTGTTAGGGTCGGTCCTGGCGGAGGGGAGACGGGATGCGGCTCGCGATTCTCGGTGGTGGCGGCTTCCGCGTGCCGCTGGTCTACCAGGCGCTGCTGTCCGACACCGCCGACCGGCGCGTCGACGAGGTTGTGCTCTACGACGTCGACGCCGACCGGGTCGCCGCCGTCGACCACGTGCTGCGCGGGATGGCGGACGAGACGTCCGGTGCCGTCCGGGTACGCACCGAGGCGGTGCTGGACGACGCGCTCGCCGGCGCCGACGTGGTGTTCTCCGCGATGCGGGTGGGTGGGGCGGCCGGCCGGGTCGCGGACGAGCGGGTCGCGCTGGATCTCGGCCTGCTCGGCCAGGAGACCACCGGCGCGGGCGGCCTCGCGTACGGGCTGCGCACGGTGCCGGTGGCCCGGCACGTCGCCGCGCGGATCGCCGCGGTGTGTCCGCAGGCGTGGGTCGTGAACTTCACCAACCCGGTCGGCATGATCACCGAGGCGATGCAGGCGGTGCTCGGAGACCGGGTGGTCGGCGTGTGCGACACGCCGGTGGGGTTGGCCGCCGGCGCGGTCCGCGCGCTCGGCGCGGACCCGGCCCGCACCGCCGTGGAGTACGTCGGGCTCAACCATCTGGGCTGGCTGCGCGGGCTGCGCGTGGACGGTGTCGACGCGCTGCCGCGGCTGCTGGCCGACGACGCGGCGCTGGCCCGGACGGAGGAGGGGCGGCTGTTCGGCGCGGACTGGCTGCGCGCGCTCGGCGCGATCCCCAACGAATACCTGTACTACTACTACTTCACCCGCGAGGCGGTGGCGACGCTGCGGGCCGGCGGCGACACCCGCGGCGAGTTCCTCGCCCGCCAGCAGGACGCGTTCTACGCCGCGGCGAACGCCCGGCCCGCCGAGGCGCTGGCCACGTGGCGCCGGGCGCGCGCCGAGCGGGACGCGACGTACATGGCGGAGAACCGGGAGAGCGCCGGGGCGGGGGAGCGGTCCGCCGACGACATCGCCGCCGGCGGGTACGAGGGGGTGGCCCTGGCGCTGGTCGCGGCGGTCGCCCGGAACGAGCCGGCGACCCTGATCCTCAACGTACGCAACGGATCCGCGGTGCCCGGGCTGCCCGCCGACGCGGTCGTCGAGGTCGCCTGCCACGTCGACGCGAACGGTCCGCGCCCGCTCGCCACCCACCCGCTGCCACCCGCGTCGCTCGGGCTGGTGCAGCAGGTCAAGGGCGTCGAGCGGCTCACCATCGAGGCCGCGACGACCGGTTCGTACGCGACGGCGCTGGCGGCGTTCGCCCAGCATCCGCTGGTCGACTCGGTCGCCGCTGCGCGCGCCCTGCTCGCCGGGTACACGAGGCGGATCCCGGCGTTGGCCGCGGTCTTCACCGCCCGGCCCTGACCGCCGCCCGGCCCTGACTGCCGCGCGCGGCCGGGCTCAGGAGTCCTGCGGCGGTCGGGCGAACGCGGGCGGCGCGCCGATCGGGCTCAGGTGCAGCCCGGCGATCTTCCACTCCGCGCCGTCGCGACGAGGATCTGCGTGCCGCGCAACGTCGCGTCGGTGTTGTTGCCCTGGAACGAGGCACGCTGGTCGTACCGACCGATCGCGACGGCGGCGGTCCCGTAGTCGCGGATCGCGAGCTCGTCCCAGGTCAGGTCGGTCAGGACGAGCTGACCTGTGCGGTACCGGTCGAGCCACTGCTTCTTGTCGAGGATGAAGCCGAGCGGCCCCACGAGGCTGAAGTCGTCGGTGCTGATGGCGTCGAGCGCGTCGATGTCGCCGGCCACCTCGGCCGCGACCCAGCGCCGCCCGATCTCGGTGATCTCCTGCTCGGTACTCATGGCGTCCTCCTGTCGTCGTGTCTGAGAAAAAGATAGAAGCCAAACCGTTCGATGTCAAACGATTGGACCGTTTGCGGAAGTCGAACGTCCGGAACCCGCACTAGCCTGCCGCCATGACCGACAACACCGAGCCCGACCTGCAGGAACCGCCGATCGCCGGCGACGAGGCCGACACCCTCGTCGGCTGCCTCGAACGCCTCCGCCGTACGTTCGCGTGGAAGTGCGGCGGTCTCGACGCCGGCGGCCTGCGTACCACCGCCGCCGCGTCGTCGATCACCCTCGGCGGGCTGCTCAAACACCTGGCCAGCTGCGAGGACGACTACCTGTCCGTACGCCTGCTCGGCCGCGCGCCGAGCCCCCCGTGGGACGGCGCCGACTGGTCGGCCGATCCCGAGTGGGACTGGCACTCGGCCGCGGAGGACGGCCCGGAGGAGTTGGTCGCGCTCTGGCGGGACACCGTGGCGCGGTCCCGCGCCAACGTACGGCTGGCGCTCGCCGACGGCGGTCCCGGCCGGCTCGCCACGTACGCCGACGCGCAGGGCCGGTCGCCGAGCCTCCGGCGGCTGCTCGTCGACCTGATCGAGGAGTACGCCCGGCACCTCGGCCACGCGGACCTCATCCGCGAGTCCATCGACGGCCGCGTCGGCGAGGACGCGCCTCGCTGATCGGCACGCGCCTGCAACTTTCGTTGGGTTCCAGGCCCGAACTTTCCCGCCATGTGCCATCTGACCTGCTCTTTTACCGTCAGTAGTGGACGGTACAGCGGGTCGAGAGCTGGGGTGCGATGCGGCGGGTGTGGGATCGATGGGCGCGGCTGGTGACCGGGCGCCGGACTGCCTGGCTGGTGTTGGTCGTGGCGCTGTTGCTCGCCGCCGGGGTGACCGGGGCGCTGCGCGGGGCGACGGCGCCGGGCGCAGCCAACGCACTGCCGACCGGGTCGGAGTCGGCGCAGGTGCAGGAGCTGGAGAAGCGTTTTCCCCGGCACGAGCTGGCGCCGGTCATGGCGGTGTTCACCCGCCATGACGGTGGCCGGCTGACCGGCTCGGACCAGGACGACGCCAGGCAGGTCGGGCAGCGGATCGGGCAGCGTTCCCCACACCTGGTCCTGTCTGAGGATCATCGGGCGGCGGTGGTCGACGTGATGGTCGACGTGGACCGGCCCAACGCCGAGATCGGTGACGCGATCGACCGGATGCGTAGCGAGGCGCAGCGGGCGGTGCCGTCGGGGTTGGCGGTGCAGATCACCGGCGGGCCGGCCTTCGGCGCCGACATCGCCTCGGCCTTCGACGGAGCGAACCTCACCCTGCTGGCGGTCACCGTCGCCGTCGTGGCGCTGCTCCTGCTGCTCACCTACCGGTCGCCCATCCTGTGGCTGGTACCGCTGGCAGTGGTCGGCTTGGCCGACCAGGTTGCCGGTACCGTGACCGCGAGGCTGGGCGCGGCGGTGGACCTGCGGTTCGACGCGGGCATCATCAGCGTGCTGGTGTTCGGCGCGGGGACCAACTACGCGCTGCTGTTGATCTCCCGCTACCGCGAGCAACTGCATTCCAGCAGCGATCACCGGGTCGCGCTGACCGCCGCCGTACGCGGCACCGGGCCGGCGATCCTGGCCAGCAACGTGACGGTGGTGGCCTCGCTGCTGACGCTGCTGCTGGCCGTGATGCCCAGTACGCGGGGGCTGGGTGCGGCCGCGGCGGTCGGGTTGGCGATCGCGCTGGTGTGCACCCTGGTGCTGCTGCCGGCGGCGCTGGCGGTGTGCGGGCGGCGACTGTTCTGGCCGTTCGTACCCCGGCCGGGCGCGACGCCGGCGACCGGCCGGGTGTGGCGGCGGGTGGCGGGCGCGGTGACGCGTCGGCCGGCCCTGGTGGCGGTCGCCTCGCTGGTGGGGTTGGCGGTGCTGGCCGGTGGCCTGATCGGTACCCGGGTGGGGCTCAGCCAGCTGGAGCAGTTCCGGGTGCCGTCGGAGTCGGCGGCCGGGCTGCAGGTGCTGGCCCGCCACTTTCCGGCCGGCGAGTCGGCGCCGCTGACGGTTGTCGCGGACTCCTCCACCACCCGGCAGGTCATCGCGGCGGCCAACACCGCACCCGGCGTGACCTCGGTACGCCCGGCCGGCGCCGCCGACGGTCTGGTGAAGCTGACGGTGGTCGGCTCTGCGCAGCCGGGCAGCCCCGCCGCGCTGGACACCGTACGTGGGCTCAGGGCGGCGGTGCATCGCGTCCCGGGCGCGCATGCGCTGGTGGGCGGGCAGTCGGCCCAGGACCTGGATGTCACGTCCGCGTTCCGGCGCGACCTGCTCACCATCGCGCCGTTGATCCTGGCGGTGGTCCTGCTGCTGCTCGTCGCGCTCCTGCGGGCGCTGGTGGCGCCGCTGCTGCTGGTGCTGGTCAACGTGTGCTCGGCGGTGGCGGCGATCGGCGCGGGCACGTTCGTCGGGAAGAGCCTGTTCGGGTTCCCGGCGTTGGATGTCAACGTGCCACTGGTGGCATTTCTGTTCCTGGTGGCGTTGGGCATCGACTACACGATCTTCCTGGTGCACCGCACCCGGCAGGAAGCCGCCAAGCACGGTACCCGGCGCGGTGTGGTCGAGGCGGTCGGTCATACCGGCACGGTGATCACCAGCGCCGGGATGGTTCTCGCGGGGGTCTTCGCGACCCTCGGCGTACTGCCGTTGACGACCCTGGCCCAGCTCGGGCTCATCGTCGGGCTCGGGGTGCTGGTCGACACGCTGCTGGTGCGCACCCTGGTCGTACCGGCGGTGGTGGCGCTGGTCGGTGACCGGATGTGGTGGCCGGGCCGGCTCGGGCGGCACGTGGCCACACCGGCCGACAGGATCGCGGTGGGCGGCGACAGTGTCGGCGTGGGTGGCTAGCCGCGGTGGCCGAACCGGCCGAGCGCGCCGGGCCGGCTGTCTACGATGACCACCACGATGTCCGATGCCTGGTCCCGGCCGGTGGCGCTGGTGCTGCTGCGCCGCAGTGAACACCTGCTGTTCGGCGCGCTGCTGGTGCTGGGCGCCCTCGGGGCATGGGGCGGGTCGCGGCGATGGCTCCTGCTGGCCGGCGCCGCGGGAGTCGCCGGGTGGTACGCACTGGGCGTGGTGTTGGCCCGCCGCAGCCGGCGGCGGTGGCTGGCGAGCGGCTGGCTGGCCGTGTTGACCGCTGGGTGCGTGGCGTTGACCGCCGGCTCGGTCGGGTTCGTGTGGTTGGCGTTTCCGCTGTTCCTTCTGGCCAGTCAGATGCTGCCGCTGGCCGCCGCGATCCCGGCGGTCGCGGCGATCACCGGAGCCGCGATCGCCGCGATCGCGGCCGGCCGCGGCCGGCTGGATGCCGCTGCGGTGATCGGGCCGGTGGTGGGTGCCGCGGTGGCGGTGGTGATCAGCGTGGTCTACCGGGACCTGGCCGACCAGGTACGCCAGCGCGCGACGTTGATCGCGCAGCTGACCGCGACCCGCGACGAGCTGGCCGCGTCCCAGCGCCAGGCCGGGGTCCTGGCCGAACGCGAACGGCTGGCCCGCGAGATCCACGACACGATCACCCAGAGCCTGACCAGCATCCTGCTGGTGCTGCGTACCGCGCGCGACGCCGACCCCACCCGGGTCGACGCGCGACGCGCCGAACTGGACACCGCGATCGCCGCGGCCGGCTCGGCGTTGACCGACACCCGCCGGCTGGTGGCCGACCTGACGCCGGCCGAGCTGACCGGACAGTCGCTGCCGCAGGCGCTGCGGCGCGTGGTCGCCGGACAGACCGACCCGCCGGCCCGGCTGCACGTGGAGGGCGAGCCGGTCGCGGTACCCACCCCGGTGGCGGTGGCCCTGCTGCGCGGCGCGCAGGAAGCCCTGGCCAACGTCCGCGCCCACGCGAAGGCCCGGCGGGTGGAGGTGACGCTGACCTTCCTGCCCGACTCGATCAGCCTGGACGTGCTCGACGACGGCATCGGCTTCGATCCCGCGTCACCCGTCGGCCCCAGCACCGGTACCGGGCTGGGGTTGGCCGGGATCCACGCCCGCGCCGCCGAGGTGGGTGCCAGTACCCAGATCGACGCGGCGCCCGGCCACGGCACCGCGGTCAACATCACCGTGCCCCGCCAGGAGGGCAGAGATGCCTGAGATCCGGGTTCTGCTGGTCGACGACCACCCGGTCGTACGGGGTGGGCTGCGCGCCGCACTGGACGGTGATGCCGACATCCGCGTGGTGGGCGAGGCCGCCACCGGCGAGGACGGCGCCGCCCAGGCCGCAACGCTGCACCCCGACGTGGTGCTGATGGACCTGCAACTGGGCGCCGGCATCGACGGCGCCGAGGCCACCACCCGGATCCGCGCCCTACCCAACCCGCCGCGGGTGCTGGTGCTCACCACGTACGAGCGCGACGCCGACATCCTGCCCGCCATCGCCGCGGGCGCCGCCGGCTACCTGCTCAAGGACGCCACCCCGGACCAGCTGCGCTCCGCCGTGCACGACACCGCCGCCGGCCGAACCGTACTGGCCCCGACGGTGGCCACCCGCCTGGTCGAGCGTGCCCGCTCGCCGTACCCGGCTCTGACCGCACGCGAGACCCAGATCCTGGTGATGGTCGCCGACGGGGCGTCCAACCAGGCCATCGGGCGGGCGCTGTTCATCACCGAGGCCACCGTCAAGTCCCACCTGGTGCAGGTGTTCACCAAGCTCGCCGTCGACAACCGCACCGCCGCCGTGGCCGAAGCCCGCCGCCGCGGCCTCATCGCCTGACGGACACGGTGCCACCGCGGCACGGGGTTGACGCCGCGGTCGGCTCCGGGCCATGGCGAGGCCCGGAGCCGACCGGACGGCTACTGGCGGCGGCGCGGGGCGCGGCCCGGCGGCTGGACCGGTACCGGCCACTCCGGGGCGGGCGGGATCGTCCGCGTCACGGGCTTGCTGGGGGAGAGGGCCAGTTTCTCGCCGTGGTGCAGCACCGGGATCGTCGGCCCGGAGTCCAGCGTGTACGTGACCTCGTCGCCGGTCACCTCGACGCGCAGGTGATGGCCGCGTACCTGCATGCGGAAGGCGATGCGGGACAGTCCGCGCGGCAGCCGTGGCGCGAACGCCATGCCCTCCTCGTGGTCGCGCAGGCCGCCGAACCCGGCGACCAGCGCCAGGCAGGCGCCGGCCAGCGACGCCATGTGCAGCCCGTCCTTGGTGTTGGAGTGCAGGTCGTCGAGGTCGGTCAGGGCCGCCTCGGCGAGGTAGTCCAGCGCCAGGTCCATGTGCCCACACTCGGCGGCGATGATCGCCTGCGTACTCGCCGACAGCGACGAGTCGCGCGTGGTGATCTGCTCGTAGTACGCGAAGTTGCGGGCCTTCTGCTCGGGCGTGAACGCGTCCCCGCAGGTCTGCATCGCCAGCACCAGGTCGGCCTGCTTGACGACCTGCTTGCGGTAGATGTCGAAGTACGGGAAGTGCAGCATCAGCGGGTACCGGTTGCCGGTGGTGTCGAAGTCCCACCGCTGGTGGTTGGTGAACCCCTCCGACTGCGGGTGCACGCCGAGCGTCTCGTCGTACGGGATGGTCATGGCCTTGGCCGCGTCCCGCCACGTCGCCATCTCCTCGACGGTGACGCCCAGCTCGGCCGCCTCCGTCGGGTACCGCTCGGCGCAGTCGGCGGCGGCGAACAGGTTCCGCCGCGCCATCAGGTTGGTGTAGACGTTGTTGTCGGCGATCGCCGAGTACTCGTCGGGGCCGGTCACGCCGTCGATGCGGAACTGCCCGTGCGTGTCGTGGTGGCCCAGCGAGCGCCACATCCGGGCCGTCTCGATCAGCAGCTCCAGCCCCACCTCCCGCTCGAACTCGCGGTCGTCGGTGGCCTTCACGTACCGCACGACGGCGTGCGCGATCCCCGCGCCCAGGTGGAACGCGGCGGTACCGGCCGGCCAGTAGCCCGAACACTCCTCGCCGCGGATCGTGCGCCACGGGAACACGGCGCCCTCCAGACCCAACTGCTGCGCGCGGTCCCGTGCCATCGGCAGCAGGTTGTACCGCCACCGCAGCGCCTGCGCCACCGCCGCCGGCACCGAGTACGTCAGCAGCGGCAGCACGAAGATCTCGGTGTCCCAGAACGCGTGCCCGTCGTACCCGGGGCCGGTGAGGCCCTTCGCCGGAATCGCGCGTTCCTCGGCTCGGGCGGACGCCTGCAGCACGTGGAACAGCGCGAACCGGATCGCCTGCTCGATCTCGGTGTCGCCGTCGACCTCGACCGCGGCACCTTGCCAGAAGTCGTCCAGGTACTGCCGCTGCTCGGCGAGCAGTCCGTCCCAGCCGGTGAACCGGGCCGCGGACAGCGCGGCGGCGACCTGGTCGCGCAGCGCCGGCACCGACCGGTGCGACGACCACCCGTACGCGAGGAACTTGACCAGCCGCAGCTTCTGTCCCGGCTGGAGCACCGTGGTGACGGTGGTCCGGGCCAGGTCGTCGAACGACTCGGTGGTCACGTGCAGGTTGACGTCGTCGGGGGCGGTGATGCGGTGCTCCATGCCGGCGGCGACACGCAGCCCGCTGCGCGCCGTCTGGTGGATCAGTACCGCGCCGCGCTCGCCGGACACCCCGTTGTGCTCGGGCCGCAGCGGCGCCTCCAGTACGGCGGCGGCGCGCGGGTCGGCCGACCCGTCGGGCTGCTGCTCGTTGGTGACGAGCTCGGACTGGAGCACCACCCGCGCGGGGCCGTCGACCGGCTCCACCTCGTAGCAGATCGCGGCGATCGCCCGCTGCGTGAACGACACCATCCGGGTCGACGAGATCTTGACGGTACGCCCGGCCGGCGACGTCCAGGTCACGTCGCGGCGCAGTACGCCGTCCTTGAAGTCGAGGTTGCGCTCGTGCTCGTGCAACTGCCCGTACCGCAGGTCGAACGGCTCGTCGTCGACCAGCAGCCGGATCAGCTTGCCGTTGGTCACGTTGATGACGGTCTGCCCGGACTCGGGGTAGCCGTACCCGGCTTCGGCGTGCGGCAGCGGCCGCAGCTCGAACACGCCGTTGAGGTACGTGCCCGGCAGGCCGTGCGGTTCGCCCTCGTCGAGGTTGGCCCGCATCCCGATGTGGCCGTTGGACAGCGCGAACACCGACTCCGACTGAGCGATGGTGTCCAGGTCAAGACTGAGTTCACGCAGGCACCAAGGCTCCACGGTGAACGCCCGGCCAGTAGTCATGGCTCCCCGATCTTCTACGTACGTCTGGTCATGGTGTTTGCCGCACCGGTGTAGGGGTCCGCCGGTGCGGCAGGGGGGTGTGTGGTGGTGCCGGTGTGCCGGGGATCCGGTGTTGCCGGTGACCCTGGCCGTGCGGGTCACCGCGCCGCGGTATGCGGCTCCGCCTCGGGCGCCTCGGAGGTCATCAGGTCGGCGAGGTCGTCGACGACGATGTCGGCGCCGTGCTCGCGCAGCGCGTCGGCCTGCCCGACCCGGTCGACGCCGACGACGATCGCGAAGTCACCGGCGGCGCCGGCCGCCACGCCGGACAGGGCGTCCTCGAACACGGCCGCCTCGTCCGGTCGTACGCCGAGGGCGCGCGCGCCGGCGAGGTAGGTGTCGGGGGCTGGCTTGCCGGCGAGCCCGTCGCGGGCGGCGACGACACCGTCGACGACGTCCTCGAACAGGTCGCTGATGCCGGCGGCGGCGAGCACGTCCCGGCAGTTGGCGCTGGAGGAGACGACCGCGCGGCGCAGGCCGGCGGCGCGCGCGGCCTCCACGTACGCCACGGAGCCGGGGTAGACCTCGACCCCGTCCTCGCGGATCCGCCGGGTCACGATCTCGTTCTTCCGGTTGCCGAGGCCGCGGACGGTCTCGCGGTCCGGCGGGTCGTCCGGGGAACCCTCGGGCAGCGTGATGCCGCGCGAGGCGAGGAACGACCGCGTGCCGTCCTGTCGGGACTTGCCGTCCACGTAGCGGTCGTAGTCGCTCTGCGTGAACGGCTCGGCCGTCGTGTGCTCACGACGCGCACGCTCCGCAAGGTACGCGTCGAACATCTCCCGCCACGCCGCCGCGTGGACGACGGCGGTACGGGTAAGGACGCCGTCCAGATCGAACAGGCAGGCGCGCACGCCGTTCGGAAGCCCCAGCACGGCACCGATAGTAGCGGTGAAGTGGGGGAATGACAGACCTGACGCTGGCGCGTTTCGGCGCCGTTACCTCCTGGTTGCCGAGGTGGTGGCGGGTCGGACGGTGGGGACGGCGGCCGTACCGCGTCCGACCTGGAATTCGGCGGCCCAAACGCTCTCCGTAACCAGATCCAGCTACCTAGAAAGCAATGATCTTCGTGGCGCACGTCACCGACAGAAATGGGACGTCGGATGTCCCGCGGCGACGGCCAGGCGTGCGATTCGTCCGGTTTTGCGGGAACGGCTGCCGACACCAAAGTGGACAGCGGCTTACGCAGAAGTACATCGAGGATGTCGCGCTCGGTAGGGGAGAGGGCGCGACTCCCCGATCAGCCGCCCATCAGCGGAACGCCGGCAGGCCCGTCAGCGCCTGCCCGAGCACCAGCGTGTGCACCTCGCTGGTCCCCTCGTACGTGAGCACCGACTCCAGGTTGTTCGCGTGCCGCAGCGGCGAGTACTCCAACGTGATGCCGGACGCGGCGAGGATCGTGCGGCACTCGCGGGCGATCGCCAGCGCCTCCCGGACGTTGTTGAGCTTGCCGAGGCTGACCTGTTCCGGCCGCAGCTGCCCCGCGTCCTTGCGGCGGCCCAGGTGGATCGCGAGCAGCGTCGCCTTGCCCAGCTCCAGCGTCATGTCGACGAGCTTGGCCTGGGTGAGCTGGAAGCCGCCGATCGGCCGGTCGAACACCTCCCGGGTCCGCGCGTACGCGAGGGTGGTCTCCAGGCAGTCCCGGGCGGCGCCGGTCGCACCGAACACGATGCCGAAGCGCGCCTCGTCCAGGCAGCCGAGCGGGCCGGCGAGCCCGCGCGCGCCGGGCAGCAGCGCGTCGGCCGGCAACCGTACGTCGTCGAGGACCAGCTCGGCGGTGACCGACGCGCGCAGCGACAGCTTGCGGGTGATCTCCCGGGCGGTGAAGCCGGGCGTACCGGCAGGGACGCAGAAGCCGCGGATGCCGTCGTCGGCGCGGGCCCAGACGACGGCGACGTCGGCGATCGTGCCGTTCGTGATCCACATCTTGGTGCCGTTGAGAACCCAGTCGGTGCCGTCACGGCGGGCGGTGCTGCGCATCCCGGCCGGGTTCGAGCCGAAGTCGGGCTCGGTCAGGCCGAAGCAGCCGATCGCCCGGCCGGCCGCCATCTCCGGCAGCCACCGCGTCTTCTGCTCCTCCGATCCGTACGCGTGGATCGCGTACATGGCCAGCGAGCCCTGCACGCTGACCAGGCTGCGCAGCCCCGAGTCGGCCGCCTCCATCTCGGCGCAGGCCAGCCCGTACGAGACGGCGTTGGTGCCGGCGCAGCCGTACCCGCTCAGGTGCATGCCGAGCACGCCCAGCGTGCCCAGCTCGGCGGCCAGCTCACGGGCCGGCAGCGTGCCCGTCTCGTACCAGTCGGCGAGGTGCGGCCGCAGCCTGTCGTCGACGAACCGGCGCACCGTGTCACGGATGTCCCGCTCGGTGTCGGTGAGCAGCTCGTCCGTGCCGAACAGGGCGAGCGGGTGCTGCGGCGTCGCGTCGGGCATGCCGTCACCCTGCCACAGTGCGCGTCAGCCCGCGTTGTCCACGAGGGCGTCGGTGAGGCGGGTGAGGGGACTCGCCAGGTTCCACTGCTCGGCCAGCTCGACGAGCCGGTCGGGGTGGGTGGGCGACGGCGGTAGCGCGGTGTCGACGGCGGGGACCGGCGCGTCGGTCGCCACCTGGACGACGGTGGGGGCGACGGCCAGGTAGTCGCGGGCCGCGGCGAGCTTGCGCGCGGGCGCGGTGGTCAGCGACCCGTCGTCGACGGCGGCGAGCATCCCGGCCAGGTCGCTGTGGGTGGCGAGCAGGCCGGCGGCGGTCTTCTCGCCGACGCCGGCCACGCCGGGCAGCCCGTCGGACGGGTCGCCGCGCAGCACCGCGAAGTCGACGTACTGCGTGGCGTGCACGCCGTAGCGGGCGTGCAGTGCGGCGTCGTCGTACACCTCCAGCTTGGCGACGCCGCGGCCGCAGTAGAGCACCCGGGTGGTGGGCGTGATGACCTGGAACAGGTCCCGATCGCCGGTGACGACCTCGACGGGCGCCGGCTCGCGGACGGCCAGCGCGCCGATCACGTCGTCCGCCTCGTACCCGGGGGCGCCGGTGGCGGCGATCCCGGCGGCGGCGAGCACGTCGAGGATCAGCGGGACCTGCGGTGACAGCTCGTCGGGTACGTCCTCGCCGCCGGCCGCCGCCACCCGGTGCGCCTTGTACGACGCGATCAGCTCGACCCGCCAGGCGGGCCGCCAGTCGACGTCGAGGCAGCAGACGAGCCGGTCGGGCCGGCGGGTGCGGACCAGGTGGGCGATCATGTCGACGAACCCGCGCACCGCGTTGACCGGGGTGCCGTCGGGCGCGGTGATCGATTTCGGCGTGCCGTGGAAGGCGCGGAAGTACAGGCTCGCGGCGTCGACGAGCAGCAGCGGTCGGCTCACCCCGCACACCCTGCCATGCCGGTACGACAGCGGTGGCTCACGGCACGATCACCAACTTGCCGCGGGTGTGTCCGGCGCGGCTGGCGTCGAACGCGGCGCCCACCTCGGACAGCCCGTACGTCCCGGCGACCTCGACGTCGAGCCGCCCGGCGTCAGCCAGCTCGGCGAGTTCGGCGAGGCGCGCGCCGTCGGGGCGTACCCAGAGCCACTGGCCGCCGTGCCCCTCGACGGTCGGGTCGGCGATCGACACCTGCCGTCCGCCGGGCGCGAGGACGGCCAGGGTCGTTGCGAGCTGGCCGCCGACCATGTCGGCGACGGTGCTCACACCGCCGGGCGCGAGGTCCCGGACGCGTTCGGCGAGGCCGTCGCCGTACGCGACGGGTTCGCCGCCGAGGCGCCGAACGTAGTCGTGGTTGGCGGGCGACGCGGTGCCGATGACGCGGGCGCCGCGGGCGACGCCGAGCTGGACGGCGAAGCCGCCGACGCCGCCTGCGGCGCCGTACACGAGCAGCACGTCGCGGGGGCGTACGTCGAGGCGGTCCAGGCAGCGCAGCGCGGTCAGGCCGGCCAGCGGCAGCCCGGCGGCCTGGTGCCAGTCCAGCGCGGCGGGCTTGCGCGCGACGGCCGGCGCCGCCACCGACACGTACGCCGCGAACGTGCCGGCGCGGATGACGTCCTTGCGCGCGTACGACATGACCTCGTCGCCGGGGGCGAACTCGGGGGTGTCCGGGCCGCGGTCGCGGACCACGCCGGCCACGTCCCAGCCGGGGATGACCGGAAACAGCGCCTCCATCATCGGGTCGAGCCCGCCGGCCATCACTTTCCAGTCGACGGGGTTGACGGCGGCGGCGCGTACCTCGATGAGGACCTGGCCGGGCCCGACGCGCGGGTCGGGCAGCTCGCCGACGCTCAGGCGCGAGTTGTCGGCGGCGAACGAGTCGTAGCTGACGGCGCGCACCGGCGCCTCCCTCCGGTCGGTGGGCGGATCCGCCCTGACCGTACGCCGGGGCGGCGCGGCTGTTGCGCCCTTCCGCGGAGCCCATTCGTGGTTCGCGGTACGAATCGGTTCGACGTATTCTTCGACGCATGGGGAAACCGGGTGAGCGGATGGGTGTGGTCACGGCGCTGGTGCGGTCGTCGTTCCTGGTGAGCGCCGTCTATGCCGAGGCCGCCCGGGAGTACGGGTTGACGCCGCAGCAGGGGCAGCTGCTGTGCGTGCTGATGCCCGGTCCGTACGGGATGGGTGAGCTGGGGTCGACCCTGGGCCTGGCGAAGTCGAGCCTGTCCGGCCTGGTGGACCGCACCGCGCAGCGCGGCCTGGTGCGCCGGGAGCCGGATCCGGCGGACCGGCGGGCGATCCGGGTGGCGTTGACCCCGGCGGGTTCGACGCTGGTCGACGAGTTCTACGCGGAGACGTGCCGGCGGGTGGACCGGCTGCCGGCGGCGTTCGGTGACGACGACCGGGGCCGGCTGGCGGAGCTGCTTGGCAGGCTGGTGCGCGACAACGAGGTCCCGGTCGTGTTCATGGAGCTGGACGAGCCGCGCTAGCGGCCGAACAGCTCGGCGAACCGGCCGACCAGCAGGTCCGTCCCCTTGTACGCGCTGACCTGCTCGGCGGGCAGCGCGACCGGCCCGTCGTCGGTCGGCATCTGGCCGACGCCGCCGGCCGGGCCGAGCGGCAGCAGCACCATCGGTACCGGCGTGGGGTGGTACGCGGCGGTCGGCTGCTCCCCGCGTACCCGGGCGAGGATGTTCGCGGCGACCACGCCGGCGTGCCGGGTGGCGTGCCCGGCCCGCTTGGCCTCGGGCACGTCGGTGACGTCGCCGACCGCGTGCACGGTGTCGTGGTCGACGACGGTCAGCCGCTCGGTGACCCGGATCTCGCCCCGGTCGTTGCGCGCGGCGGCGAGCTCGCGGCCGAGCATGTCGGCGTTGACGCGTACGCCGTGGCAGCGGAACCAGATGTCGGCGGTGAGCGCGCCGCCGGTGGTGTCGACGGTGAACGTCGCCGCGACGCCCGGTGCGCTGGGCGGGTCGACGGTCAGCCGGGTGCCGAGGCGCAGGTCGACGCCGAGCGCGTCGAGCTGTCGGTGCAGCTCGTCGCGTACCTCGGTGAGGTAGCCGGGGACGAGCCGGTCGGCCGGGTCGACGATCGTGACCTTCTTGTCCGGCCACACGGCGAGGATCTCGCCGGCCAGCTCCAGGCCGACGGGGCCGGCGCCGGTGATGAGTACGCGCGGGGACCGGTCGAGCGCGTCGCGGGTGGCGCGGAGCCGGTCGAGCGCCTCGGCGGTCACGTCGGTGTCCATCTTCGCCGGGTACGGGTAGGCGGAGCCCGTGGCGAGCACGACGTGGTCGGCGTCGACGCGCCGCCCGGAGGCGAGCAGGACCCCGCCGGGGTCGACGGCGGTGGCCTTCTCGCGCAGCACGGCGCCGTGTGCCAGGAGCCGGTCGTACGGCAGGAACATCTTCTCCGCCCAGTCGGTCCGGACCAGTGCGCGCAGCGCGGCGGAGGAGTGCACGAACGCGTCCTTGGGCTCGACGAGCACCACGTCGGTGTCGGCGTCGAGTGCCTTGGCGACGGTGGCGCCGCCGTACCCGCCGCCGACCACGACGACCCTGTCACCCATGCGGCCACACTCCTCACACTATTGGTTCGTGAGAGGAACAATAATAGTTCGGAGTCCGAACGTCACCTCTGGGGTCGGTACGCGGCGACGGTGACCGACGCGGTGACCTCGACCCGCTCGGGCAGGCCCGCGATCCGACCGGCCAGCGCCTCGGCGCCCAGGTGGCGTGCGCTGGGGCCCATGCCGACGACGGTGCCGACCTCCGCGTGGTCGAGCCGCATCGTGAACTCGACCCGCCGCCCGCCCGCCGGTACGAACCCGGCGAGGCTGTCGGCGAGCCGCCGGTCCTTGTCGGCGTCCACGGCGACCAGGCCGAGCGCGTCGACAAGCTCGTGCAGGTGCCCGGTGGTGGGCGTGACCACGACGAGGCTGCCGTCGGCGCCCAGGACGCGGCGGATCTCGGCGGCGTTGCGCGGCGCGAACACGTTCAGCACCAGCCCGACCGAGCCGGTACGCACCGGCAGCGGCCGCCAGGTGTCCGCGCCGACCGCGGCGACGCGGGGATGGGCGCGGGCGGCGCGGCGCAGCGCGTACCGGGAGAGGTCGAGGGCGAGGCCGACCCGGCCGGGGAGCGCATCGAGCGCGGCGGTCAGGTAGTAGCCGGTGCCGGCGCCGAGGTCGAGGACCGCGCCGTCGCCGGGTACGGCGGCCGCGGTGAGTGCGGCGGCGACGGGGGAGTAGTGGCCGGCGGCGAGGAAGCGTACGCGGGCGTCGACCATCTCGGCGCTGTCGCCGGTGCCGGGGCCGGCGGCGCCGGTCAGCAGCGTGACGTACCCCTGTCTGGCGACGTCGAAGCTGTGCCCGGTGGGGCAGCGGACCGTGCCGCCGGCCAGGGTCAGGTCGGCGGAGCAGTGCGGGCAGCGCAGGTACGGCAGGGCGTCGGCGAGCACGCCTGAATCATGCCGCTCCCGCATTGATACCAGCTTCCTAGGAAGCCCATGAGCGATGAGACCCAACTGCTTGGTAACAACCCAAGCCCGCACCCACGACAGGGACCCAAACGAGCGTTAAGCTCGCCGCTATCTGGCGGTGCTCACTGTCTGGGAGGAACGATGAGCGCACCGGGCACAGCGCGACCGACATCGGTGGAACGGATCCTGCCCACCGAGGAGGCCGCGGCGCTGCTCGACCTGACAGCCGAGATCGCCGACGGCGAGCTCGCGCCCCGCGCGGCGGACTTCGAGGCGCGGGGCGAGTTTCCCCGCGAGGTGTTCCGCACCCTCGGCCGCGCCGGGCTGCTGAGCCTGCCGTACCCGGAGGAGTACGGCGGCGCCGACCAGCCGTACGAGGTGTACCTCCAGGTGGTCGAGGAGCTGGCGCGGCGCTGGCTGTCGATCGGGCTGGGCGTCAGCGTGCACACGCTGTCGTGCTTCCCGGTGTCGGCGTACGGCAGCGAGCAGCAGCGCAAGCGGTTCCTGCCGGACATGCTCGGCGGTGAACAGCTCGGGGCGTACTGCCTGTCGGAGCCGGCGGGCGGCTCGGACGCGGCGTCGCTGACCACGCGCGCGGTGGCCGACGGCGACGAGTACCGGGTGACGGGGACGAAGGCGTGGGTGTCGCACGGCGGGTGCGCCGACTTCTACAACGTGTTCGTCCGTACCGGTGGGCCGGGCGCGGAGGGCATCTCGTGCCTGCTGGTCGATCCGGCGTCGCCGGGCCTCGTACCGCAGGCGCCGGAGCGCAAGATGGGGCTGTCGGCGGAGCGTACGGCGCAGGTCGCGTTCGACGACGCGCGCGTGCCGGCGGACCGGCTGCTGGGCGCCGAGGGTGTCGGGTTCCGGATCGCGATGCAGGCGTTGGACTCGGGCCGGCTGGGCATCGCGGCGTGCGCGGTGGGGTTGGCGCAGTCGGCGCTGGACTACGCCTGCGGGTACGCGATGGAGCGGGAGCAGTTCGGGCGGCCGATCGCGGCGTTCCAGGGGGTGGGTTTCCTGCTGGCGGACGCGGCGACGCAGATCGCGGCGGCCCGTTCGCTGGTGCTGACGGCGGCGCGGTTGCGTGACGCGGGCCGGCCGTACACGGTGGAGGCGGCGAAGGCGAAGCTGTTCGCGACGGACATGGCGATGCGCGTGACGACCGACATGGTGCAGGTCCTCGGCGGGTACGGGTACGTGGCCGACCACCCGGTGGAGCGGTACTTCCGGGAGGCGAAGGTGCTGCAGATCGTGGAGGGCACCAACCAGATCCAGCGGGTGGTGATCGCGCGCGCGCTCACGTCGTGATCACCGGTGTAGCTTCGTGGCGTGGAGGACATCGACCGAGCGATCGTGGCCGCCCTGTCCTCGGACGGGCGGCTGTCGTACACGGATCTGGCCGAGCGGGTGGGGCTGTCGGTGTCGGCGGTGCACCAGCGGGTGCGGCGGCTGGAGCAGCGCGGCGTGATCCGCGGGTACGCGGCGGTGGTCGACTACGCGGCGCTGGGGCTGCCGTTGACGGCGTTCGTGGCGATCCGGCCGACGGATCCGGCGGCGCCGGACGACGCGCCGGAGCGGTTGGCGCACCTGCCGGAGATCGAGTCGTGCTATTCGGTGGCCGGTGAGGACTTCTACCTGTTGAAGGTGCGGGTGGCGTCGCCGGTGGATCTGGAGGGGTTGTTGCAGCGGATCCGGTCGGTGGCGGGGGTGACGCACCGGACGACCATCGTGCTGTCCACGCCGTACGAGGGGCGTGCGCCGAGGGCGCGCGCGGGGGAGGACGTCGATGGCTGAGCAGGAGCCGCCGCCGATCGTGGCGTGGGCGGGTGGTCCGGAGGCGTTGGTACGTCTGACGGAGGCGTTCTACGCGCACGTGGCGAAGGACGAGTTGCTGGCGCCGTTGTTCGCGCAGATGGACGAGCACCATCCGCGGTACGTGGCGATGTGGTTGACGGAGGTGTTCAACGGCCCGGCGGAGTACACGGCGACGCGTGGTGGGCATCCGCACATGGCGCGTCAGCATCTGGGTCGGGGGATCACGGAGCGGCAGCGGCGCCGGTGGGTGGAGTTGTTGACGGACACGGCGGACGAGGTGGGTCTGCCGTCGGATCCGGAGTTTCGCGCGGTGTTCGCGTACTACATCGAGTGGGGGACGCGGATGGCGCTGGTGTATTCGGGTGAGGATCCGCCGGAGATCGGCCCGGCGGACGTCCCGGTGTGGCACTGGAACCAGACGCCGCCCTGGCAGGGCTGAGGGTTGGGCGGCGCCGTCCCGGGGTGTCGGGCGGCGCCGTCGGTGTCTCTAGGCGGGCGCGTTCCAGGTGTTGATGACGGGCCGGCCGTGTTCGAAGCCGAGGGTGGACAGGGTAGCGGTGTCGAGGCGGAGCAGCCCGCCGCCGCTGGCGGACAGCCCGATCCAGCGGGCGCCGGCGACGCGGAGTGCGTGGCCGTGGCCGACGAGGGCGACGTCGCCGTCGCAGAGCAGGTCGCGGGCGCGTTCGAGGACGCGTTCGAGCCGGGCGCCGACCTGGGTGGGTGTTTCGCCGCCGGGGCAGCCGTCGGTCCACAGGTTCCAGTCGGGGGCTTCGGTGTGGATGTCGGCGGTGGTGCGCCCCTCGTAGTCGCCGTAGTCCCATTCGGCGAGGTCATCGTCGATGTCGGTGACGGTGAGGCCGGCGAGGTCGGCGGTGTGCTGGGCGCGTTTGCGCGGTGAGCACAGGACGGCGGCGAACCGGCGTCGGCCGAGCGCCGGGGTGAGCGCGCGGGCTTGCGCTTCGCCGGCGTCGGTGAGCGGTATGTCGGTGGTGGAGGTGTGGCGCCCGGTGGCGCTCCACTCGGTTTCGCCGTGCCGGATGAGGACGATGTCGGCCATGGGTTCCAGTCTCGCCGATGGTATGGGCGGGTGCCGCTGGTTCGGGGTGTGGCGCGGTACACGCGAGCAGGCTGGCGTACAGGGTGTCGACGGCGCGGGTGGGCGGCAGGTGGCCGGCGGCGTGGCCGAGGGCGAGGGTGGCGGTGACGAGCCAGGCGGTGTGGAGGAGGCGGCGTAGTGCCTGGGGGGCGGGTCCGTTGTCGAGGTCGGCCCGGTCGAGTGCGTCGACGACCTGGGTGGTGAGGTGGTCGGTGAGGGCAGTGAGGAGCGCGTCGCGCTTGCGGTAGTGGCTGTAGACGGTTTGGCGGCTGACGCCGGCGGCGGTGGCGATGTCGTCGATGCTGGCGTGGGGGTTTGCCGCGGAGGGTGGCGGCGGCGCTGAGGATGGCGGTGGTGTTGCGGTCGGCGTCGGCGCGCCGCCTGCGCGTGTTTCCTGATTCGCTGAAGTCAGTGCGTGAGGGCGGCCTCACGCGCCGCGGCGGTACGGGAGGCTTCGGCGGCGGCGTGCGCGGCGGCCGTGTCGGCCGGGTAGTTCTCGCGCCACCAGCGCTGTCCGGCCTCGGGCAGCGTGTGGATCGGGTCGTAGTACGGGTAGGTGCGGGTCAGCGCCTCGGGGTCGTCGACCTCGATGCCGGTGCGGTAGTTCTTCGTCCAGTACGACACGCCGCGCTCGCGGTCGTAGTCGCCCAGCATGTGCACCCACCGCTTGCCGACGAACGGCACGTCGCACACGATGCGGGGCGTGGCGTACCCGGGCAGGTAGCCCATGATGGCGTGCTGCAGGTGCTGCGCCTCGGCGACGGAGACCCGCCAGTGTTCGGCGTTGGGGATCATGTCGCACATGTAGAAGTAGTACGGCAGGATGTTCGCCTCGCCCTGCAGCGCGAAGCACAGGTCGAGCAGGTCGGTGTCGGTGGCGTTGACGCCGTGCATGAGTACGCCCTGGTTGCGCACGTCGCGTACGCCGACGTCGAGGGCGGTGCGGGCGGCCTCGGCGACCAGCGGGGTGACCGAGTTGACGTGGTTGACGTGGGTGTGGATGGCGAGGTTGACGCCGCGCCGGTGCGCGGTGCGCGCCACCCGCTCCAGTCCCTCGACCACGTCGGGCTGGATCCAGTGCTGCGGCATGCCCATGAGCGCCTTGGTGGCGAGCCGGATGTCGCGGATGGTGTCGATCGCCAGCAGCCGCATCAGGAACGCTTCGAGGTTCTTCCACGGCACGTTGGCCACGTCGCCGCCGGACACGACCACGTCGCGTACCTCGGGGTGCTTCGACAGGTAGTCGATCATCGCGTCGTACCGGTCGACGGGTTTGAGGGCCAGCTTCAGCTTGTCGATGGTGGGGGTGGAGTTGCCGACGAGGTCCATCCGGGTGCAGTGCCCGCAGTACTGCGGGCAGGTGGACAGCAGCTCGGCCAGCACCTTCGTCGGGTACCGGTGGGTGAGGCCCTCGGCGACCCACATGTCGTGCTCGTGCAGTGAGTCGCGGGTGGCGTGCGGGTGCGACGGCCAGTCGGTACGCCGGTCGGAGGCGACGGGCAGCATGTACCGGCGGACGGGGTCGGCGTAGAACGCGTCGGTGTCGGGTACGGCGGCCGGCACGATCGTGTTGAGCATCTGCGGCGGCAGCAGCATCGACATGGTGGCGCGGTGCTTCTGGTCGTCGGCGAGGTCGTCGTAGAGCCGGTCGTCGAGCAGGTCGCCCATGACGGTGCGGAGCTGTTTGACGTTCTTGACGCAGTGCGCGCGTTGCCACTGGGCGGAGCGCCACTGGGCGGCGGTGACGTCGCGCCAGCCGGGTAGCCGGGTCCAGTCGGGTTCGACGAGCTCGGCGCGGCGGTACTCGTACGGCTGGCTGCCGTCGCGCCTGGCACTGTCCTCGCTCACTGGGCCTCCCTCGCCTCTGCCGGATCCATCACGCAAGCCTAGTGGAATTCTTCTTGACGAGTCACTATCCTGCCGGAGGATTTCCTGGCACGGTACGGTGGTCAAGGAGGGCGTCGCATGGTCGTGGACTCGCCGGTGGGCCTGCACCGGGTGCTGGATCCGGTCGGTGTGTTGCCGCAGGCGGCGCAGCGACTCGACGACCGGCCGGACATCTCGCCCAGCGAGGTACGGATCCGGCTGGAGCGGCTGAACCTGGACGCGGCCAGCTACCGGCAGCTCGCCACCAAGCACGACGGGGACGGCGCGGCCATCCGCGACGAGGTCCTCGACATCGTCGCCAAGCGCGGCAAGATGCACAATCCGGTCACCGGGTCGGGCGGCATGCTGATCGGGACGGTCGACGCGGTCGGCACCGACTCGCCCCTCGGTCTCGCCGTCGGGCAGCGCGTCGCGACCCTCGTGTCGCTGACGTTGACCCCGCTGCGCATCACCGACGGGCTGGCCCGCTGGGACGGGCGCGGCGAGCAGGTACCTGCCGACGGCCACGCGATCCTGTTCGGCCGGTCGATCGCCGCCGTACTGCCCGACGACGAGGACCCGGAGCTGTCGCTGGCCGTCCTGGACGTGTGCGGCGCCCCGGCACTCACCGCCCGGGTCGTCGCCCAGCACGAGGCGCCGAGCGTCGCGGTCATCGGCGGCGCCGGCAAGAGCGGCGCGCTGTCGCTGGCCGCGGCCCGCCGCGCCGGCGCCGTCCGTACCGTCGGGGTGGTGCCGACCGAGGCGGAGGCGGCGCGGCTGCGGGACGCCGGGCTCGCCGACACCGTCGTCCTGGCCGACGCGCGGGACCCGGTGGCGCTGGCCGCCGCGGTCGGTGCGCCGGTCGACGTGACGGTCGTGTGCGTGGACGTACCGGGCTGCGAGCACGGCGCGATCCTCGCCACCGCCGCTGGCGGTACGGTGATCTTCTTCTCCATGGCGACCTCGTTCGCCGCGGCCGCGCTCGGCGCCGAGGGGCTCGCCGCGGACGTGACGATGCTGGTCGGCAACGGGTACGTGCCGGGCCACGCCGCGTACGCGCTGGAGCTGCTGCGGACCGCGCCGGGCGTGCGGGAGCTGTTCCGCGCGCGGCTGGCCGGCTGATCCGGGCCGCGGCGGGCAGCGAGCTCGGGGAAGACTGGAGCACATGGCAGCGACCCTGTACCGCGGGGGCCGGGTGTACAGCCCGGCGGACCCGCACGCGACCGCCCTGCTCACCGACGACGACCGCATCGTGTGGGTCGGCGCCGACGACGACTGCCCCCGTACCCCCGACGAGACCGTTGACCTTGCGGGCGCGTTGCTGGCGCCGGCGTTCGTCGACGCGCACGCGCACGTCACCGACACCGGCCTGGCGCTGCTGTCGCTGGACCTGACCGCGGTCCGGTCCGCCGCCAGGATGCTGGACGCCGTCGCCGCGTACGCGGCGGGCCTGCCGGCCGGCGCCCTGGTGTTCGGGCAGGGCTGGGACGAGTCGACGTGGCCCGACCCGACCCGCCCGAGCATCGCCGAACTGGACCGTGCCGCCGGAGGGCGGCCGGCGTTCCTGTCGCAGGTCAGCGGCCACTCCGCGCTGTGCACGCCGGCGCTGACCGCGCTCGTGCCCGACATCGCGCACACCCCCGGGTACGACCCGGACGGCTGGCACACCATCGACGCGCAGGACACGCTGCGCGCCGCGGCCCTCGACCGGCTCGACCCCGGTACCCGTGGCGCCGCGCAGCGCGCCGCCCTGGAGCGGGCCGCGTCGCTGGGCATCGGCTGCGTCCACGAGTGCGGCGGACCGGCCACCTCCTCGGAGGACGACTTCACCGAGCTGCTCGCCCTCGACGGGCCGTACCCGCAGATCGTCGGCTACTGGGGTGAGCTGGGCGCGGCGGCGAAGGTGCGGGAGTGGGGTGCGGCCGGTGCCGCCGGCGACCTGTACGCCGACGGCGCGCTCGGCTCCCAGGACGCGCACCTGACCGCGCCGTACGCGGACGCCGGGGGCTGCGGGCACGCGTACCTGTCGGCGGAGCAGGTCGCGGCGCACATCGTGGACTGCACCGGGCACGGCGTGCAGGGCGGCATGCACGCCATCGGCGACGCGGCGATCGACACCGTGCTCGCCGGGTTCGCCGCCGCGGCGGAGGTGCTCGGCATCGAGCGGATCCGGGACGCCCGGCACCGCGTCGAGCACATCGAGATCCTCGACAAGAAGCTGATCGCCGGGCTGGTCGAGTACGGGCTGACCGCGTCGGTGCAGCCGGCGTTCGACCGGCTGTGGGGCGGCGCCGGCCGCATGTACCAGACGCGGCTGGGGTTGGAGCGTTCGATGGCGTCCAACCCGTTCGGGTCGCTGGCGGGGGTGGGTGTGCCGCTGGCGTTCGGCTCCGACAGCCCGGTCACGCCGCTCGACCCGTGGGGGACGGTCCGCGCCGCGGTCGCCCATCACAACCCGACGCAGCGCATCAGCGTACGGACCGCGTTCGCCGCGCACACCCGCGGCGGCTGGCGTGCGGCGCGCCGCGACGACGCCGGGCTGCTGGCTCCGGGCGCGCCGGCCACGCTCGCCGTGTTCGACTGCCCGGCCGGGCTGACCGGCGGGCTGCCGGAGCTTCTCGACGACGCGCCGCTGCCGCGCTGCGTACGGACCGTACGCGACGGTGTGACGATCTTCCGGGACGACACGTAGGAGGTACTTCGGTGGCTACGACCGCCCGCGGCCGGCGGGGCAAGCTGGACCTGGACCCGGCGTTGGTACGCAGGGCCCGGTCGCTGGCCCGCAAGGCCGGGCGCCCGGTGGTGAAGCTCGCCCGCGAGCACACCACCGTGTCGGTGGAGCGCGCCGTGTTGCGGCTGGCCGGCATCAGCGGCGCCGACCCCGACGGCATCCCCTGGGTGAACCGGCTCGTCGACGCGGTCGCCGCCGACGTCGGGCTCACCGCCGGGGTGGCGTTGCCGGTGTTCCACGCCCTCGCCACCGAGGGCCTGGCCGCCGGTACGCCGGGGGAGTCGCTGACGCTGCTGGCGCAGAAGGCGGCGGCCGGCTCGGTGCGCTTCGCCGTACCCGACGGCAAGCAGGCGACCGCCGCCGGCCGCGCCGCCCGCCGCGCCGTGGCCGGCGGGATCCGCCGCATGGACCGGGCCCGCGCCGCCCGCGACAAGCTCGTCACGCGGCTCGGCGACCCGCCGCAGCGGCCGTGGATCTACCTGATCGTCGCCACCGGCGACATCTACGAGGACATCCCGCAGGCGCAGGCGGCCGCGCGGGAGGGCGCTGACATCATCGCGGTGATCCGGTCGACCGGGCAGTCGCTGCTCGACTACGTGCCGGAGGGCGCGACCCGCGAGGGCTTCGCCGGTACGTACGCGACACAGGAGAACTTCCGCCTGATGCGGGCCGCGCTGGACGAGTCCTCGAAGGAGCTCGGCCGGTACGTGCGGCTGACGAACTACGCGTCCGGTCTGTGCATGCCGGAGATCGCGACGCTGGCCGGGCTCGAGCGGCTCGACATGATGCTGAACGACTCGATGTACGGGATCCTGTTTCGTGACATCAATTTGAGTTGGATTTTCGTCGATCAGCGGTTTAGCCGGCAGATTTATGTTTGTGTTGGGATTATTATAAACACTCGT
>DASXWQ010000014.1:0-1613 GCA_036503555.1 Actinocatenispora sp.
GGCGCTGCGGGTGGAGAAGGTCCGCACGCAGATCGACGCGGTGATCTGGCTCGGGATCTTCCTGGGCCTGGCGTTCACGATGGTCAACGTCCAGAGCTTCGCCGCGGCCGGCGCGGCCACCTGGTCGCTCGGTTGGCTTGCCGGGTGGCTGCTGGACCCGATGGTCTCGCTGGTGCTCGTTGCGGTGCTGCGGGCGGAGCAGGTGACCGCTCGGTACCAGGTCGACACCGGCCGGTGGGCGCACCGGACGAAGTGGTTCGCGTTCCTGGCCACCTACGTCATGAACACCTGGAAGTCCTGGACGCACTTCGACGTGGCCGGGGTGGTGCTGCACTCGGTTCCGCCGGTGCTGGTGTTCCTCGCGGCGGAGACCGCGCCGGTGCTGCGGGACAAGCTCACCGAAGCCGTCATGGCCGCCGCCGGCACCGCGTTCACGGGACAGTCCAACGCCGACACTCCGGCCGCCGAGCCTGCTCCGGCGGACGACAGCGCGGGGGAGACGCCCGCGCCGGTCGCTCGGCCGCGTCGTCGTCCGGCTCGCAAGCCCGCCGCGAAGCCCGCGCGGAAGCTGCGCGGGGACTACCTGGCCGACGCCCGCGCCGCGTGGGCACCGGGCATCGAGATCACCCCGGCTTGGGTCCGGTCCGTGTGCCCGGAGATCTCGCGCGGCACCAGCAAGAACGTCGCCGACGACCTGATCGCCGAAACCACCGCCCCGGCCGCCCTGCCGGTGCCCGCCGACCAGCCCGTGACCGTCGACCAGGAGGAGGCCGCCTGATGTCCACCACCGCCGACCACACCCCCGAGTCCGTGAACGGACCCGACCCCGAAGGGCTTCCTTCCGTGAACAGCACGCCCGACCCGTCCAAGAACACCCCGGCCGACGAGACCGTGAACGGCCCCGTGAACACCGACCCGGCCGCCACCGACACCGCCGTCACCCGCGCCGGGAACGTCGTCCCGATCCGCCCCGACGCCGCACGCACCCCGGAGGAGATCCCGGAGCAGGACCGGCCCGCCGCCGACGACGGCACGGTCGTCCGGCTGGTCGACCCGTCCGCGACGAAGCCGACGTGGTGGGAGTCCGCCGGCAACGCCACCGCCCGGCCGCTGGTCGCGCGCTGGCTGACCTCCGCTGAGGAGTTCAAGTCCCGCGCCCGGTTCCTGGTCCGCTACGCCGCCCACACCTTCGCGTTCCACGCGCTGCGGGTGCCGGTGTACGTGCCGACCGCGTTCCTGCGCTCGTTCGGCGCGACTGGCCGCCTGGTCGCCCGGTTGCGTGCGTGGGTGTACGACGCGGAGTCACACCCGGTGCGGATGAACGCCCGCGACCGGTCCGACGCCGAGCTGTACATGAAGCTGCGCGAGATCCGCAACGAAACCGTGCGCCGCCGCATGGGACCGGTGATGTTCGCCGTGGTCGTGCTGCTGGCCATCGTCTACCTGTGCATCACGTTCGTCACGCCGTTCTGGAACTGGACCGGCCTGGTCGTCGCGATGACGCTCGTGGGCTGGTGGGGCGCGCCGGCGGACAAGCCGGTCGCCGGCCGCGCCGTGGACTCGGTCAAGACGCCCAAGCTGACGTCGTCGATGATCGAGGACGCGCTCTGCTC
>DASXWQ010000015.1:0-228151 GCA_036503555.1 Actinocatenispora sp.
GGTGACCACGGCCGCAGAGGGGTGGTCGGAGCCGGTCAGCCCGCGGGCTTGAAGGCGTCCGTGCCGTTCGGGGTGCCGAGGCCGGTCGGCCCGTCGTAGCCCTCACCGGCGGTGCACAGCTGCTTGATGTCGCAGGAGCCGTTGCTGCCGCTGGTGACGTCGTTCAGGCCGGACGTGGCCTTCCACGGGTACTCCGCAGGCGAGTCGGAGTCGCCCGGCGTGCCCGCGTCCGCGTAGACGCCCGCGATGATCGGCGACGAGGCGGAGGTGCCGCCGTACACGACCCAGCCGCTCTCCTGGTACGAGTCGTACACCGCGACGCCCGTCGCCGGGTCCGCGACCGCGGAGACGTCCGCGATGGAGCGCTTCGAGGTGCCGGTCGCGTCGGTCTGCCACGCCGGCTTAGCGTCGTACGCCGACTCACCGGAGCCCGCGCCGTCCCACGCCGTCTCGGTCCAGCCGCGCTCGCTGGAGTCCTTCGTCAGCGAGGTGCCGCCGACCGCCGTGACGTACTGCGAGGCCGCCGGGTACTCGGCGCCGTAGCCCGAGTCGCCGGAGCTCACCGTGATCGCCACGCCGGGGTGGTTGAAGTACTGGTCGTCGGCCTGCGTGTCGCTGGCGTCCTCGGAACCGCCGTAGCTGTTCGACACGTACTTGGCGCCCATCTTCACCGCGGTGTTCACCGCGGTGCCGAGGTCGTCCATGCTCGGCTGGTCCGCCTCGACCAGCAGGATCTTGGCCTTCGGCGCGATCGCCGACACCATGTCCAGGTCGAGCGAGATCTCGCCGGCCCAACCGGAGTCGGCCGTCGGGAGCGGGCTCGCCTCACCGTTCTGGTTGACCTTCTGGAAGTCCGCGGCACCCAGGCCGTACTGGTCGCGGTAGGCCTTCAGGTCGGCCTCGGCGTTCGGGTCGTCGTACGCGTCGATGATCGCGACCGTCGCGCCCTCGCCGCCGTCCGCGGGCAGGTTGTACGCGGACTGCAGGTCGGCCGGTCCGAGACCGGACGGGTCGGCGTGTCGACCGATGTTGCTGGGCTGTACGACGTGCAGCCGCTTGAGCGCCAGGCACGCCATCTCGCCCGGCTTGTCAGGCGTCGCGCACTGGTGCGCAACGGTCGAACCCGAAGCGGTGGCCTCCTGTGCGTAGGCCGGTGCACCGGCGAACGACAGGGCGAGCGCGCCGCCAAGTGCGACCGCCGCTCCGGCGAGGGGCTTCTTTCGCATTCCGTCCTCCAAGCAGTAGGGGTCGGCGGGAGGAATGCGATCAGTATTCAGCGAGATAGATATCTAAATCTCATCCCGAAACTTGATAACTCAGACATTATGGGACCAGACCGCGATATCGACGTGGCGCTGTGTGTGTATGACGGGCGGGGCGGACCCGCGGGTCGCGGGGGAACGCCGGGGCCGCGCCCCGCCCGTCCGGTACGTCGCCGCGTCGCGTCGACACCGCCGGGCCGTGCGGTGTGACCTGCGGGAACCGTACCGACCTCGCGGCGGGCGCCGCATCCTCGCGCACTCGGACATCGACGGCGGGAAGAGTACGCGAGAAACGTGGCGCGGTCGCGAGGGTGGAGGCCGTTCTCAACGCCAGCGGAAACAGCCTCCGGGAAACAATGCCTTGAGGTGTGCCGCGTCAGCGCGCGAACGGCCGGCGTACGGCGGGGGGTTTCGCGGCCCGCCAGCGTGGCAGGGCGAGCATCGCGTTCAGGTCGTGCCGGGTGGTCCAGCCCTCCCGCCACGGCAGGCGGGCGGCGGCCTCGGCGCGTTGGGCGAGGCGGGTCGCGGTGCACGGCCACACCGCGCCGCAGTACCCGCAGGAGTCGTCGGTCTCGTGGTGCCGGGCCAGGACGTACTGGGCGTCGCGCCACAGCAGGCGGTCGACGACGTCCTCCGGGATCGTCTCCGCGGCGTCCGCCGGCTCGGGTCTGTGCGTACCGTCCTCGTCGGCGGCGGCCGGCTCGGTTGACGTCTGGTCCGCCGCCGGCTCCGCGGCGGGTTGCCCGGCGCGGCGCTCGATCACGTTGGCGGTCACGTGTCCACCTCCCCTTCCGACCCCGGGGATCGGGATCGATGAACCGAAAGTTAGGGCCGCGTGACGGTACGCCGACGGACGCGCTGTGCGACTTGCATATCGCGACCACCCGTCCGGGTGATGCGCAAGCAAATGCCCGGTTCTGCGGGGCAGAACCGGGCATCGGGTCGGAAACCGCTAGAGCGGGAGCGCCGGTGGGGTCGGGTTGTTCGACACCGCGGCGGCCAGCGTGCGGGCCACCCCGGAGAGCTGCCCCAGCACCGTCGGCTCGTTGCGCTGGAAGTCCTCCAGCGACATCGAGCACGCCAGCACCATGTTCGCGCCCTGGTCGTTCCCGGTGGAGATCACCGTCGCCGCGCACGCCACGTTGTCCTGGTACTGCCCGCGCTCCACGTACACGCCGCGGCGCTTGAAGCCGGCCAGGTCGTACTCCAGTTGCTCACGATCGACGATCGTGGCCCGGGTGTACGGCCGCATGCCGACGGTCTGCAAATACCGCCGGCGGCGGGTGACGTCCAGGGTGGACAGCAGCGCCTTGCCGATGGCGGTCGCGTGCGCCGCGTCGTCGAACCCGACGACCAGGTCCTCCATGTGCGGCGAGCGCGGTCCCTCGGCGATGCCGGTGATGGCGACCTTGCCGTTGATGAACCGGGCCAGGTAGTGGCTGTATCCCGTGGTGCCGGCGGCGCGCCGCAGGCCCGCGATCGTGTCCTGCGGCCGGATCGCGGCACTGAACTCACGGAACCGGTCGGCGACCTCCAATCCGGGCAGATAGGTGCCGTCTGTGCACCGGATCAGGTATCCCTCGAACGTCAGGGTCCGGACCAGGTGGTAGGTGGTGGACAGGCCGAGTTCGCATCGGCGTGCGATCTGCTTGACCGTCAGACCGCGTTGGGAGCGGCCGACCGTCTCCAGGATCCGCAGTGCTCTGGACACACTTTGGATCAGGTCCGAGGGTGCCTGCGAGCCGTCTGTGCGCACAACAAACCTCCGCTGCTGATCCGCCCCGTACCTGAGCGGATCTGTCCACGATAGGTTTTGCCGCACATACTGAGAAGACCCGGTTACACCTCGCAACTCAGCGTGGCGGGTTATGTTGCGGGAATCACCGATTTTTCCGGGATTGAATCACGATCTGTAATGAACCTCGCCACCAGGTTGGGGTGGCGTGTTTCCGCCCGAACTGCCACTCGGAGGACGATCGGCTGTCGCCGACCGACACCCGGGGAGGGCCGCCGGGGGTACCAATAGGCTCGGGGGCATGACGGGCACGCGTTTCAGCTACCTCGGACCGGAAGGGACGTTCAGCGAGGAGGCGCTGCGTACCCTGCCCGAGGCCGGGGACGGCGTGCTGCTGCCGGCCCGTACCGTGCCCGAGGCGCTCGACGCCGTGCGCACCGGCGAGGCCGACGCGGCGCTCGTACCGTTGGAGAGCTCGGTCGGCGGGGCCGTGCCGGTCACCATGGACGACCTGGCCGCGGGACGCCCCCTCCAGATCGTCCGCGAGGTCGTGCTGCCGATCCGGTTCGTGTTCGCCGCGCCGGCCGGCACCGCGCTCGCCGACATCGGCAGCGTCGCCGCGCACCCGCAGGCGTCCGCGCAGTGCCGCGACTGGCTGCGGCGTACCGTGCCGGACGCGTCGGTGGTCGACGTGCTGTCCAACGCGACCGCCGCCGTCCTCACCGCCAAGGGGGAGTACGACGCGGCGCTGTCCACGCCGCTCGCCGCCCGGCGCAACGGGCTGGCGCTGCTCGTCGAGGGCGTCGCCGACCACCCGGACGCGATGACCCGGTTCGCCGTCGTGACGCGGCCCGCGCCGCCGCCCGAGCCGACCGGGAACGACGTCACCACGATCGCCGTCTACATCGCGCACGACCAGGTCGGCGCGCTGCTCGCGGTGCTCACCGAGCTGGCCGTACGCGGGGTCAACCTGACCCGGATCGAGTCCCGGCCGACCGGCGAACGGCTCGGTCGGTACTGCTTCTTCCTCGACTGCACCGGCCACGTCGTCGACGCGCGGATGGGCGAGGCGCTCGCCGGCCTGCGCCGGATCTGCGCCGACGTCAAGTACTTCGGTTCGTACCCGCGGGCCGGCGTCGCGTCGTCCGGCGACCCCACCGGCCCGGTGCCGGCCGGCGCGGAGCCGCCCGTACCGCCGCCGGCCGGGATGTCCGACCGGGACTTCGCCGACGCCGCCGCCTGGCTGGCCCGGGTACGCGTCGGCGACCAGGGCTGAGCATGCCCCGCACGCTGATCCTGGTACGCCACGCGCAGAGCACGGCCAACGTGGACGGCTCGCTGAACTGCGCCATCCCGGGCGTACCGCTGTCGGAGCGGGGGCGGGAGCAGGCCACCGCGCTCGGGCGTACGTGGGCGTGGGACGGGACGGCGCCGGTCGCGCTCTGGTCGTCGCCGATGCTGCGGGCGCGGCAGACCGCCGACGCCCTGGCCGACCGGCTCGACCTGCCGGTACGCGTGCACGACGCGGCGCACGAGGCGCTGATCGGCGACCTGCACGGCAGTACCGATCCGGCGCACGCGCGGCTCGTGGCGTCGACGTTCGCGGCCTGGCGTACGGACCTGCGGGGCCGGGTGCCGGGCGGGGAGAGCGGCGCGGACGTGGTCGAGCGGCTGCGTACCGTCGTCGGCGACGTGCTGGCGGCGCTGCCGCCCGACGGTACGGCGGTGCTGGTCGGGCACGGCACGCTGTTCGTGGTCGGCGTACCGCGGGTGGCGGCGGGGCTGTCACCGCACGTACCGGAGCTGCCGAACGCGGGGCTGGCCGTCCTGACGGACGGGACGGACGGCCTCCGCGTTCGGTCGTGGGCCGGCGCGCTCGGGTAGCTTTGCCGGTCATGACCACCGAGGAACAGCGCGGACACGCGCGCCGCCTGGCCGCAGACGCGGTCGCGGCCGGGGACGACACCGGCTGGTTCGAGCGGCTGTACGCGGCCGCCGAGTCCGGCGCCGCCGTCGTGCCGTGGGCCGACCGGGTGGCCAACCCGATGCTGTGCGAGTGGCTGACGCGCCGGGCGGACGAGACCGGCTCGCCCCGACGCGCGCTGGTCGTGGGGTGCGGGCTCGGTGACGACGCCGAGCATCTCGCCGCCCTCGGGTACGAGACGGTCGGGTTCGACGTGGCGCCGAGCGCGGTGCGCGCGGCGCGGGAACGCTTCCCGGAGTCGGCGGTGACCTACCGGGTGGCGGACCTGCTGGACCCGCCGGAGGACCTGCGCGGCGCGTTCGACCTCGTGTTCGAGGCGTACACGGTGCAGACGTTGCAGGGCGACGCCCGGCGTACCGCGATCGCGCGGTGCGCGGAGCTCGTCGCGCCCGGCGGCCTGCTGCTGGTGGTCGCGCGGGCCCGGGACGAGCAGGACCCACCGGGTCGGATGCCGTGGCCGCTGACCCGGGTGGAGCTGGACGCGTTCGCCGTGGGTGGGCTGCGCCCGGCCGCCGTCGAGGAGCTCCTCGACACCGACGAGGACCCGCCGGTACGCCGCTGGCGCGCCACCTTCGTCCGCGGCTGACCCGGCCACCGGTCCGTCGTCGACGCGCCCGCCGGGCGTCAGTCGTGGGACGGCGGCTCGGCGAGCGGGAGACGTATCTCGGCTCGTACGCCCGGCCCGCCGCGGCCGCCCGTGTTCGGGTCGCGGTGGTGCGCGGCGGCGAGGGTGATCGTGCCGTGGTGCAGGCGTACCAGGTCGGCGACGATGGCGAGGCCGAGGCCGGAGCCGCCCTCGTCGCGGGCGCGGGCGTTGTCGAGGCGGGTGAAGCGGTCGAAGACGCGCTCCCGGTCGGGTACGGGGATGCCGGGGCCGTCGTCGGCGACCACCACGGTCGCCTCACCGTCCACTGTGGACGCGGCGAGGGTGACCTCGGTGGCGGCGTGGCGTACCGCGTTGTCGACGAGGTTGGCGACGACCCGGCCGAGCGCCTCCGGGTCGCCGTCCGTCCACACCGGACGGTCCGTCGTCACCCGCACCGGTACCCGGGCGTCGGCGTAGCGTTCGGCGAGCTCGGTGAGGAGCAGGCCCAGGTCGAGCCGTTCCCGGCGGCGGGCGAGGCGCGCCGCGGCCTCGTCGGTGTCGCCGGTACGGGCCAGCAGCAGCAGGTCCTCGGTGAGCCGGGACAGCCGCTCCGTGTCGGCGAGTACGTCGGCCGCGACGTCCGGCCAGTCGGCCCGGTCACCCAGCCGCTGCGCCACCTCCAGCTGGGTACGGATGCTCGCGACCGGGCTGCGCAGCTCGTGCGCGGCGTCCGCGACGAACGCCCGCTGCCGGTCCTGCCCCGCCTCCAGCTTCGCCAGCATCCCGTTCAGCGTCGTCGCGAGCCGTGCCACCTCGTCGGTCCCGGTCGGTACGGGCAGCCGCGCCGCGGCCGACCCGGAGTTCGCGATCGCGTCGGCGCCGCGGCGCAGCGACTCCACCGGCCGCAGCGTCCAGCCGACGGCCCGCCACGCCACCACCCCCAGCACCGCCACGATCAGCGGGTACGCGACGAGCAGGACGTTGCGCATCAGCCGCACCGTCTGCGTCAGCTCGCCCGCCGGCACCGCGACCAGCACCGTCCGGTCGCCCACCGGTACGCCGACGACGCGCAGCAGGCCGGGCAGCCCGGCCCGGTCACCCGGCACGTACGTGCGCTCGCCGGCGCGGGCGGCGCGCAGCTCGTCGCCGTGAAGTACCGGGACGAGGCGGTCGGCGCCGACGGACGCGGCGACGATCCGGTCGTGCGCGTCGACCACCTGGATCACCGCGCCGCCCTGCCCGGCCGGGATCGGATCGACCAGCCGGTCCGCCCGTACCAGCGCGGCGACCTCGTTGGCGCTCTGCACCGCGGTGCTGTCGAGGGCGCGGACGAGCGTGGCGTTCAGCCCGTACACGAGCAGGCCGCCGCCGAGGCCGAGACCCACGGCGAGGCCGACGACGCCGATCAGGATCAGCCGGCCACGCAGGCTCAGGCGACGCCACCACCGCATCGGCAGACCACCTGTCTAGTCGGGGACCAGACGATAGCCCGCGCCGCGTACGGTGCGCAGGGTCGACCGGCCGAAGGGGGTGTCGATCTTGCGCCGGACGTATCCCACGTAGACCTCGACCACGTTGGGGTCGGTGTCCTCCGGTGCGTCCCACACGTGGTCCAGCAGCTCGATCTTGGACACCACCGCGTCCCCACGCCGCATCAGGTACTCCAGCAGCGCGAACTCCCGCGGCGTCAGCTCGACCGCCGCACCCGCCCGCGCCACCTCCCGCGTCGCCGGATCCAGCGTCAGGTCACCGACCGACAGCACCGCCGGCCGCTCCCGTACGCCCCGGCGCAGCAGCGCCCGCAGCCGCGCCAGCAGCACCACGTACGAGAACGGCTTGGTCAGGTAGTCGTCGGCGCCCGCGTCCAGCCCGTCGGACTGGTCGTACTCGCCGTCCTTCGCGGACAGCACCAGCACCGGCACCCAGTTGTTCTCCGCCCGCAGCGTCTCGACGATCTTGTACCCGTTCAGGCCGGGCAGCATGATGTCGAGCACGACCGCGTCGTACTCCCCGTGCCGGGCGGCGTCGAGCCCGCCCGGACCGTCGTGCACCACGTCGACGGTGAACCCCTCGGCGGACAGGCCACGCTTCAGCGCCGCCGCCAGGCGTACCTCGTCCTCCACCACGAGCAGCCGCATGCCGACATCGTCGCGCACCGATCCTGAGAACCGCTCAGCACGGCTCAGGTTGCTCACAGTGCCCGCTGTGCATCCTGATAACCAGGCCGGGCAGCCCGCCCGCCGGACCTCCCGCTCGGCGGGGCGATCTTCCGGCCGAACCGACTACCGAGTCTCACTGGGGGCAGTGGGTACGAAGGGGGTAACGATGTCGGCACTCGCGTCCCGACCCGCGCTGCGCTGGGCGATCCCGGCCGCCGCGCTGGTGGCCGTGATCGGCGCCGGAAGCGCCGGCCGGATGCTCGTGGCCAACGCGTCCAGCGGTCTGCCCGAGCGCAGCCCGCAACAGCTGCTCATGGACGTCGCGCAGGCCAGGGTGAACAGCCTCTCCGGCACGATCGTGCAGAAGTCCGACCTGGGCCTGCCGACGCTGCCGCAGCTGGACGGCACCAACCTGAACCAGATGGTCACCGGCAACCACACCGTCAAGGTCTGGTACGACGGGCCCAACCACGTCCGCGTCTCGATGCAGGGCGACGGCACCAGCGAGTCGGACCTGATCCGCAACGGCAGCAACGTCTGGACGTACGACAGCGCCGCGAAGGCTGCGACGCACCGCACGCTCACCGGCAAGGAGAAGTCCGGGCAGCAGGGTGCGCCGGGCGTCATGCCGAAGGGCGGGCCGTCCGGGCTGCCGTCGGGCGCGCCGACGTCGCTGTCCGGCGGGGTCAGCCAGCTGCTCAGCTCGCTGGCGCCGACCACGAAGGTCAGCACCGACGGGACGGCGAAGGTCGCCGGCCGCCAGGCGTACGAGCTGGTCGTGACGCCGAAGGACAGCGCGTCGCGGATCCAGCAGATCCGCATCGCCGTCGACGGTGACAAGCACATCCCGCTCCGCCTACAGGTGTACGCGCGGGGCTCGGACACGCCGGCGTTCGAGGCGGGCTTCACGCAGGTGGCGTTCGCGAAGCCGGACGCGTCCGAGTTCACGTTCAACCCGCCGGCCGGCACGAAGGTCACCGAGGCGAAGGGCGACGAGCACGCCCGCCCGGCCCACCCGGGCCGTACGCCGGAGAAGAAGGCCGACGAGCCGAAGATGGTCGGCAAGGGCTGGACGACGGTCGTGGTCGCCAAGGGCGTCGACACCACGGTCCCGGCCGGTAAGACCGCCGAGCAGAAGAAGGCCGCCGCGGCGGCGACGAAGTTCCTGAACTCGCTGCCGAAGGTGCACGGTTCGTGGGGTTCGGGCCGGCTGATCGAGACGAAGCTGTTCTCGGTGCTGCTGACCGACGACGGCCGGCTGATCGCCGGCGCGGTCGACCCGTCCGCGCTGTACCAGGCGGCGGCTCAGGCCAAGTAGAGCCACACCGTCACACGGGGAACAGGCGCGCCGTCCCAACTGGTCTGGGGCGGCGCGCCGCCGTGTCCGGGCGGCGTCACCAGGTGGGTCGCAGGCCGCCGGGCGCGTCCGCGACGTACGCGCGGAGGGCGTCGCGGACGACGGTGAGCCGGTCCGCGCCGACGGTCTCGGCCCAGCGCCGCTCGGCCTGCGCCCAGTATGCGACGACCTTCTCGATGCAGTCCCAGCCGCGCTCGGTCAGCCGCACGGTGCGCGCGCGCCGGTCGGTCGGGTGCGCCTCGCGGGTGACGTACCCGAGGCGGGTCAGCTCGTCGACGAGCTGCGTCGCGGCCTGCTTCGTGACGCCGAGGTGCGCGCCGAGCTCGACGGCCGTCGCGGTCGGGTGGCGCGACAGGTACTGGAAGGCGAAGCCGTGCGCGGGCCGCAGCCCGGCGTGCCCGACGGTGGCCAGGTGCCGGTGCAGGTCGTCGACCATCACCCGGTACGCGGTCGCCAGCAGTACGGCGATCTCGCCGCGGTCGCTCATCGGACTTGCCTCCAACTGGTCAAGCTGCTTTACTTCTTTTCGACAAGTAAGTTGACTACTTGGAGGCATTCAACCATGCCCGTCCTCACCTTCGCCGACTCTCCGACCATCGACGCGCACGGCCTCACCGCCCGACCCATGGCCGTACCGAGCCGGGGCAGCACCGAGCTCGCCCTGTGGTACCTGACGCTGCCGGCCGGCAACGACGGTCCGACGCACTCCGTCTCGCACGAGGAGATCTTCGTCGTCCAGACCGGCCGGCTCGCCGGACACCTCGACGGCCAGCCGGTCACGCTCGGCCCGGGCGACGTCCTCGCCGTACCGCCGGGCGTTCCGTTCGGCGTCGGCAACCCCGGCACGACGCCGGCCACCGTCCTCGTCTGCACGTCCGCCGGCGTCACCGCCACCCTCGACGGCCAGACCATCCACCCGGTCTGGTCCCGCTAGAAGCCCCGGGTACGCGGTCAGCCCCAGCCGAGCTGGTGCAGCCGCGCGTCGTCGATGCCGAAGTGGTGCGCGATCTCGTGCACCACCGTCACCCCGACCTCGCGTACCACGTCGGTTTCGGAGCGGCATATCCCGAGGATCGGGTTGCGGAAGATCGTGATGCGGTCCGGCAGCACGGCGCCGTAGTCCCAGCCGCGCTCGGTCAGCGCGTATCCCTCGTACAGGCCGAGGATGCGCTGGCCCTCCGGCGGGTCGTCCTCGACGAGGATCACGACGTTGTCGAGCAGCCGCATCAGCTCGGCCGGCACCCCGTCCAGGGCGTCCGCCACCAGCTCCTCGAACCGCTCCCGCCCCATCACCACGCCCACACCGTCGATTGTCCCGCGGGGGGCGCCTGAGGAACGACGGATCGGTCGCCGGGCCCGGGGCGCGGGCCCGGCGACCGGATCAGGCGGAGAACTGCGCGTCGAGCTCGATCGGGGTGGCGGCGAGGGCGCGGGAGACCGGGCAGCCGGCCTTGGCCTTCTCGGCGTACGTGCGGAACTCGTCGGCGCCGATGCCGGGCACGTTGCCGACCGTGTGCAGGACGATCTTCGAGATGGTGGGCTGGCCGTCGACCGGCTCGATGGTGACCTCGGCGGTGGTCTCCACGGCGGCCGGCGGGTGGCCGTCGGTCGCCAGCATGTTCGACAGGGCCATCGAGAAGCAGGCCGCGTGGGCGGCGCCGATCAGCTCCTCCGGGTTGGTCCCGCCGGAGCCGTCGCCGAAGCGCGACTGCCACGAGTACGGGCCCTCGTAGGCGCCGCTGCCCAGCGCGACCGTGCCGCCGCCGTCCTTCAGGCCGCCGCGCCAGACCGCGGCCGACTTCCGTACCGCCATCGCTCGTACCTCCCTGGTAGTTCGGTGTCCCCGACGCTAACGCGCCGGACTGTCCGACCGGTGTCGCTCCCACCACATTGCCCGCTCATATCCGTTCGAGTCGGGCACCGGCCGGCGGGTAGGCTCGCAGCGTGATTGACCTGCGATTGCTGCGTGACGATCCGGATGCCGTGCGAGCGAGCCAGCGGATCCGGGGCGAGTCCTCGTCGTCCGTCGACGAGCTGCTGGCCGCCGACGCGCAGCACCGCGGTGCGCTGGTCCGGTTCGAGTCGCTGCGGGCCGAGCAGAAGCAGCTCGGCAAGCAGGTCGCGCGGGCGACGGGCGACGAGAAGCAGGAGCTGCTGACACGTACGAAGCAGCTCGCCGCGGACGTGAAGGCGGCGGACCTGGCCGTCACGGAGACCGCCGAGGCGCTGCGCGCCGCGCATCTCGCGGTGCCGAACCTCGTGGAGGACGGCGTACCGCCGGGCGGCGAGGACGACTTCGTCGTGCTCAAGGAGGTCGGGCTGCGTCCGGAGCTGGACGTGGTGCGCGACCACCTGGAGCTGGGTGAGCTGCTCGGCGCGATCGACATGGAGCGTGGGGCGAAGGTGTCCGGCGCCCGGTTCTACTTCCTGACGGGTGTCGGCGCGCTGCTCCAGATGGGGCTGTTCCAGCTCGCGATGGCGCAGGCGGTCGAGTACGGGCTGGTCCCGATGGTGACACCGTCGCTGGTGAAGCCGGAGTCGATGGAGGGCACCGGGTTCCTCGGCTCGCACGCCAGCGAGGTCTACCGGCTGGAGGCCGACGACCTCTACCTGGTCGGCACCAGCGAGGTCGCACTCGCCGCGTACCACTCGGGGGAGATCCTCGACCTGACCGAGCCGCGGCGCTACGCCGGCTGGTCGTCGTGCTACCGGCGGGAGGCCGGCAGCTACGGCAAGGACACCCGCGGCATCATCCGGGTGCACCAGTTCGACAAGATCGAGATGTTCTCGTTCTGCCGGCCGGAGCAGTCGCTGGAGGAGCACCGCCGGCTGCTGTCGTGGCAGGAGGAGATGCTCGCCAAGGTCGAGGTGCCGTACCGGGTGATCGACACGGCGGCGGGCGACCTCGGTTCCAGTGCGGCGCGCAAGTTCGACGTCGAGGGCTGGGTCCCGAGCCAGCAGCGGTACCGCGAGCTGACGTCCACGTCGAACTGCACGACGTTCCAGGCCCGCCGGCTCGGCGTGCGCTACCGGGACGAGGACGGCAAGCCGCAGGTCGCCGCCACGCTCAACGGCACGCTCGCCACCACGCGCTGGCTCGTCGCGATCCTGGAGAACCACCAGCAGCCCGACGGCTCGGTGCGGGTGCCGAAGGCGCTCCAGCAGTTCCTCGGCCGCGACGTGCTGGAGCCCGTCGCGCGCTGAAGGCTCGCGGGCTGGAAGGATAGTGTCCGCGGAGAGCGCGAACCATGGCTGCTCGCTGACGACTCCCGGGGGCGCCGCCCCCGGACCCCGCACCGGCGGGGCTGCGCCCCCCGGTACCCCCGTTGAGGTGCGTGTGCTGCCTGGCCTGATCGTTCTGGACCTCGACGGTACGGTCACGCCGTACAGCACCGTGCGCGACCAGCCGTCGGAGCGGGTACGCCGGGCGATCGCCGCGGTGCGCGCCGCGGGCGTACCGGTGACGGTGGCGACGGGGCGGGCGGTGTGGGGCGCGCTGCGCGGCGTGCAGGCGCTCGGCCTGGCCGACGGCGCCCCGCTCGCCGTCGTCTGCTCCAACGGCTCCGTCGTGTACGACGTGGAGCGCGACCGGATCACCCATCGGGTCCTGATCGACCCGGGACCGGCCATCCGCGCCGTTCTGGCGGTGAACCCGGCGGTCGGTATCGCGGTGGAGCACGGCACCGAGGGATACCTGTACAACGGCGCGTTCGAGCGCAATTTCGAGAGTAGTTTTGTCGGTCCGGCGGACGTTCCGACGCTGATGGCGTCGCCGACGCCGCGGCTGGTGTGCCGCATTCCCGGCGACGCTGGATACACGTCGTGGAACTCGGAGCGCCGCGCGGAGGCGGCGGCGCTGGCCGAGGCGGCGGGCCTCGTCGGGCTGGGGTACTCGGTGGAGGTCGGGTTCTCCGGCTGGATCGACGTGGCCGCCGCCGGCACGTCGAAGGCGACGGGCGCCGCGATGGTCGCGGCGGACCTGGGGGTCGACCCGGCCGACGTGGTCGCGGTCGGCGACGGGAGCAACGACCTGCCGATGTTCGCGTGGGCGGGGCTGTCGGTGGCGATGGGCCAGGCGGCGGACCGGGTACGGGCCGCCGCGGACGAGGTGACGGGCACGGTCGAGGAGGACGGCGTGGCGCAACTCTTGGAGCGGTGGTCGTGAGGAGCTCGCTGCCGAAGCTGGTCGCGACGGACATGGACGGCACCCTCGTCCGTACCGACGGGACGGTCAGTGAGCGGACCCACGAGGTGCTGGCCGCGCTGCGCGCCAACGGCGTCGTCGTGGTCGGCGCGACGGGCCGTGGTCCCCGGCTGATCGAGCTGACCCGGAGCGACCTGGGGCCGGCCGACTACCTCGTGCTCGCGCAGGGCGCGTACATCTACGACGTGGCGGCCGCCGCCCCCGAGCTGTTGCAGGCGGTGACGGTGCCGGGACCGGCCCTGGCCCGCGCGGTACGGCTGATCGAGGCCGAGGCGGGCCCGGTGCACCTGGCCGTGGAGGCGCTGGCGGAGCCGTGGGCGCCGCTGTGGCGGGACGAGGACTTCGCCTGGCCGTACCCGGAGGTGACGGAGGCGAAGCCGCGGTCCGAGGCGCTGCGCGGGCCGGTCATCAAGGGCATGGTGTGGTCGCCGACGCTGGAGATGCCGGAGCTGCTGGAGATCTGCCGCCGGGTCGTACCGGCGCGGTTGTGTGACGTAACCTCGTCCGGCGACATGGTGGAGCTGGCCCCGCCGGGCTGTACGAAGGCGACGGGCTGTGCGTTCGTCGCGGACGCGCTCGGCATCGACCCGGGTGACGTGCTGGTGTTCGGTGACATGCCGAACGACGTACCGATGTTCCGGTGGGCGGGGCAGTCGGTGGCGGTCGCCGGCGCACATCCGGAGGTCCTCGCGGTTGCGGACGACGTGACCGGCCGCAACGATGACGACGGGGTGGCCGACTACCTGGCGCGGCTGCTCGGGTCCTAGCACCGGCCGGCCGCGGCGCGGTGTCGGCGGAAGCTCGTGGGGAGCGCGCATGCAGGTCGTACGGTTCAGCCATCCGCAGTCGGGGCAGCCGATGGTCGGGGTCGCCTACCAGGGCGCGGTCACCGCGTTGCCCGATGTGACGATCGCCGATCTGCTGGCGCGCGGCGCCGACGGGTTCCGGGACGCGGTGACGGGCGCGTCGGGCCCGACGTTCGCCGCGGACACCTGCGCGTACCTGCCGCCGGTGGACGGGCTGACGGAGGTGTGGGCCGCGGGCGTGACGTACCACCGGTCGCGTGAGGCGCGCGTCGAGGAGTCCGGCCAGGCCAGCGTCTACGAGCTGGTCTACGACGCGGAGCGGCCGGAGCTGTTCTTCAAGGCGCCGGCCTGGCGGGTCGTCGGCCCCGACCAGCCCGTCACGGTACGCGCGGACTCCGGCAACGACGTGCCCGAGCCGGAGCTGGGCCTGGTGCTGGACCACGCGGGCGTGATCGTCGGGTACACGGCCGGCAACGACATGACGTCGCGGGCGATCGAGGGGCAGAACCCGCTCTACCTGCCGCAGGCGAAGATCTGGCGCGGATCGTGCGCGCTGGGTCCCGGCATCCGGCCGGCGTGGGAGGTCGACGACGACACCGGCCTCGGCATCCACATGACGATCCACCGCGACGGCGGCGCCGCGTTCAAGGGCGAGGCGAACACGTCGCAGCTGCACCGCCGGCTGCCGGACCTGGCCGGGTGGCTGTTCCGGGAGCTGGACTTCCCGGCCGGCGCGGTGCTGTTGACCGGGACCTGCGTCGTACCGGAGCTGTCGTTCACGCTGCGGTCCGGCGACACGGTCGAGATCACCGTCGACGAGGTCGGTACGCTCTCCAACCAGGTTGCCTGATCCCCTTACCGGGCAACGGATCCGGCGGAGGCGTTGTGGCGGAGAGCCTGGTGCTGTCGATCGACTTCGGCAGTTCCAACACGGTCGCGGTGCTGCGTGAGGCGACCGGCCGGTCCCGGGTGCTGCTGTTCGACGGGTCGCCGCTGCTGCCGTCGGCGGTGTTCGCCGCGGACGGCGGGCTGGCCGTCGGCCGGGACGCCGCGCACATGGCGCGCAACGAGCCGGCACGCTTCGAGCCGTACCCGAAGCGGCGGATCGACGACGGTGAGGTCCTGCTCGGCCGGCGGGTGGTACCGGTCGTCGACCTGGTCGCGGCGGTGCTGCGCCGGGTCGCCGACGAGGCGCGCCGGGTCGCGGGTGCGCTGCCGCCGGTCGTCCTGACGCATCCGGTGGCGTGGGGGCAGATGCGCCGCGGCGTACTGGCGGAGGCGGCGCGGCGCGCCGGGCTCACCGTCGCCGGTCTGGTCGCCGAGCCGATCGCCGCCGCGTCCTACTTCACCGCCGTACTCGGCAGTCGGCTGCCGGTGGGCCGGGCGCTCGCGGTGTTCGACTTCGGCGGCGGCACGCTGGACGTGGCGGTGGTACGGCGTGGCGGCGACGGGCTCGTCGTGGTGGCCACGGGCGGGTTGGACGGTGTGGGCGGGGTCGACCTCGACGCCGCCGTCATCGTCCACATAGGACAGTCGATCGGCGCGGCGGCGCCCGCGGTGTGGCAGCGCCTCGCCGCGCCGCCGGACGAGTCCGCGCTGCGCGACCGGGCCGCCGTCTGGCAGGACGCGCGTACGGCCAAGGAGATGCTGTCCAGGTCGCCCAGCGCGGCGGTGCACGTCCCCGGCGCACCGGCCGGTACGCACGTGACGCGCGCCGAGTTCGAGGCGCTCGCCGCACCGCTCGTCGGTCGTACCGTGGCGGAGACCGTCGCGACGCTGCGCCGCGCCGGCCTCACGCCGACCGACCTCGCCGGCGTCTTCCTCGTCGGCGGGTCGAGCCGGATCCCGTTGGTGGCACAGCAACTCCACCGCGCGCTCGGCATCGCGCCGATCGTGCTGGAGCAGCCCGAGACGGCCGTCGCGGAGGGTGCGCTCCACTCGCCGGCCGCGCCGCGCATCTCGCCCCGCCTGGCCCGCGCGCTCGACGACCTCGACCCCGCCATCCGGTACGAGACGGAGCCCGCGCCGACCACCCCGCGTCGCCGCCGCCGGTGGGCGCCGCTGATCGCGGGCGTGTCGTTCCTCGCCGCGGCTGGCCTGGTGCTCGGCATCCTCCGCCCCTGGCAGCACGACGCCGCCGACCACGTCGGCGACCCCACGGCCGGGTCGGGCGCCGGTATGCACACGGCGTCGCCGACGCCCACGGACTCCCCGGCCCTGGCGCCGAGCCCGACCCCGTCCGACCCGTGCCCGACGATCGCCCAGGCGAAGGATGCGATCTCCCGCGACAAGTACGTCGCGAGCGGGATGGACTTCTCCGTGCACGACGACCCGAAGTGCAAGAAGGGCTACGCGTACGTCGTGATGTCGGCGCAGCAGGGCGGCGTCGCCATCGACAACGCCAGCGTGGTCATGAAGTTCGCGAACGGTCGGTGGGACGACATCGTGCTCGGTACCGACATCTGTTCGCCCGAGGACGGTGCGCGTCCGGCGTGGGCGAAGGGCGTTCCGGACGACGTGGTCGAGATGGCCGGGTGCGACCTCGCGGACTACCGCAACTGACCTGCGGTATGGCCGTGGCCACAGCGTGCGGCGGCCGGCGTACCGGTCCGGCATGCTTGAGGTGATGACGCCTCCCGCACTGGTCGCGAGCGACCTCGACGGCACACTCCTGCGTACCGACCGGACGGTCGGGCCGCGCACCCTGGACACGTTGGACCGCCTGCGCGACAACGGGATCCCGTTCGTGATGGTGACCGGGCGGCCGATCCGCTGGCTGGCCGAGGTGCTCGCGTACACGGGGCCGCGCGGGCCGGTGGTCTGCTCCAACGGCGCGGTGATCTACGACCCGGCCGCCGACGAGGTGCTGGACGACCGGCCGCTGCGCCCGGAGCTGCTGGCCGACGTGGTCGAGCGGCTGCGCGGGGAGTTCCCCGGGGTGGCGTTCGCGGCGGAGACGGCGCACGGGCTGTGGCACGAGCCGACGTACCGGGTGCGCGAGGTGTCCCCGATCGTACGGGTCGGCGACCTGCGCCGCGTGCTCGCCGACCCGGCGGTGAAGCTGCTCGCCTGGCTGGACCATCCGGTACCGGACGAGCTGGCCGCGTCGATGACCGCCAGCCTGCACGGCCTCGCCGAGGTGACCCGGTCGTCCGAGGACAGCCTGATCGAGATCTCCGCCGCCGGCGTGACGAAGGCGACGGGGCTGGCCCGCGTCGCCGAGCGGTACGGGGTGGATCCGGCCGACATCGTCGCGTTCGGCGACATGCCGAACGATCTGCCCATGTTCGCGTTCGTCGGGCAGAGCGTCGCGATGGCCAACGCCGAGCCGGCCGTACGCGCCGCCGCCCGGACCGTCACCGCCAGCAACGACGACGAGGGCGTCGCCGACTACCTCGGCGCGCTGCTGGACGCCAGCCCGATCGCCTAGAGGTACTGGCCGGTGCGGGTGTGCTCGCCCGGCTGCTGGTGCTCACCGTCCATGCCCGGCATGACGACCCCGCCGGGGCCGACGGGCAGCGCGGGCCGCTGGCCGCGCATCTGTTCGAGCTGCACCCGGGCCGCCATCTGCTGCGCCATCAGCGCCGCCTGAATCCCGTGGAAGAGGCCCTCCAGCCAGCCGACGAGCTGCGCCTGGGCGATCCGCAGCTCCGGCTCGCTCGGCACCACGTCGTCGTTGAACGGCAGGGACAGCCGCTCCAGCTCCTCGCGCAGCTCCGGGGCCAGGCCTTCCTCCAGCTCGACGATGGACCGGGCGTGGATCTCCTTGAGTCGCTGCCGGCCCGCCTCGTCGAGCGGCGCCGCGCGTACCTCCTCCAGGAGCTGCTTGATCATGCTGCCGATGCGCATGACCTTCGCCGGCTGCTCGATCTGGCTCGCCGGGTCCTTCGCCGCGTCGTCGCCCTCCGTCACGGCGTCGACGGCCACGGTGCCGACCGGTCGGCCGTCCGGGCCGACCACGACCACGGTCTGGCCCTGCTGCTCGGCGGCCTGCTGTTCGTCGCGCGGTGTCTCCGTCATGTCTCCATCCTGACGCATCACCCCGGCGACCTTCCAACCCGCCGACCACCGCGTACGGATTCGGTCAGTCATGCCGGAATTGGGAGAAGTCGGGCGAACGTTTCTCCGCGAACGCCCGGGCGCCCTCCATGCCCTCGTCGCTGTGCGCGTACAGGTCCAGGCCCGCGAACGCCAGGTTGGACAGGCCCGCCATGTGGTCGGAGTCGGCGTTGAACGAGTGCTTCAGGAAGCGGATCGCGGTCGACGAGTACGAGGCGATCTTCCGGCCCCAGGCCAGCGCCGTCGGCAGCAGCTCCGCCGCCGGTACGACGGCGTTGACGAGCCCCCACCGCTCGGCGGTCCCGGCGTCGATCCGGTCCAGCAGGAACCACATCTGCCGGGCCCGCTTCTCCCCGATCACCCGCGCCAGGTACGCCGAGCCGAAACCCGCGTCGAAGCTGCCGACCCGCGGCCCCGACTGCCCGAACGTCGCGTGCTCCGCGGCGACGGTCAGGTCGCACAGCACGTGCAGCACGTGGCCGCCGCCGACCGCGACACCGTTGACCGCGGCGATCACCGGCTTCGGTACGTCCCGGATGATCCGGTGCAGCCGCTCGATCTCGAACGTGCCCCACTCCGTCTCGCCGTACCCACCGGTCTCGGCGCGTTCCTTCACGTCGCCGCCCGCGCAGAACGCCCGCTCACCGGCCGCGGTCAGCACGATCGCCGCGACCTCGGCGTCGGCCCATGCGTACTTGAACGCGCTGATCAGCTCGTCCACGGTGCGACCGCGGAACGCGTTCATCCGGTCCGGGCGGTCGATCGTCACGACCGCCACCCCACCGGGCTCGACCCGGTACCCGACGTCGGTGAAGTCCTCACGTCGCACGGCGCCTCCCAGGGACACGTGGCCTCGCCGAACCGTACCGCCCCGGGGGCGCGGCGGGGTGCGTCGCCACGGCCGGCCGGCGGGGCGCCGCCCGTCGGCCCGCCCTAGCCTGTGGTGTGGCCGAACGACGGGACGTCCTGACCCGCGCCGCGCCGGCGCCCGACCTCACCGTGCGGTACGGGGAGCACCCCGACCACGTCGCGGACGTCTGGCTGCCGGCCGGTGCGGCCCGACCGCTGGTGCTGTTCCTGCACGGCGGGTACTGGCGGGCCGCGCACGACCGCCGGCACGTGGCGCCGCTCGCCGCCGACCTCGCCGCCCGCGGGTGGCCCGTCGCCTGCCCGGAGTACCGGCGGACCGGTGACGGTGGCGGCTGGCCGGCCACGTTCCTCGACGTGGCGGCGGCGGTGGACGGGGTGCCCGGGCTCGTCGCGGACGCCGCGCCGGGGCGGGTCGCACCGGGGCCGGCGTACCTGGCGGGGCATTCGGCGGGCGGGCACCTCGCGCTGTGGGCGGCGCTGCGCCACCACCTGCCGCCCACCGCGCCGGGCGCCCGCACCGGACCGCCGGCCGTACGCGGGATCCTCGCGCTGGCGCCGGTGTGCGAGCTGGCCGAGGCGTACCGCCGGCACCTGGACCTGGGGGCGGCGGGCCTGCTCATGGGCGGCGGCCCCGGCGAGCTGCCCGACCGGTACGCCGCCGCCGACCCGGCCGCGCTGCCCCCGCCGGCCGCGCCCACCGTGCTGCTGCACGGGCCGGGCGACGGCCGCGTGCCGATCGCGCTGTCCCGCGACTACGCCCGTACCCACGGCGTACGGCTGGTCGAGCTGCCCGGCGCCGACCACTTCGCCGTCGTCGACCCGACCTCCGAGTCCTGGCCGGCGATCGTCTCCGCCCTGGCCGACCTGGACGAGTGACGGGTACCGCCGCGTGCGGCGGTACCCGTCGTGTCGGCGCGTCAGGTCACCTGTCGGGCTGCGGTGGCGGCCCGGTCGGTGGCAGCCCACCGAGATGCGGACCACCCGGCGGGGTGCCCGGCGCCGGCGTACCCGGGGCACCGGGCGGCGGTGTGGCGGGAGCGCCCGGTGCGGGCATGCCGGGCGTACCGGGCGCCGGCGGGGCGGGGGTGTTGCCCCAGGCCGGCGGTGCGGCCGGCGGCGGCGTACCCCAGGCGGGGCCGGCCGGTGGTCGTCCGGGCTGCCCCCACGGCGCACCGGGCTGGTGTCCCGGCTGGGCGCCAGGTGCCGGCTGGGCAGGCGCACCCGGCGGGATCTGCTGGGTGGGTGGCTCGGGCTGACCGGCCGGGATCCGCTGGGTCGGCCCCTCCGGCTGCCCGGGCGGAGTCGGCCCGCCGGGCGGGAACTGCTGTCCCGGCGTCTGCCACGCCCCCGGCCCGCCCGGCCCCGGCATGCCGCCCGGTCCCGGCATGCCCGGTGCCGGTGGGGTGCCGGGTACCGGTGCGCCGGGTGCGCCCCACGCCTGTGTGGGCGCGGTCGGAGGCTGGGCACCGACGCGGACGGTGAGGCGGTCGACGTACAGGATCTGGAGGACGGCGAGGACGACGAACCCGGGGATCGCGAACGGCGCCGCCGCGAGCAGCAGGCCGACGCTCGGCGTCTGGCCGCCGAACTGGTTCGCGAGCTGGAACAGCAGGTTCGAGGGCGTCTGGTGGCTGGTGAGCACCAGCAGCCGCCAGAGCGCCGAGTGCGCCTCGACCAGCAGGATCACCGTGGCGACGAGGCCGACGAGCGGCAGCGACGGCACCAGTACGGTGCGGGCGAAGGCGCCACGCCGCCCGGCGGCGAGCTGCGCCCGCCAGCGGTCCCCGTGCCCCGCGGCGAACAGCGTGAACACCAGCAGCGCCGGCACGCTGACCAGGATCGGCGAGACGGCCCCCAGCCACGTGTCGACGGACTTCGCGGCGCTCGTCGCCTGCCAGTACGTCGTCATCAGCGGCGTCACCGTGACGAACAGCCACGGCGCGAACAGCAGCAGCAGCCAGTTGCTGTGCCGGCCGAGCGGCCGGAACGCGCCGATCCCGATGCCCGCCGGGTACGCGAGGGCGAGCTGCACGATCGCCGTGACCACGGCCGGCAGCACCACGTACAGGAGGGTGTTGGCGGTGGTGTCGGGGGTGTGCGCGGTGTGGTCGCCGAGCAGGCTGGTGCGCGGGACGAGTTCGAGGGCGACGAGCAGGAGCGACGCGACGAGCGCGACGATGCCGAGCCCGACGGCCCGACCGCGGCTGACCGGCGCCGGGTTGTCCGCGCGGTCGGCGAGTTCCAGCCGGGTACGGGACAGGACGACGATCAGGGTGGCGGCGATCCCCAGCAGCATGACGGGGACGAGCAGCACCGTGCCGGCCGCGGCGCCGGCGCCGAACCGCATCTGCTGGAACGCGTACCGGTAGTCGAGGAGGCCGAGCGTGGTGGTCGACATGCCCGGCCCGCCGGAGGTGAGGCCGAGCACCAGGATGATCGACTGCATCCCGAACGCCAGCGTGGCGAGGACGAGGACGGCCCAGACGGCGAGGCCGGCGCGGGCGGTACGGCGGGGCGTGTCGTCGGCGCGCCGGCGCAGCGCGGCGAGCAGCACGCTGACGCCGATCCCGGCGACCAGCCCGAGTACGGACAGCCCGGCGACGAGCGCGACCTTCGGCAGCGCGCTGCCGGTCAGCGGGCGCAGCGATGACAGGGCGTGGTCCGGCGCGGTGAACCAGATCCAGGCCAGCATCGTGACGGCCGGCGCGAACCCGGCGATCGGGACGGTGAGAACGACCCGGACCGCCTTGCGCAGCGGCCCGCCGGCGCCGGCCGCCGCGAACGACAGCAGCGGCACCACGATCAGCATCACCAGGGTCGGCACGAGCGCGATGAGGAGGGTACGGCCGAGCGCGTCACCGGTGCCGGTGTAGGTGCCGGGCTGGTGGGACGTGTAGATCCGGCCGTCGCCGGCGATCATCGGCGCCTTGCCGGTGAGGCTCTGCACGATGGTCTGGATCGTGGGGATCACCAGCCACCAGACGGTGCCGGCGAACATCGGGAGGGCGAGCAGGAGCCCGACCCATCCGGGCGGCCCGGTACGGCCGGTCCGGCCCGGCTGGTTCGGCCATGCTGGTGCCGACGAAGCCATGCCGGTCACCTCACATCCTCTGTCGGGGTACGGGGGATTCTCCCGCGCCATGGCACTGGTGTGGAAGCGATGCTGTAGCGTCCGGGCGTCATGAGCGAGCGCGAGCGAGCCAATCATTTGCTCTGTGCGTGTGTGCCTCATGGCGGCTCCGAGCGAAGCGAGGAGCTGTCATGAGCGGTCGACACCACGGCACTCACCGGGCCTGCGGGGCAGGCGCCCGGTGGTGGGTGGTCGGTTCGGTCGCGGTGGTCGTGGTGCTGGCGCTGGGCGCCGGCGGACTGTGGTGGCTGCACGGGCGTACGTCGGCGGCGGTGCCAACGCCGCAGCGTACCCGGGCCGCGGCCCATTCGGCGCCCGCCTCGTCCTCGCCCACACCGGCCTGTGACGCCGACTGCACCCGGCAGAAGCGGTACGGGGCGGCGGCCCGCTACATCGATCAGCACGGCGCGACGAACGCGTACCTGAGCGTGGTGGTGACCGACCGGCACACCGGGAGGACGTGGCGGCACGGGCCGACGATGCACGCGGGGTGGACCGCGTCGACGATCAAGCTGGCAATGGCGACGGACATCCTGCGTCGGCAGCGGGCGGGCGAGATCACCCTGACCGCGGCGAACCGGCACGACCTGGACACGATGCTCAACTTCTCCGACGAGGACGCGTCGGACCGGTTGTGGACGGCGTTCGGCGGCGACGACCAGCTCGCCCGGTTCCGCGACGTGTTCGGCATGACCGGGCTGCACTTCGTGCCGGGCTTCACCGACGGGACCTACTGGGGCTTCGTCAAGTGCACGACCGACGACCTCGGCCACCTGATGGACTTCGTGCTGACGAAGTCGGCGCCGGACGACCGGTCGTACCTGGTGGCGGCGATGCGCGGGGTCGCGCCGAACCAGCAGTGGGGCGTCTGGTCGGCCGGTACGGCGAACCGGCCCGGCGACAAGGACGGCTGGTCGTTCGAGACCGACTCGTACGGCAAGCACTGGGTGCTCAACACCGTCGGCTTCGCCGGCGCCGGCGAGCGGTACGAGGTGGCCGTGATGTTCCAGGTGCAGCCGCACAGCACCATCGCGTACGGGTCGCACACCGTGTCGGACGTGGTCGCGCTGCTGTTCGGGGTGTCCGTACCCGCCAAGATCACCGTACCCACGCCGGACGGGTGAGATGAGCGTGCCCGCCGCTGTACCCCCGCAACGATCCGCCCGCAGGGGCCTGATCGTGGCCCTCGTGGTCTGTCTGGTGGTGGCGGTCGCCGGCTGCGGCGTGACCGGCGTGCTGCTGCACCGGCTGTACCGGTCGACGCACCACGATCCGCAGTGGCCGGCGGGCTGGCCGACGGCCCGGTTCGCGGTGCCCGGGAGTGAGGCGACGCGCGACGAGGTCGGCCAGCTGCTGGTCCTGTTGAGCGGCTCCGACACCCGCTACGTGGTCCGGTCGTACGGGGTGGAGCTGGCGGCGCGGCCGGGCCAGCGTACGGTCCTCGACCGGCTCACCGGCGCCCTGCCGCTGCGTACGTCGCTGGTGCTGGCGCCGGTGCTGTCGACGACCAGCCCGTCCGGCCCGTGCGTACCGTCCGGGGAGGCGGGCACGGCGTGTGACGTCACGACCGGCGAGGCGTACGCGATCGGGTCGGTGCTGATGCGCGGCGACGGCATCGCGGACGCGACGGTGGCGGACGCCGCGGGTTCGCACTGGGCGGTGACGGTGCGGTTCACGGCGGCCGGGCAGCGGGCGTTCACCGCCGCGACCCAGCGGTACGCGGGTCAGCGGCTCGCGTTCGTGGTGGCCGGGGTGGCGCTGGTCGCGCCGCAGGTCACCGGGCCGCTGTCGGGCGACATGCAGGTCTCCGGCGGCTTCAGCGCGAACAAGGCCCGGCACCTCGCCGCGTCGCTGCGGGTCGGCCGGCACCCGGTCACCGTCACCCGCCACTGACGTCGCAATGGCGTCACATGTCTTCACGGTGACATCGCCGGTTGGTACGGTGTGGCGCATGGAGCCAGAGCGTGTGATCCGGCCGGTCTCCGCGCCGGCGGTGACCGATGAGGAGCGCGAGGCCGCGGTCGAGCTGTTGCAGCGGGCGTGCGGCGAGGGACGGATGACGCTGGAGGACTTCAGCGTCCGGGCCGGCGCGGCGTGGGCCGCGGACGACCGTGCGGAGCTGGCGCTGGTCACCGAGGGCCTCGCCGAGCCGCCGCCGGTCGGTACGAGCCAGCCGGTCAGCGAGATGTCCGCCATCTTCAGCGAGCACAAGCAGTACGGGCGCTGGCGGCTGCCACGCCGGCTGTCGATCCGGTCGATCTTCGGCGCGAACAAGATCGACCTGCGGGAGGCGACGATCGACGCCGACGCCGTACGCGACGGCGTGGTCGACGTGACCGTCCGCGTCCTGTTCGGCGAGACCAAGCTGATCGTCCCCGAGGGCGTCGAGGTCGAGATGTACGGCCACGCCATGTTCGGCAACCGCACCATGAGGCTGGCGCCGGTGCCGCGCCGGCAGGGCACTCCGGTCGTGCGGTTGCACTGCAAGGTCACGTTCGGCGAGCTGAAGGTGCGCAGCGCGCCGGTCGAGAGCCACGAGCGGTTCGACCGCCTCTTCAACCACATGTGAACCCCGCGGCCGGGCGCGACCGGTGCGCGCCCGGGGCCGCGGTCAGATGCCGAAGTCGAGGATCGAGCGGCGGATACCCGCCGGGTCGAGCCCGTGCGCGGGGTCGTGCTCGGCGGGCGTGCCGTACCGGCGGAGGTCGTCCCGGGACACCCCGAGCGACAGCGTCCGATGTGGACGGTCGTGCAGCGCGCCGGCGACGATCCGCGCCGACGTACCGGCCAGGTACGGCTCGACCATGACGACGGTGTCGGTGGCGAGCGCGCGCAGCCCCGCCACGTCGAACGGCCGTACCGTGTTCGTGTACGCCACGGTGACGTCCAGCCCGTCGGTCGCTGCCAGCACCGGGTCCAGCATCGGCCCGACCGCGACGACGAGAGCCTTCCCGTTGGTACGCAAGGGAACCAGCGCGCCGTCCGCGGCGGCGTGCGGCGCGGCGTTGGCGCGGGTGGACAGCCGGAGGTAGACCGAGTCGTCGCCGACGACGGCGTCGTGCAACAGCGGCGGCACCTCGTCCGGATGCCCCGGTACGCGGATCGTCCAGTGCGGCAGCGAGTCGACGAGCGCGACGTCGCCGGGCGAGTGGTGGGTGCGGCCGGCCTGCGCCGCGTCGTACGAGGCGCCGATGCTGACCAGCACGCCGCTCGCCGCCTGGTGCGCGAAGTCCAGCTTCACCTGCTCGAACGCCCGCTCGATCAGGAACGGCGCGTACGAGTGGGCAATCGGCCGCAGCCCCGTCAGCGCCAGCCCGCCGGCGACGCTGACCATCAGCGACTCGCGGATCCCGACGTTGAGCACCCGGTCCGGGTGGCGCGCCTCGGCCTCGGCGAACGCGGCGGCGGAGATGTCCGCGAGGACCAGCGCGGTCCGCGGATCCTGGTCCAGCAGCTCGGATGTCGCGGCGACGAACGTCTCCCGCATGTCCGACGGTCCGTTGGTGTCCACTGTGGACTCAGCCCTTCTCTTCGACGACCGCGACGACGACGTGCGGCCTGCCCGGCAACGGCGTGGTGAGCGCGGCGTGCAGCGCCCGGTGGTCGCGGCCGTCGACGGTCGCGGTCGACCAGCCGTTCGCCGCGAACCGCGCGCCGATCCCGCCCGGCCACCCGTGCGTGGCGGACCGGTTGTCGACGACCACGGCGGTCAGCGTCGACAGGCCCGTCGCGCCCGCGTACGCGATGGCCTCGTGGTTGCTGCCCTCGTCCAGCTCCGCGTCCCCGACCAGCACGTACGTCCGGGTGTCGGTGAGGCCCTGCGCCCGCAGGCCGAGCGCGACGCCGACGCCGAGCGGCAGCCCGTGGCCGAGCGAGCCGGACGAGATCTCGACGCCCGGCACGAGAGTGCGGTCCGGGTGGTACCCGAGCGGCGAGTCGTACGCGCCGAACGTGTCGAGCCAGTCGAGGGGGAAGAAGCCCTTCGCCGCGAGGACCGCGTAGTACGCGATCGGCCCGTGTCCCTTGGACAGCAGGAACCTGTCGCGCGACTGGGCGCCGGCGGTCGCCGGACTGACCCGCAGTATCCGGTCGTAGAGGACCCACAGGACGTCGAGGGTGGACGTGGCGCTCGGCCCGTGCTTCTCGTCGCCGGTCATGCGGGTCAGCAGCGCGGGCAGATCCGCGTACCCGAGGCGGCTTTCCGTGGCGGTCGTCATGAGGAGTAGCCTGCAACCTGAAGTAAGGTTTAAGTCAACCGACGCCGAGGTGTGAAGCTGAGCACGATGAGCGAGTTGCCGGAGACCCTGACCATCGGCGAGCTGTCCGCGCGCAGCGGCGTCGCCGCCTCCGCCCTGCGGTACTACGACCGCCTCGGCCTGCTGGAAAGCGACCGCAGCACGGGAAACCAGCGCCGCTTCCCGCGCAGCGAGCTGCGGCGCGTCGCGTTCATCCGGATCGCGCAGCGGGTCGGGCTGAGCCTGGACGAGATCCGCGACGCCCTGTCCATGCTGCCCGAGGGACGTACGCCGACGCGCGGCGACTGGGCCCGCCTGTCCCGCGCTTGGCGTACCCGCCTCGACGACCAGATCCACCTGATGGAACGGCTGCGCGACAAGCTCGCCAGCTGCATCGGCTGCGGCTGCCTGTCCCTGAAACGCTGCGAGCTGTCCAACGCGCACGACCTCGCCGGCGCCGAAGGCCCCGGCCCCCGCTTCCTGCTCCGCGAATAGCGTCGCCGGCCGACCGCCGGGTCTCGCCGGTCGTCGGCGCCGAGTCCCGCCGGTCAGCGTACGAGCAGGATCTTGCCGGTGTGGTCGTTGGACTCCATCAGCCGCTGCGCCCCGGCGGCGTCGGCCATCGGGACACGGCGGTACACGACGGGGCGGATCAGGCCGTCGGCGACGAGCGGCCAGACCGCCTCCCGTACGTCCGCGACGATCGCCGCCTTCTCGTCGAGGGGGCGGGCCCGCAGGCCCGTCACCGAGACCGACGTGCAGCGGCCCATCAGCAGCCGCAGGTCCAGCTCGCCCGCGTACCCGCCCTGGAAGCCGATGATCGCGAGCCGGCCGTTGCGGGCCAGTGACGCCAGGTTCCGTTCGAGGTACGCCATGCCGATGTGGTCCAGGATCACGTCGGCGCCGTGCCCGTCGGTCGCCGCGGACAACTCCGCCACGAAGTCCGTCGCCGTGTAGTCGAACACGGCCTCGGCACCCAGCTCGCGCAGCGCGGCGTGCTTCGCCGCGCGCGCCGTCGCGTACGGCACGGCGCCGACAGCGCGGGCGTACTGGATCGCGAACGTGCCGATGCCGCTGCCGCCACCGTGCACCAGCAGCACCTCACCGGCGGACAACCGGGCGACGTGCCCCACGTTCGACCGGACGGTGCACGCGACCTCGGGCAGCGCGGCGGCGTCCACAAGGGACACACCGGCCGGTACGGGCAGGACCGTGCCGGCGTCGACCGCGACCCGCTCGGCGTACCCGCCGCCGGGCAGCAGCGCACACACCTCGTCACCGACCGACCAGCCGGTCACGCCGGCGCCGAGCGCCGCGATCGTGCCCGAGCACTCCAGCCCCGGGTACGCCGGGGCGCCCGGCGGTGGCGGGTAGAAACCCTTGCGCTGCTGGATGTCCGCCCGGTTGACCCCGGCCGCCGCAACCTCGATCAGCACCTGACCGTCGGCCGCGACCGGATCGGGCACCTCGGCCCACTCCAGCACGTCGGGGCCGCCGTCCTCACGAATCGTCACCGCATGCACGAGGCTCACCGTACCGGTCCCGCGTCGCGTTTGCGCTGCGCACCGGTAGGCAGAGCCTGCTCTGCGCACCTGTACGCATCCCGGCTCTGCGCACCGGTGCGCACCGCTTGCTCTGCGCACCGGTAGGCAGAGCAAAGGGCGCGGCAGACACCGCCCCCGGTCCGGCGGGAGGCGCGGTGCCTAGAATCCACGGCGTGGAGACGGTCGATCGGCGGGACACCCCGCGTGGTGAGCTGGTGCTGCGGCACGACCCGGACACCGGTCGGTACGAGATCATCAGCAACGGCACGTTCCTGATGGACACGTCCGACGGGCGCTCGGAGCGGCTGCTGATCACGGCGGCGCTCGACGCGGCGCCCGCGCCGTACCGGGTGCTGATCGGTGGCCTCGGCGTCGGGTTCTCGCTCAACCAGGCCGTTTCCGACCCGCGGCCGACCGCGGTCACCGTGTTCGAGCGGGAGCAGGCGGTCGTCGACTGGCAGCACGAGCACCTGGCACCGTTCTCCGGGCACGCCCTCACCGACCCCCGGGTACGCGTCGTGGTGGCGGACCTGGTCGCGTGGGCGGGCGGCGCGACGGAGACGTACGACGCGATCTGCCTCGACATCGACAACGGTCCGGAGTGGACGGTCGTGGACGGCAACGCGGCACTGTACACAGTGGACGGTCTGACCACGTTGCGCGGACTGCTGTCGCCGGGCGGCGTGCTCGCGGTGTGGAGCGCGGCAGCGGCGCCGGCGTTCGCCGACCGGCTCGCCGAGGTGTACGGATCGGTTGCGGTGCACGAGATCCCGGTGCCGCGTGGCGAGCCCGACGTGGTCTACCTGGCGAGCTAGCCGAGCAGCCCGTCGCCCCAGTAACCGGAGTCGGTCCGGACGCCCGGCGGGCACGCGTACACGCCGGAGCCGACGTGCTGGATGTACTCGTTGAGCGCGTCGGACTGGCTCAGCCGGTGCTGCAACGCGACGAACTGGGTACGCGGATCCCTTTGGTAGCACAGGAAGAACAGTCCCGCGTCCAGTTCGCCGGACGACGCCACCACCCCGTCGGTGAAGTTGTACGCCCGGCGCAGGATCCGCACACCCTTGTTGTTCTCGTGCGCGGCGAGGCGCATGTGCGAGTCCATCGGGATGGTCGCCGAGCCGTCCGACTCGCGGGCCTCGAAGTCCGGCGTGTCGAACTCGTCGCCGCCGGTGAGCGGCGCGCCGGTGTACTTGTGCCGGCCGAACACGTTCTGCTGGTCGCTCAGGAAGTCCCGATCCCACGCCTCGATGCGCATCTGGATCCGGCGCGACACGAGGTAGCTGCCGTCGCGCATCCACTTCTGGTCGGTCTCCCGGCCGACCCACACCCAGTCGTCGAGCAGCTTCGCGTCGCCGTGGATGTTGCGCGTGCCGTCCTTGAACCCGAGCAGGTTGCGGGGCGTCTCCTGCTTGTCGCTGGTGGACGCGGCGCGCCCGAAGCCGAGCTGCGACCAGCGCATCACGACCGTGCCGCGGCCGAGCCGGGCCAGGTTGCGGATCGCGTGGAACGCGACCATCGGATCGTCCGAGCACGCCTGGATCGCGATGTCCCCGTTGCTGCGACTGGGATCCAGGTCGTCACCGGCGAAGTGCGGCAGGTCCGCCAGCGCCGCCGGCCTCTTGTCCGCCAGCCCGAACCGCTTGTCGAACAGCGACGGCCCGAACCCGATCGTGATCGTCAGGTTCGCCGGCGGCGTCCCGTACGCCTCGCCGGTGTCGGCCGGCGGCGCGGTGCCGAGCGTGTTCTCGCCCGGCACCGGCCTGCCCTCGGTCATCGCCCGGGCTGCCGCGGTCCACGTCTTCAGCAGGTCCCGCAGCGCGTCCCGGTTCTCCGCCGGGTTGCCGCTCACCGTCAGGTCGTACGCCGCGAACGCCAGCCGGTCCTGTTGCGCCGTCGCGATCCCGGCCTGCCGCGCCCCGTGGAAGTCCACCTTCGCGGCCGGCGCCGCCTTCGGGGAACCCTTGCTGTCACAGGAAGTCAGCGTCGCCGCCGCGGTACCGGCAACGGCGGCGGTGCCGAGCCCGAGCAGCCCGCGCCGCGACGTGCTCAGCCGGTCCGGGCGACGTTCGGTCATGGTCAGCCCGTCACCTTCGCCGCGACCTGGGACAGCGGCTCGGCGAGCGCGTCCACCTTCTGCGTCAGCGTACGGCGCTGCGCCGCGGTCACCGTCGAGTAGTCCGCGTACTTCGTGCCGGAGTAGCTGCCCGCGTAGGGCTTCAGGCTCGCGAACACCGCGTCGTACGCCCGGTCGACCTTGCCGGCCAGCGCCGGGTCGGTCTTGTCCAGCGCCGGCTTGAGCAGGTCGAACGCCTTGCGCCCGCCGGTCACGTTCGCCTCGAAGTCGGTGAGGTCGGTGTGGCTGTACCGGTCCTCCTCACCCGTGATCTTGCTGGACGCCACCTCGTTCAGCAGCTCGGTCGCGCCGTTCGCGAGCTGCGCCGGCTGGTACGACTGCTTGGCCACGAGTGCCTTGAGCCGCAACAGATCCGCGTCCAGCTTGTTCGCGACGGTGGCCATGCCCCTGAGTGACGTGTCCTGCCAGAGCGCCTTCTCGATCCGGTGGTACCCGGTCCACTTCGCCGGGTCCGTCACGTCGTTGGCGCGGGCGTCCACGTCCGGGTCGAGGTCGCCGAAGCTCTCCGCGACCGGCTCGATCGTCTCGTAGTGGTAGCGCGCCTGCGCGAACAGCGTCTTCGCCTTGGCGACGTCGCCGGCGCGTACCGCGTCGGTGAACTTCTTCGTCGCCGGGATCAGCAGGTCGACCTCGGACACGACGTAGTCGTGGTACCCGGTGGTCGCGCCGGTCAGCGCCTTCTTGACGGCGGGGTCCTGGGTGGAGTCGGCCGCGGTGCCGGTGACCGTGAACGGGGCCTTCGGGGTCTTCGCGTTCGGGCAGTACATCTCGTACTTGCCGGCCTTGACACTGAGCGAGAAGCTGCCGGACAGGCCGGGGGTCAGGTTCTCCTTCTCGCCGACGATCACGCCGTCGCGCAGCAGTTCCGCCTCGCTGACCTTGCTCGCGTCGGAGTTCGTCACCTTGAACGTGACGGGTCCGGCGTTGACCTTCGCGGGCGACGGCTTGCACCCGTCGTCGGTCAGGGTGACCTTGACCGTGGTGGCGCCCTTCGGGTCGGCCTTGCCGCTCTGCTGGCATCCGGCGGCCAGCAGGCCGACGGCGAGCAACCCGGCGGGTACCGCGACGGCGGTCAGGGATCGGCGCATCGGAACGGATACTCCTTGCTGTGGCGGGGACGTGGTCGCGCTCAGGCGACCGGGGTCTGCTCGGGTGCCGGCGCGGTCGGTTTGGCGGGCGCCTTCCGGCGGCGCGGCCACGCGACGTACGCCAGCATCGGTACGGCGTACACGAGCCAACCGGCCAGCTCGATCACCGCGGGCCGCGACTGCCAGCCGAGTACGCCGGTGAACAGGGATTCGAGGACCGTGCCGGGCTGCACCAGCCAGGTCAGGTCGAGGGCGGTCGCCTGGCCGACGTTGAGCCAGCCGGCCTCGTGCGCGGTGCGCAGGGCGGTCATCACCAGGCCGGCGGCCACCAGCACCAACACCAGGCCGGTGATCTTGAAGAACCGGGCCATGTTGAGGCGGACGCCGCCCCGGTAGACGCCGTACCCGATGCCGATCGCGATGGCGATCCCGAGGACCGCGCCGATCGAGGCGGTGAGCACGCTGGCGCTGTTCTGGAGCACCGACACCAGGAAGACGGACGTCTCGAAGCCCTCCCGCAGGACGGCCAGGAACGCCATCACGACCAGGGCGCGTGCCGAGCCGCGGGCCAGCGCCGCCGACGCGGCGCCCTCCAGCTCGCGCTTCATGCCGCGCGAGTGCTTCGCCATCCAGACGATCATGAAGGTGACCATGACGACCGCGAACAGGCCGATGATCGTCTCCATGCCCTCCTGCGCCTGCTGCGGCAGCTCGCGCGACAGGACGACCAGGCCGACGCCGATGATCAGGCACAGCACGACCGCGGCGAGTACGCCGGCCCACACCTGGCGCAGCGCGTCGCGCCGGCCGTTGCGGCCGAGGAACGCGGCGATGATGCCGACGATCAGGGACGCTTCGAGTCCTTCGCGCAGTCCGATCACCAGGGTCGGGATCACCGGAACGCGCCTCCTCGTACGATGTCCATGGATCGGCTCGACCGGGAGTTAGGCAAGCCTCACAAAATCGAAGCCAGGCTAACCTAACCTTCAGGTGCACACAACCTGACGCCCATCGATGTGACCCCGCACTCCGCACGCTCCCCGCGCCTCAGCTCCGCGCGCGCGTCCTGCCACACTTCAGCGGAACGTACGCAAGGGGGATTGGCATGGGCGGTCACCGACTCGTCGCCGAGGTGTGGCGAGGCGACTTCCTGGAGTCCGAACACCACGGCTCCGTCGTCGCGCTCGACGTCGACTCGCACCCCGTGCTGACCGTCGGCCAGCCGTCCGCGCCCATGTACCCGCGGTCCTCGAACAAGCCGATCCAGTCCACCGCGATGCTGCGCAGCGGGCTCGACCTCGACGGCGACCTGCTCGCCCTCGCCAGCGCCAGCCACTCCGGCGAGGCGTACCACCTCGACGGGGTGCGGCGGATCCTCAAGCAGGCCGGCCTCGCCGAGTCCGACCTGGGCAACACGCCCGGCCTGCCGCTGTCCGCCGACGCGCTCGCCGCGCACCACGCGGCAGGGCACGGACCGGAACGCATCACCATGAACTGCTCCGGCAAGCACGCCGCGATGCTCGCCACCTGCGTCGTCGCCGGCTGGCCCACCGAGTCGTACCTGTCGCCCGACCACCCGCTCCAGCGGGCCATCCGCCGTACCGTCGAGGACCTGTCCGGCGAGTCGGTCGCCGCCGTCGGCGTCGACGGGTGCGGCGCGCCGCTGTTCGCGATCTCCCTGGTCGGCCTGGCGCGGGCGTTCGGCCGCATCGCCACCGCACACCCCGGTACCCCGGAGGGCCGGGTCGCCGCCGCCATGCGCGCCCACCCGGAGTACGTCGGCGGCACCGGCCGCGACGTCACCGACCTGATGCGCCTCGTACCGGGGCTCGTCGCGAAGGACGGCGCCGAGGGCGTCTACGCCGCCGCGCTGCCCGACGGCGGCGCCGTCGCGCTGAAGATCGCCGACGGCTCCGGCCGCGCCCGCCCCGCCGTACTCGTCGCCGCGCTCCGTCACCTCGGCGCCGACCTCAGCGCCGTCGACGCCCGCCCCGCCGAGTCGTCCCTGGCCACCCCGCCGGTCCTCGGCCACGGCGTACCCGTCGGCGCGGTGCGGCCGACCGCGGCCCTCGCCGCACCGGCCCGGGTGTGAGCGGCTCCGCCCACGCCATGACAAACTGAACCGGCTGTCCCCGGGAGGGCTCGCCTAGTGGCCGATGGCGGCGGTCTTGAAAACCGCTAGGGCGGTAACCCCGTCCTCGTGGGTTCGAATCCCACGCCCTCCGCTCTGCGTACGAAAGTGGCCTCTGGCCAGCGGGAACGCTGGTCAGAGGCCGGCATCTTGCCCGGCCGCGCCCCGGACGATCCACGGCTTCCCGTGGCGAATACGTGGTGGTACGCCGACGTTGTCGGTGGCCGCCGATAGCGTGCCGTCCATGGAGATCGACCTCGACGCCGCCGTGTCGTTCGTGGCGACGCACGCGCGTGTTGGACAGGCGTCGGCTGGACCTGGTCCTCGGCGCCGGTTCGCCGGGGGACGTGCTTGCCGCACTTGACTCCTACGGCAACCCCAACGGCTGCGCGCTGGAGCCCGACCTGCGGTCGGCGACAAGCCAACCGGTTGCCGCCATGCGGGCCCTGGAGACCCTGGCCGACCTTCGCGACACGGCGAGCCGGCGCCCGGTGCGGCTCTGCGACTGGCTGGCCGACCGTCGCGGGCGTGCTTCCGGCCGACGCCGCCGCGGCCGACCTGGCCGGGTTGGCCGGGCGGCAGCAGCCGGACGGCGGCTGGGCCGTCGGGTTCACGACGTCGGGCCCGGCCGCGGCGCTCGAATGGCGCGGTTTCGCCACCGTCCGGGCGATCGCGACGCTGCGCGGCCGGACCCTGTGACCGTGCGGCGACCGGCAGCTCGGGTGCGGCATCGCGGACGTCACCGTGAGCGGTTCCGGGCTCCCGGCGGTCGGGTGCGACCGCCGGGAGCGTTGCGCGTCAGCAGGCGGCGCTGGCCTTCCGCACGTCGCTGAGCGCCCGCCGTACGACGGCGCCGAAGTCGTCGTCGTTGGTCGTGTCGCTCCACCGCTCGTACGCGATCCCGAAGGCGAGCGCGCCCAGCTCCGCGGCGACGGTCGCGGTCAGGTCGGGTACGCCGCGCCGCGTGAGTCCGTCGGTCATCGCCGCGGTCAGGCGGAGGCCCTTCAACGCCTCACGCTCGCGCAGTTCCGGGCTGGCGGCGATCACGGCCCGCCGGCGTGCGCTGAACTCGCGGCTGGCGGCGGTGAACGCCTTCCGGCCGACCGCGTCCAGGCCGTCGGCGACCGCTTCGGACGGCGTGGCGGCAGCCGGCGCCGCGGCGATCGCCTCGACGAGCAGTCCGCTCATCGCGTCCCCGCCGAAGAGCACTTCGCGCTTGTCCTGGAAGTGGCGGAAGAAGGTGCTCTTCGTCAGCCCGGCGCGGGTCGCGATCTCGATCACCGTCGTGCGCTCGTACCCACGCTCCTCGAAGAGTTCGACGGCGGCGATGGCGAGTCGCTGTGCCGCGTTGGGTTGCCAGCGGGCCATGCGGCCAGCGTACGGCACTTGGTCCCGTCACCCGTGCTACGGTGATGGGACCAAGTCCCATCGGAATCGGAGGTCACCCATGAGCCGAGCCGTCGTCTACGAAACGTTCGGCGGCCCCGAGGTGCTGGAGCTGCGCGACGTGCCGGAGCCGCACGCCGGCCCCGGTGAGGTACGCGTCCGCGTCACGGCCGTCGACCTGAACCCGATGGACTGGGCCATCTCCTCGACCCCCGCGACCGCGGCGATGTTCGGCGTCACCCCGCCGGCCGGCTTCGGGTACGACTTCGCCGGCGTGATCGACGAGGCCGATGGGGACGACTTCGCCGTCGGTGACCGCGTCTTCGGTGGCGCGCTGGCGAGGGCCGCCGCCGACTTCGTGGTCGTGCCGACTCCCGTGTCGGGGTCCGACGCGCTGTACCGCACCCCGGACGGCATCAGCGACGAGGTCGCGGCCACCCTGCCGGTGGCCGGCATGACCGCGGCCGCCGCCCTCACCACGACCGGCCTGCGGCCCGGTGACACCGTCCTGGTCGGCGGTGCGGCCGGCGGCGTCGGCGTGTTCGCCGTGCAGCTCGCGACGCTCGCCGGCGCCCGGGTGATCGGCACCGCCTCGGCGGGCACGTTCGACTTCCTGCGGCAGCTCGGCGCCGAGCCCGTGGCGTACGGGCCGGGTCTCGCCGACCGGGTCCGGGCCGTCGCGCCCGACGGGATCACCGCCGCGACCGACCTGTTCGGTACGGAGACGGCGGAGGCGGCACTCGCGCTCGGCGTACCGGCGGAGCGGATCTCGACGGTCGCGGCGGGCCCGAACCCGCCCGGCGGGGTGCGCGCGACCGGCGGCAGCGACGCCGGACCGGCCGACATGCAGCGGATCACCGACGCGATCCTCGCCGGTCGGATCACCGTGCCCGTCGCCGCGACCTTCCCGATCGAGAAGATCCACGACGCGGTGGCGTTGCAGTCCGGCCGCCACGTCCACGGCAAGGTCGTCGTCACGCTCTGACCGGCGGCGTCAGCCGACGAGATGGAGCAGCAACGCGACGGTGCCGAGGGTCTGCAGGAGCAGGGTCGTACCGGCGTGCATGCCGATCGACACGCGCAGGTCCTTCTTCCGCCAGACGACGAGGAACGCCGGCAGCATGAAGATCACCTTGGACACCAACCCCCAGGGCGACCAGAGGTGGTACGCCGCGAACAGCACGGCGCTCAGCACCGGCGTACCCCAGCCCAGCCGGGGAAGGCGCGGCATGAGGAAGCCGCGGAAGTACAGCTCCTCGACGACCGGGAAGGACAGGCCGGTCAGCGGGATGCACGCCGCGAGGCTGATCACCATGACCCAGTGCGAGTAGCCGCCGATGTACGTGGTGAGCGCGCCACCCGCGCCCTCGAACGGCACCCACCGGAACGCCAACTCGTAGAAGAACGTGTCCAGCGGGGTCAACGCGATCGACGCCCCGAGCATCCACACGATCAGCGGTACGACGATCGCGGCGAGACGCCCGCGCGACAGCGGCCGGCCCAGGTAGTGCACCACTCCGCGGAGCGAGAACCGGCCGTTGCGCCGACGGCCCAGCCACAGCAGCAGACCCAGCTCGAACGGTACGAGCGCCACGCACATCGCGAGCGCCCACGCCAGGAACGACGGGCAGTCGAGCGCCTTGGCCAGCGGCTCCGTGACGAGCAGGTACGCGGCGACGATCAGGACGCCGGGGACGAGGTGGAGCGCGATCGACAGCGGCAGCGGGTGGCGGTCGGCGAGCAGCCGGTCCGCGACGCGGCTCGGTCGGGTTCGACGGGGCAGGCGGGATTCCGTGGTCGCCATCGGGTGCACCTCACGACGCAGATGAATGCGGCCCGGCCACGCTCGCGCGGCACGCTGACACGGCACCGCCATCGCGCTGACACCACTCTGACGTCGGTCAGCTGGTCAGCAGCGTCCTGAGGGATTCGCCGCGATCGGTACGCCGGTAGAGGACGTGGCGGCCGGCGCGGGCGCCGACCACGACACCGGATTGCCGGAGTACGGCGAGGTGCGCGCTGACCGTACCGAGCGACAGGCGCAGCGACCGGGCGAGCTGGGTACTCGTCGCGGGGTGGTCGAGGGCACGCAGGATGCGGGCCCGGCCGCGGCCGAGCAGCGTGGCGAGCGGGTCGGTGCCCGGCGGATCCGGCTCGGCCGCAGGCCCGCGCGCCGGATAGACCAGGGCGTACGCGGGCGGACGCTCGCAGGTCCACCACCCGCCGCCGGTCGTGTACGGGACGAAGACCAGACCCTCGTCGGTGACCGTCCGGTCCGGGTACGACTGGTCGGAGAAGCGGATCGCGTCGTCGCCGACCCACACCGGCCCGCGGACGATGCCGTCCACGGCCTGCCGCCAGCCGTACGCGGCGAGCAGACCGGCGCGGTGCATCACGTCGCGTTCGAGCACGGCGCGCCGGCGCGGCCAGTCGGGCGCCACGAACCTGTCCCAGCCGTACCGCAGGACGACGGCGATGCGCCCGGCGAGCCCGGTGCCGTCGAGCCACCCGGTGTCCTGCGGGCGCCAGCTCGCGTCGACCGCGTCCGCGACCTCCGCGCGTACCGCCGCGTCGGGGTGCGCGGCGACCTCGGCGAGCTCGTCGTCGATGCGGGTGGTCATGCCGCCGGCCGGCGGCGGGGTGACGACGTCCGGCAGCCACTTCGTCGCCGCGACCAGCGACAGCAGCCCGGCGGCGACGCGGTCGGTGGCCAGCCACTCCTGGTACGCCGCGCGGTGCTCGGCGTACCACCCCGCCAGCCACGGATCCGGGTCCGGGCGGTGCAGGGTGATGAGCGCGCCGAGCGTCTCGGCGAGCGGGGAGAGGGCGAACCGGCTGCGCGACAGCGCGGCCGGACCGAGCTTCAGCAGAGTCATCGTTGCGCCTTTCGCCGCAAGAGTACCGGCCGGCCGGCGGCCGCGGCAGACTGCGTTCCCGCAGCTCACACCGTGCGTAGGGGGAACCGTGTCCGATCTCGTGCCGCGCCTGCCCGAGGGGTACCGGAGTGGCGCGGCTGTCGCGCCGCGCCTGCCCGACGGGTACCGGAGTCGCGCGGCGACCGTCGCCGACGTGCCGGCGATCCACGGGCTGGTGGCCGCCGCAGAGGTGGCCCGGCACGGCCGTGCCGAGACCGACGCCGACGCGGTCGCCGCCGACCTCGCCCGGCCCGGGCTCGACCTCGGCGCCGACACCGTGCTCGCGTACGACGAGGCGGGTGCGCTGGCCGGCCGGGCCTGGGTGAACCGCCGCTCCGAGGTCGACGTACACCCGGCGCACCGCGGCAGGGGGCTCGGCGCCGCGCTGCTCGACTGGGTCGACGAACGGGCCCTGCGGACGGGCACCGTGCAGGTCGTGCAGACCGTGCCCGACGACGACGCGGCGGCGGTCGCGCTGGTCAGGTCCCGCGGGTACGCGCCGATGGTGACGGCGTGGCTGCTCGGGATCGCGCTGCCGGACGAACCGGACGTACCGGAGCCGCCCGCCGGCATCACCGTCCGGCACTTCCGGCCCGGCGACGAACGCGCCACGCACCAGGTGACGGAGGACGCGTTCGACGCCTGGCAGCAGCGACGCAAGTCGTACGACGAATGGGCGATGTTGACCGTCGGCCGGGAGACGTTCGCGCCGGAACTGTCGCCGCTCGCGTTCGCCGGCGACGAGCTGGTCGGCGCGGTCCTGTCGCTCGACGTACCGGACGCCGACGAGGGGTACGTCGAGCGCGTCGCGGTGCGCCCCGACCACCAGCGCCGAGGCGTCGCACGGCTGCTGCTGCGCCACACGTTCCGGGACTTCCACCGCCGGGGCCGGCGCGGGTGCACCCTCTGGACCCACTCCGACACCGGCGCCCTCGCCCTGTACGAACGCGTCGGCATGACCGTCCGCCGCTCCTCCACCGTCTACCGTAAGCGCCTGGAAACCCTTGCGGCGCAACCGAACTAACCGGGGATCTTGTCCAGGAAGCCGTGCACGTCCACGATCCGGTCACCGTCCAGCACGGCGACGTCCGACCCCTCCACGAGCGACTGTCCGCCACCCGCCGGTACCAGCTCCCACCGGAACCGCGCGACCGCGTGATGCCCGTCCACCGGCCCGAGCAGCCGGAACTCCAACCCCGGGAACTGCTGCTGCGCCCCGCCGATCACCGCGTCGATCGCGTCGTGCCCGCGTACGTCGGCCAGCGGGTCGACGTAACTACCGCCGTCCGTCCACAGCTCGCCCACCGCGCCCCGCCGCGCCACCGGGTCCGTCTCGTTCCACACCGCGATGTACCGCTCGATGATGCTGACCGCGTCGCTCATGACGCCCTCCGTGTCGTGTCGCTTTCCGTTGACACGACAGAGATTGCCAGCGGCCGCGTACCCGGTCGATGACCCCGGAGGTCATCGCGGGCGTACCGGCGGTCGCCGGGTACCGTGGGGCCCGGGAGGCGCCATGAAGCTGAAACTGGACCTGCACGACATCTTCAACCGCGGTCAGGACATCGACCGCGCGCTGAACGGCATCATCCAGGAAGCCATCGCCAAGAAGGCGACCCTCGTCGAGATCATTCCCGGCAAGGGCTCCGGCCAGCTCAAGAAGCGCGTACTCCGCTTCCTCGACCGCCGCGACATCAAGCCCCTCTACCACCGCGTCGAGAAGGACTCCCGCAACTTCGGCCGCCTCTTCATCCACTTCCGCCACAAGTAACCCTCGGCGGTCCTTCCCGAAGCGGCCTGGTGTCGGGGCTGCCATCGCCTAAGGCCGAGTCCGCGACGACCACGGCTGCGGCGATCCCGATCACCAAACGTCATCATGCGCCCTTGTTCTGCGCTATCGACCTGGCCGAGCTTGTCGTCCGTGTCCTGAAACCGCCGTTCGAGACGGGCTTGGATCAGTTCTGCGGGGTGAGGAGGACGACGGGGATCAGTCGGTCGGTCTTCTGCGCGTACTCGTCGTACAGCGGGAAGATGCTGGCCATCTGGGCCCAGAGGGGTTCGCGCTCGGCCGGGGACGCGACGCGGGCGCGGGCGGTGAAGCGGCGGGTGCCGACCTGTACCCCGACGGTCGGGTCGGCTTGCAGGTTCTTGAACCAGGCCGGGTCCTCGTCGGCGCCGCCCTTGGAGGCGACGACGACGAAGTCGTCACCCGAGGTGCCGTAGATCAGGCAGGTACGGCGTGGTACGCCGGTCCGGCGTCCGGTGGTGGCGAGTACGAGCGTGTACACGCCGTTGGACTCGTGTCCCTCGGTGCCGCCCGAGGCGAGGTATTTACGGGCGTGCTCGGCGACCCAGTCCCACGTCGAGTCGGTGGCGCGGTCGAGGTCTTCGGCGACGGCCATGGTGGCGGTCCTTTCCGCTGCGGGGTTGGGGTGCTGGGCGTCGTCAGCCGAGTTCCTGGGCCAGGGCGACGATGATCCCGGCGGGGCCGCGGACGTACCCGATCCGGTAGATGTCCTGGTACTGCGCCACCTCGCCGACGAGTTCCCCGCCGTGTGCCCGCAGGCTGGCGACCGCGGCGTCGATGTCGTCGACGGTGAACATGACGCTGCGCAGGCCGAGCGTGTTGCCCAGGGCGTTCCGCGGCTCGGGGCTGATCACCGCCGGGGAGTGGAACTTCGTCAGTTCGAGGCGGCCGTGGCCGTCCGGGGTCCGCATCATCGCGATGTCCACGCGTACGTCGTCGAGCGCGTTGATGCGGTCCACCCACGGTCCCTCGATCGGCGCCTCGCCATCCAGCTCCAGGCCGAGTTCGGCGAAGAACGCCTTGGCGGCGTCAAGGTCGTCGACGACGACGCTCACGTGGTCCAGGTGGATCGTCATGGTGGGTTCTCCTCGTCCGTCGTACGGCCGGTCGTGGCCGCTTCCGCACCTGGGACGGAGCCGGCGCCTCGTTCTCGACACCCGTGGCCCAGATCACAGGCTCACGCCGCCCGGGGAAAGGGCACGGGCGCGCGGTCACAGGCCCACGGTGCCGTCGAGGTGTTCGCGGAGGAGGTCGGCGTGGCCGTTGTGGCGGGCGTACTCCTCGAGCATGTGGGTGATGACCCAGCGGAGGGAGACGGGGCCTTCGCCGGGTTCGGTGCCGGTGACGTCGAGGTCGGGTGCGGCGTCGAGGTAGCGGTCGGCGTACGCGATCTCGTCGCGCCACGCCCGGAACGCCTCGGCGGCGTCGGCGCCAGCGACGTCGAAGGCGGCGAAGCGGGGTACGACGGCTTCGCCGGACATCACCTGGCGGAACCAGAAGCGTTCGGAGTCGGCGGCGTGGCGTACGAGGCCAAGCAAGGACAGGGCGGACGGGGCGAGGGGCTGCCGGGCGAGCTGCGCCGGATCCAGGCCGGCGCACTTGAGCGCCAGGGTCTGCCGGTGCCAGCGCAGGAACGCCAGCATCGTGGTGCGCTCGTCCGCGACCGGTGGCCGCCGGTCGCGGACGATCTCGTGTGCCTCGACGATCGACATCCGGCCATCATCCACCGGACGACCACCGCCGCGCCGCACGGCGCGCACGGTCAGGCGAGGTCGGCCAGGTCGTCGGGGGTGAGGGTGAGTGCGCGGGTGGCCATGTTCTCGGCGAGGTGGTCGAGGGCGCCGGTGCCAGGGATGGCGAGGGCGACGGGGGAGAGGGCGAGCAGCCAGGCGAGGGCGACCTGAGCGGTGGTGGCGCCGTGGCGTTCGGCGACCGTGACGACGCGGTCGTCGGCGATGTCGGTGAAGCCGCCGCCGATCGGGAAGAACGGTACGAAGGCGATGCCGGCGGCGGCGCAGGCGTCGAGTACGGCGATCTCGTCCCGGTTCGTGATGTGGAAGTTGTTCTGGACGGCCGTGACGGGGGCGATCGCGCGGGCCTCGGCCAGGTGGCGGGTGTCGACGTTGCTGATGCCGAGATGGCGGATCAGTCCCTCGTCGCGGAGCGCGGCGAGGGCCTCGAAGCGTTCGGCGAGCGACTCGCCGTGCGGGATACCGGTGCGGCCGATCCGCAGGTACACCAGGTCGAGGCGGTCGAGACCGAGCGCCGTGAGGTTCGCCTCGACGGCGGGGCGCAGGTCGCCGACGGTGCCCTGGACGGGGAAGCCGTCGGGGCCGGGCAGCGGGCCGACCTTGGTGGCGATGACCAGACCCGACGGGTACGGGTGGAGCGCCTCGCGGATCAGGGTGTTGGCGCGTACGGTCCCGTCGACGCTGCGGTAGAAGTCGGCGGTGTCGATGTGGTCGACGCCGAGGTCGACGGCGCGCCGGAGGACGGCGCGGCCGGTGTCGGGGTCGCGGGCCGGCCCGTCCATGCTGCCGCGGGGCAGGCGCATCGCGCCGAAGCCGAGCCGGTCGATGGTCAGGTCGCCGCCGAGGCGGAAGTCGTACGTCATGCGTCCAGGGTGCGTGGGCTGCCGCCCGCCGCGCGCCCGCTGGCAGCATCCTGCCACGGTTCACCGGAACAGCGGCGCAGCGGCGGGGCCGCGGCTCAACCGAACAGCGGCAGCAGTTCGGTGAGCGTGGCGACCGCCGGTACGTCGGTGCGCGCGGGTGTGCGCAGCACGGCGCGGCCGGCGTGCCCGAGGGTGATGGCGGCGGCGACGAGGTCGGGGTCGTCGTCGACGAACAGGCAGTCCGCGGGCGGGAGACCGAGCGCGTCCGAGGCGTGCCGGTACATCCGCGGATCAGGCTTCCGGCACCCCAGCACGGCCGAGATCGCGTACGCCTCGAAGTACGGCGCGAGGCCGAGCCCGGCGTGCGGTTCGGGCAGGTTCGGTCAGGCGTCGGACACGACCGCCATGCGTACGCCGCCGGAGTCGAACAGCACCGCCCGGAGCCGGGAGGGCGGCGCGGCGTCGTCGGGTTGTTCGGTGCGCGGGGTCATGCCGTCAAGTGTCGCGGTGATGCATAGGGGTATGCAGAGCCGCTCTGCACACCCATGCGCATCACCGGGCTCCGGATCACCGGCTCCGCATCGGGATAGCCTGGCGGGGTGATCCGTGATGCGTACCTGTCGGCCGCCACGACGGCCGCAACCCTGCTGCGCGAGCCCACGGTGGCGGCCCGCTGGTCCGAGCCGAGCGCGCTGCCCGACTTCTCCGTGGCGGGGCTGGCGCGGCACCTGGCCAACCAGGTCACGCACACCGTCCCGCTGCTGGCCGCGCCGCCCGGCGACGCGGCGATCCCGGTGTTGGAGCACTTCACGGGCGGCGCGTGGGTCACGTCCGGCGTGGACAGTGACGCGAACGTGGGGATCCGGCGCCGCGGTGAGGCTGCCGCCGCGGCCACGACGCCGGCCGCGCTCGCGGACGACGTGGACGCGGCGCTGGCCGAGCTGCGTCGGGCGCTGCCGGCCGAGCCGGCGGAGCGGGTGGTGGATCTCGGCGAGTGGGGCCTGACCGTGGACGACCTGCTCCTCACCCGGGTGATGGAGCTGGTCGTGCACGCCGACGACCTCGCGGTCAGCGTGGGCGTACCGACGCCGGAGATGCCGGCGGCGGCGACCGGCGCCACGATCGACCTGCTGGCGCGGATCGCCGCCTGGCGGCACGGCCCGCTGGCCGTCGTCCGCGCGCTGTCCCGCGGCGAGCGCGCCCCGGCGACGATCAGCGCGCTCTGACCGCCTGCCTTACGCGATGGCGTACCGGTAGGTGGTGATGCTGCGTCCCGGCGCGGGAACCGTGTCGCCGTGCGGGGCGGGGACGGCGCCGAGGTCGTGCGCCGCGTCGGTACGCCACGCGCCGGTGGCCCGCGCCGACCCGGGGAACCGTACGCCGAGCGTGGTGTCGGCCGGGTTGTTGTTGACGACGACCAGCGTCCACTCCTTCCCGGTACGGAAGGCCAGCGCGTGCACGCCGTCCGGCGTGCCGGTCACCTCGTGCCGCACCGCGCCGGGGCGCACGAAGCGGCTGAAGTTTCCGAGCGCCCACAACCGTTTCGTCGGGTGGATGCGGTAGTCGTGGCGGCTGCCGTACTGCGGGTCGTAGTAGATGAGGCCGTCGTTCCAGCCGTCCGGGTTGATCTGGTCGGTGCAGGACGGGCCGGCGGCCGGGTCGCAGCCGAGCGCGGCGGACATCGCCACCCACCACTGGAACGCGGAGTCGTTGGCCTGCGTCAGGTCCTGGGTGACGATGTCGGCGAGCGCGAGGCCGCCGGTGATCGTCGGGTCGTACCCCTGGCTCCACGCCGGTTTCCCGTCGGCGAGCACCGAGCAACAGATCTCCGTTGCCCACAACGGTTTCCCGTATCCCTGGGCGAGGTCGCGCGCCTGGTTCAGCGTCGCGTCCGACGGGAAGTCGTACGTGTGATGGGCGAGCGCGGTCGTCGCGTCCGCGGCGGCGGGGCTGGACATCCACTGCGGCGTCTCGGGCAGGAACTGGGTGTCGACGCGGCTCGACTCGTCGGCGATGATGCCGGTACCGGCGGGCAGCGCGTCGTGCAGCGCGGTGACGGTGTCGGCGCGCCGTTCCGGCGGTACGGCCATGCCCTCCTGGGTGCACTCGCCCCGGGTGTAGTCCGGCTCGTTCATCGGGCTGACGTAGTTCACGTTGGCGTGCCAGGAATCCCGCGCGTGTCTGACCACAGTGGACAGATACTCCGCGTACGCCCGCTCGGCGCCGGGGGTGAGCGTGCCGCCGCAGGACTGGTGGTTGGTGGTGAAGTCGGGTGGCGCGCTCACCGCGAACCCGATGACGTCCGGCACGTGGTACGCCGCGGCGAGCTTCAGCATCGCGGTGCCGCCGGCGTCCACGGACCAGTCGTACCGGCCGGGTGCCTGGTAGAAGGTGTCGGGTGCGCGGTTCTTCGGGCCCAGCTCCGATTCGCCGCCGGTCGGAACGGTCACGCCGGCGCCGCCTCCGCCGATGTTCCAGCGCCACTGGCTGAGCGCGATCCCGTCGGTGGAGAAGAGTAGCCGCCCGATCTGCCGGCGTACCGGGTCGGGGAAGCGGGCCATGTCGATCGTCCACCAGGCGCCGGACGCGCCGAAGCCGGTCATCGTCTGCTGCGCTTCCGCTTGTACCTCAAGGGTTTCCGCAGCCGCCGAGGCGGGTGCGGCGGTCAGTACGGTGGCCGCAGCGGCCAGTGTCGCGAGCGCGGCGCGACCGCGCCGGATGGTGAGCCGGGCCATCGTCACTCCTCCGGGGCATGAGGGTGCGGGTCTGCGACGAGCCTGGCCCGGAGCGCGAACGCTGTCAAGATTAAGTACTAAAAAAGGGATTATCAGGTGTCCGAAAGGTCGGTCGCCGCGTCGCGCCCCGCCTCGGCCGTACGCCGGAGGAAGTCCGCCAACAGCTCCAACTCCGCCTCGTTGTACCCGGCGCAGATGCTGTCCATCGTGTGGTTCATCCCGGCGTACAGGCGGACGATGTCGCCGCTGCGCTCGCGCAGCGCGCGCACGGTCACGGCGCGGCGGTCGACCGGGTCGCGCTCCCGGACGATCCATTTCGCGCGCTCCAGCCGGTCGAGGATGCCGGTGATGGTCGCCGGGTGCAGGCCGGCGAGACGGGCGAGCGCACTGGGGCCGATCGGCCCGTGCCGCGTGACCAGGTCGAGGCAGTCGAGATCGACGTCCTTCAGCGCGAGCTGCCGGCCGACCTGGTGGTTGAGCAGGGAGAGCTGGATCGCCAGGTCCCGCAGGGACTCCTTGATCGAGGTACGGAACCGGCGGCGGCGCCGCGCGTCGTCCTGGACTTCGGAAGTCATACCGTCCGCTCCTCGTAACGTATGCCGTACAGAAGGCAACGATACCGCCGTGGGATGCCGTCGGCGCACCATCGGCCCGCGACGGGAGCCACGATGCCCGACGCAGCGCGCCCGAACGTGATCCTGATCGTCTCCGACGACCACGGGTACGCCGACCGCTCGGCGCTCGGCCGCCGCGACGACGTGGCCACGCCGGCCCTGGATCGCCTTGCCGCGCAGGGCGTCTCGTGCACCGAGCCGTACGTGACGGCGCCGGTCTCGCCGAGCGTTTCGCCGAGGACGGCCACGCCACCGGCTACTTCGGCAAGGTCCACTATGGACCGGAGCGTCCCGGCGACCGCGCCTGCCCGCCGAACCACGGCTTCGCCGAGTCGTACTACAAGCTCGCCGGGATGCAGATGCCCGGATCTCGGCGACTACGTCGACTGGTACGACGGGGTGATCAGCCCCAACCTGCCCGACGGCCGGGCCTACTACGCCGCGCAGCTCGACCTGATGGACGCCGAGATCGGCCGCCTGCTCGACGAGCTGGACGCGCGCGGCCTCGCCGACGACACGATCGTCGTTCACACCACCGACAACGGCGGATCCACCTGCAACTACGGCGACAACGCGCGGCGAACCACCCGATGGATCCGCGCCGCCACGCGCGGTGGTGATGGCACGCCCGTGTCCGGGCCGGACGTACCGGATGATGGACGGCGACCGACTCGCCGGCGACGAATCCACACGTGGCGGCCGCGACGGCAGGTAGCGTCGCGCGGGTGAGTGGAAAAGCCACGTGGCCACCGGTCGGCACGTGCGTCGCGCACCGCGGCGCCTGCGGTACGACACCGGAGAACACAGTCATCGGATGTGTCGAGGCGATCCGGCAGGGTGCGTTCGCCATCGAGGTGGACCTGCAACGCACCGCGGACGACGAGCTGGTCGTGGCGCACGACGGCACGATGGCGCGCACCAGCGACATCACGCAGGTCCTCCCGGACCGGGCGGACGCCCCGATCGCCGAGCTGACCCTCACCGAACTACGCAAACTGGACGCCGGGTCGTGGTTCGACCCGCGGTTCCGCGCCGCCACGGTGCCGACCCTGGCCGAACTGCTCGACGCGATCGCCGGCCGGGCCACCCTGCTCATCGAGATGAAGTGGCCGGAACGCTTCCCCGGCATCGAGCGACAGCTCGTCGCCGAGCTGCGGCGCCAGCTCGGCCCGGCGCTCGACCGCACCGACCTGCCGCCCGTCGCCGTGCAGTCCACCGACGTCGAACGGCTGCGCGGGATGGGTGAGCTGCTGCCGCCGACCGTGCCGCTGGTGCTGATGACCGGTGTACGCCCGCCGCTCGACGTCGACGAGTTCGCCGGCCTCGGCGACTGGATCTCCGCGTACGTGCCGCTCGGCCGCGAGCTCCCCGACGGGTACGTCGACGCCGTACACGCCCACGGCATCCGCGTCCTGCCGTGGACAATCGACGCGCCCGAGGGCGTCGCCGCGATGCGCGCGCTCGGCGCCGACGGCATCATCACCAACCACCTGCCGTACGCGGCGCCCGCGCTGCGCGGCGAACCCAGCGGCCTGCCCCGTACCCCGGTGCGGATCGCCGTCGCCTCGGTGCCCGAGGAGCGGACGGTGCTCGCCGCCGACGCCGACACCGACCTCGCCGGCTGGTCGATCCGCAACCAGCTGATGGTGCGGCAGTGGCTGCCGGCCGCGACGCTCGCCGCCGGCGCCGAGCTGGTGCTGCCCGCACCCGACGAGAAGTACCTCGACAACTACGGCGACACGCTCACCCTGTACGACCCCGACGGCGCCGTCGTCGACCTGCACTTCTACCGCTGACCGGGGCCGCCGCGGCGGCCCCGGTCAGCGGATCTCAGAGCAGGGCGCGCAGCTCCGCGCAGGTGTCGCCCGGGACGGTCTTGAGGCGGGCGACCGCGTCGGCCAGCGGTACCAGCTCGATCTCGGTGCCGCGCAGCGCCGACATCGTGCCGTACTTGCCGTCGCGGATCGCTTCGACCGCGCGCCCGCCCAGCCGCGACGCCAGCACCCGGTCGTACGCCGTGGGGGTGCCGCCGCGCTGTAGGTGGCCGAGGACGGTCGTGGTGACGTCGCGGTCGGCGCCGAGCCGCCGGCTGATCTCCAGCTGGAGCTGGCGGGCGATCCCGGCGAAGCGCCGGTGCCCGAACTGGTCGAGGTGCCCCTGGTCGAACTCCATCGTGCCGGGTGCCGGGACCGCGCCCTCGGCGGCGACGAGTACGGCGTGGTTGTCGCCGGCCTCGAAACGGCGCTGGAGCCCCGTGCAGACCTCGTCGATGTCGAACGGGGTCTCGGGGGTGAGCACCTGGTGCGCGCCGGCGGCGAGGCCGGAGTGCAGCGCGATCCAGCCGGTGTGCCGGCCCATCACCTCGACGATCATCACGCGCTGGTGCGACTCGGCGGTGGTGTGCAGCCGGTCGATCGCGTCCGTCGCGATCTCGACCGCCGTGTCGAACCCGAAGGTCACGTCCGTGCAGTCGATGTCGTTGTCGATCGTCTTCGGTACGCCCACGACCGGGATGTCGTGCGACGACAGCCAGTGCGCCGCCTGCAGCGTGCCCTCGCCGCCGACCGGGATGAGGGCGTCGATCCCGTTCTCGTCGAGTACCGCACGGATCGTGTCGATGCTCGACGTCAGGTGGTCGGGGTTGACGCGCGACGAGCCGAGGATCGTCCCGCCGCGCGCCAGGAGCCCGCGTACCCGCGACGGGTCCAGCTCGATGTGGTGGTTCTCCAGTACGCCGCGCCAACCGTCCCGGAAACCGGTGACCTGCCAGCCGTGGTCGCGCACCGCGCGCAGCACGACCGCGCGGATGACGGCGTTGAGGCCGGGGCAGTCTCCACCCCCGGTCAAGATACCGATACGCACCTGCGTGTCCCTTCCTCTGGCCAGACGGCACGGCGCTGTACCGGTCCTCCCGCGAAACAGGGTAGAGGGTCCCCCGTGTCTCTCGGCAACGCACCTTTGGTGAACGTTGAGCCTCCCGTCACACCTCCACTGACCGGCCGGCCGGGTGTTCCGCCTGCTGGGACACGGTCTCCGGCGTGGCGTCCCGCCCCGCACCCGGCGTACGCAGGGTGACGGCGGCGGTGACGAGCGCGCCGGCCACGAGCACCGCCCCGACGGCGTACGCGACGTGGCTGCCGGCGGTCTGCGCCACGGCCGGCGCGTCCCCGGCGGCGCGGTGACCGGCGGCGACCGCGTCGGCCAGCCGGGCGAGTACCGCGAGCCCGAGCGCGCCGCCCACCTGCTGCGTCGTGTTGAACAGCCCGGACGCCACACCCGAGTCGCCCGGCGCCACGTCCGCCATCGCGTACGTGGTGAGCGCGGGCATCGCCGCGGCGAAGCCGGCGCCCATCACCACGACCGCCGGCAGCACGTGCGTCAGGTACCCGGAGTCGGCGGGGACGCCTCCGAGCAGGACCAGGCCGGCGACGATCGCGGCGAGGCCGGTGAGCAGCACCGAACGCTGGCCGTACCGGGCGTAGAGGCGGGCGGACAGGCCGAGCGAGACGGCGGCGATCACGACCGGCGTGGGCAGGAACGCGAGGCTGGTGCGCAGCGCGTCGAACCCGAGCACCTGCCGCAGGTACAGCGCGGTCAGGAACTGGAAGCCGAACATCGCCGCGACCATCAGGAACTGCACCAGGTTCGCGCCCGACACGAGCCGGGATCCGAACAGCCGCAACGGAAGCAGCGGCGTCCGCGCGGTGCGCTGGCGTACCAGGAAGGCGGCGAGCAGCGCGACGGCGAGGGCGCCGGTGACCGCGGTGCCCGCCGCGCTCCGGTCGCCGGCCGACACGATCGTGTACACCCCGAGCATCAGCCCCGCGGTCACCAGCGCGGCGCCCAGCGTGTCGGCGCCGGCGCGCAGGCCGACACCGCGGTCGCGGGCCAGTACGCGGGGCGCGAGCACGGCCGCGACGATCCCGATCGGCAGGTTCACCAGGAAGATCCAGTGCCAGCTCAGCGCCTGGGTGAGGACGCCGCCGAGGAACGTACCGAGGGACGCGCCGCCGGCGCCGACGAACGTGAACGCCCCGATCGCCCGCGACTGCTCAGCCGGCTCCGGGAACGTCGTCACCAGCATCCCGAGTACGACCGCCGAGGCGAGCGCGCCGCCCGCGCCCTGCAGGAACCGGCCGGCGACGAGTACCACCGGGTCGGTGGCGAGGCCGCAGGCCAGCGACGCGACGACGAACGCGACGAGCCCGATCGTGAAGACGCGCCGCCGTCCGACGAGGTCGCCGAGGCGGCCGGCCAGCGGCAGCAGGCCACCGAAGCCGACCAGGTACGCGTTCATGACCCAGGCGAGGCTCGACCGGTCGAACCCGAGGGAGTCCTGGATCGAGGGCAGCGCCACGTTCACGATGGTTCCGTCGAGGATGACCATGACCTGTGCGGCGCACAGGACCACCAGTGCCAACAGCCGGTTCTTCGCCGACATCGCTGCCTCCATAAGTGCACGACTTGTTACCGAGGCAATGATGTGTGACCATCGAGGTCGGCGTAAGGAGGCACAGTCATGTCACCGAGTACCACCGATGTACCAGAGCAGGTGAAGGCGGCCGACGCGTGCACCGTACGTGAGGTACTAGACAGGGTCGGCGGCAAGTGGTCGATCGGCGTGATCGTCGAGGCGAGCCGCGGGCCGGTCCGGTTCACCGAGCTGGAGCGCGCCGTCGAGGGCATCAGTCGGCGCATGCTCACGCTGACCCTGCGCAACCTGGAGCGCGACGGGCTGCTCACGCGCACCGTCCACCCGACCGTCCCGCCCAAGGTCGAATACGTCGCGACCGAGATGGCCCGCGAGCTCTACGACGCGCTCCTCACGCTCACCACCTGGGCCGACCGGCACCGCGTCGACATCGCCACCGCCCGCTTGGCGTACGACGAGGCCCACGCCGGCTAGCGCCGCGGGCCACGTCGGGTACTGCGGCGCGGCCCACCCCCGGTAGTGCGGCGCGGCGTCAGTGGAGCGGCTTCGCGAACCAGTGCTCCGCGTACGGCTCGTCGTTGTGCGGGGCGGTCTCGGCGTAGCCGTGCCGGGCGTACAGGCGGCGCGCCTCGACGAGGTCGTGCCGGGTGTCGAGGCGGATGGTCGCGGCGCCGAGGTCGCGCGCGGCCGACTCGGCGGCGGCGAGCAGCGCGGCCCCACCGCCGGTCCCGCGGTACGCCGGGCGGACGTACACCCGCTTGAGCTCGGCGGTCGTGCGGTCGACGAGCCGCACGCCGGCGCATCCGCCGAGGTCGCCGGCGTACCGGCCGACGATCAGGGCGCCGGACGGCGGGGCGAGGCTGTCGCTGGGTTGTTCCCGCATGGCCTGGTCGACCTCGCCGGGTCGCGGCGGCCGCTGCCAGTAGCGGGCCACGATCTCGACGTAGTACTCGCGGAGCAGTAGCCGCGCGTCGGCGCCGTCCACGGGCGCGACCAGGGTCGTCCACATGCCCTCACGTCTAGCACGGGTTCCGGTCGCCGGCCGAACCGTTTTCGGGCCTGTTCACCTGTCGCCGACGTTGGAATGTGGTGCAGGATGTGCGGAGACGTTTGAAGGAGTTGACGTGAGCGTACAGACGACCGGCGACGGGCAAGTGGGCATCACGTACGACCGGACGCACCGGGTGTGGCTGCTGCGCACCCCGCGGTCGGCGTACGCGCTGGCCTGCCCGAACAGCGTCACCGTGCACCACCAGGAGCTGCCGGACCCGCTGCTGCACGTGTACTGGGGCGAACCGGTCACGCTGGCCGACGCCGTACACATCGGGACGGTGAAGCGGCAGCGGTGGAGCCGCCGCGGCTTCGAGTCGCCGCTGGACGGGACCGAGGAGTACCCGGTGCAGGGCGGGATGCGGTTCGCGCGGGCGGCGCTGGCGGCGCGGTTCGGCGCGACCCGGTCGGTGGAGTGGCGGCTCGCCGGCAGCACGATGACCCGCGACGGCGACACGCACCTGCTGACCGTCGAGTTCGCCGACGGCCCGCTGAGCCTCGCGCTGCACTACCGGATCCGGACCGACTCCGACGTGATCGAACGCTGGGTGGTCGCCACCAACACCGGCGACACCCCGATCGAGCTGGCACGGTACGACTCGGCGGCGTGGACGCTGCCGGAGCAGGACGCGTACCGGCTCAGCCACCTGTCGGGCCGGTGGAGCGCGGAAACCCAACTGCGGCACCAGGATCTGACCGACGGCGAGTTCGTCATCGGCAGCCGCCGCGGCATCACCAGCCACCAGGCCAACCCGTGGTACGCGATCGACGACGGCACCGCGACCGAGGAGTCCGGGTCTGTCTACAGTGGAGCGTTGGCGTGGTCCGGGGCGTGGGAGTTCGCCGCGCAGCGCCTGCCGCACGGCGGTGTACAGGTGCTCGGCGGGGCCGGGCACGACGGCTCCGGACCGTACCGGCTGGCGGCCGGTGAGTCGCTGACCGCGCCGGTGTTCGCCGGGCTGTACACGTCGGGCGGGTTCGGCGCGGCCAGCCGGGCGTGGCACGCGTACCAGCTGGGGCACGTGCTGGCGAACGCGGACGCCGACCGGCCCGTGCTCTACAACTCTTGGGAGGCAACGGGTTTCGACGTCAACGAGGAGAACCAGAAGGCGCTCGCGGCGCGCGCCGCACAGATCGGCTGCGAGCTGTTCGTCATGGACGACGGCTGGTTCGGCGCGCGTGTGAACGACCACGCCGGCCTCGGCGACTGGACCGTCAACCCGGAGCGCTTCCCGAACGGCCTGGCACCGCTGATCGACGAGGTGCACCGGCTCGGCATGGACTTCGGGATCTGGGTCGAACCCGAGATGGTCAACCCCGACTCCGACCTCTACCGGGAGCATCCCGACTGGGTCTACCACTTCCCGGACCGTACCCGGCACACCATGCGGCACCAGCTCGTCCTCAACCTGGCCCGCCCCGACGTCGCCGAGTGGATGTACGAACGGCTCGACGCGCTGCTGTCCGACCACGACATCCAGTTCGTCAAGTGGGACATGAACCGGCCGTTCACCGAGCCCGGCTGGCCGGCCGAGACCGACAACCCGGAACGCCTCTGGCTCGACCACGTGCACAACCTGTACGCGGTGCTGGATCGCTTGCGCGCCAAGCACCCCGGCGTCGCGTTCGAGTCGTGCTCGGGCGGCGGCGGGCGGATCGACATGGGCATCCTGGCGCGTACCGACCAGGTGTGGACGTCCGACAACACCGACGCGCCGGACCGGCTGATCATCCAGCACGGCTACAGCCAGGCGTACCCGGCGCGGGCGATGTCCTGCTGGGTCACCGACGTGCCGAACCTCCTCGAACCGCGTACGGTGCCGCTGGCGTTCCGGTTCCACGTCGCGATGGCCGGCGTACTCGGGGTCGGCGGGAACCTGTCCGAGTGGTCCGAGGCGGAGCTGACCGAGGCGGCCGACCTGATCGGGCAGTACAAGTCGGTGCGCTCGATCGTCCAACATGGACAGTTGTACCGGCTGCGCCCGCCGTCGTCCGGGCTGTCCGCCGTGCAGTACGTGACGGCCGACCGGTCGCAGGCCGTCGTACTGGCTTTCCTTGGCGCGCAACGGTTCGGCGAGCGTCCGCCGGTGCTGCGGCTGGCCGGCCTCGACCCGCACGCGCGCTACCAGGTCGACGGCGTGGGCGATCCGCTCACCGGCGCGGCGCTGGCCGGCTTCGGCATACCCGTCCGGCTCAACGGCGACTACGCCAGCACGCTGCTGCACCTGATGCGGGTCGAGTCTTGACCTAGAGCCCACTCCAGGTCGCAGACTTCCCCTCGTACCACGACACGAGGGGAAGTCTGCGCATGAAGTACCGCACGATCGGGACCGATCCGGCCACGCGCCGGGAGGTCAGTGTGCTCAGCCTCGGCGCGATGCTGATGGGCACCGTGACCGACGAGGCGACCTCGTTCGCCATCCTCGACCGGTACGTCGAGGCGGGCGGCACGTTCGTCGACACGTCCGACAACTACGCGTTCTGGGTCAACGGAACGCAGGGCGGCGAGAGCGAGACGCTGCTCGGCCGGTGGCGCGCCAGCCGCGGCATCGGCGCCGAGATCGTCGTCGCGACCAAGCTCGGCGCCCGTCCGCTGGCGCCCGGCACCGGCTACGTCGACAACCCGGAAGGCTTGTCCGCCAAAGTGATCCGCGAATCCGCGGATGCCAGCCGGGAACGCCTCGGCGTCGACCGCCTCGACCTGCTGTACGCGCACATCGACGACCACACCGTCCCGCAGGCCGAGACCGTCGAGGCGTTCGGCGAACTGGTCGCCGACGGTACGGTCGGGTTGCTCGGCGTCAGCAACCAGTGGACCTGGCGGATCGAGCGCGCCCGCAACCTCGCCGCCGCGCGCGGCCTGCCCGGGTACGAGGTCCTGCAGTACCACCACACGTACCTGCGGCGGCGCACCGACCAGCCGAGCGAGCTGTCGCCGGACGGCGGGCCCGGCACCGCCGACGGCGACCTGCTCAGCTACGTACGGGAGCACCGGGACCTGACGCTCGTCGCGTACTCGCCGCTGCTGTCCGGCGCGTACACCCGGGCCGACAAGCCGCTCGACGCCGAACTCGACCACCCCGGTACACCCCGGCGACTCGACGCGCTCCGCGCCGTCGCCGCCGAGACCGGCGCCACCGTCAACCAGGTCGTCCTGGCGTGGCTGATCGGCGGCGAGGTGCCGGTGGTACCGCTGGTCGGTGCGTCGTCGGTGGCCCAGCTCGACGAGAGCCTCGCCGCCGTCGACCTGGACCTGACCGACGACCAGCGCGCCCGGCTCGACGCGACGTACTGAGCGGTGAGGTCATGTGTGCAGAGCTGGCTCTGCACACATGACGCGCCGTCACGAGCCGGGGCTGACGAAGCCCGACTCGTACGCGGCGATGACGGCCTGGGTGCGGTCGCGCGCCGAGAGCTTCGCGAGGACGTTGCCGACGTGGGTCTTCACGGTCTCGTGGCTGACGTACAGCTCGGTGGCGATCTCGGCGTTGGACCGGCCGCGTGTCATCAGGCGCAGGACGTCGGCCTCGCGTTCGGTCAGCCGGGCCGACGCGAGGCCGTCGCCGGTGCCGGTGCTCGGCGAACGACCCGCGAGCGCCCGGATGGCGGCTGGGAACAGCAGCGAATCGCCGCGCGCCACGGTGCGGACCGCCTGGACGATCTCGTCCGGGCGGGCCCGTTTCAGCAGGAAGCCGGACGCGCCGGCACGAAGCGCCTCGTACACGTAGTCGTCGTTCTCGAACGTGGTGACGACAAGGATCCGCGGCGGCTCCGGCAGCGTACCGACGAGGTAGCGGGTGGCCTGGATGCCGTCGACGGCGGGCATCCGCACGTCCATCAGCACCACGTCGGGGCGGTGCGTGCGGACCAGCGGCAGCACCTCGGCGCCGTCCGCGGCCTCGGCCACCACGGTCAGGTCCGGCTCGGCGTCGAGGATCGCGCGCAACCCGGCGCGTACCAGAGCCTCGTCGTCGGCCAGCAGCAGCCGCAGCGGTTCGGTCATCGGCCCTCCTCGGCTCCGTCGTTCCCGTCGAGCGGCACCGGCCGCAGCGGGAGCCGCACCGCGACGCGCCACGTACCGTCGTCGGCGGCGGCAGCGACCGTACCGTGCAGCAGCGCGACGCGCTCGGCCATCCCGGCGAGACCACGGCCGCCACCGCTCCGTCTACTGTGGACGGTCGTGATCGCGTTGGCCAGCCGTACGTCCAGATGGTCGCCGTCGACCGCGACGCGCAACGTCACCGGGACCGGCCCGGCGTGCCGCAACGCGTTCGTCAACCCCTCCTGCACGATCCGGTACGCCTCGCGCGACACCACCGCCGGCACCCCGGCCAGGTCGTCCGGCACCGTCGCCGACACCGGTACGCCCGCCGCCCGCGTCTGGGCCAGCAGCGCCGGCAGGTCCGTCAGGGTCGGCTGCGGCGCGCGCGGGGCGGCCTGGTCCCGCAGCAACCCCAGCACGTGGTCCAGATCGGCGAGCGCGGCCCGCCCCGTCTCCTCGATCGCCGCCAGCGCCAGCCGGACGAACTCCGGATCGCTGTCGAGGACCCGACCCGCGGCACCCGCCTGCACCGTCGTCACCGTCAGCGCGTGCCCGACCGAGTCGTGCAGCTCGCGGGCCAGCCTGTTCCGCTCGGCCAGCCGCTCCGACCGCTGCTGCAGCGCGACCAGCCGCTCCGCCGCCGACGGACCCAGCAGCGGCGGCGCGCACCGGGCCAACAGCGCGCCGAGCCCGGCCACCAGGTACGGGAACGCGACGAGCCCCGGCACCGCCAGCAGCGGAACCCACGCCGCCGACCACCCCGGGCGCACCCCGCCGAACAGGGTCGTACCGGCGAACGGCACCACCGCCACGACGATCGTCCACGACACCGCCGCGATCAGCCCCGCCCCCGTCACCGCGCCCGCGAGCAGGTGCAGCAGGAAGTAGAGCGCGGCACGCCACCGGGTGTCCCAGTCCCGCGCCGGCGGCAGCGTCTCCGGCAGCCCCGCGTGCACCAGGCTGCGGACCGCCGAACCCTCGACCACCCGTACCGCCGGGATCAGGGAGATCAGCACCGGCGGCAGGCCGATCACACCCAGCAGCACGGCCGCCGCCGCGATCAGCCACAGCGAGCCGAGCGGCACCGCGTTCAGCACCGCGATGTCGATCATGGCGAACGCGAGCGCCAGCGCGCTCCCCAACAACAGGAACACCAGCCGCAGGTACGTCGACCTGATCCGCAGCGGGCGCGTCACGGCCCACCCGCGGGCGCCTGTGCGGTCTGTGCTCATGCCCTCCAGTCTGCGGGGTCGCCGGCCCGGAACCATCCCACCCCGGTCGGGCGCGCCATCCCCCGCCCGAGGGATTCGCCCGTCATCTCGCGTGTCGGCGGCCATCAGCACCAGTGGCGTCAGGTTGCGGAAGTCCCCGGCCGTCGCGCCGCCAAGTCCTGCGCGACCCGACCCGACGTCGCATCCTGGACACATGACTGTCGCGATGCTGGGAACCGGGATCATGGGACTGCCGATGGCGTCGAACCTGCTGGCCGCCGGCCTGCCGGTACGAGCCTGGAACCGGACCGCGTCCCGCGCGGCGCCGCTCGCCGAGCGCGGCGCGTACCTCGCGGCCGACCCCGCCGACGCGGTACGCGGCGCCGACATCGTGCTGACCGTCCTCACCGACGGCCCCGCCGTACGCGAGGTGATGTCCGGCCTCGACCTCGCGCCCGACACGCTGTGGGTGCAGGCCAGCACCGTCGGCGCCGAGTACGCCGACGAGTTCGCCGGGACCGCCGCGGCGCTCGGCGCCATCTACGTCGACGCGCCCGTGCTCGGCACCAAACAGCCCGCCGAACAGGGCAAACTCGTCGTACTCGCCTCCGGCCCGGACGACGCCCGCGACCGCTGCACCCCCGTCTTCGACGCCGTCGGCACCCGGACCCTGTGGGTCGGCCCCGCCGGCGCCGGCAGCCGACTCAAACTCGTCGTCAACAGCTGGGTCACCGCCCTCACCGGCGGTACCGCCGAAGCCCTGGCGCTCGCCGCCGGCCTCGGCCTCGACGGCTCGCTGTTCCTCGACGCGATCGCCGGCACCGCCACCGACTGCGCGTACGCCCACGTCAAGGGCGCCGCGATGCTCGCCGGCGACTACCCGCCCAGCTTCCCGCTGTCCCTCGCCGCCAAGGACGCCCGCCTCGTACGCGACGCCGCCGCCACCGCGGACGTCACCCTGCCGATGTCGGCGGCGGTACTCGACCGCTTCGAGGCCGCCGACGTCGCCGGGCACGGCGGCGACGACATGGCCGCGGTGTACCGCGCGTACTGAGGGTGGTTCCGTCGTACGCGCTGTGGGTGACGGCGTGCGGTCGTCCGTTGTCCACAGGTTGTTCGGGTTGTCCACAGGCACGCTCGCGGGGCGGTGTTGCGGCATAGGATTGCCGCTGGGGTCGCCCCCCCAGGGTGGGTGGGGGTCTAGGTCCCGCCGGATCGCCCAGGCTGGGGACCAAGGTCCGCCCGACACGCTCCGGCCGGGCCGCGACCCCCCGTTCGTCCGGACGCGGCCCGGCAAACCCGATTCGGCAACGCCGTTCCCGGCGACCCGCCGTTCCCGGCGACGCCGACTCAGTCGGCGAACCAGTTGCCGTGGAACCCCGCGGGTACCCGCCGCGGCAGCGTCACCGCCGCCACCTCGGTCAGGTCGCGGGCGTCGACGCACAGCAACTCGGACCCGGCGAGGTCGCCGACGATGGACAGCAGCCACCCGTCGTCCTCCGCGGTACCACCGGCGGCGGGCACGAAGACGGCCTCACCCGGCGACGTCGCGGGCAGCGTCAGGCTTGCTCCGGTTTCGGTGTCGTACTTGACGATCGCGTCGTCGCCGGCGGCGTACCGGTAGCGGCTGGGGTGGCCGAGGAGGTCTTCGTTCATGGTGGGGAACTCGACGCGGCGGTCGTCGAGGTGCTGTTCGTCGACTGTCCCGCTGTGCGGGTCGAGGATCCAGCGGTGGAGGGTGGCGCCGCTGGCGGCGTCGCCGGGTGTGTCGGCGCCGCCGATGCCGTGCCAGGTGGCGTGGAAGCTGCCGGGTGTGTACCGGACGGCGTCGAGTACGACGCGCCCGTCGGTGTCCTCGCTGGCGTTGCCGACGTGGAACACGTAGCACGGGTCGACGTCGAACCAGCGCACGTCGCCGCCGGACCGGGGCATCACGCCGATCCGCGCGCCGTACCCGTCGTCCCACTGGTAGGGCATGCCGCGGCCGAGCCGGTTGGCGTCGAACACGACGGGCAGGTCGAGCCAGATGACGTGGTGTTCGGTGATGGTGAAGTCGTGCATCATGGTCGGCCCGGGGACGGTGACCTCGCGGCTTTCGACGAGGTCGCCGGCGGCGGACAGCCGGTGGTACGTCAGGTACGGCGGCATGGCCCCGTATCCGAAGAAGTGCAGGTCGCCGGTGGTCGGGTCGTGTTTGGGGTGCGCGGTCATCGCGGTGCGCAGCTTGCCGCCGAAGTCGACGGGCCCGCGGGTGTCGAGTTCGGGTGTCAGCTCGTACGGCAGGCCGTTCTCGACGAGTGCGAGGATCCGGTCGGCGTGCCGTACGACGTGGGTGTTGGCGGTGACGGCGCTGCGGTCGATGCCGTTCGGGCCGAGGAACGGGGCGCCGGCGAGGGCGCGCGTCTTGGTCCACCGGTTGCGGTACCACTCGGCGCGTCCGTCGCGGAGCCGTACGCCGTGGATCATGCCGTGGCCGGCGAACCAGTGTTGGGGGTCCTGGCCGGGGAGCGGGTTGGGGCCGTTCCGGAAGTACCGACCGGTGAGTTCGGGTGGCAGCGCGCCGCGTGCGACGGGCAGGTCGAGCGCCTCGATCTCGTCGGGCACGGGGGCGAGCAGCCCCTCCAGGTACGCGGGCATCGCGACCTCCGATCATTCCAATGCTGACAGGTCAAAGATAAAACCAGCACTATCGACATGTCAATACTGGAATGTTGATCCGGGAAGAAGCCCTCCCGCCCACGGCGGGAGGGCTTCTCGCGTCAGGTCAGGACGCGCAGTACTTCGTGTGGTCCGAGTACGCGTACGCCTCCTTGGCCACGCCGTACCCGTCGTACCACTGGACGATCGCCTTGCCGCCGCCCTTCGTGACGATCCCGAACGTCTTGCCAGCCGCGACCGTGTGCACGCCCGTCCACGTCGTCTTGCCGCCGTAGTTGACGCCGAAGTGGAAGTCGCGCGACCGGCCGCCCGCCGTGTTCGTGACGGTCCACAGGTTCTGCGCGGTGCTGGACGACAGCCGGCAGACGTTCGCCGGGGCCAGCACCGACGGGTCGTCGACCGTCTTCACCAGCGTCGTACCGCCGACGCCGGTGATCGTCGCGGACTTCGTGCCGGTGCCGGACACGCCGACCCACGCCCACACCGCGGCCCGCGCGCCGTGCGCGCCCGCCTCGACCTTGTCCCGGGTCAGCGTGGCGTCCACGTCGTACAGCACCTGGTCGCCGGCCGGGCCGACGTAGAAGCCGTCCGCGGAGAACGACAGGTAGTGGCCATCGGCGTTGGTGTCGATGTACAGGTTCGTCTCGGTCGCCGCCGCACCCGGCCCGTCGACCTGGATCCCCTGGTACACACCGTCCGCGTCGAACAGGTCCCCGACCGAACCGACCGGGACGATCACCCCGGCGTCGGCGTACTCGCCGGCGGCCGGCTTCGTGCTGAGCGTGACGCCGGTCGAGCCCACCGTCTCGGCGGAGTCCGGCTGGCTCAGCGGCGTACCGCCGACCTGCCAGACCGCGCCGTTCTTGTAGTTCGACGCGAACTGGTACGCGCCGGTCGGCTGGTACGTGGTCACCTTCGGCGTGACGTCCGCGCTGGCGAGGGAACTGCCGGCACCGATGACGAGGGCCGACACGGCCAGGGTCGCGCCGAGGAGCCTGCGTACGCGCATGGGGACACCTCTCGGAAATGAGGAGACGGGAACATGCGGCGACGCAGTGGGGTAGGGGTACCACGGAAAGACGTGGTCACCGCCCGACGAACGTAGACCACCGTGCGCGGTGGCGGTCATCCGCCGATCGGCCGATTCCGGCTCCGTCCACAGTGGATCGAGGGTGGCCCGACCGGGTACGTCAGCGCGTGGCGCGGACGAACATCAGCGCGGTGCACGCCAGGCACAGTACGACCGCGACGAGCCCGGGTCCCTGGTACCGCACGGAGAACAGCAGCAGCGCGATCAACCCGTACGCGGCGGCGCCGATCAGCGCGAAGATCCGCCCCACCGGCAGGCCACCGCCGTCGGCGCGGCGCAGATCCCGCCAGGCGCGCCGCTCCGCCGCGAGGCGCGCGTCGCGAAGGTACTGTTCGGCGTCGATCTGGCCGGCGAGGAACGCCTCGCTCGCCTCGGTGTGCAGCGGAGTCAGCGTCCTGGCGCGCTCGGCTCGAAGGTCCTCGGACGTCATGGCCATCGCGTCCCCCGATCCCTGCCGGGCCGGCTCCGCCACCCGACGCTGTCCGTTCAGTATCGCAGCGCGTGGTAGGCGTGTCACGTCTCGTCCCGGGCAAGGCCGGCGGCGAGCGCGTTCGAGATGAGAATGAGGTAGCCGAGGTCGACGTCGGTCAGGCTGTGCGGCACGTCCGAGTCGACCATCAGCACGCCGTAGCTCTTTCCGTTGGCGCGCACCGGAACCGCGAGGAACGCGCCGGACTGCTGGCCCGGGTAGACGAAGTCCGACCGGTCCTGGCGTACGTCGGCGACGAGCCGCGCCTGCTTCCCCTTCGCCAGCGCCACCACCTCCCGCTCGGCCTCGCTCGCGCCCTCCGCGTACCCCTCGCGCGGTGACCTGCCCATCCAACCGGCGTCAAGCGGGTCCTCCAGCGCCGTGCCGTCGCGGTTCAGCCGGTAGAGGACGCTGCGGGTGCGGCAGCCCGTCTCCCGGCGCCCGCACTGCGACGCGGCCAGCTCGACGCTCTTGCGTACGAGGACCTTGAGGTGTTGCTTGCGTTCGCCGGGTGTCTTCGTGCCGACGACCTGGCCGAGCACCTCCAGCAGCGGCTGGCCGGCGCGGGACAGCGACTCGCCGAGCTCTGCCTTGGCCTTGACGGCGGTGACCTGCATGCGCGCCGCCTTCCGCGCCTCGTTGACGTTGAGGTACCCGCCGGCGAGGGTGACCGCGATCGTGCCGAGCACCCAGTAGACGCGGACCGGGCCGCCGGTGACCGACGCGGCGGCGGTGGTGACCACCGTGGCCGCGGGCAGCACCACGATCAGCCCGTACCGCGCCCAGCGGGGGAACCGTTCCCGACCCCCCTCGTCCGTCTCCGGCACCGCGCACTCCCTGGGGTTTGTCGGTTTTCCTCCACGGTACCGGCCGCGGTCCCCTTCCTGCCCGTACGCGTGTTCCGGCGACGTCGACGGGGCGGCGTGGTGGTGTACCGATTCATCGTGAGCAGCGGTCGACCCACCGCGAAGTAGCGGGAAAGTTGCTGTTGACTGGCGGAAGGGTGGCACCTAGCATCGGTGAATCGATACATCAGTTTCCTCGCAGTTACGCCGTGATGACGGCCGGCGGCGCGCGCAGGAGCCCCCGACGACAAAGAGGTACTTCAGATGGATCTGAGTCGCAGATCGTTCCTGGCCGCCAGCGGGCTGGGTGCGCTGGGGCTGGCGTCCACGGCGCTGACCACGGGCTGCTCGACCGGCGGCGCGACGGCCAGCGCGGACGGCCCGGTCGAGGGTGAGATCACCGTGCTCACCCCGATGTACCAGGGGGCCACCGGCAAGAAACTGCTGGAAGGCACGCTGCTCAAGCAGTTCCACAAGAAGTACCCGAAGGCCACGGTCAAGGTCGACTACACCGACTACAACTCGCTGAACGAGAAGATCACCACCGGGCTCGCCGGCGGCCTGCTGCCCGACGTGCTGATGATCGGTGTCGGCTGGGTGCCGCCGTTCGCGTACAAGAAGGTGTTGGCGCCGCTGCCCGACTCGGCCGGCACGAAGTACGACTACCAGCCGCGCGTGCTCGCCCCCTCCCGGTACGACGGCAAGCTGTACGCGCTGCCCGTGGTGCTCGACGCCCGCGTCGTCGCGTACCGGAAGGACCACTTCGCGGAGGCGGGGATCACGGCGCCGCCGAAGGACTGGACCGAGCTGCGCGCGGTGGCGAAGGAGCTGGCGCGCAAGAAGAACGGCAAGGTCTCGCGAGCCGGCTTCGACCCGTTCTCCATCGACCTGCGGCAGTGCTGGGAGAACTTCGTCTTCGCCAACGGCGGCAGGCTGTTCGACGAGTCCGGCCGCAAGGTGGCGTTCGACGACGACCGCGGTGTCGAGGCGCTGCAACTGTTCCTGGACGTGGTGAAGGACGGTACGGCGGACCCGTCGTTCGCGCCGGCCGCCGGCCAGCCGTCGACGCTCCAGCAGGGCCGCGCGTCGATGATGATGACCGACACCGCGCTGTGGCTGAACATGCAGACGCAGACGCCGGAGCTGATCGCGGACGACAAGGTCGGCATGTTCGTCATGCGCAACACCGACGCGGCGATGTTGCAGGGCGGCACGCTCGGCTGCGTGTCGGCGCACAGCCAGCACCGGGCCGCCGCGCAGGCGCTCGTCGAGTTCCTCGCGACGCCGGACGCGGTGCTGCCGGCGGCCGAGCAGCGCGGCAGCGTACCGGGGATCGCGAGCCTGCGGGACTCGACGTACGTCAAGCAGAACAAGCTCGTCGACTTCGCACTGTCCAATTTGGACAAGTCGGTGTCGGAGGGCGGTACGCCGGCGTGGATGGAGATCCGCGAGAAGGTCAAGCCGACGCTGCAGACCGCCGTGGTCGGCCAGCGCACGGCGAAGCAGGCGATCGGCGACCTCGCCTCCGTCGCCCGCGCCGCCATCGGCCGCCTCTGACGCCGACCCGTCCACAGGAAGGTGCCACCGTGGTGATGACCTCCGCCCGCTCCGGTACCCGGCGTACCGGGGCGGACCGGCCGGCGTCGGCGACCCGGCGCGGGCGTACCGCCTCGCGTGGGCGGCGGCGCGCCGGCTACCTGATGGTGGCGCCGGCCTTCCTGCACATGGCGCTGTGGACGGGCCTGCCGCTCGTCGCCGCGATCGTCCTCAGCTTCACGTCGTACGACGTGTTGACGCCGCCGAAGTTCATCGGACTGGGCAATTTCACCGAGATCGCCGGCGACGCGGTGTTCCGCCGCTCGATGGTCAACACCCTGGTGTACGCGTTCTTCACGGTGCCGGTGGCGATGGCGATCGCGCTGGTCATCGCCGTACTGCTGAACGGGCGGCTGCGCGGCCGGGCGCTGTTCCGTACCGCGGTGTTCCTGCCGCAGGTGACGGCGACGATCGCGGTGGCGCTGGTCTGGCTGTGGATCTACAACCCGCAGGGCGGCCTGGCGAACGCGGTGCTGTCGTTCCTCGGCCTCAGCCCCGTCAACTGGCTGTCGTCGACCACGTGGGCGATGCCGGCCGTCATCGTGGTCGGCATCTGGCAGGGCATCGGCCTGAAGATGCTGATCTACCTGGCCGCCCTCCAGGGCCTGCCCGGCGAGCTGTACGAGGCGGCCAGCGTCGACGGCGCCTCGAAGGTGCGGCAGTTCTTCGCGATCACGTTGCCGATGCTGCGGCCCGCGACGTTCTTCGTGTTCGTCACGTCGGTGATCGGCGCGTTCCAGTCGTTCGACCAGATCTACATCCTCACCGACGGCGGCCCCGCCAACACCACGACGATGATGACGTACCAGGTGTACAAGGCGGCGTTCCGCGAGTTCCGGATGGGGTACGCGTGCGCGGAGTCGTTGGTGCTGTTCGCCTTCCTCATCGTGCTGACGATCCTGAACCGCCGGATGATCGGGGGCACCGATGGCAACCGCTGAGCGGCAGGCGGCGCGGCCACGCGCCGGTGCGGGCCGGATCGCCGGGCGTACGGTGCTGTACCTGGCGTTGAGCCTGATCGCGGTCGTGATGATCGCGCCGTTCGCCTGGATGGTCCTGACGTCGCTGAAGACCCCGGCGGACATCGCGTCGTCGGTGCCGCGGATCCTGCCGCGCACGTGGGCGTTCCACAACTACGTCGACGCGTTCTCCGCCGCCCCGTTCGCCGTGTACGCGCGCAACAGCTTCATCATCGCCGTCGGCCACACCGTGCTGAACGTGGTGTTCGCGTCGATGGCCGGCTACTCGCTCGCGCGGCTCCCGTACCGCGGGCGGCAGCTGCTGTTCTTCTCGTTCGTCGCGGCGCTGATGATCCCGACGTACACGAAGATCCTGCCGGAGTTCCTGATCGTCCGGTTCATGCCGCTGGCCGGCGGGAACGACATCCTCGGCCAGGGCGGTACGGGCTGGCTCAACACCTGGTGGGCGCTCATCATCCCGGGCGCGATCACGCCGTTCGCGGTGTTCCTGTTCCGGCAGTTCTACATCGACCTGCCGGTGGAGCTGGAGGAGGCGGCGCGGCTCGACGGCGTCAGCGAGTTCGGCATCTACGCGCGGGTCATGACTCCGCTCGTGAAGCCGGCGCTGACCACCGTTGCGCTGCTGACCTTCCAGGAGTCGTGGAACAACTTCCTCTGGCCGCTGCTGGTGACGCAGAAGGACAGCCTGCGCGTCATCCAGGTCGGCCTGTCGGTCTTCCAGACCGAGAACCACACGCAGTGGCAGTTCCTGATGGCCGGCACGACGCTCGCCACGCTGCCGATGGTGCTGCTGTTCCTCGCCGGCCAGCGGTACTTCGTGCAGGGCCTCGCCACCACCGGCATCAAGTAGGCACGCACAGCAGACACCCGTCCGTCCTCCCCACCCCCCGGAGGTACCGGTGAAACCTGCGCAGGTTCCCCTCGTCCTGGCCGCCGCGGCGCTGTTCGCCGTCGTACCCGCGGCCCGCGCCTCGGCCGCCGCCGTCGACGTGTACGTCGCGCCCGGCGGCAGCGACACGGCCGCCGGCACGTCCGGCGCGCCGTACGCGACGATCCAGCACGCGCTGGACGTCGCCGGCCCCGGCAGTACCGTGCACCTCGCGTCCGGCCACTACGCGCAGGACGCCGCGACCCGGTACACGGACGTGACGGTGACCGGGCCGGCGGACGCCGTCGTGACCGGCGGCGGCGCGTCGCACGTGGTCGAGGTCGACCACCACCAGACGACGCTGACCGGATTCACGATCGACGGCGCGAACGGCGGCGACTACCGCAACAAGCTCGTCTACGCCGACGGCGCCGACGATCTCACCATCACCGGCATGCATCTGAAGAACGCCGGCGGCGAGTGCCTGCACCTGATCGACTCGTCGCAGGACTCGGAGGTCGCCGACAACCACATCACCGGCTGCGGCAGGTACGGGCCGGACCCGGACACCGGCTTCATCAACGGCGAGGGCATCTACGTCGGCTCGGCGCTCAGCCACCAGCAGCAGACCGGCGTCACCGACGCCAGCACCGGAAACTGGATACACGGCAACGCGATCGACACCGACGGCGGCAGCGAGTGCGTCGACATCAAGGAGCACTCGACCGGCAACATCGTCGAGAACAACACGTGTACCGGCGTGGCCGAGGCCGGGTCCGGCGCGATCGACCTGCACGGCAACGGAAACACCATCCGGAAGAACACGGTCACCGACACGGCCGCGGCCGGCGTACGCCTCGGCGGGACCGCCGAGCCCGACGGCACACCGAACGGCACCGGAAACGACGTCTACGCCAACACCGTCACCGGCAACGCGGCCGGCGGCATCAAGTTCCTCGTCGTACCGCAGGGCACGGTGTGCGGCAACACGATGTCCGGCAACACCGGCGGCGACGCGATCGGCACGTACGCCGGACAGTTCCAGCCGACCGCCCCGTGCAATGGCTGACCGCCGCGGCCTCCTGCGCGGCGCCGCGATCGGCGTCGGTGCCGCCGTCCTGGCCGGTACCCGCCCGGCTGCCGCCGCACCACGGGCCGGCTGGGCGCCGAGCTGGTACACCGCGCAGAGCCCACCGACCGCGACCGACACGTTGGCGTACAACGGGTTCCGGGACACGACGGTACGGTCGGTCGCGCGGCTGTCGGCCGGCGGCACCCGGATCCGCCTCCGCTTCGCCAATCCGTACGCCGACGCGACGGTACTCGTCGGGCCGGTGACGGTGGCGAGGCGCCCGGCCGGGACGACCGGCGCCAGTGCTGGGATCGACCCGGCGACGCTGCGGGCGGTGACGTTCGGCGGCGCGTCGGTCGGCTCGCTCCCGGCGGGCGCCACGCTGGTCAGCGACCCGGTGTCGCTCCCGGTCGGGCACGGCGGCGACGTCGTGGTCAGCGCGTACCTGCCGGGCCCGGCCGAGCCGGTGGCGTTCCACCGCGGTACGCACGCCACGGGGTACGTGTCGGGCGCCGGCGACCACACTCGGGACGGCGCGGCGGCGTACCCGACGACCGCGCCGTCGGTGTTCCTGCTGACGGCAATCGAGGTGGCGGATGCCGCGCGGGGCCTGGCGATCCTCGGCGACTCGATCACCGAGGGCGTCGGTACGCCCGACGACGGGAACCTGCGCTGGCCCGACCGGCTCGCCGCGCGGTACCCCGGCGTGGCGGTCGCGAACCTCGGCATCAGCGGGAACCGGCTGCTGCTGGACGATCCGCGGTTCGGGCCGGGCGCGCAACGCCGGTTCGACCGGGACGTGGCGGGACTGTCCGGTGTGGACACCGTGCTGGTGTTCCTCGGCATCAACGACATCCAGCAGCCGCCGAGCCAGACCGACCCGGGCGCGATCCTCGCCGGGTACGGCCAGCTAGCGGTGCGCGCCCGCGGCCGAGGGCTGCGCGTCGTCGGCGCGACGATCACGCCGTTCGAGGGGTGGCTGCGGTACACCCCGGAGCTGGACGCGGTACGCCGGGCGGTCAACGCCGGCCTGCGTGCCGGCCGGGTGTTCGACGCGCTGGTCGACTTCGACGCCGTACTGCGGGATCCGGTTCGGCCCAGCCGGCTGCGGCCCGACCTGTCCAGCGGGGACGGTCTGCACCCCAACGCATCCGGCGCCGCCGCGCTCGCGGCAGCGGTGCCGGCACACGTCCTGTTCCGTACGTGACACGGGAAGGAACCCCATGCCATCCTCCGACGGCATCCACCTGGCGCGGCGCACCCTGCTGGGCGCGGCCGGCGCGGGCGCGGTGGTCGGGCTGACCGGCCTGCCCCGGTCGGCCGCGGCCGACGCGCCCACCGCCACGCCGACCGACGCGCTGCGGGCGCGCTGGTTCGACCAGCTCACCGGCGGCGCCGACCTCGACCCCACCGACCCGGACATCGCCGTCGCGGTACGCCGGATCGAGCAGGCCGCGACCTCCGCACTGTCCACATTGGACACCAGCGCCGGCCGTACCGTGCTCTGGTCGGACCTGGCGAGCACGACCGCCTCGCACGACGTCACCGCGAACTTCTCCCGCATCGCCCAGATCGCGAACTCCTGGGCCACCGCCGGCACCACGCACCACGCCGACACCGCCGTCGCCGACGCGATCCTCGGCGCGCTCGACTGGATGTCCGAGCACCGCTACAACACGACGCTCACCCGGTACGACAACGACTGGGACTGGGAGATCGGCGCACCGACCCAGCTCAACAACACCATGGTGCTGCTGTACGACGTGCTCGGCGCCGACCGTCTCGCCCGGCTCACCGGCACCGTCGACTTCTACACGCCGGACCCGAACCTGTGGCGGATCGACCGGCAGATCGCCACCGGCGCGAACCGGGTCTGGATCGCCACCGTCGTCGCCGTGCGCGCCGTCCTCGACGGCGACACCGCCGCGCTGCTCCGGGTACGCGACGCGCTGTCCGATGTGGAGGGTGGCGGCGCGAACTCGATCTTCGCGTACGCCGACGCCGGCAACGGCACCGGCGAGGGCTTCTGGGCCGACGGGTCGTACCTTCAGCACTGGATGCACCCGTACAACGGCGGGTACGGCAAGGAGCTGCTGAACACGCTGTCCGGCCTGCTGCACCTGATCGGCAACAGCGACTGGCAGATCACCGACCCCGCCGCGGCCCACGTGTACGCGTGGATCGACGAGGCGTTCGACCCGCTGCTGATCCGCGGCGACGTGGTGCACTCGGTGTGCGGGCGGGAGATCGCGCGGCCGAGCAAGCAGAACCACGTGGCCGCGCAGACCATCATCGAGGCGACGCTGCGGCTGATCCCGGCCGCGCCGGCGGACACCGCCGAGCACCTGACCAGGCTGGCAAAGCGCTGGATCACCGAGGACACGTACCGGGACTTCCGTGCCGTCACGGACATCTCGTCACTCGTCGCCGCGCGTACCGTGCTCGCCTCGGCGACGGCGGCCGACCCGAAACCGGTGCGGCACAAGCAGTACCCGCGGATGGACAAGGCGGTGCACCGCCGGCCCACGTTCTCCTGCTCGGTGAGCGCCTACTCCAGCCGGATCTACGACTACGAGTCGATCCAGAACGAGAACCTGCACGGCTGGCACCTGTCGGACGGCATGGTGCTGCTCTACACCGACGACCTCGGCCACTACAGCGGCGACTACTGGCCGACCGTCGACCCGTACCGGCTGCCGGGCACCACGGTGGACAGTGCCCGGCTGGCCGACGCGGCGGGCCAGCGCACGGTCAGCGCTGCCGACTGGGTCGGCGGGACCGCGGTGCCCGGGCGGACGCTCGCGGCGTACGGGATGGACCTGCGGGGCGTGGGCAGCACGCTGCGGGCGTACAAGAGCTGGTTCTTCTGTGACGACGCGATCGTGTGCGTCGGGAGCGGGATCAGCGGTAGCGGCGCGACCGTGGAAACCGTGGTGGAGAACAGGAAGCTCGCGGACGCGTCGGCGGTGTTCACCGTCGACGGTAGGCGGCACACCGGTACCGGCACGCTGGCGGACGTCTCCTGGTGTCACCTGGACGGCACCGGCGGGTACGTCTTCCCGACCCGGCCGACGCTGTCGGCGTTGCGGGAGAAGCGGACCCACACCTGGCGCGAGATCAACCTCAAGTACGGCACGGACACCCCGGTGACCCGGGACTACCAGACGCTGTGGCAGGACCACGGGACGGCGCCGACCGACGGGACGTACCGGTACGTGCAGCTGCCGATGGCGAGCGCGGCGGTGACCGCGCGCTGGGCCGACGATCCGCCCGTCCGGGTGGTCGCGGGCGACGCCACGGCGCACGGGGTACGCGGGCCCGGCCTGGACGCGGCGAACTTCTGGGCCGCCGGCACCGTTGGGCCGCTGGCCGCCGACGGTCCGTGCTCCGTGGCGCTCGCCCGCCGCGGCAACCGGAGCACGCTCGCCGTCGCCGACCCGACGCAGGGACGTACCACGGTGACGGTGCGGATCGCGCGCGCGATGTCCGTCGTGACAACGGATCCCGGCGTCACCGTGACCCGGGATCACGGCGGCGTACGGGTGGTCGCGGACACGACGGCGCGTCCGCCGGGCGCCACCGCCGTCGTCGAACTGAGGGAGGGCTGACGTGCTCGTCGACATGCCACTGGAACGGCTGTGGGACTATCGCCCGGAGCCGGCCGAGCCGGCCGACTTCGACCTGTTCTGGAAGAACACCCTGGCCGGCCAGGACCCGGTGACGGCGGATTACGCGGCGTACGACGCCGGACTGTCCACTGTGGAGGTCCTGGACGTCACGTACACCGGGTGGGGTGGGCAGCCGGTGAAGGCGTGGCTGCTGCTGCCGCGGCACCGGACCGGACCGCTGCCGGTGGTCGTGCAGTACATCGGGTACAACGGCGGTCGCGGCGTGCCGTACGAGTGGCTGACGTGGAGCGCGGCCGGGTACGCGCACCTGGTGATGGACAACCGCGGCCAGGGCGGCGGCGGCAAGACGGTCGCCGAGACGCCCGACATCGCGCCGGACGGGCACGGCTCGTCGTCGCCCGGCTTCCTCACCAAGGGTGTCGAGGACCCGGGTCGGCACTACTATCGCCGCCTGATCACCGACGCGGTACGCGCGGTCGACGCCGCGAAGGCGTGCCCCGACGTCGATCCCGGTCGCGTCGCGGTCGTCGGCGGGAGCCAGGGCGGTGGGCTCGCGCTCGCCGTCGCCGGCCTGCGGGACGATCTCGCCGCGATGATCGCCGACGTACCGTTCCTGTGTCACTACCGGCGCGCGTCGCAGATCACCGACAACGGACCGTACGCGGAGATCGCCCGCTTCCTCAAGGGCCACCGGTACGCCGCCGACGACGTGCTCGGCACCCTGTCGTACTTCGACGGCGTCAACTTCGCCGCCCGCGCCACGTGCCCCGGCCGGTTCTCCGTCGGGCTGATGGACAACATCTGCCCACCGTCGACGGTCTTCGCCGCCTACCACCGCTACGCGGGGGAGAAGCAGATCGAGGTGTTCACGTACAACGGGCACGAGGGCGGCGCCGAGTACGACCTGCCGCGCAAGCTCGCCGCCCTGCACAGCGCCCTGGGGAGGCCCGAATGAGACGGTGGCTGGCCGCGGCCCTGGCGGCCGGATGTCTCACGCTGTGGGCGAGTCCGGCGTACGCCGGGCGCCGTGCCGAGGTGCTCGTGGCCGACTCGGCCGCGCTGGCGTCGGCGATGTCGACCGCGACCGCGGGTACCACGGTCGTGCTCGCAGACGGCGACTACACGATCGGGAAGCTGTCCGCGAAGCTCGGCACGCGGGACGCGCCGGTGACGATCCGCGCCGCCCACCCGGGCCTGGCCCGCATCACCGGCGGGCAACTGGAGGTCAAGGACTCCGAGTACGTCGTGGTCCGCGGGTTGGACCTGGCCAACACCAACACGCTCAAGGTCACCGCGTCCCGGTACGTGCGGCTGACCGACAACCACTTCCGCCTCGGCACCGCCTCGGGTACCCACTGGGTGCTGATCTCGGGCGAGAACAGCGGGCACAACCGGATCGACCACAACACGTTCGAGCACAAGACGGTGCTCGGCAACTACGTCACCGTCTACGGTGGACAGTCGCAGGTCTCGCAGTACGACCGGATCGACCACAACCTGTTCGCCGACGAGACCGCGCAGGACACGAACGGCGGCGAGGCCATCCGGCTCGGCGTCAGCCAGCTGTCCGAGTCGAGCGCGCACGCGACCGTGGAGTACAACCTGTTCGCGGACTGCGACGGCGACGCCGAGATCGTGTCGGTCAAGACGAGCGACAACACGGTGCGGTACAACACGTTTCGGGAGTCCGCCGGGGTGCTGTCCGCGCGCCGGGGCGACCGGAACGCGTTCTACGGCAACGTCTTCCTCGGCAACGGCAAGCCGGGCACCGGCGGCGTCCGGCTCTACGGCGAGGACCAGCTCGTCTACGACAACTACTTCGCTGGCCTGACCGGATCCGGCTTCACCGCGGCGATCCAGCTCGACGGCGGTACCGTCACCGCGGACGCCGACCACACCGACCCGTCGCTGTGGGCCGAGCACTGGCAGGTACGCCACGCCGTCGTCACGCACAACACGTTCGTCGGCAACGCGTCCAATGTGGACAGCGGCGCGAACTACACGTACCCGCCCGTGGACAGCGTCGTCGCGGACAACGTCGTCGTCGGCTCGACCAGCCCGCTGTACCACGAGGCGAAGCCGCCGACCGGCCAGACGTACCAGGGGAACGTGGCCTGGCCGACCGGCGCCGCGACGGTCGGGTTGGACCTGCCCGCGGACCAGATCCGCGTGGTGGACCCGAAACTCGTGGCCGACGGCGAGATCGCCCACCTGGCCGTCGGCAGCCCGGCCGTCGACGCGGCCACCGGCGACTTCCCGTACGTGACGGACGACGTCGACGGTCAACCGCGCGACGCCCGCCCCGACACCGGTGCCGACGAACTCTCCACCGCCCCCGCCACCCGGCATCCGCTGACCGCGGACGAGGTCGGCACGTCCTGGCGACCGTGCTGCCCCGGCGGTACGGCTGGCGCCGTGCCGCCGGGATAGTCTCTGGGCATGTCTGGGCTTTCGCGCGCCGCCATCGATGTCCGCGACACCGTCGGGGACGCCATCGACCACCTGTCGCAGCTACCCGACGACGCGTGGGACGCGCCGGCGCGCGGCCTCGACTGGTCGTGCCGGGAGACCGTCGCGCACATCCTCGACGACCTCGGCGGGTACGCGATGCAGCTGTCGGGCGAGCGTGGCCACGGCGCCAGCTACACCCCGCTGGTGGAGGGGATCCAGCCGCGACCCGACGGCCCGCCGTTCATGTTCTGGCCGGAGGAGGACGGCGGTACCCGGGTGATCTGCGAGTGTCTCGACGCGGTCGGCGGGCTGCTGGTGGCGGTCGTCGCCACCGCGCCGCCGGACCGGATCGGCTGGCATCCCTACGGTTCCCCCGACGCGACCGGCCTGGCCGCCATGGGCATCGTCGAGATCACGCTGCACACGCTCGACATCCTTGCGACGCACGGCATCGCGTACCAGCCGGACGGCGGGATCATCGGACGCGTGCTCGATCGGCTGTTCCCCGACGCGGTGCGCACCGACGATCCCTGGCACGACCTGCTCACGGCAACGGGACGTACCCCGGAGACGCGCGGTATCACGTGGCGCTGGGACTCCTCGGTACGGTGACGGCTCGCTGGACCGGCGGCGCGGTCGAGGCGCGGGTGACGAGCTCGGGGCGGATGAGCAGCGAGTGGCCGGGACCGGTCGCGGGGCTCTCCAACCGGGTACGCAGGTTGTCGAACGCGGTCGCCGCCATGTCGGCGAGTGGCTGCCGCACGGTGGTCAGCGCCGGGTCGACGAGGTCGGCGAGCACGATGTCGTCGAAGCCGACGACCGACACGTCGGTGCCGACGGTCAGGCCGGCGTCGCGGATCCCGGCGTACACGCCGAGGGCGCACATGTCGTTGATCGCGACGATGGCCGTCGGCGGGTTGGGCCCGGACAGCACCTCGTGCGCCGCGGTACGCCCGAGGCCGGCGGCGTCGAGGTCGCCGAACCGGTCGCCGTCGCCGTCGGAGAAGACGACCGCGTCGTCGAGCGGGATGCCGGCCGCGTCGAGCGCGGCGCGGAAGCCCTGGAAGCGTTCCTTGCGGTTGACGCTGCCGAGCGCGCCGGACACGAACGCGAGCCGCCGGTGCCCCAGCGACAGCAGGTGGTCGGTGGCGAGCTGGGCGCCGACGACGTTGTCCACGCTGATGTTGGTCAGCCCGGCCGGGTCGCCGGCCTGCGCGGTCCGGTCGAACGTGACGAGCTTCAGCCCGCGCTTCACCAACGGCAGCACGTGCGTCAGCGACGGCAGCGACGTGCACAGGATCACGCCGGTGACGCCGTCGTCCCACAGCTCCTCGACGTACCCGCGCTCGCGGTCCGGGTCGCGCTCCGAGTTGCACAGCAGCACGTGGTACCCCTCGGCGAGCGCGGCGCCCTCGACGTGCCGGGCGAACGCGCCCCAGAACGGGTTCGCGACGGACGGGACGACCAGGCCGATCACCTGGACGCGCCCGCTGCGCAGCTGCCGCGCCGCGCGGTTCGGCCGGTATCCGAGGCGGCGGATCGCGGCCTCGACGCGCGTCCGGGTCTCGGGGAGCATCCGGCCGGAGCGACCGTTCAGCAGGTTGGACACGGTGCTGGGGGAGACCCCCGCCTCGCGGGCCACCTCGTAGATCGTCACGCCCATTGGCTGCCCCCGCCAGTGCATCGGTTCATCGCGTTGCCCACTCTATCGTTCCGCCGTCGGTGCGCGTCCAGCGCGGCACGCCGGGGCGGATCGCGGTACCGGATCGGCGCCGTTGACAGGGCCATTCTCCCCGCTTAACGTGAGTGTACCGGTACACCGGTAAATCGATACATCAGCGCTGCCTACCGGTGCGCAGAGCAAAGGCCGCCCGCGACACCACCCGACCGCCGCCCGTGGCCGATCGACCATCCCACCGAGCAACCCGAGGACGGATCCTTCATGACCTTCGATCTGACGGGCACCCGCGCGCTGGTCACCGGCGCCGGGCACGGCATCGGCCGCGGCATCGCGTACGCGCTGGCCGACGCCGGCGCCGACGTCGTCGTGCACTACGGCCACAGCGCCGAGGCGGCCGGCGAGACGGTGACCGGCGTACAGGGGCGTGGGCGCAGGGCGACCGCGATCGCCGCCGACGTGACCGTCACCGCGGAGGTCGACCGCCTCGTCACCGACTCCGTGGCGTACCTCGGCGGGCTGGACATCCTGGTGTGCAACGCCGGGCACCTCGTCGGCCGGTCCGCGGCGGACAGCATGACCGACGAGCACTTCGCCGCGACGATCGACGTCAACCTGACCGCCACGTTCCGCACGGTACGGGCGGCGATCCCGGCGCTGCGCGACTCCGGCCGCGGCCGGGTCGTCACCATGGCGTCGCTCGCCGCGCACAACGGCGGCGGCCCCGGCTCCTCGGCGTACGCGGCGGCCAAGGCCGGCATCATCGGCCTCACCCGCGGCCTCGCCAAGGAACTGGCCGGCGACGGCATCACGGTCAACGCGCTCGCGCCCGGCTACATCGGGGAGACCGCGTTCCACCAGACGTTCACGGCGCCGGAGGCGCGCGAGGCGATGGTGGCGGGGATCCCGGTGGGGCGCGGCGGCGTGCCGGCCGACGTCGGCGCGACGGTCGTCTACCTCGCCGCGGACGAGGCGAGCTTCATCACGGGCAAGACGTTCGACATCGACGGCGGCGTGTGGCCGCGATGACCGACCTCGCCCTGCCGGCCGTACGCGGCGGTTGGTGGCACGCGTACGTCTGCCCGGCGCACGGCACCGAGCTGGCGCACGACACGCTGCTGTCCGGGGCGTTCCCGGACGGCGGCGCGGCCTGCCCGTACGGCTGCCGGGTCGACACCGAGCCGGTACGCGGCGCCTGGGCGGCCCTCGCCCACCAGGCGTGCGCACGCCGGATCCGGCTCCTCGCGTACCGGGAGCCGGCGCGCGCGGTGACGCTGCTCACCGCGTACGCCGAGCGGTACGAGGCGCTCGCCGTGGACCGGAACACCGGCGCGCAGGACTGGATGCTGCGCGGCAGGCTGTTCCACCAGGCGCTCAGCGACGCGATCTGGGCCGTGTCCATCGGGCACGCCGCGTGGACTCTCGCCGGTGAGCCGGGCATCGAGGCGGCGGTACCGCTGCTGCGGTCGGTTGCCGACGCGGCCCGCGACGCGCGCGCCGAGCTGGTTGCGCAGGGCCGGTTCGACTCGAACTACACGGCCTGGCTGAACGCGGCGGGCGCCGTCGCCGCCGGTGCCCTCGCCCGGATCGTTCGTACGGCGCCGGACGAGGACTGGCTCGGCGGCGAGCACGGCGTGTACGCGCACGTCCCGGCGGCGACCGGCGCGGACGGCTGGGAGTGGGAGGCGAGCACCTACTACCACGGCTTCGTGCTGCGGGCGTACCTGCTTGCCTTGCGGGGGACCGATCCTGCCGCGCTGCCGGCGGCGGTCGGCGACCGGATCACGGCGATGATCGGTGCCGTGGCGGGGATCGCGACCGACGGCGGCATCCTGCCGGCCCTGCACGACGGCCCGTACGAGCGGGACCTGACCGCGATCGAGTGGACCGAGCTGTGCACCCTGGCCGCCGGATTCACCGACGGCGCAGGGCTTGCGGCGGTCGCGGCCCGCGCGCGGCACGAGGCCGGCCCGGCGTACGACGGGCTCGACGACCACCTGGCCGACTGGTTCTCGGCACCGCCGCGACCGGACGCACCGGCCGGCCCACCGGTACGGCGGACGTTCGGTGACGCGGGGCTGAGTGTGGTGCGGAGCAACGGGATCGTGGCGCTGCTGGACCACGGGCCGCACGGCGGATCGCACGGCCACCACGACAAGCTCGCCCTCTACCTGTACGGCGCGGACACCGCCTGGCAGCCCGACCCCGGCCAGGTCCCGTACGCGCACGCGTACTGGCGGGCGCACTTCGCCGGCGCCGCCGCCCATCCGGCGGTGCTCGTGGACGGCGTCGAACCGGCCGAGTGCACGGCCAGAGTCCTTGCGGCGTCGGCGAACGCGGTGACCGCCGAGCTGACCGACGCGTACCCGGGGGTGCGCGTGACGCGGCGGATCGAGGCCGCCGCGGGCTACCTGCTCGACGTGGCCACCGTCGACACCGACAGGCCGGTACGCCTCGCGCTACGCCCGGCGGTCCCGGTGGAGACCGACGGCGCGCGTACCCGGTGGATCGGTGCGGAGGCGCTGCACGGCTGGCACGTCGGGGACGGCGTGGCCCCGCTTGTCGCGTACCCGGGGCCGGGGACAGCGGACGACCCGCAGGCCGTACGCACCTGGCTGGACTGGCCGGCGCCCGCGGGCCGCGCCACGTTCTGCTCGGTGTACCAGGCGGGCACGGCGACCGTCGCCGGGGTCACGCTGGCCGACGGCATGCTGCGGGTCCACCTGGTCGACGGTACCGAGCACCAGCACGACACGAAAGCACGATCGGAAGGGTGACGGATGCTGTTGCTGGACGGGCGGTTGGCCGAGCTGCGCGCCGCGATCACCGACACGCACGCCGCGCGCTGGCGGCGCCTCGCCGACCAGTGTGACATCCACCGCGGGACGACGCCGCCAGCCGAACACCCGAGCGCGAGCATCACGTACTTCGGCCCGGCCGCGGCGAACCTGGCGCTGGCGTACACGTTGAGCGGGCAGCCGGGATACCGGGACGAGGCGTGGCGCTGGATCTCGACCGCGATCTCCTACCCGCACTGGGGAAAGGCGCACCTGCCCGACCACGACCTCGACGCCGGCTGGCTGCTGCACGGCCTCTCCCTCGCGTACGACTGGCTGCGTGACGAGCTGCCCGCCGAGCGTACGGATGCGTTGCGCGAGAAGCTGATCCTGCAAGGCACTCGGCTGTACGACTACGCGGTGGAGACCGAGGGCCGGTGGTGGTCCTCGTCGTACTGGCAGAACCACAACTGGATCTGCTACGCCGGCCTGGCCACGGCCGGGTACGCGCTCGACCGTCCGGAGTGGACGGAGCGGGCGAAGGACAACTTCGCCCGCGTCGTCGACCTGCTGCCGGCCGACGGCTCCGACTCCGAGGGCGTCGTCTACTGGCGGTACGGCGTGCCCTGGCTCGCCACGTACCTGGATCTGTTGTGGCGCACCGAAGGCGCCGACTGGTGGCAGCGGTGCCGGTTCCTCGCCAACACGTTCGACTTCCGGCTGCACCAGAGCGCGCCCGGCTTCGAGCTGATCGTCGACCACGGTGACTGCCACGACCGGCGCAGCGGGCACAGTCTGGCGCTGTACCACACGATCGCCGCGCGCTACCGGGACGGCCGCGCCCGCTGGCTGGCCGACGAGGTCGAGCGCCGTTGGTACTGGCGCGAGGCGTACGCGTCGGGTGTGAAGCCGGGCCTTCTGGCCGAGGCGTACGCGGAGCTGCTGGCGTACGACCCGACCGTGGCACCGGAACCGCCGACCGGCACCGCCGCGTACTTCCCGGACCTGGGCCTGGTCGCGGCGCGGACCGGGTGGGACGACGACGCGACCGCGGTCAGCATCAAGGCCGCGCCCGGCGGTGGGCACACGGCCTGGGACACCTCGCACTCGCTTCCCGGCGAGACGCTGAGCGCCGGGCACCACCACCCCGACGCCGGCAGCTTCGTGTACCTGTCGCACGGCGCGCACCTAGTCGTCGAGGACGGCTACAGCAACCGCAAGCGCGCCGGCCACCACAACACCGTGCTCGTCGACGGCCAGGGCTGGGCCGACGAGGACAGATACCATGTGTACCAAGGGATCCCGTACGAGCGTCAGCCGCGGATGCGCGACGCGTACACCGGCGGCGGGTGGGCGTTCGGCACGGCGTCCTCGGCCGCGATGTACGATCCGGCGCTCGGCGTGCGGCGTCTCGACCGGACGTTCGTGTTCACGCCGCGCGGCCGGCTGGTGCTGCTCGACGAGCTGTCCGCGGACAGCGACCGCGAGTGGACGTTCCTGCTGCACACCGACTGGGGTGCAGAGGAGATTTCCGTTGGCACGTACCGGATCCGGTCCGGGTCCGGGCAGGCATGGGTGCGGCAGTACCCGCCGGACGGTAGCCGCGCCGAGCACGTGACGACGCGCGTCGAGGCCAACCCGACGTCCAGCACGCCGTCGCTCGCCATCACGCACACCCTGCGTACGTTGCGGGTCACCACGACGCGGCAGGCCGACGCCGCCTTCCTCACCGCCCTCGAACCCACCGATGCGTTGCGCCCCGCGCCGCAGGTCGCGCGCCGCCTCGACTGCGCCGCCGGGTACGGCATCGACTTCGGCGACGAGACCGTGCTGCTCGGCGGCGCCGCCCGGCGCATCGCGTACGACACGACCGACGCGGACGCCGCCGCCCTGCTGTACGACGCTGACGGTGCGTGCACCGCGGTGGCGGCGCGTACCGTGCACGATGGCGGGCCCGTGACCGGCCCGCACGGCGGCGGCGGTCCGCGATGACCGATGCGATGGTGCGGGTTCCGCTGCGGCACAAGGCAACGGGCGTAGGGGGAGGTGCGGTGGCTGGACGGCGCTGGTCCGGGCGGCTGCTGCGCGGCCTCGAATACGTCGCGTACCCGGCGGCGGCCGGCGCGGCAGGCTCCGTCCTGGCGCTCGGGATCGTGACATGGTTGCCTGCGCTGGCGGCCACCGCGCGGGGCCTCCAGGACTGGCGTACCGACGGAGAGACGCGGCTGTTCCGCGCCGTGCTGCGCGCGTTCCCCCGCTACCGGCGCGCGCTGCTGCCGCACAGCGCGGCCGGCGTCGCCGTCGCCCTGCTCGTCGCGGCCAACCTGTACTTCCTGTCCGGCCGTACCGGACTCGCCGCGTTCGCCCTGTTCGCCGGGCAGCTCGGCATCGTCGCGCTGCTCGTCCTCTACCACCTGGCCGTCGCCGTCTGCGCCGCCCGTACGCCGGACGGTTCCGCGGCGGGCTGGCGGCGCGAGGCGCTGGCGTTCGCGTTCGGCGCGCCGTCCCGCGGCCTCGGCCTGCTCGCCACCGCCGTCGCCGCGACGATCCTGAGTGTCGTCCTCCCGCTCGGCCCCGTCCTGTTCGGCGCCAGCATCCCCCTGCTCTACGGCCTGTACCTCGCCGACCGCATCGACGACGGGACCACCCGATGAGCCGGCCGACCGGCGCCCTGGCGATGAGCCGCCGCACGTACGAATGGCTGGTGACGCCCGCGCGGGCGGCGCGGCTCGCGGACCTGCTCGACCTGCGCCCCGGCGTACTCGTCGAGCCGGATCCCGTTGCGCTGCAAGGCATCGAGATCCTGGTCACCGGCTGGCGCTGCCCGCCGCTGCCGGCCGACCTGCCCGACCTGCGCGCCGTCTTCCACGCCGCCGGTACGGTCCGCGGCATCGTCCCCGACGCGCTGTTCGAGCGCGGCGTACGCGTCGTGTCCGCCGCCGACGCCGGTGCCGTACCCGTCGCCGAGTACACGCTGGCGGCGATCCTGTTCGCCAACAAGCGGGTGCTGCGCGCGGCGCGCGAATACCGCACACGGCACAGCCTCGACGCCCGGGACGCCGTACCCGACGCCGGAAACCTCGGCAAGCGCGTCGGCCTCGTCGGCGCCTCCCGCGTCGGCCGGCGGGTGGCCCGGCTGCTCGCACCGTTCGACCTGACCGTCCTCGTCGCCGACCCGTACCTCGGCACCGACGAGGCCGCCCGGCTCGGCGTCACCCGCTGCGAACTCGACGACCTGCTCGCGACCAGCGACGTCGTGTCGCTGCACGCGCCGTCCACCCCCGCGACCCGGCACCTGCTCGACGCCCGCCGGCTCGCCCTCATGCCCGACGGCGCCACGCTCATCAACACCGCCCGCGGCGCCCTCGTCGACCACGACGCGCTGCTCGCCGAGGTGGTCACCGGCCGTCTCGACGCCGTACTCGACGTCACCGAACCCGAACCCCTGCCGCCCGACTCGCCCTACTGGACCCTGCCGAACGTCCTGCTCACCCCGCACCACGCCGGCGCGTTCAACCCCGTCGAGGCCGGCCGCCAGCTCGACCTCGTCCTCGACGAACTCGACCGCTACCTCCGCGGCGCCCCGCTCCTCCACGAGCTGCCCACCGAGGCGCGCGCGTACACGGCGTGACCCGTCAGCGGGAAACGGCTCAGCCGTGCGGAAACCGCGCCACGTAGCGCTTCTGCCACGGCGTTTCGACGGCACTCCGCGAGTACCCCGCCCGGACGTACCGGACGGCCTCCCGCGCCGGCACCCCGTCGAGGACGGCCACGCACGCCAGCGCGGTCCCCGTACGCCCCACGCCGCCGGCGCACGCCACCTCGACCCGCTCGCCCTCGGCGCGCCGCCACACCTCCCGGAACGCGTCGAGCGCGTCGGTCCGGTCCGCCGGCAGGCGGAAGTCCGGCCACCGCAGCCAGCGGCTCGGCCAGTCGACGGCCGGCGGCTCGTGCCCCAGCAGGTACACCCCGAACGTCGGCACCGGACCCGGCGGCAACGGACGACGCAACCCACGGCCCCGTACCAGCCGCCCCGACGGCAACCGCAGCACACCCGGCGCGCCGACGTCCCACACCTCACCCATCCCCGCACGCTATCGCCCGTGATCAGAGGCCGCGGAGCCGCTGCTCCGCGCGGGTCAGCGCGCGCCGCGCCGACTCGTGGTCGCGCGCACACCGGTCCCGGGTACGCATCGCCTCCCGCAACGAGTCCCGCAGCTCCGCGAGCATCGCGTCCAGCTCGTCAAGGCGCCCCCGTGCGGCCCGCTCCCGCTCAGCCGCCTCGTCCCGGGCCCGCTCCGCCTCCGCCACCCGCTCCGCCCGGCTCCGCCGCCCCGCCTCCGGGCCCGGCTTGCCTTTCTCCGCCGCCTTGCCCTTCGCCCCCTCGGTACGCCGCGTCTCGCCGGTGCGCTTCGTCCGGGTCTTCGCGGCCGTACGGTCCGGTGCGGCGCGCGGCGCGGGCATGGCCAGCCCGAGCCCCGAGTACCGCTCGGGGCGGACGAGGACACCGTCGCGTACCCGGGCGGCGACGTCCGGCTCCACCAACGCCGCCGACAGGGTCTCGCCGACCTGCGCCAACACGGCATCCGTGACCCGCCGCCCCGCGTACTCCGCCGCCAGGTCGACGAGATCCGCGAGGGCGCGCTGACGCTCCGTCGACAGGTCACGCACCCTGCCCGCGTCGCCCGCGGCGTACGCGGCGCGGAACCGGTCGGCCAGCTCCAACAGCCCGCCCACCCGGTCCGGCGCCGCCGCGGCAAGCCGGTTCACCAGCCACGCCGCCAGCACCGGCTTACGCGCCGCCGCCAACGCCTCGGCCAGCTCCGTGTCACCAGCCCCGCGCGCAGCCCGTACCAACCGGTCGCGGGTCGCCACGAACTCCTCGATCGGCGCCTGGTACAGCTCGCGTACCGCGTCTGGCGTCATCCGCCCATGCTCGCCCATTCCACCGCGCACGGCACCCGGAACGTATGATCATGCCCAGCCGGCCCCCGGGTACCCCCCGACGTCGGCCCTCCGACACCCGCTACACTCATGACTCGGTTCTCGTGACCATGCGCCCGTAGCTCAACGGATAGAGCATCTGACTACGGATCAGAAGGTTGGGGGTTCGAATCCCTCCGGGCGCACTTTCCACCCCAGGCAGACACCCAGTCTGACCTGGGGTTTTGTGTGTTCGGGATCCCTCGAACCGGTTCGATGATCTGAACGGATGGCCGGTTCATGGTTCCGTTGTGGTTCCCTCTCAGGCTGCCCTGGGCGCGTCGGCGTTGCCGTGCGGGATGAGTGCGGCGGTGGCTTCGGCGGCGGCATGGGCGAGGGTGGGTAGCACGCTGGTGTAGATGTCCAGTGTTGTCGTGTATCGGGAGTGCCCGAGGGTCTCTTGGATGACCTTCGCGCTGACGCCGGCGGTGAGCATCAGTGTCGCGGCGCCGTGCCGTAGGTCGTGCAGCCGGACCGGCGGCAGCCCGGCCGCGGTGACCAGGTCATGAGAGTGGTCGGACGCGCGGTCGGGGTGCAGCGGCGTGCCGTCGCCGGCGGAGAACACCAGGTCGGAGTCGTGCCAGTTCGGGCCGGCCGCGGCGCGGTCGCACAGTTGTCGGGCGCGGTGGTCGTGGAGGCTGGCGACCGTGGCGTGGTCGAGAGCCACCTCCCGTCGGCCGGCTCGGCTTTTCGGTGGTCCGAATAGCATTCGCCCGTCGATGAGCAGGAGTTGGCAGCGGATCTGGAGGGTGGCGGCGTCGAGGTCGACGTCGCTCCAGTGCAGTCCGCAGGCCTCGCCGCGGCGCAGGCCGCGCAGGGCGATGAGTTCGTAGAGCGGGTACAGCGGGTCGCGGCGGGCGTGGTCGAGGAACCGTCCGGTGAGCTCGGGAGTCCAGACCATCACCGGGGATGGCCGCTGGCCGGTGGCTCGCCAGCGCGCCACCCGCGGTGGTGTCCAGATCAGGGGGACTGGTCGGTCCGGGTCGGGTAGTTCGACCTGGGCGGCGGCGTTGAAGGTGATCAGCCGTGCGGCGATGGCGCCGTTGAGGGCGGTACGCAGCACGGCGCGGATCCGTTGCATGGTGGCCGGGCCGACGTGGCGTTGCCAGCGCAGCTGTCGCCGCAGCGTGGTGTTGCTGCTGGCCCGGGCCGCGGCGAGTACGTCGTTGCGGGCGTGGATCTGATCGAACATGTCCGCGACGTGGTCGGTGCGCAGCCGGTCGAGCCGGATGCCGCCCAGGTAGGGCTTGAGGTATAGGCGAATGTGGGTCTGATAGATCTGGCGTGTGTTGGCGCGCAGCCGGGTCCGGGTGGCAAGCCACCGGTCCAGCCATTCGCTGACGGTGGGCATCGGGATCAACGGAAGGTTGTGCCGGTACCGGTCGCGGATCTCGGCCACGGACGGCAGGCGCCGTCCCGTGCGGCTGAGGTCATGGACGAGTTGGGCCACCTCCAACAGCCCCGTCTGGTCGTCGCGGGCGGGCACGGCCAGTAGCTGGCGTACCCGATCGCGGGCTCGGCGAGCGTCGTCGGCGCGGGCGAACCCGCCGCGCCGCAGCCGGCGGCGCGGGGCGCCCGCAGGTCGCGGCAGGTCGAGTTGGTACCACCAACTGCCGTGCCCATCCTTGCTGAGCTGAGCACACCTCGTGGTGCCCGTCGGACGGTGCCCGGCCCTGGGCGGGGCATCGGGTTCGTCTCCCGACGGTACGCAGGAACACCGCTTGAACACCTTGCTGGTCATGACTGACACCCCCGTGACGTGGCCCGCGATCGGTTGGACCACCTTCGGCCAGCATCCGCCCTGGTCGGGGTGACGGGCGCCGCGCAGGGAATCGGTACGGCTGTCACGCGCCGACCGTCGGCGGCGGGGTACGGCGGCGCCAGGTCAGCGGATCGAGAGTGCCGGCTGCGAACGTCCGCCGGAGCCGTTGTTGTCGGACGAGGTTACGGGTGCCGAGTACGGCAGTCCGCTGCTACCCGCGTGACGTCTGCGGCCGGCTGTTGCTGCGACGCCGGCCTCGCGGCCGGAGACGGCGAGCCCCGGTGCCGTCGACCGCTGGGTGGTCGGTTGGTCAGAGGGCGAGCCAGGCGTCGGTGACGCACCCTTCTTCGTATGACCAGGTGCCGTTGGCTTGACCGGCGCGCAGGGTGGCGAGGATGGCCGCGTGGTCGGCGTCTGCGGGGATGTCCAGTGCCACGAGGCGAAAGGCGGGGCCGGCGCCTTCGCCGGTCACTCCAAACTCGGCGAACGTCGCCATGATCGCTGCGAGAGTCGTGCTCTCGGACAACGGGATGACTCGCACCGTGAGGCGTCCAGAAAACTCGACCCTCTTCGTGGCCCACAGCACACCGTCGTCGCCCGCGAGCGCCTCGACCACGTCGTCGGCCGACAGGTTCGTCGCGAACCAGGGTGTGTTGTCGACGCGGTACCGGTTCTCACCCAGCGGTTCCGCCCACAGCCGTTCGCTGCCCACGGGCGGCCAGTCGTCCTCGTGCGGGAGAGCGAAACAGACCTTGACCAGTTCCGCGACGCGAGACTCTGGATGCGCTGTTGTCATTGCTTCCTCGGTTGCCGGGGGCTGCTGCGTGCTCGTCGTCGGTGCTGTCGGTGCTGGAGCCGGCGGAGCGAGAGTGGGACAAGCGGATACCAGCAACGCGTCGGTCGGGTGTCAGTAGATGTTGTAGGTGTTCCAGCCGGTGGCGATCTTGACGCGGTGGGGGTAGGTGGCGGTGGTGGTGGCGTCGTAGCGCCAGATGGTGCCGGTGGAGTCTCGGGTGATCAGGTCGGGTCGGCCGTCGCCGGTCAGGTCGCCGACGCCGATGATGCGGTTGTAGGTGTTCCAGCCGGTGGCGATCTGGGTGCGGTGGGGGAAGGTGCCGCCGGCGGCGCCGTAGTAGCGCCAGACGATGTTGTTGTGGTCGACGGCGATCAGGTCGCCGCGTCCGTCGCCGTTGATGTCGCCGATGGCGGCGAGGCGGGTGTAGGTGTTCCAGCCGGTCGCGATCTGTACTCGGGCCTTGAGTGCGGTGTTGCCGGTGCCGCCCTTGAACCACATCGTGCCGGTGGTGTCGCGTTCGAGTAGGTCGTCATGGCCGTCGTGGTCCACGTCGCCGACGGACAGCAGCGTGTTGTAGGCGTTGTACCCGCCGCCGAGCCGCACCGTGCTCGTTCCGCCGAAGTCGGCCTGGCCGATCCCGAGGTGGGCGTAGAGCACGCCGTCGCCGGTGCGGGCGAGCAGGTCGCCTTGCCCATCGTTGTTGATGTCGCCGAACGGCACCAGCGCCGACACGTCGGTGCTCTTGCTGCCGAGGTGCCAGTCCTCGGTGTAGCCGTTGCTGGCCAGGGTGCCGGTGTCGGTGCCCTGCCACCAGGCGGCCTGTCCATAGTGGACGCTGTCGGAACGAACGGTCAGCAGGGCACCGGAACCGGAACAGTCGTAGCTGCGGAAGGGCCGTGTCCCACAGCGGACCGATATGAGTCCGGAGGCACCGCCGACTGGTACGGTCGCGCCGTCGACGGTGGCGGTGAACTGCCAGCGGTACGCCCCGCTCGTGGCCAGCGCACCGGTGGCGAGTCGGCCGTCCCAGGCCGCGGGGAACAGTTCACGGCTGGCGCCGCCGGTGGTCGTGTACGCGACGGCGCCGGAGTCCTTCCGGGAGATCGTGAGGCGCCAGCTGTCTACCGGCCGGTCCAGGACGACGTACGCCGACCAGGTGTTCTGGTAGCTGCTGTCGGGCAGGCGGGGGTAGATGGCGGTGAGGTTCGTGTCGGTGTGGGCGGTGAGTGGTGAGGCCGGGACGCCGGTGGTGAGGACGTGGGTGACGTTGTCGGCGTCGACGTAGGCGAGGTCGCCGCCGAACCGGTCGACGGTCCAGGTGATCGCGCGATCGTCGGTGACCGCGGTGGCGGGCAGCGTGGCGATCACCCGCGGCGTGGCGGCGGTGCCGTCGTGTACGTCGGTGAGGAGCAGTTGCCCGTCGTCGTGGCGGACCAGGTAGCCGTCGCCGAGCAGCGCCCGGCCGGCCGTTACCGGGATGGTGTGCCCGGTGGTCAGATCGTAGACGCCGGCGGGGCCGGAGGTGCCGCACGACCAGTACAGCCAGTGCTGCGCGACCTGCAACTCAGAGGGCCGGCAAGTCGACCCGACCGAGATCGTGCGCACGACCTTCGGCGGCCGGGCGGTGAGGTTCGTGGCGGTGATGGTGCCGGCGGCCGCGGTCGTCGGGGCCTGCCACAGCGTGTCGTCCCACAGTGCCGCGCCGGTGTCCGGTCCGCTGGCGACGACCTCCTGCGCTCCGCTGCGCACCACGTACATCGTGGCTGCCGATCCGCCGGCGACGATCTGGTACCCGAGTGAGACGTCGACCAGCCGCCCACCGGTCGTAGGGACCGTGTAGCCGGTGCTCTGCCCGAGTGTCTGCACGCGGGTGCCGGCGCCGTCGGGCACCAGGTACGAGGTGCCGTAGCTATTGCCGTCGACAGTGCGCACGCACTGCTGCCCCTCCTGACAGACGACCGCCGCGGCCGGCAGGGTGACGCCACTGGGGTGCGTGAACGGGAAGCCGGGCGCGTCGTCGGGCGCGATGCCGTGGTTGTAGACGCGGAAGCGGGTGCTGCCGTCGAGCTGCGCAATGCCCTCGACGTGCCGCAGATACCCGTGAGCCAGGGTGACTCCGGCGTTGGTCGGGGTCACCGGCGGCAGGTCGAGCACCGTGCGCCCGGTTACCGCACCGTCGGCATCTGCCGCGTACCGGTGGACGGCGGCAGAGGACGGGTCCGCGCCGCCCACGACGATCACGGTGCCGTCCGCGGCCACCACCGGCATACCCGGTGCGTACGCCAGGGCAGTCGTCGGTGCGCCGCCCGCGAACGGGTAGTCGACGACGGTCGGCGTCGACCCGTACGAGGACGGCTTCCCGACCAGTAGATGACCGCCGACCGCTGCGAGCACGTACGACGTGGTTGGCAGCGTGATCGCGGGTGGCGGCGTGCCGGCAGTGCCGTCCAGCGCCGCGGCCTCGGCTGTCGCACCGACGAGGTAGTCGGTGCCGGAGGCCATCGCCCAGCCGAGATCGGTCCCGGTCAGGAAGAGCTTCTGCGCGCCGGCCGGGACCTGCGGTACCTGCGTGGCGGCGCCGCTGGTCATATCGATCAACGCGACCCACGGCGGCGCCCCCGAGCGACGGAATCCGACGGCCGCATGGGTTCCGCCATCGACCGCGACGAGGAACGGCAGCACCGTCGCTCCATCCGGCACGCCGGTGATCGGGACCTCGGCGCCACCGGCGGCCAGGTCGAGCAGACGCACCTCCGCCGGCAGCGAGTTACCCGCGGGCCGGATAACCAGCGCCCGGGTCCCGTTCGCGGTCACGCCACGCAACGTGAATCCGTCCGGGACCTGGTACGTGCCCACCGTGTCGCCGTTCGGTCTGTACACCGTGAACGCACCGGCGCCCAGGACCACGATCGTGTCTCCGCCGCCGGGGACAACCGAGGTGTCAGCCACGCCGGCCAGCCACGGCAACCCGTGCGATGCGCCGGTCACGTAATCCGTCCACTGTGGACCATCAGCATCTTGTCGGTGGTGGACGAACCCGGTCGCGCCACCCATGACCACGACGTCCTGCGCCGAGTCACTCGGCGCCTCCGGCTGGAACGTCGCGACCTCGGCCACCCCGTCATCCGCCCGAGCGGACGACGGGGTGAACTCGACGGACGCACCCATGGCAATGACCAGGCAGCCGGCCAATACGGCCCGAAATGTCTTACGGGCAGACAGATCCACGGTGGTTGACTCCCAGGAAAGAAGCGGCCAGCACGCGTGGAAAGCGATCATGTGCGGCCTGTCGGGCGACGGAACGTTAGCAGTCCGATTCGGCGGCACATATCGTTCCTTCGGCCGATTGCTTGATCCACTCGCCGTCCATCCGATCCCGAGGGCGATCGGGGGCACCGTGGCTCGCCGGGCGGGAGAACCGGGACTGGAGCGTGGCTGGCCGTTCATATGGCTGGCATGTTCGAGACCGATCGCTTCGCGACGCACCACCTCCGGCCAGTTTGGATGCGAAGGCTCACCCAGTTGTCGGTGGTGAGCGCTAATGGCTCCTGCAAGCGGGGTGGCCTGCAGGATCGGCCCATGCTCGGTGAGCTCAGGTTGGCTGTGACATCGGGCACAGACCGTGTTGGCTCATGTTCATAACGCATTGTCAAAGCCGGGAGTTGTTGTGCGGTAGTTGCGTCCGGTTTGGTCAACCGCTTCTGTAAGGAATCTTCCCTGGCCGGTGATCTTGCGCTAGTTTCCTCCGTCGCTGGCCAGGAGCTGTCTGGGTGCCTCCTGGTGGCCTTCGTGGAGGTTCCTGTGGCTGGCGTGTCGTGGCCGCGTGCGCTCGCGGCGTCGGTGGTGCTGGCGTTGAGTGCGTCGCTGGTGTCGGTCGTCTCCTTGACCGAGCCCGGCTTCACCGCGCCGGGAGACACGACGGTGGTGCCGGCGGAGGAGCCGGGTCCTCAGGCGCCGGCGGATCAGATCGAGGCGATGCAGACGGCGCACCGCACGGGCAAGCGGGTCGAGATCGTGTCGCAGCGTGCAGAGACGTCGCAGACGTTCGCCGAACCGGACGGAACGCTGACGATGGAGTCGACGCCGCGGCCGGCGCGGGTGCATCGGTCGGACGACTCGTGGGCGGCGGTGGACACGACGCTACTGCGAGACGCGAACGGCGCCGTGGTGCCAGCGTCCACGTCGGCCGGGCTGAGCTTTTCCAACGGCGGGTCAGGTCCGATGGCGACGGTGTCGACGGACGGGAAGTCGTTGTCGTTGACGTGGCCGGGTGCGTTGCCGGCGCCGACGTTGGATGGCTCGACGGCCGTGTACGCGGATGTGTTGCCGGGTGTGGATCTGCGGCTGACCGCCGAGGTCGACGGCTTCGGTGAGGTGCTGGTCGTCAAGACCCGGGAGGCCGCCGACAACCCGGACCTGACGACTCTTCGGATGGGCGTGGCTGGCGAGGGTGTGACCGTGTCGATCAACGACGCTGGCCAGTTGGTCGCTGTGGACGGTTCGGGGAACACCGTGTTCGGTGCTCCGACGGCGCTCATGTGGGACTCGTCGGACCCGACCGCGCCGGTGTCCGATGTGAAGGTTCACTCAGCCGGCCCAGGTCTGGCAGTGCAGCGTTCCACTGTGGACACCAGGCTCGACGAGGACGGCGGCAGCCTGACGCTCGTACCCGATCCTGCCGTGCTGAGCGATCCGGACACCGTCTACCCGGTCTACGTCGACCCGGACGTGTCCACCTCGATCTACACCTGGACCTACGTTGACTCGCAGTACCCAGGCGAGGCGTACATGAACAACAAGGGCCGCACGGATGCCCCCGCCGGGATGTACCAGGCGAGCAACGGCGGCTACTACAAGCAGCGGTCGTACATCCGGTTCAAGTTCAACCTCAGTTCGTGGGGCACGGTGCGGGTGACGAAGGCGGAGTTCCGTGCCTACTCGCACTACCAGTGGAACGCCTCGCCGACCGATCATCCGATCCACGCCTATTCCACCTCGGCGCCGGACACGTCGACGACGTGGAACGATCAGCCGACGATCTACCGCGACATGGGCGAGCACAACGTCAAGGTCGGGGAGTGGGTCGGGTTCGACGCCAAGGACGCGGTGCAGCAGGCCGCTGACAACGACTGGCTGCATCTGGCGTTCCGGCTGTCCTCGGGCGACGAGGACAACGTCCAGGCGCGGGAGACGTACTCGATGTCGGGCAGCACCCAGCCGGTGTTGGCCGTGACGATGGATCACCGGCCGAACAATCCGACCGGGCTGAAGATCTCCCCCTGCTACACGGCGTGCGCGTCGCCGGCGGTCACCTCGTCGCTGCAGGCGAAGCTGACAGCGACGGTGTCGGATCCGGACGGCGACAACCTCAAGCATGTCGACTTCGAGGTGCTCGCGTCGGACAAGACCACCCGGGTGGCGTACACGTCGACGGCGGTGACGAACATCAAGTCCGGGTATCCGGCGTCGTGGACGCAGAGCACGGCGCGCGCCAACAACACGACCTACTACTGGCATGTGCGCGCGTGTGACGCGTGGTGGTGCAGCGACTGGTCATCGACGCTGTTCCAGTTCAAGACCGACAACAAAAACCCCACGGCTCCTGACGTGGCGTGCCAGAAGGAGGATCCGAGCGATCCGGCGAGCACATGCGTGTACCCGGAGGTTCTCGCCGGCCAGCCTGAGGTGTACGGCGGTGGGGTGGGCATTGCCGGAATCTTCACGTTCTCCAACAGCGATGCCCACGACTTCCGCTGGTCGTTGGTCACCGAAACGCTCGACCACACCGTCACCGCGCAGAACGGTGTGGCGACGATTCAGATCGCACCCACGGCGGCCGGCATTCAAGATCTGTTCGTCCAGTCAGTGGACGCGGCAGGTAACCGGGGCGACGACGTGAAGTACCGCCTTGCCGTACGCGCAGTGGACGGCGATGTGGGCGCTTGGACGATGGACGATGCGTCGGGAACGACGGCGCCCGACTCGGGAATCCCGGGCGGCCACGACCTCACGACGACGGGTGGCGTCACGTGGCAGCCCGGACATGTGGGCGCGCAGGCGGCCGGCTTGGACGGCACCACCGGCTACCTGTCGACCGACGTGTCGGTCCTGGACACGACCCGTAGCTTCACGGTCACGGCCTGGGCGTATCTGGACGCGGACACCGGTTTCCAGACACTGGTTTCGCAAGACGGTGAGCACTCCAGCTCGTTCTACCTTCAGTACCGCACGCAGAAGGCGGAGTGTGGCGGCTGTTGGGCGTTCGTGATGCGCGACCACGACACCGATACCGACGTCGTACACGGCGCATGGCCGGACCCGGCCAACCCGCCTGCCGATCTTGTGGCACCCAGCTTCGAGGAGTGGACCTTCCTGGCCGGCGTCGCCGTCGTCAACGCCGATGGCACACGCGAGTTGCGTCTCTACGTCAACGGCGAGCTGCAGGCGACGACAACTCTGCCGGCGGACCAGACCTTCGGCTCCGCGGGACCACTTCGGGTCGGGCGGGCACTGTCTCGCAGCGTCCCCGCCGATTTCTGGGGCGGCCAGATCGACGACGTGAGTGTCCACCAGCGGGCCGTGCCCGGCCTGGAGATCGCGCAGATGTACTCGGCGGGCGAGCAGAACGACACCGCGCCGACCGGTACGGGGAGCTGAGCCAACAGTGATCGCTCGACTCATCGCCGCCCGTCGGACCACCGTCACGTTCACGACCGAGATGAGGGAGGACAGCGTGACCTTCGCTGGACCGCTACCGATAGGTCGCATCCGCTGGGGACGCGCGCGTCGCGCGAGTCTGGTCGTACTGGCGGTGCTGTCGTTGGTGGCGTCACTGCTGATGGCGCTGCCGGCCGTTGCTGCACCGCCCTGGCATGCGCCGACGGCGCGTCCGGAGAAGGAGTACTCGACGCATGCGGTCACGCCCCGAGCGGCGCGGCGCAGCGTCACAGCAACGAAGGCGGTGACCGGCGCACCGTCAGTGTCCTGGCCGAAGGCAGGATCGGCCTCGGTCACCCTGCCCGCGGCCGGTGCCGCCTCGCGCGTGAAGGCCGGCAGGCTGCCGGTAGCCCTCGGCGCCCCGCCGAAGAAGGCCAAAGCAGCAGGCCCTGCCGTCTCCCGCGCCAAGGTCACGATGCTCGGACACACCGCATCCCGCACAGCGGTGGGCACGGACGCCGTCGCCTTCACCGTGACACGGACCGATGACTCCACCAGGTCCGCGGATGTGAGCGTTCAACTCGACTACGCCGCGTTCGCCAAGGCGGCCGGCGGCGACTATGGGTCGCGGCTGCGCCTGGTGCAGCTCCCGGCATGTGCGCTGACGACCCCTACCAAGCAGGGCTGCCAGGACGCGAAGGTACTCCCGACCGACAACAACGCCACCGACCAAACGGTCACCGCGACCGTTGCTGCCGCACCGTCGGGAACGGTGGTGGCGGCGCTGGCCGGCGCGTCCGGTGCAAGCGGGGACTACTCGGCGACCTCATTGGCGTCGTCGGCCACCTGGCAGGTGTCGCCCCAGACCGGCGCGTTCACCTGGTCGTACCCGATCGACATGCCGGCGGCCCCGTTCGGCGCGTCGCCGCAGCTTGCCTTGTCGTACAACTCGCAGGCGGTGGACGGCCGGACAGCTGCGACCAACAATCAGGCGTCCTGGGTCGGCGACGGGTGGGACCTGTGGTCGGGCTACGTCGAGCGGTCGTACAAGTCCTGCGGGCAGGACCAGAACGATGGCGCGAACAACACCGACAAGAAGACCGGAGACGCCTGCTGGGGAACCGACAACGCGACGATCTCGCTGAACGGTTCGGCCACCACCCTGATCAAGGACGCGACGAGCGGTAAGTGGCACCTGCAGAGCGACGACGGCTCCCGGGTCGAACACCTCACCGGTGCCAGCAACGGCGACAACGACGGCGAGTACTGGAAGGTCACCACCAACGACGGCACCCAGTACTTCTTCGGCCGTAACCGCCTGCCCGGCTGGGCCTCCGGTGACACGGAGACCAAGTCGACCTGGACCGAACCGGTGTTCGGCAACGATCCCGGCGAAGACTGCCACGCCACCGCGTTCAGCGACTCGTCGTGTACCCAGGCGTGGCGCTGGAATCTCGACTACGTCGTCGACACCCACGGCAACGCCGTCTCCTACTCATACACCCCGGAGACGGGCTACTACGGCCGCGCCAGCGTCGCCAGCGACAAGACCAGCTACATCCGCGGCGGCTGGATGAAGGAGGTCGACTACGGATTCACCGACGGCCACGCCTACGACACCAGCGCCGCCGACCGGGTGACGTTCACCGTCGCCGACCGGTGCAGCCCGAACAGCACCTGCGACACCTCCCACACCGCCTCGTGGCCGGACACCCCGTGGGACCAGGAGTGCCTGGCATCCACCTGCACCGACAAGTACTCCCCGGTGTTCTTCACCGGCAAGATGCTGACCACCATCACCACGCAGGTCTGGTCGGGTAGCAAGTACAACGACGTCAACACGTGGAGTCTCGGTCAGTCGTTCCTCGACGTCGGCGACAACGACGCCGACCCGCTGTGGCTGAAATCGATCACCCACACCGGACTCAACGGTGGCACCGCTGCGCTGCCTCCAGTCACCTTCGACGGGGTCCAACTGGCGAACCGCGTCGACACGTCCACTGACGGCCTGTCGGCTCTGATCCGCTACCGCATCAAGGCCATCACCACCGAGTCCGGTGGAGTACTGACGGTTGGCTATTCCGATCCCCAGTGCAAGGTCGGCACGACCATGCCGTCGGCTCCGGACTCGGACACCCTGCTGTGCATGCCCGCCTACTGGTACCCGCCGGGCGAGGACAAGAAGCTCGACTACTTCCACAAGTACGTGGTCAAGGAGGTTCGTCTCGGAGACCGTTTCGGCGGCGCCGACGACGACGTCACCACCTACGACTACCAGGACAAGCCGGCCTGGCACTACGACGACAACCCGATGGTCCCCAGCAGCCTGCGCACGTGGTCACAGTGGCGCGGCTACGGCAAGGTCACAGTCCGGCACGGCAACGTCGACGACAAGACTCCATCGCTGACCGAGTACCGGATCCTGCGCGGGATGGACGGCGACAAACAGTCCGACGGGACAACCCGGTCGGTGTCGGTGACCGACTCGCAGGGCGGCACGATCACTGACTCCGAGCAGTTGCAGGGCTTCCAGCGCGAACACATCACCTACAACGGCAGCGCGGTACTCACCGACGCCATCAACGACCCCTGGACCCACGGCCCGACCGCCACCCAGGGCTCACAGAAGGCATGGATGGTGCAGTCGGGCACCGTCAACACCCGCGCGAAGCTCGCCGACGGCTCGTGGCGCACAACCCGGGTCACCACCGACTACAACGACGACGGGCTCGCAACCCAGGTCGACGACCGCGGCGACACCACCACCGCCGACGACAACCGGTGCACGACCACCACCTATAACGCGCGCAACACCAGCGACTGGATCCTCAACCGCGCAGCGACGGTCGAATCCGACGCCGTCGCCTGCGGCACCACACCCACCCCGGTGCAGGTGTTGTCGATCAGCCGGTACTACTACGACAAGGCGGCCCTCGGCGCCAGCGTCTCCACCGGCGACATCACCACCACCGAGGGACTGGTCGGCTGGGACGGCACCACACCGAAGTTCGCTACTTCCACCAAGGTCAGCTACGACACCTACGGCCGGCCGCTGGCCACGACCAACGCCCTCGGCGACACCACCACCACGGCCTATACGCCAGCGACAGGTGTTCCGGTGACAGCGGTGAAGACCACCGACCCGCTCGGCCACGCCACCACCAACACCCTCGACCTCGGCACCGGCGAAGTGACGTCCACAGTGGACGCGAACGGCCGGAAGACCGAATCGACGTACGACCCGCTCGGCCGGGTCACCGCGGTTTGGATGCCCGGCCGTACCAAGGGCACCGACGACCCCAACGTCAAGTACGCCTACCAGATCAGCAGCACAGCGGCCAGTTCGGTCACCACCCAGACTCTCACCTACGGCTGGCAGACCGACGCGACCGCCTCGCTGTTCTACGTCACCAGCTACCAGATCTACGACGCCCAACTGCGGCTGCGGCAAACCCAGTCGCCGTCCGAGACCGGCGGCGCTGTCGTCGTGGATACCCTCTACGACGACCGGGGTCTCACCAAGCAGGTCTCCCAGCCCTACGCGCGTCCCGAGGCGCCGTCCACCGCGCTTCGTTCGCCGGACGGCGAGGCGGAGACGCCCGCGGTCACGCAGTACGTGTACGACGGGGCGGAACGGCAGACCGCCGCGATCTTCCTGGTTGGCATGGACGAGCGGTGGCGCACCACCACCGCCTACCCCGGTGCGGACCGGACCGACGTCACCCCACCGGAAGGTGCCAGCGCGACCAGCGCGATCACCGACGCCCGCGGCCAGACCACCGAGCTGCGCCAGTACCACGGCGGCACGCCGGCCGGCGCCTACGACGCCACCAAGTACACCTACACCCCGGCCGGGAAACTCGCCACAGTTACCGACTCCTCCGGCAACATCTGGACCTACGGCTACGACCCCCGCGGATACCAGACCAGCGCCGACGACCCGGACACCGGCCACTCCACCACCGCATACGACAACGCCGGCCAGGTCAGCTCCACCACCGACGCCCGCGGCACAACCATCGCCTACACCTACGACAAGCTCGGTCGCCGCACCGGTGCCTTCGACGGCACCACCACCGGCACCCAGCTCGCCGGCTGGACCTACGACACCCTGCCAGGCGGACTCGGTCTGCCCACCTCGTCCACCAGCTACCACGACGGCCACGCCTACACCCAGGCCGTCACCGGCTACGACACCGCCGGCCGTGCCACCGGCAGCTCGGTCACCATCCCGGACAACGAGACCGGTCTCGCGGGCACCTACAGCGACAGCTACACCTACAACCCCGCCGGCATGCTCGCCTCGATGACGGTCCCCGCCGTCGGCGGACTGAAGTCGGAGAAGATCCAATATGACTACGACAAGCTGGGCAACCTGTCCCAGCTCTGGTCGGCGCTGAGCTTCTACGTCTACGGCACCCAGTTCAACCCCAGTGGCACCGTCGCCGAACGCCGCCTCGGCCCGTACAGCAGCCAACTCGTTCAGGTCTACAACTACGAGCTCGGCACACAACGGCTGACCCGCGTGACATCCGCCCCGACCAACAAGTCGAACGTCTCCGACCTGCACTACACCTACGACGATGCTGGTGAGGTCACCACCTCCACGGACTACACCGGCGGCGACCTCGACACCCAGTGCTACCGCTACGACTACCTCGACCGCCTCGCCGAAGCCTGGACACCGAAGGCCGCCGGCTCTGACGGTCTCACGCCGGGGGACTGCACCAGCCTGCCCGCGAGCACCTCTGATCTCGGCGGGCCGGCCGCGTACTGGCACAGCTACAGCTACGACGACACCGGCAACCGCACCCAGCTGGTCAAACACATCGCCGGTGGCGACACCACCGTCACCTCCACCTACCCGACCTCGGGTAGCGCGCAGCCCCACACCCTGCAGTCCACCCTGACCAGCACCAGCGTCGGCGACGGATCCACCGCCACCGAACAGAGCAGCTTCACCTACGACGCCTCCGGCCACACCAAGACCCGCACCATCGGCGGCGACACCGAAACGCTTGCCTGGAACGACGACGGCACCCTCGACAGCCTCACCACCGCCAGCGGCAGCAACACCAGCTACATCTACGACGCCACCGGCACCCTGCTCATCCGCCACGACCCCGACAGCTCCGCGACCCTCTACCTGCCCGACGGCACCCAACTGCACACCAACGGCGCCGGCACCACCGCCATCCGCTACTACACCTGCGGCAGCGACACCGTCGCCGTACGCTCACCCACCACACTCACCTGGCTCGTCAACGACCCGAACGGCACCAACAACGTCCAGATCGACGCCAAGACCCTCACCGCCACCCACCGCTACACCGACCCGTTCGGCGACAACCGATCCACCCTGCCTTCCTGGATCGGTGACCGCGGCTACGCCGGGGGAGTCCAGGACAGCAACACTGGCCTGACCCTGCTCGGTGCGCGCGAGTACGACCCGAGTCTCGGACGGTTCCTGTCCGCCGACCCGCTGCTCGACCCCGGCAACCCGCAGCAGCTCAACGGGTACGCCTACGCCAACAACAGCCCCGTCACCCATGCTGACCCGTCTGGGCTCCTGCTGACGTCCAACTTTGGCAGCACGCCGTCGGAAGAGTTCATCAACGCGCTTGTTGGCGGGACGTGGTGGCAAAACGAGGTCTATCCGCTCAACCGTGCGTGGGCCGCTGACAAGAGCGTCAGCCACGGCGCCGCCGCCAACGGCCACCGGCTACTCGACATCGTCGGCTACATCCCTGTCGTGGGCACCGTCGCCGACGCCGCCAACGCCGTCTGGTATGCCACCGAAGGTGACTGGACCAACGCTGCGATCTCCGGTGGCTCGGCCGCGCTCGGTGTGCTGCCCATCGGCAAGGTTGTCAGCATCGGCGGAAAACTCGTCGTCAAGGTCGTCATCAAGGGCGCAGTCAAAGCGGCAGCTCCCGCCCTGGAGAAAGCTGCCGCGAAGACCGCGGTCAAGACCGCAGCCAAGGCACTCGCCAAGGACGGCGCCAAAGACGTCGGCGAAGCCGCCGCCAAGGACACCGGCAAGGCCGTCAAACAAGCCGCCGAGGCCGGTGCCGAAGACGCCGGCAGCTCCGCCGAGAAGGTCGCCGCTGGCTGCGCCCACAGCTTCCCGACCGGCACCCACGTCGAACTCGCCGACGGATCAAGCAAACCGATCGAGGACATCAAGATCGGCGACAAGATCCGCAACGCCGACCCCGACTCCCACCACGACCAGACCCACCGTGTCGACGGCATCATCGTCACCACCACCGACCGCGACCTCGTCGACATCACCCTCATCACACCCCACGGACCCGAAACCCTCACCACCACCCGCCACCACCGCATCTGGGACGCCACCACCCACCACTGGGCGGAAGCTGCCAGCATCAAGTCAGGCCACCGCCTACAAACATCCGATGGCACCGTCGCTATCGTCGGCGTCCGCCACTACACCCGCACCGACACCACCTTTGACCTCACGATCAACCACACCCACACGTACTATGTGTTGGCGGGGACCACGCCGGTCTTGGTCCATAACTGCAACTGGGATATGACCAAGATTGACGAGAAATACGACAAGCATGTGTTTGGGGATGGGAAGCGTCCCGGTGAAGGCCCCGATATGCCGGAATATCAGCATGAGGTTGATGGGCTCGATGGATTCGATCGGTATCGGCAAGATGCATGTGGACTGATGTGTGGACCTAAGACTCCCAATGTCAGAGAGGTTATTCGCTCTGGGGATGGCGCAATCCTCCGCCTGGAGACCTCAACGGGGCGGCTCGGAATCATGCAGAATGGTAAGATAACAAACTTCTTCCGGCCGGATAATCCGCTGGCTTACATGGAGAATGAAAGTGGTCGATAAGAGTTCGACGGGAGCCTCTGTCGGTCTTGGTGAAGAGTTCTCCAGGTTGTTCTTGGAGGCGGGTTGGCGAAGGGCGATCAAACCAACCGAAGCGCTGAGGCGCTGGGAGGACTTTGCAGAAGACTGTCTTGCCGGCTTCCCGTGGGACGTAGATGACTACAACAACGATCTGACGCTGCGAACACAGCTCGCCGAGGTCCTTCCGGTGCTTGAAGCGGCAGGTCATGGCGTTGCCCGGCGCATGTTCGAGAAGATTGAAGCGGCTGATTCGCGAGCGCGAGAAGTTCTGACGTGCGAGTCCTTTCCTGGCTTCCCTGAAGATCGATGGTGGCTTCGGCGGACGCCGACCTATGCCTCTCGGAAGTTTTGCGCTGATTTCCGCGAGGCGTACGGTGTCGAGATAAATCCGAGGTCGCTATTTGATGATGATTTAGACGAGATGATCCACTTGAATTCGACGGGTCTGTCAATTCCGGAAGTTTTGATCCAGGTCCGAGATGAGGGCCTGTATGTCTCGGCTAGGTCGGGTCTATTTTTTCGCTCCTTCCGAGAGGCGTTCCCCGATATGGGGAGAATGAGGAGGAGACTTGTCTCCAGCTGGATTGCGGGAGATGTTGGGGACTCGGAACTTCGTTCAGGCTTCATCCAGCATTAGGCTTAGTGCCGCTTCACGGGTCCAGGGAACTGGGGCTCGAGTCCTGCGCCAAGTCGCGCAAAGCGACGAAGCTGGGCCCCGAAATCGGCCAACCTACCCCCTAGGTTCCAGACACTTGGTGGCTGTGAACGTATGATGGGACCTTATTCTGCTGCAAGTGGGCGCCATTTCTGTACCTTCCGTCAAAGGGGCGGCGGCGCCATTGCGGCCCAAAGGCCAATCACATCCTCGCATTGTTCGTAGTCTTTGGTGAATTGGCCACCAGCGACAGCACCATCCCGCACTACGTCACGCAGACCAATTACGCCAACTTCGGCGAGCTGGAAACCGTCACCTATCACGGCACCGCACTCACCTACGTCAGCCAGAGCCGGGCCCACGACGACGCGACCCGCCGACTCACCGAAACGAAAACCACGATCCCCCCGACCAAGAAATCCACTACGAGCCAACCGCGAACAAGACCACCCGCACTCGCTACTACAGCTACCAGGACCAAACCTTCGCCGTCCGCCAGGACGGCGGCACATACACCTGGCTCATCAACGACACCCACGGCACCGCACAGATCAGCATCGAAGACTCCCTCGCCCACGACACCACCTGGCGCCGCCAAGACCCGTTCGGCAACCCTCGCGGCACAACCCCCCAAACCTGGCCCCACCACTCGCGGCTACCTCAACGGTCAACAGGACCTGACCGCGCTGACCCACCTCGGCGCTCGCGAATACGACCCCGCCAACGGCCGCTTCATCTCTGACGATCCAATCTCCTCGGTGCGGTCTCCGCAACAGATCAACGGTTACGCCTACGCGCTCAACAACCCGACAACCTACCAGCTTCGGCTTCAACGACCCACGGCCTTCGCAGCCCAAGCGGCCAGCCGCGAACACAGCGCGGACTGACGACGACAGAAAATGCACCGCACTGTGCGATGGGGTACCGCCGGTATTCTTCTGGCCAGGGATAAACATGTACGGCGCATGTGGAACCGGTGCGGCGCAAGCGTAGGTTGCCGGGACGGTCACCTACTGTGTCGTGGCTGGAAAGGATAAAATAGCGTTGCTCAAGACGGTTGCAATCGGTGCGGGTCCTGGCGGCGGTGTTGGTGTCACGGGTGGTGTCGCTTACTCTAATGGTGGTATTGATGACCAAGTTGGTTGGGCACCGTATGTTGACGTTGGTGGGAAGGCCGATCTCGATGCCGATGCGAGTGCCACGGTCAGTGGGGAGACTGCGACTGTGGGCCTGAACGCGGGAGGATTTGCCGGAGACAGTATTGGCTCCGCTGGTATGAGTTACACGGAAATTGTCTATGAGCTGGACTATCCATGGTAGATTACGACCTCGCGTCTGAGCTTCGAAAACAATCCGAATACGTCGTCTATGTCGTCGCTGGGCGTCTCGTTATAGTCGGGCTAGTCGTGGCGATTGCTGGCATTGTCGGTAGTCAATTTAGTGGCGCGAAAGGGTTCGTCTGGACCATCCTCATTGGCGGGTTCATCTTTGTCCTGTCGGTCATTGCGAGTGGTACCGTAACGTACGCTGTGTTTATTCCGACGATGAACAATAGCCCCGGATATGTGTATCTGAGTGATACGGGTTGGCAGGCTGATTTCATTGGAAAGCTCGTCGGCGACATTCTTCGGATCCGGTATTGGCGATCGTTTGGTTGATTTTAGAAACTGACGGTCGATAGTTTCACGTGACGCACCGCTGGGCACCCATTAGGCTTTTCTGATAGCACGACTGAGTCCATCCGGGACCGACTGTTGCCTAGCTCGGACGGGCGTGCTGATACTTCATCACGATCTCGAACAGGCCGAGCCGAATGGATTTTCTCCACCGCAAGACGCTCGTTAGGCCGTCGCCTGCGCCGTACTGGTAGGCGTGAGCCCCCACGCTGACCCCTTGATGGTCAGCGTGATCCTCAAGGACGTGTCCGCGCGGATGAGCGCGTCGGTGTGCGCCTCGCGGTCGGCGTTGTTGCCCCAGCGGAAGGCCGGATAACGCTTCAGTCCGACCATGTCGCCGTTCAGGCCCCGCCCCCGCTGGTGATCATGCTGGCGCCGAGAACCACGTGGTCATCGTCGTCGTCGGTGGTGAGCCCGTCGGTCCACTCGGTTTACGGCCCACGCGTGTGCCCGAGATGTGCCCGAGAGGGTCTCGGACCGCCTGGTGACCCTGGCATAGCGCGGCATGCATGGCGGCACTACTCGGCACATGTCCTCTAGGCTGACTCCCTCTAGGGTCTGCTTGTCGCACCTATGTACGAAATTGAGCAACAAGGCATTACGGATCAGAAGGTTGGGGGTTCGAATCCCTCCGGGCGCACTTTCCACCCCAGGCAGACACCCAGTCTGACCTGGGGTTTTGTGTGTTCGGGATCCCTCGAACCGGTTCGATGATCATCGGCCGTGTGCCCGAGATGTGCCCGAGGACCCAACTCTCGGACTGCTCGGCAGGGTGCGGGAGTGAGCGGTACGGATCGGCACGTCCACGCGCGTCAGGACTCGGCAGCGCGCGAGAGTAGTCGGCGTTACTGGGACGGTGTCGAGTTGTGTCGACGTCGACCAGCGCCGCTGGTCAACGTGACCGCCGACGGGCACATGGCCGAGGGTCAGCCAGCGGACATGTCACCGTCCTTCACGCCGAAGATCGGGAACCGGTCCGGGTTCACGCGTCGGCGACTGGCTCATCCTGGCTGTGTTCTGGTGGGTACGGAGACTATTCGGGCATCTCAGAGTGATGTCGCGGTTGCGGTGCGATGCTGATCTGCGGACTGGTGCGTCGATGCAGGGAGTCGCAGATGGCCGGGTCGGCGAAGGATGCTTCCGCGGCGACGACACGGGTGAATCGGGACGCGGTCGCGTCGTACGCGATGGATGACCGTCGCGACTTCGTCGACATCGATCGTGGGTTGATCGCGCCGTGGCCGGAGCCGGTGGTCAGTGCGGTCGACGGGCACACGGTGTTCGATCCGGCGTGGTTCGACTTCCTTGCCGGCGATGCCGCGGTGCCGGACACGGTGAATCCGAGCCTGTGGCGGCAGTCGCAGTTGATGCGGGTGGGCGGGCTGTTCAAGGTCACCGACGGCGTATATCAGGCGCGCAACAACGACATCGCGAACCTGACCGTGGTCGAGGGTGAGGACGGCCTGGTCGTGATCGACTGTATGAGCGGGGTGGAGTCCGCGCGGCAGGCGATGGCGCTGATCCGTCAGCACGTCAGCGACAAGCCGGTGGTTGCGGTGATCTACACCCACACGCACATCGACCACTACGGCGGGGTGAAGGGTGTCGTCGATCCCGCCGATGTCGCATCGGGCAAGGTGCCGATCATCGCGCCGGGCACGATCGCCTCCTTCGACAAGTACGCGATCGGTGAGAATGTCATTGCCGGAAACGCCATGTCCCGGCGCGCGTTCTACGCCTTCGGTGGGCTGCTCGACATCGACCCGACCGGCGCGGTGGGCTGCGGCATCGGCATCATCTCCACCCGCGCCCCCGTGATCTCCTATCTCTCACCGACCGACCCGATCACGACGACCGGGACCAAGCGCGAGCTCGCCGGGTTGGAGTTCGAGTTCCTCTACGCGCCGGACACCGAAGCACCGGAGGAGATGCACATCTGGATCCCTCAGCTCAAAGCACTGACCTGCGCGGAGAACGCCAACCACACGCTGCACAACATCCAAACCCTGCGCGGGGCGCGTACCCGCGACGCCCGCAACTTCGCCCGCTACCTCGACGAGACGCTGCAACGGTGGGGCGACGAGGCCGAGGTCCACTATGGTCCGCACACCTGGCCGGTCTGGGGCCAGGAGAACATCGCGGCGTTCTTGGAATCTCAGCGAGACACCTACAAGTACATCCACGACCAGTCGATGCGGCTGGCGAACAAGGGCTACACGCCGCTGGAGGCGGCGGAGGTCATCGAACTACCGGACGAGTTGGGCCGCGACTGGGTCAATCGCGGCTACCACGGCACGCTGCACCACGACGTTCGCGCCGTGTTCGCCAAGGAACTCGGGCTCTGGGACGGCGATCCGGTCAGCCTGCACCCGCATCCGCCGGTCGAGACCGCGAAACGGTTCGTCGCCATGATCGGCGCGGACGCGATCCTCGCGGAGGGGCGCCGCGCGATCGCCGCCGCCGACTATCGGTGGGCCACACAGATCCTGCACCACCTGGTGTTCGCCGACCCCGGCAACAGCGAAGCCAGGAACCTCCAGGCAGACGCGTACGAGCAGATGGGCTACCAGGCCGAAGGCCCACAGTGGCGCGGCATCTTCCTCACCGCCGCACTCGAACTACGCGACGGCGTTCAGGCTGCCCCGTTCACCACCGTGAGCCCCGACACCGTTCTGGCCATGCCGATCGACATCCTGTTCGACTTCGTCGCCGTACACCTCAACGGCCCCGAAGCCGCCACCGCAGACCTGCACATCAATCTCGTCTTCACCGACGGGGACACCGGCGACCAGCCCTGGACGATGTCGATCACCCGCGGAGTAGTCAACGCACGACCCGGTGCCGCCCCCAACCCGCAGCTGACCATCACCGGCCCGAAAGCCGGACTCGTCGGCATCCTGCTCCACCCCGGCGACGGCATCAAACTCGCCAAGGCCGGGAAGGTCAGCCTCGACGGCGACGAAACGGTCCTCGCCACGCTGGCCGGGCTGATCGACGACTTCGACCTCGACTTCCCGATCGTCACGCCGTAGCCGCGAAACAGGATGTGATCGGATCCTGCGGGGAGTCGAATCAAGCCGCGTACGCCCGTCAGCCGGACTGGATGTCGCAGGATCCGGCGCGGGTAATCGACGTCGGGTCGGCGGGGCCGGGACCTGCACGCGCCGGGGCCCTCCGATGCGGGTAGGTCACGGCGGAGGGTTCTGTGCGGGCCGGCCCCTTCGCTGCGGGCAGTTCACGACCAGCTGACCGGAAGGCACGATGACCCGCACCCCGTCCGGCGGTCGACGCGATCCTCGCCGTGCTGCCCGAACTCGCCCCCCACGGCCGCGACGCTGTCGTCCTCCATCCCCGGCGCGCGGAGCCGGACCGCCGGCACAGTTCGCTCGGCCGGCCGCTGCTCGGGCCGAGCGGCTCTGGCCGTGGCCCGCTCGCTGACTCTGGCGCGGCGCAGACCCGAACTGACGTGCTCCCGGCGACCGAAGCGTGCTTGCCTCGGAGCTGACGCAGCAGGGTTCCAGACGCGCTGGCGCTCTGTCGCCGGCGGGGCATACGGTTGCTGCCCCGCCGGCGAGGCCCGGATCAGGCGGTCAGGCGATCGAGGATGCCGACGAGCCGGGCCGGGTCGAGTACGAACCCGACATGGCTGGTGGCCAGGCTGTGCACGTTGTAGGGGTTGTCGGGGGTCAGCGCGTCGGCCTCGGCGATGAGCCGGTCCTGCATCGCTACCGGCAGCGACCGGTCCTGCGTGAGCCGGACATACGTGCGGGGGATAGTGCCCCAGGTGTCGGCGTGGCCGCGCGCGTCGCCTGTCATGACCGCGAGCGACTCGTCGGGCTGGAGGATGTTCAGGAACGCCCGGAACTGTTCGTCGGTGCCGTCTGCCATGATCGCCGCTTTGAGCGCGGTGAGCATGGCCGGGTCGGCGGTGCGGTAGTTGGCCCGGCCGACGCCGAGCGCGGCGGGATCGCCGACGTTCAGTGCGGCCAGCGGAGCCAGAAGGTTGTCGCGGAACTCGGGCTCCGGCATGTACTCGACCGGGTTTGCCCGCTGTATGCAGGACCAGGCGGAGACGTAGACGATGTGGTTCACGAGGTCGGGGATGGTGTTGCCGACGCCGGTGATGGTGGTTCCGCCGAGGCTCGCGCCGACGAGTACCACGGGGCCGTGGTCGGCGACCCGTCGCACGACGTCGACGACAACATCGACGTTGTCCTGCAGCGTGACTGTGGCCAGCGTCGACGGCTCGTTTGCCCATGCGTCGAGGTCCTGCGGCGCCTGGTACGCCACCGGGTACTGGGCATCGAGGCCGTGTCCGGGCAGGTCGACGGCGTAGCTGCGATGGCCGAGCAGAGCCAGTTCGCGTTGGACGGGCGTCCACAGGAACGAACTGGAGCCGGAACCGTGCACCAGCACAAAGGTCGTGTTCGAGGCGCGGGCGGGACGCGGGCGGGACGGGTCAGATCGCATGAGGGTCAGTCCAATGTCCGGTGGGGCGCGGCAGGCACCGGCTCGGTGCCGTGCGGGGCGCCGCCGAAGCCGATAGGAAATGGGTGCGCGGCGTGCACCGCGGTTCACCCGCTGAAGGCATGGTGATGCGTCAGGCCGGTGAGGCGGCCGAGGCGGCAAAGCCGAGATACCTGCGGACGGTGAGACCGGGACGTCCCGGCTGGGGCCGTCGCGCGGCGACGGCGCGCGGGTCAGGCAGTCCGCACGCGGACGAACAGGTAGCACATGGCGGCGACCCTAGCCGATCATGCCGCGGGCCTGGCACCGATTTCCGAGCCAGGCGGGCTAACGCGACGCTCGGCCCGAGCCCGCGGGCTGCTGGCGCCCGGCGCGGTACGCGCTGCGGTGGCGGCGATCGACCGGCCGGAGCGGTCGCTGCTGACCCGATACGCGCGGCGCGTCCGGACCGATCCGGCCGGCTCCGCCGGTCTGCGCGAGGCCCGCGCCGCGCTGGCAGAAACCATCGACGAGGCGCTCGCCGCGATCCGTCGCGGGACAGACGCGGCCGTCGGCGAGTTGGCAGCGGCAGCGGAAGTACACAGATCCAGTCGGTGCAGCCACGCTGATCTCCTTGCCGTGACGGGGATTCCTGACCCGGGCGCGGGCTGGCGTCCACGGCGACGTGGTGGTGGTGCTAGATCGTCCGGCCGAGTCAGATGCTCGCGCCGGTGCAGTCAGACGCGCCAGCTCGGGCCCGAGTGATGGGACGTGCCGTGAGACGGCCACTCCCGCCCCGCACACACCCGGCGCGAACGGATGCCTCCTGGCGGCCGGCCTCGCGCCCGGCGTTTGTGGAGACGGCTCTCAAGGCGAGGCACCGAGGCACCTGACGGGTCGGCGGACCGCGGCAACGTGCTTGTCGCGGCAACTACACGAAGAAGCGGTGCCTTCGCGAGTGGCGTAACGTCGCCTGGCCGCTGGCCGACCGCTACCCCCACGGCCTGGACGTCCAGGTCGTCGGTGGTCTGACGTCGGCTGACCGCGAGTTTCTGACGGTGGTTGGCGAGCACCTGCCGTTGACGGTTCGCGTCGATCCACACGCCTCCTCTTCTCAGGCTGGAGGCCATCCAGAGGACCAGCGTGCGCTCAGCGACCACGCGGTAATCACCACCGCCTTGGCCAAGGCGGACGAATGGCAGCGCTGCTGCCGCATCATCGCCTCCTACCTCAGCATGGGCGACTCGTGAACAGCGACGTGGCTGGCAGAGGCCGTCCTGACGCACCACTCCTCGCTTCCGGCCGACGCCGCACACGTCATCTCGTTTGCGTTTGTCCTGCAAGCCGACAGCACGAAGGCAGAATCCGTCGGTCGAACAGGCCCGCGGGATCAGCTCGCGGCGCCGGACCGCGCCGGCAGACCCCGTCGCCAGTCGCCGCGCTGTGACGGACTGACGCCGTACCCCGGCTCCGGCTCCCGGTCGCGGCCCGACGCCGCGAGACGACACAACCGAGGAACGGACCGGGTCAGCGGGTGAACCCGGCGGTGAGCCCGCCGAGGAGCTGGCGTCGGCCGAACGTGTACAGGACGACGACCGGCAGCGTCGTCAGCACCACGGAGGCGGCGATGGCGGGGACGTTGACGCTGTACTGGCCCTGGAAGGTCCAGAGGGCGAGCGGCAGGGTCCGCCGGGTCGGGCTCTGGGTCAGGATCAGTGGCAGCAGGAACCCGTTCCAGATCGTCAGTGCGTTATAGATGGTCACGGTGAGGATGGCGGGTCGGGTCAGCGGTGCCGTGAGGCGCCACAGCGTCGTCCACTCGGTGGCGCCGTCGACGCGCATCGACTCGAACAGTTCCTTGGGTACGTCCCGGATGAAGTTGGCCAGGATCAGCACGGACAGCGGGATGGCGAACGCGATCGCCGGGAGGATCAGTGCCAGCAGGCTGTCGTACAGGTGCAGCCGGATGATGATCAGGTAGATCGGGATGACGGTGGCCTGCAGCGGAATGGCCAGACCCATGAGAAACAGCCCGTTCACCACACGCAGGAACCGGTGCTGCCAGCCCCGCACGATCGCGTACGCGGCCATGAAGGAGACCGCGACCGCGGGAACGACCGCGCCGACGGTGACCACGACGCTGTTGACGAAGTACTGGACGAAGTCGGAGCCCATCACCATCCGGTAGTTGTCCAGTGTCGGGTCGCCCGGTGGTAGCAGCGGGTTGCCCGCGTAGTAGCTGCTCTGGGCCTTGAGACTGGTGATGAGGATCCAGTAGAGGGGGACGACGACGACGGCGAGCCAGAGCCATCCGGCGAGACCGCCGAGCCAGTTGCGCTGACGGACGCGCGGTCCGGTCCGGCGTTGCCGGCGCTGGCTGGCGGCGGCATCCCGCGGTCGCGTGGTCAGGGTGGCGCTCATGTCAGGCACCCTCCAACTGGCTCTCCGCGGCGTCGCGCCCGCCGAGCCGGCGCAGCAGCAGGGCGAGCGCGAGGCCGGTGAGGACGAGGATGACCGCGATGGCGCTGGCCGGCCCCATCAGGTTGGCTTGGAAGCCCCGTTTGTACATGTCCAGCGCGAGGACCCGGGTCGCGCCCGCGGGGCCACCCTCGGTCAGGACGAAGATGAGGTCGAAGAAGGTCAGCGAGCCGACCACCATGAGCGTCGACGACGTGACGACCGTGTACTTCAGCTGCGGCAGCGTGATGCTGAAGAACTGGCGGACACGCCCGGCGCCGTCGAGCTGCGCGGCCTCGTGGAGGGACCGTGGGATCTGCCGGACGCCCCCCTGGTAGATCAGCGAGTGGAACGGGATGAACTGCCAGGAGACGACGAAGACGACGAGGCCGAAGGCGAGCCCGGGCCGGCCGAGCCAGTCCTGGCTGAGCCACCCGATCTTCAGCCCGGCGCCGAGCCCGAAGTTCGGGTCCAGCAGCGCCTTGTACGCGATGGCGATGGCCGCCGAGCTGAGCAGCAACGGAACGAAGTAGACGACGGCCAGCACGGCGCGGTACCGCTGGCTTCCGGCGAGGAACGTGCCGAGCAGCAGGCTCAACGGCGTCTGGACCGCCCACGACGCGGCCATCACCTCGAACGTCACCCAGAGCGCGTGCGGCAGCCCGGGGTCGGTCAGTACGGTCCGCCAGCTGGTCAGCCCGGACGGGTGGATGGCGCTGATCCCGTCCCACGTGGTGAAGCTGAGCCCGAGGACGCCGACGAGCGGGACGACGGCGAAGCCGACGAAGAACACCAACGCCGGCACGGCCAGCCACGGCAGTACGCCGCCGTGGCCGCGCCGGGATCGGTGCCCGGTGTGCGTGCTCATTTTCCGATGACGGCGTTGAGGTTGGTGGCGAACTGCCTCGGCGAGACGGACAGCTGGAACAGCTTGGCGATGTTGTCCAGCAGCGTCTCGGCGGCCGTCGGGCTGAGCGCCTGGTCCCAGGACTGGCCGAAGGTCTTGGCCTTGCTGGCGATGTCGTAGACGAACGTCAGGAAGGGCGCGTCCTTGGAGGCGGACAGCTTCGCCTGCGTACCCAACACGATGGGTACGCCGCCGGTGCCGATCCACTGCTTGATCTCGTCGTCGTCGAGGACGCCGGTGGCGAAGAACTTCTTGGCGACGGCCTTCGCCTCGGCGCTGGCCTTCGACGAGATGGACAGGTACTGGCCGGGGTTGCCGACGGTGTTGCTCGGGTCGCCCTTGCCGCCCTCGACGGGCGGGAAGTTCATGAACCCCAGCGACCCGTTGGGGACGAAGTTGCCGCCGTTGGCCTGCTGGATGCCGTAGGACCAGGAGCCGTGCAGCATCATCGCGGCCTTGCCGGTGTACAGCAGCGCCTGGTCGGCGTTGGAGTCCGCGGTGATCGAGGAGAAGCCCTTGATGAACCCGTCGGCCTTGACCAGGTCCTGCAGCTTGGTCAGCGCGCTGATGGCGGCCGGGTTGGACCAGGCGTTCTTCTCGCCGTCGAAGACGGCCTGGAAGACTTCAGGGCCGCCGATCCGGTCGAACAGGAACTCCAGCCACATCATGTTCGTCCAGCGGGACTGGCCGCCGAGGGCGAACGGCGCGATGCCCTTCCTGGTGAACTTCGGCACCAGGGCCATGATGTCGTCCCACGACTGCGGCGGCCGTACACCGACCTTGTCGAAGACCTTCTTGTTGTAGAACAGGACGATCGGTTGCACGGTCTCGCACGGCATCGCGTAGAGCTTGCCGTCGACGGTGGCCGCGCCGAACGAGGACGGGAACAGCCGCTTCTTCACCGCGTCGTTCTGGTCGAACCACGAGGTGAGATCCTCGACCTGACCGGCCTGTGCGTACGTTCGCAGTGTCCCGCCGCCCCAGCCCCAGATGATGGTGGGCGCCTGGCCGGCGCCGATGGCGGTCTTGATCTTCGTCTTGTACGCGTCGTTCTGGAACGTCGTCGTGCCGATCCGGTTGTTCGGGTTGGCCTTGTTGAACCGCTGCACGGAGGCGGTCCGGACCGCCTCGCCGGGCGGCCCGTTCAGGTACCAGTAGGTGGCCTTGGTGCCGCCGCCCGTACCCGGACCGGCCGTGCCGCAGGCCGAGAGGGCCAGGGAGGCCGGTACACCGGCGGCCAGGCCGAGGACGGTACGACGAGAGATTCTGGTGTCCACGCTGGTTCTCCAGACTCGGATGCCGCTGCGTACTGACGTGCCGGGCGTCCCACTGCGGGCTGTCGCGCCACCCGCGAGTGTTCTCGAAATCTTTTCGACATGCTGCTGGCGTTTACGCTAAGTTTCGGGGTTATACCTGTCAAGGCCGCCCGCCTATACGTTTGCCCCCGCCGCGCTACCTACGTAATCTGGTCGGCGATCGCCTCGTTGCGTCCTTTTCAGGCGTTCGAAAATGTTTCGAAAGATCGACATCGGCTTGAGGGGACACGATGACGACTGCGGACTCGTCGCCATCGGCAGGTGGGGTCGTGCCGGCGTGGCAGGACCCGGCGTTGCCGGTGCCGGACCGGGTGGACGCCCTCCTGGCCGAGATGACCCTGGCGGAGAAGATCGGGCAGCTGGGCAGCCGCTGGGTCGGCAACGAGACGGCCTACGCGGCGGATGCCGGGGCCGAGCCGACCGAGATCCCGCGCGTGGCACCGATCCACGAGGCGACCGCGGCATCGGGCCCGGTCCCGCTCCGGGAGGCCAGCCGGCACGGCCTGGGGCACCTGACCCGGGTGTACGGCAGCCGCCCGGTGACCGTCGCGGACGGGGCGGCCGAGCTGGTCCGGTTCCAGCACACGGTCCTCTCCGGCTCCCGCCTCGCCATTCCCGCGGTGGTACACGAGGAGTGCCTCACCGGACTCACCACCTACGGCGCCACGGTCTATCCCGCACCCGTCGCCTGGGCCGCGACGTTCGACCCGGACCTCGTGCACCGGCTGGGTACGGCGATCGGCCAGGACCTGCGCGCGCTGGGCGTACACCAGGGTCTCGCCCCGGTGCTCGACGTGGTCCGCGACTACCGGTGGGGCCGCGTCGAGGAGACCATGGGCGAGGACCCGTACCTGGTCGCGATGCTCGGCGCCGCCTACGTCCGTGGCCTGGAGGGCGCGGGCGTCGTCGCCACCCTCAAACACTTCGCCGGGTACTCCGCATCCCGGGCCGGGCGCAACCACGCGCCGGCCGCGGTCGGTCGCCGCGAGCTGATGGACGTGATCCTGCCCCCGTTCGAGACGGCGATCGCGGTCGGCGGCGCGCGGTCGGTGATGAACGCCTACTGCGACGTGGACGGTGTCCCCGCGGGCGCGGACTCCTGGCTGCTGACCGATCTGCTGCGCGACGACTGGGGGTTCACCGGCACCGTCGTCTCCGACTACCACGCGGTCGCGTTCCTCGCCTCCATGCACCGGGTCGCCGCGGACAGCGAGGAGGCCGGGGTACTGGCGCTCACCGCGGGCGTCGACGTGGAACTGCCCGACACGCTCGGCTTCGGGCAACACCTCGTACGGCGGATCCGCCGGGGCGAGCTGTCCGAGTCCACAGTGGACCGTGCGGTCCGCCGCCTGCTCACCCAGAAGGTCCGGCTCGGGCTGCTCGATCCCGGCTGGACCCCCGAAGGCTCGGTCGCCGCGGCGGCCGGGACGGACCTGAACTCACCGGCCCACCGCGCCCTGGCGCGCGAGCTGGCCGAGCGGTCCGTCGTCCTGCTCGACGAGGGTGACGCGCTGCCGCTGCTCGGCGAGGGGCGGGCCGCGCCGGGCCGGCTCGCGGTCGTCGGGCCGTGCGCCGCCGACCCGCGTACCCTGATGGGCTGCTACGCCTTCCCCAACCACGTGCTGCCCCGCCATCCCGACATGCCCCTCGGGATCGACGTACCGACCGTCGTGGACGCGCTGCGCGACGAGCTGCCGGACACCACCGTCGTCCACGAGCCGGGATGCGCGGCGTCGGGCGAGGACCGGTCCGGCTTCACGGCCGCGGTCGAGGCGGCCCGGGACGCGGACCTGTGCGTGGCCGTGGTCGGCGACCGCGCGGGCCTGTTCGGCAACGGTACCTCCGGGGAAGGCTGCGACGTCGCGGACCTGCGGTTGCCCGGCGTGCAGGCCGACCTGCTGGCGGAGCTGTTCGCCACCGGTACACCGGTGGTCGTGGTGGTGGTCTCCGGCCGCCCCTACGCCCTCGGCGACGTGCACTCCCGCGCCGCCGCACTGGTACAGGCATTCATGCCCGGGCAGGAGGGCGCCGCGGCGATCGCCGGTGTGCTGTCCGGTCGGGTCCAGCCCGGCGGCAGGCTGCCGGTGCAGATTCCCCGCGGCCCGGGCGGGCAGCCCGGAACGTACCTGCGGCCACCGCTCGGCGGGAACAGCGACGGCATCAGCAGCGTCGACCCGACACCGCTGTTCCCCTTCGGTTACGGCAGGTCGTACACCACGTTCCACGTGGACGACCTGCGTACCAGCGCGACCGAGATCCCCACCGACGGCGAACTCGCCGTGTCGGTCCGGGTACGCAACACCGGGACCCGGCCCGGGGAGGCGACCGTCCAGCTCTACCTCCGCGACGTCGTCGCCCAGGTGACGCGGCCGGAACGGCAGCTCGTCGGCTTCGCCCGGATCCGGCTGGAGCCGGGCGAGAGCGCCCGGACGCTGTTCCGTGTGCACGCCGACCGGACCGCGTTCGCCGGCCGTGACCTGCGCCGGGTCGTCGAACCCGGCGAGGTCGAGGTACTCGTCGGCACGTCCTCGGCCGAACTCCCGTGCCGGGCCACGGTACGCTTGATCGGCACCACTCGCGTGGTCGGCCACGACAGGCACCTGACCACACCCGTGGATGTGCAGCGAGGGGACGCGGATGCCGGCGAACGCTAAGCGCACCACGTTGGCGAGCGTCGCCCGCTCGGCCGGGGTCTCCATCGCGACGGTGTCGAAGGTGGTCAACGGCCGCGCCGACGTCGCGCCGCACACCCGCTCCCGCATCCAGCAACTGCTGCACCAGCACGACTACGTCGCCCCCGCACAGCGCCGTGCCGAGACGCCGCAGCGCCCCACCATCGAGCTGCAGTTCGCCGGCGAACTGACGTCGTACTCCGCCGAGGCGCTGCAAGGCGTCATGGACGCCGCCGCCGACCTGGGCGTCTCGGTCGTGGTCAGCAAGCCGGACCACGGTCCACGCTGGGCCCGGGACCTCGTCCTGGCCGGCCGTAGCGCACTCATCGCCGTCACCAGTGTCTACACCGCCGCGCACCTCAACGCCCTGGACCGGGCGGGCCTACCGCTGGTCGTCCTCGACCCGCTCCACCTGCCGCACAGCCGGGTCACCAGTGTCGGGGCGACCAACTTCGCCGGCGGCCTGGCCGCCACGCAGCACCTGCTGTCGCTCGGCCACCGACGCATCGCGTACATCGGCGGACCCGCCATCGCCGCCTGCAACCAGGCCCGCATGCACGGCTACCGGGCCGCGATGGAGGCGGAGGACGCGCGGATCCCGCCCACCTACGTCCGGTCCGGCGAGTTCAACTACCAGAGCGGCCAACACGTGGCCGCCGCACTGCTGGACCTCGCCGAACCGCCGACGGCGGTCTTCGCCGGCAACGACGAGATCGCCCTCGGCATCATCGAGACCGCCCGCTCCCGTGGCCTCCGCATCCCGGAGGACCTCAGCATCGTCGGCTTCGACGACACGCTGCTCGCCCGGATGGCCGCGCCGCCACTGACCACCGTGCGCCAGCCACTGCGCGAGATGGGCGCCGTCGCCCTGCGTACCGCGCTGCGCCTCGCCAACGGCGAGAAGGTCGAGTCCCACCACGTCGAACTCGCCACCGACCTGGTGGTACGCGACTCCACCGCACCCGCCCCGAACTGACGGGCCCGGCGGTGGCCCGCGCGGTGCGGACACGCCGGACCCGACGGCCGTATCTCCACAGCGCCCGCCGAACTCGCCCCGCCAGCCCGGCACGGCACCGCCCGTGGCGGCGGAGATGACGGGATGAGGTGCGCCTCCGACGACCCCGACAACGCCGGTCGTTTCCCCTGCGCCCGCCCTACCCGTCCTGGGTGTCGCCTGACGCTGCGCCGCCTGGACACCGACCCCCCTTCCGGCAACCGCCCCGCACCCGGCGATCCGGGTACGTGCCGCACACGCCACCAGGCGCCGAGATGGCCCGCCATACGGTGTCAGCCGGTGAGGCGACTGCGTACCGCCATCAGGTGCGCCGGCGCGACACCACCCCCGAGCAGGTACGGCTCGACACGCCCGTGAACCGCGTCGATGTGCGCCAGCGTGTTGGCGATCGTGTCGTGCAATGCTTCCGGTGTCCGCGCATAGTCGGCCGCGATGGCGGCGTCCGCCACCCCGGCGAGCCGGAGTACGAGTGCGATCACGACGCCGGTCCGGTCCCGCCCGCCGTGGCAGTGCACGACGACGGCACCGGGCGGCGCCTCCGCGATCGCCTCGACGACCGCGCCGAGGCACGTGCGGCTGTGATCGACGAACTGGCCGTAGCTGTCGGTCGGCGACTGGTCCGCCAACCCGTCGTCGAACGCGGGTCGTAGGCGGTACCGGGGGTCGGGGGCGAACGGGCTGCGGTACTTCGCCGCCTCCCATTCCCACCGGAGATCGACGATGCGGCTTACGCCGTAGGCGTCGAGCGCCGCGATCCCGGCCGCTCCGAGCCGGTCGTGATTGTCGGTGCGCACCAGGGCACGGCTCTTGATCCGCCCCTCACCTGCTGGCAGACCACCAAGGTCGCGCGCGTTGCGCAGGTCGGGCCAGTGCAGCACGGTCACGCGGCGAGGGTACCGGGCGCTGGGCAAATCGGTCAGTGACCGTCCGGGCTGGCGCCGGCGGTGACGCGGTATCCGGTACCGGCCCGACGGCCGAACGAGACCGGAACTGAGACACCTGCGACGGATGCGCGCCCGGTACGCGGCCCGCCGGGACGTCCTGGTCGACGTCGCCACGCATGCGCCCGGCGTACGGCCGACCGGGCTCGCCGCCGGGGTCCACGCCGTCGCGCACCTGCCCGACACGGCGGACGAGACCGCCGTCGTCGCGGCCGCGCGTACCCGACGGGTCGGCCTGTACGGCATCAGCGCGCACCGCTCGTCTCGTGCGACGGTGCCGCCGTGCCTCGTAATCGGCCTCGGCGACCTGTCGTCCGACGACGTGACCGCCGCCGTCGCCGACCTACTCACCGCACCCTGACACGGAACCGCGTGCGCGCGTCACGGCCGGCAGAGCGTACCCAACGAAGTGTTCGAGATTGCTGTCGTCGGTTGCCTTCTCTGTGTCGACGCGCGCCCACGGCGTTGTCAGCATCCTGGCGCGCTCACGTCCACCTGTGGAGCGTCGTAGAGCGGATCACCCCGGCTAGCCGGTACTGCCCGATGCCGGCAGACCGGGCCTGCAGATGATTGCTAGCCATGCTGACCGGACGCTCCAGGAAGGGCAGTCTGATCTGCGTGATGGCCAGAGACCCGATCCGTTGGAAGTACCTCATGCGACCAAGGCATCAGGAGGCTGTTGGTCGGCAACTTTCAATGCTGGAGTCTCGGCTCTGTGGCCGACCGTCCGATGTCGCGAAGCTGTCGGAGTGGCGGGACGCCACATCGGAACGCAGCGTGATTGTTTCGCCGCGCGGAAACGGCGAACCTGATGCCCTCAAGCCATCGCCTGAGGAGGCGAGACAAATGGATGCGGTGTCGGTGCGGCTGCCGGACACCCCCGAGCCCGTGCCCCCAGCACCCGACCAGGTCACTGCTGGCAGGCCGTGGCGACTAATGAGCCTCACCGACACTCGGTCGGGCTACGTCATCATGCTTCGTCCGAGTCCTCCGGTGCCAGGTCGAGACGACAGACTCTACTGGTGCGGCGATGCCGACCGGGATTCGTTCGTCAATTGGTTGTCCTACCACGATCCAGATACCGAGACCGAAGTACCCGCCAGGGTCGCGATCTATACGACCTGTGTGGACGCGGTCGTAGCCTGGGACGGGTTCCTCACCGACCGCAGAAGCCGCGGGTCATCGCCGCCAGTCGGGTTTGCCGAGGTGGTGCCATTGGCCCAGATCATTTTGTCGCGCTAAACGGCAGCCTGATGTTTGACACCGACACTGCTTCTGCTGTGGGAGAGCGAGATGTCTGATTCAATCACTACACGATCGAGGCCGGAACTCACGCCTGACACAGTCGCTCGCGAGGCGCTCTTCGCCTCCGACTTGCAGTTCTCCTGGCTTCCCAACGCCCATCAAATCGCCAAGGCGATCCACGACACGCTGATCTCCCTCGGTCTCCGTGGTTGCCAAGAACGGGTTGCGCAGGAGTTCGGGGACCACCCGGAACTCGCCGTCGAGCGCATGCGTCGTGCCAGTGCCGCAGTCGCCGTACGACTCGGCTCATAAGCTGCCCTTCCCTCCCCCCGCCCCGGGGTGTGGGGTCTTCCTGGCTTCACACCCCGGGGGCTTCCGCCGTGAGGCCCGAGCGACCGACGCATCGCCCCGCCAGCGGCTGGTCGAACCATCAAGCCGCGGTCGCGTGCCTGATGGAGGACGCACAGAACGCAATGGCCAGCTCTGGCATGTTTGTGCCGTAACCAGCTAGAACGCAGGTGCGGGCGCCGTTGCCACTTTGGCAACAGATACTGACGTCCATCACCAAGCCACCGTCGAGCTCATCGAGCAGTCGACTGGCGCCCCGCCGTCGTCAACGACCAAACTGACAAAACAGACCTTGGGCGTAGCGCTAGCCGGCTCTGTTACGACGTCAGGACCGCGCACACCACTGACAATCCGGGCCAGACGATCGACGAGGCCGCGGCAGTATTGTCCCAGAGCAGTCCACGGCACCGTGCATCGCGACTATCGTTGTAGCGGTGGCGTCTCCGTCAAAACGGCATGGTCAGATGGCTGACACCCGATCGCGGGTGATCCTCGCGGACGACGACATCCTGCTCCGGGAAAGCATCGCGAGTCTGCTGGAGCGATCCGGCTTCGTGGTGGTGGCGCAGGCGACGAACGGAACCCAGCTCGTGGAGATGGCTCGCGAGCATGCGCCGGACCTGGTCGTCACCGACATCCGCATGCCACCGACGCACACGGCCGAGGGGCTCGATGCTGCTCATGCGATCCGTCGGCAGTCACCCGACACCGCGGTGCTAGTGCTCTCAGCGTACGTCGACGTCGTTCACGCGACGGACCTTCTCGCGAGCGGTCGTCGTGTCGGTTATTTGCTCAAGAGCCGAGTTACGGACGTCAATGAGTTTATCGAGACGCTGCATCGGATTATCGGCGGAGGTTCCGTGGTTGACCCCGTACTGGTACAGGAGCTCGTGGCCGCGCATCGGCGGCACGATCGTCTGGCCGAGCTCACCACACGGGAACGCGAAGTACTCACCCTCATGGCAGAGGGACGCTCCAACGCTGGCATTGCCCACGGGCTGTGGATCAGCGAGGGTACCGTCGAGAAACACGTCGGCAGCATCCTCGCCAAGCTTCGCCTCCCCGAGACTGATGATGACCACCGGCGAGTGCTGGCCGTCATTACGTTCCTTGAAACCCGATGAGATTCCGTTCGGCGTGCCTCAGAGGAGTTCGCGGATGGCGTCACCAGAGAGTGCCGATTTCTCTATGAATCCGGCAGCCAAACTCGGCCCGATGAGGTCGATGAAGTCAGCTCCGGACTGACTGGATATCATGATCACCGCTGGCGGGTTGACCAACCGTGCCAACCGCTTGGCGACCTCGAATCCGTTCTCGGGACCGAGATTGATGTCGATCAGAACGACGTCTGGACGCAGCTCGGCCGCACGCTCGACGCCTTCGCTCGCGTCGTGGGCGACGCCGACGACGTGGACGTCCTGCCGGCCGAGTAGCTTTGTCGCAGTCAACAGGAAATGGTGATTGTCGTCGACTAGCACGCAGCGCAATGCCATGTCCTGAGGATCGCGCACCGCTACCCCGCGTGGCATCCCGGCTATCCCGTATCTTCGGTTCATCGACCGCGCCACGGCACTGTCTGACAGGTTGGGTCAGCTGCCGCCGGGCATCAGTCGTGTTTGACAAGTTGCGTGTCGGTGATCACCAGCCGGCGAGGTTGCCGATCGTCCAGGTGTCGTGGCGACAGCCGCACCTTCTGTATCCCGTCCTCGGCGTCCGTCGACGACCCGAGTATCTGGTACACGACTGAATGACTCGCCGCGAACGTACGTCCGGACCGTCGTCCGTAGCCCGGGGTGCTCTACATGGGGTATCGATGGCGGTCGGAATCCGTGGGGAGTGAGGCGGTCAGAGTTCTGCCTCGGCGGGGCAAACTGTGTACGGTGATGGTCCCGCCGAGTGCTTTGACGCGATCAACGAGGCCGCTCAGTCCGAGGCCCTGATCGGGATCCGCACCGCCGATGCCGTCGTCATGGATGGTCAGGATGAGAACGTTGCTGGTGTGTTCGGCTTGAATCGTAGCCGTCGTCGCATTGGCGTACTTGACCGCGCTGGTGAGCGCCTCACCCGCGACGTGGTAGGCGGCGACCTCTACAGGCTCGGGCAAGCGGCCCGCAATACTCGTCTTGACCGTGACCGGCAGGGGACACCGCCTGGCCAGCGTGAGCAGAGCAGGTCGCAAACCGCCAGCGGTCAAGACCGCTGGGTGGATCCCGTGTGAGAGCTCGCGCAGCTCGTCGAGCGCGCCCGTCAGGCGCTGGCGAGTGTTCGCCAGCTCCGCGCGAAGTTGTTCCCTGTCTGGAGGCAGTTCGCTTGCCATAGCGTCCAGCTCGAGAGCGAGCGTGACCAGGCGTTGTTGTGCGCCGTCATGCAGATCGCGTTCGATGCGGCGGCGGGCCTTGTCCGCGGCAGTCACAAGACGGGCTCGAGATGCAGTCAGCTCGGCGCGGCTCTGGGCGTTGGCGAGGGCGATGGCAACTAGTTCGGTGAAGCTGGCGATCCGCGCTTCGGTGTCTGCGGGTAGCGGCTCGGGATCGGTGGAAGAGATAGCTGCAGCGCCCCACAGTCGGCCCTCGACCACGATCGGCGCTCCGACAACGCAGCGCACCCCTAAACGGTGTATGTCGGTCGCGAAAGGCCCTTCCGCGTAATCGGTGGTGTACTGGATCCGGGCCGGCCGCTGTGTGTGGTAGATCCGGCTGGTAACGGTGGAGTCCGCAAGGCTCGTCCTGGTTCCCACCGGCACGATGTCGCTTGCGGTGATCGTGAAAGTGTCGTCTGCCTCGTAGCGGCAGATCGTCGCCGCTTCGGCGTGAAGGACTGTGCGCAACTCGTCTACTACTGCGGCAAATACCTCGTCCGGTGTGGCTTCGTGCGCGATCAGTGTGGCGACTCGTCGCAACGCCGCCTGTTCCTCAACCAGGGCATTCCGGCCTTCCTCGGTACGGCGGGCACCGATATGCGCGACCACCGCGCCGACCAGCACGCCCGCGCTGCCAGCCAACAGCACAATCGCTACCGCAGTGCTCCACCGGGCACGGCACCAAACCGGCACTCCCTTCATCCGGCTAGGTTACTGCGGATTCAGACATGCGATGGCGCTGCCGTCGGGGTGGTGCGTCACCGGGCTTCCGTGGCGGTCCGTCTGCGCGACCTTGATCTCCTGGCCAACATGCTTGATCAGAGTAATGATCTCTCGCGCCGCCTATACCTTTCCACAAGGTGCAGCAGCGCGACAGCTATGGCGGCAGTTTCCTGTATGCTACCCACGGTAAGGGTGGATTAAGCCGCACGCATGTTCGGATTGGCTGACGGTTTTTGCGTACCTAATGCAGCTCAAAAGCTGGTGGTGTGTACGGGCAAGGCTTTCGCCAGCGACCAGACGGTGTCGTCTGGAGCGAGAGGAGATGACACGGCAAAGGTATCGGGCCGGCTCCGGGTTCACGACAAGCGACCTGGTCGGCGTCCCGCAGCTGGCTGAGAGGATTTCCGGAATCCTCATCACCCTCGCGCGAAAATCTTGGAAGAACGTGATTTACCCGCCACCGGCGAGCCCCATTTAATTGGCCCGGGACGCCGCCAGCGGCAGTCGGCCGGCGTCCAGCTGCTCGGCGATCGTCACGCCGCCGCCGCCGTCCGGCAGAACCAGCCGATTTCGACAGGCGCTGCACCGCGGGCAGTAGTCTCGTTGTGTGAAAGCCGTGCGAGGCTGGTGTCGCGGTCGGACACCTGCGGGGGCGACGCTGGCGCTGCTGGCTTCGGGCGCTGGCATGGTGGTCGGCTGGGTAGCTGTCCGTAGTCGTCGACGCGGGTGCCCGGGGTCGGCGCGAGACACGGTGGCCGAGGAGCAGTCCGCGCTGCGGCGGGTCGCCACGCTGGTAGCGCACGAGGCGGCGCCGGCTGAGGTGTTCGCCGCGGTCGCCCAGGAACTCCGCACGGTTCTGCACACTGAATTCGCGGACATCTCACGGTACGAGGTAGACAACACGTTCACCATCGTGGCGGGGAACGGACCCGTTGTGGGCACCGTTCTCAGCCTGGACGCTGACAGCGTCACCAGCCGGGTATACCGTGCGCGCCGCCCGGCCCGTTCGGAGGACTACAGCCTCTCGGTAGAGGCACGCCGGTTGGGTGTACGGTCCGCGGTCGCTGCGCCGATCCTCGTCGAGGACCGGCTCTGGGGCGCCGCGATCGTCGCGTCGACGCGGCCCGAGCGGCTACCGGCGGATACCGAGGTGCGGGCAGCCGGCTTCACCGAATTAGTGGCAACCGCCATCGCCAATGCCCAGGCTCGCACCGACCTGACGACCTCCCGGGCGCGCATCGTGGCCGCGGCGGATCAGGCCAGTCGCCGCATAGAACGTGACCTCCACGACGGCGTCCAAAAACGACTGGCGACTCTCGCCCTGGACCTGGACGCGGTGGCCGCAGATCTGCCATCCGACTCTCACCGGCTCAGCGAGCAGCTGTCAGACATCCGTCGTGGCCTCACCGCGGTGCTCGACGAACTGCACGAGATCGCCCACGGTATCCACCCGGCTGCCCTGGCTGAGGGCGGACTGCCCCAGGCAGTGGCCACTCTGGCCCAGCGTTGTCCACTCCCGGTGAACTTTCGCGTGACCCTCGACCGTCGGCTGTCCGAACCGGTTGAGCTGACCGCCTATTACGTGTCCTCCGAGGCGCTGACTAACGCGGCCAAACACGCGCGGGCCAGCGCGGCGACTATCCGCATCGAGCATGACGACGAAAAGCTGACCCTGGCCGTCGGCGACGATGGCATCGGCGGCGCTGATCCCGACCGCGGCGCCGGGCTGATTGGGCTGGCCGACCGGGTGACGGCGCTCGGCGGGACGATCAGTGTCGACAGCCCACCCGGTCAGGGCACCACGCTGACCGTGACGCTCCCGCTTGGCGCGAGCGATTGCAACGCCGACGGATGACGCCCTGGCAATATCCTGAATCGTCCTGACGTGCCGCGGTGGCGTACCGGAACCGGTCTCGTCGGCGCGCTGCGTCGTCGGTTCGTTCCTCACCAGGCTCGCCCGAAACATGAGCGTATGCCGTGATGAACCCTTGCCTCACCATGGATCCCGGCTCGGACACCTCGGCCGAGGGTGTCTTGATCAAGTACTGCGGCCGGTCCGGATCATTGTCTTCTGGCCGGATCCTCCCCCTGCCACGAGAGGTCTCCCCACGTGAAGAAACGCAGAGCATCGGTGGTCGGCAGGCTGGCGGTTGCGGTCGCGGCGGCAGCGGGAAGCCATGGTGTTCGCCGCCAACCCCGGCGTTGTCGTTGAGCAGGTGCACGAGCACCCCGCGTACGGTGTCCTGCCGGTAGCCGCCCCAAGCACCCTCCGGCCACCAGCCCGGCGCGTCGCTACTGGCGATTCGGGCGATCGCGGTGCACCCGCGGGCGGCGTCGTCGCGCAGCCGGGCCAGCAGTTCCGGGACCGGCAGATCCTGATCGTTGTCCCACTTGTCGTCCCCGCGAAACTCCATCGGGTCACCGCGATCACGTGGTGCAGCCAGAACCAGGTCGAGTCGCGTACGTGCCCGGCCCAGGTCGGCGATGGTCCAGCCGGACGGCGCGGCCGGGATACGCACCTGAGCCTCGCTCAGTCCGTCGGCGGAGCGGCAGATGCGTTCGGTGGCGCTCTGGATTCAGGCGAGCAGTTCGGTGGTGACGGGGTCGGGCTCGCTTCGGCGCTGTGTCATACCCGTACGTCGGAGCAGGGTCGGCCGCTTCGAGATCATCGTTCGAGAATGTTTCGGATCGCCGGCCAGGGTTCGCGATCGTCGAGGTTGTGAACCCGGGCGATGTCGAGAACCTCCGGCCGGCCTCGACATGATGGTGGAGGCGTTGTGCCTCTGGCCAGACCCGACGGCATCAAGGAGCAGTCATGAAGTACGTCATCCTGATCCACTCGAACCCGCAGCCGTGGGGCCACCCCACCGCGGACTACCTGCCCGAGCATCAGGCTCTGCCGGAAGACCAGCGCAAGCGGCTGAACAAGGACTTCGAGGATGGATTTGCCCAGGTGATGGAGCGCGGCGAGTTCGTGCACGCCGAGGCGCTCGGCGCGCCGTCGACCTCTCGACTGTTCCGGTGGAGCGACGGTGACCGGGTCGTCGCCGATGGGCCGTACGCGGAGGGCAGGGAGCACTTCGCCGGGTTCTTCGTGATCGACGTGGAGACCCAGGAACGCGCCGAGCAGATCGCCGCGCTGTTCTCCGGGCCCGGCGGGACCGTCGAGCTACGGCCGGTGATGAGCGGCGGCCCGCAGGACTGAGCGCGGTGACCGGGGCGTGTGAGGAGGACGTGTGACGCCTCCCGGCGCCGCACGTGCTCGCCGCGGTGTCCCGGTCACACGACGTCGCCTGTTCGAGTTCGGTGGCGGGGGTGGGGGTTCAGCGGGTCCAGTCTTCGAGGTGGTCGAGGCTACGTGGGCCCGTCAGGCGAAGCAGAAGCGTGCGGCGGCTTGAGGGGGTGTGGCCGCCTGGCGACGTCCAGGGACGTCATGAACGCTTGTTGCGCCCTCAGCGCGGAGTTGTTCGGCGGTGGCATCTCGAATCATGGCGGTGGCGTAGGTACGGACGTCGGCGGCGGTGAGATCCGTGCGGCCCCGCTCGGTGTGTTGCTGAAGGACTCCGGCGACGTCCGGTGCGAACCGCAGCATGGTTACCGGGGCATCGAAGCGCCGGGCGATGGCGATGAGCCGCGCGCGTGCGTGCGACGTGACGTTCGTTGACTCGGCAATCGCGCTGTGACCGGCGCTGAGTCTCGCGACGATCCTGCGATCGCGTTCCTCGAAGACCTGCGCGTCGGCGGCGTCGGATACTGCGTGCGCGGCAGATGCGCCGAAAAGCTCCGCGCGGATCTGGTCGCTGGACACCACAGCCTCGGCGGCGATCTGTTGGCGCGCGATCAGTGCCTGAACCAAGCTGGTCTTGCCCGAGGCTGGCGCGCCGACGAGGACGACGAGCCCTGCCGCAATGCGTGTGACCGGCGCGGGAGCGTCGAGATGGGGGCAGGCTGTGCGGTAGAGAGGCTCCCGGGCGTCTGCCCGCGATTCGCTGGGCAGGGTGCCGTTCCGGTAGCTGCTGTTGGCCAGACAGATAGCGGCCTCCCCACGTGTGCAGCGTGTCGAGGCAGCGTAGCTGTCGCCACCGATTGGCCGGTCGGCACACGATCGGCCGGCCCGGCACCAGCCCCTGAGCCCACGCCGCGCTGACGTTCCGGGGCTGACCAGACATGTCCTGCTCCGTGCTGGTGTTCGCGTGTGCTTCCTTGCGCCTGCGGCGCGCTGATCGCTTCGTGCGGTACGGGGAGCACGGCCCGTTTTGCTTGCTTGCCCGTCGACGCACAGCATGCTGACCCGGACACGGGAACACCGAGCCAGCGCGTGTGACGATCGCGGCGTGTGATGCGGACGGTGGCGAAGGTGGTGACCATCGGAGCGATGCCGAAGATGCCTGCGCTTTGAGAGGCGGCGTCATCGTCGACGAAGTGACCGCGTTGACGCTTCCCGGCGGCTACGACTCGCTGTTTGCCACCTTGTTCGCGCCCCGGACGGTGTTGGTGGACAACGCCGCGCAGAACGTCGACGGTGCCGTGGTTGTCCCCTCTGCCCGCGATCACCGTCACGGGTCTGGCGTCGATCGCAGGAGGTGCGGTGCTGTTGCTGTGCGTACGCCGCCGACGCCTCGCCCAGCAGTCGCTGGCGACGTGGCCGCGCCGCGCGGCGTTGTGAGCTGCTATCGCCATCTGGCGTCGATGCGTCCACTCGCGCATTGACCCCGCCCCGCCACCATCGCACCCGGGTCACGGCGACGGTGTCTTCCACGATGCCGTAGCGGCTTCGACTGGTATCCGAAGCGTGGCGCACCCCTGTCAGAGACCAGAGACCCACGGGCGGCACGTCCGTGCGTGAATCCGTCCCCAGATGTCATCCGTCGGACCCGTAGCACCGGCTGCCGGCAGTGTGCGTGCCTGAACGGTGTCGCCACCGTTCAGGGGCGTGGTTCTGCGTGTCGGTGCCGAGTCAGAGACGGGCCGTCGTCGAGCAGCGCGCTGAGCAGGTCCCGGCCGTGCGGCCAGGTGCCGAGCCCGCTGGCGGAGTTGAGGTGTCCGTGCGCACCCACCACGTGCTGGTCCGCTCCCCATGCGGCGGCGAGATCAGCAGCTTGCTGCGGACCGCAGTACGGGTCGTCGGTGCTGGCGATCACCAGGGCCGGGCACGGTAGCGGCTGGGCGGTCACGGCCAGGAACGTGCTGGCCTCTTGTCGGGGGAAAGCCGGGCCGTGCGGGTCGGGTGGCGCGGCCAGGAGCGCTCCCGCGACCTTCGCGGACGGGTGTCGATCCAGCCAGCACGCTGCGGCCCAGCAGCCAAGACTGTGCGCCACCAGGGCAACCCGATCGTCTTGCCCGGCCGCGGCCGTGTACGCGACGTCGACGGCGCTGACCCAGTCGTCGAGGTCGGGTCGCGACCACGACGCGGGGCGGATCCGGACCGCTGAGCGGTTCCACTGCCTTTCCCACAGCGTTTGCCAGTGGTGCCGATCGGACCCGTCGATGCCGGGGATGATGACGTACGCGACCATGACCTGCCACCGTTTCACTCGCGGACCCGGCCAACCGCCCGGGTTCTCATGGGACATGGTGTGGGTTCCCGGCGTGTGACGGTGGCTCGGCGAATGATGTCAAAGAAGATGGTGTCAACAACGATGGAAGCACTCGACGAGACCGATCGCCGCATACTCAGTCTCCTCCAGATCGAAGGCCGATTGAGCGGCGCTGAGGTTGGCCGCCGCGTTGGGCTGTCACAACCTGCGGCCAGTGCCCGCATCCAACGCCTGGAAAACAGGGGCGTCATCACCGGGTACCGGGCAGTGGTGGATCCGACGGCGCTGGGCCTGAGCATGCGGGCGGTGATTCGGCTGCGGACCACACACGCGCAACTGGCTCCAGCGTTGGACCTCGCTTCTCGCACACCGGAGATCGTGTCCACCATGCGGGTGACCGGGGAGGACTGCCTGATCTTCGACGTTCACACGGCCGGCGCCCGGCGGCTGGAAACAGTCGTCGACGCACTCGCCCGCTACGGCCCCGTGACCACATCGGTCGTCCTGCACATGTACGACACGAAACCGTTGACCGGCACCGCATACGTACCTGACCGGTGACCATTCGATCCTCAACGGACTCCAGTCGACACCGATCGAGCTGCCCCGGGACGCGGAGCAGGCCATCGCCTGGGGATCTCACCCGAGCTGGCCATGTCGCAGCGGAGGGGCGGATCCACCTACCGGCATCAACGGTCGTGGGTTCCCGCGGTCAGGAGCGGGGAAGAAGTCGTGCCAGGCGGACCGGCTCGGCGTCGAGTAGCCGCTCATCGACCTGCGCCGCGCTGGCCGTATCCGGGTCGTTGTCCGGCAGGGCGAGGGCGATGTGGCAGTCGCGTAGCGCGTCACGGATCCGTCGCGCCAGCGTCGGATGATCCGGGATCTCGGACGGGTCGGCCGAAACGATCAGCCGCGCCTGGCGGGGCGGGTCGATACCGGTGACTGACACGTCGACCGCGTAGTCAAGTCCTGCCTCCGCCACGCTGTGTCTGCCGCTGCCGGGATGCACTGCTGCTCCGGGCCACCCTTGTCCCGTGCGCAGACTGCATCCACCACACCTACGGCGTGTGGGAGATGGATCCGGCTCGGGCGCTGGTGACCGACGCCGAGGCCGGTTCGACAGCTGGTCGAGCATCCGTACTTCCAGCCGCACGCGACCCCGGTGCAGCTGTTCAACGTGCCACCGATCCGTTCCTGAGCGCCGTCCCTGGAACAACCGGGGCGGCCCGATCCTGGCGCGAGTATCCGCGCGGAACCAGGCCGCACCGTGCTGGCGTGGCGGCCACGACGCAGGCATGCGACCTCCTCGTCGCCACCAGAGGTCACCGCCCAGACACGCCAGAAAATCTCCGCTGACGGAACTAGACATACTCGCGAGCGTCGTCTAATGTTTCGCGAGTCGAGAGAGAAGATCAGCACGGACGTCGATGCAAGACCCGCCGCCACCAGGGCGCGGGACGGGAAGCCGAAGTAGGGCTCGACCCGAGTACCACCAGTTCCGTTGAACGTGTAGGGGCCATGCAGATGGATGCTTCACGAGGCTCAGACACCGGCGGACGTGCAGGAGTAGTTGGTAGGCGTCCGGCCCGTTACGACGGGTTGGGCAGTCCGCGCAAGGTGTACAGGGCCAGGAAGTTGCGTGAGGCTCACACACCAGCGGACAGCACGGTAAGAGAAGGATCAGAGGAAAGGGAGGGCCGTACACCGTTGGATCGCCCGCCTGTCGGCCGCAGTAGGGCCGGGCGGACACCGTTGAGAGTCTCGAACGTGAGGTGGTCTCCGGTCACGCATACGCGATCCTCACACCCGCCGCAGTCTGCGGCCGGTGTGGACACGACAAGCCGGCCTCCGGCCGGTAGATGGTGTTTCTGACCCCGAACCCTGGGCCCCCGGCGCATCAGCGCCGGGGGCCCTCGACATGGAGGTGGCATGGGCCAACAGCTTGACGACATGTTCGACGACGAGGACTACCCCGCCTACACCATGGGCCGCGCCGCGGAGATCCTCGACGTGTCGCAGGACTTCCTGCGCAGCCTGGACGAGGCGAAACTGATCGACCCGCACCGCTCACCCGGCGGGCACCGCCGATACTCCCGCTACCAATTGCGGCTGGCCGCCCGCGCTCGCACGATGGTCGACGCCGGCACCGCGATCGACGCCGCCTGCCGGATCATCATCCTGGAAGACCAACTCGAAGAAGCCCAACGCCTCAACTACCGGTATCAGCAACGAGACGCCAAAGCACAGCAGCCCGGCCGGCAGCACACCAGCCGGCGACAGGCCGGCGGCAGCGCACCCACCGGGCCGCAGCCCGCCGAATAGCGGCCGGGCCCGGACGGCAGGTCACGCGGCAGTCGGCTCGGAGGGTGACGTGGCATACCAGCGCCGGGCCGCGCAGGACACGGCCGCAGCACTGCGCCGAGTCTCGGCGGCGGCCCAGACCGCCGCCGAGGGCACCCTCCGAAGCGGCGGCCTCGCCCGGGCCGGGACATCCGCGCGGCGCTGGCGTTGCGCGACCAGACGCCGCCGTCATCCGTTCCCGGTCGTTGATTGCGCTTTTCCAGCCGGTCACGGATGGCGTGGTGGCCGACGCGGCGTCCGCTGACGGCAGTCACCGGTTCCACGAGATGCTTGTCGATCTGTACTTCCTGCGCAGGATCGTGCGTCCAGGTGGGCTGGTCGTCATGGATGGCCACACGACGCCGTCGGTACGCACGGCCGTCCGCTACGTCGTGCGGAACCTTGGCTGGACCCTGGTTCCGGACGCTTTCGCTGGCGCGGCGCGACAGCCAGCGGCCGCGGAGAGGGCGCCGCGCTGCATGGCGTTCCGGCTGCTCGACTCGCTGGTCGAGCCTGCCTTCCGCGAGTTCCAGCCCTTCTGAGCCCCATACGGTTTCGTCGAGGCTGCGCCAATCAACACCGCGGTCGCGGCGCCCGGGCCCTCATCATGACGCAGGCGTGGTTGTGCTCGACGCCGCTTGGTCCTGCACGCGCTCCAGCGCCTGGACCAGCCGGGCCCAGACGTTCATCGATGCGACCCACCGCCTCGTCACCGCCTGGGGCGGCCCCACAGCCGCCGGCACCGGCTGAGTTCCCGACGCTGCGCCCCGTCGCCCCGGCGACGCAACTGGCGTCGAGCGGCCACGAGTGGCGCACCGGCCGTGGCGCCCTGGAGCGAAGTCTCTAGCGAGGCCGCGCCGTGTCCAGCGCGGCGAGCTGCGCGCTGATCGTCCGCACCGTCTGGTACGTGACGCCGACCAGCGCCACGTGCTTCCAGCGCACGACGCCCTCGGCGTCGATCACGAACACCGACCGGCGCAGACCGAGCCCGGGCAGCCCCACCCCGTAGGCCGTGACGGCGGTGCGGTCCGCGTCGGCCAGCAACGGCATCCGCAGGCCGTACCGGCGCGCGAACCGCTCGTGGCTGTCGAGGTCCTGCGGGCTGATCGCCCACACTGTCGCGCCGAGGCCGGTCAGCTCGTCCAGCCCTGACGAGTACGAGCAGAGCTGCCGGGTGCAGGTCGGCGTGTCGTCGCCCGGGTAGAACGCCAGCACCAGCGGCGCGCCGCGCTGCGCGGACAGCTGGTACTCCGCGTGCCGGACCTCCTCGTCGGCCATTACCAGGCCGGGGAGCGTGAAGTCGGGCGCGGGCTCGCCGGTGCGTACGGTCGCCATGCCGGCATTCTCCCGCGCCCGCCGGAGCGCCGCGCGGCGAGTGCTGGACCAGGGCGGGCCATGCCGAGTCTCGGCGCTTGTCAGCTTCGGAGGCGGTCGACGGCTGTGGGGCGATCTCTTGCGCCGCGTCTGCCTCGCCGACGGCGGTCCTGCCCTGGTGATTGCTCGGGTTGACCGGTATTCATAGTCTCGCCGCTATGCCTCTGACTCGGCGCGGTGTGTTGTTCGGCTCGGCCGCTGTGGCGCTCGGCTTCACCACGAGTTCGTGTGGCGTGGAGGGGCTCGGGCAGCGCGCCGAGTTCCCCGATACGGAGGATGTCACCGACGCGTTCCGGGACCTGGTGAAGAAGGCCGGCCGGGACACCTTCCATGAGGTGGACGTGTCTTCCGACGGGCTGCTGGACGCCGATCTGCTGCTGCCGGACGGCAGCGTGCAGACGTACGACTTCGACAAGAGCTGGTCGAAGGGGGACCGGGACGAGAAGTCGCAGGTCACGCCCCCGGTGTCGGTCCGACTCCAGGATCTGCCGCTGCGTCACCTGGCCACGTTTGCCCACACTCTGAAGACGAAAACCACGAGCGTCACCATGGGCATCGACTACGTCGGGAAGATCCGGGTGACGGCGGAGCCGAGGAGGTCCGCCGACGCGGTCGGCCTCAAGCCGGACGGCACGGGCAGGCTGCCCGAGCTCGACCCCACGACGGTGTCCGGGGTGAGATCGGCCGTCGCCGAGATCGTGGCCACCTACGACCCGAGGGTCGAACGAATCGGCTCCGACCACGGGTCTGTGTACATCGCCGGCAATGTGGCCGGGTGCCGTGCCGGCCTCACCATCGTTCGGGAGCCGCGCTTGGCGGCGCGGGCGAGCTTCTTCCAGCAGACGCCGTTCGACGCGAGTCGGACCTTTGATCCGAATGGCTTCGACCCGACCATGGCCGTCACCCGCATGGCGGCCATCGCCGAGGAGGCCCACGTCGACGGGAAAGTCTGGGATTGGGTGTACCGGCGGCCGGACAAGGGCAAGGCGCCGCAGCTCTCGTACGGGATCGGGCCGACCAGCCCCGACACCCGGGTGTGGCTGGACGCGAAGGGCAAGATCGTGTACGTGTCCCGCGGTGATTGCCCGAAGGGCAATCGCTGGTGCCCACCGTGACGACACAGCGGGGTGCGGCGTGCGTCCATCCGAACGTCCACTGCCGCCCCGTGCCGGCACCGGGTACCGCGGCGAATCACACGCCGTGCCAGTCGCCCGCGTCGACCTGTGCAGCCCGCAGAACAGGCGGGGGCGCTCGAAGACGTCGCGCGTTCCTGGGCGCGCCGCGCGACCGCGAGGAGCCCTACGGCGAGCGCTCCGTCGTGCGCTTTGGCCGCGGTAGCGTGTGGCCGTGGATTGGGGCACCTTCGAGACCGCGTGGCATGACTGCGGATGCCGCGCCCTGGCCGATATCGCCGCGGCACATCCGGGGGAGCGGTTCTACGCCGCCGCCTTTCACCTCTTCTACCTCGACGGCGCCGAGATCCTCCCGCCGGCACTTGCCGCCAATACTGAGGCGGCGGTGCACCAGAGGCACGGGTACTCGACCCGGTTCGCCCCGTCGGAGTGGCGATGGGACGTTCTCGATGCCGCGAGCAACGCGATGCGGCCGTGGTACCGCCGCCTGAGTGAGGAGTTCCTTGCGCCCGCCAGCGCCGGTAGCGAACGGGACCAGGCGATGAGTGTTCTCGAAGCGGCCCACGATTCCGCCGTGGCGAAGGTCTGCAAGGCGATCACGGCGACCGCTCGCCAGGGCGATATCCACGAATCGCTTTCAGCCCGTTTCGTCGTCGCCATCCTCGAAGACCAACGGGGAGACGACGAGGCCGACCTGATCCACGCTAGCGTCGACCCGCGGGTGCTCGCGACGGTCCCCGATCTGCACGAGTACGTGCGCGAGTGCGAGCCGGGGTACCCCGCCTCGCGGTAGAGGCTCGCCCCACCGACCAGAAACACCGGTGCCGGCGGCGGCACCGGTAGCCCGGCGGCGCCGATGACCATGACGGTAGCGGCGACCGTCCGTTCCAGCAGCGGGCGGGCGATGGCGTCCAGTTGTCCACGGCCAGGCGGCGCGTCCACACCGACAAACGGAACGTGCACGAAGGTCTGCGCGGCGCGTGACAGGATCTCCTTCGCCGTGCGCACATCATCGCTGAACTGCCGCCACGCACGCTGATCGTCGGGCCGGTCCCTGCAGCCAGAAGCTTGAGCGGACGAAAGATGGTGCCACTGACTCGCCTACGGTCTGATGACCCGTTCACGCCACTGCTTTTCGCGCGTCGAGCGCCGTGGCGGATTCGCGACCGTCCGAATCTCGATGGAGAGCGGGTGCCGGGAGTGGCATCGTCGGCCTCATGTCCGTGGAACTGATCCGCGCCGGCCGGCTGACCGATGCTGTCCCGTATGCCTACGCATCGGTGGTGCCCGCCGATGCCCGCCTTGTGCACACTGCCGGCGCGTGTCCGATCGACGAGCACGACCGGGTCGTAGCGCTTGGTGACGTCGCCGGGCAAGCTCGGCAGGTCATGGACAACCTTGAGGTGGCGTTGCAGGCGGCAGGGGCTGTGCTGACAGACGTCGTGCGGACGACCGTCTACGTTGCAAGCACCGACCAGGCGGACCTCGTGACAGCCTGGAACGTCGTGCGCGCCCGGTTCGGCGAGCACGACGCGCCGAGCACCTTGCTCGGCGTCACGGTCCTCGGCTACAGGGGCCAGCTTGTCGAGGTCGACGCCGTTGCCGTAACGAGGTGATCTGCCGAGCAGGGAGTCCGTGCCCGTACTCGGTGAGCACGAGGGCAGCCTCCGCGATGCAACCGTGTTGCGGGTGCGGTTGTGTCCGCCAGACCGGCACCTTGCGGTGGGGCTGTCTGAACGGGCCATGGGCTGATGCCGGCCCCGTCATCGCCGGGGTCGGCCAGGGTGGGCAGGCCCTCGCGGCGGCACGGATCGCGGCGAGACGGTGCAAGCCATCGCCGGGCGTCTGCCGCGTAGTGTGCCGACCGTGTCGACACCCGTCTTGTACTGTCGTGACCCCCTCAATCCGCGGCGCGTCGACGAGCATTTCGCGGCGGAGGCGGCGACGGTACGGGCCGTGGGCTCCGCCGTCGGGCTGATCGATCACGACGCACTGATGGCCGGCGACATCGATCGTGCGGTGGCCGGCGTGCCCGCCGGCGGGGACGCCGCCTGGTTCCGGGGGTGGATGCTCTCACCCGAGCGGTACGGGCAGCTGTGGGAGGCGCTTGCCCGGCGCGGCGGCGGGCTGCTGGTCTCGCCCGAGCAGTACCGGGCCGCTCATGAGCTGCCCGGCTGGTACACGGCTTTCGCCGCGGTCACCCCGGCAAGCGTGTGGCGGGCGCATGCGCCCGGTGAGGCGCCCGCCGCCGACCGTCTCGCCGCCATGGCACGGTGCCTGCCGAGCGGGCCGGGCATCGTCAAGGACTACGTCAAGTCCCGCAAGCACGAGTGGGAGGAGGCGTGCTACGTCCCTGACCTGGCCGATACCGACCGGCTGCGGCAGGTGGTGGGGCGGTTCGTCGAGTTGCAGGACCAGTTCCTGGCAGGAGGGATCGTGCTACGTGCCTTCGAACGGTTCGTGGCGCCGGAGGGCCTGGCCGCCGAGGTACGGGTGTGGTGGCTCGATGCCCGGCCGGTGCTGGTGTCGCCGCATCCCGACAGCACGTACACCCAGTGCGTGACTCCCGACCTGGACCAGGTGCGGGATGCGGTGTCCACGTTGGACTGCCGGCTGGTCACCACCGACCTCGCCCAGCGCGCCGACGGGATGTTGCGGGTGGTGGAGGTGGGTGACGGGCAGGTCAGCGACCTGCACCAGGCTGCCGACCTGGCCGGGTTCGCGGAGATGCTGACCGGCCCATAGCCTCCGCACCGGCACTCCAGCGGAAAGGCAACCGGCTTGAGCGCTGGCACGACGACCTCACCGCCGCGGTTCGACGAGCAGGGCTGCCCGGCAAGCGCGCTCGCCTGGGCTGGGGTCGGATTCGTCGGCCGGGACGGCGATCACGTGCCAGCGAGGGTTCGCACGATGTGAGCCTCGATGGCGCTGTACCTCGGGAACATCGACGCCTCCCGGCTACCGGGATCGTGTCCCAGGTCCGACCGCCAGCCTTCCCGGACTTCAGGCGAGGTCGAGTATCGGGATCAGCTGCTCCTCCTCATACGCCAGGTGCGCTTCGAGCTCATCGACGAGCCGGTCGATCTCGGCCCGCACCTTCGACGGATCCTCACCGGAAAGGGCCTGCCTCAGTTCTTCCAGCAGTACGGCGATGCGCTCGTGCTCGGTGGCCAGCCGCTCCAGGGTCGAGGTGAGCGCGGGGTACTGGTCGGCGAGGACGGGGAACATCATGGTGTCCTCGCCCGTGTGGTGATGGTGCAAGCCCTGGCAGACGGTCAAGCAGTTGATCCGAAGCTGCACGCCCAGGCCTGGCCGTCTCGACCCGGACAGCTCCTTGCGGATCAGCGCCAGTTCACGACGGAAGCCGTCGTGCACCAGCTTGAGGTACGCACCGCCCGAGGGTGCGCTGACCCGGGGCGGGCCCATCACGCGAAGTGCGACGACCGGGATGGTGCGCGTCGTCTTGGCCTGGTAGTCGGCCCAGCCAGGGTCGCCTTCCACCGCGCGGACGAACGCCGCGTCACGCTCGGCGCCCGTCAGGACCTCGGCCTCGACATCGAAGACGAACACGCCGGTCTCCACGGCAGCGCGCGGGTTGGCCTTCAGGTTGTGGTACCAGGCCGGGTTGTTCGGCGCCCCTCCGGCGGAGGCGATGACCAGCAGGCGTTCGGCGCCGTCAGGCAGGTAGCCCAGCGGTGTCGTGTGCGGTCTGCCCGAGCGGGCGCCTGTCGTGGTGAGCAGAAGCAGTCGCGCTTCCTCGAAGTAGCCGCCGACCTGGCCGTTGTTGGCGCGGAACTCGTCGATGATGCGCTTGTTGAAATCCATTCTTCTCCATGGGTAGTTCCTGCAGCGTCGTACTGAATGGAGAAGAAGGTGGCGGGCCGCGGGCCTGCCCGGCGATCACGCGTCAGCCGGGCTGCTCTCTCGTTCGTGGCTCAAGGCCGACCCGGCAGTCACGCGGATCAGGTTATCCGACCGGGTGCGCCACGACCAAACGCGAGAGCGTCCAGCCGTGCAGACGCCGCGCAGCTCGGTCCACCGGGCCCAGATCGAGCAGCACGTGCCGGCCGAGCGGGCTCGGTGAGCCTGGGGCCAGACGCCATCGATGATCATCGGGAGGCACTCTCCGCTCGGCCGGGACGGCAACGCGGACGGGCGGATGCTCGCGGGCCGGGACGATCGGGGTGTGGCGTGAAACCTTCGGGGCCCATCAGGCGTGAGGAAGGTGCCCCTGCCTCTGCTCGCCCGAGGAGTCCTCAGCCATGCGTCTCCCTCCCTCACCACTGATCTTCCGGCGGCCGACCGTGCGTGGCCTCCGGATGCTCGTTGCCGCGGCGGCGGGACTGCTGACCGCGACGCTGTCCGTACCGGCGATGGCCGCGGACCCGTCGCCATCACCGTCGCCGTCGGTGTCAGCGTCGGTCGGCGCAAGCCCGAGCACGTCGACCAGCGCGTCGCCCGCGCCGTCGACCAGCCGTTCGGCCAGCGCGCCGCCGAGCAGGTCGCCCAGCGCCTCGCCGTCCCCGTCCGCCACCACTCCGCAGATGCGGGTGTGGTTCGAGCCCTCGACCGCAGCCCGGGGTACCACTACCACGCTGTTCATCACGGTGGGCCCCCTGTCGCAAGGCGGGATCATCCCGCTGGGCCAATTCGGGGAGGGCCTGCAGGGCAACGACTGCAGCATCACCAACCGCGGTCCGGACAACTCGTGCGGATACCACGAGCCCGGCGACGACCCGGACGACAGCGACTACGACTACTGCGCCTTCGCGGCGAGCTCCGAACCCGCGCAGTGCAGCTGGTCGTTGTCGGTGCTCCCGTCCGCTCCACTCGGCCGGATCGACTTCGGCATCAAGCTTTACCTCGACGGCTACCCCAGGAGTGGCGGCGCGATATCGCAGGCGACCGGCTACCTCACCATCGGCACGACCAGTACCCACCCCTCGGCATCGGCCACCACGCCGCACCCCAGCCAGACCGCCAGTGGTGGTCTGCCCGTGACCGGTACGTCGCTGCCCCTGTACGGCGGCCTGGCAGCCGTACTCCTCGGCGGTGGCGCCGGTCTGGTCCTGCTCGCCCGGCGCCGTACCAAGCCCGTACGCCGGTGACGCCGCGCTGACCGTCAACACGCTGCGATGTCGGCGAGTACCGGGAGGTGTGCATCACCGGCGTCGCCGCGGCGGTGGCCAACGCCGTACGCCACGCCACCGGCAAACGCGTGGTCGACCTGCCGATCACCCTCGACAAGCTGCTGTCAGCGCAAGGCGCTCCTCCAGGTTCTGGCGGTCGTTCGTGTGCCCGAGATGTGCCCGAACCCCCGGATCGCGTACTGCTCGGCATCGCATGGACGCCTCCGGCACGGTCCGGCCGGGCGCGTCGGTACTCGACAGCGTCCGGAAGTGGTCGGTGTTACTGGCACGGTGTCGACTTCGACCGGCGCCCCTGGTCAAGTCAACCGCCGGCGACATTCGTCGAGTCTCGCCGCGGTACGTCGGGTCCACCGCGCGCCAGCGCGGACGATTTCCGGATCTCGCCCGTGCGTCGACGCTGCCGCGGCACACTTGCTACCGGTCGGTTCCCGGGTAGCGGGGTAACCGGCGCTCGGCGGAGTACGTGGCGATCGAAGGGCGCAACCTGGCGTCCGACGATGCCGTCGCGGCCTTCGACCCGACCGAACGGATGATCGAGGGGGCAAGTCCGATGAAGGCGATCGTGGTGACGGACCAGGCCGCGGGAACGGCCGGGATGACGCTGGTGGAACGGCCCGAGCCGCCGGCAGCCATCAACGACGTGATCGTTCGGATACACGCGTCGGGATTCGTTCCGACCGAGATGGAGTGGCCGTCGACCTGGGTCGATCGCGCCGACCGTGACCGCACACCGTCGATCCCCGGACACGAGTTGGCCGGAGTGGTCACCGCCCTGGGCTATGGAACGACGGGACTGTCGGTGGGGCAGCGGGTGTTCGGCCTCGCGGACTGGCATCGCGACGGCACCCTGGCGGAGTATGTGGCGATCGAGGCACGCAACCTCGCCGGGCTGCCGGGCGATGTCGATTTCACGGTGGGCGCGAGCCTGCCGATCTCGGGCCTGACCGCATGGCAGGGGCTGTTCGAGCACGGCCGCCTGCAAGCCGGGCAGACGGTTCTCGCGCACGGCGCTACCGGCGCCGTCGGAACGATGGTGACCCAGTTGGCGCGCGAGTTCGGCGCGTACGTCATCGGCACCGGACGCGCCGCCGATCGCCAGAAGGCGCTCGACTTCGGCGCGCACGAGTTCCTCGACCTGGAGAACGACGCCCTGGAAGACGTCGATCGAGTCGACCTGGTGTTCGACGTCATCGGCGGCGACATCCAGAAGCGATCCGCCCGCCTGATCCGGCCCGGAGGAACGCTGGTCAGCATCGTCGGGCCGGCCGAGGCGCGGCCCACCGACGGTCTCGCGATCGACTTCGTCGTCGAGGCCGATCGCGCCCAGCTCGGGGAGATCGTCCAGCGGGTACAGGATGGACGGCTGCGGACCAACATCGGCACCGTCGCGGCCCTCGACGACGCCGTCTCCGCACTCAACCCGACCGAGCGCCGCACGGGGAAGACGATCATCCGAGCTCAGCCGTAGCCGACCGATCGGCCCGGGCCGGGCTGGGGAGACCCTCGGCGAGGTCAGCGGGGGGCGCGGGTGGCCAGCTGGGCCAGCTCGGCGGCGGTACGGCGGGCGGACTCGGTGGTCGCGCCGGCGAGACGCTGGGCGAGGATGTTCAGGTCGCTCGCCGGGCGCAACGAGCCGATCGTGGGCTCACCCAGCGGGTAGGCCAGCTGCCGGCCCTGCCGGTCCGGCCCGAGCATCAGCACCGGCGCCGACACCCGGGTGGGTACCACCGTGGCGCCGTCGCCGGAGGGGACACTGAGCCGCGCCTCGCAGGTGGCGAGGTCGATCCGGCCGCGTACGGCACCCTCGGCCACCAGTTCGGTGCCCTCGATCCAGCTGTGCACGCCGAGCACCAGCCGGGCCATCGTCGGTCGCATCACCTTCAGCGCGCCGACCAGGATGACCGTGATGCAGGCCAGCGCGAGGACCGTGTTGAGCAGGATCGCGCCGGCCGACCAGTGCTTGCGGACCGCGTCCCGGATCTCGATCGGCAGGTAGGCGGCGAGCACCACGGCGTAGCCGAGAATCAGCACGTACCTGATCGCCCGGCCGGTGGCCAGCCGCCTCCGCCCCTGCGGCGACGTGAGATCGGTCAGCCGCACCGCTCCAGGTGGTGATTGCGGGGGTTGGCTCACCCGGCCAGGATAGGTCGGCCGCCCAGGTGGCCCGGCAAGGACTTCCCGCTGAGACACCGGCTCCGCGCCGACGCGCGCAACGTCGGTCCGATCCGGATGCTGGGCATCGAACTGCGCCAGGCAGGCAGCGCACGGCCCACAACACCGGTTGGCGCCGGGCCAGGACACCGGCCCTCTGCACGTCGGCCGGCCGGCGTTCCTGGTACGGATGGTCGCGCGCGGCCAGTCCCGGCCGCCGGCACGCGAAACAGTCGGACACCCACCCGCCTTACCGATGCGGACCGCACTTCCCGGACCGGCGGCATACGACCTGCAATGGTTGAACGGCGATGATGCTCACACACTCAACAACCTGGCGATCGTGGCGTCGCCGACCCCCGACTCCGGCCTGGCCTCGCGGGTCAGCCGGTGACCGGGGTGCCCTGGGCGCTGGCGAGCCGCCACCGATCGCCGTCGGCGACGTACACATGCGTGTAGCGGCTGTCGACGGAGAACGCCTCGGTGCCGAACCTGCCACGCATCGTGGTACGTCCGATGACGACAGCGGTGGACGGGTAGCGGCGGACGACGGGCTCGGTGGCGTCGATGTCGGTGAACGCCAGACCCGCGCCGAGCGCGTCCAGGAACGCCGCCCGGTCGGCCACCGATCCGCTGAACACGTCGACGATCCGGAAGTCGGGAGTGAGCAGGTCGCGCAGCGCGGGCACGTCGGCCGCGGTCAACGCGGCGAAGAACGCCGCGTCCTGGTCCAGTGGATCCATCAGTCCCTCTTCCTGGTCGCCGAACGCTCGACGCTAAGCCCTGACAGCACTGTCAACACAAGCCGCTCCGCGACCTGCCGTCCACAGTAGACACTTGGCGTCGTTGCGCGGCAGTGGTGCGCCGCTGCTCAGCTCGGCGGCGCCCGCCGGAGGGCGAACATAGCGCTGATCTGTCAGGACCTGATACGGGCCCGGTGGATGCCGAGTCCGATGAAGCCCACCCACATCAAGGTGATCAGTCCGACGAGAGCGTCCGCGCCCCATCCGTTGACGGCGTAGAAGTGGGTGGCGTCCATACCGAAGTACAGCGAAGGCACCGCGAGCAGGTTGATCACCGCGACGACGACGCTGCCGCGGACCGTCCACCTGGGGACGATGCGAGGTGCAGCCGATCGCCCTACGGCGCCGACGAATCCGAGGAAGAACAGAGCGATCCAGATGTGCGCGACGGGACCGTGTGCCAGTGCCATCGCTGCCGCCAGCGGGCCGTCAGTGGTCGGATCCATCGACTTGTCGGGGTACGCGAGTGGGGTGCCGGCCTCGAGCGAGGTCGCGAAGAGAATGACCGCCACGTACGTCAGCAGCGACACGATCGACAGCTGCCCGGCGATGGTTCGCTGGCCCGTGCCCTCCCTGGGCAGCAGGCGCGCCAGCGCAATGCCGAAGACCGTCAGTGCGGCGACGATGACCAGCGTCAGCAGGCTGCGCGTCAGGACGTTCCACTCCGGTGGTGGGCCGGAGTACACGAAGTACAGGCCAACCAGCAGCACCGACAGCACACCGACCGTCAGGCCGGCGCGGCCGGCGAGCCGTGCGGTCGACGCGTCCGGCGCGGTGGCCGCCGGTCGTGTGGAGGACGAGTCGTGGGCGATCGAGGATGTTGTCACAGTGACTCCTGCGTGGTGTCGGTCCGAACGGAAGCGCCCGACCAGTGCCGGCGTACGTGGTCGAGAAAGAGCAGCGCGGCGTTGATCATCAATGCGCTGGCCGGTGTCCAGAGCCACCACGGGCTGTCCAGGTGCGTCCGGAAGACGGCCATCAGCAGCCAGACGATGACCTGTACCGAGGTTGCGAAGACGGCAACGGTCGTGATGGCGAGGCGAATCCGGGTAGTAGGGCGCTGCTCGGCTGGACTCAGTCCGAGCAGCATGCTCAGGCGGTGTCGCGTCGTGTTCATGCCGTCAACGATCTCGGTCCGCGGCTGTCCGCGTCGTCTGTCGTTCGGGCTGGGCACGTCAGCCAACGGCCATCGGTGACTACCACTTTCGTTGACTGTCAGCACGGTCTCTGCCCCTTAGTCTGACCGGGTGCAGCTATCTCCGACCGACTCACGCGGCAGCCGGGAGCGATGGGAGTCGCGTGGCAGGTCGGCGCTGGTGGTCCTGGCTTCGTTCGCCGGTGGCCTCGCGCTGCTGCTCCTGGTCCTCGAACAGCGGCCCGGCGGCGGATGGCGCGCACTCGACATCGCGGTGGGTGCTCTCGCGAGCCTCACCCTGTTGGTGCGGCGGCGCGCCCCGATCGCCGTCGGGCTGACCCTCGCCATCGTCGCGGCGTTCTGCGCGACGGCCGGCATCGCCAACTACGTGGCGCTGTTCGCCGTCGCACGTACCCGGCGGATCGAGCTTGCTTTCGTGGTCGCGCTCGCCGACGTGGCCGGCGCGCTCGGTTTCTGGCTGCTCTACCCGGCCAACTCCGACCTCAGCCTGACCGTCGCGGTCAACACGGCGATCGCGCTCGCGGTCGTCGCTTGGGGCGCACTGCAACAGAAGCAACAGGATCTGGTGGCCGTCTACCGGGACCGGGCGGCACGCATCGAGCGGGAGCGCGAGCTGCGCGCCGAACAGATCCAGATGGCCGAGCGCGCCCGGATCGCTCGGGACATGCACGACTCGGTCGCTCACTACATGTCTCTGATCGCGCTCTATGCGGGCGGACTCGAAGTCGCCGGGTCGAACGCGAAAGACGTGGGGCCGGTCGCGGCAACCATCCGTACGACCGCGATCAACGCGCTCGACGAGCTGCGTACCGTGATCGGCATGCTCCGGGACGGCACGCTGGCCATACCGCAGGAAACCCGTCACGAGCGGACCGTCCAGGGCCTTGTCGACGAGGCTCGGCAGGCAGGTCAGCTCGTCGTCGCGCGCCTCGACGACGAAGTCGTGCGCGAGGCGGACCGGGCCACGGAAGAGGCGTACCGCATCGTCCAGGAAGGGCTGACCAACGCGCGCAAACACGCCCCCGGCGCACTCGTGACCGTGGGCGTACGACGAGACGGCCGGGACATCCTGGTGACCGTCACCAACCCTGTCGACGACAACGCGCCAGCGCTGCCCGGCAGCGGTGCCGGACTGCTCGGGCTCACCGAGCGTGTCACCGCGATCGGCGGCACGGTAGAGCACGAGATCGTCGCGCACGGGGACGGCGGCTCAGGTGAGTTTCGGCTGCGTGGCAGAGTGCCCTACCGATGAACACCACGTCGATCCTCATCGTCGACGACGACGCGATGGTCCGGGCCGGGCTATCGATGGTCTTGTCGGCCGACCCCACGATCACGATCGTCGCCCAGGCGCCGAGCGGCGCCGACGCCGTGCTCGCCGCGACGCAGCACCGACCCGACGTCGTACTGATGGACCTGCAGATGCCCGACATGAACGGCGTTGAAGCAACCCGCCGGATCCACGACGCGGTGCCGGCATCTGCGGTGCTGATGCTCACGACCTTCCACCTGGACACCCACGTGCTCGACGCCCTGCAGGCCGGCGCAAGCGGCTACCTGCTGAAAGACGTTGCGCCGCAAGAACTCTGCCACGCCATCCACCTCGCGGCCTCCGGCGAGTCGGTCTTCTCCGCGACGATCACCCGGCAGCTGGTGGCTCGGCAGGTGCGGTCACGCGCAGGCAGCGACGACGGCAGCATGAAAGCCGTGCGCGCGTTGACAGTACTCACCGAACGTGAACGCGTCGTGGCCGAAGCCGTGGCCGAAGGTGCCTCGAACGCCACGATCGCCAAGGCCCTGTTCATGAGCGAGGGCACCGTCAAGACGCACATCTCACGCGCTCTCACCAAGACGGGCCTGGACAACCGGGTTCAACTGGCGCTCATGGTGTTTCAGGCACAGCAGCGTTCTTGAGGCGCCCAGGCCGGTGCGGTACGTCGCCCCCCGATCTGTTGCTGCGGGCGCGGTTCGCCGTAGTGCTCACGGCAAGCACCGCTGACTTCGCCGCGTTCCGCGGGCCCGGCGTCTTCGGCCCGGAACTGCCCGTACCCGCAGACTCCGCGCCGCGCCGGCGGCTACTGGCGTTCCTCGGCCGGACCGGCTGACACCGACCGGACCGGCTGACGCGGGCCAGACGTTCGCGCGGAGGTACCCCCGATCGATCGTCGATGCGGCGCCGAACACCGTTCCGCGGCCGACGCCCGATAGGCGCAGGGCCCTGGCAACGGCGCCCGAGGGAAAGTACTCCACGGCACAACGCCCGGCGCCCGGCCCGCGCAGCGCCGGGGCCCACATGGCCCGGGAAAGGAAGAGCCGACGCCGTCTCGGGCCGGGCCCGTGACGCCTGGCGCGCCGGCGGGATCCGCGCCACACGTCCGAGGCGGTCAGCCCGGGGCACACCGACAACCACCACACGTCCACTCCGGCGACGAGCTGGCACACCACCCAAGTCCGCGAGGAACAGTCCGAAGCAGGCGCCGATACGGATCCACCCCACTGTCGCCACCCGCAGCACCGGGCATTCGGCTGAGCCCGCATGGCCGGGCGATGTCCTCGGCGGCGTCCGCGCAGCCTCGGGGCGGCCACCCGGACTGTGGAGTCAACCGGAACGCGCCTCGCCCCCCTTCGGCGAGGGCGCGCCGACCCGCGGTCACGGCGTTCGGCGGGCCGGGCGATCCCAACCGTTTCGCGTAGCTCTCGTGGAACGCTGTCTCGTCAATCCCACGGGGAGGAACGCAGTGAAGCTCAAGAAGCCAGTCATCGCGGCTGCCATGACGGCGGCCGTTGCCACCGGGGTCGGAGCGTGGGCCACGGCGGCTTCGGCGCAGCCGGCCGCGCCCGCCTCGTGCCCCGGTGACCACTGGGCCAACGTCGACAACTTCACCGGCAAGTATTTCGACGGCAGCGGCGTCCACATCCGGACCGGCCCGTCCACCTCCTGCACGTCGCTGGGCAGCGGCTACACCAGTCACAACATCACGATCCACTGCTACGACACCCTCAAGGGCTGGTCGCACATCCGTGACAACACCACCGGCGTGAGCGGTTGGGTCGACGCCCGGTACCTGAAGATCACCGGTACGAGTTGCTGAGTCGGGTGCACCGGTAGGGATCGACGCGAGTGCGGCGTCGGCCACCGCGGATGGTCGACGCCACCGGCTCCCGCCCACGATCGTCGGCGTTCATCCGCTGACGAGTACACCGCAGTGTTCCTGAGCTCTTTCCGGGATGGTCAGGCGGCGAAGATCGTGGCCGGATCGCCGGTGTACCAGGCGTTGTCGATGCGCATCCGGCGGATGACCCAGCGGTCACCGTCGCGTACGAGGTCGACGTCGTAGTGGTTCTTCAGCAGGGCGGATGGCCGGTCGAAGGGACCGTGGTCGACGGTGAGCAGGTGCTGGGCCTCCACCAGTGCGGTGAGCCGGGCGGTGTCGTCGTCGAGGGCGACCCGCGGGTTGGTGACCTGGTGGGTGGTGTCCACCCTTCCGGCGAAGAGGCCGAGGACGGTGGTGACGATCGTGTCCCGCCCCACCATCAGCGGCGGCCTGCCGCCCCAGCTCGCCGCCGCCGGCCGGAAGTCGAGTTCCGCGTCGGCGGCGAACGCGGAGGCGAACAGCTCCGGGTCCTTCAGATCCTGTCCCAGGCCGAACCGGTACAGCGCGTCGACGATCTCCGCCCTGTCGCGCAGCTGCGCGGCGATGGTTGCCGCATCGGTGCTCGGGGCGGCCAGCGCGTGGTTCTCGGTGACGTACATCGTGTGCTCCCGTGCAGGTCAGGGGTTCTCCTTGCGAGATCAACCCTCGCCGTTCCGCCGGGTCCGATCAACGCCGACCTGTGCAATGATCGTGAACCCAGACTTCACAATGAGGGGACGCGATGCTGGAGCGGCACGAGCTGGACGCGTTTCTCACCCTGGCCGAGGAGCTGCACTTCGGCCGGACCGCCGAGCGCCTGCACGTGTCCACCACCCGGGTCAGCCAGACCATCGCCAAGCTGGAGCGCCGTGTCGGTGTCCCGTTGTTCAACCGCACCAGCCGCCGCGTGGAGCTGACCGACGTCGGCCGGCAACTCGCCGAGGAGTTGCGCCCGGCCTGGGCGAGGATCGCCGCCGCGGTCGAGCGGGCGGTCGAGACCGGCCGAGGGCTGACCGGAAGGCTGCGCGTCGCGTTCGTCGGCGCGGCCGGCGGGCAGTTCGTAGCCCGCGTTGCCGAGGTGTTCCAGGGACGCGAGCCCGGCTGCGAGGTCGTGCTCCGCGAGGCGCAGACAGTCGACGTCTTCCCCTGGCTACGTGAGGGCGAGGTCGACGTCGCGCTGACCGATGGTCCCGTGGACGAGCCCGGCCTCGTCTCCGGCCCGGTACTCATCCGGGTGGCGCGGATGCTGGCTGTCCCCGCCGACCATCCCTTTGCCGGCCGCGCGTCGGTCTCGGTGTCGGATCTGGCCCGGGTGCGGCTTCTCCGGCTGCCCGCCTCCGTGCCGGACTCCCTGCACCGGGACCGCACGCCCGCCGCCACACCGGCGGGTCACCCGATCGAGCACGGCCCGTCCGCCGCGACGTTCACCGAGATGCTGACCCTGGTGGGTGCCGGCCAGGGCGTCTTCCCCGTCGGTGCGCAGGTCCCGCGCTACTACGTTCGTCCCGACGTCGCCTACGTTCCCTTCAGCGACGCCGCGCCGCTGGAGTGGTCCCTGCACTGGCGCACCGACGCCGCCACCGCCCGCGTCCGCGCGTTCGCCGAAGCCGCGCTCTACCTGATCAGCGACTGACCGGCGCGTCAGCGCCGGGCCGGACGCCGCGGAACCTCGCATCCGGCGCTGTGATCGAGGACGGTGTGTTGATTGCCGTGGGATCGGCCACCACTCATGGGCACGTTGCTACCTCGTGCCCGCTTGCGCCCGATCGCGCCGTACGGTCGGCAGGGCGCACCCGGCGCATCGCAGATGACGCCGTATGTTCTCGGGCGCAGTTTGCGGTTACCTTGAGCAACCGCGTGAGTAGCAACCGGTTGCCGGGCTCGTGGGCTCCGGGGTGGGGGAGCGGCGCCCGCTATCATGGTGTCATCAGCTCGTTGACCTCTTGCCGCGAGTTGGCCGCGTGTTGTAGCACCCAGCACCCCTGCCGGGCCCCTGCTCCGCGCGTGACCGGCCGAGTCCATCGGGTCCGGTCGTCGGCGAGCCATCAACACAGATAGCGATCCCCTTGTCTTCTTCGTTCACCGACTTCGGCCTGCCCACGCGACTGACCGAGGTACTGCGCTCCGGCGCGATTCAGACCCCCACCCCCATCCAGCAGGCGGCGATCCCGGACGCGCTCGCCGGGCGTGACGTGCTCGGCCGGGCCCGTACGGGTTCCGGTAAGACGCTCGCCTTCCTGCTGCCGCTGGTGGCCCGGCTGGCCGGCGGCGCCCGTCCGAAGCCGGGCGCGCCACGTGCCCTGGTCCTGGCGCCCACCCGCGAACTGGTCGTCCAGATCGACGAGGCGCTGCGACCGTTGGCCGCCGCCGCGCGGCTGAGCTCGCGCACCGTGTTCGGCGGTGTCGGGCAGGGCCCCCAGGTGTCCGCGATCCAGCGCGGTGTCGACATCGTCGTGGCCTGCCCCGGCCGGCTGGAGGACCTGATGCGGCAGGGCCACTGCACGCTGTCCGCCGTGCAGGTCACGGTGCTCGACGAGGCCGACCACATGGCCGCCCTCGGGTTCCTGCCGGTGGTGCGGCGGCTGCTCGACCGCACCCCCGCGAACGGGCAGCGGCTGCTGTTCTCGGCGACGCTGGACCGCGACGTCGACACCCTGGTCCGCCGGTACCTGTCCGCGCCGGCCCGGCACGAGGCCGACTCGGCTCAGTCGCCGGTGGGCACGATGACCCACCACGTGCTGCGGGTCGAACGCGAGGACCGCCTACCGGTACTGGTCGACCTGACCAGCGCGCCGGGCCGCACCGTCGTGTTCACCCGTACCAAGCACGGTGCGAAGGCGCTGGTACGTCAGCTGCGGCGGAGCGGCGTGCCGGCCGTCGAACTGCACGGCAACCTGAGCCAGAACGCCCGTACCCGCAACCTCGACGACTTCCGCTCCGGTCAGGTGGCGGCGCTGGTCGCCACCGACATCGCCGCCCGCGGTATCCACGTGGACGACGTGGCGCTGGTCGTGCACGCCGACCCGCCCGCCGACCACAAGGCGTACCTGCACCGCTCCGGGCGTACCGCCCGGGCCGGGGAGTCGGGCACCGTGGTCACGCTGGCCAGCTCGGACCAGGCCCGAGACGTCCAGCAGATGCTGCGGGCGGCTCGCATCACGGCGCCGACCACCCGCGTCACGTCGACCGACCATCCGGTACTGGCCGCGATCGCCCCCGGCGACCGGGTCCTGGCCAGCCCGGACACGATGCGGCCGGACACCGGCGCCGCGGCCGGGTCCACCGCGGCGACCTCGACCGCCGCCCGGCCCGCCACCGGACGCCGGCGGCGCCGCGCGGGCCGTGGTGCGAAACGCGCAGCGTCGCTCCCCAGCACCGCCACGGGGCAGACCGCGGGTCGCTCCCGTGGCGAGTCGCCCGGCACGCGTAGCGGCCACAGCGCCGCGGCGTTCAGCGCCCGGCGCCGCTGAGCCGCCTTCGGTGTAGCAGCGGACCGCGAACGTCGCGGTAACGTCGGCGCCGGCCCGCCGGACCGCGGGTCGGCACACGCCGCCGCGTGCTGGTCGAACCGCCGACCACCTCGACCTCCCACATCCAGCTCATGCCGCACACGAGCCCGACCCGTGCCCGCCATCGACGCGGGAGTCCGGCTTCTCGACGCGGGCTGGGCCGGGTACCGCGGCCGGGAAGGCCGCTGACGGCAGGTTCCAGAACCGTTCCTGCCGTCACTCGCCGCGTACGAGGTCGCCGCCGCGGCGTACCCAGGTGGCGAGGCCGCCGTCGATGCGCTGGATGGACCGGCCCGCCTCGGCGAAGTACGTCACCGCGTGCGCCGACGCGAAGCAGTACGGCCCCTCGCAGTACGCGACGACGTCCGCGTCGGCCGGCAGCTCGGCGATGCGGTCCCGCAGCTCGGCGAGCGGCATGGAGACCGCCCCCGGCAGGTGACCCCGCGCGAACTCCTCCGGCGGGCGGACGTCGATGAGGACGGTCTCGCCCGAGGCGAGCCGATCGTGCAGCTCCTCGACGGTCAGCCGCTCCATGCCACCCGGGCGCGACCACAGGCGGGTCAGCTCGACCTGCAGGTCGGCGAGCGTACCCTCGGCGAACTCCTCGAACCGCCGCACGAAGTCGACGACGTCCGGGCCGGCGAGCCGGTAGTGGATCCGTACCCCGTCGCGGCGGGTACCGACGAGTTGCACGGCGCGCAGCACCTGTAGCTGCGCCGAGGTGTTCTTGACGGTCATCCGGGCGACGGTGGCCAGCTCCTCCACCGTGTGCTCGCCCTGTAGCAGCAGGTCGAGCAGGTGGATCCGGCCGGGGTTGGACAGCGCCTTGCCGAGCCGGCTGAGCTGCTCGTAGACCGGCGCGTCCGCGAACGGCCGCGGCGCTGCGTCGCCGTCCGCCTGGTGTCGGTCGCCGCTCGGCTCAGACCGTCGCGGCCGCTCGCTCGCGGGCTGCGGGCTCACGGGTCCTCCTCGCGGAACGGAGAGCGATGACGGTCGCCAGGACACCGACCAGGCACAACGCAGCGTACCCGCCGGCCAGCAGCCGGGCCGACCCCAGCACACCGGGACCGCCCAACTCGAACAGCAACCCGGCCAGCGCCGAGCCGAACGCGTTGCTGATCAGCTGCGTGGTGTTGACGCCGGCGGCGGCCTTGCTGCCCTCCGCGGTGTCCGGACTGATCCGCATCGCCGCCGGTACCCAGTGCGCGAAGGCCATCCCGATGCCGCTGCCGGCGACGAGCAGCACCGCGAACCAGGCCACGATCCGTACCGGGCCGGGGGCGGTGACCTGGAGCGCCGCGTACCCGGCGAGGCCGGCGGAGAGCAGCAGCGGGCCGAGGATCCGTTGTAGCCGCGCGACGCGTTCGCCGGTCAGGCCGCTGGAGACGATCTGCGCGATGCTCCAACCCCAGGACAGCGAGGCACCGAGTAGCCCGGCGACGAGCGGGGAGAGCGTCCCGATCCGCTGGCCGAGCAGCGGCAGGAACGTCTCGACGGTCGAGCCGATGGCGAGGATCGCGACGCTGAGGTAGAGCCACTTCAGCGGCGTACCGCGCCGGTAGGTGACGGCCGGCAGCACCGTTGCGGCGGCGGACCGTTCCCGCAGCAGGAAGCCGACCAGGAACAGCACGGCGACCACGATCAGGCCGACGGCGGCCAGCCGGCCGGACACGATCGAGGCGACGCTGACCGTCGCGACGCCGAGACCGACCAGGACCAGCGCCGGGAGCGGCAGCGGGTCGGCGGTCCCGGTGCCGGGTGTGGCCGGCATCGACCGGCGTACCAGCCCGGCCACGCCGGCCGCGGCGACGGCGAGCAGCACGAACGCCAGCCGCCACTGCCCGAACTGGGCGAACAGCCCGCCCAGGATCGGCCCGACCACGTTGCCGACACCCCACATCGCCGACATCAGCCCGAGCGACCGCTGCCACAGATGACTGGGCAGTGCCTGGCGTACGACGGCGAAGCCGAGTCCGGCGAGGAGCCCGCCCGCGAGCCCCTGCAGGACGCGCCCGACCAGCAGCACGGCCATCACCGATGCCACCGCGGCGATCACGCTGCCCGCCCCGAACAGGGCCAGCGCGAGCCAGTACGACCGCCGCGGCCCGCGCCGGTTGACCGTACGGCTGACCAGCATGGACGTGAACACCGACGCGACCAGGAAGGAGGTCATCACCCACGCGTACAGGCCCATGCCGCCGATGTCGCCGACGGCACTGGGTAACAGGCTGGTGGTCAGGTAGACGTTCACCGCGTAGAGCGCGACACCGCCGCTGAGCACGACCGTCACGCCCCGGTACCGCCGGCCCAGCAACTCGCCCCACGAGCCCCGTCGCGGCCCATCGCTCTTCGCTTTACTCATTATCTAAAGATCTTTAGATAAGAGGTCGAACGCAAGGGTCTCGTCCAGGATGTGACGCAGCCCGCACCCGCGGTGCGTGCGCAGGCTGGTGTAGCGCGCGGCTCGGCGGCCCAAGATCGTTCGGCCGCCGTTGGAGCTCGGCCCCCTATGCTGGGCCGATGTCGCTTGCGGTGCGCTGGATTCGGCCGCTCACGGTGGTGTCGGCACTCTGCTTCGCTGGCGCGGCGTACGCAATCCGCGCCGCAATGGACGGGCCCGTCGAGCAGTACTCGGGCGCCGCCCTGTCGGGCGCCATCGTCTACGCGATAGTGATCTTCATACGGCCGCGGATCTCGCCACTGGCCGCCGGCGCCGCCGCGATCGCGTACTGCTGGTTCATCGAGTTCGCACAGCTCACCCCCGTACCCGAGGCGCTCTCCCAACGCAGCTGGCTGGCGCAGCAGCTGCTCGGCGCCCAGTTCGACGTCATCGACGTCGCCTGGTACCCGGTCGGCATCGTCCCCCTGGTCGCCGCGCATTGGCTGCTCCGCGCCCGCGCGCGTACCCGAACACCTGCCGAGCCTTAGGGCGTCCCCACGTCACGGCATCCGTCGTTCGACGACCTCGGACGGCATCCTGCCCACGTACCAGCCGTCGACGCGCAACGTGACCAGACCAACCGGCCGTCTCCACTGCACGGCCTTCGAGATTCCTTGGCTGTGGCCAGACGTAGGCGTAGCGCAGCCGGCCTCAGCGCGGGACGTCATGGTTCAGGAACGATGACGTCGGACGAGCTCGTCGACGGTCGCCGGCGACGGACCCGTCGGGCCGCTTGCCCGTGCGACAGCCACTCCTGTATGCCCGGCGGCCGGGCCGGACGGCGGTATTCACCGCCCGACCGGCGCATGGCCAGAAACGTTGTGTCAGTACGGTGTGGCGGTGGGATGGGAGACGCTTCGGCGGTGGGGTGAAGACGCGGCTCGGATCGAGCGGCTTGTTGGCGGCGCCGCCAACGACGTGTGGAGCGTGTCCGTCGACGGGCAGCTCGCGGTCGGTCGTCTCGGTGCCCGGAGTGATGCCGATCTGGCGTGGGAGACCGAGCTCCTGCAACACCTCGACCGTGCGGGTCTGACCGTGCCGGTGCCGATCCCGACCAGGGACGGCCGGCTGTTCGCCGACGGTCTGGTGGTGATGACCTACGTGGCGGGCGGACCGCCCGAGACGCAGTCCGACTGGCGTCGCGTTGCCGGTACGCTCCGGGAGCTGCACCGGTTGACGCGGGGTTGGCCGCAGCGCCCCGGCTGGCGGTCGTCGACCGATCTCCTGCGCGTCGGTACCGGGACGAGGATCGACCTCGGCGCGATGCCTCCGGAGGGTGTCGCCCGGTGCCGGGCGGCGTGGGCGCGGCTCGTCGGGCGGGAGACGTGCGTCGTCCACGGCAACCCCAACAATCCCGGCAACGTCCGGATGACCGCGAGTCGGGTCGCGCTGATCGACTGGGATGAGACGCATGTCGACGTCCCCGACCTCGATCTCGTGCTGCCCGGCAACGCCGCCGGCCTCGACGATCGCGGGTACGACATCGCCGCGCAGGCGTCGGCCGCGTGGGAGGCCGCTGTCTGCTGGGACGACGAGTACTCGGTCAGGCGGCTCGCCCAGGTTCGAGCGGTCTGAGAACGCGTCGGACCGGCCCACGGGCGCATCCCGCGCGGTCGGGTGTCCGGGTGGCCTGGCCGCGGACGGCCAGGGCCGCGTCGCGACTGACGTTTCCAGGGGCTGATCGCCTCCCGGCGCCGTGGGACTTGACCGCGCCACCTAGCGTCGGGCCACCAATCGCCAAGGTGCATCGCCCGATTGCTGAATATGTAGTCCGAAAGGTGCGGAATTGTGGCACACACGAGGGTCTTCGTCGCGGCGATAGCGGCGGGGCTGGTCGTCGCGTCACTCACCGGTACGCCCGCGAGCGCCGACGACACCCCGGAGTACGCGCCGACGATGCTCGTGCTGGACGCGTCCGGCTCGATGCAGCAGGCGGTGTCCGGCGGTGGCACCCGGATGGACGCCGCGCGCAAGGCCGCGCACACGTTCATCGACGCCGCGCCGTCCGAGGCGAAGGTCGGCCTGACCGTGTACGGCACCGGCACCGGCTCGTCGGACGCGGAGAAATCCGCCGGCTGCAAGGACGTCAAGGTCCTCCACGCGCCGGACAGCATCGACAAGCGGGGCATGAACGCGGCGGTCGACACGATCAAGGCGCGCGGGTACACGCCGATCGGCGCGTCGCTGAGCACCGCGGCCGCCGCGCTGCCGAAGTCCGGCCCGCGATCGATCGTGCTGGTCTCCGACGGGGAGGACACCTGCACGCCGCCGGACCCGTGCAAGGTGGCGCAGGAGCTGCACCGGCAGGGCGTCGACCTGGTGGTCAACACCGTCGGGTTCGGCGTCGACGACAAGTCCCGCCAGCAGTTGACCTGCATCGCGCAGGCCACCGGCGGCACGTACTCGGACGCGCCCGACAGCGCCGCACTGCAACGGGTACTGCCCCGCGTCAGCGCCAGCGCGCTGCGCAACTACCGGCCCGCCGGCAGCCCGATCACCGGCACCGCTCAGTACCGCACGGCGCCGGTGGCCACGCCGGGCCAGTACCTGGACACCATCGGGCACAAGGAAACCCGGTACTACGCGGTCGACGTACCCACCGGCGCGACGGCCTACTTCAGCGGCACGCTCTCCTTCCCGCACCGCAACGGCATCGACGAGACCGAGGACATCAACACGATGTCGGTGCGCGTGTACGGCCGGGACGGCGCCGACTGCACCGCGTTCGAGTCCGCGGAGGCGACCAACTCCAGCGACGGCGAGTCGCTGACCATCTCGAAGACCTGGACCGGCGCCACCGAAGATCCCAGGCAGTACGACAAGGACTCCGACTCGTACAGGTGCCGCGGCGGCGGTCGCTACTGGTTCGCCGTGCAGTGGGAGACCGTGTCCGCCGGAGTGCCCGCGCGGCTGCCGATCGAACTGCTGGTCGGCATCGAGCCGAAGGCCACCGATCCGGGCGCGGCGCCGGCGACGTCACCGGTACGGTTCACCACGCCGGGCGGCACGCCGAAGGCGGTCACCGGCGGCGGTTCGTACAACGTGGCGGCCACCCTGGACGGCTCGGGCAGCTACACCGACACGCTCCAGCGCGGCGAGTACGTCTACTACCGGGTGAAGCTGCGGTGGGGTCAGGGCCTCGCGTACCGGGTGCGCTTCGGGCCGTCCGGCACCGACCGCGTCGAGGACCTGTCGACCGACGCGACCACGCTGTCCAGCCCGCTCCGCAAGGACATCGCCGGCGACCACAACAGCTACAACGGCCGGCCCGACACCCTCGCCGGCAGCGTCGACGATCTGGCGACCCTGCCGGTCCGCTACCGGAACCGCGAGTCCCACGAGCCGGCCGACCACGACCAGAGCGTCCCCGGCTGGTACTACATCGCGGTCAAGTTCAGCGCCGCCCGCGAGAACCCCAGCGCGCCACCGGTCAACGTCACGATCGACCTCACCGTTGCCGGCACTCCCGAGTCGGGCCCCACCTACGCCAGCGCCGTCGACGGCGGCATCTTCGGCGAGAACGCCACACCGCCCACGCCACACGCCGGCGCCTCCCGCTCGGGTGCGGCGCTGGCCACCGCATCCGACGAGAGCGGCCTTCCCTCGCTCGCGGTCGCCGGCATCGTCGCCGCACTCGTACTCGTCGGTGGTGGCGCGGGCACCGCGCTGCTGGTCCGCCGTCGTCGTCGAACAGGTGACTCGCCGGCGCCCAATCCCGGTTCCTGACTCGTCTCAGGTCGGTAGTGGCCGGAGCCTGAAGACCAGGATGCCGAGGTACTTGTTCATCCATGCCTGCTTGTGCGAGTAGCGGCGGCGGGCGTCCTCGGACAGTTGGGGCTCGGTCGCGGTGTCGATCCACAGGCCCGCCGCGCTGAACACGTTGATCAGGTCGGAGATGGTGTACGGGCGTTTGGTGAGGGCGATCCGGTCGTTCCAGCCGCTGCGGTAGGTGTAAGGGTCGGTGGAGAAGTACTCCTCCCCTAGGGAGGTGCCGTTCCGTTCGGACCGTTCGACGGCGTACCGGATCGGTTGGGTCCTGGTCAGCAGGATGAACCCGTCGTCGGCCAGCATCGCGCGCGCCGCCCGCAGGGTACGGACCGGATCCTTCGTGTAGCCGAAGGACTGCAGGAACAGGATCCGGTCGAACGTCCGACCGGCGAGTGCGGGCACGGACTCCAGCTCGGACAGATCGCCTCGGACGAGTTCCAGGCCGGGCGGCCGGGCGGTGCGGAAGTTGCCGCTGATGTCGATGCCGACAGCGGCGGTCGCGCCGTCGTGAAGCAGCTCGGCGAGCTTGCCGCCGTTGCCGCAACCGACGTCGAGCACGGACAGTCCGGTGACATCACCCAGCAGGTCCCGCTGCGCTGGCCACTCGACCAGCCGGTCCAGCGAGTCCTCCCTGGTGCGGGCTCGCTCGTAGTCCGGAGCGAGCTCCGGCCACGCCTGGCTGGAATCCCCACCGCTGCTCGTCGTCTGAGAGTCGTCCGACACGGGGAAAACATAGTCGTCGCGCGTGGGGTGCCCGGCTGGCCTCACGCCGGTCGTCGATCGCAGCCAGGTCGGCGCGGTAGTGCCCCGCACGCAGCGTGCGGGCGGTCACGCGCGGACCGCGTAGCCGGCGAGGGCGGGTTCGAGGAGGCCGAAGGCGTGGTGGGCGGAGCGGGTCACGGTGGTGGCGATGTCTTCGTTGCTCCGGCCGTCCAGGGTCAGGTCCATGATCTGCCAGAACAGGGTGCGGCTGGCGGCGCCGAGCAACGCCGCCACGATCCGCGGTGCTTCAGGGTTGTCGTTGGCTGCCGGGTCGGCGGCCAACACCTGGGCAAGGGCCTGCTCGCGCTGGTCGTGCAGGTCGCGTAGCCGGGTGGTCAGGGTGGGGCTGGCGGTGATCATCCGGACGAAGTCGGTGCCGGAGAACCCCGCGACCGGGTCGTGCCGGTCGATGGCGGCGAGGATGTCACGCCGGACCGCGGCCAGTGCGGACTCACCCGTGGGGCGGGCCGTGACGGCGTCGGCCAGGCCGGCGGCGAACGTCTCGTGGACGTCGAGGGCGAGGTCCTCCTTGCGAGGGAAGTAGTTGGTGACGGTCATCTTGGCGACCTGCGCCGCGGCGGCGATCTCGCTGATGGTCACCGCCTCGAAGCCGTTCTTCAGGAACAGCCGGGTCGCGGTGTCCGAGATCGCCTGGCGGGTCTGCTGCTTCTTGAGTTCACGGAGGCCCACGGTCATGAGATCGAGCCTAGCGTATGTCCGACCCAAATTTAACCTTGACAGATTCATATGCCGTACCGATAGTTGTGTTCGTCCTAACGAGAGGAGCACCAGGGTGAACCTGCGCGTCACGGGGTGAACGCATCCGGTCGCCGAGCCGCCGCCGCGGGCACCGAGGTCACCCTCGACGTGTACGACGGCATGCCGCACACCTTCCACCTGGCGACGCTGACCGACACGACCCTGACCACCACGACCACGTTCCTCCGCCGGCTGGCGTACTGGGCACACGAGAGGCAGCGATGAACCTGCGCACCACTCCCGGCGAACCGCTTCGACTGATGAGCGTGCACGCGCACCCCGACGACGAGTCGAGCAAGGGCGCGGCCACACTGGCCAGGTACGCCGCCGAGGGCGCGGACGTGCTGGTGGTCACCTGCACCGGCGGGGAGCGCGGCGACGTGCTCAACCCGGCGATGGACCGCCCCGGCGTACGGGAGAACCTTGCCGAGATCCGCCGCGCGGAGATGGCGGCGGCCCGCGAGATCCTCGGCGTACGGCAGGAGTTTCTCGGCTTCGTCGACTCGGGGCCGCCCGCCGACGGTGAACCGCTGCCCGCCGACTGCTTCGCGCGCCAGCCGCTCGACGAGGCGGTCGAACGGCTGGTGGCGCGGATCCGCGCGTTCCGCCCGCACGTGATCATCACGTACGACGAGACCGGCGGCTACCCGCATCCCGACCACGTCCGGACCCACCAGGTGACCGTCGCGGCGTACGACGCGGCCGGCGACGGCGACCGCTTTCCCGCGGCCGGTGAACCGTGGCAGCCGCGGAAGCTCTACTACCACGGCGTGCTGTCCCGTGAGTGGTTCCAGACCATGCACGGTGCGATGACCGCGCGCGGGATCGACTCCGGGATGGCGGAGGTCCTGGCCGAGTTCGCCGACGACGCGCCCGGCCTCGCGATCACCACCCGGGTCCGGTGCGCGGAGTACTTCCCGATCCGGGACCGGGCGCTGCTCGCGCACGCCACCCAGATCGACCCACACGCCGGGTTCATGCGGCACGACCGCGCGACCGAACGGGAGGTGTGGCCTACCGAGGACTACCACCTGGCCCGCACCCGCGTGCCGGTACCCGCGACGGAGGACGACCTGTTCGCCGGGGTACGTCCGCTGCGGGTGCTGGTGTCCGGCGGCGGTGTCGCCGGCTCGACCGTGGCGTACTGGCTGCGGCGGCACGGCTTCGAGCCGACCGTGGTCGAGCGGGCGCCCGGGTTGCGGCAGGGCGGACAGGCGGTCGACTTCCGCGGCGCCGCGCTGACCGTGCTGTCCCGGACGGGCGTTCTGGAGCAGGTGAAGGCGCGCGACACGGGCATCGGCGACTGCACGATCGTGGACGCCGACGGCACGCCGTACGCCGTCATGCCCTCCGTCCTGTACGCCGGTGAGCTGGAGGTGCTCATCGACGAGCTGATCGCCATCCTGTACGCGCGGGCGGCGGGTGCCGGCGTCGAGTACCGGTTCGGTGACTCGGTCACCGCGCTGGACGCCGACGAGCTCGGCGTGACCGCGACGTTCCGGCAGGCGCCGCCGGAGCGGTTCGACCTGGTGTACGAGTCGGCGTTGCGCGACCACGTGGCCGGCAACCAGGAGATCGGCGTGGAGGGAAGCCGGTACGTGTTCGTCCGCCCCACGCAGGAGATGTTCGACGCGATGGCCGCCGCGGCCCGTGAATCCGAGGACCCGGCAGCCGAACCGACCCTGAACGTCTACTGACCCCGCACGGGCGATCGGGCCCGATGCGCGTCTCGGTGCGCGGCTCGGTACGACGGTTTCTGGACGGCCGGTGACTCGACACCGTCGAGTACTCTCTATTGCAGAGTTAGTCGCCGAGACACAGGCATCCTCGTACCGGAAAGGGTTGACGTGGAGATGACCGGCACCGACCCAGACACGCTGTTGCCCGACCTCGACCGGCTCCGCGCCCGGGTGCGAGCCGACCAGCGGGTCACGTCCGCGCCGATGGTCGCGTTCGGCGCCCTGATCCTCGGTTACGCCGTCCTCGGCGGCCTGTACGCCGGCCAGCTGCCCGCCGGCGGTCGCCACCTCACCCTGCTGGTGTACTGGCCGCTGGCGACGGTCATCGGCTTCGTCGTGCTGTGGCGGTCCGAACGCAGACGTGCCGAGAAGGAGGGCGTCGGCGCGGGCCGACGCACGTACGGCAGCGCCACCCGTCGCTACCTCATCGCACTGGTGCTGATCGTCGTCCTGTTCATTCCCGTCCTGTTCGTCGGCGTGTTCGCGCCGATGATCTGGCCCGCGGGAGTGCTCGCGGCGATCGCCTCCTGGCGGCACGACCGGCCGCTCGGCATCTGGGCCGCGGTCATCGGCGTGACCGGCGGCGCGGAGAGCGTGTACGTCATCGCCAACGGCGGCCTCAGCGCCGGCTGGTGGTGGCTGCAGCCGGCCGTCTACACCGCACTGGGCCTGGCGCTGGTCATCGGCGGGCTGGTGATCAACCGACGCGAGCAGCGCACCACATGACCGGCCCCGACCCCGGCGCCCATCCCGCCCTCGACCTCGACGACGCGGTACACCAGAAGACCCGGCTGGCGCTGCTCACCGTCCTCGACGAGGCCGACCGCGCCGACTTCCCGTACCTCAAACGCACTCTCGCGCTCACCGACGGAAACCTCGGACGCCACCTCGACGTGCTGGCACAGCAGGGCCTCGTGCACATCACCAAGGGGTACGAGGGGCGTCGGCCCCGCACCTGGGTGGCCATCACCCCGGAGGGACGACAGGCCCTCGCCGCCGAGATGAACGTCCTGGCCGCGCTGCTGCGTCGCTTCCACGACAACGGATCCGGCCCGAGCGCGTGACCCGCGCTCCCACACTCGCCACCCCGTAGGAGAACCCGATGAACAAGTCCGGCCTCGGTATCTGGTGGGCCTCGCTCGCCCTCATCAACGCCGGCCTGGCACAGGCCAAGGGACGCAGCCGCTGGTACTGGTTCCTGATCTCGCTGTTCCTCGGCCCGGTGGCGACCCTCCTCATCGTCGTCTGGTCGCCCCGGGTCGAGACCACCAAGGCGGGCACCGGTACGCAGCCGGTGGCGGCAACCGAGCACTGACCGCGGTCACCGCGCCGGGGCTCGGGATCGAGGAGCAGCGGTGTGGCGCCGTCCGGCTCGGTCAGGGTTGCGCGGCGGTGCGGTGGCGGTCGATGAGGTGCCAGACGGCGAGGGCGATTCCGAGGCCCAGCAGGGTGACGGCGCCGGCGAGCATGGTGCCGGACCAGGCGGCGCCGCCCGGCCCGAACAGCAGCGGGTACGCGACGGTGACGGCGGCGAGGTAGCCGATCGCCGGTGGGAGCTGGCCGGGCAGTCGCCCTGCCCGGTCCCGCCGGGCGGCGGTGCGGGCCAGGTCGGCGATGACCATGAGCGCCACCGCGGCGGCGGCGCCGAAGGTGTACTCGCGGACGTCCGCGGTGACGTCCGGCCGGCCCAGCCGCCAGGCGGTGAGCAGCAGCGCGACGGTCAGTGTGGCGCCCAGCGGGACCGCGGTGCCCAGCCGGTAGCGCAGCGGCAGCCGCCGGTCGCGGTCCTGGCGGTTGCGCGGGACGTACTGCCAGGCCCGGTTCTCCAGGCAACGGGCCGCCAGGATGCCGAAGACCAGCAGCGCCGTCCCGGCCAACAGCGGTGGCATCACCGCGTGGCTGCCGAACCAGACGACGCCGGCCACGCACACCGCGACCGCCGGGTTGGTCAACGCGGTGATGAGCTGGGCACGGCGGAAGTCACCGCGGGCGGCGGGCAGGTCGAGGGGATGTACCAGCGGATGCTCGCCGGGATCGGGCAAGGCCACCAGTTCGGTGATACCGGCGGGTGGCGGGGTGGGTCCGGTCATGGCTGGCTCCAGGGGACGTGGTCGATGAAGGGGGCGGGCTTACCGGTGCGGGCCAGGTCGTACACCTTCTGGCGGGAGACGCCGAGCGATGCGGCGACCGAGACGGCACTGAACTCGTCGAGCAGCACGTCGACGGCGATCGCGCGGGCCGCGGAGGCGCGGGAGTTGAGATGCGCGGTCAGTGCGCTCACCTCGGCGGCGAGCAGGGCCGCGGCGAGCGGGCCGCCGAACTCCTCGGCCCAGTCCTTGGCGCCTCCGACGACCGCGGCGTGCAGGGCGTCGCCGCCGTCGGCGAGTGCCGCTGCCACCCGGTCGGGGGCGACGCCGGCCGTGACGAACCGGTCCCGCACGCCGGCCCGTGTCTCCGTGGGACGGTGCGCCAGCACGGCATCCCAGCTGTCACCCCTGGGTTGACGATTCATTTGTGGAGTATGTGTCGCCGTTCACCGAGTTGTCAACCTGGGGGTGACAGTGCCCTCGCGGACTGTCTCGTCCTGCTGGGATCAGCCGCCAGGCGCCGCCGGTCTGCCGCCTCACGTCGTGGACCTGTTCGACGAGCAGGCCGGGGAACGCCACCGCACCCCGGTCGCCCGCGTCGACCTGGCTGCGCACCATGCGTTCGGCGTCTCTCCGACCACGTTCACGGAGTTCGCCCGGACGCACGCCCGGGAGTTCGTGCACGGGAACGGGTGACCACCTCGGCGGGTGTGGCGGTCGGGTCGGTCAGTGCTGGTCGTGGTGGAGCCCGGCCTCGGCGAAGTCGAGGAACGCGGCGAGGGCGGGTGTGGGCCGACGCCGGGCGGACCAGGCGAGGGCGGGGTGCCAGGACGGCTGCGGGTCGAGCCGCCGTATCGCGACCGGCGGTCCGTCCTCGGTGGCGACCGACCTGGGTACCACGGCTGCGGCCAGGCCGGCGCTGACCAGGGTGCGGGCGGTGGCGTACTCCCGGGTGAGGTACCTCGCCTGCGGCGCGGCGTCGGCCGCGGCGAAGGCGGCGAGGATCAGGTCCCGGATCGCGGAGCCGGGACCGAACAGGACGAACGGCCGGCCGTTCAGGTCACGTACCGGCACCGGATCGTGGGCGGTCAACGGATCGTCGGGGGCGACGATCAGGACGAGCGGCTCGCTGCCGAGCGGTCGGGCCGTGATGCGCGGGTCGGCGGTGGGGGCGGCGAGGGTCGCCACGTCGAGGTGTCCCTCGACCAGTTCGGCGACCATCGCCATCGTGTCCATCTCCCGCAGTTCCAGGTGTACGCCGGGGTACCGGTCGCCGAACGCGGCAAGGACCCGGGCGAGCCGGCCGACGAGCCCGCGTGCCGTGCCGAGGCGTACCAGTCCGCGGGTGCCGGTGGACCAGGAGCGCATCTGTTCGTCGACGGCGGCGAGGTCGGCCAGGACCCGCTCGGCGTGGTCGGCGAGGGCGGCGCCGGCCGCGGTGAGCGCGACGTGGTGCCGGTCGCGTTCGAACAGGGCCACGCCGAGCTGCCGTTCCAGCTTCGTGATCTGCTGCGACAGCGCGGGCTGCGCGATGCGCAGGTGCGCCGCGGCGCGGGTGAAGTGCAGGTGGTGGGCCACGGCCTGGACATACTCCAGCTGGCGCGAGCTGATCATAGGCGAGATGTATCACGAGAAGATCGATCATGTCTTGGACATCTCAGCCGGTGCCGCGCCATGCTCGGTGCGGTATCCACGAGAGGGGTCGCAATGGACGTGTCGGAGCGGGGCGAGCGCGAGTACCGGGCACTGATCGGTGGTGATCCCGCCACCGGACTGGCGGCGGTACGGCAGGCGTCGCCGCACATGTACCAGGCGCTGCTGCACGGTTTCGGGACCGGGATGACCCGACCCGAGCTGTCCCGCGCCGACCGGGAGCTGGCCACGGTCGCGATGCTCGCCGCGCTCGGCGGCACCGAGCCGCAGCTCGCCGTCCACGTCGGCGCGGCGCTGCGCGCCGGGCACGGCGCCGACACGCTGCGCGCCCTCGCCGAGCACGTCGCGCTCTACGCGGGCTTCCCCCGCGGGCTCAACGCTCTCGCCGTCGTCGACCGGGTACTGGCCGACGCCGGCGTACCGCGGCCGGCCGTGCTGCACACCGTACGGCTGGCCGACCACGACACCGTCGTGGCGCAGGTCGGCGAGCTCGGCCCGGCGGTCGTGCTGTCGCACTCGCTCGGCCTGGACTGGCGGATGTGGGAGCCGGTGATGGCGGCGCTCGCCGCGCCGGGCCGCCGGGTGTACGCGTACGACACCCGACACCACGGCGCCGCGGCCGGCGCACCCGTCGCGGCGGACATGTCCGCGCTCGGCGCCGATCTGGTCGGCGTACTCGACGCGCTCGGCCTGGACCGGGCCCACCTGGTCGGGCTGTCGATGGGTGGCGGGATCGTCGCGACCGCGGCGCTCGACCATCCGGGGCGCGCCGCGTCGGTGGCGCTGCTGGCCACCAGCGACCATCCGTTCCCGTCGTTCGCCGACCGCGCCCGGTCCGGTGCGGTCGACGGCATGGCCGCGCAGGTCGCGCCCACACTCAGCCGGTGGTTCACCGCCCCCGCACTCGCCGAGAACGGCTGGGGCGTGCGGTACGCGCGGGAACGGCTGCTGCGGTTCGACCCGGCCGACTGGGCGGCGTCGTGGCGCGTGTACACGACCCTCGCGGTCCAGGAGCGGCTCGGTGGCCTGGACGTACCGACGTTGGTACTGGCCGGCCAGCTCGACGCCTCGACCACACCGGCCATCATGACCGGACTGGCCGGCCGCCTGCCGTCGGCGACGTACCACGAACTGCCCGGTACCCCGCACCAGCAGACGCTGCAGTGCCCGGACCGGGTTGCGGCCGCGCTGGACGCGTTCCTGCCCGCGGACCGCTGAGCACGCCGGCGCTCGCGCCCGGACCTGCTCACGACCGGCGCCACCCTCTCGGCCGCGCAGACCGCTCGGGTCAGCGGCGACGGCGCCGGGCGAGGAGGACGGTGACCGCGCCGCCGGCGAGCAGTACCGCGCCCACCGCGCCGGCCGTGGCGGGAGCGCCGTTGCCGGTGACGGGCAGGGTCGGCCCGGCCGGGCTGGTGGCCGTCGCCGGCGTCGACGGGCTGCCGCTGGTCGACGGGCTCGGCGAGCCGGTGGACGGGCTCGGGCTACCCGTGGTAGCCGATGGGGAGGGCGAGCCGTACCCGCCAGGCGGGGAACCGCTCGGGGAGGCGGCGCAGCTGGGCTGGCCGTAGTTGTCCGTCGGGCAGCTACTCGGCGCGCCGCCGTAGCCGGCCATCGCCGGTGCCGCGCTGGCGAACGCGGCGGCGGCGCCGAACACCGCCGCCGCGAGGAACCGAGAGTTTCGGTGTGTCACAAGTGCTCCGATCATGGGCCGCCACGTTGCCCCAACCAACGAGCACACCCCACGGAAGGTTACTGACAGTCATCAGCGGGCGGCTGTCGTGTGGTCGGCGTACCGCGCAGGTGACGCGATGCGGCGGATGCGGCGACACGGTCGAGCAGCCGTCGACGTCGCCGGACGCGACCGATCAGGTCGGGGTACCGGCCAGGCTCGCGCGGATCTTCTCGGACACGAGGTCGAGCACGACATCTTTGACGGGAGCCGAACGCGACCCCGTCGGATCGGGGTAGATCACGACGTCGATCCGCTCGCCGGCGGCGGAGACCACGGACAGCGCGGGCGACGTACGCAGGACGTTGACCTTCACCTGGGTCGGGGCGACCCGGGCGCCGTTGCGGGGAAAGGACTGCAGCCGCACCGGCTGGCGGGGCCCGACCTTCCACAGCGACACCGCGTCACGGTCGACGGCGAGAACGAATCCCGCCATGATCTGCATGCCCAGCGTGGGACGGCACACGAATGCGATGCCGTCGCGACGCAGCGCCACCAGGAGCCTGCGCTGGTTGCGGACAACGAGCCGTCCGTACGTCACCACCGCGATCAGTGCCAGGATCACCAGCGTCAGGGCCAGCCCCAGCACCACCATCGTGAGCGTGAAGACATCCATCGGTCGACGGTAGCGACCGGCGTGGCCGGCGCGACGGCCGTGGCCGCCCAGACCGCCGCCGTGCTCACGGTCGATCGACCAGCGGCGTCTTGCCGGCGGCCCCGGCCAAGCGGGTCGGTCCGCGGCGACGAGACGCGCGCCGGGGTACGAGCTATGCGTTGTCGTTGCCACGGCGCAGGGAGCGGACCATGCCGCGCAGGAGCCGGAGCGCGTCGGACTGCTCGGTGTCGGTCATGCCGGCCAGCATTCTGGCCTCGACGGACCGGACCGCCGCGGACGCCTTCTCGAGGCTGCGCCGGCCGCGTGGTGTGAGTCGTGTGGGAAGGACCTTCCCGACTGGTGCCTCCGCGGGCCTGGTCACATGGCCGTCTCGTTCCAGGGCTTGCAGCAGCACGTTCATCGACTGCCGTGTCACGAACGCGCCCCGCGCGAGCTCGGAGTTCGACAGGCCCGGTCGTTGGGCCAGCAGTTCGAGGCAGGAGTAGTGCGTCACGCTCATCCCGAGCGGTCGCAGCACCTCCTCCATGGCTGCGCGAAGGGCGCTCGACGCCTCTTTCAGCAGGTATCCGAGTGACGTCTCCAGGTCGACGCCGACACCGTCTTGACTCATGTCAGCATTCTGACATAGATTGGTTCGTGTCAGAAGACTGACACGAACGAAGGAGTATCACCATGCCCGCCACCGGCCCCGACTTCATCTCGTTCCAGGCACGCGACCTCGATGCGTCGCAGGCGTTCTACGAGCGGTACCTGGGCCTGGTCCGTTCGCAGGCCGGGCCTCCGCACGCAGTCGTCTTCGAGACGAAGCCGATCGCGTTCGCAGTCCGCGACGTCGTTCCCGGCACGGACCTCGCATCCGTCGCCCAGCCCGGCATCGGTGCCGCGATCTGGCTCCACGCCACCGACGTCCAGGCCATCCACGATGCTCTCGTCGCGGACGGTCACACCATCGTCTCCGCGCCGATCGACGGCCCGTTCGGCCGGACGTTCACCTTCGCCGACCCCGACGGCTACCAGGTCACTCTCCACGACCGCGGCTGATCGGCCAGGCCCACCGGACAATGTGTTCCTGCTGTGTGGAAGGCGGGTGGCGGGCAGGTTCTCGGGGTCGCCCCGACAGCGAGATAGCGAGGATCGAAGCCGCGAACAAGGCGCAGATCGCGGCTCTCAAGGACCAGCCGTCCACGAAGCAGACCCGCCAGCTACAGGCAACCGCGGCGGACTACGGTCCGATGCACCGCGCGTACCACACGGTGTCCTGGCCGCAGAGCATCCCCGCGAGTGCCATCGTCTCGGCAACGACGCCCTTCGAGACGCCCGAGGACGCGCAGCTCTGGCGAGACGCCCAGAAGCAGTTCGTGGACGCCGCGCCGAACCGCGATCTCATCACCGCCGAACGAAGCTCGCACGACATTGCGGGAGATCGCCCGGACGTCATTGTCGGGGCGGTCGAGAAGATGCTGAAGACGGTGGGCTGACCGACCTCGAACGTCGACTTCACCGCGACGCCCGGGTCAGGGCGGCGCGGTGCAGTCGACGGTCCTGACGCGTCCCGGTCTGGCCGTGGGCCTCGCCCGGAACGCGTCGGGTCCGTTGCCGGCGCGGCGGTCAGCGCACCGTACGGAAGAAGGTCCGGACGTCGTCGACGAACAGGTCGGGTGCCTCCATGGCGGCGAAGTGGCCGCCCCGGTCGTACTCGGACCAGTGCACGACGTTGTGCTCGCGTTCGGCGATGCGGCGTACGCCGGGGTCGCCGGGGAACACCGCCACGCCGTGTGGCACCGCCGAGTACCCGGCCGCCGCGGCGCCCCACGCCTTCTGCGTCTCCTTGTACAGCCGGGACGACGACGCGGCGGTACCGGTGAACCAGTAGATGCTGATGTCGGTCAGCAGCTGGTCGAGGTCCACCGCGTCGTCGGGCAGCTCGTGCGCCGGGTCGGTCCATTCCTGGAACTTCTCGGCAATCCACGCCATCTGCGCGGCCGGCGAGTCGTGCAGCCCGTACGCCAGGGTCTGCGGCCGGGTCGACTGGATCATCGCGTACCCGGCGCGGTCCTGGTCCTGGTACTGCCCGAGCCGCGCCAGCTCGACCGGCGTCAGCCCCTCGAACTCGGTCGGGTCGCCGCTGGGGAAGCCGAGTCCGCCGTTGACGTGGACACCCACGACATGGTCGGCGTCGATGCGGCCCAGCGTCGGCGAGACCACCGCGCCGCTGTCGCCGCCCTGCGCGCCGTACCGCTCGTGGCCGAGGCGCCGCATCAGCTCCGCCCAGGCCCGCGCGACGTGGCCGAGGTCCCAGCCGCCCTCGGTCGTCGGCCCGGAGAAGCCGAACCCGGGGATCGACGGGATGACGAGCTCGAACGCGTCGGTCGCCTGCCCGCCGTGCGCGACCGGGTCGGTGAGCGGCCCGATGACCTTCGTGAACTCGGCGACGGAGCCGGGCCAGCCGTGCGTGACGAGCAACGGCAGCGCGCCCGGCTCGGGCGAGCGTACGTGCAGGAAGTGGATGTTCTGCCCGTCGATCTCGGTCGTGAACTGCGGGAACTCGTTGAGCGCCGCCTCCTGCCGCCGCCAGTCGTACGCGGTGCGCCAGTGCTCGGCCAGCTTGCGCGCGTACGCGGTCGGTACGCCGTAGGACCAGCCGACGCCGGGCAGCTCGTCCGGCCAGCGGGTACGGGCCAGCCGGTCGCGGAGGTCGTCGATGTCGGCCTGCGGAACGTCGATACGGAACGGGTTGATCTCGGTGTTGTTGTTCGCCATGACACCAGCCTGCGGCGCCCGACGCGTCGGCAACAGTGTGTGAGCGCACCTGTGGACCGGCAGAGTGCCCGTACCGAGCGTTGACACTGCACTTGCGAACCGTGCACTATGCAGTTCGCCGAGGTCATGGAGGAGACGTGCGGGCAAGGCCGCAGCTGGCGCCGGTGCTGCTGACGGTCACTCTTGTCGCCTGGTTCGTGGGCCGCAGCGGATTCGTCTTCTCCGGCGACTACGGACCGTCAGCAGTGGGCGGGGTGCGGGCCGCGGTCGCCGTGGCGTCGGTCGGTGGGCTCGCCGCGTTGCTGTTCGTGGTCGCCACCTGGCACCTCTCGTCGCGCGTCGTCGTCGGCGTGCTGGCCGCCCAGGCGGTGCTGGCCTTCGCCCCGTACTTCGTGGTCGGCGGGGTGTGGGGTCCGGTCGCCGGCGGGCTCGTCGCCTCGCTGCTGTTCGCCGTGCCGCGCCGGATCTCCTGGCCGCTGTCGGTACTCGCGGTCGCGCTGGACATCGTGCTGAGCGCGGCGTTCCAGGAGGCCGGCGTGGACGGGCTGGCCCTGCTCGGCCGGCTGGTCATCGACGTCCTCGTCGGGCTGAGCCTGTTCGGCGTCGTGTTGTTGACCGACCTGACCCGGCGCGTGGCCGCCGAACGGACCGCGTACACGGCGCTCGCGGTCGCCAAGGAACGCCTCGACAACGCCGAACACCTGCGTACCGTGCTGGGCACCGACCTGTCCGCCGTGGTCCGGCTGAGCGAACACGGGGTCGACGACGAGGAGGCGCCCGCGCGGCTGGCCGAGATCGCCGCACACGCCCGGCACGCCGCGCGCACAGCACGGTCGGTCGCCGACATCCGCCGGGAGATCCCCCAGCAGCCGGCCGGCGCGGACACGCCGCCGAAAACCACCATATCGCCGCGGCTCGCTCGGTATTTCACCCTGGCGACCACCCTCGGCTGCGCCCTGCTGGTGCTCGTGAACCTCGCCTTCTACGTCAGGCCGGGCACCACCGGATGGGTGCTTGCGGTCCTGGTCCTCGTCGGGTCCGCGGGCCTGCAGATGTACCACGGGGCGCCGCGGGTGGGCGATCGCGTACCGCGGTGGTGGCGGTGGACGCTCCCCGGGCACCTGGCGCTCCTGATGGTCGTGGTCGCGATCACCGGGCCGCCCTTCGCCCCGATGATCGTGCTGGCGGCCGGGGCGATGCTCTACCGGTACCGTCCCGCCTGGTCGGCCGGCGTCCTGCTGGCCGTCCTGGTGGAGCTGCTGCTGGTGCAGCCGCCGGCGGCCACCCTCGGGGACCGCGTCTACCTGGTCGCGAGCCTGACCGCGACCCTGCTCCAGGTGTACGCGTACTGCCGGCTGCCGGAGGTCGCCCGGGACCTCACCGAGGCGCGTGAGGGCCTGGCCCGGCTGGCCGTGGTGCGGGAACGGCTCCGCGTCGCCCGGGACGTCCACGACCTGCTCGGGTTCAGCGTCACGGGGATCGGCCTCAAGTGCGAGCTGATCGGGCGGCTGCTCGGCGCCGACCAGGACGGCGCCCGGCAGGAGATCGGGGAGCTGCGTCGGCTCGCCGAACGCGGCCTCGCCGAGATCCGCGCGGTGACCGCGGACGTCCACGAGCTGGACCTCGCCGAGGAACTCCGGACCGCCGCGTCCCTGCTCGACGCGTCCGGTATCCGCGGCGAGGTGACCGCGGACGCGTCCGCCGTACCGGCCGGCGTCGACGCGCTGCTGGCCACGGTGCTGCGGGAGGCGGTCACCAACGTCGTCCGGCACGCCGCCGCGAGTACCTGCCGGGTCACGCTGACCGTCCGGGACGACACGGCGACACTGCGCGTCGTCAACGACGGGGTCGGCAGCACGGCCACCGCGGAACGTGCCGGTACCGGTCTGGTCAGCCTGACCGCACGGCTGGCGACCGCCGGCGGACGGCTCGGCGCGGAAGCCCACGACGACACCTTCGTCCTCACCGCCCGCGTACCGCTGCGGCCCGCTCGGCAGCGACGGGCCGCTCGGCTACAGCCAGCCCGCCTCGGCCGCGATCCGGATCGCGTCGACCCGGTTGCGGGCGTCGAGCTTGGTGACCGCTGAGGCCAGGTAGTTGCGGACCGTGCCGTACGTCAGGTGCAGGCTGGCGGCGACCTCCCGCGGCGTCGCGCCGGAGGCGGTGAGCCGGAGTACGTCGGTCTCCCGCTCGGTGAGCGGACTGGCGGTCGAACCGAGCGCCGCGTACGCCAGCTGGGGATCGAGAACCCGCCCGCCGGCGGCCACGGTACGGATCGCCTCGGCGACCTCGCGCGGCCCGGAGTCCTTGAGCATGAACCCGGCCACCTGCGCCTCCACCCCGCGTCGCAGGGCGGTCGGACCGCCGACCCCGGTCAGCACCAGGGTCCGGCAGGCGGGCAGCTCCCGTCGCAACCGCGCCGCGGCGTCGAGACCGTCGAGGCCGGGCATCTCGATGTCGACCACGGCCACGTCCGGCCGGTGCCGCAACGCGGCCGGAACGACCGCATCACCCCGCTCGACCGTCGCGACGACCTCGATGTCGTCCTCGTAGTCCAGCAGCTTCGCCAGCGCCTCCCGCAGCACGCGTACGTCCTCTGCCAGCAGTACTCGGATCACACCCAGGCTCCCGTCGTCACCGGCCAGCGTACGTCGGCCCAGGTGGGCGGTCCCGCCGCAGAACCACCTCGGGTGGTGCCCGATCGGGCACCGTTCGCAGGCCGGTGACCGGACGGTCCGGTCCGGTCGTCACCGTCCACCCGACATCACGCCGGCAGCGCTGCCAGGTGAACTCCCGCGTTTCATCGGGTCTTCATCGGTTTCCGCCACTGTTGGGTCGACCAAGACTGTCTCGGTACGAAGAGGAGCGCGATGAGACGTTTCGTGACGGCGATGCTCGGGGGGACGGTCGCCGCGAGCGCGTTGGCCGCGACTGTCGTGCTGTCGCCCGGGGGTGTCTCCGCGAAGACACCCTCTGCGTCCAATGCGGACAGTCCCGCCGCCGTCCGGCGGGCGGCGCTGGACGGGAGCCTGGCGCGTACCCACCGCATGATCGACCTGTGCCCGCGCAACGGCAGCGACAGGTACCTCCCGGCCGGCTGTGACCTGTCGATGGTGGCGTCGTCGTCGGACGCGGCGAAGCCGTTGGAGTCGTCCGGGCCGGTCGGGTTGGGGCCGGCGGACTTCGCCCGCGCGTTCCACCTGCCGGACGATCCGGGGAAGGCCGGCACGATCGGGATCATCGGGTTCGGCGCCACCCCGACGTTGGCCGCCGACCTCGCCACGTACCGCAGCGCGTACGGCCTGCCGGCCTGCACGGAGGCGAGCGGCTGCCTGAAGATCGTCGGTCGGAACGGCGGGAAGCCACCCGCGCCGCTCGGCCTGCCCGTACTCAACAAGGCTGACGAGGGGCTCGCCCTCGAATCGACCATCGACGTCGACATGGCCTCGGCGGCCTGCCCGAGGTGCCAGATCCGCGTGGTGGAACTGTCGCCGGTGCTGACCATCCCGCAGTACGCCTACCTCCCGGCCGAGACCGCCAGCGCGATGGCCGACGGGGTGGACACCGCGGTCAAGCTGGGCGCCAACGCGGTGTCGATCAGCTACAACGTCGGCAACGGCATTCAGCCCGGTATCGCCACCGGCACGCTGGCGAAGCGCTTGCGCCACCCGGGCGTGGCCGTCGTCGCCTCGTCCGGTGACCACGGCGTACAGGAGGGCACCGCGCACCAGACCTGGCCGCAGGAAGTGCCGTGGGTGACGTCCGCCGGGGGCGTACAACTGGCGTCGACCGACGGTGGGAAGACGTTCACCAAGTCGGTGTGGGACACCGGCACCGGATTCAACGACGGCGCCTACTGGTCGCCTGGCAGCGCCTGCTCCAGCTACATCGCCCCGGCGGTCGGGCAGCCCGACAGCGTCGCCGCCCACTGCGGCGGTCACCGCGCCAGCTCCGACGTGTCGGCGGTCGCGGTCAACGTGTCGATCTACGACACGTACCTGCCGGCGTCCGGCGGTTCCGGCGGCTGGGGCATCGGGGCCGGCACCAGCGCGTCGGCGCCGTACCTGGCCGGCCTGTACGCCCGCGCCGGCACCACCGGCGTCGACGGACCGAACACGGTGTACGCCGCGGCCACCGCGGGTACCGGCTCGATCGAGGACGTGACCACGGGCGCCAACATGCCCAACGGCGCAGCCGACTGCACGAAGGCGAAACTGTCGACCGCGCTGTGCGTGGCCGGCCCGGGCTGGGACGGCCCCACCGGCGTCGGCGTACCCGACGGCCTGGGCGCGTTCTGACCCGACAGGATCAGGAGTTGGTACACCGGCGCGCACGTGCCGCGCCGGGATGACGGGAGCGTTCGGACCGGTCCATCGCCGGTCCGGACGCTCCTCGCCGGAGTTCGCCATGGATGGAGCTCATGACATCGTCGATTCGCGACACCGACCTCACCGAGGAAATAGCGGACCTCATCCGCGAGACCTATTCGGAGAACCTGCCTGTCACATTGAGAGTCAGTAAGATCGGCGATCGGACATCCGGCGTCCTGAGGGTGACCGAAGATGGGCGGGAACGCGCTCGCACCATTTCGAGCCACGTTTTCGGGCTGCTGTCCGAGTCGAAGAGGACGATGGCGCGGCCCGGTTCCGGTACGTGGATCACGTTCGAAATGGAGATAACGTCGGACGGCCGCGCCGCAACACGGTGCGACTACGGGGCGCCGATCCTCTGGGGGCCGACCGGAGGTCCCGGTGCGGATGCCTACCGCCTGGAGCTTGAGCGGTACCCGCGCGATCCGGACAGGATTCCGGCATGGTGGCAGAACATTCTCGACGAACCGTCGGTCGCGTGGGTCCCGTCGCGGGAGTGGCTCGACGAGATGGATGCCCGATTCGCAGGAGCCTGACCCCGAAGGGGCCATGGCCGACCTCCTGGCCTCGACGGCGGCCCGTGTCGGCGCTGCCCGCCAGCGGCGCCGCGCCGGCCTCGAACCGTCGGGCACACCACCCCAGGTCCGTCTCACTGTTTTCCCGGCACCCATAAGCTCACCTGCATGATCGAGGTACGTCGTCTCCGGGTGCTGCGGGAGCTGTCCGACCGCGGCACCGTGGCCGCCGCGGCTCAGGCGCTGCACCTCACCCCGTCCGCGGTGTCGCAACAGCTGGCCGCCCTGGCCCGCGAAACCGGGAGCACCCTGGTCGAGGCGGACGGCCGACGGCTTCGTCTCACCTCGGCCGGGCGGCTGCTCCTCGACCACGCGCACCGCGTGTTCGCGCAGATCGAGCAGGCCGAGGCGGCGCTCGCCCGCCATCACGCCGGGGAACTCGACGTCCTGCACGTCGGGGCCTTCGCCAGCGGTCTCGCGCACCTTGTCGCGCCGGCGGCGCGACAGCTTCGCCGCGGCGACCCGCCGGTCCGGGTCCACACCGTCGAGGTCGGGGAGGCCGACTCGATCAAGCGTGTCGGGACCGGCGAGCTGGACATCGCGGTCAGCGTCGAGTTCGACGGCGCACCGCAGCACGACGACCCGCGGTACTTCCGGCAGGAGCTGATGACCGACGCGCTCGACATCGCCCTGCCCGCCGATCATCCCGACGCGGCGGCCGACGAACTGCCGCTCGCGCGCCTCGCCACGCAGCCCTGGATCCTGGGCAGCCCGGGTACCTCGTGCGAGGAACTCGTACGCATCGCGTGCGCCACCGCGGGATTCACCCCGACGCCGGCGCACCGGACCAGCGACTGGGCTGCGGTCGGGCACCTGGTCGACGCGGGCCTGGGCGTGGCGCTGGTTCCGCGTCTGGTCCAGCCGCTGATGCCGGCGACGGTGCGACTCGTCCCCACCGGCGGCACCCATCCGGCACGCCATGTCTTCGCCGCGACGCGCCGCGGCAGCGAGTCCGCGCCCACCCTCGACCGGGCCCTCCACGCGCTCCGCCGCTGCGCCGACGCCCTGTTGCCGGCTGAGTCGACGCCAAGCCCGTAGCCGCACACCCGTCGCATCGGCCGCGGGACGGCAGCCGACCCACGGGCACCGGTCCGGCACTACGTGTGGCCCACCACCGGTGGGCGTGCTCGGGTCAGCCGGTGACGGCGTTCCAGCCCGGCGCCGGCTCGGTGCCGCGCAGGAACGACACGACCAGCGGATTGACCAGCTCCGGACGATCGATCGGGAGGGTGTGCGTACCGGGCAGCACCGCCAGGCGCGCCTCGGGCAGCGCGGCGACGACCGCCAGGGAGTGCTCGACGGTGACCTCGTCCCGGTCGCCCTGGAGTACCAGCGTGGGGGCGGTGACGCCGGCCAGGGTGGCCAACCCGATCTCCGGCTCGGTGGCGATCATGTGCATCATCTTCGCGTGTACGACCGGGAAGTGGTCCGGGCCGTCCGGCGAGACCGGGTCGTACATCCGGCGCAGGAACGTGATCGCCTCCGGCGAGTCGAGGTACGCCACCAGGTCCTCGCCGGAGACCCTGCCCGAGGAGTTGTAGTACTGGCCGATCAGCACCATCCGGGCCACCAGGTCCGGCCGGCGCTGGGCCACCAGCAGCGCGACCACCGCCCCGTCGCTCCAGCCGACCAGGTGCGCCGGCGCGCCGACCTCCTGCTCCAGGTACGCGACCGTGTCGTCGGCCATCACCGAGTAGCTCAGCGGGCCCTCGACGTCCGGGGTGTGCGCATGCCCTCGGCGCTCGGGTACGTGGACCCGGTAGCCGGCCTCGACCAGCGCCCGGGTCTGCGCGGCGAAGGAGGACGCGCCGACGAACCCGCCGTGCAGCAGGACGACCGGATCGCCCGCACCTAACACCTCGTGCCACGTACGCAGCCCGGCCACCTCGATGTATCCCGTCATGCCCAGCACCGTAGACGCATCGCCGGTCGCGTACCGGGCGCCCGCCTGATCCGGGACCTGCCCCGCGCGACCCCGAGTACCGGCGCCGGGGCGGCGTCAAGCGTGCGGCTGGTCGTCGGCCGGGACGGTGGCGAGATGGACGACGGCGCCGCGGTCGAGCGTGATGCCGCCCGAGTCGTGCATGCGGGTCAGTTCGGCCAGCGCGGCCCGCTGGAACTCGGCCGCGTCCGCCTCGTCGAGGGCCTCGACGACGGCCGAGAACCCGTGGGACATGTGGAAGTCCCAGCAGGTCTGCGGGCCGGGTACGGGCAGGTGGACGGCGAGGTTCACGGTACGGATGTCGGCGAAGCCGGCGGCGTGCAGGTGGGATGCGACCCCGTAGTCGCGTCGGGGCGGCCGTTCGGCGCGGGCGGTGAACCTCTCGACGAGCGTGTTCCACGCGTCCCAGCGGCCGTGGTCCTCGCACGGGCCCGGGACGGCCAGCGCCACGCTCGCGCCCGGCCGGAGGACGCGGCGCAGCCCGGCGAGTACCCGCAGCGGTTCGCGGACCAGGTGGATGACGAAGCCGCCGGTGGCCAGGTCGTAGGAGGCGGCGGGCAGGTCGAGCCGGTGGGCGTCCATCAGCCGTACGTCGATCCCGGGATGGTCCGCGGCGATCGCGCCCCGGCCGCTGCCGATGTCCAGCAGCCGGGTGCCCGGCTCCGGGTCGAGTACGTCGAGGAGGTGCCCCGCGAACTCGGCGAAGAAGGGGATGACCTGGTCGTAGCGTTCCGCGAGGCGGTCGAACAACACCGGTGCCGGGTCCGTCATGGCCACGACACTGGTCCACGTGGCACGAGCAGGCAACCGAGTTGCCGGCGGGGCACTCGCCACCGCGTCTCCCGCGGCGGCCACCCAGCTCCCGCCCCCCGGTGGCGGGAGCTGGGACCACACGTGGACCACCACCGACGCCAAGGCCGGCGGCACGGTCTACGTCGAGGAACACGGCGACCTGATCTACCTGTGCGACACGGCAGCCGACGGCGTGGCGCCCAGGGCCAGGATCTACGCCTGGAACACGACCGACGGGTACCTCCTCCGGTACAGCCTGACCGCCTCGGGCGGGAACGGGTCGTGCGCCCACGGCCAGGCGTCGGATGGTGGCGCCTTCGACCTGCCGGAGAACGACAACATCAACATCGACCTCTTCCTGGGCCCGTACCCGGGGACCAACCGCACCCAGCCCACCTTCCTCAACGACCACTGACCGGGGCACCGGGACTGTCAGAGGTCCATGCTGGCCCACACGTTGCTCGGGGTACGTGAGCCGCCGGCGGGCTCGGTGGAGATGCCGAACTGGCCGGCCCGGCGTGCACCGTGGACGAGCACGGTGTCCCGGTCCTGCCCCACGTCCAGTACGCCCACGCTGCGCGCCACCCCGCCGGACATCAGCCACAGCTGGTACGTGCGCCCGCCGGGCAGCGCGCGCAGTCCCGTCACGGTGGCCACACCCTCGTCGCGGGTGTCGGACAGCACCATGGTGGCCTGACCGCCGTCGGGCAGCCGGGCCGCGACGACGCGCGCGTCGGCGCGGACAGCACGAATGCCAGCACGGGACGCGTGGTCGCGGTCGGGTGCCGTCACGTCTCTCGGGCGGAGTACCGGCGGGCGGCGTCGTTCACCGCGGCGGCGAACATGTGCGCCCTGCGGGTATGGCGGGTCTTGCGGGCGTTCACCTCGGCGGTCCAGAAGAAGTCGGGTCCTTCGACGACGAGCCACAGTTCGCCGCCGCTGAGCTTCGGTACGGCGTGGGCTCGTTTGTACCCGAGCAGGTTGATCCGGGTCAGGGTGAGGCGTGCCCGGAGCGGGCTGCCGTGCTCGATCGACGCGCGTACGCCGGTGAGCGGATGCGCCCGCGCGGCGTTCCTGATCTCGTCGCGGTGGAGGACGAAGCCCTGGTAGCGCGCGAGCGCCCCGTGACACGGCCCGTCGTCCGACGCCTGGTCGGCCAGCGCCTGCGCGAGCTTGCTGCCCGATTGGGAGAGCGTGTGCCTGATCGGACGCGTCAGGAATCCCTTGTCCACCATGCCAATCCCCCCAGGGCCCAGTGTGCGGTCGACGCGGCTTCGCTGTCCTGGGTCGAATGGCCCGATGTGGCCACGGCCGTTCGGCCGACCGGAGGTCTGTGCGGCGGCGCCGATGAGTCTTCGACGCGAGCATGGTCTGTCGGTGGCGACGAGAGGGGAACCATCATGGCCGCGTTGATCTACTCGTTCCTGGCGTCCCTGGACGGCTACGTCGCCGACGGGGACGGCGACTTCGGTTGGGCGGCACCGGACGAGGAGGTGCACGCGTTCGTCAACGACGTCCAACGTCGGGTCGGCACGCACCTGTACGGCCGTCGCCTGTACGAGGTGATGACCGGCTGGGAGACCGACCCGGGCCTGACCGAGGGGTCGGCCGTCGCGCGCGACTTCGCCCGGTTGTGGCAGGCCGCCGACAAGATCGTGTACTCGACGACGTTGGAGTCGGTGTCCACGACCCGAACCCGCCTGGAGCGACGTTTCGATCCCGCCGCGGTACGGCGGCTGTTGGACACCGTCGGCCACGACGTCTCGGTGGGCGGACCGACCCTCGCCGCGTACGCGCTGCGGGCGGGGCTGGTCGACGAGGTACAGGTGTTCGTCGCGCCCGTCGTGGTGGGCGGCGGGACGCGGATGTTTCCGGACGACGTGCGCGTACGGCTCGACCTGCTGGACGAGCGTCGCTTCGGCAACGGCATGGTGTTCCTCCGCTACCGCGCCACCACCTGACGTCCTCGTCCGACCCTGTCGACTTGACGCATGGCAGGGGCAGGGCAGGACACGCGGGCGGCGGCCGACCGGGAGATCGTGGTCTCGCGGCTCGTCGACGCACCGCGCTGATGCACGGGCCGGACGGCACCGACTACCCCGAATGGATCACCTGGACCGAGATCGTCCCACCGGAGCGGATCACCCCGCTGCACGGTGAGTCCCGGGACGACCCCAACGCCTTCGAGTCGATCCTGGCCTTCGAACCGCACGGCACCGCGACCCGGATCGTGATGCGCACGGTCTTCCCCACCAAGCAGCTGCGCGACCAGGCGGCGGCGGAGTACCACGCGGTCGAGGGCGGCGAGCAGACGCTGCGCAACCTGGCGGCGTACGTCGCCGGGACCGCCCCGAAGGAGGAGGGCCGCTGATGGCCGGGACGGTGTTCTTCAGCGTGTCGATGTCGCTGGACGGGTTCAGCGCACCCGAGTCGATGGAAGCCATCGTCGCCACACCCGAGCAGCGGGAGCGGGACCCGCGGTTGGACGGCTGGGTGGCGCAGCGGATGGAGCTGTCTGTTCGAGGGCGTGGACGCGTCCAGGGGCGCGCTGGAGCCGGTCCGTTCCGAGTCGTCGTCGCGGGTCACGCACCTGACGTACGCCGTGCGTCCGCGGTAGCCGCGGTCGTCGGAGGCCGCACGACGCCGGTGCGAGCCGGGTGCGTGGGTGGCCGGCGCCGTGGATACCGTTCCGGCATGGGTGGCTGTGTGTTGCTCGCGGGTGGGGGCTCCCCGCGCCAGGAGGAACGGGTGTGGCGGGCGGCGTTCGAGGGCGTCGGCCGGATGGTCTACTGGCCGTTCGCGCTGCCCGACTCCCGGATCGCGCAGGCCCCGGCGTGGTTGCGTGCCGGGCTGGACGAGCTGGGCATCGACGTCGAGGTGGACGCGTGGTCGAGCCTCGACGGTCACCGGCCCGCTGACCTCGGTGCCGCCGACCTGCTGTTCGTCGGCGGTGGGACGACCTCGAAGCTGGCCCGGCACGTGCACGAGCACCGCTTCGACCAGGCGGTACGCGACTTCGTGGACGCCGGCGGCCGGTACTACGGCGGCTCGGCCGGCGCCGTACTGGCGGGTGCGTCCATCGCCGTCGGTGCCCTGGCGGACGACGACGATCCCGCCGCCGCGACCGACGACCGCGGCCTGGGACTGGTACCGGGTGTCGGGCTGTTGCCGCACGCGAACATCTTCGCGGCGGCCGACCAGCAGTCCTGGTCGACGACGCTCGGGCAGCCGCTTCTCGCCATCCCCGAGGCCGGCGGGGTTCGGGTCGCCGGTGCGTCCGGCACGGTGCTGGGTCCCGATCCGGTGGACCTCGTCGACGGAGCCGGACGCACGACCTACCAGCCCGGCGAGGTCGTCCCGCTGACCCTGCGGTGACGCCGTCCGGTTCCGTCCTGCTGTAGCCGCGGCCCCCGTGCGGTCGCCGGCCGGGTCAGTCGCGGGTGAGGTACGCGCGGAGCTCCTTGTCGTGGTCGACGAACGGGGCGCCGGCGACGTCGACGACGACGCGGTCGATGGTGCCGCCGGTGAACGGGTTGGGCGGCTGGTAGTCGGAGGACACGTTGGAACCGGTGTCGCGTCCGATGCTCAGGCCGTCGCCGGCGAGGGAGAAGTGGCCGAGCTGGGTGCTGATCTGCCCGGTGGCGACGGAGGTTTCGTCGACGTACAGGGTGAGGGTGCCGGTGGCGCTGTGCGTCGTCGGGTCCTCGCCCTGTTTCACGAACTCGGCGCTGAGCACGTGGCGTCCCGCCGGGACGGGTTGTGGCGCGGCGATCTTCTGGTGGTTCTCGCCGAGCCAGTTGTACAGGTAGTGCAGCCGGCCGTCCTGGAGGTACAGGCTGTGCCCGCCGCCCCGACCGCCGTGCGCGAACAGCACGCCCTGTGCGGCCCCGTCGTCGATGGTGACGCCGGCCGCGATGGTGTACGACCGGCCGCGGATGTTGACCGCCACGGTCTCGGGTACGTCGGAGATGCCGGGGTAGTACACGTACCGGTCGCGTGGGGCGGCGGGCTGCGGTCGCGGCGTTGCCAGGATCTCCCCGGCCGTGCGGTCGTCGAGCGGCAGCCCGTGGTAGATGCCGGCGTAGTAGAACCACTGGCCCTGCAGTCGGGTGAGCCGCTCCGGTTCGTCGGCGGCGCGGTCGTGCAGCTGGGTACGGTCCCGGTCGAGGTGGTAGAGCTCCCACACGTCGTGGTCGAAGTTGCCCCAGCCGCACAGCGGGGGATGGTTGGTGCACGCGAGCCAGCCGTCGTGGTAGATCGCGCGTTGCCCCAGCATCGAGTAGAACTGGGTACGCCGGCCGGGCGCGGCCGGATCGGTGAGCGCCGCGGCGAAGCTGTCGCCCTCGATCGGGGACTGCGGAAAACCGTGCAGCACGTCGGGCGGTGTGATGTCGAGAAGGTCGTACAGGGTGGGTACGACGTCGACCGCGTGCAGGTACTGGTCGCGGATCGTGCCGGCGGCGTCGATGCCGCGGGGCCACGACACGATGCACATGTCGGCGGTGCCGCCCTCGTAGCCGGCGAACCGTTTCCAGTAGGGGAACGGGGTGTCGAACGCCCAGGCCCAGCCGGTGCAGTAGTGGTTGTAGGAGTCCAGGCCGCCCAGCTCGTCGATGCGGGCGAGGTTGGCCGCGATGTCGTCGGGCACGTTGTTGAAGAACTTGTTCTCGTTGAACGACCCGTTCGGACCGCCCTCGCCGGACGCGCCGTTGTCCGAGACCACGACGATGATCGTGTTGTCCAGTTGGCCGGAGCTGTCGAGGTAGTCGATGAGCCGGCCGATCTCGTGGTCGGTGTAGGACACGAACCCGGCGTACACCTCGGCCATGCGCGCGAACAGCCGCTGCTCGTCGGCGCTCAGCGAGTCCCAGGGACGTACGAAGTCCAGTTGCGGCCAGGGCTGCCCGTCGGGACCCGTCGCGTCGGGCTCGCCGTGCGGGTTGATCGGCGACAGTTCGACGTCGTCGGGTAGCAGCCCCTGCTGCTTCTGCCGGGCCAGAATCTGCTCGCGGATCGCCTCGTACCCCTGGTCGAAGTGGCCCCGGTAGCGGTCGGCCCACTCGGTCCACACGTGGTGCGGGGCGTGCCCCGCGCCGGGGCAGAAGTACATGAACCACGGCTTCTCCGGGGCGACCGCCTTCGCGTCGCTGACGAAGCGGATCGCGGTGTCGGCGAGGTCCTTCGACAGGTGGTAGCCGTCCTCCGGCCCGTACGGCGGGTCGACGATGTGGTTGTCGTGGACCAGGTCCGGATACCACTGGTTGCTCTCGCCGCCGAGGAACCCGTAGAAGCGTTCGAATCCGCGACCGAGCGGCCACCGGCCCTTCCACGAGGACATGTCCGTCTCTTCGGCCGGGGTCAGGTGCCACTTGCCGATCGCGTACGTGTTCCAGCCGTGCTGGTTGAGCACCTCCGCGATGGTGCCGTTCTCGAACGGGATCCGGGCGGAGAAGCCGCGGAACCCGGCCGACGCCTCGGTGATGCAGGCCATGTTGTTCGTGGTGGCGTTGCGTCCGGTCAGCAGCGACGAGCGGGTCGGCGAACACAGTGCCGTGGTGTGGAAGTTCGACAGCCGCACCCCGGCGTCCGCGATCCGCCGCATCGTCGGTGTCTCGATCGGCCCGCCGTACGGCTCCATCGCGCCGAACCCGACGTCGTCCCACACCACCATCAACACGTTCGGCGCGTTGTCCGGCGCCTGCGGTTGCACAAACGGCGACCAGTCCGGTTCCGAATCCCGGATGTCGACCTCGACCCGTCCACCGAACCGCGATGCCATGGCCCCCCCGATCCCACGGCGCCCAACGAGGGCGGTCTTCCGATGGTACGAACGGGGCCCGGCCCGTCGCGGCAAAACCCGCGGACCCATCGCGACGACCGACCGGTCGGCTGACCGCGTAGGGAAACGGCCGAACTGCGATCGTGACCGGCGTCCGGCCCGCCCACCGAGCCGTCCTCGACCGGACCGGGACGACGTCGCTGACCTGCGGTACCAGGCAGGAACGCACCAGCGCCGCCCAACGGTGTGCAAACCCGAACTGGGCGGGTGGCTTGTTCGTCCCTAGCTTTGGCCCGCACCGACCGATGGGCCGTTCGGCATGCTCGCTCGCCGGGCGGCCCGAGCGAACAGGAAAGGTTCACACCATGCGGAACAGGATCGCGGCCGTCGCGGCCGCCGTTCTTCTCGGCGCCGGCGGGGCACTCGCCGCCGCGTCGTCGGCCTCGGCCAGCACGCTCCCGCCGCCCGACGGTGGCAGTTGGGATCACAACTGGACCACCACGGACGCCTTACACGGCGGCACGATCTACGTCGAGGAACACGGCGACATGATCTACCTGTGCGACACGGCCAGCGACGGGCTGGCGCCCAGGGCCAGGATCTTCGCCCAGGAAGCGTCCGGTGACTACATCCAGCGCTACACCCTGACCGCCTCGGACGGGAAGGGCTCCTGCACCGGCCACGACGCGTCGGAGGGTGGGGTCTACGACCTCGCGGAGAACGACAACATCAGCGTCGACCTCTTCCTCGGCCCGCTGCCGGGCAGCTACCACGATGATCGCACCTTCCTCAACGACCACTGACCGCTTCGCGACGATGCGAGCGGCCTGACCCGCCGGTCCCGTACGACACGCGCTCCACCGCGTGTCGTACGGCCGTCGGCGCGCCGGACGGGCTACGCGTAATCCGCCCAAACAGCGTTGGTGCGCCGCGGACACCGGTCCGCAACGGCGCAGCCGGCCGTCGTCAGCAGCACCAGGAGAGCGCCGGCCACCAGGAGCCGGGTCTCCGGGTACCCGCGCGCCACGCGAGCGCCCAGGTACGCGCCGACGACGGCGACCGTCGCCGGGACGACCAGCGCGGCGACCCAGCCGGCGAACGGGGTCAGGTACTCGACCAGGCAGAACGTCGCCGTCCAGAACACCGACACCGGCAGCACCAGCCGCTGCGCGCGGCGTAGCAGCGCCGGGCCGAGCCACCCGCACACCGTCAGGTACGCCGACACCACGAACGGCAGTTCGCAGCCGGCCTGCACCCGCAGCACCGTCGGCGCCAGCAGCCGGGTCGGTACCGGCAGGTGCGCGGCCAGCCACCGGAGCGCCGGATCGTGGTCGGCCAGCGCGAACCATCCACCCGGCAGGTACCGCGCCACGAACCCGGCGCTGCCGTCGTGCGAGCGCAGCACGTACACCGTGAACAACACCTGGTTGAGGTAGACGACCGCGGTCACCGCCACCAGCCACGCCGCGGGATGGCGCCACCACGAGCGCCGCCCGGGCCCGTGCGCCGCCGGTGTGGTGGCCACGGGCGGCGACCGGATCCCTCGCGCGGTGGTGCCTGGGATGATCGGGCGATGACGCAACTCCGGGGTACGGCCGGTCGGCGCCGCGGGAGCGCCGGCCCGCAGGGGGCGGCTCTTCGCGGTCCGGGGCGGGCATGAGCTGCTGGGTCGGGTACGTGCTGATCGAGCGGGGCACCGCGCGGATCGGCCTCGACCACCACGGCTCCCTCGCCGCGGTGTGCGGCGGCCCGGACACCGCGCTGGCGGAGGTCGACCGCATGGTCCCGGACGACGGCGCGGGCCACTGGCCCGTCCTCGACCGCCTGCATGCCCTGGAGAGCTTCGCGCTGATCGACATGGAGCGACGCCTGCTCGCCGTGTACGACCTGACGGGAACGAACGCCCTACGCCGTGACCTGCTGTCGGAGCTTCGGCGAGCCTGGCCGGGATTTGCCGTGTGCTGGGCGTACGGCGAGATCAACGACGTCGCGGCCTACTGCCGGGAGCTGCCCGGGGACTGGCGCGCCAGCTGGTCCCCGGCGTACACGGCCGGCTGGTGCCCGTACGAGCCGTGGGGCGGGTCGTTCTTCCTCCTGACCGTCGACGACGCCGCCTACGCCCTGGACGACGGCATCGACCACGGCGAGCTGCTGCTGGCCGGCCCGGACGAGATCACCACCCTGCCCGACGAGTGGCTGATCGAGAACGTGCCGGACCGGAACTGGTCGTCTCCCGACCGCCCCGTACCGATGCCCGGCATCGGCCTCCACCTGGACACGTCCGCGCGTACCGTCACCGGCTGGACCACGTCCACGATCCCGCTCACCGCCGACCACTGGGCGACCGCCTGGCCGGGCTGGCGATGGCTCCTCGACACCGACCGGTACGACCGGCATCACGCCCGCTGCTCCGAGCTGGTCCGCGAACTGCTCCCACCGCCGTACCCCGACGGGTGGTGGCCGGCGCTGGCCGACTTCACGCCCCGCCCGTCGGGACGCCGCAGGCCGCGGCCCGGACATCGCCAGACCCGCCGGCGTACGACCGACCTCGACTGACCCGGCCCGGGTTTGTCCGCCGGGCGGGACTGTGCGAGCCTGTGTCGTCACCTCTCCGAAAGGGCTGGTCGTGACGCTAGGCATGGTTCTCGGCGACGTCTCCCGCGCTTCGACGCGGGAGCGGCAGCCCTGCCTGCCCTGACACTCGCGCCCGTGCCGTAGGCCGGGCCGTTCTCCCTGCTCCTCGTCGAAGTGCTCGTCGTGCCCCCGCACGTTCGACCACGAGGAGTACGTGGTGTCCACGATCCGCTGGACCGAGTCCCGCACCGCCCGATCCGCCGACTGGCATTCCGAGAGCGCGACACCGGTCCCCAACCGGGTCGTCGTCGCGGACGACCGCACGAAGGCCGACACCGCCCACCGGTACGCCTGCGAAGGTACGGCGCTGCTGTGGCGCGGCGACTTCCACAACGCCCGCCAGCTGCTGCAGGCGATGGGCCGTCGCATCGACCGGAAACCTCCCCGGCCGGGTACCAGCCCGGCCGACTCCTTCCACCTGTACCGCCGGGCCCGCGGCCACCGGGCCCGCGTCCTGGGCCGGCTTCTCGTACTGCTGGCGGACGACTACTCGCTGCGCCTGCGCAGGGCTCCCGACGTGCGTCGGGCATGTGCCGAGGCGTACGGCCCGTCCCGGGCACCCCGGGTGGTGTCCCTCACCGAGCTGCTGGGCGTGGTCGGGGCACACCAGTGGCGCACGAAGGGCGTGCCGGTACCGGCCCTCGACGCTCGGATCCACCCGCACTACGGCGTGTTCTCGCCGGTCCGGGGCGAGTACGTCGACCTCGTCGCGCAGGCGCCGCTTCCCGCGCCGGCCGGCGACCGTACCGCGTTCGACCTCGGCACGGGGACGGGGGTGCTCGCCGCCGTCCTGGCCCACCGGGGGATCGACCACGTCGTGGCCACGGACATCAACCCACGCGCCCTGGCCTGCGCACGCGACAACGTACGCCGGCTCCGCTTCGCCGGGCGCATCGACGTGGCGGGGCCCGGCCTCTTTCCCGCCGGGCGCGCGGACCTCGTCGTCTGCAACCCGCCCTGGATTCCCGCCCGGCCCACCTCGGCCATCGAGCACGGCGTGTACGACCCGGACGGCACCATGCTGCACGGCTTCCTCGACGGACTCGCCGCCCACCTCGAACCAGGAGGCGAAGGCTGGCTCGTCCTGTCGGACCTGGCCGAGCGCCTCGGACTTCGTACCCGCGGCGAGTTGCTGGCCGCGGTCGACGCAGCGGGTCTGCGGGTGCTGGACCGGACGGACGCCAGGCCACGGCATCCACGGGCCAGGGACACCGCCGACCCCCTGCACGCCGCCCGCGCCGCCGAGGTCACCTCCCTCTGGCGCCTCACCAGCATCTGACCACAACCGTCCGGCGCCGAGGGCCGGCCCATGGTTAGGCTCTCGACGGCTCTGCGGAGATCGTCAGCGAAGGGACACCGGTGACAGGACTGGCGCACGGTGGCACGGACATGTCGCACCAGGCCCGCCTGGCCAGGTACGGCGAGGTGTCCACGGCGTTGGCCATGCTCGGTGACCACCAGCTCGGCCGACTCGTGGACGACGCCCAAGCCCTCGGGTCCGGCGTCGGCGGCGCCTCGGCCGTGCTGGACATCGCGGGTACACCCGTCTTCGTGAAGCGGATCCCGCTGACCGATCTGGAACGCCGCCCGGAGAACGTCCGGTCCACCGCGAACATGTTCGGGCTCCCCACGTTCTGCCACTACGGGGTCGTGGCATACGGCGCCCCCGGCCACGGTGCCTGGCGCGAACTCGCCGCCAACACCATGACGACGAACTGGGTACTCGCCCAGCGCACCGGGTCGTTTCCGCTGATGTACCACTGGCGGGTGCTGCCCGGCGCGGCGCCGTTGGCCGAGGAGCATGCCGACGTCGACCGTGTCGTGGCGTACTGGGGCGGCTCGGCGGGGGTGCGGCGACGGCTGGACGCCCTCGCCCAGGCGTCGGCGAGCGTGGTGCTGTTCCTCGAACACGTCCCGCAGACCCTGAACGCCTGGCTGGCCAGCCAACTCGCCGCCGGCGCGGACGCCGTCGGTGCCGCCTGCGCCATGGTGGAGCGGCGCCTGCGCGCCGACGTCGCCGTCATGAACGCCAACGGGCTGCTGCACTTCGACGCGCACTTCCGCAACGTCCTGACCGACGGCCACCGTCTCTACGTCGCCGACCTCGGCCTGGCCGCCTCACCGCACTTCGACCTGTCCACCGACGAGCGGGACTTCCTTGCCCGCAACGCAAACCACGACGCCGGCTACGCCGTTCGGGAACTTCTCAACTGGATGGTGACCAACGTCGTCGGGACGGGCGCCCCCGACACCGGCGGCCCCGTCGAGCACCACGACTACATCCGCCGCTGCGCGTCCGGAGCGCAACCCGTCGGCGTTCCCGGACAGGTCGCCGAGCTGATCAGCCGTCACGCACCCGTCGCGGCCATCATGAACGACTTCTACTGGGACGTGTTCGGCGTGAGCCGGGCAACGCCCTACCCGGCCCGGCAGATCGAGCGGGCGTTGGCCCGGACTCCCCTGTGAGCAGCGGATGACGCATCGAGAAGCACCCGGCCAGATCGTCATCCTCAACGGCCCGCCGCGCTCCGGGAAGTCCAGCATCGCCCGTGCGATCCAGGCGAGCTTCGCCGGTCTGTGGATGAACCTGGGCGTCGACCACTTCAAACACATGACCCCGGCCCGCTTCCAGCCCGGCATCGGGCTGCGGCCCGGAGGCGAACGCCCAGACCTCGAACCGGTCGTCGTCACGCTCTACCGCGCCATGTACGAGTCGATCGCGGCACACAGCCGCCTCGGCATCAACGTCGTCGTCGACGCGGTCCACCACGACTCGTACGCGTCGCCGCGGGACGTTCTCCCGTCGTGCGCTCGACAGCTGCGCGGGCTGCCGGTGCTGTTCGTCGGAGTACGGTGCCCGGTGGATGTCGCGCTGGAACGCCGCCGCGCCACCTGGGGCGGCACCGGATACGAGACCACGGGCACGGTCCAGGATCCGGTGGCACTGTGGCACGAGGCCGTCCACACGCCAGGTCTGTACGACCTCGACGTGGACACCTCGACGCTCCGGCCGGAGGACTGCGCCCAACTCATCGCACGGCGCCTCGCCGAGGATCCGCCACCGCGCGCGTTCCAGCGTCTCGCCCAACGACAAGCGGCATCGACGGACCACGCGGCGGGCCGAACCACCGATGCAGCAGAATTCGGCGCCCCGGCGAACCCACAGGAGAACGAACCCCGATGAGCGATCGCAGCCACGGACTGCGCCACGTCTTCTGGCTCGGCGGCGGCTCCGGCAGCGGGAAGTCGACCGTGGCTCGGCACCTCGCCGCACGGTACGGCCTCGCCCTCTACGACACCGACGCCGTGATGAGCGACCACGCCCGACGCAGCACACCCGACGACAGCCCGTACCTGCACGAGTTCATGAACATGGACATGGACCAGCGCTGGTTGCTGCGTACCCCCGAGACGATGCTGGACACGTTCCACTGGTTCCGCGGCGAGGGCTTCGACCGGATCGTCGAGGACCTGCTGGACCTGCCCGACGATCGTCCCGTCATCGCCGAAGGCTTTCGCCTGCTGCCGCACCGTGTCGCGCCGCTGCTGGCCGACCGGACCCACGCGGTCTGGCTGCTGCCGACGCCCGACTTCCGCGAGGTCGCGTTCGACAGCCGCGGTACGACCTGGCAGATCGCACGGCGTACCAGCAGACCCGAGGTCGCCCTGCACAACCTGCTGGTACGGGAACGCCTGTTCACCGACCGGCTCACCGCCGAGGTACGGAGGCTCGACCTCCCGGCGATCACGGTCGACGGCACCCTGACCGAAGCCGATCTGACGGACCGGGTCGCCAGAGGATTCGGCCTGGGTTGACCGAAGCCGCGTCGGTCGCCCCGCGCTCAAGGCTCACCGGGCTACCGCACCGCGGGATCGATGGTGAGGGTGCCGATGCTGATGGTCGCGGTGGCGCCGACGGGTGCGGCGAGCGCGGTCGCTCGGGTAACTCGCCGGGGACACCAGCCTGACCCGATCCCCGGGCCGCAACCGTGGGTACGGCACGGCTCGGGGGTCGACGCGCGACGCTGACGGCATCGACCGATACTGCCAGCTCGTACGCGAACGAACGGATCCGGCGGTGCGGTCAGCGGCGGCCGCCTTCGAGGTGGATGGTCTCGCCGGTGAGGAGTTCGGCCTGGAGCAGCCACAGTACGGCGTCGGTGACGTCGGTGACGGTGCCGGTGCGGCCGACGAGGGTGCGTTGCGCGGCGGCCGCGAGGAAGTCCGGCTTGGCGTCGCCCTTGCCGTCCCAGGCGCCGGAGTCGATGATCCCGGGCGACAGCGCGTTGACCCGGACCGGTGCGAGTTCGGCGGCGAGGTGTCGCGCGGCGAACGCGGCCGCTCCGTTGGTCACGCCCGTCACGACGCTGCCGGGCGCCGGGCGCCAGCCGACCTGACCGGAGAACAGCAGCAGCGATCGCCGGATCGTGAAGTGTTTGGCGAGCAGCAGTGGCCCGATCACCTTGGCGGTGAAGGCGTCGACGGTCTTGTCCCGGTCGAGTTCGCGGACCGGCACCGCGTGCGGTGCGGCGGCCGTGTTGACCACGTGATCGACCGCCCCGAGTTCGGCGGCCGCGGCGGCGATGGTCGCCTCGTCGCGGAGGTCGATGCGCAGTTCGCCGGACCGATGGGACGCGACGTGTACGCGCGCGCCTTCGGCGGTTGCGGCCGCCGCGATCGCCGCACCCAGGTGCCGTCCGCCCAGCACGAGCACTGATTGACCGGCCAGCCCGTTGCCCATGGTGCTTCTCCGTTCCGTCGTCTTGCCCTTGCCGACGTATGCTATGGAAAAGTAACCAGGTACTTCAACGTAACCGGAGCCGAAGGGATCGCCGTGGGCTACAACGTCATGTCCGTCACCTGCCCGTCCCGGGTGGTGCTGCATCGCATCGGCGCGCGGTGGACGGTGTTCGTGGTCAACGCACTGGAGCACGGCCCCCTGCGCTTCACCGCCCTGGCGGCGAGGATCCAGGGCGTCACCCCGAAGGTCCTGACCGAAACGCTGCGCGCGATGGAGGAGGACGGCCTGCTCGCCCGCGTCGACTACGCGGAACAGCCCCGCCGCGTCGAGTACGAGCTCACGGACCTCGGCCGGTCGCTGCTGGTCCCGCTGCGCGCCGTCCGCGAGTGGGCGGAATCCCACGTCCCCGAGATCCTCGAAGCCCGCGAACGCACCCAGCGCGGTTGACGTCGGCGCCGCTGGCTACTGGTGGGACCGACGGTTGGCGTTGATCTGCTCGTGGTTGGCCATCGCCCACTCGGCGAGCGCCATCACCAGCGGCACCAGGGTCCGGCCCAGCTCGGTGAGCTCGTACTCGACGCGGGGCGGCACCTCGGCATAGGCGGTGCGGAGCACCAGGCCGTCCTCGACCAGGTGTTTGAGCGTCAGGGTCAGCATCCGCTGCGAGATGCCGGCGGTGGCCTCCGCCAGCTCACCGAACCGGAGCGGGCCGGAACGCAGGGTGCCGACCACCAGCAGGCTCCACTTGTCGCCGATCCGGTCCAGTACCTCGCGGACCGCGCCGCCGTCCCGGATCCGCGGGCTGTCCGTCCTGCGTGTGGCCTTCGCCATACGTGATCGCCCCTTCGTGGACACATACATCGATGTGCCTTTTGTGGCTTGCCCCGTACGCACCGATCATCTGGCTACGCACAGATGGTAAGGATTGGGGAATCCGGTGAACATCGCACTGTGGACCGCCCAGGGGTTGCTCGCGCTGGTCTACCTCGCGGCGGGCGGGCTCAAGGTCGTACGGCCACGCGAGCGGCTCGTCGCGTCGGGCACCTTCGACTGGATGAAGGACTCGTCGGACGCCGCCGTGAAGGCGGTCGGTCTGGTGGAGATCCTCGGCGCGCTCGGCGCGGTCCTGCCCTGGCTGACCGGGATCGCCCCGGTCCTCACCCCGATCGCCGCGGCCGGCCTGGTCGTGGTGCAGGTCGGTGCGCTGCGGGTGCACCTGGTCCGCAACGAACGCCAACCGTTGCCCGCCAACGTGTTCCTGTTGCTTGTCGCCGCCTTCACCGCGGTCGGCCGTTTCCTGGGCTGACCGGTCGTCGCCCGGCCGGCCGCGCGGTTGGTCCGGCCGAGGCTCCGTGTCAGTGCGCACGTCAGGGCAGTGACTGCCCGGTGTCAGCACGCCCCACGACTCTGAACTCAGCACACAGGCAACGACCCGTCAGGAGAACCCGACATGCCGAACTTCACCACCGCCGCACCGATCACCGCGGTCCTCAACATCCCCGCCGGCGACGTCCGCTTCGTCGCCGCGGACCGTACGGACACCGCCGTCGAGATCGCACCCGCCGACCCGGCGAAGGGCCGCGACGTCAAGGCGGCCGAGCAGACCATGGTCGCGTACGCCGACGGTGTCCTGCGCATCGAGAGCCAGCACAAGAACCAGTACTTCGGCCCCACCGGGCGCGTCCAGGTCACCGTGCAGCTGCCCAGCGCCTCCGACATCCAGGCCAGGGCCGCCAGCGTCGAGCTGCGGGCCGAGGGCCGGTTCGGCGACGTCGCCGTCGACAGCGAGCACGGCGACCTGACCGTGGACGAGGCGGCGACCGCCCACCTGGCCACCGTCGCCGGGAACGTCTCGGTCGGCCGGCTGGCCGGCAGCGGCGAGATCCGCACCAGCAAGGGCGACATCACCATCACCGAGGCGGTCCGCGGCACGGTCACCCTGCGTACCGACGCCGGCGACATCACGGTCGGTGCCGCCGCCGGGGTCTCGGCCTCGCTGGACGCCGGTACCTCCCACGGCCGGATCCGGAACGGGCTGAAGTCCGCCGAAGGCTCCGTCGACGAGCTCACCGTCCACGCCACCGTCGCCAGCGGCGACATCACCGCCCGCAGCCTCTGAGCCGCGGCGACCGTCATCCGTCCGTACCGTCAGAGGGAGACCGATCATGTCCACCACGCTCACCGGCCGTCGTACCAGCTTCTCCGAGACGGGTCTGCGCCGACTGCACGACACCCTGGCGCGCTACGTCGACTCCGGGAAGATCCCGGGCGTCGTCGCCCTGGTCGGCACCGGCGACCGGACGCACGTGGAGGCGCTCGGGACGATGCGCCACGAAGGCGGCGCACCGATGCGCCGCGACACCATCTTCCGGATGGCCTCGACCTCGAAGCCGGTCACCACGGCGGCGGCGATGGTCCTGCTGGACGAGTGCCGGATGCGGCTGGACGACCCGGTCGACGAGTGGCTGCCCGAGCTCGCCGACCGCCAGGTACTCCGGCGGCCCGACGGCCCGCTGGACGACACGGTGCCGGCGCGCCGGCCCATCACCGTCCGGGACGTGCTGACCTCCACGTTCGGCCTCGGCGTGGATCTGCCGTTGATGGGCTCCCCGATCATGACCGCGGTCCTGGAGCGGTCCAACTACGACCCGGACGCGGGCCCGGCGCCCGACCCCGATGAGTGGGTACGCCGCATCGGCGAGCTGCCGCTGTCGTACCAGCCCGGCGAGCGCTGGCAGTACGACCTGGCGCACGACCTGCTCGGCGTACTCGTCGCCAGGGTCACGGGCCGGCCGTTCGGGGCGTTCCTGCACGAGCGGGTCCTGGATCCGCTGGGCATGGACGACACCGACTTCCACGTACCCGCCGGCAAGATCGACCGGCTGCCGCCGGTCTACTTCCCCGACGGCGCCGGGGGCTTCCCGGTGTGGGACGAGGCGGTGGGCGGACGCTGGAGCGCGCCGCCGGTTTTCCCGTCGGGCGCGGGCGGGCTGGCCTCCACCGTGGACGACTACCACGCGTACATGCGGATGCTGCTCAACCACGGCAGGCACGGCGACGAGCGGATCCTGTCCCGGCCCGCGGTGGAGCTGATGACCACCAACCGCCTCACGCCGGAGCAGAACGCCGCCCGTACCGCGCTGGCCCGGGACAACGTCCACCTGAGCTTCGGACAGGGGCAGCACGGCGGCTGGGGGCTCGGGATGGCCGTACGCGTCGACCGCGGTGACTACGCGCCGCTGGGCCAGTTCGGTTGGGACGGCGGCACCGGCACCTCGGTGTACGCCGACCCGCAGAACGACCTCACCGGCGTCGTGCTCACCCAGGCCGGACTGTCCAGCGCGGATCCGGCGCGGCTGATCCACGACTTCTGGACCACCGTGTACCAGGCCATCGACGACTGACCACTCCGGTGCCGGGGAGCGGCACGGTGTCACGGGCGCACGCGGACGACGGCGAGAGGGGCCGGCGTCCGCGTGCCGCTGCCGTGCGGTTTCAGTCCGTACGACAGAGCACGAGCACCGCCACGTCGTCCTCGACGCCGCCCCCGTGGCCGATCAGCGCCGCCATCACGTGTGCGCAGACCATGCGGGCCGGCTCGCTGACGATCGCGTCCCGCAGCGCGGCCTGCCCGGCCGCGACCGTCTGGTCGCGGCGTTCGACCAGACCGTCGGTGTAGAGGCACAGCACGGCGTCTTCCGTGAGGCACACGGTGCTCGTCCGCCGTACGGCATCCGGGATCACGCCGACCGGCAGATCCACCGGTACGTCCAGCAGCGCGGCCCGGCCGCCGACGGAGAGCACCGGGACGGGGTGGCCGGCCACGGAGATCTGGAACCGGTCGAGTGTCGGGTCGACCACGACGTAGACGAGGGTGGCGGTGATCTCGCCCTCGAAGTGCTGGATCTTGCGGTCGAGCCGGGTGACGACCTCGGCCGGATCGTCGGTCTCCAACGCGTATGCGCGGAGGGCGCTGCGCAGCCGTCCCATCACGACCGCCGCGTTCAGCCCGTGTCCGACGACGTCGCCCATGACGAGGCACAGGTGCCCGGAGTCGAGCGTGAACACGTCGTACCAGTCGCCGCCGACGCCGTCGTGCGGATCCGGCACGTACCGGGCGGCGAGGTCCAGGCCGGGCAGCGCCGGCAGGGTGGCCGGCAGCAGACTGCGTTGCAGCGCGGCTGCCGCGGCCCGGTCCGCGGTGGACTGCCGCAGCCGGATCGCCGCGGCCAGCCGGTCGGCGGCCAGCTGGAGCATGTGGATGTCGGTGTCGTCGAACACCCGCTGCCGGAGCGAACCCACGTGCAGCACGCCGACCAGCTCACCCGTGCAGATCAGCGGTACGCCCAGCAGCGAACGGAGGCCCTTCTCCCACAGCAGCGGGTTGATCACCGTGTGCGGGTCGACCCGGTCCAGGACGACGGGGCGACGCTCGGCCGCGACCCGGCCCGCGAACCCGCGGTTGACCGGCACCCGGACGCCCTGGCGTACCTCCTCCTCCAGGCCCGCGGCCGCGGTCGCCTCCAGCTCGGTGCCGGCGCGGTTCATGAGCAGCACGACGGCGGTGTCCACGTCGAGCAGGTCACGTACCCGGTCGAGCATCTCGGTCAGCAGCGTCGGTACGTCGAGCTCGGCGAGGTCGGCATCGGCCAGCAGCTCGATGCGCCGCAGTCGATCACCGTCCCCACCCGACTCCGCCATGGATCGAGCCTAGCCCCGCGAGACGCGGACGCGATCCCGCCGGGACGACCTGCCCCAAAGCACCGATATCGACGATGGTGTGCCCAGCCGGCGACGTACGGCGGGCTATCGGCGGGGTGCGCGGTGCCGGCCGCGGGAGCGTCCCGCCCTCGCGTGGGCGGAGGTGGCGGGGCCGAGCGCGGCGGACAGTGCGGCCCGCGCGTCGAGGGCGACGGCCATGATCCTGTTGGCAACCCTGTTCATGTCACTCCTTAGACGACCGGGATACGGCACGAGTCTGCCGGCGGGTGCCGCCGGGCCGGACCGTCGACAGGCCCTCTGGCACGAACCCGGGACAACGTTGCCGCAGGTAGAGCACCTGACGACGGTCGGTCGCCCGGTATCGGTTCGCGGCCTGGGTCGTCAGTTCGGGGCGACGGCGAGGACGAGCTTGCCGGTCGTCGTACCGGACTCGATGCGGCGATGTGCCTCGACCGCCTGGGCGATCGGCAGGGTTTCGACCTGGAGCCGCAGGGCGCCGGTCGCCGCCGCGTCCACCGCCCGACGCAGGGCCTGGCCGGCGTCCTCGGGGTACGCGGCGGAGAAGGCGGCGAGGTTGAAGCCGGAGACGGTCTTGTTGCTGAACCACAGTTCGTTGGCGGAGATGCCGACGTCGTCGGCGCCGGAGGCGTTGCCCATCACGACCAGCCGGCCCATCGGGGCCAGCAGGTCGAGGCTGGCCCGCCGGGCCGGGCCGCCGACCATGTCGACGACGATGTCGAACTCCCCGGCGTCGGCGACCTCGTCCCGCAGGACCACCTCGTCGTACCCGAACCGCCGGGCGATGTCGATCTTGGCGGTGCTGCCGACCGTACCGACGACCCGGCCCGCGCCCAGCAGGCGGGCGACCTGGCCGAGCTGGCTGCCGACCCCGCCGGCCGCGGCGTGTACGAGGACGCTCTCGCCGGGCTTGAGCCGCGCCACCCGGTCCAGTACGAGGAAGGCGGTGGTGCTGTTCGATGGCAACGCCGCCGCCGTGGCCAGGTCGAGGTCGCCCGCCAGCGGGGCGACCAGGTGCGCGGAGGTGACGACCACCTCGGCGTACCCGCCGCTGTCGACGATGGTCAGGGCCGCGACCGGCTGGCCGGCCCGCAACCCGGTCACGCCCGCGCCGACGGCCCGGACGTGCCCGGCGACCTCGATCCCCGGTACGAACGGCAACGGCACGTCCACGACACCGCGGCGGTAGAGGACCTCGGCGAAGTTCGCGCCGGCGTACGCGACGTCGATGGACACCTGGCCGGGGCCGGGTTCGGGGACCGGTACCGAGTCGTGGCGGAGTACGTCGGCGTCGCCGAACTCGGGGATGGTCACCGCGTGCATGGTCGCTGTCGTCTCGCTGCTCATGCCGACGATCCTGCCGCGGGGTGCCGGCCCTCCGGCAGTGTGTGGTCAACCTGGTTGTGGCACCACCAGCGTGATACCGGCACGCCTCCCCATCCGGGCAGGAACGGCCCGTCGTCAGTCGGTGAGGTGGTGCTGGGTGGCGAGCAACGCGAGCCGGATCCGGTTCGGTGACCGGGTCTTCGTCATCAGGTTCGCGACGTGCGTCTTCACGGTGGTGAGGCCGATGTGCAGCCGGCCGGCGATCTCGGCGTTGGCCAGCCCCTCCGCGACCAGCACCAGGACGTCCCGCTCGCGCGGTGTCAGCTCGGGCAGCGCCGGGGGCGCCGGTACGGCCGGGGCGGCGCGGGCGGCGAGCGCCGAGCCGACCAGCCGGCGCAGGACGGCGGGGCTGAACGGGGTGTTGCCGGCGGCGGCCTGCCGTACCGCGGCGAGCAGGTCGGCGGGCGCGAGGTCCTTGGCGAGGAACCCGACGGCGCCGGCGGTGAGCGCCGGGTACAGGTGGTCGTCGTCGTCGAACGTGGTGAGCACGACGATCCTGGTGGCGGGGCGTCGGGCCAGGATGCGTTCGGTGGCACCGACCCCGTCGAGCACCGGCATGCGCAGGTCCATCAGGATCACGTCGGGGTGGGTGGACTCGGCGAGCCGTACCGCCGCGAGGCCGTGTTCGGCCTCCCCGACGACCTCGATGTCCGGCGCGGACTCGCAGAGCATCCGCAGGCCGGCCCGTACCAGGTGCTGGTCGTCGACGAGCAGCAGCCGGATCACGACGCCGCCGCCAGGCCGGACGGCTCGGGCAGCCGCGCGAGCAGTCGCCAGCCGGTACCGTCCGGCCCCGCGGACAGGGTGCCGCCGGCCAGCCCGACCCGCTCGCGCATCCCGACCAGCCCGTACCCGCCGGGGCCGGGCGCGGTGGTGCCGCGGCCGCCGGTGTCGCCGATCTCGACCTCGACCGTGCCGTCGCCGTCGAGGCCGACCCGCAGCCGTACGTCGGTGTCCGGCCCGGCGTGCCGGGCGGCGTTCGCCAGCCCCTCCTGGACGAGGCGCAGCACCACCAGCCGCCGCAGCGCGTCGAGGTCGTCGATCGCCGCGGCCAGCTCGGTCCGTACCCGGAGCCCGGAGGTGGCGACGGTGTTCCGCAACGCCGGTGCGAGTTCGCCGGCGGACAGCAGCAGCGGGCCGGGCTCCTCGGCCAGTACCGTCTCGTCGCGCAGGACCCGGACCAACCGGCGCAGGTCGGTCAACGCGGTCGCGGCACTGTCGTGGACGTCGTCGAGTACCTCGGCCAGCCGGGGGTCGGGGTCGGTGACGATGTGCCGGGCGACGCCGACCCGCAGCACCATCGAGGACACGTGGTGCGCGACCAGGTCGTGCAGTTCGCGGGCGATCGCGGTGCGTTCGGCGAGTCGGGCGGTGCGTTCGGCCAGCTCGCGGCGGCGTTCGGCGTCGGCGGCCCGGGCACGCGCCTGCCGGGCGCTCAGCCGCCCGGCGCGTACGACGGCGCCGAGCAGGGCGGGTGCGCAGACCACCGCCGCCGCCCGGTACACCCAGGCGAGGGTGCCGGTGGGGAACTGCTCGACGGCGTAGACGCCGTACACCGCGGCGAGGGCGAGCGCGCCGGCGAGTGTCTGCCGCCAGCCGCGCCGCGCGGCCAGTTCGAACACCGCGACGCTGGCCATGATCTTGAGGCCGATGGCGACCGGCTGGTCGATCCGTTCGGCCACGACGAGCAGCGCGCACTGCCCGAGTACGGCGGCCAGCGGCCGACGCCCGCCACCCAGCGCGACGACACCCGAACACACGATGAGTGCCCAGTCGGTGCCGCTCGGCATCGCCCCACCGCGGACGACCAGCACGAGGTACGCCGCGGCGACCGGCAGGACCGCCAGGCGCAGCGGGCTCCGTTCGTCACTCAGCAGTCGCAGACCGTCCACGCTGCGCAGGATATGCGGCGCCGCCGGCCGGCCGTCTCCTGCCGCGGGAGGAGACGGCCTCCTGCCGTCGGCCGCCACCTCCGGCCCCGGTACGGAGGTGCCCACCGAACCGCGCGGCGAGGGTGATCGGCGGAACAACCACGAACCGAAGGAGCAGTCGATGTTCGCCGCACTGGGCAGGTTCGCCGTACGACGGCGGTGGTGGGTGGTCGCCGGGGCGCTGGTGTTCGGCGTGTTCGCCGGCATCTGGGGTACCGGCGCGTTCGGTGCGCTGGCCGGTGGCGCGGGCTTCGACGACCCGACGAGCGCGTCGACCCGGGCCGACCGGCTGCTCGACGGTCCGCTCGGCCGCTCCGCCCCGGACGTCGTCGTCCTGTACGAGAACACGCACCGGACCGTCGACGATCCGCGCTTCGCCGATCCGCTCCGTACCCGGTTGGCACGGTTGCCCCGCACCGACCTCACCCGCGTCGAGTCGTACTGGACGCACTCGTCGCCGGACTTCGTCTCCTCCGACCGGCATGCCACGTACGTGGCGCTGCACCTCGCCGGGAGGACCGACCAGGACCGGGTCGCCGCGTACGAGCGGGTGCGGCCGACGCTCACGGTGCCGGGGCTGACCGTGCGGTTCGGCGGGGTGACCGCGATGACCCAGCAGGTCAACGCGCAGGTCGGGCGGGACATCGGCCTCGCGGAGGCGGTCTCGTTGCCGCTGCTGATCCTGCTGATGGTGCTGGTGTTCCGCAGCGCGGTCGCGGCGTCGCTGCCGCTGGCGCTGGGCGGTGTCGTCGCGCTCGGCTCGTTCGTGGTGCTGCGGCTGGTGACGACCGTCGCGCCGGTGTCGACGTTCGCGATCAACGTGATCACGATGCTCGGGCTCGGCCTGGCGATCGACTACGGGCTGCTGCTGGTGAGCAGGTTCCGGGAGGAGCTGGCCGCCGGGTACGACGTGGACGAGGCGGTCGAGCGGACCGTCGCGACGGCCGGGCGTACCGTCGCGTTCTCCGGGCTGATCGTGGCGTTGTCGCTGGCCAGCCTGCTGGTCTTCCCGTCGCAGATCCTCCGCTCGATGGGGTACGCCAGCGCCGCGGTGGTGGTCTTCGCCGTGCTCGGCTCGCTGACGCTGCTGCCGGCGCTGCTGCGGCTGCTCGGCCGGCGGGTCAACGCGCTGCGGGTACCGCTGCCGTCGCTGCGTCCGGCGTCGCCCGGCCGCTGGTACCGGGTGGCGAAGGCGGCGATGCGCCGGCCCCTGCTGACGACCGTCGCGCTGGTCGCCGTCCTGCTCGCGCTCGGCCTGCCCGCCCTCGGTACCAACTGGGCCCGGCCCGGTGAGTGGGTGCTGCCGTCCGGCGCGGACGCGCGGGCGGTGACGCAGCAACTGGACACCCGGTTCGCGGCCAACCCGACGAAGGTCGTCACGGTCGTCGTCGAGGGCGACACCGACACCGCCCACCTCACCGCGTACGCCGAGCGGCTCGGGGCGGTGCCCGGAGTCTCCGCCGCGCGCGTCAGCGGCCGGCACGCGGACCTCGCCCGGCTCACCCTGTCGTACCGGATGGATCCGCAGTCGCGGTCCGCGGCGACGATGGTGCGCGCCATCCGCGCCGTACCGTCGCCACCCGGTACCGGGTCGCTGGCGACGGGGATGCCGGCGTCCCGGGTCGACATCGTGGCGATGATCGGCGCGAACCTGCCGTGGATGGGGCTCGCGGTCCTGCTCATCTCGTTCGTCGTGCTGTTCCTGGCGTTCCGGTCGGTGGTGCTGCCGCTCAAGGCCGCGGTCCTCAACCTGCTGTCGCTGGCCGCCGCGTTCGGTGCGATCAAACTGATCTTCCAGGACGGCCACCTGTCCGGGCTGCTTGGCTTCGTCCCGATCGGCGCGGTCGACGCCAACTTCCCGGTCCTGGTCGCCGCGATCGCGTTCGGGCTGTCGGTGGACTACGAGGTGTTCCTGCTGTCCCGGATCCGCGAGCACCGGCTCGCCGGCCACGACCTCACCGAATCCATCGCGGTCGGTACCCAGCGCACCGCGGGCATCATCACCAGCGCCGCGCTGCTGTTCGTCTTCGTCGGGATCGGCTTCGTGACCTCGCAGATCACGTTCATGAAGATGATCGGTGTCGGCCTGGTCATCGCCGTCGTCGTCGACGCGACGGTGGTACGGGGGCTGCTGGTACCGGCCAGCATGCGGCTGCTCGGCCGCGCGGCGTGGTGGGCGCCGGCGCCGCTGTCCCGACTGTTCCGCCGGCGTACGCCCGAGCCGGTCGCGGCCGTCGACTGACGCACCGCGGCCCGGTGCTTGCGGGGTCGGCCCGGGTGCGGCGGGGTCGCCGCACCGGCCGGCCCCGCCGCTCGACGTCGGCTAGCGGGCGCCGGCCGGACGACCGAGTACGCGGTGCGCGCGGAGCAGGCCCGCGGCGCTGAACGCCCACAGCGTGGCGGCGCCGCCGAGGCCGACGACGGTGGTCCAGCCGGCCGCGAACCCGGCCAGGCCGAGGACGGCGGCGAGCACCGCGACGGCGGCCAGCGCGGCGGCCAGCCAACGGAACGTCCGAGTACCGAACGGGACGAAGTGCAGACCGACGACCAGCAGGATCCAGGCCGGTACGGCCTGCGGCTCGTGCAGCACCTGCCGCAGCAGCAGGTTGCCGAGCACGATCGCGGCGACCATCGCGACGACCGCGATCCAGTACCGCCGGCCGAACGGCGACCCGCCGCCCGAGCCCGTGCCGTACCGCCGGCGCAGCGACCACGAGCCGGCGAGGACACCGAGGGTGACGGCGACGCCGGCCAGGCGTACGGCGAGGGGAGCGGCGGTCCCCGGCAGCGAGCCGGCCCCGAGGAACCAGCACCAGGCCAGCCCGAACAGTGCGCCGATGCCCGACCCCAGCCATGCGCCGGCGTACCAGGCCCGTTCGGCCGCCGACCCCGTCTCGTACGTTGTGCTCATGGCAGTCAGCCTCTCCCCCCAGGCCGTCCACCGGTAGTCACACCAGTAGCCGGATCGACATGACAAATGGCATGGCCGTGTGCGTCACCCGTTCACAACGGGCGGGTCGTCGCCGTGTCGTACGCCACGGTCGTCGCGCCGACGAACGGCAGCAGCTGGTCGGCCTCGCGTACCAGGGCGGCCCGGTCGGTGTCGCCCAGCGGCCGGAACGGGGTGAGCCGCAGCGTGCCGGCGTCGAGGACCACGTTCCGTGCACGCGGCCGTCGACGAGGAACCCTCGGCCGGTGCTGGTACCTGGTCGGGTACGACCTGGGCCGGCACGACTGGCGCAGCTTCCGCCTCGACCGGCTGACCGAACCGACGGTCACCGGCGCCCGCTTCCGGCCGCGTACGCTCCCCGCCGACGACGCCGCCGCGTTCGTCCGGGCGGCGAGCGGTGCGCCCGCCCCGCACACGGTCGAGGCCCTGGTCCACGCGCCGGCCGCACGGGTACGGCAGGCGGTCGGCCAGTGGGGCACGATCACCCCGGTCGACGAGGACAGCTGCCGGCTCACCATGACCTCGACCTCCCTCGACTGGCCCACGCAGGCGCTGGGCAACGTGGGCGCCGAGTTCGAGGTACTGGGGCCGCCGGAGTTCGCCGCGCACGTCCGGGAGTGGGGCGCCCGCTTCGTCCGCGCCACCCGGGGCGGGTAGCGAGTCGTCACCGGACGGCGGGGACCCGGTCCTCGACTCTGTGGCGGACGTCGGCGGCGAAGCCGGCGCCGGTGTCGTCGCCGCGCAGGACCGCCCGGTGCGCCCGCCGCAACGTCTCGCCCGGCGCCAGCCCCAGGTCGTCGGCCAGCCGGCGGTACGTACGGGCGAACACGAGCAGCGCCTCGCCCCGCCGGCCGGTGCGGTGCAGCGCGTGCATCAGCATCGCGGCGACCGGTTCGTTGTGGGGCTGCGCGGCGGCGAAGGCGGACAGCTCGGCGACGGCTTCGCCGTGGTGGCCCAGCCGCAGTTGCCAGTCCAGCTTCCACTGCGCCAGCGCGATCCTGCGTTCGGCCAACCGCAACCGTTCCAGCTCGGCGAACGGCCCGGGGAGCCCGGCCAGCGGCTCGCCGTCGAACAGGGCCAGCGCGTCCGCACAGACGCGTACCGCCTCGGTCAGGTCACCGGCGCCCTCGGCGCGCTTGGCCGCGGTGACGAGGTCCTCCAGGCGGGCCAGGTCCAGCTCGACCGCGTCCCGGGCGAACCGGTAGCCGGACCGGTCCCGCCGGATCACCGGGTCCGGGCCGAGCAGGATCTTGCGCAGCCGGTACACGTACACCTGGACCACGTTGCCGGCGGGCGGCCGCGTGCCCCACACCCCGTCGAGCAGTTCCTGCCGGCTGACCGTACGGTCCGAGCGCAGGGCCAGGGCCGCGAGTACGGCCTGCTGGCGGAGCGGCCCCAGGTCCACGGGCTGCCCGTCGTGCCAGGCCCGCAGCGGCCCGAGTACGGACAGCCGCAACCGCGGTCGGGCCGGTCGCGGTACGACGACCCGGAGTGCCCGCCCCGCCGGGCGCCCGCGCGGTCCGTGGCCGGGGACGACCAGGCCACGGTCGAACGCGTACACGATGGCGGCGGCGCGGTCGCGGAGCGCGCACGTGGTGAGGATCCGCTCGACGTCGCCGGCCACCGTCGGCTCGGAGACGTACAGGGTGGCGGCGATCTCGCTGTCGGTGAGGCCGCAGCCCACAGCCCGCAACACCTCGCGCTCCCGGGGGGTGAGCCCGGCAGCGACCGGGAGTCCGGTGCGCGCGGTCGTTGGCATGGCGGCTCCTCACCGAGGGCGTGTCGGCCTTGCTGACACCGACGACGATGGCCCCGAGCCCCGGAGGAAGCCCGGCCAGCGGACCGGCCAGATCTGGCCGGTATCGCGCTAAGGTCGCTTACCTGCGAATTGAGCGACATGTACGAAGAAGGGCCGCGAGCTTTGACGACGTTCGGCGCGCTGCTCCGGCAGCGGCGGCAACAGGCCGGGATGACCCAGGAGGCGCTGGCGGAGCACGCCGGGGTGGGCGTACGCACCATCCGTGGCCTGGAGACGGGCGAACGCACCGACCCACGGGTGGCCACCGTGCGGTTGCTGGCCGACGCGTTGCAGCTGACCCCGCGCGACGAGGACGAGCTGCTGGGCGCCGCCGTCGGCCGTGCCGCGGAGGAACCCGCGGTACCGGACCCGGCGGGCTCGGCGCTGCGCGACGCCCTGGCCGACGCGGCCGAACACCTCGCTCACGCGGCGGGCGCCCGCTGGCAACGGGAGGAGGAGCACAGGCAGGTGCAGGATCCGTTCCCGCTGCCGGTGCGCTGGCGACTGGCGGACGAGGAGCTGACGGACCACTGGGCCAACATCTGCAACCTCCCACCCGGCAGCGCGGCGAGCCCGCTGGAGCTGGCCGGGCGGCTGGACGAGATCGCGGACACGTACCGGCGCATCCCGTCCGGGCGGCTGGTGCTGCTCGGCCGGTCGGGCTCCGGCAAGACCGTCCTGACCGTGCGGTTCGTCCTGGACTTTCTGAAGTCCCGGGCCCGCACCGAGCCCGTACCGGTGATCTTCGGCGTCGGCTCGTGGAATCCCACCACGGTCACCCTGCGGGACTGGCTCGCCGGCCAGCTGACCCGCGACTACCCCGGCCTCGCCGCCGCGAGCGCCGGCGGGCAGCGTCTGGCGACCGCCCTGGTCGAGGCCGGACTGGTGCTGCCGGTACTGGACGGCTTCGACGAGATCGCCGGCGGGCTGCGTCGCGCCGCGCTGGAGGCGCTCAACGCCACCGCCCTGCCCCTGCTGCTGACCAGCCGCCCGGACGAGTACGCCGCGCAGATCGACGTGCTCACCTCGGCCGCCGCGATCGAACTGGTCGACCTCACCCTGGACGACCTCGCGGACTACCTGCCGCGTACCGCGCGGAAGGCGGGCGGCTCGACCGCGTGGGATCCGGTCCTGGCCGAGCTGCGCGAGCATCCGGCGAGCCGCGCCAGCGTCAACCTCACCACGGTGCTGACCACCCCGCTGATGGTGACGCTCGCCCGCGCCAGCTACAGCGACACCCCCGGCCGCGACCCCGCGACGCTGCTGGACACGGACCGGTTCGGCAGCGGCGAGGCCCTGGCCGATCACCTCCTCGACAGCTTCGTACCGAGCGTCTACCGCCACCGGCCCGCGACCGGCGCCGCGCCGCGGCACCGTTTCGCCCCGGACCGTGCCCGGCGCTGGCTCGGCTACCTCGCCCACCACCTGACCCGACGCGGCAGCACCGACCTGGCCTGGTGGCAGCTCGGCGGCGGGCCGCGCCGTACCACCCGGACGATCGTGACGGCGCTGGTGACCGGGCTGGCCGTCGGACTCGTCGACGCGCTCGTCGGCGCGACCTTCAACCCGCCCGGCGGTCAGCTCCTGGACGGCGCGGTGGTCGCGGTCCTGTCCGGGCTCATGTTCGGGCTCGCGCACTGGCTCACGGTCGCGGCCAGGGACGCGGCGGTGGCGCCCGCCGCGGTACGGATGGCCATCCGTGGCCGGCGGTGGCAGTCGCGGCTGCGTACCGGACCGCGCCTGATGATCGGTTTCCTCTGCGGCCTGGTCTTCGGCTTTGGGTACGGGACCGTGGTCGGCGCGCTCGCCGTGTTCGGCCTGGGCGCCGAGACATCGGTCGCGCTGCGCATCGTGCTGTCCGACGCCCTCGTCTACGGCTTGGTGTTCGGGCTCGCGGCCGGGCTCGCGTTCGGCCTGCTGGGGATGCTGGAAGCGCCGCTCGACATCGGCTCCGCGGTCAGCCCGCTCGGCCTGCTGCGTACGAACCGGAGGTCGGTCGTCGGCTGGCTGCTGGTGTGGGCGCCGACGTTCGGGCTGATGGTCATGTTCGGTTCCGAGCTCGTCGTCGCGCTGCTGCAGGGGTTGGTGGGTCCGCTCGTGTGGAGCATCGCGAACGGGTTCCGGCTCGGTCTCCTGAGCGGGCTCGGCGGCGCGCTCGGGTACACGCTCGCGCTGACCGCGTGGGGCCAGTGGGCGATCCTCGCCCGGATCTGGCTGCCGTTGACCGGACGGCTGCCGTGGTCCGTGGCCGCGTTCCTCGACGACGCCTACCGGCGCGGCGTACTGCGGCAAGCCGGTGCGGTCTACCAGTTCCGCCACGTCCAACTCCAGCACCACCTCGCCCGCACCCACCGGGTACGCCGCGCGGATCACGATTCACCGAAACGCTAGCCACGGTCGGTGAAATCACGGTGAAACGTCGACCCGACCAGGCATCGACCGGTCGTCCGCGATGGGCGGTGTCATCGGCATTTCATCGCCCGCGGCTAGCGTCGCTGCGCACGAGTGAGGCGGATCGACGATGGAGGCCGGACAGATGTTGAGAAAGCCAGCTGTGTGGGTGGCGGTGGCTGCCGCGGCTCTGGCGGCGGCGGGTGCGGCGGCGCCGGCCAGCGCCCAGCCGGGGATGGCCGAGACGCACTCCGGTACCCAGACGTTGCTGGACCGGGCGCTGCAGAAGGCGCCCGGCGCGGCCGTGTACGCCGGGGACGCCAGCGGCTCCTGGAGCCTGCACGCCGGTACCGGCAACACGGCCGGGAACGTCCCGATCCAACCGGACCAGCATTTCCGTATCGCCAGCCAGACCAAGGTGTTCACCGCCACGGTGGTGCTTCAGCTGGTCGACGAGCACAAGGTCGAGCTGGACGCGCCGATCGAGAAGTACCTGCCCGGGGTGGTCGACGGCAACGGCTACGACGGCAACACGATCACGGTGCGGGAGCTGCTTCAGCAGAACAGCAGCATCCCGGAGAACAACAGCCCGAAGCCGCAGAAGAACGCGGACGGCAGCTACTCGCTGGACAACGTCGTCAAGGACGGTCTCAGTCACGCGCCGAACGGCGCGCCGGGCGTCAAGTGGGAGTACTCCAACACCAACTACGAGATCGCCAGTCTGCTGATCGAGAAGGTCACCGGGACGTCGATCGGTGCCGCGATCACCGACCGGATCATCACGCCGCTCGGCCTGACCGAGACGACGTACCCGCGCGGCGGTGACCAGACCCTTCCCGCGTCGTACGTGCACGGCTACTCCGGCGGTCGCCAGGGCCCGTTCTTCCTCTGGATCGACGACACGACCAGCGTCGAGCCGTCGGAGTACAGCGGCTCCGGTGCGGCCGTCTCCACCCTGACGGACCTGGCGAAGTTCGAGCGTGACCTGGCCACCGGCAAGCTCCTCTCGCCCGCGTCGCTGGCCGAGATGCGCAAGACCGTCACCCCGACCGGCTGGCCGGCCGGCTACGACTACGGGCTCGGCACCGTCAGCCACACGCTGTCGTGCGGCGGTACGGCCTGGGGCCACGGGGGCAACGTCCCCGGCTTCGCGAGCTGGACCGTGGCCACCGACGACGGCCGGTACGCGTCCGTGGTGTCCAACAACATGACGGTCGCCGACGGCGACAAGGGCGACGACCTCCGCTTCCAGATCCTCGACTCCGCCATCTGCGACCACTGAGCGGTCCCGTACGGCAGCGAAGGGGCGGGCGCCCGCGGGCGCCCGCCCCTTCGGCGACGGTGGCGGCCGGCGAAGGCGTTCTGCCCGGCTTCGTTGCCTCCGCCTCGACGCTGCGGTTGCATCCGGAGCTCCGTATCCGCGCGGCGTAGGCTCTGCGCCGCCGCTGTACGGACCGAGGGGGATGAACATCGCGATGGTTGATGAGCCGGTGCGCCTGGCATACCGGGAGTCGGGGCAGGGACGGCCGGTGGTGCTGCTGCACGGCACCGCCGACGACTCCTCCACCTGGGACGGGATCACCTGGCCGGGAGACTGGCGGGTGCTGACCCTCGACCTGCGCGGGCACGGCCGCAGCCCCCGGCCCGGCAGGTACGCACTGCCCGCGCTCGCCGCCGACGTACCGGCCACGCTCGACACGCTCGGCGTGGACGACTTCGACCTGGTCGGGCACTCGATGGGTGCGATGGTCGGGTACCTGCTGGCGCAGAGCGCGGGGGAGCGGTTGCGGCGGCTGGTGCTGGTGGAGCCGCCGCCGCCCGTACCGGCCGACCCGCCGCGGGACGAGGGGCCGCGGCCGCGTCGGGCGCTCGGGTACGACTGGGAGTTCCAGTCACAGTTCAGCGCCCAGCGCAACGCGCCCGACCCGGCGTGGTGGGACGGGCTCGCCGCGATCACCGCACCGACCCTCCTCCTGTCCGGTAGCCGCGGAAGCTTCCCCGCGGCCACGCTGTCGGCGATGGCGCGGCTGATCCCGGTGTGCCGGCACGAGGTACTCGACGGCGGACACATGCTTCACCACGACCAGCCGGCGCGGTTCCGTTCGGCGGTGGTGGACTTCCTCCGGTGAGCCGGCGGGCCCGACGACGCCCAAGTCGGCCGCCCGGCGCCGGCGGGGCGGGGTCGCCACGCCGCGGTACGGTGCGGGCATGCTGAGCGGTCCGGAACGCAAGCGGCGGCGCGAGATCACGCGGCTGACCCGGGACCTGCACCGCGGCAAGTCCATCTACGCGCAGACGACCGCGATGGAGAGGCTGCGCGATCTCGGGGAGATCGGCGCGATCCGGGACTGGCTGGTCTCCGCGCAGCGCAGCGAGTACCGCAAGGCGTACTTCGAGCTGACGGCGCGGATCCTGGCCAGGGTCGACGATCCGGCCGCGGGCGAGGCGCTGACGCTGGCGTTGCGCAACACCGAGTCGTACAAGGTGGCGCAGCGGTTGAGCGAGGTCGGCGGCGAGCAGGCGATCGAGGCGCTCGCGGTGTGGGCGGTCGCGCACCGGTTCGGGCCGCTGGCACTGACGATGATCGAGGGCATCGGGCGGATCGGTGGGCGCCGCGCCGCCGACACGCTCGTCGGGCTGTTCGCCACACCGCCGCGCGACGTGTCGGACCGGGCCCGGTGGGAGCTGAAGATCCTGGCGATGCTGGGGGACGCGGGCGACGCGAGCGCGATCCCGACGCTGGTGGCGTGGACGGCCCCGGCCCACAGCGTCATGGCCCGCACGCTCGCGGTCGACAGCATCGGCCGGATCGGCGGCCCGGTCGCGGCCGAGGCGTTGCGGCGGATGCGTGACGACGAGAGCGTCCGCGGCGCCATCGCCGCGGTCTCCATGCGGTCCATCGACCCGGACCGGTCGATCGCGGTGCGCGCCAAGGGCTGGCTGCCCGACAAGCCGTAGCGGTCCCGGCCTCACAAACCCGGCCCCGCGTACGTCTACCGGACGGGCGGCACCTCCGCCAGGAGGGGCCGCCCGCACCGTGTCCCGACGTACGCAGAGAGAACGATGTCGCCGCACCTCGCCGCCACCGCCGGTACCGTCGCCACGATCCTGTTCGTGGCGAGCACCCTGCCGATGCTGTACAAGGCCGCCCGTACCCGGGATCTGGCCTCGTACAGCGGAACCAACCTCGTCGTCGCCACCGTCGGCAACGTCCTTCAGGCGCTGTATCTCAGCACCCTGCCGGCGGGGCCGGTCTGGGCGCTGCACGCGTTCAACACCGCCGCCACGGCGCTCATGCTCGTCTGGTGGCTCCGATGCCGACGTACCCGTTCGGTCGAACCCGCCCCACGCTCGTCGAGCCCCAGCTAGGTGAGGCGGAGCAGGCCGCGGTGGCCGAACCGGCGACCGTACCCGGTCAGGGCCAGGACGCCAGTGTCGTCGACCGTGTCGTCCGCCCCGAACCAGCCCGCCATCCGCACCGACACGGCACGGCACGACAGCGGTCCGCTCCAGATCGTCATGGGCAGCGTGCTCCAGTCCTGGTACTCCTCGGACTCGGCGAGCCGGCGCGCCCAGTCCAGCACCGGCTCGTCCGGGCGGCGGGGAAGGGAACCGCACTCGTGCAGGAAGTCCGCCGCCAGCCACGTGCGGAACTCGCTCTCGTCCACCAGGCCGAGCCGCGCCCACCGGTCGGTCGCGACGTCGGTGAACGTCGGACGGAACTCGGCGACGGTTTCGCCCTTCTCCGCCAGCCGCCAGACGTTGCAGCCGTCCGGGTCCTCGTACTCGTCGACGAGCCGGAAGTGGTACGCCCGCCCGAAGCGTCGACTGAGCCGCGCCAGCACCGACTCCGCGACCTCGTCCGGCACGCCGCCGCCGGCGCGCCGCGGCGGCGCGGAGACACCGGGCAGGCCGACCACGAGCGTCCAGCCGTTGATCGTCGGGCTGACGTAGACCCGGGTGCAGTCGTCGTGGTGAATCGCGGCGAGCCCCGCCGTCGCCGGAACGGCCACCGGATCGGACAGGTCGAACTCGGCCAGGACCGCGTCGCGGTCGGCGGTCTCCACCGCGTACCACTCGCGTCGTCTGGTCCCGCGCGTCGAGGTGGCGCCACCCGATGCAGGCCAGTACGTCCAGCGCCGCACGTCGCTGCCGCAGCGGTGAGCGCCGCACCGCACGCAACATCGGTACGACCTGCTCGCCGAGACCGACCAGGGTGTCGAAGCGGGCGCGGTAACATGGCCGCGGATCGTACCAAGGGGAACCGACGGGAATGCCCGCGATGGCCGCACGGCCGCGCCGGTTTCCGGTCACCGGGCTGATCTAGGCTCGGCGGGTGCGGAGTCCGACCCAACGCGCGTTGTCGCGAGCCGATGTCCTGTCGGTGCTGGCCGACGCCCTCGGCGACGTCGGCGTCGTCGACGCCGCGGAGCTGGGCGGCGGTACGTTCGCCGCCGTGTGGCGGGTGGCGCTCGCCGACGGCCGGGAGGTCGTGGTCAAGGTGGCGCCGCCGCGGTCGGCCCGCCTGCTCACGTACGAGCAGGGGCTGATCCCGGCCGAGGCGGAGTACTTCCGGCTGGTGCGTGACCGCGCGCCCGGCGTACCGGTGCCCTCGGTGCTGGCCGCCAGCGACGACTGGATCGTCACGACGCTGGTGCCGGGTCGCCCGCTGACGGACGGCGACGCGCCGCGCGCCCGCGTCGAGTTGGGTGCGGCGGTCGCCGCCGTGCACCAGATCTCCGGGCCGCGTTTCGGTTACACCGGCGACCGGCCGTCCGGGCCGGACTGGCCGACGGCGTTCGGCGCGGTCGTGGCGGCGCTGCGGGCGGACGCCGCCGCCTGGGACGTACCGTTGCCGCCGCTGGACGGGGTGGTGGAGCGGCACCACGACGTGCTGGCCGCGGTGACCCGACCGGCCCTGCTGCACTTCGACCTGTGGGACGGCAACGTGCTGGTGTCGCCGTCGGGTGGGCTGGCGGGTGTGGTCGACGGCGAGCGCTACCTCTACGGCGATCCGCTGCTGGACCTGGTGTCGCCGGCGCTGTTCCGCCGGATCGAGGACGAGCCGGAGCACCCGTTCCTGCGCGGGTACCGGCCGGGGCCGTTCGACGCGGCCGCTCGGATCCGGCTGTCGCTCTACCGGATCCACCTCTACGTCCTGATGATCACCGAAGGCCCCAGTCGGGGCATCCGGCGGGCCGACGGCCGGCACGACCAACTGACCGACCTGCTGAACGCGGAGCTGTCCCGACTCGCTCCGTGACCAGCGCCCCGGGCTGGTCCCGGCTTCGTGCCAGACGCCGTACGACCGGTGGGCACGGTCGGGGGCCGGTCGGCAGACTCCAGCCATACCGCCCGTCGTACAAGGAGTGAGATGAACAGGGTTGCCCGCAGGATCATGGCCGCCGCCCTCGGCACGGGAGCGGTGCTGTCCGCCGCGTTCGGCCCGGCCGCCGCCGCGCAGGCCGCGCCGATGATCATCGGCGCCCGGATGGCCAGCGTGTCGTCCGTCGCCGCGGCGCCGTCGGCGTACACGCTGAAGGTGACGGGGCACCGGCAGGAGACGAACTACTACTGCGTGCCGGCGTCGTCACAGCTGGTGCTGAACAGCTTCGGCATCACCGTCTCGCAGCGCACCCTCGCCACGAAGATGGGTACGACGGCGAGCGGCGGCACCAGCGGCACCAACGCCAACAAGGTGCTCAACGCCTACGTGAATCCCAAGGGCTACAAGGTCGTCACCTACTCGGCGAAGGACCCGGCGAAGCTGATGACCATGATCCGGTACGACGTGGGCACCCTGCACCGCGCGCCGTACATGGGGGTGTGGATGGAGGACCTGCCCTGGAACAAGGGCAAGGTGTCCGGCAACAACATCGGCCACGGCATCGCCGTCTACGGCTACAACGCCAGCAAGGGCACGGTCACGGTGTACGACCCGTGGAAGCCGACCGGCGGCCCGCACACGCTGACCGTCAAGCAGCTCTCCGCCGTGTCGCAGTCGAGCGGCGGCCTGCACTACATCGACCGCACCTGACCCCGACGTCGTCCCCGGCCACGGCACCCGCCGTGGCCGCGGACGACCTAACGGTGCACGTCGTCGGGTGGGGACAGGCTGGGGGACGCCGCGGGCGGGCCGCTGGACGCGACCGGGTCGGCCGGCGACGGCGACGGCGACGAGGAGCCGGGCACCACATCACTCGGGGCCGGCGTACTCACCGGGTGCCGCGCCGGTGGTACCGGGACGGGATGGTCCTCCCCGTGCGGCCGGCCGAGGAACGCGACGGTCAGCACCAGGCACAGCGCGGCGAGCGCACCTCCGGCCACGACCGTACGACGGCGGCGGCGTCGCGCGTGCCGGCCCGCGACGACCAGCGCCTCGGGGGTGAGGCGGTGCGGTGGCGCCGTACGCGCGCGAAGCTCGGCGAACGTCGACGTGAGATCGTGTTCGTTCACCAGCTCGCCCCTTCCGTGAGGATCTCGTCGGCGTCCTCGCCGATCTGCTGCCGCAGCACCGTACGCAGCGTGTCCAGGCCGCGGGCGCACTGGCTCTTGACGGTGCCGGCGGAACACCCGAGCAGGTCCGCGGTCTGCGTCACGCTCAGGTCCTCCCAGTAGCGCAGCACCAGCGCCGCTCGCTGCTTCGGCGGTACCGCGGACAGTGCGCGCCAGATCAGCATCCGCTGCTCGGGCATCGGGTTCGCCGCGGCGGGCATCTCCGGCGGCTCGGCGGTCAGCCGTTCCCGTTGCCGCCAGCCGCGGCGGTGCTCGTTGAGGAACGTCCGCGTCACGATCCGCCGCATGTACGCGTCGACGGAGCCGGCGTGGTCGATGCGGTCCCACGCGAGGTAGAGCTTGACGAACGCGGTCTGCGCGATGTCCTCCGCGGTGTGCCAGTCGCCGGCCAGCAGGTAGGCCGTGAAGCGCATGGCGTCGGCGCGCGCCGCGACGTACTCGCGGAACGCGTCGTCCCGGTCGGCCCGCCGGGTCACGTGCCGCGGCACGGTCGGTGCTGACCTGTCGACACTTCTCGCCCTCCCGGATCCGGTCGCGGCGCCGCCGGCGACCCGCGGCGGCGCCGTCCTGCTCGACGTCCTACCTGCGGTGTCGGGACGGTACCGGCGACGCGGAGGGGACCGCGGACGCGGCGGGTCCCGACGGTACCGGCGACGCGGCGGGCGGGGACGGCACCGGGGAAGCGGGCACCACGTCCGGACTCCCGGACGGCACCGGATCCGCCGGCCCGGACGGCGCCACGTCGGCGGGTGGCGACGGTACCGGGGACGCGGCGGGCGGGGACGGCACCGGGGACGCGGGCACCACGTCCGTGGGGCCGGAGCGGGCCGGGGACGGTGCGGGCGGCCGGGCGGTGCCGTGCCCGGACGAGGCCAGCGCCGGCACCGACAGGGCGATGCCGACAGCGGCCGCCGCCGCACCCACGACTGTCGCGACAAGCTTCCTGCGCACGATGGATCCCTCCGCCCACGGGTACGGCCGGGTGGCCGCGCCCTCGTTGCCCCCTACACACGTCCCGCCCGCCGGACGGTTGCACGGGGCCCGGGGATACTGGGGCCGGGCGCGGCCGGGGCGGATGTCGCGGTGGGACGGGAGCGGGTACGCATGCGCATGGGGTGGCACGGCCTGCTCGGTACGTTCACCGGCCTCGTCGTCCTGACCGTGGCCGCGCTGCCGTTCGCCGCGCTGGTGGTGTGGCTGCTGGCCCGCCGCCGGAGGGCCGCGGGCGCCGCGCAACCGTGGCGTGCGGCGCTGGCCGAGGTCGGCATCGTGTACGGGACGGTGCCGTGGGTGTGGATGATCATGCTGCCGGGCAGCCGGCCGGGCACCCCGGGCCGGGTGAGCCTGGTGCCGGGGCGGGACCTGGCCACGATCCTGGCGGGTACGCCGATGACGGCGACCGGGCAGATCGTGGGCAACCTGCTGGTGTTCGCGGCGTTGGGGTTCTTCGCCCCGCTGCGGTTCGCGGCGCTCGCGTCGGTGCCGCGGATCCTGGCGCTCGCGGCGGGCTGCTCGGTCCTGGTCGAGACCGCGCAGTACGTCCTGCGGCTGGACCGGGTGTCCTCTGTGGACGATGTCCTGCTCAACGCCGCCGGCGCCGGGCTGGCCGCGTTGGCGTCGCGGCACTGGTGGCGTGCGACGGCCGGGGCGTCGTCCGACCGGCCCCGGTCGGCGCCGGAGCCGGGACGCTGACCCGGCGCGACGTCCGCGGCTAGACCGGGTGGGCGTCGGCGATCGACGACCAGACGTCGCGGGCGTGCCGCTCGAACTCGTCCCCGGCGCGTGCCGCGTCCCGGTCGCGCAGCGTGGACACGAGGGGCACGTGTGTCTCCGCGACGGTCGGCAGGTCGGGGTAGTAGAGCCGGTTCGAGACGGTGGTGAGCCCGCGCATGCAGCTCTCGATCATGGCCCAGATCTCCGGCAGCAGCGGGTTTCCCGCCGCGTGCCAGACGCGCCGGTGGAACGTGACGTCGGCGTCGACGAAGGCGGCCACGTCGTCCGCCGCGGCGGCGGTACGCAGGGCGGCGAGGTCGCCGTCCAGCCCGGCGACCACCTCGGCGACGGCCGGGGCCGGTGCCTGACAGATGAGCTGGGCGGCGAGCCGTTCCAGCGGGATCCGCACCTGGTACGCCTGCCGCGCCTCGTCGATGCCCACCTCGGCGACGAAGCTGCCGCGCCGGGGCAGTTGCAGCACCATGCGTTCGCGGGTGAGCCGGCCGAGCGCGTCGCGTACCGGGGACTGGCTGACGGACATGCGCCGGGCCAGGTCCTGCTCGACGAGCCGCTGCCCGGGTTTGAGCTCGCCGGTCGCGATGGCCGCCTTGAGCCGCTCGTACACCTGCTCGGAGAGGAGGCCGCCGCCGTTGATCGGGCCGTCGAGTCGGTGGCCGGGGGATGGCACGGCTGTCGCACTCCTTGCACTGCGGCCGGGCGAGCGCCCGATGGTGGCCCGTTCTTGACACGGGCGGTGTACCGCGACACCATACCGCGAGCTGCTAATCGATTAATCGATTGAGGGGATTTCGTGTCGCCGAACGTCGACCTTCAGCGTGTCCGGGCGGAGCTGACCGCCCCGCTCCTCAGCGACGTCCTGGATGCCCGCGGCCTGCGCCGGCAGGCCCTCGGTACCGGCATCGGCCCGCTGGACCCCGACTCCGTCCTGGCCGGGTACGCCTTCCCGGTCGCGCTCCAGCGCGTGTACGACGTACCCGCCGACCCGTTCCGCGGCCTGGTGTCCGCACTGGACGCCATCGGTACCGACGAGGTCTTCGTGACGCCCACGGCGCGGGCGGTCGACATCGCGGTGTGGGGCGAGCTGCTGTCCACGGTCAGCCGCGCCCGCGGTGCCGCCGGCGCACTGACCGACGGGCTGGTCCGCGACACCCGGCAGATCCGCGGCCTCGGCTTCCCGGTGTTCTCCGCCGGCACCATCCCGTACGACAGCCGCGGCCGGCACGAGATCGTCGCGCACCGCGTCGCGTGCGAGATCGACGGCGTCCGGATCGAGCCGGGCGACCTGGTCTTCGCCGACTCCGACGGCGCCGTCGTGGTCCCGGCCGGGCTGGTCGACGAGGTGGTCGACGCGGCGTTCGCGAAGCGGGACGGCGAGCACCGGTTCCGCGACGCGGTGCTGGGCGGCATGTCGGCGACCGCCGCGTACGAGCGGTTCGGTGTGCTGTGAGCAGCCCAGTTGTTGTGGGGGAGCGGACGGCGACGCCCGAGCAGATCCGCCGCGCCACGCTCGCGGGCGCGGTCGGCACGGTCATCGAGTGGTACGACTATGCCCTGTACGGCGCCGCCTCCGCGCTGTACGTCGGCCCGCTGTTCTTCCCGAACAGTTCCCCGACCGCCGCCACGCTCGCCGCGTTCGCGACGTTCGCGGTCGGGTTCTTCGCCCGGCCGCTGGGCGGTGTCGTGATCTCGCACTTCGGTGACCGGATCGGTCGCAAGCCGGCGCTCGTCGCCACGATCGCGCTGATGGGCGGCAGCACCGTACTGATGGGTCTGCTGCCCACGTACCACCAGGTCGGTGTCCTCGCCCCGATCCTGCTCGTCGCGCTGCGCGTGTTGCAGGGCTTCGGCGCCGGCGCCGAACTCGCCGGCGCCACCACGATGATCTCCGAGTACGTACCGGCGAACCGGCGTGGCTTCTTCACCTCGATCCCGAACGCGGCCACCGCCGTCGGCCTGTCCCTCGCGACCGTCGCTTTCCTTGGCGTACAAGGGATGTCGGCGTCGAGTGCGTCGGCGTGGGGCTGGCGGGTGCCGTTCCTGGCGAGCGTGGTCATCTTCGCGGTGGCGATGCTGATCCGGCGGTCGCTCGCCGAGACGCCCGAGTTCACCGCGACCGCCGGCACCCCGACCAATGCGCCGATCGTGCGGCTGTTCCGGGAACGGCCGAAGCAGGTGCTGCTCGCGTTCCTCGCGGTCACCGGCCACAACGCCAACGCGTACGTGCTCAACACGTTCGCGCTCAGCTACCTGACCGGCACCCTGCACATGAGCGACGGCGCCGGGCTGGCCGCGGTACTGGTCGCCGGCGTCGTCGCGGTCGCGAGTACCCCGCTGTTCGGTCGCTGGGCCGACCGGCGCGGCAGCGCGACGGTGTTCGCGTTCGGCGCCGCCTTCGTCGCCGTCGCCGCGTTCCCGTTCTTCCTGCTGCTCGACACGCGGAACGTGGTCGTCGTCGTGCTGACGATGAGCGCCGGGTACGGCGTCGGGTTCGGCGCGATGGCCGGCGCGCAGGGCGCGTTCCTCGCCGACCTGTTCGACACCCGGTACCGCTTCTCCGGCATCGCCGTCGCCCGCGAGGCCAACGGGATGCTCGTCGCCGGGCCCACCCCGTTCATCGCCGCGGCCCTGGTGTCCGCGGCCGGCGGCCGGCCGTGGCTCGTCGCGACGTTCCTCGTCGTGTGCGCCGCGATCACGCTCGCCGCGCTGGCCGCCGAGCGCGGGATCCGTACCCGCTCCGCGCGGCGGGACGGTACGCCGCGGCGCGACTGACGCCGGGCCGCGCGGGTCAGCGGTCGGCGCTGCCCGTGGTGACCCGGTCGACCTCGGGAAGCCGGGTGTCGGTGGCCGAGGTCGGTGCCAGCCGCGTGACGGCCTCGGGCGTGGGGCCGACGGTGAACACGCGGGTGGACGAGCCGACGGTGACACCGGCGAAGGACGCCTGGGACGGCACCTGGTCCGGCAGCCGGATGGTGTGCGTCCCGGCGTCGAGGTGGCCGTCGAAGACCCGCATCGACGTGCTCGTGGGCTCCGGCGGTACGAAGGACGTGGCCCACCACGCCTCGACAATGACGGGGACAGCGCCGTCGAGCGTGAGGCATACCGCGCGCCGCGCCGGGTCGTAGCCGACGGTGTCGTCGTCGAGGGCCTCAGCCGAGGTGGCGGCGTCCACCTGGGCGGCGATGAGGCCGGGGATGCCGCCGAGTCCCTGTACGAAGGCCACGTGCGGGTTGCGCGCGCGGACGTCCTCGCGGAGCTGGTGCTTGGTGTCGGCGGGGACCATGCCGCCGAAGACCAGTACGTCGAGGCCGGTGACGTCGTAGTCGTCGAGGACCTGGCCGAACTGGTTCGTCGCGTCCGCGGAGTAGCCCTTGGCGCGGAGGATGTCGACGGCGGCCGTGAGCACGCTGGGACTGCGGCCGACGACGAGTACGCGTGCGTGCGGTGCGGTGTGCATGCCGGATCTCCTTCGCGGTGCCGTTCAGTGTTGGCAATACCAACATAGCGAGTGTTGGCGTCGCCCACAACTGCTACGCTTCGCGGGTGCCCATGCCCCACCACGACACCGGCCGCACCCCGACCCGGCTCGAAGGACGCGCCACCTGGCTCGTCAGCCGGGCGTACGCGCGGTCGTCGGGACTGCTCGGCGCCGGCTTCGAGGCCCACGGCGGCGGCCTGCGCGGCTACCACTACCGGCTGCTCGCCGCGCTGGAGGAGTGGGGACCCGCGAGCCAGGCCGAGCTCGGCCGCAGGACCGGGATCGACCGCAGCGACGTGACCGCCGCCCTGACCGCGCTGGAGTCACGCGAGCTGGTCGAGCGCTCGGTCGACCCGGAGCACAAGCGCCGGAACATCGTCACGATCACGGCCGGCGGCGCGACACGCCTGCGCGAGCTCGACACGGTCATCGACGGCATCCAGGACGAGTTCCTCGCCCCGCTGACACCCGCCCAGCGGCGTCAGCTCGTCACCCTGCTGTCCCGGCTCGTCGACGGCCCACGCTGATCCGGGGACCGCCGCATCCTCGGGTCGTGCGAGGGATCGGGGTACATGCGTGGTCTCCGGCAGTTGATGGCCTCCGGGCGCAGTTCGTAGTGCCAGGGCTCGTTGCGGTAGATCTGGCACAGTCCGTACCTGGCGCCGTGTTCCGACAGCCACGCCCTCGCGTCGGCGTGCCCGATGTCGACCGCGTGCCCGGACACGTGCGGCGACGTCTCGGGCGTGGCGACCCACCGGGCCGCCTCCTCCGCCGAGCCGTACCGGGCGATCGCCGCGCGCAGCAGCCCAGCCTGGTACCCCGGTGAGCGCCAGCCGCTGTTGACGTGGAACTCGACACCGTCCGCCGCGGCCTCCGTCGCCGCCGCGCGCAGGGCCCTGAGCAGAGCTGGGTCGAGGTTGGCCACGCCGGGGTACTCGTCGAACACCGTCACGCCGTCGGGGAGGGCACCGTCCGCCTCGGCACGCGTACCGCCGGGGTCGCCGCGGGGGACGTCGCTGAACGCCGCTGCCGTCTGACTCATGCCACCAGTCAACGGAGCGCGGTGTTGTCAACCCGTATGTGGTTTTCGGTATGCCGACGATATGTGCCGGCTCGTAGCATCGAGACATGCGTGTGTTGGTCGTCGAGGACGAGCCGTACATGGCCGAGGCCATCCGCGACGGGCTGCGGTTGGAGGCGATCGCGGCCGACATCGCCGGGGACGGCGACACCGCCCTGGAGCTGTTGAGCGTCAACAGCTACGACATCGCCGTGCTCGACCGCGACATCCCCGGCCCGTCCGGTGACGAGGTCGCCGGCAGCATCGTCGCGTCCGGCAGCGGCATGCCGATCCTGATGCTCACCGCCGCGGACCGGCTCGACGACAAGGCCTCCGGGTTCGGGCTCGGCGCCGACGACTACCTCACCAAGCCGTTCGACCTGCGCGAGCTCGTACTCCGGCTCCGGGCGCTCGACCGCAGGCGCACGCACAGCCGGCCGCCCGTACGGGAGATCGCGGGGCTGCGGCTGGATCCGTTCCGCCGCGAGGTCTACCGGGACGGCCGGTACGTCGCGCTCACCCGCAAGCAGTTCGCCGTACTCGACGTCCTCGTCGCCGCCGAGGGCGGTGTCATCAGCGCCGAGGAGTTGCTGGAGCGGGCCTGGGACGAGAACGCCGACCCGTTCACCAACGCCGTACGCATCACCGTCTCGGCGCTGCGCAAGCGGCTCGGCGAACCGTGGGTCATCGCCACCGTGCCCGGCGTCGGCTACCGCATCGACACGGCACCCGGACGCGAGGAAGCGGAGCGTGGATAGGGAGCCGGGGCTGAGCGTCCGCCTCAAACTCACCCTCAGCTACGCCGGGTTCCTCATGCTCGCCGGCGGTCTGCTCCTCGCGGTCGTGTGGCTGTTCCTCCTGCGGTACGTACCCGACCGGGCGATCGTCGTTCCCGGTCCGATGATGATCCCGAACCGCGGCGACCTGCTTCGTGCCTTCGGCCCGAAGGTGGCGTGGATGCTGCTGTTCCTGCTGGTGTTCGGTCTCCTGGGCGGGTGGGTGCTCGCCGGGCGGATGCTCGCCCCGCTGGCCCGCATCACCAACGCGACCCGAAGGGCCGCGAACGGGTCGCTGTCCCACCGGATCGAGATGGAGGGCCCCCGCGACGAGTTCCGCGAGCTCGCCGACAGCTTCGACGCGATGCTCACGCGGCTCGAAGCGCACGTCGCCGAACAGCAGCGGTTCGCGGCGAACGCCTCCCACGAGCTGCGTACGCCGCTGGCGATCACGCAGACGCTCCTCGACGTCGCCCGCAACGATCCGCACCGCGACACCGGCGAACTCGTCGAACGCCTCCACTTCGTCAACGCCCGCGCCATCGAACTCACCGAGGCGCTGCTGCTGCTCAGCCGCGCCGACCAGCGTTCCTTCACGCCGGAACACGTCGACCTGTCCCTGCTGGCCGAAGAGGCCACCGAGACGCTTCTCCCGCTCGCGGAGAAGCACGGCATCACCATCGAGACCGCCGGGGAGATCGCCCCCACCCTCGGCTCGCACGCGCTCCTGCTCCAGATGACCACGAACCTCGTGCACAACGCGATCGTCCACAACCTCCCCGCACACGGCGCCGTGCGGGTCGTCACCGCCGCCGGCACCGAGTACGTCGTCCTCATCGTCGAGAACACCGGCGAGCGGCTCACCCCGCAGCTGGTCTCGACGCTCACCGAGCCGTTCCAGCGTGGTACGGAACGGATCCGGGCCGACCACGCGGGCGTCGGCCTCGGCCTCGCGATCGTCAAGAGCATCGCCCAGGCACACGACGGGACGCTCACCCTCAGCCCCCTGGACGCCGGGGGGCTCCGCGTCACGGTGCGGCTGCCCGCCGCTCCGCGATCGCCGTGAGTACGTGCCGGGCCATGACGACGGCCGCGTCGCGCGGGCCGGCCGCCGCCGCGCGCGCCGACATCGCCGCGATGCGCCCGGGATCGGTGAGTACCGGGATCAGCGTCGTCTCGACCCAGGCCGCGTCGAGGTCGGCGTCGTCCACGAGCAGCGCCGCGCCGGCCGCAACGACCGGCTCGGCGTTCAGCCGCTGCTCACCGCCGCGCAGCGGCAACGGTACGTACGCGGCGGGCAGGCCGACGGCCGCCAGCTCGGCGCACGTCATCGCCCCCGAGCGGCAGATCACGAAGTCGGCCGCGGCGTAGGCGTACTGCATCTCGTCGACGTACGGGACGACGACGTACGGCGGGTCGCCGGGACCGCGGGCCGGCGGCTCGACGACGCGCTGCGGTCCGGCGATGTGCAACACCTGCACGCCGGCCGCCCGCAACGCCGTCGCCGCGCCGGACACCGCGACGTTGATCGCCTGGGCGCCCTGCGAACCGCCCGTGGCCATGAGTACCGGCCCGTCGGGTCGCAGGCCGAACCGGCGCCGGGCCGCGTCGCGCAGCGCGGCCCGGTCGAGTTCGGTGATCGCCGGACGCAGCGGTATGCCGACGGGGGTGGCGTGCGGCAGCCGGACGTTCGGCGAGGCGGTGAACACGTGGGTCGTCATCCGGGCCGCCAGCCGGTTCGCCACACCGGGCAGGGCGTTCGCCTCGTGGACGACGATCGGGATGCCACGCCTGCGGGCGGCGACGTACGCCGGCATGGCCACGTACCCGCCGAAGCCCACCACGGCCTCGGCCCGTACCCGGTCGAGCACGGCACCCGCCGCCCGCGCCGAGTCACGCAGCCGGCCCGGCGTCTGCAACAGGTCCCGGCCCAGCTCCCGCGGCAGCGGTACCGGCGGGATGAGTTCGAGCGGGTAGCCGCGGGCCGGGATGAGCGTGGTGTCCAGGCCGCGGACCGTACCGAGGGCGGTGATCTCGGCCGCGGGTGCCAACCGCCGCAGCGCGTCGGCGAAGTTCATCGTGGGCTCGATGTGCCCGGCGGAGTGGCCGCCGGCGACGACGACGCGTGGTGCCGTCACGCCCGCTCCTGCCGTTGTGGTTTCTGACGCAACATTCTCTTTCCAGTTCTCGGCCGGATCGGCTAGGCGACGGGGAAGTCGAAGTACGAGTCGGGATGCGGTTCGCCGCGCAGCGTGTAGTGCCACCACTCGCGGTCGTACGCGTCGAATCCGCAGTCCGCCATGATGGAGCGCAGGTGCCGGCGGTTCTCCGCTTCGACGGGCGTGATGCCGTGCGCGCCGTGATGGGAGATCGGGTCCATGAGGTCGTGGCCGCCGCCCATGGCGGCGAGTTCGCCGGTGGCAAGGCGGTAGAGCGTCAGGTCGACGGTGCTGCCCCGGCTGTGGCCGGACCTGGCGGCGACGTACCCCTGGTCGAACATCTCGGCCCGGTCGAGGTGGGGATAGTGCCGCGGCTTCGTCCGGCCGTCCTCCGGCTGCGCCGACCAGCGCAGGAAGCAGTCGACGGCGCGCTGCGGGCGGTACCCGTCCCAGAGGAGCAGGCCGAAGCCGACGGCCGCGGCCTTGTCCTGGGCCTTCTCCAGAGCCGCGCACAGGGCCCGGGTACCGACGATCCGGTTCGCGAGATAGCCGTCGACCGGTCTGCCGGTGAAGTTGTCCCACGTGGCGTACTTGGCGTCCCACCGGATGCCCGGCACGAGCTCGTCGACGAAGACGAAGTCGTCTCTCACTGGGCCTTCCCCGTCAGGGCCAACGACACGATCCGGTCGATCACCTCGCCGAGCGACAGCCCCGCGGCCGCCATCATCCTCGGGTAACGGCTGTACGAGGTCAGACCGGGCAACGTGTTGACCTCGTTGAGGACCACGGTCCCGTCCGGCGTGAGGAACATGTCCACCCGCGCCAGTCCCCGGCATCCCAGCGCACGGTAGATGGACTTCGCCGTCTCCTGGACGAGCGAACGCGTCTCCGCCGGGATGTCGGCGGGAACCACCGGCGTCGAGTTCTCCGAACCGCTCTCCGGCGCGTTCTCCTGGTGGATCCGGAAGAAACCGTGCGACAACGCGATCCGGTCCACCTCGCCGACGGTCAGGTCCACGTCGTTGCCCAGGATCGCGCAGCCGACCTCGCTACCGGCGACGCCCTCCTCGATCAACACCTTCGAGTCGTACCGCCGCGCCGTCTCGACCGCGCTCGGCAGCTCCTCCACGCCGGACACCTTGCTGACGCCGAACGACGACCCCGAACGGGCCGGCTTGACGAAAACGGGGTAGGTGAGCCGATCGGGGTCGGGATTCTCGTTCGCCGTGACGGTCCAGAAGTTCGGCGTGGCGATCCCCGCGCTCCGCACCACGGCGTACGCCAGCGACTTGTCCATACACAGCGCGGAACTCTGCACGTCGCAGCCGACGTACGGGATGCCGGACAGCTCCAGCAGACCCTGCATCGCGCCGTCCTCGCCCAGCTTTCCGTGCAGCACGGGCAACACGAGATCCAGCCCGATCGCTTCGTACCGACCGTTCTCCAGGACGAGCAGCCCGCGTACGGTGCGGTCCGGCGACAGGAGAGCAGCACGGGTGTCGCCGGCCTCCCAGTCGGTGTCGGGACCGTCGCAGAGCTTCCACGCACCGGACCGCGTGATCCCGATCCAGAACGGCTCGTACCTCTCCGGATCGAGGTTCTTCGCGACCTCCCGCGCGGACTTCACGGAGATGGGATGCTCCTCGCAGGAACCCCCGAACACGATGCCGATTTTCAACCTGTCCATGCTGTCGTCCCGCTTTCGAAGTTCAGGCAGTTGATGAGGCTGTTCTCGACGGTGTCGCTCAGCGCGTGGCCCGTGTAGTAGGCGGTGTGCGGGGTGATGAGCACGTTCGGCAGGCTCTGCAACCGCAGCAGGTCCTTGCTGTCGATGGGCCGGTCCCGGCAGTCGGCGTAGAAGATCCCCTCCTCGCCCTCGACGACGTCCAGCGCCGCCCCGCCCAACCTGCCGCTCTCCAACGCCGGGACAAGCGCCTCGGTGTCGAGAAGCGGCCCGCGCCCGGTGTTCACCACGAACGCGCCGTGCTTCATCCGCCCGATACGGTCGCCGTCGAGCAGGTGGTACGTGTCCGCGGTGAGCGGCGTGTGCAGCGTGACGACGTCGCACCGCCGGAGCAGTTCGTCCAGCGGAACGTACTCGGCGGCGGCGGTCGGATGGTTGTCGTGCGCCAGGACGCGGCAGCCGAAGCCCCGCAACCGATCGACGACCGCGGTACCGATGCGTCCCGTCCCGACCACACCGACCGTCAGGTCGCGCAGCTCCTTCCCGCGTACGTCGCCCAGCCGGTAGTCGTGGGCGTCGGCGCGGCGGATCGTCGACTTCGCATGGCGTACCGCCATCAGCATCAGCATCAGCGTGTAGTCCGCCACGCTGTCCGGCGAGTACGCGACGTTGCCGACGGAGATGCCGACGCTTCGCGCGTACGTCACGTCGATGTGGTTGTAGCCGATGCTTCGCGTGGAGACGTACTTGACGCCGGCCCGGCTCAGCGCGAGCAGCGCGGCGTTCGCGACGCGCGTCTTGTGACCGATGCTGACGCACCGGTTTCCCCGTGCCAGCCCGGCATTGGCCTCGGACGCCGCGTCCTCGGTGATGGTCGGCAGTACGCCGAAGCGAGGCGCCATCTCCCGGAACAGCGCGGCCTCGTCCTGGCCGCATCCGTAGATCGTGATCCCCGTCGCCGGGACGCTCGGAGCGGACGACGATGCCAGCGGGCGAGTGCGGCGGGCCGCGGTTCGTGCTGGTTCGCGGAGGCTCATGCCTCCCATTCAAGGGATCGCCGTGTTGCCGGCACGTATCCGCTTTTCGATACGCGGACGATAGGTCGCCGGCCGGGCGTACCGGCCGCCAACACCGGCCGCGCCGTGTCCGGCCCCAGCCCCTGAGGGTCCTCCGTCAGGGGCTGGGCGGGCCCAGGGCGGCGAGGTGGTCGAACAGGTCGTCGACCAGGTCGGTGGCGTCGGCGTGGCCCTTGCCGTCGGGCGACAGGTGGCCGGCAAGGGCGAGGTCGGCGGCGCCGTGGGCGAGGGCGCGCAGCAGTGCCATCAGACGCTCCGGGTCGCCGGCGGGAAGGGCGCCGTCCGCCTGTGCCGCCCGTACCGCGGCGATCAGCTGGCCGGAGGCGGCGTGTGCGGCCTCGGCGAGGTCGTCGTCGTGGATCGTCCAGCGCCCGTAGATCAGCCTGAACCGATGGGGGTACTCCTGCGCCCACTCGGCGTACTGCCGTAACGCGCGGCGCAGCACCAGCTCGGGCGCCTCGGTACCGGTCAGGGCGGTGTCGAGTCGGTCGCGGCGGCGGCGCAGTTCGCGGGTGGCGATCGCGGCGAGCAGGGCCTCCTTGCTCGCGAAGTGCTTGTACGGCGCGTTGTGCGAGACGCCGGATCGTCGGCCCACCTCTCGCAGGGTGACGGCTTCGATTCCGCCGGTGTCGAGCAGGTCCTCGGCGGCGTCGATCAGCAGGTCGCGAGTGGGGCGGGACACGTCTGTCACCCTAGCCGAGGTTGACGTTGTCAACCGGATCCGGTTAGGTTGACAATGTCAACCTGAAGGAGGGGTCATGCGAGCTGTGGTCACCGGAGCCACGAACGGGATCGGCGAGGCGATCGCCCGCCGCCTCGCGCTCAGCGGCGCGGCGGTCACCCTGGTCGGCCGCAGCGACGAACGGCTGCGCGCCGCCACCGACCGGATCGCGGCCGTCGTACCGGGCGCGGAACTGCACCGGGAACGGGCCGACTTCGCCGAGCTCGACGAGGTACGCGATCTCGCCGACAGGCTGCTCGCCGGGCCGCGGCCCGACGTGGTGGTCAGCAACGCCGCGCTGGTGACGCCGCTGTCCCGGCGCAACTCGGCCGGCCTGCCGCGGCTGCTCGCGGTCAACCACCTGGCGCCGTACCTGCTGCTGCGGTCGCTGGCCGGCAAGCTCGACGAGGCCAGGTTCGTCCTGGTGGGCGCCGATCCCACGGCGTTGGCGCAGGCACCAGTCGATCTCGACGACCTGTGCTTCCAGCATCCGGAGCAACTCGGTGAGCCCGTCGCGCTGCGCCCGTTCCGCGCGTACGGCCGGACGAAGAACATGACCGCGATGTTCACGTTCGCGCTCGCGCGGCGCTTCGCCGACACCGGCATCACCGTCAACGCCGCGCATCCCGGCATCATCGGCGGCACCGGCCTGGCCGGCGAGGCGCCCGAGGTCAGCGCGATCGTCGCCCGCTTGTACGACCTCGATCGCGCCGAGCTGCCCGGCCCGGACGTCGGTGCGGACACCCCGGCCTGGCTCGCCACCTCCGACGAGATCGCCGGCCGTACGGGCCGCTTCTACGTCGATCGCCGTCCGGTCGAGACCGCCGGTCACACCACCGACCAGGCCCGCTGCGACCGCCTCTGGACCGAGTCCGCGCGCCTGGTCGGTCTCCCCGCCTGACCCAACCGGCATCCGACTGACCCCGGCGCCGAGCCGTGTTGGCGGGGTCGCGCGAGATGCGCAGCGGCAGCCCGGGGCTGCCGCCACCTGATCGCCTGCATGGGCGAGCGCTGCCACGGGGACGGCGTGCGGATCGTGATCGACTGATGTCGGCGGTCAGCGGCCGGTCCGGTCGAGGGTGCCGTGGGCCTGGGCCGACAGGTCCTGGGTGTCGGCCCAGTTCTGGAGCCGGTCGCCGTAAGTCTTGCGCAGCATCGGGTAGAAGCCCTGGCCGAACAGCACCCGCAGCGGCGGCTGGTCGGAGTCCACGATGGTCAGCAGGGTCCGGGCCGCCGCGGCCGGGTCGCCCGCGGGCTGCCGGCCCATCACGCCGGCGAGCCGTTCCCGCAGTTCGCCGTACGCCGGGTTGGGTTCGGCGAGGTGGCCGTTGTCGAGCGGATCGGGGTTCCTGCCCGCCCGGGTGGCGAACCCGGCCGGCTCGATGATCGTCACCTTCACCCCGAACTCGGCGACCTCCTGCGCGAGGGTCTCGTTGAGCGCCTCCAGCGCCCACTTCGACGCCTGGTACGCACCGCCGAGCGGCATCGCGATCAGCCCCGCGGCCGACGACAGCTGCACGATGTGCCCGGCCCGCTGCTCCCGCAGGTACGGCAGCACCGCCTGGACCACCCACAACGCGCCGAACAGGTTCGTCTCGAACTGGTCGCGCCACTGCCGCTCGGTCACTTCCTCGACCGCGCCGATCTGTGCGTACCCGGCGTTGTTGACGACGACGTCCAGCCGGCCGAAACGCGCCACCGCGCGGCGTACGCTCTCGTCGACCGCGGCGCGGTCGGTCACGTCCATCTCCAGCGGCAGCACCGCGTCCGCGTACGTGTCGACGAGGTCCGCGAAGCCGGCCGTACTCCGTGCGGTCGCGGCCACCCGGTCGCCGCGGGACAGCGCCGCCTCGACGAACTGGCGGCCCAGGCCGCGGGACGCACCGGTGACGAACCAGACCTTGCTCATGGTGACTCCCATCCGTTCGGCCGCGGCGATCCGGCGACCTTTGTACGAAGGGATGACGTGGCCGGACCGCCGCGGGTAACACCTCGTCCCGGTGACCACGACCACGGGCGTCGGTCACTCCACGCCGAGGCGGCCTCGGCTGGGCGCCGGGTAGTCGTCGATGGTCATGGCGTTGTAGACGCGGCCGCTCTTGGTGGTGAGGCGGAGGAGGGCGCGGCTCGGTCCGGCGGGGAGGGCGGAGATCAGGCGCGCACCGTACGCCAGCCCCTGCACGCCGAGCCGCGACGTGGGAACCAGGGTCTTCGCCGCGCTCAGCGCGACCGCGCGGCTGCCCCGGACGTGGTCCGCCATCGCCCGCTCGTACGCGGGGAAGGCGCGTTCGTGGTCGCCGCCGGCCCGCGCCAGCTCCCCGGCGAGGACGTACGCGCCGACGACGGCGAGGGTGGTGCTGCCGCCGACGGCCGGGCCGGGGCAGTAGCCGGCGTCGCCGACGAGCGTCACCCGGCCCCGCGACCAGGTGTCCATGCGGAGCTGGGTGATCGAGTCGAAGTAGAAGGCGGGGGTGCGGTCGAGCTCGTCGAGCCACCCGTCCACGTCGGGGTGCAGGCCGGCGAACGCGTCGCGCAGCAGCTCCTTCTGCCGGGGTACGTCGCGGTGGTGGTAGTCGAGTTCGCGTTCGCTCCGGAACAGGAACAGCGCCCGCGCCTCGTCGAGGTGCCGCGCGCCGTAGATGCCGGCGGTACGGCCGACGCCGACGTGGATGACGAGCCTGCCGTCGAGGCCGGCGGTGTTCGGCAGGGTCAGCACCCCGAGGTACGCGCCGATGAAGTCGCTGAAGCGGGACTCGTCGCCGAAGACGAGGCGGCGCACGTTGGAGTGGAGGCCGTCCGCGCCGACGACGAGGTCGAAGCGGCGGGGTGCGGAGTTCTCGAAGCGCACCTCGCCGTCGGATGCGATCGCGGTGATCGAGTCGTCGAAGACGTACTCGACGTCGTCGCGCGCGGCGTCGTGGTAGATCTCGCTGAGGTCGTCGCGCATGGCCTCGACGTGCCGGTCGGAGGCGGCGCCGAAGATCTTCCTGAGGTCCACGTCGACCGGACGCCGCGCGCCCTCCCGGTGGACGGTCATCCGGTTGGAGCCGGTGGCCCGCGCCTCGATGCGCGGGAGTACGCCCATCTTCTCGGAGATGTCCATCGCGGGCTTGAACAGGTCGACGGCGTGGCCGCCGGTCTTGCGCAGGGTGGGTGCGCGTTCGACGACGGTGACGGCGAAGCCGTGCCGGGTGAGCCAGTACGCGAGCACCGGACCGGCGATGCTGGCGCCGGAGATGAGGATCCGCATGAGCCCTCCTTACTTACCGATAGGTAAGTCAGCGTAGCTTACCTATCGGTAAGTAAGCTAGGCTGTCCGCATGCCTCGTCCCTCCGACACCAAGCAGCGGATCCAGGAGGTCGCCCGCGAGCTGTTCGCCCAGCGGGGCGTACACCGGACCAGCCTCCAGGAGATCGCCGACCGGCTGGGCATCACGAAGCCGGCGCTCTACTACCACTTCTCCTCACGCGAGGAGCTGGTCCGCAGCATCGTGCAGCCGATGATCGACGCGGAAGAGGACTTCCTCGCCCGCCAGGAGGCGCTGGCCGAGGTCGAGCCGCGCGCCCTGCTGGAGGGCTACTTCGACTTCCACTACCGCCACCGCGGGGAGGTCGTGCTCATGCTCAGCGAGATGACCACGCTTGCCGATCTCGGCCTGATCGATCTCGTACTCGACTGGCGCCAGCGGCTCGGGCGGCTCCTGCACGGCGCCCAACCCACCCTGGCGCAGGCGACCCGGGCCGCCATCGCGTTCGGCGGGATCCAGGACTGCACGATCCAGTTCCCCGACACGCCGGTCGGCGAGCTCCGCCGGGCCGCCGTCGACGGCGCCTGCGCGGCCCTGGGCATCACGCCGTCCTGATCGCAGGCCGCGCCGCGACCGCTACCCAGGTACCATTCCGACGTCTCACAAGACGCTCATCACGGGCTGTACATGTGGCCGCCGGGCACCGACACTGTGTTTCCCCCGACACCGGCGCGGATCACCGACCGGTTCGACCCGCTGTCACGCAGGGCTCCGCGGATCTCGCGGGAGCCGAGCGTTGCGGCGACACCCGACCATCGATCGACCCACGCGGACGTTCGGTCCGCGGCAGGAGGAGTGCATGAGTACAGCGATCAGCCGCCGGACCCGGGTGGTCGCCGGTATCACCGCCGGCTCCGCCGCAGTCCTCATCGGACTCGGTATGCTGCCGGCCAGCGCCGGCGCGCAACAGGCGCCCATCGGTGGCACCGTGCGGCCGGCCAGCGCCGCCGCCGCGCAGTCGGCGCCCGGCGGCAAGGCCAACTTCGTGGTCAGCGTCGGCTCGTTCCACGCCGGCACGACCACGAACTGGGAGCGGATCGGCTACTACACCTTCCACCCGTCGACCGGCACCGTCACCGGCAACTGGTGGCGCTGGAACCAGAACAGCCAGCGGGACATCCGGGTCGACACCCCGGTACCGGCGTCCGGGTGCGGCGCGACGCAGTGCTACACGCGGACGATGAAGCGGTTCCTGTCCCGGCCCAACGAGACGGCACAGGGCAAGTACGCGCTGAACGGCAGCACGCTGACGGTCGCCTGGCCGAGCGGATCCAAGTACGTGCAGGAGAAGTGGACGGTCACCCGAGTGACCAAGACGAACGGCTCGACGGACACGAGCCTGGTCGAGTTGGTCTGGGCGGGCGTCGGGCGCGGTTACACCGCAACCAACGGTTTCGGCTTCGGCTCGAACGCCAGCCTCTCCGCGAACGCCACGGCGGCGACCCTGATGCAGCCGGCCAACCGGGTCGCGTACCACTACGCGTACACCGGCATCAGCGCGGGCAAGCGCACCGGCGGTACGAGTTCGCTCGGGCTGTCGGTGTTCCACCAGTGCAAGGACGGCCGCTGCCTGGGTGCCACGACGAAGACGGCTCCCGGCAACGGATGCACGTACTACCCGCCGGGTGACACGAAGACCAGCGCCACGATCAACTACTACATGGCGCACTTCGGTGGTGACCGGCGCGACGCGTACGAGCACTGGTTCCGGTGCCTCGGATACAACCCGAAGACCGGGCAGACGTGCTACAAGCTCAACTCGCACGTGAAGCCGATGCTCCAGATCATCGACGACAAGGGACGCTTCCGCGGTTGGGTCGGTGCCGAGACGTCGTACAAGACGACCGCGAACGGCAACTCCGCCGGCCCGGCCATCTACGACACGTTCGCGATCTACAAGGCGGGTCCCCGCCGGGTCGCCTGACCTCTGACGCGTGCCCGGTGTCCACAGTGGACGCCGGGCACGCGCGTGTTTCCGCGCGACACTCGCGGTCAGGGCTGCTTCGTCTCCTGGCGGCGCATCCAGTTGGCGACTGCCGACCGCCAGTCCCACACGGTGCCGGCCGGACTGCCCTGGTACGCGTGCACCTCGCCGACCGCGTCCCGGTCGCACGTGGTCAGGCAGTCCTCCTCGGTACGCCGGCAGGGCACGAACCGTCCGTGTCGCAGGCACACCGTCGTGGGGATGTCGCCGATCTCGGCGGACACGTCGAGGTAGTCCTGGAAGGCGTCGCTCATGACCCGGCTCCCGTTCGGTGGGGAAACCCCGCGGGGTCCGCTTCCTCGGGGGCACGGACGGTCCAGACGCTGGTGAAGTCCGGGTCGACGACGACCTCGCCGGTCTCCCGGAGCCGGTACTCACCCGGAGCGGCACGATCGAACGCCTCCGGGGCCGGTGGCAGCGTGAACGGCTCGTCCAGCCCCGCGACGTCGAGCGACACCACGTCCTCGTCGACCCCGGTCACGGTGCCGCACGCCTGGTACCGGTCGACCGGCGTGCCGCCGTCGTCGACGTACTGAACGCTGAACAGCACCCGTTTCCCGACGAGCTCGGCGAGGTCGATCATCCCGCCAGCCTGGCACGTACGGGCAAGGGTCAGCTCGCGGCGAGGGGTGCGGACATCGCGGTGATGCGGCCGGCGGCGTTGGCCGCGGTCGTCAGGCAGGCGATCCGGGTACCGGCCTGGTCGGCGGTGACCGTCAGGTCCGGCCGGTCCGCGCCGGCGATCGGCGCCGGGATCTCGAACGGCCCCTCGGTCGTCACGGTCGCCCAGGCGTACCCGATGGTGGTGGGCCGCCCGCCGCGTGCCCGGCTCCACGCCGGCGTGGCGCAGTGCAACGTGCTGCCGGTGGTCGGTGTGCCGGTGACGGTCGGCGCGCCGGCCGGATACGGTTCGAGCGGCAGGCGCGGGGCGAAGATCCAGTCCCGGAACGCGACGGGATCGGCGAAATACTGGGCGGACGGCTCGCCGCAGGTCCTGCCGGCCGTCTCGCCGCCGAAGCTGAACACGCCGACGAGCTCGCCCCGGCTCACCACCGGGCTGCCGCTGTCCTGGAAGCAACCCGTCACGCTGCCGCCCGCGTCCTGGGCGCACAGCACTGACGGGCCGTCCACGGTGGCCGGGGTACCCGCGGTGCACGCGGCGCGGTCGAGGGCGGTGAGGTCGCCGCGGTGCAGGACGTCGTCGCGCCAGTCCGGGGTGTGCCCGGTGGTGCCGTGTGCGTACAGGGACACGGCACCACCGGCGGCCGGCCGGTGCCGCGCCACCGGCAGCGGCGGGACGTCGGTGACGGGCCGGTCCAGCAGTACGACGGCGAGATCGTTGGCGGCGCTCGCGTCGTTCGGGTCGTCGGGGTTGGCCGGTGACGGGATGATCCGGTAGTCGGGCAGCACGCTCACCCCGCGGATGTCGCGGATCTCGCCCGGCTCCTGCGACAGGACCCGGGCGTTCACGTGCACCTCCTGCTGGCTGGGGTCCACGCCGTCCAGGCAGTGCGCCGCCGTGAGTACCCGGTCCGGCGCGATGAGGGCGCCGCCGCAGCCGGCGCGTTGCAGCAGCCCAGCCGTACCCTTCAGCGCGAGCGTCGCCACCCACGGCGCGGCCGCCGGGTCGGTGACGGGCTGCCCGCCGGACATCGCGGCGGCGGGTACGGCGCAGGCCAGGCCGCCGGCCGTGAGCAGTCCGGCCAGCGCCGTGGCCGCCGCGCCGAGCCGGAGTCGTGTGATCGTCATGGTTCCCGACGCTACGGACGGACCGTGCGGCGGCGCATCGATCCCGCGGCGGAACGGTGGCACGACCCGGGTCGTACGGGTCGGCCCTAGGGGGTCAGCCTTCCAGCGCAGGCGCTCCGGTGTCCGATGCTGTCCACTGTGGACGCACAGTGCCCGGCGTCCACAGTGGACATCGGGCACCGTCGTGGTCGGTCAGCCGGCGAGTGGTCGGGGTCCCGCCTTGAAGATGGCGAGGGTGTCGTCGATCGCCGGGCCGGCCGAGTTTCCGTCGGCCGTGGTCTTGTACGACGTCTCGGCACCGACCCACCCGCGGAAGCGGCCGGCGTCGTCGATGACCTGGAGCATCGGCTTCACGTGCGAGTTGAGCTTGTAGCACGTCTGCCCGGTCTTCGGGTTGTAGCCGAGGCACCGGAACCAGTGCTCGTACGCGTCGCGCCGGTCACCACCGAAGTGCGCCAGGTAGTAGTTGATCGTGGCGCTGGTCGGGCTGTCGCCCGGCGGGTAGTACGTGCATCCGTTGCCGGGCGCGGTCTTCGAGGTGGCGCCGAGGCAGCGGCCGTCGGCGCACTGCTGGAACACGGACAGCCCGAGCGAGCTGGTACCACCGGTCAGCCCGCCCGCGCTGATGCCGTTGTACACCCAGTGGTAGTTGACCTTGTTGTCGGGCTGCATCAGGTCCGTCGCACTGGCGTTGGTGGCGAAGCTGGCGTTGGACCCGAACCCGTACCCGCCGGTCGCGGTGTAGCCCGCTCCGGCGCCGGCCCAGTCGAGCTGGACCAGGCTGCCGTCGGTCGACCCGTCGGTGTTGGTCACCGGGGTGACGGTCCACTTCTCCTGCAGGGAACCGGATCCGCTGGGCCAGGAGACGGTGAGCGCGGTGCCGCTGAGCGCGTACGTGCCGGCGGTGGTCTCGTTGGGCGGGGACAGGAACCGCTTCGGGGTACGCGTGTAGCACTGGGTGGCGCCGCAGCCGGCCGCCGCGACGGGGGTGTCCACGCGGATGTCCCGCATGCTGCCCTGGTTCCAGCGCCACCAGCTGGCCGTGACGGTGCCGTCGGCGGGATGGAAGGTGTAGTAACCGATCCGCTCCCAGTTCGTGGTCGTGCCGGCGTGGTACGAGCCGACGGTGACCACGAAGTTGGTCTTGCCGCCGGGTGCCGCCTGCGCGGCGGCGTGCGCGGGCCGTGCGTCGACCGGTGCGGCCTGCCCGGCTGCGCCGGTCGGCAGCGCGCCGAGTCCGATGAGGACGCTGGCGAGTGCGGCGGTGCCGGCCGCGACGCGGCCGAGCACCCGCCGGCGACTGGTCGTTCCTGTCATGTGCGCCTCCTAGCGCGGGCGAACACCCACGCGACCGGATGTCATGCCTTTCGGCAGACCCACAAATGGACCGAACGAATTCAGGCTGTGGTGCGAATGTGTCCAAGTCTCGGTCCGCCCCAGGTACCCGGACAAGACCCCGGTGAGTGACCGGGTACGGGGGTTGACCCCCCACGCGTTCGGGGGCTGGCTGTCTGCCCCCGTGGCCCGCCACCGCCGAGGATCGGTGCATGGTCGCCAATCGGAGGACGATGATGAGAAGGTTGCGCACGGCGGTGGTCGGGCTCACCGTGGCCGCCCTGGCCTCGGCGCTCGCGGTACCGGCGCTCGCCGCGGACACCGGCGGGTCGCCCCGCCCCGTGGTACGCACCGCGGACGGTGGGGTGCGTGGCACCGCCGCCGACGGGCACGAGAACTTCCGCGGCATCCCGTACGCGGAGCCGCCGGTGGGGCCGCTGCGGTGGGCGCAGCCCCGCAGGGCCCGCAGCTGGTCCGGGGTACGCGACGCGAGCCGGCCCGGCAACGACTGCCCGCAGAGCGCCGGGTTCCTCGGCGACAAGCCGTCCACCACGGAGGACTGCCTCTACCTGAACGTCACCCGCCCGGCCCGGCACACCGGACGCCCGCTGCCGGTCCTGTTCTTCGTGCACGGCGGCGGCTTCTACTCGGGTTCGGCCGCGCTCTACGGGGCGGACCGGCTCGCCACCCGCGGCGACGTCATCGTGGTGACGACGAACTACCGCCTCGGCGTCTTCGGGTTCCTCGACCACCCGGCGCTCGGCGCGCAGGCCGGCAACTACGGCCTGGCCGACCAGCAGGCGGCGCTGCGCTGGGTCCAGCGCAACGCGACGACGTTCGGCGGCGACCCGCGCAACGTCACGCTGTTCGGCGAGTCCGCCGGCAGCGTCAGCACCTGCGCGCAGCTCAGCTCGCCCGCCGCGGCCGGCCTGTTCCAGCGCGCCGTGATGGACTCCGGGCCGTGCGCCGTCACCGACGAGTGGCCGTACCAGGACGGCGGCAACTGGTACCCGCGTCCGCGCGCCACGGCCGAGCAGGAGGGTGCGGCGGCGGCGACGGCGCTGCACTGCACGGATCCGGCGCGGACGCTGTCCTGCCTGCGCGGCAAGAGCACCGCGGACCTGCTGACCGTCTCCGGCGGCGGTCAGGGCTTCGGCCCCGCGTACGGGGGCGGCGGGCTGCTGCCCCGCAGCCCGAGGGAGGCCCTCACCACCGGCCGGTTCAACCGGGTACCGGTGCTGCACGGCACGACGCGCGACGAGCACCGCACGTTCGTCGCGGCGATCGAGGCGTTCACCGGCGGTACCCCGGTGACGGAGGCCGGCTACCGCGACGAGGTGACCGGCATCCTCGGCGCCGACATCGCCCCGAAGGTCCTCGCCCGCTACCCCGTCGACAGGTACGGCTCGCCGAGCGAGGCGCTCGCCGCAGTCTGGACCGACCGCGCCTGGTCGTGCCCGGCGCTCACGACCGACCGCCTCTTCGACCGGTACGTACCGACGCGGGCGTTCGAGTTCGCCGACGAGGACGCGCCGTGGGGCACCGACGCCGGTACGCCCAGCTTCCCGACCGGCGCGTTCCACGCCGCCGAGCTGCAGTACCTCTTCGAGGACGCGCAGTTCCCCGGGCCGGCGACCGCCGCGCAGCGGGCGCTGTCCGACGAGATGATCGGCTACTGGACCCGGTTCGCGCGTACCGGGGACCCGAACGGTGCGGCGGCACCGACGTGGCCGCGCTTCGCCGGCAGTACGGTGCAGGCGCTCGCACCCGGCCGCGACGGCACCCGGCCGGTCGACCTCGCCGCCGAACACCAGTGCCGCTTCTGGCAGTCCGTCGAATCCTGACCGCGGACGGCGCCCGGCGTGTCCAGCCCGCCGGGCGCCGGC
>DASXWQ010000016.1:0-91649 GCA_036503555.1 Actinocatenispora sp.
ATCCGCGAGAAGTCGACCAAGACCACCGTCACCGGTGTCGAGATGTTCCGCAAGCTGCTCGACTCGGGCCAGGCGGGCGACAACGTCGGCCTCCTGCTGCGCGGCATCAAGCGCGAGGACGTCGAGCGCGGCCAGGTCGTCGTGAAGCCGGGCACCACCACCCCGCACACCGAGTTCGAGGGCCGGGTCTACATCCTGTCCAAGGACGAGGGCGGACGGCACACCCCGTTCTTCAACAACTACCGCCCGCAGTTCTACTTCCGCACCACGGACGTGACCGGCGTCGTGACCCTCCCCGAGGGCACCGAGATGGTCATGCCGGGCGACAACACCTCGATGACGGTGGAGCTGATCCAGCCCATCGCCATGGAGGAGGGCCTGAAGCTGGCCATCCGCGAGGGTGGCCGCACCGTTGGTGCCGGCCAGGTAACCAAGATCAACAAGTAGCGATCTGTGGGGTGACCGGTTCCCACCCGATATCTTGGTGGGTCCGGTCACCCCGGTTTCCGTTCGCCGCACTGGGTACGGCATACTAGACAGGTTGCGTCCGCGACGCGCTCGGTTGCGTGCGCTCGGTTTGCTGAACATGGCGTTACCGAGGCATGACGGCAGGAGACGCGTCGCACGGTGTGAGGCCAGCGAGCCCGGCCGGTCGTTCGTCGATCGGGTGGTGCGAGCCGAGCACCGAGCCCGCGCAGGCCACCGCTCACGTGGTGGCCGTGGGGCGCGAGTCGAGAAGCAGGTGGATCTCCGGTCCGGATTCCCGGGCGGAGCTATGACCCTGGATCGGCGACACGCCCGACCGCGGGGGTCGGAGGGGCCGGCGTACGGCCGGCCGACCGGCTGATGAAGGACCACAGGAGCTCAGGCCTGGGACCTCGGGATACATCCCCAGGACCCGGTTGGGGCAGCGGCACGAGAGAAGGAATCAGAAGCCACTATGGCGGGACAGAAGATCCGCATCCGGCTGAAGGCCTACGACCACGAGGTCGTCGACTCCTCGGCGCGAAAGATCGTCGAGACGGTGACGCGCACCGGGGCTCAGGTCGCCGGCCCGGTGCCGCTGCCCACGGAGATCAACCGTTTCTGCGTCATCCGTTCGCCGCACAAGTACAAGGACTCGCGCGAGCACTTCGAGATGCGTACGCACAAGCGGCTGATCGACATCATCGACCCGACTCCGAAGACGGTCGACTCGCTGATGCGGCTGGATCTGCCGGCCGGCGTCGACATCGAGATCAAGCTGTAGGGACCGGTAGACGATGGACAGGCAAGTCAAGGGAATCCTGGGCACCAAGCTCGGCATGACCCAGATCTGGGACGAGTTCAACCGCGTCGTCCCGGTGACCGTCGTGCAGGTCGGCCCCTGCGTCGTCACGCAGGTGCGTACGGCGGATCGGGACGGCTACTCCGCGATCCAGCTGGCCTACGGCGCGATCGACCCTCGCAAGGTGAACAAGCCCGAGTCCGGCCACTTCGCCAAGGCGGGCGTCACGCCGCGCCGGCACGTGGTCGAGATCCGCACCAGCGACGCCAGCGAGTACGAGCTGGGCGCCGAGGTGACCGCGGCCGACTTCACCGTCGGTCAGATCCTCGACCTCACCGGGCGTACCAAGGGCAAGGGCTTCGCCGGTGTGATGAAGCGGCACGGCTTCCACGGTCTGAAGGCGTCGCACGGTGTTGAGCGCAAGCACCGCTCGCCCGGCTCGATCGGTGGCTGCGCCACCCCGGGCCGCGTGTTCAAGGGTGTGCGGATGGCCGGCCGGATGGGCTCGGACCGCTTCACCGTGCAGAACCTGACCGTGGTCGACGTCGACCCGGAGAACAACCTCCTGCTGATCAAGGGCGCTGTCCCGGGACCCCGTAACGGGCTGGTCCTGCTGCGTACCGCGGCCAAGCAGGCGCTGCGCAAGGGCGGTGTCAAGTGAGCCAGGTGAAGGTACTGGACCGCGACGGCGGCGAGACCGGCTCGGTCGACCTGCCCGACGAGATCTTCGACGTGCAGGTCAACGTCCCGTTGATGCACCAGGTCGTGGTGGCCCAGCTGGCCGCCGCACGCCAGGGCACGCACAAGGCGAAGACCCGCGGTGAGGTCTCCGGCGGCGGCAAGAAGCCGTACCGGCAGAAGGGCACCGGCCGGGCGCGTCAGGGCTCGACCCGGGCGCCGCAGTTCGCCGGCGGTGGCGTGGTGCACGGCCCCGTGCCGCGTGACTACGCGCAGCGGACCCCGAAGAAGATGAAGGCCGCCGCGCTGCGTGGCGCCCTCTCCGACCGGGCCCGCGCCGAGCAGGTGTTCGTCGTCTCCTCGCTGGTCGAGGGTGACACGCCGAGCACCAAGGCCGCGCTGACCGCGCTGCGCAAGGTGACCGAGGCCCCGCGGGTCCTGCTCGTCGTCGCCCGCGAGGACGAGCTGACCTGGAAGAGCCTGCGGAACGCCCCCGAGGTCCACCTGCTCGCCGCCGACCAGCTCAACACGTACGACGTGCTGGTCAACGACGACGTGGTGTTCACCGCCGACGCGCTCGACGAGTTCCTCGGCCGGCGCGAGAAGGCTGAGGAGGAAGCATGAGCGGGGTCAGCTTCAACGACCCGCGGGACGTCATCGACCGGCCGGTCGTGTCCGAGAAGAGCTACGGCCTGCTGGACCAGAACAAGTACACGTTCCTGGTCCACCCGGACGCGAACAAGACGCAGATCAAGATCGCCGTCGGGCAGATCTTCAACGTCAAGGTGCTGTCGGTGAACACGATCAACCGGGAGGGCAAGCGCAAGCGCACCCGCGCCGGTTTCGGTAAGCGGAAGAGCACCAAGCGGGCGATCGTGACCCTCGCGCCGGGCGACCGGATCGAGGCGTTCGGCGGCCCGGTCAGCTGACCAGGCGGACACGCCGGTACCGAATCCTGATGGACACCGGCCAGAGGTAGAGAGAGAACGATGGGCATCCGCAAGTACAAGCCGACCACACCAGGTCGTCGCGGTTCGTCCGTGTCGGACTTCGTGGAAATCACCCGGAGTACGCCGGAGAAGTCGCTGCTGCGCCCGCTGCACAACAAGGGCGGCCGCAACTCGCAGGGCAAGGTCACGACGCGGCACCAGGGTGGCGGCCACAAGCGGCAGTACCGCCTGATCGACTTCCGTCGCAACGACAAGGACGGCGTGCCGGCGAAGGTCGCGCACATCGAGTACGACCCGAACCGTACGGCTCGGATCGCGCTGCTGCACTTCGTCGACGGCACCAAGCGGTACATCCTGGCGCCGCGCGGCCTGAAGCAGGGCGCGCGTGTCGAGTCCGGCCCGGCCGCCGACATCCAGCCTGGCAACAACAAGCCGCTGCGCAACATCCCGGTCGGTACGACGATCCACGCGGTTGAGCTGCGGCCCGGCGGCGGCGCGAAGCTGGGCCGGTCCGCCGGCGCCAGCATCCAGCTCCAGGCCAAGGAGGGGATGTACGCCACGCTGCGGCTGCCCTCCGGCGAGACGCGGCTCGTGGACGTGCGGTGCCGCGCGACGATCGGCGAGGTCGGCAACGCCGAGCAGTCGAACATCAACTGGGGCAAGGCCGGCCGGATGCGCTGGAAGGGCAAGCGTCCGACGGTGCGAGGTGTGGCGATGAACCCGGTCGACCACCCGCACGGTGGTGGTGAGGGTAAGACCTCCGGTGGTCGTAACCCGGTCAACCCGAACGGCAAGCCCGAGGGTCGGACCCGGCAAAAGGGCAAGGACTCGGACCGCCTGATCATCCGCCGTCGTTACGCCAACCGGAAGCGCTAGGAGTTCACGATGCCTCGCAGCCTGAAGAAGGGGCCCTTCGTGGACGACCACCTGATGAAGAAGGTGGAAGTCCAGAACGAGAAGGGCACCAAGAACGTCATCAAGACCTGGTCCCGTCGCTCCACGATCACGCCGGAGATGCTCGGGCACACGATCGCCGTGCACAACGGGATGAAGCACATCCCGGTGTTCGTCACCGAGGCGATGGTCGGGCACAAGCTCGGCGAGTTCTCGCTGACCCGTACGTTCAAGGGTCACGAGAAGGACGACAGGAAGAGCCGGCGTCGCTGACCGCCGAGGCGGACACCGACGTACGAATCGATACGAGGAAACGAGCAAGGGGACAGCGATGCCAACTAAGGGCGACGCTATTGCGCCTCCCGGCGCGCGGGCGGTTGCGCGGTACGTGCGCACCTCGCCGATGAAGGCGCGCCGTGTGGTCAACCTCGTTCGCGGGATGTCCGCGAAGGAGGCCCTCACGGTGCTCAAGTTCGCCCCCCAGGCAGCCAGCGAGCCGGTCTACAAGGTGGTTGCCTCCGCGATCGCCAACGCAGAGAACAACGAGCGGCTGGACCCGGATTCGTTGCTCATCAGCGAGGCGTACGTCGACGAGGGCCCGACGCTGCGGCGGTTCCGGCCGCGGGCGCAGGGCCGGGCGTACCGGATCCGGAAGCGGACCTGCCACATCACGATCGTGGTGGAGAGCGTGCAGGCCAGCCCGGCGGGCGGCAAGCGCGGCGGGGCGAAGAAGAACACCGCGAAGAAGGCCGACGAGGCAACCACGGTGACCGCCGAGGCCTCGGAGAAGGAGAGCGCGGAGTAATGGGTCAGAAGGTCCACCCGCACGGGTTCCGGCTCGGTATCAGCACCGAGTGGCGGTCCCGTTGGTACGCGGACAAGCTGTACAAGGACTACGTCGCCGAGGACGTGAAGATCCGGCGGATGATGTCCGGTGGCCTGGAGCGTGCCGGCATCTCCAGCGTGGACATCGAGCGCACCCGGGACCGGGTACGCGTCGACATCCACACCGCACGGCCGGGCATCGTCATCGGCCGCAAGGGCGCCGAGGCCGACCGGATCCGCGGTGAGCTGGAGAAGCTCACCAAGAAGCAGATCCAGCTCAACATCCTCGAGGTCAAGAACCCCGAGTCGGACGCCCAGCTCGTCGCGCAGGGCATCGCCGAGCAGCTCGCCAGCCGGGTCGCGTTCCGGCGGGCGATGCGCAAGGCGATCCAGTCGGCGATGCGTAACCCGCTGGTCAAGGGCATCCGGGTGCAGTGCGGCGGCCGCCTCGGCGGCGCCGAGATGTCGCGCTCGGAGTTCTACCGCGAGGGTCGCGTCCCGCTGCACACGCTGCGCGCGAACATCGACTACGGCTTCTTCGAGGCCCGGACCACCTTCGGCCGGATCGGCGTGAAGGTCTGGATCTACAAGGGCGAGGCCGTACCTGGTCGCGAGCAGCCGGAGGCGCCGTCCGGGCGTCCGCGTCGGGAGCGCACCGACCGTCCGCGTCGTACCCGCTCGGGTGCGTCCGGCACCACGCCGACCGGCACCGAGGCGGGACGTGCCGCGGCGGCGGAGCGTACTACGCGGCCGGCGGCGACCGAGTCCGGCCAGGCCCCGAGCCAGCCGGCCGAGCCGAGTCAGGAGGCCTGAGCCATGCTGATTCCGCGTAAGCCCCCGAAGGGCTTCCGGAAGCCGCACCACCCGAAGCGGTCGGGTAAGGCCAAGGGCGGCACGCGGGTGGTCTTCGGTGAGTTCGGCATCCAGGCGCTGGAGCCGGCGTACGTGACCAACCGGCAGATCGAGGCCGCTCGTATCGCCATGACCCGCCACATCAAGCGTGGCGGCAAGGTCTGGATCACGATCTTCCCGGACCAGGCCCTGACGAAGAAGCCGGCCGAGACCCGGATGGGTTCCGGTAAGGGCTCGCCCGAGTGGTGGGTGGCGAACGTCAAGCCTGGTCGGGTGATGTTCGAGCTGTCGTTCCCGAACGAGGTGGTCGCGCGTGAGGCGTTGACCCGCGCGATCCACAAGCTTCCCATGAAGTGCCGGATCGTGAAGCGCGAAGTGGGTGAGGTCTGATGGCGGCTGGTGCGCCGGCCGGTGAGCTGCGCGAGCTCGGTGACGAGGAACTCGCGACCAAGCTCAGTGAGGCCAAGGCGGAGCTGTTCAACCTCCGCGTACAGGGTGCTACCGGGCAGCTGGACAACAACCGGCGGCTCCAGGTGGTCCGTCGGGACATCGCCCGGATCTACACGATCATGCGTGAGCGCGAGTTGGGTCTCAGCGCTGCGCCGAGCGAGGTTGCGTGATGAGCGAGACGACGGAACAGCAGAACGAGCAGCGGGCCCGCCGCAAGGTGCGGGAGGGCCTGGTGGTCAGCGACAAGATGGACAAGACCGTCGTGGTCGCCGTGGAGGACCGGGTCAAGCACCCGCTGTACGGCAAGGTCATGCGGCGTACCAACAAGCTCAAGGCGCACGACGAGCAGAACCAGTGCGGCGTCGGCGACCGGGTGCGTCTGATGGAGACGCGGCCGTTGTCGGCGACGAAGCGGTGGCGGGTCGTCGAGATCCTCGAGAAGGCCAAGTAATCGAGCTCGGGAGTTCGCTCGACTCGGCCCGGCGACGGGCGCGGCGGGCGGGTGACGAGCTCGGCAGAGACGTTCCGCCAGGCTCCGCCCAGCGGAGGACCGGCAGACATCAGGAGTTGACGTGATTCAGCAGGAGTCGCGACTGCGCGTCGCCGACAACACGGGTGCCAGGCAGATTCTGTGCATCCGGGTGCTCGGTGGCTCCGGTCGGCGCTACGCGAGCATCGGCGACGTCATCGTGGCCACCGTGAAGGACGCGATCCCGGGCGCCGGTGTGAAGAAGGGTGACGTGGTCAAGGCCGTCGTCGTCCGCACCGCCAAGGAGAAGCGCCGTCCGGATGGCTCGTACATCCGCTTCGACGAGAACGCCGCGGTCCTCATCAGGGACGGTGGCGACCCGCGCGGTACCCGTATCTTCGGCCCCGTCGGCCGCGAGCTGCGTGACAAGAAGTTCATGAAGATCATCTCGCTCGCCCCGGAGGTGTTGTGACCGTGAAGGTCAAGAAGGGCGACACGGTGCTCGTCATCGCCGGCAAGGACCGGGGCGCGAAGGGGAAGGTCATCGCGGCCTACCCGCAGCAGGACCGGGTGCTCGTCGAGGGCGTTAACCGGGTCAAGAAGCACACCAAGATCCAGACGTCCCAGCGCGGCTCCAAGACCGGTGGCATCGTCACCCAGGAGGCGTCGATCCACGTCAGCAACGTGATGGTGATCGACGGCGAGGGGAACGCGACCCGCGTGGGTCGGCGCAAGGACGAGGCGGGCCGCAATGTGCGGATCTCCCGCCGCTCCGGTAAGGACCTGTGATGACGACGGCCATTGAGAAGATCGCCCCGCGCCTCAAGGAGCGGTACAAGGCGGAGATCGCCGCGGCGATGACCGAGAAGTTCGCCTACGCGAACGCGATGCTCGTTCCGTCGGTGACGAAGATCGTCGTCAACATGGGTGTCGGCGAGGCTGCGCGTGACGCGAAGCTGATCGACGGCGCGGTGAAGGACCTGGCCGCGATCACCGGCCAGAAGCCGTTGGTACGACGGGCGACGAAGTCGATCGCGCAGTTCAAGCTGCGCGAGGGCATGCCGATCGGCGCGAAGGTGACGCTGCGCGGTGACCGGATGTGGGAGTTCCTGGACCGGCTGCTGTCGATCTCGCTCCCGCGCATCCGTGACTTCCGCGGCCTGTCGCCGAAGCAGTTCGACGGCCACGGCAACTACACGTTCGGTCTCACCGAGCAGTCGGTCTTCCACGAGATCGACCAGGACAGGATCGACCGTGTCCGAGGCATGGACATCACCGTCGTGACGTCCGCTACCAACGACGAGGAGGGCCGGCATCTGCTGAAGCTGCTGGGCTTCCCGTTCAAGGAGAACTGACATGGCCAAGAAGGCGCTGATCATCAAGGCGGCGCGGAAGCCGAAGTTCTCCGCGCGTGCGTACACTCGCTGCCAGCGCTGCGGTCGGCCCCGCGCGGTCTACCGCAAGTTCGGGCTCTGCCGGGTGTGCATCCGTGAGATGGCGCACCGCGGCGAGCTTCCCGGTGTGTCCAAGGCGTCCTGGTAGAAGCCGACGCTGGATAGCAACGCCACAGGCCCATAGCTGGGAACCGGGGCGAGGAAGGCACCACATCACATGACGATGACCGATCCGATCGCAGACATGCTGACGCGTCTGCGCAACGGTAACCAGGCGTACCACGACGAAGTGTCGATGCCGTACTCCAAGATCAAGGCGAACATCGCCGAGGTCCTCAAGCAAGAGGGGTACGTCATCGGCTGGGGCGTCGAGGAACCGGCCGAGGGTACCGTCGGAAAGAAGCTGAAGGTCGAGCTGAAGTTCGGCCAGAACCGGGAGCGCAGCCTCGCCGGTATCCGTCGGGTCTCGAAGCCGGGCCTGCGGGTGTACGCGAAGGCAGACGAGCTGCCCCGGGTGCTCGGTGGCCTGGGCGTCGCGATCATCTCGACGTCACAGGGGCTGCTGACCGACAGGCAGGCTCGCAAGCGTGGCGTGGGCGGGGAAGTCCTCGCCTACGTCTGGTAAGGGAGTTGCGGAGCCATGTCTCGGATTGGACGTAAGCCGATCCCGGTCCCGACCGGTGTGGACGTCAACATCGACGGCGCCACCGTGTCGGTCAAGGGGCCGAAGGGCGAGCTGTCGCACACGCTCGCCGAGCCGATCACCGCGAAGATCGAGGACGGCACGCTCTACGTGGAGCGTCCGAACGACGAGCGTCGTTCGCGCGCCCTGCACGGGCTGTCCCGGACCCTGGTGAACAACCTTGTGGTCGGTGTGACCGACGGATACTCCAAGGTTCTGGAGATCCAGGGCACCGGTTACCGCGTGCAGGCGAAGGGTTCGGACCTCGAGTTCGCGCTCGGGTTCTCGCACCCGGTAGTGGTGGCCGCGCCGGACGGGATCTCGTTCAGCGTGCAGAAGCCGACCCAGCTCACCGTGTCCGGCATCAACAAGCAGTTGGTGGGCGAGGTCGCGGCGAACATCCGCAAGATCCGGCCGCCGGAGCCGTACAAGGGCAAGGGCGTGCGGTACCAGGGCGAGAACGTCCGCCGCAAGGCTGGAAAGGCGGGTAAGTAATGGGTGCCAAGCTCATCAACCGCAACGCGGTGAAGGGCGGTGCCGCGGCGCGCCGGATCTCCAAGAGCCGGCGGCACTACCGGGTACGCAAGCACATCAACGGCACCGCGGCCCGGCCGCGGCTGGTCGTGACCCGGTCGCTGCGGAACATCTTCGCCCAGGTCATCGACGACGTCGCGGGCCACACGCTGGTGTCGGCGTCGACGCTCGACACGACGCTGCGCGGTGGCGAGGGCGACAAGAAGGACCAGGCCCGCAAGGTCGGCGAGCTGATCGCCGAGCGGGCCAAGGAAGCGGGCGTGACCCAGGTGGTCTTCGACCGCGGCGGCAACGCCTATCACGGGCGGATCGCCGCGCTGGCCGACGCCGCTCGGTCTGGCGGCTTGCAATTCTGAGCACGCCGATGGAGCACCGGGCCGAGCGGGCCGGTGAGGATCGCAATAGCAACGAGAGAGGTAGCGCCTGATGGCAGGTCCGCAGCGCCGTGGCGGATCCGGCGACAATCGCCGGGATCGCCGGGATGGCGGCCGTGGCGGCGCGGCCGCGGAGAAGACACCGCACCTCGAGCGGCTCGTCAAGATCAACCGCGTCGCCAAGGTCGTCAAGGGTGGTCGACGGTTCAGCTTCACCGCGCTGGTCGTGGTGGGCGACGGTGACGGCACCGTTGGTGTCGGATACGGGAAGGCCAAGGAGGTGCCCGCGGCGATCGCCAAGGGCGTCGAGGAGGCCAAGAAGCACTTCTTCAAGGTGCCGCGCATCGGCGCGACGATCACCCACCCGGTGATCGGCGAGGACGCGGCCGGTGTCGTCATGCTGAAGCCGGCGTCCGCCGGTACCGGTGTGATCGCCGGTGGTCCGGTGCGTGCCGTACTGGAGTGCGCGGGCATTCACGACGTGCTGTCGAAGAGCCTGGGCTCGTCGAACCCGATCAACATCGTGCACGCCACCGTGGCCGCGCTGAAGAGCCTGGAGTCTCCGGAGCAGGTGGCGGCTCGTCGTGGCCTGCCGCTGGAGGACGTGGCTCCGACCGCGATGCTGCGGACCCGTGCGGGCCTGGCGAGCTGAACGGGAGACATGACATGGCACGCCTGAAGGTCACCCAGGTCCGGTCCGTGATCGGTACGAAGCAGAACCAGCGGGACACGCTGCGCAGCCTCGGCCTGAAGCGGATCCATGACGTGGTGGTCAAGGAGGACCGTCCCGAGATTCGGGGCATGGTCCGTACCGTGACCCACCTCGTGCAGGTTGAGGAGGTGGAGTAGCGATGGCACTGAAGGTTCATCACCTGCGCCCGGCACCGGGCGCCAAGACCAGCAAGATTCGGGTCGGCCGCGGTGAGGGCTCGAAGGGCAAGACCGCCGGTCGCGGTACGAAGGGTACGAAGGCACGGAAGAATGTGCCGGCCGCGTTCGAGGGTGGGCAGATGCCCATCCACATGCGGCTGCCGAAGCTCAAGGGCTTCAAGAACAAGTTCAAGGTCACGTTCCAGGTCGTGAACCTGGACCGGCTGGCCGCGCTGTTCCCGGACGGCGGCGAGATCGGTCCGGTCGAGCTGGCCGAGGCCGGCGCGGTCCGCGCTGGCGAGCCGGTGAAGGTGCTCGGCTCGGGTGACCTGGGCGGCGTCAAGCTCCAGGTGAAGGCGCACGCGTTCAGCGCCTCGGCCAAGGAGAAGATCGCCGCCGCCGGTGGGACGACCACCGAGCTGTAAGCGATGTACGAACCCGCGCCGTTGTGAGGGCCGATCCGGTTCCCCACAACGGCGCGGTCTCATGTCGGCACCGTTGTCGTCGCCGTGGATACCGTCGTAAACGCCCGTACTGTTAGAGTCGCCCCCGAGCCCCGGCCGGTGCGCCGGGCACTGGGATCGACACGCACCGCCGCGTCGGCGGTCAGTCTGCGCAGGAGGAACAGTTGCTCTCCGCCTTTGTCAGTGCGTTCCGCACGCCTGACCTGCGCAAGAAAATACTGTTCACGATCTTCATCCTGGCCATCTTCCGCCTCGGTGCGGCGATACCGAGCCCCGGCGTGTCGTACACCAACGTGCAGAAGTGCATCGACATCGCCAGCAAGAGCGACTCGACGTCGGACGTGTTCACCCTGCTGAACCTGTTCTCCGGCGGTGCGCTGTTCCAGTTGAGCGTGTTCGCGCTGGGCATCATGCCCTACATCACCGCGAGCATCATCCTGCAGCTGCTGACGGTCGTGATCCCGCGGCTGGAGATGCTCCGCAAGGAGGGCCAGGCCGGCCAGGCCAAGATCACGCAGTACACGCGGTACCTGACGCTCGGCCTCGCCGTCCTGCAGGCGTCGGGGTACATCGCGCTCGCCGAGTCCGGGCAGCTGTTCGGCAACCAGTGCACGGACCCGATCATCCCGACGGTCGGCCCGCTGCCGCACTGGATCACCCTGGGCGTCATCGTGATCACGATGACCGCCGGTACCGGCTGCATCATGTGGCTGGGTGAGTTGATCACGGACCGAGGCGTCGGCAACGGCATGTCCGTCCTGATCTTCACCAACATCGCGGCCCGGATGCCGTCCGAGGGCTGGACGATCCTGAAGAAGGGCACGCTGACCTTCGCGATCGTGCTCGGCATCGGCATCGTCGTGATCGCCGCGGTGGTCTTCATCGAGCAGGCCCAGCGGCGCGTCCCCGTGCAGTACGCGAAACGCATGATCGGCCGCCGGATGTTCGGCGGCACCTCGACGTACATCCCGCTGAAGGTGAACCAGGCCGGCGTCATCCCGGTCATCTTCGCCTCGTCGCTGCTCTACCTGCCGCAGCTGATCACCCAGCTCGCCGGCTCGAACAGTACGAACCCCGTGGTCACCTTCATCAGCAGGTACATCACGGCGCAGAACAACTGGGTCCACATCCTGCTGTACTTCGTGCTGATCGTCTTCTTCACGTACTTCTACGTGGCGATCACGTTCAACCCGACCGAGGTCGCGGACAACATGAAGAAGTACGGCGGGTTCGTGCCGGGCATCCGGCCCGGCCGGCCGACGGCGGAGTACCTGGACTTCATCCTGAGCCGGATCACCCTGCCGGGCTCGCTGTACCTGGGCATCATCGCGGTCCTGCCGAACCTGTTCATCGGCCTCGCCGGTGGCAACGTGCAGAACTTCCCGTTCGGCGGTACGGCCGTGCTGATCATGGTCGGTGTCGGTCTGGAGACCGTGAAGCAGATCGAGTCGCAGCTGATGCAGCGCAACTACGAAGGGTTCCTCCGGTAGTGTCGCCGCGCAGCGGGGGTTCGCGTACGGCAGTCCGGTGGATCGAGGTGATGGCATGAGCGCAGACCTGAGGCAGCGGTCTGGACCCGGGACCGCGCCGATCGCCGGAGGTCGGAGCGAATCGTCGGGCATGAGCGAGCGTCAGCGAGCGACGCAGGAGCGCAGTGGCCTCGTGCCTCATGTCCGTTCGGAGCGAAGCGAGGAACGGGCATGAGGCTGGTGCTGGTGGGTCCGCCGGGGGCGGGCAAGGGAACCCAGGCGGAGTTCATCGCCGCGCACCTGTCTGCGCCGAAGATCTCCACGGGCGACATTCTCCGGGCCAACGTCGCGGAGGGTACCGAGCTGGGCCGTGAGGCCCGGGGCTACATGGACGCCGGCGAGCTGGTCCCGGACCAGGTCGTCATCAACATGGTGCGCGACCGCCTGGCGGAGCCGGACGCCGAGGACGGCTTCCTGCTTGACGGCTTTCCGCGTACCGTGCCGCAGGCGCAGGAGCTCGACAAGATGCTCGCCGACCTCGGTACCGGCCTGGATCTCGTCCTGGAGCTCGTGGTCGAGGAGGAGGAGGTCATCCGGCGGCTGTCCGGCCGGCGTACGTGCCGGGGCTGCGGGAAGATCTGGCACGTCGAGTTCGACCCGCCGGCGAAGGCCGGCGTCTGCGACAGGTGCGGCGGCGAGCTGTTCCAGCGCGACGACGACAAGCCGGAGACGATCGCCGAGCGCCTCCGGGTGTACGCGCGCGACACCCAGCCCCTCGTCGCGTACTACGCCGCCCAGGGCAAGCTGGTCGGGCTCGACGCGGTCGGCCCGGTCGAGGACGTGACGCAGCGGGCGTACGACGCGCTCCGCTCGTACGGCGGTTAGGACCCACTTGTTCGCCAAGCAACGCATCCAGCTCAAGACGCTTGAGCAGGTCCAGCTCATGCGCCGGGCCGGCCTGCTCGTCGCCGACACCCTGGCCAAGCTGCGCGCCGCGGTGGCGCCGGGCGTGTCCACGAAGGATCTCGACGAGCTGGCCGAGTCGAACATCCGCGCGGCCGGCGGCACCCCGAACTTCAAGGGCTACTACGGCTACCCGGCGACGATCTGCGCCTCGGTCAACGACCAGGTGGTGCACGCGATCCCGAGCGCGGGGCAGGTCCTCGCCGAGGGCGACATCATCTCGATCGACTGCGGCGCGATCGTCGAGGGTTGGCACGGCGACTCGGCGATCACCGTCCCGGTCGGCGCCGTCGACCCGGCGCTGACCCGCATGATCGACGTCGCCGAGGACGCGATGTGGGCCGGCATCACCGCCGCCGGCACCGGCCGCCGCCTCACCGACATCTCGTACGCGATCGAGCAGGTGATCCACGCCGGCGGCGCGTACGGCATCGTCGAGGGGTACGGCGGGCACGGCATCGGTACCGAGATGCACCAGGACCCGCACATCCTCAACTACGGCCGCCCGGGCAAGGGCCCGAAGCTGGTGCCCGGCATGGCGCTGGCGATCGAGCCGATGATCACGATGGGTCGGGCGGACGTGGTCGAGCTGGACGACCAGTGGACGGTCGTCACAACGGACCATTCGCGGGCCGCGCACGTGGAGCACTCGGTCGCGCTGCTGGCGGACGGGCTCTGGGTGCTGACCGCCGAGGACGGCGGCCGTTCCCGGCTCGGCGATCTCGCCTCCGCCCTGGCCGCGCCGGCGCAGTAGCCGGCCCTCCCCGACCGGTGGTTTCCGGGGCAACCGCTTTCCGCCGCATCCCGCCGTACCATGGGAGTCGGGTACCTCTGCTGCGCGGGGAGGGGGCGACCGTGGACCGGCAGGACATGCGGATTTCGGATGCCGAGCGTCAGGAGGTCGTCGACCGACTGGGCACGGCGCTCGGTGAGGGTCGTCTCGACCTGGAGGAGTACGACGACCGCGTGCAGTCGGCGTACCAGGCGAAGACGTACCGGGAGCTGGCGCCGTTGACGTCGGACCTGCCGGGACTGCCGGTGCCGACACCGATGAGCGAGACGCGTGCCGCGGCGGCGCGACCGGGCCGTGCCGGCGAGCCGCCGAACCGGGCGATCGCGGTCCTTTCGGTGGTGTTCGTCTTCATCGGGCTGAGTGTTCTGATGTCGGTTGCGACCGGTGGCGTGTTGATCCCGTTCTGGCCGCTGTTCATCTTCGGCTTCTGGGGCCTGGCCCGTTCGGGGCGGTACGGCCGTAGGTGAGTGGCCGGTTTGGCAACCGCGATCGGGCCGCGTAAGATGGCAACTTGGCGCACAGCGCCCGTCCTGTCGTGTCCGAATTCGGATCTGCCGTTGGACAGCCTCCGTGGAGGCCGCCGAGTGGTGTCCGGGTCGCGACGGGGCCGCGGCTGAAGGTGTTGTACGCCGACCATAGGACCCGACTCGTCACGGTTAGCGGAGGACATGCCGAAGAAGGACGGCGCCATCGAGATCGAGGGTCGTGTTGTCGAGCCCCTGCCGAACGCTATGTTCCGCGTGGAGCTCTCCAACGGCCATCGAGTGTTGGCACACATCAGCGGCAAGATGCGGCAGCACTACATCCGTATCCTGCCGGAGGACCGGGTGGTCGTGGAGCTCTCTCCGTACGACCTGACCCGGGGACGCATCGTCTACCGCTACAAGTGAGCCCTTCGGGGTTCGCTTCGGGTGGCGACGCCACCGGACTGCCTTACGGCGGTCCGGTCGTTCGCTGCCCGCCTGACACGGGTCCGCCGTGTCCGTGATCGAAAGAGTGCTTCCGTCGTGCGCGGGGGTGCTCCCCATTGAAGGACGCTTAGAACCGTGAAGGTAAAGCCGAGCGTTAAGAAGATCTGCAACAAGTGCCGAGTGATCCGCCGTCACGGCCGGGTCATGGTGATCTGCTCCGACCCGCGCCACAAGCAGCGCCAGGGCTGAGCACGCCGCACCGCGGATCGTACTGACGCTTCACCACAGAAAGGCCCGTCCACTGCATACCCCCGGCCCGGAGGCTGGGGCCCCGCTCCTTGGGCGCGCGGGGACGGACGGGCGCAGACCTCCGGAAGGACACGAGGAGTACGCCCACCAATGGCACGTCTGGTCGGCGTCGATCTTCCCCGCGAAAAGCGGCTGGAGATCGCGCTCACGTACATCTACGGGGTCGGTCGGACCCGAGCGCTTCAGACGCTCGACAAGACCGGGATCAGCCCCGACAAGCGCGTCCGTGACCTCACCGACGAGGAGCTCGTGCAGCTCCGCGACTGGATCGAGGCCAACTACCAGGTAGAGGGCGACCTTCGCCGCGAGGTCGCCTCGGACATCAGGCGCAAGATCGAGATCGGTTGCTACCAGGGCATCCGGCACCGTCGCGGCCTGCCCGTCCGCGGGCAGCGGACCCGTACCAACGCGCGTGGCCGTAAGGGTCCCAAGCGCACCGTTGCCGGCAAGAAGAAGCCGGGCAAGAAGTAGTAACCGCTGACGATCTCGACAGGAGAGACATACAGGTATGCCGCCCAAGGCGCGCGCCGGGGCCAAGAAGGTCCGGCGTAAGGAAAAGAAGAACGTGGCCCACGGCCACGCTCACATCAAGAGCACGTTCAACAACACGATCGTGTCGATCACCGACCCGACCGGTGCCGTGATCTCGTGGGCGTCGTCGGGGCAGGTCGGTTACAAGGGCTCCCGCAAGTCGACGCCGTTCGCGGCGCAGCTCGCCGCCGAGGCGGCCGCGCGTCGTGCCATGGAGCACGGCATGCGCAAGGTCGACGTGTTCGTCAAGGGCCCCGGCTCCGGCCGGGAGACCGCGATCCGGTCGCTGCAGGCGGCCGGGCTCGAGGTCGGCTCGATCCAGGACGTCACGCCGCAGCCGCACAACGGATGCCGGCCGCCGAAGCGTCGTCGGGTCTGAGGGGGAGCAGGAGAATCATGGCTCGTTACACAGGTCCTGACTGCCGCCGCTGCCGGCGCGAGAAGATGAAGCTGTACCTCAAGGGCAGCAAGTGCGAGGGTCCGAAGTGCCCGCTCGAGTCCCGCCCGTACCCGCCCGGCCAGCACGGCCGCGGCCGGCTCAAGGAGACCGAGTACCTGCTCCAGCTTCGTGAGAAGCAGAAGGCCCGCCGGGTGTACGGCGTGCTGGAGAAGCAGTTCGTGCGGTACTACGAAGAGGCGAACCGGCAGAAGGGCAAGACCGGTGAGGCCCTGCTCCAGCTGCTGGAGATGCGTCTCGACAACGTGGTCTACCGCGCCGGGTACGCGAAGTCCCGGGACATGGCCCGCCAGCTCATCCGGCACGGCCACCTGATGGTCAACGGCCGCAAGGTCGACATCCCGTCGTACCAGGTCTCCGAGCACGACGTCGTCGAGGTCCGGGAGAAGTCCCGCGAGCTGACGCCGTTCGTGGTCGCGAAGGCCGAGGCCGGCGAGAAGACGGTGCCGGCGTGGCTCGAGGCCATCCCCGGCCCGATGAAGATCCTGATCCACTCGACCCCGGCCCGGCAGGTCATCGACACGCCGGTGCAGGAGCAGCTCATCGTCGAGTACTACTCGAAGTAACACCCAGTCCCCGGGGCGGCCTGCCGCCCCGGGGACCGGAACACGTTGTGGCGTCATATGGCGGGCGCCCCGACCAAATGGAGGAAACACCGTGCTCATCACCCAGCGGCCATCGCTGTCCGAGGAGTCGATCGCCGAGAACCGTTCGCGGTTCACGATCGAGCCCCTGGAGCCGGGCTTCGGGTACACGCTCGGCAACTCGCTGCGGCGTACCCTGCTCAGCTCCATTCCCGGTGCGGCCGTCACGAGCATCAAGATCGACGGTGTCCTGCACGAGTTCACGACGATCCCCGGTGTCAAGGAGGACGTCGTCGACCTGGTGCTGAACATCAAGGAGCTGACCGTCAGCTCCGAGCACGACGAGCCGGTCACGATGTACCTGCGCAAGCAGGGCCCGGGCCCGGTCACCGCGGGCGACATCCAGCCGCCGGCGGGCGTCGAGGTGCACAACCCCGACCTGCACCTGGCCACCCTGAACGACAAGGGTCGGCTGGACATGGAGCTGGTCGTCGAGCGTGGCCGTGGGTACGTGACGGCGGCGCAGAACAAGCAGCAGGGGCAGGAGATCGGCCGGATCCCGGTCGACTCGATCTACTCGCCGGTGCTGAAGGTCAGCTACCGCGTCGAGGCGACCCGTGTCGAGCAGCGCACCGACTTCGACCGACTGGTGCTCGACGTCGAGACGAAGAACTCGATCTCGCCGCGTACCGCGCTGGCGTCCGCCGGTTCGACCCTGGTCGAGCTGTTCGGGCTGGCCCGCGAGCTGGACGAGGCGGCCGAGGGCATCGACATCGGCCCGTCGCCGCAGGACGCGCAGCTCGCCGCCGACCTGGCGCTGCCGATCGAGGAGCTGGACCTGACCGTCCGGTCGTACAACTGCCTCAAGCGCGAGGGCATCAACAGCGTCGGTGAGCTGCTGTCGCGTACCGAGGCGGACCTGCTCGACATCCGGAACTTCGGTCAGAAGTCCATCGACGAGGTCAAGATGAAGCTGGCCGGTATGGGGCTGGGCCTGAAGGACCAGGCTCCCGGGTTCGACCCCGCCAGTGTCGCGGAGAGCTTCGCCGAGCCCGACTACGACGGCAACGACTTCCGCGAGACCGAGCAGCTCTAAGCTGAGCATCACTGGCGAGGGGCACCCCCGAGCCGAACTGGAATAGAGGAGCCGAAAGTTATGCCCAAGCCGACCAGGGGTGCCCGTCTGGGTGGCAGCCCCGCCCACGAGCGGTTGATGCTGGCGAACCTGGCGACGTCGCTGTTCAAGCACGGCAAGATCACGACCACCGAGGCGAAGGCGAAGCGGGTACGCCCGCTGGCCGAGCGCATGGTCACCTTCGCCAAGCGCGGCGACCTGCACGCCCGTCGCCGGGTGGCCACCGTGGTCCGCGACAAGGACGTGGCGTACCAGCTGTTCGCAGAGATCGCGCCGCGGTTCACCAACCGGCCGGGTGGCTACACCCGGATCGTGAAGGTCGGCCCGCGCAAGGGCGACAACGCGCCGATGGCCGTCATCGAGCTGGTCGAGGAGCTTGCGGAGGCGCCGGCGCCGAAGCGGTCCTCGCGTCCGGCCGCTCCGAAGACGGAGTCCGCCGCCGCGCTGGCTCCGGAGGAGCCCGCCGCGGAGGCCGCCGCCGACGAGACCGAGGCGGACGAGACCAAGTCCGAGTAGGTCTCTCCCGGGTTGCACGTCTGCGAGCCCGTCACCGCCTCCCGCGGTGACGGGCTCGTTCGCTTGTACGGCAAGGAGATCGGGTTGCGGTTGCGGTTGGGCGTGGCGTACGACGGGACGGCGTTCTCGGGCTGGGCGGTGCAGCCGGACCGGCGCAGCGTCGCCGGGGTGGTGTCGGAGGCGCTGACGCGGCTGTTCGGCGGGTACGACGGGCTGACGGTGGCCGGGCGGACCGACGCCGGGGTGCACGCGACGGGGCAGGTCTGCCACGTGGACGTGCCGGACGAGTCGTGGGTACGCGTGGCGACGGCCCGGGGTGCCGGCGCGCCGGACCCGACGACCGCGGTACGCCGGCTGGCCGGGGTGCTGCCGCCCGACGTACGGGTGCACGCGGTCGAGCCGGTCGACGCGCGGTTCGACGCGCGCTTCTCCGCCTACCGGCGGCGGTACGAGTACCGGATCACGGACGCGCCGTCGGGGCCGCCGCCGCTGCGACGGTACGACACGCTGGGGTGGCCGCGACCGCTGTCCGCGGAGGCGATGGCGGTGGCGGCGCGCGGGTTGCTCGGCGAGCACGACTTCGCGGCGTACTGCCGGCGCAAGGAGAACGCGACGACGATCCGGGAGTTGCAGCGGCTCGACGTGGCGCGCGCGGACGTGATCACCGTGTCGGTGGCGGCGGACGCGTTCTGCCAGGCGATGGTGCGCAGCCTGGTCGGCGCGCTGCTGGCGGTCGGTGACGGCCGGCGGCCGGCGGAGTGGGCGGGCGAGCTACTGGCGCGCAGGGAGCGGGCGAGCGAGGTGACCGTGGCGCCGGCGTACGGGTTGACGCTGGTGGGGGTGGACTATCCGGCGGACCCGGCGGAGTGGGCGGCCCGGGACGCCGCAACCCGCCGCCGCCGCGACGAGAGCTGACCGTCGATCGGGTTGCGGGACAAGCGATCCGGGCTGCGGTCGCACCGGTCCGGGCATAGGTGGGCCCGGCGGAGTAGCCTTCCGCCGGGCCCGATGGGATATTCGACTGCTCTACCGATTGAGCTACCCGCGCAACGCGCGGCGGAGGGCTCGAACCTCCAACCCGTCGATCAAAATCCGTCGCCGACTTCGCAGCCTCGACACGTTTAAGAGTCGGATCATGTTGTGGCCCATGACTCTGCCATTGAGTCTACCGCCCGTTGGGGGAAACCGTCGCTTGCCAGTATCGTTGCGCAGCAACGGTTTCCGTGCGCCGGGCGGGCCGGATTCGAACCGGCAACCTGGGCCATTGTCCGTACTCCCTCGATTCGACGCTCGGCGAGAATGCTGACACTGGAGCGATAGCGTGAACGTCAGTCGGTTGCCGGGCCTGCCTCTGCCAGTTGGGCTATCCCGTCAGGAGTGACGGGAGGGGGACTCGAACCCCCACTGTGGACCCGGAACCTGGAACGCGCGGGTCATCCCTGTCCGCACGAACCTGGTTCAGGCTGAACATCAGTCTCAGTCTGCGCTCCTTGGCGCGCGGTCAGCATAACCGTTGCGGGCAAGGGGAACGAGCGCAAATTCGCGGTCAGCCGAACAGGTATCCCAGGACGCGCTCGCCGACCTTGCGGTCCTCGATCTCCGTGCCGTTCGCGTCCTCGCGGGCGAACTTCACCGCCGCCTGAAGCTTCTCGACCCGGTCGATCAGCTCGTTGATCCGGCTCGCCGGCAGCGCCCCCGAGAACTTCACCGTCCGCCAGTATCCGACCGTCACGTCCTCGTGGTACACCTCGACCTGCGCCGGGTGCTTCTCCGTCGCCTCCGCCTTGACGTGGTTGCGCGGCACCTTCCGGGTACGCAGGGTCTGCACCGGCTCCGTCGCGAAGCAGTCCGCGGACGCGTCGTACGTCCAGGACTCGGCGGCGTCCAGCGCAGGCAGCTTGCGTACGAAGGTGTGCAGGTCGACGAGCTGCTTCTCCAGGAACAGCAGGTACGTCACGGGTACGTCGGACAGGATCGTCCGGCCGTCGACGGTGACGTCGGCGCGGGCCGCGCAGTTCGCCCAGTCCTTCGTCGCGGTCACGTCGAACAGCTTCGTGAGGATCCGCGTCGTCTCCCGGATGACCTCGTCGGCCTTGACCTGCACGCGGGTCGACTCGGGCGGCAGGCGCTCGCCCTCCTCGTCCTTCGGCTGGTACGTCCGGGAGATGCCGGACAGCGCGGCCTGCTTCTGCAGGGTGTGGTGGCTCGCCGTGAGCTCCTGGAAGGAACGGCTCTTGACGCCCTTCTCCACTGCGATGATCTGGTTCAGCTTGGCCATCGTGTCTGCCTTCGACGTCGCCGGTGCGGCGAAAGGGATTCCGTGTCGGCACCGGAGGCTACCGGCCGGTGGCAAGGCCACGGCAGTGCTTTTCCCGCGTACCGGTGCGGTGACGGTGCTCGCCGCGGATCGTCGGACCGTTGCGGCGCAACCGGATCCGGCCGTTCGCGGGTCGGGTGAAACCGCGGGGCCCGGTGTGGCGTGAAGTCGGCGCCCCCGGGTCGGACGCCCGGGGGTCCAACGCTCCGGGAGGACCGCATGAGTCCCGTCAGATCCGTCGCCGCCGCGCTCGCCGGCGGCCTGCTCGCCCTCGCCGTACCGGCCGGCCCGGTCCTGGCCGACGGCCTCTCCCCGTCGCCGAGCCCCAGCGTCTCGGCGTCCGCGGGCGGTAGCACCGCCCCCTCCCCGAGCGCCAGCACGCCGGGCGGCGACTCGTCGAGCCCCTCGCCGAGCGCGAGTCGCAGCGGCTCGCCCGCACCGTCGCCGAGCACCAGCACGTCACCCGGGCCCTCGACGACGGAGAGCGCCTCGTTCGCGCCGAACCCGGTCGCGGCCGGCGGGCAGACGACGCTGACCATCACCGTGCACCGTCGGACGGCGCTCGTCGACGCCCGGGTCGGCGTGTTCTTCGACCCGTCGGTGCTGAGCTGGGTGCGTACGCAGGCGCCGTATTCGTGCCGACCGCTCGTCACGCACGAGGGCATGGTGTGCGACCTGCCGACCGGCGCCACGGACGCGACGTACCGGCTGACGTTCGACGCGCCGGACAGCGCGCGCGAGTACACCGTGCATCTGGACGTCGAGGACGACAACCGGTACCTCGCCGAAACCACCGCGACGCTGCGCGTGCTGGGAGCGACCGCGTCCCCGTCGCGGGCCGTCCCGTCCGGTACACCGGGCACCGGCCTCCCGGTCACGGGTACGTCGCTCGGCCTGGTCGGTGGGCTGGCGGCCGTACTGCTCGGTGCCGGCGGTGCGTTGGTCCTCGCGGCCCGACGCCGCCGCGCCTGAAACCTGCGGCGGCCGTGCGGCGGCGGTGAAACCCGTTGGCCCTGCGGTGCGTGGAGTCGTTGCCCCGCCGGGGCACCGCATCCGAGGAGAGCCCCATGCGTATCCGCAGAACACTCGCCGTGTCGGCGCTGACCGCCGCGCTCGCCGTCGTCGCGGCGGCGCCCGCGCTGGCCGAGAGCCCGAGCCCGAGTCCCAGCCCGAGCGACAGCGCCAGCGCGTCGCCGAGCCCGAGCGACAGCGCCAGCCCGTCGCCGAGCGAGCCCGACACGAGCAGCAGCCCGAGTACGAGCCCGTCGAGCGAGCCCGGGCCGCAGCTGTCGATCGAGGGTGCGTTCTCGCCGAACCCCGCCACGCAGGGCGACTGGGTCACCCTCACCGTGACCGTACGCAACACCAGCTCCGGCGGCACGATGACCGTCGCCGGCCTCGGCGGGGCGCTGCCCGTACGGTACGTGCCCGAGGAGTACGCGTGCTCGATGACGAACGCGTCGCTGATGACCTGCTCGGTGCCCACCGACGAGGACGCCGCCACCTACACCACGACGATCGCGGTACGCCCGCCGGCCGGCTCGACGGTGACGCGGTCGGTGACGCTGACCGCGCAGACCGACGCGGGCACGGTGTCCACCCGGGTGTCCGTGACGCTCGTGGGATCCACAACCTCGCCGAGCACCAGTCCGTCGACGCCCGGCACCGCGACACCCAGTACCCCGGGCGGCGCGGGCGGGCTGCCCGTCACCGGTACGTCGCTGCTGCTGGTCGGCGGCGTCGGCGCGGTACTCCTCGGCGGCGGCGCCGCGATCCTGCTCATGGCCCGGCGGCGCCGGGCCGGCTGACCGCGCGGAGACGACTGACGACCGGCGGCCGGGGGCCGGTCGTCAGTCGGCGTTGCGGCGGGCGTCGACCACGCCCGTCAGGTACGTCTGCACGAGGTCGGTGACGATCTGCTGGGTGGTGGCGTCGCCCTTCGGCGCCTTCCCGTCGGTGCGGCCGACGACGACGTAGAGCACGTAGTGGCCGTACGACTGGAGGGTGAAGACGGTCGGGGACTTCGCCAGCTTCGGCGCCCCGGACGCGGACAGCCCGGCGAAGTTGCCGCGGGTCTGCCGACCGAGCTGCTTGATCGAGTCGGCGGCCGACTGCGCGCCGGCCGAGTTGGCCAGGTTGCAGATGCCGGCGGTCAGCACGTACCCCTTCGCCGGCGCGGCGAGGGTTGCCCGGATCACCTGCGTGCAGCCGTACTTGCCGAGGACGCCGCCGACCTTGCCGGTCGCGACCTGGCCGCACTTCGTCCGCGGGGTGTCCCGGGCCAGCACCTTGTACGTGGCGTCGCGGCCCGGGTCCGGATGCAGGTCGCCCTCGCTGCCCCACACCTCGGCCACGCTGAGCGGCTTCGGGTCGGTCTGCCGGGTACTCACGTCGATCGGCGACTGGGTCGGCGACGGCGTCGGCGCGCTCGTCGCCGAATGCTTCGGCCCGGCCGTCGGCGTGTCCTGCGGGTTGCCCTTGACCAGCGCGTACGACCCGGCGAGCAGACCGCCGAGCAGCAGCACCGCTGCCACCGCGGCGAGCACCTTCGGCCAGCGGCGCGGGCCGTCGCGGCGCGGCGGCACCGGCGTACCGGTGGGGTGAGGCGGGCGGGGCTGGTCGAACGGGCGTACCGGCTCGCCCGGCGGCATGCCGGTGCCGAACGGCCGCGACGGCACCCCCGAGCCCGGCGCCGGCGCGAACGGGCTCGGCGGCGGCGCCCCGAGCGTCGGCCCCGGCGCGTGCGCCGGTCCCGGCACGTAGGGCTGCCCTTGGGCGTACGTCGACCCCAGCTCGCGCGGCCGGCCCTGGTCGTACGGCTGGCCCTGGTCGTACGGGCGGGCCGGGCCCTGGTCGGGTGGCTGGCCCTGGTCGTACGGCTGGAACGACGTCGGTTGGTCCGGGTACCCGGCGGCGTCCCGATCGGTGTGCCTGGGCGGGAGGCCGCCCGGATACCGTGGGTCCGGGTGCGTCATGCGCGCCAGCGTACCGAACGAGCCGAGGGGACCACCGCGTTGCCGAACGAGCCTGCCGACCCGGGACGAGCGGCCCCCGCCGACCGCCGGCCCACCGACGCCGAGCCCGCCGCCCCGGACGCCGGCAGCGACGCCGAGCCGGCCGTCCCCGACGCCGGCAGCGGGGGCGAGCACTACTTCTCGGCGGAGCCGTCGGCGGCGGCGACGCGGGTGACGGTGCGGTTCTCGGTGGCGGGGCGGGAGCTGCAACTGACCGCGTCGGCGGGCGTGTTCTCGGCGTCCCGGCTGGACCCGGGCACCGCGGTACTGCTGCGCAAGGCGCCGCTGCCGCGCCGCGCCGGGACGCTGCTCGACCTGGGCTGCGGGTACGGGCCGATCGCGGCGGCCCTGGCGGTCAGCGCGCCCGCCGCGACCGTGTACGCGGTGGACGTCAACGCGCGCGCGCTCGACCTGGTACGCGAGAACGCGACCGCGCTGGGCGCCGCCGACCGGATCGTGCCGGTGACGCCCGACGCGGTACCGGACGGGGTGGTGTTCGACGAGATCTGGTCGAACCCGCCGATCCGGATCGGTAAGCCCGCCCTGCACGACCTGCTCGCGACGTGGCTGCCGCGGCTCGCGCCGGGCGGTACGGCGTGGCTGGTCGTCGCCCGCAACCTCGGCGCCGACTCGCTCGCCGGCTGGCTCACCGGGCTGGGGTACGCGGTGGAGCGGCACGCCAGCCAGAAGGGGTACCGGGTCTTCGCGGTCACGGGGGCCGACGAGCGATAACGGCGCGACAAGCTCGGCGAACGCCGGCACAATCAGCTACTCGTGGGATACGTCGATGTCGCCGGGGCCGGCCATGTGCTCGCCGACGGCCGGGAACTCTTCGCGGACGTGTCGTTCCGGGTGGGTGAGGGCGCCAAGGTGGCGCTGGTGGGCGCCAACGGTACGGGGAAGACGACGCTGGTCCGGATGGTGGCCGGTGACCTGCCGGTGACCACCGGAGCGATCGCCCGCGCCGGCGGCCTGGGCGTGATGCGCCAGTTCATCGGCATGATCGCCGACGACCGTACGGTGCAGGACCTGGCGTTGTCGCTGGCCCCGCCCCGGGTACGGGAGGCGGGTGCGGCGCTGGCCGCGGCCGAGCGCGCGATGCGGGACGCCGAGGTACGCGGCAAGTTCTCCAACGCGGCCCGCGCGGCGCAGGTCCGGTACGCGGAGGCGCTGGGGGTGTGGGGCGACGCCGGCGGGTACGAGGCGGAGGTGGCGTTCGACACGGCCTCCATCGAGGTACTCGACGCGGAGTGGGTCGACGCGAAGGACCGGGTGCTGCGCACGCTGTCCGGCGGCGAGCAGAAGCGGTTCGCGCTGGAACTGCTGCTCGCCGGTCCGGACGAGGTGCTGCTGCTGGACGAACCGGACAACTTCCTCGACGTACCGGCGAAGCGGCGGCTGGAGGAGCAGCTCAACGCCTCCGACAAGGCCGTCCTGTACGTCAGCCACGACCGGGAGCTGCTGGCGAACACCGCGGACCGGGTGGTGGCGCTGGAGTCGGGCAGCTCGTGGACGCACGGCGGCGGCTTCGCGAGCTGGCACGAGGCGCGCGCCGACCGGTACGAGCGGCTGGAGGAGCTGCGCCGCCGCTGGGACGAGGAACACGCCAAGATCAAACAGCTCGTGCTGATGTACCGGGAGAAGGCGAAGTACAACTCGGACATGGCGAGCCGGTTGCAGGCGGCGAAGACGCGGCTGGCGAAGTTCGAGGAGGCGGGGCCGCCGCCCGCGCCGCCGAGGGACCAGGACATCCGGATGAACCTGCGCGGCGGCCGCACCGGCAAGCGCGCGATCATCTGCACCGACCTGGCCCTGTCCACCCCGTCCGGCACGGCGCTGACCAGCGGTTTCGACACCGAGATCTGGTACGGCGACCGGGTCGCGGTGCTGGGCGCCAACGGTACGGGCAAGTCGCACTTCCTGCGCCTGCTCGCGCTCGGCGGGACGGACCCCGAGCCGGGCACCGTGCTCCCCGGTACGCACCTGGCGCCGGTACCGCACACCGGCGTGGCGCGCCTCGGCGCCCGGGTACGCCCGGGGCACTTCTCCCAGACGCACGACCGGCCTGAGCTGGTCGGACGTACGTTGCGGGACATCCTGTGGCGCGGCGACGAGCGGCGCGACGGGATGGACCGGTCGGCGGCGATGAAGGCGCTCAGCCGGTACGAGCTGACCGCGCAGTCGGAGCAGGACTTCGGCACGCTGTCCGGCGGGCAGCAGGCGCGCTTCCTGGTGCTGATGCTGGAGCTGTCCGGCGCCACCCTGCTGCTGCTCGACGAGCCGACCGACAACCTGGACCTGGTCAGCGCCGAGGCGCTGGAGGAGGGCCTGGCGTCGTTCGCCGGTACGGTCCTCGCGGTCACGCACGACCGCTGGTTCACCCGCGGCTTCGACCGGTTCCTGGTCTTCGGCAACGACGGCACGGTGGCCGAGACCCCCGAACCGGTCTGGGACGTACGGTGACCGGGCTGCGCCCGTCTGGGCGGGATGGGTGACGATAGAGGGCATGTCCATCCCCCAGCAGGCCGCCGGGCCGAAGGAGCCGGGTGCGCACGCGCACGCCGAGCCCGACGAGGTCTCCGCGGTGCTGCCGATCCGGGTCACCACCGACGACGCCGACGAGCCGTACGACGTGGTCGACGCGCTGACCCTGATGCGCTTCGCCAGCGGTGAGCAGCCGTACGCCCGGACGAAGCGGCTGGACCGGATCAAACCGGAGGCGTCGCTGCTGCCGGAGGACGGCCGGCTGCTGCGCGTGGTGCACGAGGACTCGCGGCAGTCCCGGCTGGTCGCCGGGGACGGCTGGACGCTCCGCGCCGTACGGTGGCGCAGCGGCGGCGGCGAGGTGACGGTCACCGCGGTCAGCGAGGAGCTGGCCCGCTCGGTGCTGGAGCGCGCGATCGACGGCGTCGCCGCTGAGCCGGCGCCCGAGCCCGAGTCGATCGAGATGGGCTTCTGGTACCACTCGACCCGGCGCGGCGCGTACCGGACGACGCGGACGATCACGGCCGGCGAGTGGCCGGACATCCGGGGCAACTACTCGCCGCCGGTGTCGTCGGCGCTGGCGACGCTGATGGACATGACCCCGGAGACGGTCAACGGCCGGCTGCTGCTCCTGCACGGCCCGCCGGGCACCGGCAAGACCACCGCCCTGCGTACGCTGGCGCGCTCGTGGCGGTCCTGGTGCCAGGTGGACTGCGTGCTCGACCCGGAGAAGCTGTTCGCCGAGCCGAGCTACCTGATGGACCTGGTGATGGGCGACGACGACGCCGACGACGGCGGCAAGTACCGCCTGCTGCTGTTGGAGGACTGCGACGAGCTGATCCGCGGCGAGGCGAAGTACGCCACCGGCCAGGCCCTGTCCCGCCTGCTGAACCTGACCGACGGCCTGCTCGGCCAGGGCCGCAACATCCTCGTCGGCATCACCACCAACGAGGACCTCCAGCAGCTCCACCCCGCCGTCGTACGGCCGGGGCGGTGCCTGGCGCAGATCGAGGTCGGCGCGTTCACCGCGGTGGAGGCGCAGGAGTGGCTGGGCGACGCGGCGACCGCGCCGGCCGACGGCGCCACCCTCGCGCAGCTGTTCGCGCTGCGCGCCGGCCGTTCCCCGGTCGAGCTGCGGAGTACCCCGGAGCCGGCCGGCGGCTTCTACCTCTGAGTCCGGCGGCATGATCGACACGCGGGGTCTGGGCGGCGGACGACGGGAAACGGTGCGGTTGAGCCGTTTCGCGGTGCGGGACATCACTGTTCGTGGCCGCCGTGGTGCTGACACCATCGAAGAGTGAGTACCCCCCGTGAGTTGACCGTGCCCGCCGGCGGCGTCGACCCCGTCCGGACTCTGCCCATCGTCGTCCACATGGACGACGCCGACACCACGTACGACGTGGTCGACGCGCTGTCGCTGACGCCGTTCGCGGACGGCGCGCAGCCGTGGGCGCGGACCGCCCGGCTCGACCACATCCGGCCGGACGCGACGCTCCTGCCGCCCGGCGCGGTCCCCGTACGCCAGGCGGCAGGTGACCGCCGCGAGTCGCTCCTCGCCACCGGCGACGGCTGGACGCTCCGCGCCGTACGGTGGCGCGGCGGCGGCGGTGAGGTCACCGTCACCGCGGTCAGCGACGAGCTGGCCCGGTCGGTCCTGGCGTCCGCCACCAGCGACGTCGGCGCGCCGGTCCTGGACGCCGAGGAGGGCGCGGTCGAGCTGGGATTCTGGTACCACTCGGCGCGCCGCGGCGGCTACCGCACCGTACGGCCGGTGGACGCGCCGAGCTGGCTCGACATCCGCGGCAACTACGCCGGTACGGTGTCGTCCGCGCTGGACAGGGTGATGGCGTTCCGGCCCAGCCCGACCGCGGGCCGGCTGCTGCTCCTGCACGGCGAGCCCGGTACCGGCAAGACGACCGCGCTGCGTTCGCTGGCCCGGCAGTGGCACGACTGGTGCCAGGTCGACTGCGTACTCGACCCGGAGCACCTGTTCGCCGACCCGGGGTACCTGATGGACGTGGTGCTCGGGGACGGCGAGGACACCGACGACGAGCGGTGGCGGTTGCTGCTGCTCGAGGACTGCGACGAGCTGATCCGCGGCGACGCGAAGCGGACCAGCGGCCAGGCGCTGGCCCGGCTGCTGAACCTGACCGACGGGCTGCTCGGCCAGTCGCGCCGGGTGCTGGTCGCGATCACGACCAACGAGGACCTCACCCGGCTGCACCCGGCGGTCACCCGGCCGGGCCGCTGCCTCGCCACGGTGGAGATCGGTGCGCTGCCGCGCGAGGAGGCGAGTCGCTGGCTCGGCGACGCCGGCCAGGTCGGGCCGGACGGCGCGACGCTGGCGGAGCTGTTCGCCCTGCGCGAGGGCGTCGACGCGATCGGCACCACCCGCTCCAGCCGTCCCGCCGGCGGCTTCTACCTCTGACGGCCGGGCCGGTGGCGCGACGGCGCCACCGGCCCGGCTCCGGTCAGGTCTTCGCCGGTGTGGCGACCGCGGACGCCTCCTTCGTACCGAAGGCGATGCCGCGGGCCTCCTTCCCGATCGCGGTCAGCACGATCACCACGCAGAACACCGGGATGATCGTCGCCGCCAACGCGAACGGGTACCCGTGCGTCGCGGCCAGGTGCTGCTGGATCGGCAGGTTCAGCGCGGCCAGCAGGTTGCCCAGCTGGTAGGTCACGCCCGGATAGAACCCGCGGATCTCGTCCGGCGACAGCTCGGTCAGGTGCGCCGGGATGACGCCCCAGGCGCCCTGCACCATCACCTGCATCAGGAACGAGCCGAGGCACAGCATCGCCGCCGTCTTCGAGAACGCGAAGAGCGGCACGATCGGCAACCCCAGCACCGCGCAGAAGATGATCGAGATCCGCCGGCCGAACCGCTGCGACAACGTACCGACGAGGGTGCCGCCGAGGATCGCGCCGACGTTGTAGATGACCGCGATCCAGGTGGCCGTCGTGGCGCTGAGCCCGATGCCGCCGTTGTCGGTCTCCTTGAGGAACGTCGGGAAGATGTCCTGCGTACCGTGACTCATCCAGTTGAACGCGGTCATCAGCAGGACCAGGTAGATGAACCGGCGCAGCGTCTTCCAGTTGAAGAAGACCTGCGCGATCGACGTCTTCGTGGCCCGCCGGCGCGCGGCCGCGGTCTCCCACACCTCGGACTCGCGTACCGAGACCCGGACGATCAGGCTGATCAGCGCGGGCAGGATGGACAGCGCGAACATCCACCGCCAGGACAATCCGAGCGTCGAGTGGATCAGCAGGAACGCCAGCGACGCCAGCAGGTAGCCGAACGCGTACCCCTCCTGGAGGACGCCGGAGAAGAAGCCGCGGCGGGTGGCCGGGATCTTCTCCATCGCCAGGGCGGCACCGAGGCCCCACTCGCCACCCATGCCGATCCCGTACAGCAGGCGAAGGATCAGCAGGACCGTGAAGTTCGGCGCGAACGCGCAGACGAAGCCGACCACGGCGTAGAAGCAGACGCACGTGATCAGCGGTACCCGCCGGCCGACCCGGTCGGCCCACAGGCCGAAGAGGGCGGCCCCGACCGGCCGCATGACCAGCGTCACCGTGGTGAGTACGGCCACCGCCTCCAAGGACATCGTGAATTCCTTGGCGATCTCCGCGTACACGAGCACGATGATGAAGTAGTCGAACGCGTCCATCGTCCAGCCGAGCAGTGCGGCGATGAACGAACTGCGCTGGTCCCGGGTGAGTCGCTGCCGCCCGGCCGGCGCGTCGGCGCTCACGCCGGCTCCTCGCTTCGCTCCGAGCCGCCATGAGGCACGAACGCGCAGCACCGATGATTCGCTCGCTGGCGCTCACTCATGTCGCCACCACCGGGCGACGGCTGTCGGCTCTTGTCATGAGCACACCTCCGCTTCTCCTCGGCGACCGCGTGGGGGCGGTGCGTCGTGTCGGCTGGGTGCATCCTGCTCCTTGAAACGATCTTTCGCACTATGTCGATCTTGGTCAGTTTTCGTCCCCCACCGCGGCCCCCGTCCGGCCTGTCGTGACGCCCACGTACGACGTGCCGGGACGTTCGGGTACCCTGGGGCGCCTGAGCGGGGTCACTTTGACCGTGCCGGAAGCTGCCAGGTATCGTTGTGGGCTGTTGCGTGAACCGTCCGCGCGCCCGAGACAGGGCGTCGATACCTTCAGGCGGCCGCACCCCGAGACACCGACGACGAGACAAGGTAAACCTGTGCGTACGTACAGCCCCAAGCCGGGCGAGATTGCGCGCCAGTGGCACGTCATCGACGCCACGGACGTCGTGCTCGGCCGCCTCGCCAGCCAGACTGCCCAGCTCCTGCGCGGCAAGCACAAGCCGACCTTCGCCCCGCACATGGACACCGGCGACTTCGTGATCATCGTGAACGCGAGCAAGGTGGCCCTGACCGGCAACAAGCGCGAGAAGAAGGTCGCCTACCGGCACTCCGGCTACCCGGGCGGTCTGAAGCAGATCGGCTACACCGAGCTGCTGGAGAAGCGTCCCGAGCGGGCCGTCGAGCTCGCCGTCAAGGGCATGCTTCCGCACAACAAGCTCAGCCGTCAGATCCTCAAGAAGCTGAAGATCTACGCCGGCCCGGAGCACCCGCACACGGCGCAGCAGCCGACGCCGTTCGAGATCACCCAGATCGCGCAGTAAGGGCAGGGAGAAGCGTTGACCAGCGCCATCGAAGAGACCGTCGTCGAGGCCGTCGAGCCGATCCCGACGCCGCGCGCCGCGGACCGCCCGGTGCAGACCGTGGGCCGCCGCAAGGAAGCCATCGTCCGGGTGCGCCTCGTTCCGGGCACCGGCCAGTTCAAGCTGAACGGCCGCACCCTTGAGCAGTACTTCCCGAGCAAGGTCAGCCAGCAGCTCGTCAAGGAGCCGCTGGTGACCGCCGAGCGCGTCGAGGCGTACGACGTGCACGCCAACCTCAAGGGCGGCGGCATCACCGGGCAGGCGGGCGCGCTGCGTCTCGCCATCGCCCGCGCCCTGTGCGAGGTCGACCCCGACCACCGCCCGGCGCTGAAGAAGGCCGGCTTCCTCACTCGCGACGACCGCGCCGTCGAGTCGAAGAAGTACGGCCTGAAGAAGGCGCGCAAGGCTCCTCAGTACTCCAAGCGCTAGTTTGCTGGTCCGGCCCACGCGTTCCGACGTGGTGCCGGGACCGCCGTTCGGCCGGGCACGGTTGTCGTGTCCGGCCGAAGTGCTGTACGGGGAAGATGGCCGGCGGTTGAACGAACGCCGACGGCGACGAGACGCAAGGGACGGTGTGGATGGGCCGGCTGTTCGGTACCGACGGGGTACGGGGTCTCGCGAACGCCGCGCTGACACCCGAGCTGGCGGTCGGCGTCGCGGTATCCGCCGCGCACGTCCTGTCGTCCGGGGGCGACCCCACCGCGGCCTCCGCCGGAGGCAGCGCGTCGGCCGGTCGACGGCCGGTCGCGGTCGTCGGCCGTGACCCGCGGGCCAGCGGCGACATGCTGGAGGCCGCCGTCGTGGCCGGGCTGTGCAGCGCCGGTACGGACGTGCTCCGGGTCGGCGTGCTGCCCACGCCCGCGGTGGCGGACCTGGTGGCCGAGACCGGCGCCGACTTCGGTGTCGTGCTGTCCGCCAGTCACAACCCCATGCCGGACAACGGGATCAAGCTGTTCGCCGCCCGCGGGCAGAAGCTGCCGGACGAGGTCGAGGAGCAGATCGAGCGGATCGTCCTGGCACCCGAGGGCTGGTCCCGGCCGACCGGCGCCGGCATCGGCCGGGTCCGGGAGTACGCGCAGGGCGCCGAGACGTACGTGCAGCACCTGCTGGGTACGCTGCCGCACCGGCTGGACGGGCTGAAGATCGTCGTCGACTGCGCGAACGGGGCGGCGAGCGCGGTCAGCCCGGAGGCGTACCGGCGGGCCGGTGCGGAGGTCATCGCGATCCACGCCGAGCCGGACGGGCTCAACATCAACGAGAACTGCGGCTCGACCCACCTGGGCGGCCTGGCCGAGGCGGTCCGGGCGCACGGCGCGGACGCCGGCATCGCGCACGACGGCGACGCCGACCGCTGCCTGGCCGTGACCGCCGACGGTACGACCGTCGACGGCGACCAGATCATGGGCATCCTGGCGCTGGCCATGCGGGACGCGAAGACGCTGACCGACGACGTCCTGGTCGTGACCGTGATGAGCAACCTAGGCCTGCACCTCGCGATGCGCGAGTACGGCATCGAGGTCGCCACCACCGCCGTCGGCGACCGGTACGTGCTGGAGGAGCTGCGGGCCCGCGGGCTCGCCCTCGGCGGCGAGCAGTCCGGCCACGTCGTCATGCCCGCGCACGCGACGACCGGCGACGGCACCCTGACCGCCCTGCACCTGCTGGCCCGGATGGCCGACACCGGCCGCAGCCTGGCCGACCTGGCCTCCGTGGTACGCCCGCTGCCGCAGGTGCTGACGAACGTGCGGGTCGCGGACAAGACCGCCGCCACCGCCGCGCAGGTCGTCGACGCGGTGTCCGCCGCGCAGGCCGCGCTCGGCGACACCGGCCGGGTCCTGCTGCGACCCTCCGGGACCGAGCAGCTGATCCGCGTCATGGTCGAGGCCGCGACGCAGAGCCAGGCCGACGAGACCGCCGAGTCCATCGCCGCCACCGTACGGTCGGTCAGTCCGGCCTGACCGCCCTCAGGACAGCAGCTGCGGCAGCAGGGTGAACGCCAGGACCAGCAGGACCGTCGGCGCGGCGATCAGCGCGACCATGAGCGCCCGGCTGCGCGGGACCGTGCGGGGGTGGGCCCGGGGGCGGCGGGTACGTCATGCCCGGATGCTACCGAGCTGTCGCCCGTGCGTCAGTCGGCGACGGTGGCGCGCAGCCGGGTGAGCAGCTCCTCGACCAGCGGCGAGTGCCAGCGGTCGGTCGGGTGCACGGCGCCGACGTACCGGATCGGGGTGGGGTCGACGGGCAGCGCGACGAGCCCACCGTCCACCGACGCGTCGCCGGGGTCGTCGGGCGGTGCCGACCGGGGATCGTCCGTGGCGGGCCGGGCGCCGCCCGGCGTGCGCGGAGGGTCGTCCGGAGCGGCCGAAGGACTGGCCGGCCGAGGGGCGTCGGTGACCAGCGCGACCGTGGGTACCAGGGCGACGCCCATGCCGGCGGCGACGACGGACTGCATGAACAGGTAGTCGCTGGCGTAGCAGGCGACGCGGGGCCGGAAGCCTGCGACGGCCGCGTAGTGGTCGAGCATCTCGCCGACGTCCGCCCAGCCCTGTACCCACGGCTCGTCGGCGAGGTCGGCCAGCCGTACGGTGCCGTGGTGGGCGAGCCGGTGGCCGGTGGGGAGCACGACGCGGACCGGGTCGCGGCGGAGCGGCACGTACCGGAGGGTGTCGCCGACGCCCCAGTCGTCGGGTGGGCGGGGCGTGGCGAAGTGGTAGACGACGGCGACGTCGGCCTCGCCGCGCCGGACCATGGGTACCGCCGCGTACGGCTCGGCCTCCATCACCTTGACCTCGGCGTGCGGCCGGTCGCCGGCGAGGGCGCTGACCGCCTGCGGAAGCAGCCGCTGACCGGCGGAGGCGAACGTGGCGACGGTGAGGCTGCCGCGGTTCCCGGCGGCGATGTCGGCGATGTGACGCTCCGCTTTGGCCAGTTCGGCGGCGATCGTGTCGGCGGCGGCCACCAGCCGGCGGCCCGGCGCGGTCAGCGTGATGCCGGTCGTACGGCGCTCGACGAGCGGCACCCCGACCTGCCGTTCCAGCGCCGCGACCTGCTGTGACACCGCCGACGGGGTGATCCGCAGCTGGCGCGCGGCGGCGGCCATGCTGCCCCGCGCGGCGGCCGTACGCAGGACCAGTAGCCGGGGCACGTCGATCATCAGTACTGCTTAACACCCCTCACCGGATTCGGCACTACTGCTGTCGACCGTTTCGACCGAGAGTGGCTGTCGTGACTCGACGTTCCTGGCTCTCGCTGCTCGTGCTGTCCGCGGTGTGGGGCGCCTCGTACCTGTTCATCGGGTGGTCGCTCGCGGGCATGGCCGCGCCGGTGGTGGTGTTCGGCCGGCTGGTGATCGGCGCCGTGGTGCTCGCGCTCGTCGCGGGGCCGCGGTCGTTCGCGGCGCTGTCGGGGCGGTGGGGCCGGCTCGCGGTGTTCGCGGTGGTCGAGATGGTGTGTCCGTACCTGCTGATCGCGTACGGGGAGGGGCGGGTGCCGTCCGGGCTCGCGTCGATGCTGGTGTCGACGCAGATGGTCTGGGTGGTGCTGCTGGCCCCGCTGGTGGGTCCGCGGCGCGGTGCGCCGCGGGCCGGTGCGCTGGTCGGTGTCGCGGTGGGGCTGATGGGCGTGATCGTGCTCGCCGACCCGTTCGGCGCCGGCCGTCCGGATCCCGTCGGCGTGTTGCTGGTCACCGCGGCCGCCGTCTCGTACGCGGTGGGTGCGCTGCTGCTGGGCCGGCTGCTGCCGGGGGTACCGGCGCTGCCGGTGACGGCGGCCGGGCAGGGTGTGGCGGCGCTGGCGGTGGTGCCGTTCGCGGCGGCCGACCTGCCTCGGGCGGTGCCGCCGGCCGGCTCGATCGTGGCGCTCGCGGTACTGGGGATCGCTTGTACCGCAGGCGGTTTCGCCCTGTTCAACGCGATCGTGGCGCGGTCCGGCGCGGGGCGTGCGAGCCTGGTGTCGTACCTGGCGCCGGCGTTCTCGGTGACCTACGGGGTGCTGGCGGGCGAGCGGTTGACGCCGGCGGCGGGCGTGGGGCTGGTGTTGATCCTGGCCGGTTCGGCGCTGACCACGGCGAGGCGACGGGGCCGCGTCGCCCCGGTGAACGAGGCCTTTCGTTCCCGAAACGCGCAAATGGCCAGCTCGACACTCCGCGAACCGCGCACTGGTCCTGCGCGTTTCTCCGCTAGGCTGCCGAACTATGTGCGGCATCGTGGGGTACGTCGGGACTCAGCCGGCGTCCGGCATCGTGGTGGACGGCCTGCGGCGGCTGGAGTACCGGGGGTACGACTCGGCGGGGATCGCGGTCGTCTCCGACGGGACGCTCCGCTCGGCGAAGCGGGCGGGCAAGCTGGCGAACCTGTGCAAGGCGCTCGACGAGCACCCGGCCGATGACGGTCTCGCCACCGCCACCACCGGTATCGGGCACACCCGCTGGGCCACGCACGGCGCGCCGACCGACCGCAACGCCCACCCGCACACCTCCGCCGACGACCGCGTCGCGGTCATCCACAACGGCATCATCGAGAACTTCGCCCGGCTCCGCGACGAGCTGGAGGACGCGGGTACGGAGTTCGCCAGCGACACCGACTCGGAGGTTGTCGCGCACCTGCTCGCCGCCGAGCTGCCCGCCGCCGGCGGCCTGGCCGCGGCGATGCGTACCGTCGCCGGGCGGCTGGAGGGGGCGTTCACCCTGCTGGCGGTGTCCGCCGACGAGCCGGACCTGGTCGTCGGGGCGCGCCGCAACTCGCCGCTGGTGGCCGGCGTCGGCGCCGGCGAGTACTTCCTCGCCTCGGACGTCGCGGCGTTCATCGCGTACACGCGGGACGCGGTGGAGCTGGGGCAGGACCAGGTCGTCGCGATCACGCCGGACGGCATCGAGGTGACCGACTTCGCGGGCGCGCCGGCCGCGACCCGCGAGTACCACGTGGACTGGGACGCGAGCGCCGCCGAGAAGGGCGGCTACGACTACTTCATGCTCAAGGAGATCGCCGAGCAGCCGAAGGCCCTCGCGGACACGCTGCGCGGTCGGCTCACCGACGCGGCCGAGATCACGCTCGACGAGGTACGCCTGTCCGACCAGGACCTGCGCGACGTCGACAAGATCTTCATCGTGGCGTGCGGCACGGCGTACCACGCGGGGCTGGTCGCGAAGTACGCGATCGAGCACTGGACGCGGATCCCGTGCGAGGTGGAGCTGGCGAGCGAGTTCCGCTACCGCGACCCGGTGCTGGACCGGTCGACGCTGGTGGTGGCGATCTCGCAGTCCGGCGAGACGATGGACACGATCATGGCGCTGCGGCACGCGAAGGTGCAGAAGGCCCGCGTGCTCGCCATCTCCAACACGAACGGCTCGACCATCCCGCGCGAGTCCGACGCGGTGCTCTACACGCACGCCGGGCCGGAGGTCGCGGTCGCCTCGACGAAGGCGTTCCTGACCCAGCTCGTCGCCTGCTACCTGGTCGGCCTGCACCTCGCCCAGGTACGCGGCATCAAGTACGCCGACGAGGTCGCCGCCGTCGTCGCCCAGCTCCAGGCGATGCCGTCGAAGGTGGAGGAGGTCCTCGCCACCATGGAGCCGGTACGCGAGCTGGGCCGCTCGCTCGGCGCCGCGCCGTCCGTCCTGTTCATCGGCCGGCACGTCGGCTACCCGGTGGCGCTGGAGGGTGCGCTGAAGCTCAAGGAGCTGGCGTACATGCACGCGGAGGGGTTCGCGGCGGGCGAGCTGAAGCACGGCCCGATCGCCCTCATCGACGCCGGTACGCCGGTGATCTGTGTCGTCCCGTCGCCGCGCGGCCGGGCCGTGCTGCACGACAAGATCATCTCCAACATCCAGGAGGTACGCGCGCGCGGCGCCCGCGTCATCGCGATCGCCGAGGAGGGCGACACCGCCGTCCTGCCGCACGCCGACCACGTCGTCCACGTCCCGCGTACGCCGACGCTGCTGGCGCCGCTGGTGACGACCGTGCCGCTGCAGGTGCTCGCGTGCGAGATCGCCGCCGCCCGCGGCCACGACGTCGACCAGCCACGCAACCTCGCCAAGTCCGTCACCGTCGAGTAGTCCGAGATCCGTCCTCGTAGCGGTACCGGCAGGCGGCGATCCGGATCTCCTCGCCGCTGATCTTGTAGACGAGGCGGTGCTCGTCGGTGATCCGCCGCGACCAGTAGCCGTGGAACCCATGGTCGAGGGGCTCGGGTTTCCCGGGTGGTCAGGGCAGGTGGCGGTGGAAGAACTCGTAGACGAGGGCGGACATGAAGGCGGCCTGCGCGTTGTCGGCGGCGCCGCCGTGGCCGCCCTCGATGTTCTCGTAGTAGGTCACGTCGTGGCCGTACCCGAGCATCCGGGCGACCATCTTGCGGGCGTGCCCGGGGTGCACCCGGTCGTCGCGGGTGGAGGTCGTGTAGAGCACCGGCGGGTAGTCGCCGTCCGCGCGGACCCGGTGGTACGGCGAGAACTCCCGCATGAACGCCCAGTCGTCGGGGTCGTCCGGGTCGCCGTACTCCGCCACCCACAGCGGCCCCGCCAGCAGCCGGTGGTACCGGCGCATGTCGGTGAGCGGGACCTGCGCGACGATCGCGCCGAACAGCTCCGGGTACACGGTGAGCATGACGGAGACGAGCAGGCCGCCGTTGCTGCCGCCGTGCGCGCCGAGCCCGGACGCGGTGGCGAGCCCGCGCGTGACGAGGTCGCGGGCGACGGCGGCGAAGTCGTCGTACACCAGGCGACGGTTCTCGCGGATGGCGCCGGAGTGCCAGGCCGGGCCGTACTCGGTGCCGCCGCGGATGTTGGCCAGCACGTACCGGCCGCCGCGGGCGAGCCACGCCCGGCCGAGCGTGCCCGAGTACGTCGGCTGCCACGGCACCTCGAACCCGCCGTACCCGTAGAGGATCGTGGGTACCGGCTCGTCGGTGTCCGGGCCGACGACGAAGTACGGCACGCGGGTGCCGTCCGCCGACGTCGCGAAGTGTTGCCGCACCACGAGACCGGCCGTGTCGAAGTACGCCGGGGCGCGCTTCACGGGCGTCGCACCGACCGACGTGCCCTCCTCCGCGGAGGCCGCGGGGGAACGATCCGCGTCGAGGACGCCGATCGAGAGGGTCGTCGGGGTGAGAAAGCCGGTGACCTCCAGCAGGTACTCGTCGTCGGTGTCGGCGTCCGTGCCGTGCGCGGACGCCGCGCACAGCTCCGGTACGCCGGCCAGCTCGGCGCGCCGCCACGGCCCCGACGGAGTCGGGGTGAGCACGGTGAGCCGGCTCGCCACGTCGCGCATCTCGGTCAGGATCAGGTGGTGCCGGGTCCACGAGTAGTCGGACAGCGCGCTGTGCGGGTCCGGCTCGAACAGCGTGACCCACTCGGCGTCGCCGGCCAGGAAGTCGTCGAAGCGGGTGGCGACGAGGGCGCCGGCCGGGAAGCCGCCCCACGGCGTACGCGGCTCGACGAGCAGCCACTCCCGACGCACCGTGACGATCGCGTCGGCCGGCAGGTCGAGCCGGGTCAGGTCGTCGCCGTCGCGCAGGTACAGCTCGGCGCGGTAGAAGTCGAGGCCGCGCCGAACGAAGTCCCGCTCGTAGGAGGGCGTGTCGTCGTGGTGGCCCGTCACGTACGTGTCGCCGGGCTCGCCGCGGAACACGACGGGCGCCTCGGCGACGGGCGTACCGCGCCGCCACTCCCGCACCTCCCGGGGGAACCCGGCGGTGGTGAGGCTGCCCGGGCCGACGTCGGTGCCGACGTAGACCCGGTCGGCGTCGATCCAGTCGACGAACGTGCGCGCCTCGGGCAGCGTGAACCCGTCCGCCACGAACTCCCGCCGTACCAGGTCGAACTCGCGGACCACGGTGGCGTCGGCGCCGCCCCGGGACAACTGGACCAGCGCCCGTTCGTACGCGGGGCGCAGGACCTGCGCGGAGTCCCACACCCAGTTCTCGCCCTCGGCGTCGGCCAGCGCGTCCAGGTCCAGCAGCACGTCCCACGCCGGCTCCGCCGTCCGGTACGAGTCGAGCGTGGTGCGCCGCCACACCCCGCGCGGATGTGCCGCGTCGCGCCAGAAGTTGTACCGGAACCCGCCGCGCCGCGTGATGTACGGGATCCGGTCGTCGGCGTCCAGTACCTCCCGGATCGCCTCGCGCAGCTCGGGAAACCGGCCGTCGGTGAGCGCGTCGACGGTGCCGGCGTTGCGCTGGCGTACCCAGGACAGGGCGCGGTCGTCGGTGATCTCCTCCAGCCACCCGTACTCGTCGTCGAGCGGGGCCGTGCGCTGCGTGGCGTCTTCGCTCATCGGGCCAGTCTGCACCAGCCGTGCGGCGGGTGTGTCAGGGTGGACGGCGTGATCATCGGTGTCGGTGTGGACGTGGTGCTGGTGGACCGGTTCGTGCGGGCGTTGCGGCGGACGCCGCTGCTGGCGGAGCGGCTGTTCACCGAGGACGAGCGGGTGACCGCGGTCGGCGCCCCGCGTCCGCCAGAGTCGCTGGCGGCACGGTTCGCGGCGAAGGAGGCCGTGGCGAAGGCGCTCGGCGCGCCGACCGGGCTCAACTGGCGGGACTGCGCGATCGTCGTCGACGGCGCCGGACGGCCGTGGCTCACCGTCACCGGTACCGTCGCCGCGGCGGCCGGCGGCCAGGGCGTCGAGCGCTGGCACCTGTCGCTGTCGCACGACGGCGGGATCGCGTCGGCCATGGTCGTCGCGGAGGGGGCGGCATGAGGCCCGCGTACCGGGTGGCGGCGGTGCGGGCGGCCGAGCAGCGGCTGATGGCGACGCTGCCGGACGGCACGCTGATGCAGCGCGCCGCCGCCGGCCTCGCCGTACGCGCCGCGGGCATCCTCACCGACACCGCGGGCGGCGTGTACGCGTCGCACGTGTTGCTGCTGGTGGGTTCCGGCGACAACGGCGGTGACGCGCTGTACGCCGGCGCGCGGCTCGCCCGGCGTGGCGCCGCCGTACGGGCGCTGCTGCTGTCGCCGGAGCACGCGCACGCGGGCGGGCTGGCCGACTTCCGCGCCGCGGGTGGCCGGGTCGTCGACTCTGTCGACGGGCGTACCGACCTGGTGGTGGACGGGATCGTCGGGATCGGCGGCCGGCCGGGGTTGCGGCCCGCCGCCCTCGCCGCGGTACGCGCGCTCGCGGGGGCGCCGGTGCTGGCCGTGGACGTACCGTCCGGGGTGGACGTGGACTCGGGGGACGCGCCGGCGGAGTCGGTCGTCGCGGACGTGACCGTCACGTTCGGCACGCTCAAGCCGTGCCTGGTGGTCGGGTCGGCGGCGCCGCGCGCCGGGCTGGTGGAGCTGGTCGACATCGGCCTCGCGCCGTACCTGCCCGCGCGGCCGGACCTGTCGGTGCCGGACGCCGCGGACGTGGCGGCGTGGTGGCCGACGCCGGGACCGTCGTCCGACAAGTACACCCGGGGTGTGGTGGGGGTGGCGACCGGCTCGGAGGCGTACACGGGGGCGGCGGTGCTGTCGGTGGGCGGCGCGCTCGCCGGCCCGGCCGGCTTCGTCCGGTACGCCGGGCACGCCGCCGACCATGTGCGCCTGCGCTGGCCGGAGGCGGTGATCGCGGACCGGGTCGACGAGGCGGGCCGGGTGCAGGCGTGGGTGGTCGGCTCGGGCCTGGGCACCGACGTACGGGCGAAGGGCGAGCTGCGGGCGGCGCTCGCGTCGGACGTACCGGTGTGCGTGGACGCGGACGGGTTGACGCTGCTGGCGGAGGACTCGGCGGGCTGGCTGGCGGGGCGTACCGCGCCGACGGTGCTCACCCCGCACGACCGGGAGTACGCCCGGCTGGCGGGCGCGGAGCCGGGGCCGGACCGGCCGGCGGCGGCGCGGGACCTGGCGGCGCGGCTGGGCGTGGTGGTGCTGTTGAAGGGCGACCGGACGGTGGTCGCCGCGCCGGACGGTACGTGTCTGGTCAACTCGACGGGCAGTCCGGCGCTGGCCACGGCCGGCAGCGGCGACGTGCTGTCGGGCGTGCTGGGTTCGCTGCTGGCGGCCGGGCTGCCGGCGGATCGGGCGGCGCTGGCGGCGGCGTTCGTGCACGGCCTCGCCGGCCGGTACGCGGCGGCCGGCGGGCCGGTGACCGCGGTGAACGTTCTTGCGTCCCTTCGGCCCGTTGTGCACTCCTTGACCGGCTGACCGGGCCGCGATGGCCTTTCAGATGCCGAAGTCGCAGCGCTACCAGCGGTAGTGGTCGGACCGATCGGCGATGCGGGCCGGTCCGCCCCGGAACCCCGTGCGGCTACCGAGCGTCGCCGGCCGGCGGAACCGCGTACCCGGAAATGTAAGTTCCGTTGTACGGGGTACCGGTTACCAGGCATCATGGGGCTCCTGACACTTCGTGTTGGGCTCGGCACCGACAGGTGCTGTTCTCGTGTCGGTGACCGTCCGGTACTGGGGGGTGCGGGCGGTCGCCGACACGATCACCCCGACCGGCCACGGATGCGGATGCCGCCCCGAGCCTGCGAGACTGGACCCATGTGGCAGGCGGAAGCGCTGGTCGACCTCGATGCGCTCACCGGAAACGTCGCGCACCTGCGCGGGCTGACCACGGCCGAGGTGATGGCCGTCGTCAAGGCCGACGGGTACGGGCACGGTGCGGTGCCGGCGGCCCGTGCCGCGCTGCGCGGCGGCGCCACCTGGCTGGGCGTCGCCACCCTCGACGAGGCGTACGAGCTGCGTGACGCGGGGATCGCGGCGCCGCTGCTGGCCTGGCTCGTCACACCCGGTACGCCGCTGGCCGGTGCGGTCGAGCGCGACGTCGACCTGTCCGCGGCCACCGTCCGGCAGGTCGGCGAGGTCGCCGCCGCGGGCCGGCGGGCCGGCCGCGCCGCGCGGGTACACCTCAAGATCGACACGGGGTTGGGCCGGGGCGGCGCCACCGCCGAACGCTGGCCGGACGTCGTCACCGCGGCGGCCAAGGCGCAGGCCGACGGTGCGATCGAGGTCGTCGGCGCGTGGAGCCACCTGGCCTGCGCCGACGTACCGGACGATCCGAGCGTGGGCCGGCAGGTCGACGCGTTCACCGACGCGCTCGCCGTCGCGGAGCGCGCCGGGCTCCGGCCCCGGGTCCGGCACCTTGCCAACTCGGCCGGGCTGCTCGCCCGGCCCGACACGCACTTCGACCTGGTCCGCGCCGGCATCGCCACCTACGGCCTGTCGCCGATCCGGGACTGGCCGGCCGCCGCGCCTCTGGTGCCGGCGATGACACTGCGCGCCCGGGTGCTCATCGTGAAGCGGGTACCGGCCGGGCAGGGCGTCTCGTACGGGCTGACGTACACGACGGCGCGGGAGACGACGCTGGCCGTGATCCCCCTCGGGTACGCCGACGGCATCCCGCGCGCCGCCAGCGGCTCCGGCCCGGTGCTCGTCGGCGGCGCCCGGCACACCATCGCCGGGCGGGTCTGCATGGACCAGTTCGTGGTCGACGCCGGCGACGACCCGGTCGTCGACGGCGACGTGGCGGTGCTGTTCGGCCCCGGTACTGGCGGCGAGCCGACCGCCGACGACTGGGCCGACGTGCTGTCCACCATCAGCTACGAGGTGGTCAGCCGGATCGGCCCGCGTGCCCGCCGGGTGTACGTCGGCGGTCCCGACCCGGCGCCGGTCGCCTGATGGCGGCCCCGGACCGGCGCCGGCGCGCGCGTACCGCCGGGCTCGTCGGCGCGATCGTCGGTGTCGCGGCGGCCGGCGTGGCGGGCGGCATCGCCGTGCAGAAGGTGTTGGTACGCAACACGAAGACGGCACCCGACCCGTACCAGGACGAGCCGTTCGACGCGCTGCCGTACGACTCGGCGCCGGCGGTCACCACCGACGAGGGCGTCGACCTGCGCGTCGAGGTGGTCGAGCCGCCGGCGGCCGGGAAGCGCTCGCGCGCCAAGCCCGACCTGACGGTCGTGCTCGTGCACGGGTACGCGCTGGACATGGGCACGTTCCACTTCCAGCGCCGGGCGCTGGCCGAGTCGGTGTCGCCGCGGTACCGGGTCGTCGCGTACGACCAGCCGGGGCACGGGCGCTCCGGGCGGCTGGCCGCCGGGGACTACAGCATCCAGGCGTTGGGGTCGGCGCTGTGGCGGGTGATCGAGACCGTCGCGCCGGACGGGCCGTTGGCGCTCGTCGGGCACTCGATGGGCGCGATGACGATCATGGCGCTGGCCGAGCAGCACCCGGAGCTGTTCGGGAAGCGCGGTCGGGTCCGCGCGGTCGCGATGATCTCCACGTCCGCGGGCAAGCTCGACGAGGTACCGCTGGGCCTGCCGAACGTGCTGCCCCGCGCGCGGGCCCGGCTGCTGCCGGTGCTGGCCGGCGCGGCGAAGCTGACGCCGGGCGTCATCGACCGGGCGCGCGGCGCCGCCACCGACGTCGCGTACCTGCTGACCCGGCGGTACGGCTTCGGCGGCCAGCCGCCGAGCGCCGCCGTGGTGGCGTACGTGGAGCGGATGAACGCGCGGACCTCGATCGAGGTGATCGCCGCGTACCTGGGCACGCTGTTCACGCACAGCCGGTACGAAGCGCTGAACGCCTTGCGGCACACCGATGTCCTGGTCGTCGCGGGGGACAAGGACCTGTTCACGCCGCTGGCGCACGCCGACGAGATCGCCCGGCTCCTGCCGTCGGCGGAGCTGGTCGTGGTGCCGGACTCGGGTCACATGGCGCTGTTGGAATATCCCGACGTGGTGGACACACCACTGCTCGCCCTGCTGGAACGGGCGGCGAAGAAGCGATGACGGAGCAGGACGTGATCTCAACTGTCCACTGTGTACTGTCCACTGTGGAGGACACCCGGGCGTTCGGGGAACGGCTCGGCCGGGTGCTGCGCGCCGGCGACCTCGTCGTCCTCGTCGGCCCGCTCGGCGCCGGCAAGACCGCGCTGACCCAGGGCATCGGCGCCGGCCTCGGCGTGGTCGGCGCCGTCACCAGCCCCACGTTCGTCATCTCCCGCGTGCACCGGCCGGGCCCGGACGGGCGGGCGCCGCTGGTGCACGTCGACGCGTACCGGCTGGGCGGGGTGCTGGAGGTCGACGACCTCGACCTCGACGCGTCCGTCGAGGACTCGGTGACCGTCGTCGAGTGGGGCGAGGGCCTCGTCGAGCAGCTCAGCGCCTCCCGGCTGGAGGTGCGGATCGACCGGCGCGACGACGACGTACGCGAGGTGACGCTGGTCCCGCGCGGCGGCGACTGGGCGGACCGGCTCGCGACGCTCTGACGTCTACCGCGCGTCCGCGAGGAACGCGAGCAGCTGCGCGGTGAGCTCCGCCGGCGCGTCCTCCTGACCGAGGTGGCCCGCGCCGGGCAGCAGCGCCAGGCGGGACGTCGGCAGCCGCTCGTGCAGCTCGTACGCCTTCGCCACGGGGATCCAGTCGTCGTCCGCGCCCCAGCAGACGAGCACCGGCACCTCGACGTCACCGTACGAGGGCTCGATCTCGTCGGTGAAACGCTGGTCGGCCTGCGCGATCTGGCGGTAGAACGCGGACTGCCCGGCCTCGGTCAGCCACGGCGCGACCAGCCGGTCCAGCGTCGCCGGATGCAGCCCGGGCGAGCTGGCCGACGAGACGTACTCGCGGACCAGCGCGGCGTGCAGGTGCGGCGGCAGCCGCTCGAAGACAGCGGCGTGCGCGCCGACCAGCCGGAAGAACGGCGAACCCCACGGCGCGAGGGCGACCGGGTCGAGCAGCGCGAGCCGCTGGTACCGGGCGCCGTGCAGCAGCAGCGCGCGCAGTGCCACCGCGCCGCCGAAGTCGTGCGCCACGACGGCCGGCGCGTCGAGCCGCCAGTGCCGCAGCAGGTCGGCGAACAGGTGGCCCTGCGCGCCGAGCGAGACGTCCTGCCCGTCGTACATCGCGGAGGCGCCGTAGCCGGGCATGTCCCAGACGTACACGCGGAAGCGGGTCGCGAGGGCGGCGGCGACGTGCCGCCAGACGTACGAGGAGAACGGGGTGCCGTGCAGCAACACCACGGGCTCGCCGTCGTCCGGGCCGAAACTGTCCCACCGCACGTCGCCGTGCGTCCTCGTCAGTTCCCACTCGCCCACGGTGCCTCCTCGTGATTCGATGCCGTCCAAGGCTCCCACGCCGTACGGCCCCCCGTGCGCGAGACGTCCGGCCGGTGCCGTCCGACCTGTCGGCCGCCGCGAACCGACGCAACGGCGTCCGCGTCCGTCCGGTTTGCCGAGACCATCCGTCGTGGTCCGTACCCAGACTGTGACGATGAGATCGAGGGTGTGGGTACTGGGTGTTGCTCTGCTGACGGTGTCCGCCGGACTGCTCGCCGGGTGCGGATCGCCGGCCGGGCACGGCAACCGCGCGGCGTCCGCGCGACCGCGCGCCGCGGTGGTGAGCCGGTCGCCGTCCGCGTCGCCGTCGGCCAGCCCGTCGCCGTCGGTGGAGACGCGGACCGTGACCGAGGCCCAGTCGATCCCCTACCAGACGCGCACCGTCCAGGACGCGTCGATGGACAAGGGCACCACCGAGGTACGCACCGCCGGCGTCACCGGCGTCCGCACCCGCACGTACGAGGTGCGCTACGTCGACGGGGTGGAGCGGTCGCGCCGGCTGGTGCGTACGGTCGTCACCCGGCAGCCGGTGACGCGCGTCGTCGCGGTCGGTACGAAGACGGCGGCGGCGGCGAACTGCGACCCGAACTACAGCGGCGCGTGCGTACCGGTGGCGAGCGACGTGGACTGCGCGGGTGGCGGCGGCAACGGCCCGGCGTACGTGCAGGGGCCGGTGCGGGTGGTCGGCACCGACATCTACGACCTCGACCGGGACGGCGACGGGATCGGTTGCGACGCCTGACCGATCCGCTCGTGGCAGGCTCGTCTGGTGGTCCCGGCTCACGAGAAGGTGATCGGCATGCCCCGTGTACGTCCGTTCGCGCAGGTCGACGTGTTCTCCCCGACGCCGTACCGCGGCAACCCGGTCGCCGTCGTGCTCGACGGCGACGGCCTCGACCACGACGAGATGCTGCGCGTGACGCGCTGGACGAACCTGTCCGAGACGACGTTCGTGCTGCCGCCGTCGGACCCCGCCGCCGACTACCGGGTACGGATCTTCAGCCTCGGCGGCGAGCTGTCGTTCGCCGGTCACCCCACGCTCGGCACGGCGCACGCCTGGCTGGAACACGGCGGTACCCCACGCGACGCGGACCGCGTCGTGCAGGAGTGCCCGGCCGGCCTCGTCGAAGTACGCCGCGGTGCGCGGACGCTGTCGTTCGCCGCCCCGCCGTCGCTGCGGACCGGGGAACTGGCCGAGGAGCACGTGGCGCGGATCGCGGCCGCGTTCGGCATCGAGCGCGACCGGGTGATCTCCCACCAGTGGGTGGACAACGGTCCCGGCTGGGCCGTCGTACGGTTGGCGACCGCGCAGGAGGTGCTCGACCTGGAGCCCGACCTGGCGCGGATCCCGGACGCGATGGTCGGCGCGGTCGGCGCGTACCCGGAGGGGTCGCCGCACGCCTACGAGCTGCGTACGTTCGCGCCCGGCGCGGGCATCGCGGAGGACCCGGTCTGCGGCAGCATGAACGCCTCCGTCGCGCAGTGGCTCACCCGTACCGGCGCGGTGTCCGGCCGCTACCGCGTCTCGCAGGGCGCCCGGCTCGGCCGGGCCGGCGACATCACGATCACCGCCGACGACGATGGCACGGTGTGGGTCGGCGGCGCCACGAACACCCTCTTCCGCGGTACGGCGCTGATCTGACCGCGGACGCTCAGCGCCGCGGCGGACCGGGCAGCGGGCGGTCGGCGATGACCTGCTTCATCACCAGCGTCGAGGTCAGGCGCTGTACGTCGGGCAGCGGAGCGAGCTGCTCGTCGAACAGCTGCTGGTAGGCGGCCAGGTCGGTGGTGGCGACGCGGAGCAGGTAGTCGGGGTCGCCGAATGATCGCGTTCCTGGCGGTGGACCTGCTGCTGGTGTGCACGCCCGGTGCCGACTGGGCGTACGCGATCGCGGCCGGGCTGCGGGGCCGCCTGGTGGTCCCGGCGGTCACCGGGCTCGTCGCCGGGTACGCCGGGTACACGCTGCTCGCGGTGGCCGGCGTGGTGGTGCTGGTCGCCCGGTCGGCGAGCCTGCTCACGGTGCTGACCGTGCTCGGCGCCGGGTACCTGGTGTGGCTCGGGGTGAGCACGCTGGCGCGGCCGGCGGGCCGCCCGGAACCGACCGGCACGGTGGGGACGTCGGTGCTGACGGTCACTGAGGCGAACCGCACCGTTCGGCGCAACGACGGCGATTCCGGGCGCCCGGGCGCCACCGGGTGGAGTCCGCGCGTCACCGCGGAGCGCGGCGAGGCAGGATTGTGGGCGTGTTGGTGCTTGGAGTGGACACGGCGACGGCGGCGGTGACGGCGGTGCTCGCCGAGGTGGACCAGACCGGTGTACGGGAGCTGGCCTCGGCGGTGACCGTGGACGCGCGGGCGCACGGCGAGCTTCTGGCGCCGTCCGTGGCCGAGGTCCTGGCGACGGCCGGGCGTACCGCGGGGCAGCTCGACGCGGTGGTCGCCGGGACGGGGCCGGGACCGTTCACCGGGCTGCGGATCGGCCTGGTGACGGCGACGGCGATGGCGCAGACCCTCGACATCCCGGTGTACGGGGTGTGCTCGCTCGACGCCGTCGGCGCCGTGGCCGGGCCCGGCCGGGTGCTGGTGGCGACCGACGCGCGCCGCCGCGAGGTGTACTGGGCGCTCTACGTCGACGGCGTACGGCAGGACGGCCCGGCCGTCGCGAAGCCGGCGGACGTCACCGTGGACGCCGAGCGGGCGCTCGGCGCCGGCGCGGCGACGTACGCGGAGGTGTTGGGGCTGCCGGTGGCGGACGAGCCGCGCTACCCGGTGGGTACGGCGCTGGTCGGGCTGGCCACCGAGCGGATCCTCGCCGGCGCGCCGACCGAGCTGCTGGAGCCGCGGTACCTGCGCCGCCCGGACGTGACGATCAGCGCCGCGGCCAAGGCCACCATCCCGCCGGAGGCGGGCACGGCCACTCTGCCGGAGGCGGCCGGGACCACGCGGTGACGATCGTACGGTTGCGGTGGTGGCACATCCGGGAGCTGCTGCCGATCGAGGACGACCTGTTCGGGGCGGAGCGGTGGAGCGCCGCGATGTTCTGGAACGAGCTGGCCGCCGGCCACTACTACCGGATCGCCCGCGACGGCCGCGACATCGTCGGGTACGCGGGGCTCGCGGTGACCGGGCCCGACGAGGCGTGGGTGCAGAACATCGCGGTACGCCGGGACCGGCAGCACGCCGGGATCGGTTCCGCGCTGCTGACCGACCTGCTCGCCGAGGCGACCCGCCGCGGCGCCACCCGGGTACTGCTGGAGGTCGCGGTGGACAACGAGCCGGCCCGCCGGCTGTACGAGCGGTACGGGTTCGTCCCGGTCGGCGTGCGCCGCGGCTACTACCAGGCGACGAACACCGACGCGCTGGTCATGCTGAAGGAGGAACGGTGAGCGACGAGCCGCTGGTGCTCGGGATCGAGACGTCCTGCGACGAGACGGGCATCGGCGTGGTGCGCGGCACGACGCTGCTGGCCGACGCGATCGCGTCGAGCATGGCCGAGCACGCGAAGTTCGGCGGTGTCGTACCCGAGGTGGCGAGCCGGGCGCACCTGGCCGCGATGGCCGGCACGATGCGCCAGGCCCTCGACACCGCCGGCGTACGACTGTCCGATGTGGACGCCGTCGCGGTGACGGCCGGCCCGGGGCTGGCCGGCGCGCTGCTGGTCGGCGTCGCCGCGGCGAAGGCGTACGCGTTGGCGGCCGGCAAGCCGCTGTACGGCGTGAACCACCTGTCCGCGCACGTCGCCGTGGACACCCTGGAGCACGGGCCGCTGCCCGAACCGGCGATCGCGATGCTCGTGTCGGGCGGGCACTCGTCGCTGCTGGAGGTCGAGGACCTGGCCGGCCGGGTCGAGCCGCTCGGCGCGACGATCGACGACGCGGCGGGGGAGGCGTTCGACAAGGTGGCGCGGCTACTCGGCATGCCGTTCCCGGGCGGGCCGCCGATCGACCGGGCCGCCCGCGACGGCGACCCGGTCGCCATCGACTTCCCGCGCGGCCTGACCTCCCCGCGCGACCTCGAACGGCACCGCTTCGACTTCTCGTTCTCCGGGCTGAAGACCGCTGTCGCCCGCTGGGTCGAGGCCCGCGAACGTGCCGGCGAGCCCGTACCGGTCGCCGACGTGGCCGCCTCCTTCCAGGAGGCCGTGTGCGACGTGCTGTCCCGCAAGGCCATCGACGCCTGCCGTACCCGGGGCGTGGACACGCTGCTCGTCGGCGGCGGCGTCGCGGCCAACTCGCGGTTGCGCGCGATGGTCACCGAACGCGCCGCGAAGCACGGCATCACGACCCGCGTACCCCGGCCCGGGCTGTGCACCGACAACGGCGCGATGGTCGCGGCGCTGGGATCGCATCTCGTCGCGGCGGACGTACCGCCGTCGGGGTTGGACATCCCGGCGGACTCGGCGCTGCCGGTCACGGTCGTCAGCCTCGCCGACCGGCTGTGAGCTAGGAGCGGCTCGCCGCCGGCGGTGACGCGTGGTGCAACCCCGCCGACCGGGCGGGCGTGAAGCGGGTGCCGCAGCGCCCGCTGCCCGGTTACGCCCCCACCCGACCACGGCGGACCATCATGCGTAGAGCACGGATCATCCTTGCGGCCGCGGCCGCTGTCCTCGGTGTGGGGCTGGCGGCGCCGGCCCTCGCGGACCCGTCCCCGTCGACGTCGCCGGCGTCCTCGACGTCGCCGTCGACCGGCCCCAGCGCGAGCCCGAGCGGGTCGGCGGCGTCCGATCCCGTCTCGTTCGACGCCTCGTTCCACCCGGCGTCGGCGCACGCCGGCGACGTGGTCGAGCTGCTCGTCTTCGTCACGCGCAGCTCGGGCGACGGCGCCGACACGCTGGCCGTACCGATGAAGGCCGCACCGTTGACGTTCGTCGACATCAACCTCGACCCGAACGCGCTGTGCGGTGAGACCGGCCCGCCCGACGTCATGATCTGCCGGATCCCCACCGAGATCGGCCAGCGCGGCGTCATCAACGTCTACTACCGCGTCGGCGCGGTGGCCGCGCCGCAACGGTTCTCGCTGCCGATGACCGCGACGATCGACGGCCACGACAGCACCGTGACCGCGAGCCTGTCGCTGACCCCGGCCCCGTCCGGGTCGCCGACACCGCCGCCGCCGCACGACGACTGGTACGGCATCCAGGTCAGCTATCACCCGACGACCGTGCGGCCCGGGGACACGGTCGAGGTGATCGTGCAGGTGACCGGCCTCGCCGAGGCCGGCTACGTGCTGCTCGACCTCGACTCGGAGCACCTCGGCTACCGGGACGAGTGCATCGGGTACCACTGCGGCGAGTACGACCTCGACCATCCCGGCACGTTCTACTGCGGTATCCCCCGCGGGCCGAAGCCGGCGACCTGCAAGGCGTGGTTCGACGTGGACGCCGCCATCGACGTACGCCAGGTGACGCAGCCGGCCGCGTTCTACCTCGACGACAAGCCGGCCGTGGCCACCACCGGGAAGCTCACCGTCGACCTGGGCAGCGCCGCACCGTCGGCGTCCGGGCCCGCCGGCGGTGCCGCCGGCGGCGACGGCCTGCCGACCACCGGTACGTCGCTGTCGCTCGTCGGCGGTGCCGCCGCGGTGCTGCTCGGCGGCGGGGTCGCGTTGCTGCTCGTCGCGCGTCGCCGCCGCCCGGCACCGGTCGATGGGGCCGGGTCGTCCGAGGACGGCTGACCCACCAGCGGCCCACCGGACGCCGGTGGACCGCCGCGTCAGCGTACGGCGGGGGCGAGGGCTCGCCACTCGGCGAGCGGCAGCCCGCCGTGCGCGGTGAGTACCTGGAGGGCGACGTGGTCGGCACCGGCCGCGCGGTGCTCGGCGACGCGGGCGGCGATCGCGTCCGCGTCGCCCCAGGCGACCAGCGCGTCGACCAGGCGGTCGCTGCCGCCGTCGGCGACGTCGTCGTCGCCGAAACCGAGGCGGCGCAGGCTGGCCAGGTAGTTCGGCAGCGCCAGGTACCCGGCGAGCCGGGCCCGGCCGACCGCCCGTGCCTCGGCCGGGTCGGTGGACAGCACGACCTTCTGCTCGGGTGCGAGCAGCGGCCCGGCGCCGAGGATCTCCCGGGCCTGCCGGGTGTGCTCGGGCGTCACCAGGTACGGATGGGAGCCGATGGCCCGCGTCGCGGACAGCGCCAGCATCTTCGGCCCGAGCGCGGCGAGCACCCGCGCCGCTGCCGGTACGCCCGCGGCGTCCAGCCCGTCGAGGTAGTCGACCATCGCGCTGAACGGCTTCGCGTACGCCGGGGCGAGGGCGGCATGGCTTGCGCCGAGCCCGAGCAGGAAGCGGTCCGGGTGTCGGCCGGCCAGCTCGCGGTAGCGGGCGGCGAGCGCGTCGGCCGGCCCGTCCCAGATGGTGGCGACGCCGGTGGCGACGGTGAGCGTGCGCGTCGCGTCGAGCGCCGCGGCGGGCAGGCCAAGGTCGTGGGCGGGTGAGCCGCCGATCCAGAACGTGCCGTACCCGAGGGCTTCGAGCTCGGCGGCGGCGTCCGGCACCGCGGCGGGGTCGGGTGCGTGGCTCGGGTTGAGCCAGACACCGGTCCGTCCGACGTCGATCATGTCCACTCCCGGAGAGGTTCGATGTTTCCCGAACTCACCATACCTCAGATGTTCGACGAACATCGAAAGAGTCGCCGGGCAGAATGGCGGGCGTGATCGTACGGATGTGGGAGGCCCGGGCGTACCGGGACGGCTTCGCGGACCTGCTCGACTGGGTCTGCGACACCGCCGTGCCGACGCTGGAGGCGGCGACCGGGCACGTGGGTACCGAGGTGTTCAGCGCGGCCGACCGGCGCATCGTGGTGATCTCCCGGTGGCGCGGAGCGCCCGCCGAGATGCCCGAACCGCCCGGCCACCTCGTACCCCGGGACCCGCACGCCTGGGACTTCACCCCCGTCGACCGCTGAGCCGGCCGGAGTCCCCGACGAGTCGCCGAGCCTGTCGGCCCCGACGGAGGCGCGGGCTCAGTCGGCGACCAGCTCGGGCAGCAGCCCGGCGAGCCCGCCCAGCGCGGTGACGCGCGGACCGTCCCAGTCCGCCGTGTCCGCGCCCGGGTCGGACAGCGCGGTGTCCGCGAGTACGGCCGGGATGCCGAGGGCGCGGGCACCGGGCAGCTCGCCGCTCGCCCCGTCCCCGACGAACACGCACGACTCGGGCGGCAGGTTCAACGCCACCACCGCGGCGAGGTACGTGCGCGGGTCGGGCTTCGCGTACCCGAGGGTGCTGGAGAAGACCGCCAGCTCGAACCGCTCGACGAACTCCGTCTGCCGCCACACCGTCGCGACCTCCGGGCTGCAGTTCGTCACCAGCGCGAGCCGCCAGCCGTCCGCCCGCAGCGCGTCCACCGCGTCGAGTACGCCGGGGCCGGGCACGAGCTGCCGGCGGGTCAGCGCGAGACGCTGGCGTACCGCGCTGTCGACGGCGGCCTGCGGCGGGTTGCCGCCGACCCGCTCGGCGAGGGTACGGATGGTTTCGGCGACGTCGCCGAGGTGACCGGTGAACCGGTCGCGGCGGCTGGCGTGCATCTCGGCGGTGAAGCGCACCGGATCGACGCCGAGGACGGCGGCGATCCGGCGGGAGACCTCGTCCCGCTCGGCGCCCGTGTCGCCCGGCACGAGCGTGCCGAACAGGTCGAACAGGATGGCTCGGCTCACCTGGGTGAACCTACCGGGCGGCCGGGGCCGGCGTGCCGAGCACCTGCTGCCGTCACGCCTGCTGGGCGCCGGGGCGGCCGGACTCGACGACGAAACGGGCCGCGGTGGTGACCGGGCCGCCGCGCCGGCTCACGTACCCCGCCACGTGGTACTCGGCCTGCAGCTGACGGTGGTCCAGCCGGACGCTGGTGTACCCGCGCTGCGCGTTGTGCCATTTGAGGTGTGGGTTCACGCCCGGCGTCATCCAGGCGACGCCGATCGTGTCGGTCGGGGCGCCGTCCTTGCCGGACGAGATCGACGTACCGGCGAACTCGGTGCCGACGACCGGCGAGTGCTCGTCGTCGAAGTCGAGCTTCAGGTCGGCGACCGTGGACCGGTGGATGTCGCCCGTCAACGCGACGACGTTGGGTACGCCGCGCTGGTGGAAGCCGCCGAGCACCCGGTCGCGGGACGCCACGTACCCGTCCCACATGTCGGTGCCCCAGGACGGGTCGGCCGGGTCGGGGCGCTGGTTGACCTGGGCGATCAGGGTCTGGTTGGCCAGCACGTTCCACGTCGCGGTGGACCGCGCGGCGCCGTCCACCAGCCACGCCTCCTGCCGGGTGCCGAGGATCGAGCGCCGCGGGTCGCGCCGCTGCCTGTCCCGCTCCGGCCCCGTCCCGTCCCCGGCCACCTGGTCCGACCGGTACGAGCGGGAGTCGAGCACGTGCAGGTCCATCAGCGAGCCGAACGGCAGCCGCCGGTACAGCTGGATCCGGGAGCCGGTCGGCTTCTGCGGCAGCCGCAGCGGCAGGTGCTCGTAGTACGCCTGGAACGCGCCCGCCTTCCGGCGGCGGAACGCGGCCGGGTCGCCATCGGGAAAACCGTCGTCGTCCGGCTCGGCGACGTCGGCCGCCCAGTTGTTCTCGACCTCGTGGTCGTCGGCGGTCAGTACCCACGCGGCGGCGGCGTGCGCGGCCTGGAGGTCGGCGTCCAGCTTCGTCAGCGCGTACCGGTTGCGGTACTCCACCAGCGAGTACGTCTCCCGCTGGTACTGCGCGGGAAGCGTGGTGTTCCGGCAGCCGGCGGTCGGGCCCACGCCGTACTCGTAGAGGTAGTCGCCGAGGAACACGACGAGGTCGTGGGCGGCCCCGGCCATGTGCCGGTACGCGGTGTAGAAGCCCTCGTACCACGCCTGGCAGGAGGCGAACGCGAACGACAGCGAGCCGGTGCCGAGGTCGATCGGGGACGGTGCGGTGCGGGCCCGGCCGACGGGGCTGATCGCGCCGCCCGCGCGGAACCGGTAGAAGTAGTCGCGTCCCGGGCGCAGGCCGCGTACCTCGGGGTGCACCGAGTGCGCCAGCTCCGGGACGGCCTGCGCGGTGCCGGACTTCACGACCTGCCGGAACCGCTCGTCGGTGGCGACCTGCCACTCGACGGCGACCGTACGCTCGGGCAGGCCACCGCGGCCGTCGACGGCGAGCGGGTCGGGCGCGAGGCGGGTCCACAGCACGAACCCGTCGGTGGTGGGGTCCCCGGCGGCCACGCCGAGCCGGAACGGGTCGTTCGCGAACCGCGGCGCGGCCCACGCCCGGCCGTGGCTGAGTCCGGTGCTGTAGAAGCCGATCATGGTGGCGCTCGCGCCGGCCAGGCCGAGCAGGCGACGTCTGGTGAGATCCATGGCAGGCACCCGTCGTCGGAAGGAACGCGTGACGGGTATGACCGTTTCGCGCCAATGTTGCCGTCAGGTTGAGCGCCGCCCACCGGGTACCCACATCTCCGCTAATGCCCGGCGGGCGTTCGGTGACGGCCCGGTGGCCGAGTCGCTTCCGGCCGTGAACCGCCACCTGTCCTGCCGAAACGGGCCCGCCGACCGGGTCAGCGGCCGGGCGCCGGCCAGTACGAGCGGCGCTCGGCGACCGCGGCGAAGCCGAGCGCGCGGTACAGGCCGACCGCCGGGCGGTTCGCCACCGGCGTCAGCACCGCGACCCCCGTCGCGCCCAGCCCCGCCAGCCGGCGGAACGCCTCACCGAGCACGGCGCGGGCGTACCCGCGGCGACGGTGGTCCGGATGCGTACCGGTCGGTTCGAGCAGCGCGGTCCCCCCGGACGGCCCCAGCCACGCCAGGCAGAACGCCGTGATCCGGCCGTCCACCTCGCACACCAGGTCCAGCTCCGGCCGGAAGCCCGGCACCCAGCGCAGCCGCCGGTACCGCCCGGCGGTCAGCGACGAGCCCGGGAACGCCGCGTGCTGCACCGCCACCCGCGCCGCCTCGTCCGCCTCCCGGTACTCCCGCACGGTCACCGCGGCCGGCTCGGGTACCGAGGCCAGCGGGCGCCACAGGTGCAGCCAGATGTCCGGATCCGGCTCGTACCCGGCGGCGAGCAATGCCCGGGTCAGCGCGCCGGGGCCGGGCGGCGGGTCGATCCACGGGCCGCCGTCGGCGCGGTCCAGCCGCCGCGACAGGTCGGCGAGGACCGCGTCGGCGAGCGTCGAGTCGTGCAGGTACGCGGGGTTCACGGCGCACCGCGCGGTGCCGGGCTGGTCGCGGAGGACCACCGCGGCGGGCCGGTCCGCGGCGTCCCACCAGAGAAGGATCTGCTCGTCCCGTACGGCCTGTTCGAAGCGCAGCGCCCAGCCCAGGTCGCCGGCCTGCAACTGCCAGCCGCACCCGGCCGACGGCTCCCACGCCCGCAGCGACGCGAGCACCGTGGCGGCGTCGCCGTCTGTCAGCCGCCGCCGGGTGAACCCCGTATCCACAGCACGGCACCCTATGCGGCGGCGGTCGTACCGACGCGGAAGAAACCGCCGAACTGTGGCGTACGGCGCAGGTCGGCGGCCGGGGTGGAACCCCGCCGTGCCGCGGGTGGGGGCGCCCCGAGGGGTGGAAACTCGGTCGCGGAGGGGCGCGGCGCGCTCGTAGCGTGAGGAGTCGTGCGTCAGCTTCCGCTCGCCGACCCCGGCATCCCGGCCCACCGCACACCCGCCGCGTACCTGCGCTGGGTGGCGCGGATGCAGGCGGGCACCATCACGGCGGCGATGGCCTTCGGCGTGCTGTGGATGCTCTCCCAGGCGCTGATGCCGGCGGTCATCGGCAAGGCCATCGACGCCGGCCTCGGCCACCGGGACGGCGCCGCCCTGCTCGACTGGGCGGCCGTGCTGTTCGGCCTCGGCGTGGTGCAGGCCGCCGCCGGCGTGCTGCGGCACCGGCTCGCGGTGCTGAACTGGCTGACCGCGGCGTACCGGACGGTCCAGGTCGTGACGCGGCACTCGGCGCGGCTCGGCGCGACGCTGCCGAAGCGGGTCGCGACCGGCGAGGTGGTGACGGTCGGCTCGACGGACATCGCGCAGATCGGCAACTCGGTCGACATCGCCGGCCGGTTGGCGGGTTCGGTCGTGTCGTTCGTGACGGTGGCGGTCATCCTGCTCGCCACGTCCGTACCGCTGGGGCTGCTCGTGCTGGTGGGCGTGCCGGTGCTGGTGCTGGCGATCGGGCCGATGCTGCGGCCGCTGCACCGCCGCCAGCGCGCGCAGCGGGAGCTGGCCGGCGACCTCACCACGTACGCGAACGACATCGTGCACGGGCTGCGCGTGCTGCGCGGCGTCGGCGGCGAGGAGGTCTTCGCCGCGCGTTACGCGCAACGCTCGCAGCGGGTGCGTGCCGCCGGGTACCGGGTGGCGGGTGTCGAGTCGGCGCTCGACGCGACGCAGATCCTGCTGCCGGGCGTCTTCGTCGTGCTCGTCACGTGGCTGGGCGCCCGGTTCGCGCTGGAGCACGTGATCTCGCCGGGCCAGCTCGTCGCGTTCTACGGGTACGCGGCGTTCCTGGTGCAGCCGCTGAGCACCGGCACGGAGGCGGCCGACAAGTTCACCCGCGGCCTCGTCGCCGCGCGGCGCGTCATCCACATCCTCGGCATCACGCCCGAGCCGGCCGAACCGGCCGAGCCGGCGCCGGTGCCGCCCGGGCCGTGCGAGGTCGAGCTGTCCGACCCGGCCTCCGGCGTACGCGTGGCTGGCGGCTCGCTGACCGTCCTCGTGGTGGCCGGGCACCCGACCGGCGCCGAGCTGGCCGACCGGCTCGGCCGGTACGTCGACGGCTCGGTGCTGTTCCGCGGGGTGCCCGTCGACCGGCTGCCGGTGGCGGAGGTACGGCGGCGGATCCTGGTGTCGGACACCGGATCCCGGTTGTTCGCCGGCACGCTGCGGGCCGAGCTGGACCCCAGCGGCGAGCTGTCCGACGAGCGGATCCTCGCCGCGCTCGCCGCCGCGTCCGGCACCGACATCCTCGCCGCCATGCCGGACGGGCTGGACACCGCGGTCGAGGAACGCGGCAGGTCCGTGTCCGGCGGTCAGCAGCAGCGCCTCGTACTCGCCCGCGCACTGCTCGCCGACCCCGACGTGCTGGTGCTCGTCGAGCCGACGTCCGCGGTCGACGCGCACACCGAGGCGCGGATCGCGGCGAACCTGGGCGGCTTCCGCGCCGGCCGTACCACGGTGGTGGTGAGCGAGAGCCCGCTGCTCGCCGACCAGGCCGACGCCGTGCTGTTCGTCGCCGACGGTACGGTCGCCGCCGCCGGCACCCACGCGGAGCTGCTCGCCGACCCGGCGTACCGGGCGGTGGTGCTGCGCGGCGACGACGAACCCGTACCCGCCACCGTGGAGGCCGTGGAATGACCGTCCAGCTTCCGGTCGCGAGCGCAGCCCAGGTGCGGCGGTACGCGCGCACCCTGTTCCGCCGGCACCCGCGTGCGTTGGCGTTGGCCCTGGGGCTGCACGCGCTGGCCGCGATCGCCGGCCTGGGCGCGCCGCGGCTGCTCGGCAGCCTGGTCCAGGCGGTGCAGGACGGCACCACCCGCGTCACCGTCGACAAGGTCGCCGTGGCGATCGCGGTGTTCGTCCTCGCCCAGTCGGTCCTCACCCGGTACGCCCGGCTCGTCTCGTTCCGGCTCGGCGAACGGGTGCTCGCCGAACTGCGCGAGGAGTTCGTCCGCCGGGTGCTCGCCCTGCCACTGTCCACAGTGGAGCGTGCCGGCACCGGCGACCTGCTCACCCGCACCTCCCGGGACATCGACGCGCTGTCGCGTACGGTGCGGTTCGCGGTGCCCGAAACCCTGATCGCGCTCGTCACGACCGTCCTGACACTCGTCGCGCTCGCGCTCGTCGGCCCGCTCGTCGCGCTGCCCTGCCTCGTCGCCGTACCGATCCTGTGGGCGTCCACCCGCTGGTACCTGCGCCGCGCGCCGGCCGGCTACCTGCGCGAGAACGCGGCGTACTCCGACGTCAACGAGGGCCTCGCGGAAACCGTCGAAGGCGCCCGCACGGTCGAGGCGCTTCGCCTGATGCCGCACCGGATCCGGCGTACCGACGGCGACATCGCCCGGTCGTACGCGGCGGAGCGGTACACGCTGTGGCTGCGGACGTGGTGGTTCCCCGCCGCCGAGATCAGTTACGTGATCCCGGTCGTGGCGACGCTGCTCGTCGGCGGCCTGCTCTACACGCACGGCATGGCGAGCCTCGGCCAGGTCACCGCCGCCACCCTGTACGTGCAGCAGCTCATCGACCCGGTCGACCGCCTGCTGTCCTGGCTGGACGAGCTCCAGGTCGGCGGCGCCTCCCTGGCCCGCCTGCTCGGCGTCTCCGACGACACCGCCCCGCACGCCGACCCGACCCCGGACGGCGGCCGTCCGCTGCCCAGCGGCGACGGTGGCCGTCCGCTGATTGGCGCCGACGGCACCGGTGTCCTGGCGGCCGGGCTGCTGGCGGCGGCCGGCGGGGATCCGTTGTCCGGCAACGGGAAACGCGGCGACCCGCGCGAGCTGGTGGCGCGCGGCGTGCGCTACTCCTACGTGGACGGTCGGGACGTGCTGCACGACGTCGACCTGACCGTACGACCCGGCGAACGGCTCGCCATGGTCGGCCCGAGCGGCGCCGGCAAGTCGACGCTGGGCCGGTTGCTGGCCGGGATCCACCCACCGCGTACGGGATCGGTGACCGCCGGCGGCGTACCGCTGGTGTCGTTGCCGCTCGCCGAACGCCGCCGCCGCGTCGCCCTCGTCACCCAGGAACACCACGTCTTCGTCGGTACCGTCGCCGACAACGTCGCGCTGCCGCGGCCCGACGCCACCGAGGCCGAGATCCGCGCCGCGCTCCGCGCAGTCGACGCGCTCGACTGGGTCGACGCCCTGCCCGCCGGACTGTCCACAGTGGTCGGTTCGGGCGGCGAGACGCTGTCCCCGGCGCGGGCCCAGCAACTCGCCCTCGCCCGGCTCGTCCTCGCCGACCCGCCCACCCTGGTACTCGACGAGGCCACGTCGCTGATCGACCCGCGCGCCGCCCGGCACCTCGAACGGTCGCTCGGCGCCGTGCTCGCCGGCCGTACCGTCGTGGCGATCGCGCACCGGCTGCACACCGCCCACGACGCCGACCGCGTCGCGGTCGTCGCCGACGGGCGGATCACCGAGCTCGGACCGCACGCCGACCTCGTCGCCGCCGACGGCGATTACGCGGCCCTCTGGGCGTCCTGGCACGGCCAGCGCTGAGATGCGCGCTGTAGCACGAGGCGCTTCGCGTTGTCCACAGGCGGGGCGGCGTCGTCCACAGGCCGGTGATTCCGTGACGCCGGCGGACTAGGCTGGCCGCGGGGTCGCCCCCCAGGGTGGGTGGGGGGTGAAGTCGCGGCAGTCGAGTTGCCGGTCTCGGCCACGATGTCTGCCAACACCTGGAGGCGTCCGTGACCGAATCACCCCCGCCCGCCGACTCCGACGGCACCCCACCCACGGACCCCACCGGTGACGCCTCCGCCACTCCGCGTCCCGACGGCTCCGACCCCGCGCCCGGCTCCGACCCGGATTCCCCTGCCGCACAACGAAACCCCGATACGACCGATGAGCCCGGCGGCTGCCGCGGCCCCGGTGGCCGGAGCGACACCGTCCCGGCCACCGACGCGGCCGTCGTCACCGGACGCGCCCCCGTACGCACCGACGGCACCGATCCCGACGGCGCCGACCACGACGCCGGTACGACGGAGCACGCGGCGCCGGAGCCGGGCGGCTGGCGGCGGCACCTGCCGCGACGCCCGTGGCGATGGCTCGGCGGGCTGGCCGCGCTCGCCGCACTCGGCTCGCTGGCCCTCGGCGCCGCGTACGTCTGGCTCACCCGCGTGCCCGGCCGCGCCCCGTCCGACGGCACGTCGCACACCCCCGGCACCCACGACCCCACACCTGGCCCGTCCGGCGCGCCGCACGGCTCACCGGACGGGGGTACGCCCTGGCCGACGGACGCGCCGCACGGCACCTCCCCGTCGAACGGAAGCTGCTCGGTCGAGGGCGTGAGCTGCGACCCGGTCGGCTCGGCGTGCAACAACGCCTGCGACGACATGGCCAGCAGCTGCGGCGGCATCGACGTCTGCGGTTCGCAGGACCCGTGCGGCGACCAGAGCTGCAACAGTTCCGGCGGGGACTGCGGCAGCACGCTGCACACGTTGTGGGCGCCGATCGCGACCCTCGGCACCCCGCCGTACCTGCACCGCACCGCGCACGGACCCGGCCCCGCGTACCCGGGCCCGCGCATCGCGGTCACCCCACCGCTCGCGTACGCCGGCACCGCGCCGCTCGCGCACGCCGGCACTGCGCCGCTCGCGCGCGCCGACTCCCGGGCGGACACGCGTACCGGCGGGCCGACCGTGCCGGCCCGGGTCGGCATCGCCGCGATCCGGGCGTACCAGCGGATCTCGCCGACGCTGCCGACCCGGTGCCGGTACACGCCGACCTGCTCGCGCTACGGCCTGGCCGCGATCCAGCGGTACGGGCTGCTGGCCGGTGCGCAGGTCGCCGTCGCCCGCATCCGCCGCTGCACCGTGCACGTCACCCCGGGTACCCCCGACCCGCTCCCCGCGGAAACGCCCGGACCGCTCCCCGCCTGACCACCACCCGAGCGCGTGGCCACCCCGCGACCGCCCGAGCCACGTGGCCACCTGCGACCCTGGCCACCCCGCGACCGCCCGAGCCACGTGGCCACCCTGCGACCGTGGCCACCCCGCGACCGGCAGAGGCGCGTGGCCACCGCCAACGACCGCCCGCGGGACCCCCGGCTACGGGCGGGGGTCGGTGGCGAGGACGGCCATCACGTGTTCGTCGACGTACCGGTCGTCCCAGCGCAGGGCGTCGCGGAGGGTGCCTTCGAGGCGGAAGCCGACCTTCTCGTAGACGTGCCGGGCGCGCGGGTTGAAGGCGTACACGCCGAGCGAGACGCGGTGGAGGCCGACGGTGCCGAACGCATGGTCCAGCAGCAGGGAGATGGCTTCGCTGCCGAGCCCGTGGCCGGTCCAGCGCGGCACGATCATGATCCGCAGGTTGCAGGACGCGTCCTCGGCGGAGAACTCGTTCAGGACGACCTCGCCCGCGCACTCGCCGCTGTCCTGCTCGACGATGGCCAGGTCGAGCCGGTCGTCGTGGTCGTGCCGGGTCCGGTACCACTCCTCGACGGCGCGGCGCTGCGTCTCCGGGTCGCTGTCGTACGCCTGGGGGTGGCTGCCGGTGAGCCGCTGCGTCTCGGGGTCGCGCATCGCGGCCAGCAGCGGCCCGGTGTCGTCGGCGTTGACCGGCCGGAGCAGGACGCGTTTCCCGGCGAGCGTCGGCTTCTGGGCAAGGGTGATGGTCACCGGCCGACGGTAACCATCGGACGCCGGCTTCGCGCCCGGATTTGCGCGGTACGCCTACCGTCACCCGCGTCCGCCCGTCGAGGGGAGGCCCGGTGTCCCGTGCGGTACGTGTCGCCGCGGTGACGCTGGCCGTCGCCCTGGTGGGGGTGGTCCCCGCACCGGTGTGGGCGGCGCCGGCCGGGCCGGTCGTGGTCACGGTCGCCGGCACGGGCGAGCAGGAGTACACGGGGGACGGCGGGCCGGCGGTGCGCGCCGGGATGCCGGCGCCGGGGGCGATGGCCCTCGCCCCGGACGGCACCCTGTACGTCGTGTCCGGCCTGCGGATCCGCGCCGTCGCGCCGGACGGCACCATCCGTACGGTCGCCGGTACCGGCGGGGCGGGGCTGCACGGCGACGGCGGCCCGGCGACGAGGGCGACGTTCGGCACGAAGGACGACTGGTCGAACGGCATCGGCGGGATCGCCCTCGCCCCCGACGGCACGCTGTACGTGGCGGACACCGACAACCAGCGGGTCCGCGCGATCGACCCCCGCACCCATCGCATCCGTACCGTCGCGGGCAGCGGCCGGACCGGCGCCTGGAACGGCTCGTACGCGGGGGACGACGGCCCGGCCGACCACGCGCGGCTGTCCCAGCCGGAGGACGTGGCGGTCGGGAGGGACGGCACGCTGTACATCGCGGACCGGGTCAACTACCGGGTCCGGGCGGTCGACCCGTCGCGGCACACGATCCGCACCGTGGTCGGCACGCGCAACGACGGCGACGACGGCAACGGCTTCTTCCCCCGTCCGGACGACTCCGGCACGGTGGCGACCGGGACGTTCATCGAGCCGGCGTCCCTCGCGTTCGGCCCGGACGGCACGCTGTTCGTCAGCGAGCCCGACCGCCACCGGGTACGCGCCGTCGACCTCGCCGCCAACCGCATCACCACGTACGCCCCGGTGGAGCAGCTGAGCAACCCGTCCGCGCTCACCGTCGTCGGTCACACGCTCTACGTGGTGAACACCGACCCGTACGGCGGCGCGAACCAGTCCGCCGGCGTGTACGCGGTGCGGCTGGACGGGAAGCCGAAGCTCACCCCGTTCGCCGGTGGCGGGCCGGCCGACCGGCTCGGCGAGGGCGGGTCGCCGACCGCAACCGCGTTCCTCGGCGGGACCGTCGACGTCGCGGGCGCCACCACGGGCACCGTGTACGTGTCGGACCCCGGCCACGGCCGGGTCCGCGCCGTCACCACCACCCCGCCGGCCCGCGCAAGGGCCCGGGACGCCGGCCGCATCGTCGGGTACCCGGACCGGCAGGCGACGTTCGGCCGGCCCGCCGCGGTCGCGGTCGCCGCCGACGGCACGGCGTACGTGCTGGACGCCGACCACGCCGAGGTCTTCGCCGTCGACCCGGACGACGGCGACGTCGACGTGGTCGCCGGTACCACCGACTGGCCGGACGACGCCGACGCGGTGTCCGGCGACGCCACCGGTGTACGGCTGGACCTGCCCAGCGACATCGCCGTCACCGGCCACACGCTCTACGTCGCCGAGAACGACCGGATCCGCGCGGTCGACCTGACGAGGGGCACGATCGACGCGGTACCGGGGACCGACGGGCTCGGCTGGTCGCACGTCGCGATCGGCCCGCACGGCGCGCTGTACGTGTCGAGCCAGCTGCACGGCGTCTGCGTACACACGCCGGGGTCCACCAGCTGCCGGGTCATCGCCGACGACCAGCCCGTCCTCACCCCGGAGGTACGCGCGCCGGGCGCGGTGGCGGTCGGCCCCGACGGCACCGCGTACGTCGCGGACATGGGCCGGATCCGCGCCGTCGACGCGAGGACGGGCCACACCACGACGATCGCCGGTGCGTACGGGCTGGTGCCGGAGGTCGACGCGGACGGCGGCCCTGCCACCACCACCGGCGCGCTCTACACGGCGGGTCTCGCCGTCGGCGCGGACGGCATCCTCTACGTGGCGGACGCCGCCGACAGCCGGATCCGCGCCGTGGACACCCGGACCGGCACGATCACCACCGTCGCCGGAACGGGCCGGTACCGTCCGTCGCCCGGCAACCGCATCCTCGTGCCGGACAGCGCGTTCCTCGGCGGTGGGTACGGCGGGGACGGTGGTCCGGCCCGCCGCGCGAAGCTCGACCAGCCGCGCGACGTGGCGGTCGGCCCACACGGCGCGCTGTACGTCGCCGACACCGGCAACCACCGCATCCGCGCCGTCGGCGACGTACGGGTGCCGCCCCCCGGCATCCCCCTCGGCTGGTACCTGGCCGGCGCCGCAGTCCTGCTGCTCGCCGCGCTGGTCGCCGGATACCTGCGGCTCCGCCGTCGCCGCCGGCCCACCCCGGACGCGGCGGGCGACCGGCCGCCGCCCGGCGACGACACCCCGTCGGACGGGCCGCCCCGCCCGCGCGCCGACCACGAGTCGCACGGCACCGCGATGCTCCCCGACGGCCCCGGCATGGCCGGCCGCAGCATCCTCGCCGACTGACCCCCGGTCAGGTCGCGGCGGCGATCGAGGCGGTGACGGCGCCGGTCAGCCGGGCCAGGTCGGCACCGGCGAGCTCCAGCTCCAGCCCGCGCCGCCCCGCCGAACAGAACACCGTCTCGTACCCGAGTGCCGAGTCGTCGATGACCGTGGGCAGCCGCTTGCGCTGGCCGAGCGGGCTGATCCCACCCCGCACGTACCCGGTGGCGCGCTCGGCGGCCGTCGGGTCGGCCATCGCGGCCTTCTTGCCGCCGGCCGCGGCGGCCAGCGCCTTCAGGTCCAGCGACGCGGTCACCGGTACGACGGCGACGGTCAGCGCGCCGTCGACCGCGGCGACCAGCGTCTTGAACACCCGCCCCGCCGGTACGCCGAGCGCCTCGGCCGCCTCCGCCCCGTACGACTCGGCGCGCGGATCGTGCGCGTACTCGTGCACCCGGTGCGTGATCTTCTGCCGGGCGACCAGCGCGGTCGCCGGCGTACCCCTGCCTGCCACGGGCCGCACCCTACCCGCGTGGCCGGGCCGGCTCCGCCGATTTCCCGGCCCGGCCCAGCGGGGTGCAGAGCAGGGCGGTGGGTGCGCCGGCGACACGGGTGACGACGACGGTGGCGGTGGCGTCCCCGGCCGGTTTGAGCGTGCGGCGCAGCGCGTCCGGGTCGATCCCGACGCCGCGCTTCTTGATCGTCACGACGCCGACGCCCCGGGACCGCAGCGCCGCCCGCAGCCGCTTGACGGAGAACGGCAGCACCTCGTCGACCGCGTACCCGCGGGCGAACGGCGTCGGCACCGGCTCGTCGGTGTACAGGTAGCCGATGGTGGGGTCGGCGATCGTGGCGTCCATCTCGTCGGCCAGCTCGGCGAGCAGGTGGGTTCGCAGCACCGTGCCGTCCGGGTCGTACACGTAGCCGCGGACCGGCCCGACGGTCGCCTCCCGCGTACCGTCGCCGGTCAGTTCGGCCGCCTCGGCGCCGTCGAGAACCGTGGCGCGGCGCGGTACCCGGGCGAGCGGCCCGCACCAGAGGGCCGCCTCGACGACCTCGCCGCGTACCGACACCCATTCGGCCTCAGCGCCGGGCGGCAGCAGCGCGTGGTCGATGCCGGGCCCCAGCTTCAGGCAGGTCGTACCGTCGGCGAGGCCGCGCAGGAAGTCCCACGGCGGGGAGTACGCGGACGGGTCGAACACCCGGCGTCCGCCGCTGCGCCGGGCCGGGTCGCAGAACACCGCGTCCGCGCCGGACCGGTCCGCGGTCGTCGCGTCCGCGCACCGTACGTCGACGAGATGGCTCAACCCCAACGTTTCCGCGTTCGCCGCCGCGACCGCCGCGGTACCCGGGTCGGTGTCGACGGCCGTCACCCGCAGCCCGGCCCGGGCGAACGCCAGCGCGTCGGCGCCGATCCCGCAGCACAGGTCCAGCACCGTGCGTACGCCGCTGGCGGCGAGCCGGCGCGCCCGCCGGTCGGCGACCACCGCCCGGGTGGCCTGCTGCAGCCCGTCGGTGGTGAGGAACATCCGCTCGGCGTCCGGGCCGAGCTTCGCGCCGGCCCGCGCCCGCAGCCGCGCCTGCCCGAACGCTGCCGCCGCGAGTTCCGCCGGGTACCCGGCCCGGCGCAGCGCCTCGACGCCGGCGAGCGGTTCACCTGCCGCCAGCGGTACGGCCGCGGCCAGGGCCGCCCGCCCCGCCTCGCCGAGCAGCGCGCGCAACGTCTCCGGTGTCACCCCGCCGATGCTGCCCTACCCGCTCCGCGCGTCCCGGCGCCGGGTCAGTGTGTGACGTGCTCCTCGACCACGCAGTCCGGGCCGGGGAAGACCAGGTTCTCGTGGCCGTCCGGGAAACGCACCAGGTACGGCGGCTCGCCGTGCCGGCCCCGCACCTCGATGATCTCCCCCACGCGGTCGTGCTCGCCGATCGTGCGGCCGTGCACGTGCAGGTGGTCACCCACGGCTGCCTGCATGCCCCTCACCTCCGTCGGTCACCCTCCAGTCTGCGGCCGGCCCGGCGCGTACGGAGGTGGTTCGCCCCGTCGGCGTGGCGATTGGCACTCTCCTTGACGGAGTGCCAGCGGTAGACCTAACCTTCGGTTAGCACTCTCGCTCGTAGGGTGCCAGCACCACGACAAAGGCCAGCGGTCCGGCCACCCGCGACGACGGACCCGCCGGTCACATCAGGCATGCAGATCAAGTACCCATGGAGGGTCTTGCCGTGACCACCGCGACCAAGGTTGCGATCAAGCCGTTGGAGGACCGGATCGTCGTCTCCGCCAACGAGGCTGAGACCACGACCGCGTCGGGCATCGTCATTCCCGACACCGCCAAGGAGAAGCCGCAGGAGGGCACCGTCCTCGCCGTCGGCCCGGGTCGTATCGACGACAAGGGCAACCGGGTGCCGGTCGACGTCAAGGAAGGCGACGTCGTCATCTACTCGAAGTACGGCGGCACCGAGGTCAAGTACGCGGGCGAGGAATACCTCATCCTCTCCGCGCGCGACGTGCTCGCGATCGTCCAGAAGTGACGACTCCGCAGTAACCACTCGCCCCGGGGTTGGCCGCGTGCCGACCCCGGGGCGGTTCCATCTTCCATGCCGTAACGACACGAAGGACCGGAGATGCCCAAGATTCTCAGCTTCTCCGACGACGCCCGGAAAGGCTTGGAGCGCGGAGTCAACGCGCTCGCCGACGCGGTCAGGGTGACCCTCGGCCCGCGCGGGCGCAACGTCGTGCTCGACAAGAAGTTCGGCGCTCCGACGATCACCAACGACGGCGTCACCATCGCCAAGGAGATCGATCTCGCCGACCCGTACGAGAACCTCGGCGCGCAGCTCGCCAAGGAGGTCGCCACCAAGACCAACGACGTGGCCGGCGACGGTACGACCACGGCCACGGTCCTGGCCCAGGCGATGGTCCGGGAGGGCCTGCGCAACGTGGCGGCCGGGGCCAACCCGACCGCGCTGAAGCGCGGCATCGACGCGGCCGTCACCGCCGTGTCCGACGCGCTGCTGGCGAAGGCGACCGAGGTCGACACCCAGGAGCGGATCGCGCACGTGGCGACCGTTTCCGCCCAGGACGCGACGATCGGCGAGCTGATCGCCGAGGCGATGGAGCGGGTCGGTCGCGAGGGGGTCATCACGGTCGAGGACGGCTCGACGCTGACCACCGAGCTGGAGATCACCGAGGGGATGCAGTTCGACAAGGGCTTCCTCTCGCCCCACTTCATCACCGACGCCGAGTCCGGCGAGTCGGTGCTGGAGGACGCGTACATCCTGATCACCACCGAGAAGATCTCCTCGGTGGAGGAGCTGCTCCCGGTCCTGGAGAAGGTCCTCGAGCAGAACAAGCCGCTGCTGATCGTCGCCGAGGACGTGGACGGCCAGGCGCTCTCCACGCTGGCGGTCAACTCCATCCGCAAGACGCTCAAGGCGTGCGCGGTCAAGGCGCCCGGGTTCGGCGACCGTCGCAAGGCGATGCTGCAGGACCTGGCGATCCTGACCGGCGCCGAGGTGATCGCGCCGGAGCTGGGGTACAAGCTCGACTCCGTCGGGCTGGACGTGCTGGGCAGCGCGCACCGGGTCGTCGTCACCAAGGAGACGACCACCGTCGTCGACGGCGGTGGCTCCGACACCGCGGTGGCGGACCGGGTCGCGCAGATCAAGCGCGAGATCGACGAGTCCGACTCCGACTGGGACCGGGAGAAGCTGTCCGAGCGGCTGGCGAAGCTGTCCGGCGGCGTGGCGGTCATCAAGGTGGGTGCCGCCACCGAGGTCGAGATGAAGGAAAAGAAGCACCGCATCGAGGACGCCATCTCGGCGACCAAGGCGGCCGTCGAGGAGGGCACCGTACCCGGCGGCGGCGCGGCGCTCATCCAGGTCGCCGGCGAGCTCAACGGTGGCCTCGGCCACACGGGCGACGAGGCGGTCGGCGTGGCGCTGGTCCGCAAGTCGCTGGCCGAGCCGCTGCGCTGGATCGCGGAGAACGCCGGTCGTGACGGCTACGTCGCGGTCGAGCGGGTACGCGACGCCGAGTTCGGCACCGGCCTCAACGCCGCGACCGGGGAGTACGTGGAGCTGGCGAAGGCCGGCATCATCGACCCGGTCAAGGTCACCCGCAACGCCGTGGCGAACGCGGCGAGCATCGCGAGCCTGCTGCTCACCACGGAGAGCCTGGTCGTGGACAAGCCGGCGGACTCCGACGAGAACGGCCACGGCCACTCGCACGGCCACGGCCACGGTCACCAGCACGGCCCGGGCTTCTAGTTCCCAGGGACGCCAGGAGACAACGGCACCAGACGCGTGGGGCTCGCCGACGGCGAGCCCCACACGTGTTTGCGGGTCAGGCGGGGACGGACTCGGGGGTTTCGGCGCCGTTGAGGCGGGCGTCGAGGCGGCGCAGGTCGACGCGGTGGCGGCGGCGGTCGGCCAGGTCCTCCCAGCCGGCGTCGATGAGGCGCTGGCGTTCGGCCTCGGACAGGCCGCCCCACACGCCGTACGGTTCGTGCACCTTCAACGCGTGCGCCGCGCACTGCGCCCGGACCGGGCAGGTGTCGCAGACCGCCTTCGCGGCCCGCTCCCGGCGGGTACGGGACGGACCGCGCTCGCCTTCCGGGTGGAAGAACATCGCGCTGTCCAAGCCCCGGCAGTTGCCGGCGAGCTGCCAGTCCCACAGGTCGGCGTTGGTACCCGGTAGGCGACGGATGTCCGCCATCAGCCCTCCTCGTGTCTCCGCCGCGTACCCCCGCCACTCACGGATGTACGGCGACGGGGTGCGGCCGGCCGGCCACGTTCCGCTCCGCTCCGGTCCCGGCCCCCACGCGCGCCATGCCATCGGCGACGATGGCGTACGTGCGTGAGCCCGTCCCGGTCGTCTGGTCTCCGCCCTGGGCGTACCCGGCGGCGCCGCGGCGCAAACGGGTGGAGCCGGGCAGTCTGGACGCGGTCGAGCGGGCGCTGTGGTTCGGCCGCCCGGCGCGGGCGTCGGCCCTGCTCGGCGCGCATCCCGACACCCCGCGTACCGCCTGGCTGCGGACCGTCGCGCTGCTCGCCGCCGGCCGGTACGACGACGCGGCGGACACCCCGGCCCCGGCCGGTACGGGACGGTGGCCGGCGCTGCTCGGCGCGGCACTCGCCAGCGTGGCCCGCCAGCGCGGCAGGTACGCGGAGGCGGCCCGGCTCGACGCCGGGGCGCTGGCCGTGGCCGGCGCGGACGCCGAGGCGCGGGCGGACGCACTGGTCGGGCTGACCGCCGACGCGGTGGGCGGCGCCGATCCGGACACCGCGGCCGTACGGCTGGCGGAACTGGACACCGTGGTCGGGACCGCCGGCTGGCGCGCGGGCGTACGCCGGGGGTGGGTGGCGTGCGAGCTGGCGCTGCTGACGGACCGGCCGGCGGACGCGGCGGCCGCCGCCCGCGACGCGGTACGCCGGGCCGAACTGGCCCAGGCACCCAGACATATTGCGAAGAGCTTGCTCTTTTATGGCGTTTCGATGCGGGAAGTTGCTCGCAGACAAGCGGTCGTACCCCTATTCCGGTCCGCGGCGGTGATACTGGGGAGAGCGGAACGCCTGGCAGCGGCGGTCGAGGCGTTTCCTCTGCTGGAGGTGGCGTGCCGGCAGCTGCAGGAGACCTTGAAGGAGGTCGCTGTGACGGGGGAAGCTGTGGCGCAGAACACGTACACCAAAATCGCGTCATGAGCCCGAGTCACCGGGGTCTCTCTGTCAGGGAGAGAGGAGAAACACGTGCGCTCGGTGCTCGTCTGTGTACGAACGCCCGTGGCGGCGCAGCGGATCGCCGCCTGGGCGGCGCATCTTGGCGTGGCCGCCGCGGTCCGGACGGCGCTGTCCGGTGAGGAGGCGCTGGCCCGTATGGGCGAGCGCCCGGCGGACGTCGTCCTGATCGATGTCGGTATGACACGGCCCGACCCGGTGCAGTTCACCCGCCGGGTTCTCAGCCGTGGCCCACACACCGCGCTGGTCCTTGTCGGCGCCGACGACCCGCGGGCCGCGGCGGCTGCCGTCGCCGCGGGTGCGCGCGGCGTCATCCGGGCCGGCGAACACGGGGAGGACCTGGTCAGCGCGCTGGCCCAGGGCATCCTCCTGGCCTGCCCCAACAACGGCAGCCGGGGCACCCCGGTCGCCTCGCCGGCCCTCGGCCGGCCCAACCCGGCGCCCGCCGTACGGCGCAGCGTCCTGACCGAACGCGAACTCCAGGTCCTGCGCGGCATGAGCGAGGGCAAGAGCAACGCGGAGATCGGGCGGGAGCTGTTCGTCTCGGAGGACACCGTCAAGACGCACGCCCGCCGGCTGTTCCGTAAGCTCGGCGCCCGCGATCGGGCACACGCCGTGGCCTCCGCGTTCCGCTCCGGGTTGGTGACCTGAGGCCCATCACGTACGTCCGCGCGCTCGCGCGGAACTCGACTGAGCGAAGATCCCGGCCGACACGCTACCGTTCGGCGAGGACACCGGGGTCGCGCGTCGCGGTGGTGCGGCACGCGCACGCCCGGCCCCGTACGTAACGGGAGAGTGCGAGCGCGCGATGACATCACCGGAGGCGGGTCTCACCGAGCTCGCCGTGCGCGCCGCCGCCGGGGACCGGGCGGCGGTGGACGAACTGCTCGCCCGGGTCCGGCCCATCGTCGTCCGGTACTGCCGGGCGCGGCTGGGCCGCACCGGGGGTGGCGCGTACACGACGGCCGATGATGTGGCGCAGGAGGTGTGCATCGCCGTGCTGGGGGCACTGCCGCGGTACCGGGAGTCGGGGTCGCCGTTCACCGCGTTCGTGTTCGGGATCGCCGCGCACAAGGTCGCCGACGCGCACCGCGGCGCCTCCCGCGAGAAGTCCGAGCCCGTTGCCGACGTACCCGAGCAGGTCGACCTGCGTGCGGGCCCGGAGGCGCGGGCGGTGCAGCTGGACGCGGTCGGCCGGATGCGGCGGCTGCTGGACCGGCTGAGCCCACAGCACCGCGAGGTGATCGTGCTGCGGGTCGGTGTCGGGCTGACCGCGGAGGAGACCGGGCAGGCCCTCGGCATGTCCGCCGGCGCGGTACGCGTCGCCCAGCACCGGGCCCTCAACCGGCTCCGCGCGCTGGCCGCGGAGCTGTACGACGAGGTCCCGGTATGAGGCACGACGACACGAAGCCGGACGCCAGCCGCGCGTCCGACGCCATCGACCGTGACGATCGCGCGCTGGACGCGCTCCTCGGGCTCGGCGACCCGGTCGACGCCCGTGCCGACGACCCGGCGATGCGCCTGCTCGCGGCCTGGCACGCCGACCTGTCCGCCGACGACCCGCTCCCGGTGCGGGCCGCCGCCCCCGACACCACCCGGGTACGCCGGCGCGCGCCGGCCGCGGCCGAGTCGGACCGCACCCGGCCCGGCCGGCGTACGTCGCGGCGCCGGCGGGGCGGTCGGCTGGCCCTGGCGACCGGGGTGGCGGTGCTGGCCACGACCGGTTTCGCCGGGGTGGCGATGGCCGCCGGGGGTGCCTCGCCGGGCAGCCCACTGTTCCCGGTGACGAAGGTGATCTACCCGGACCGCGCCGCGGTACGCGAGCACCAGGCCGCCGCCGCGCACGACCTGGCGTCGGCGCGCCAGGCCGCGAAGGAGGGCCGCGACGACGACGCCCGCCGGTACCTGGACGACGCCGACCGGCACAGCCGCGAGATGCCGTCGTCCGCCGCCGACGCGGTACGCCGGGACACCGCGAAGGTCCGCCGCGGCCTCGGCAACACCCCGTCGCCGCAGGTCGCCGAGGACGGCGGTGGCGTTGCGCCGCCGAGCACCGCGTCGAGCCCGAGTACCGATCCGAGCTCGGCGCCGCCGGCGAGTGTCGCGCCCGAGCCGCCGGTCAGCCCGTCGCCGTCGGAGGGGTCGGCGTCGACCGACTCGGCCGACTCCGGCCAGAGCAACGCGTCGAAGTCCCACAAGAACAAGAAGAAGCACTCGGCGCTGAGCCTCGCCGCCTGGGCGAGCCTGCTCCGCTGAGCGGGGCGGTGCGGGGCGGGGCGGGGCGAGCCGGGCGACCGTGACGGTGCGTGGCGGTCAGTCCTCGCCGAGCGCGTCGTGCGCGCCGTCGACGTAGCCCCTGGCGTACTCCCACGTGACGTAGTGGTCGGGGTCGGGCTGGTACGCCGGCTCGTGCAGCCGCGGCTGGTCGTGTTCGAGCAGGTGGCGCAGGTTGCCGCGGAGGAGCTCCCAGCCGAAGTAGTGCGGTTCGTGGCAGTCCTCGCAGTCGATGACGAGGCCCCGGATCCCGGTCGGCTCCAGCCACTTCTGGAACTCGTCGAGGTCGTCGAGATCGGCGCTGACCTCGTCCCGCTCCTCCTGGCTCAACGGCTGACCGGCCATGTCGTCGGACAACCCCGCCGTCGGGTCGGCCGGGTCGTTGGCGAAGGGGTCGATCGGCTCGTCACGCACCTGACAACGGTATCGCCCCTGGGGCGTTTCGCGCCGCCCTCCGCGTACCCCTTGGGTGGTGGGAACAACACCGACAGGGCGCACAGCCCGTCCGGCCCCGCAGGTAGCGGGGCGTAAGATCGGGCTACGCGGCGCCCGGACCGCACGGAGCGTTGTCTGAGGATGCGCGCGTGTCGGTAGAAACCCGGCCCGTCCTCGGGGCCGCCCACGATCGGATCAACATGGCTGCCACGCATCCCGCCGACCATTCCGACCTCCCGCTCGGTGCCGCCGCGGCACTGCCGCTCGGGCTCACCTTCGACGACGTGCTGCTCCAGCCGGTCGAATCGGACGTAGACCCGGCCGAGATCGTTCCCGCGACCCGGCTCACGAAGGACATCGAGCTGTCCATGCCGCTCGTGTCCAGCGCCATGGACACGGTCACCGAGGCGCGGATGGCGATCGCCATGGCCCGCCTCGGCGGCATCGGCGTCCTGCACCGCAACCTGTCGATCGACGAGCAGGCCAGCCAGGTCGACCTGGTCAAACGGTCCGAGGCGGGCATGATCACCCATCCGGTGACGTGTTCGCCCGACGACACCCTGCGTGACGTCGACGCGCTCTGCGCGCGGTACCGGATCTCCGGCGTACCGGTGGTCGACGCCGACGGGATCCTGCTGGGCATCGTGACCAACCGCGACATGCGGTTCGTCGCCGACAAGTCGACCTCGGTACGCGCGGTCATGACGCCGCAGCCGCTCGTCACCGCGCCCGTCGGGGTCAGCCGGGACGAGGCGTTCGGCCTGCTCCAGACGCACAAGGTGGAGAAGCTGCCGCTGGTCGACGACGGCGGCCGGCTGCGCGGGCTGATCACGGTCAAGGACTTCACCAAGTCCGAGCAGTACCCGGGGGCCACCAAGGACCCGGCCGGCCGGCTGCGCGTGGCGGCCGCGGTCGGGATCGGCGACGACTCGTACAAGCGGGCGCGGGCGCTGGTGGACGCGGGTGTCGACGTGGTCGTGGTGGACATGGCGCACGGGCACAGCCGGGCCGTCATGGAGATGGTGTCCCGGGTCAAGAAGGACACCGGCGTGCAGGTCATCGGCGGCAACGTGGTGACGTACGAGGGGGCGAAGGCGCTGGCCGAGGCCGGCGTCGACGCGGTGAAGGTCGGCGTCGGGCCGGGCTCGATCTGCACGACGCGTGTGGTCGCCGGCGTCGGCGTACCGCAGATCACGGCGATCATGGACACGGTCGCCGCGTGCCGCCCGCTGGGCGTGCCGGTCATCGCCGACGGCGGCATGCAGTACTCCGGGGACATCGCGAAGGCGATCGTGGCCGGCGCCGACTCGGTGATGCTGGGTTCGCTGCTGGCCGGCTGCGAGGAGAGCCCCGGCGAGCTGATCTTCATCAACGGCAAGCAGTTCAAGTCGTACCGGGGGATGGGGTCGCTCGGCGCGATGCAGACCCGCGGCGCCGGCAAGTCGTACTCGAAGGACCGGTACTTCCAGGGTGACGTGGCGACCGACGACCAGCTGATCCCGGAGGGCATCGAGGGGCAGGTGCCGTACCGGGGGCAGCTGCGTGCGGTGGCGCACCAGCTCGTCGGCGGCCTGCGCCAGGCGATGCTCTACTCCGGCGCCGGCACGATCCCGTCGCTGCACGAGCGCGGCCGGCTGATCCGGATCACCGCGGCCGGGCTCCAGGAGAGCCACCCGCACGACATCCTCATGACGAGCGAGGCGCCGAACTACCACACGCGGTGAGCGTGGACCTGCGCGTGGTGACGGCCGCGCGCGGGCTCCGGCCGCTCGGGCGCGCCCGTTGCCCGGTACAGTGCCGTTTCGGGTGTCCAGCGTCGGGAGGGGTCCAGCGTGCGTGACATGGTCGAGATCGGGATGGGCAAGGCGGCACGTCGCGGGTTCCATCTCGACGAGGTGGCGCTGGTGCCGACCCGGCGTACCCGCGACGTGGACGACGTCTCGACGAGCTGGCAGCTCGACGCGTACCGGTTCGACATCCCGCTGGTGGCGCACCCGTCCGACGCGACGATGAGCCCGGACAGCGCGGTCGCGCTCGGCCGCGCCGGCGGCCTCGGCGTCCTCAACGCGGAGGGTCTCTGGACCCGGTACGAGGACCCCATCCCGGTGCTGCACGAGCTGAGCCAGCTCGACGAGGAGGCCGCCGCCACCCGCCGCCTCCAGCAGGTGTACGCGGAGCCCATCCGCCCCGAGCTGATCGGCGAGCGGGTCAAGCAGATGCGCGACGCCGGCGTGACCGTGGCCGTCCGGGTGTCCCCGCAGCACACCCTTCAGCTCGCGCCGGTCATCCTCGACGCCGGCATCGACATCCTCGTCGTCCAGGGCACCATCGTGTCGGCCGAGCACGTGTCGACGACCGACGAGCCGCTGAACCTCAAGGAGTTCATCGCCGACCTGGACCTGCCGGTGATCGCCGGCGGCTGCACCAACTACCAGACGGCGCTGCACCTGATGCGTACCGGCGCGGCCGGGGTCTTCGTCGGCGTCGGCGCCGACGACTTCTCCACCACGGACACCGTGCTCGGCATCCGCGTACCGATGGCGACGGCGATCTCGGACGCCGCCGCCGCGCGCCGCGACTACCTGGACGAGACCGGCGGTCGGTACGTGCACCTCATCGCCGACGGCGGCCTGTCCACCTCCGGCGACATCGCCAAGGCGCTCGGCTGCGGCGCCGACGCCGTGATGCTCGGCGAGCCGCTGACCATGGCGACCGACGCGCCGGCCGGCGGTGCCTGGTGGCACTCGGCCGCCAGCCACCCGAAGCTGCCCCGCGGCATGTTCAGCCCGGCCGGCGAGCAGCTCGGCACCCTCGAAGAGGTCCTGTACGGGCCGTCCGACGACCCCGAGGGCGCCATGAACCTCTTCGGCGGCCTGCGCCGGGCCATGGCCAAGTGCGGCTTCTCCGACCTCAAGGAGTTCCAGCGCGTCAACCTGATCCTCGACAGGTAGCCGGTCACGGTCGCTGCGGCTCGCCTCGCTTCTGTCTCCCCACCCCGCCGTCAGAGCCGTGACCGGCTGGATCCCTTGGGTGGCAAGGGATCTAGATGGCGATGGGTGGGGTTTCGCCGGTGAGGATGATGCGGCGTTCAGTGGGGCGCTTGGTCACGGTGATGGTGTAGCCGGCGCGTACGGCGACGAGCTCGGCGACGGCGTCGGTGCTGTTGCTGCGAACGACCGACCAGCCCTCGTCGGACAGGTACCGCCGGGCGGCGGCGAGGCGCGCCTCGGGCGGCGTGCCGGGCGGGTCGCCGATCTCGACGCGGATCCGGCTGGTCACCGCCGTCGCGGCGCCGTCCGAGAAGGAGCCGGCGCCGCCGGGGCCGGCGTCGTGCACGATCACCGGCTGCCGGTCGGGTACCGCGGCGACGGCGGCGACGAGCAGCAGGCCGCGCAGCTCGTCCCGCGCCTGGTACGGGTTGCTGGGCCGGCGGGGCGCGCTCACGTGCCCGTGCCCGTCGCGTGGGTCGGGGGCCGTGGGACGAGCGTGCCGCCGACCGTACCGACGGTGTCGAGCACGCCGTCGAGGGCGGCGACCGGGGTCGGCGCCGGAGCGGGTGGGGCGACTGCGCCCGGCTGGTCGAGGCCGGCGAGCATCAGCTCCTCGTCGAGCGTGGTGTCGGTGACGGACACCTCGGTGAGCCGGCCGGACGCCACCCGGGCCAGGTTGTCCAGCGACTCGGAACCGACCGCGTAGTACCGGCCGTGGCCGGTGACCTCGGTGCCGCCCTGCGTCTCCAACCGGGTCACGTCGGCGAAGTCCGCCGGGTCCGCGCCGTACGCCCGGGAGTAGGCCACCGCGTCGCCCGGCGCGCGCATCGCCCACAGCCGGGTACCGGGATCGGCGGTGAGGACGGGGCCGGGCAGCGTGTCGGGGCGGGCCGGCCGCAGGTCGGCGACGGACCGGATCCGCTCGCCGAGACCGGCGCTGCCGACGAACACCACGTCGTCCGGCTGGTACCCGGCGCGCAGCGCGGCCGCGACCAGCACGGTGCCGAAGCCGTGCCCGACGACGACGACCCGGGTGGTGGGGCGCAGGGTCGGGGCGAGGCCGGCGAGGAACCGGCGCAGCGCGCTGGCGCCCGCCCGCGCCTGGGCCGGGCCGGTGCCGGCGCCGCCCGCGTCGTACCCGAGCCAGGCGATGACGGCGGTGTCGGGGCCGGCGGTGTCGGCCAGCAGCCGCGCGTCGTTGGCCAGCGAGTTGAACGTGTCCAGCCCGTTCCGCCCGCCCGGTACGAGCACCGCGACGTGCGTCGCCGTGGTCGGGTCGCCGAAGACCTCCGCGGCCCGGCCGGCGCCGCTCGGGTCGAACGCCAGGAACCGCCGCTCGTGCTGGCCGCTGGTGCGCTCGCCGGTGCCCGGGTCGACCGCCGCGACGGTACGGCTGGCGAGGAACGAGTTGAGCGTGCCGATCCGCTGGTTGATCGCGTCCATGGTGCGGGCCCGGGTCACGGTCCGCTCGTCGGTCTGCGCCGCCGCCAGCTCGGTACGGCTGCGCCGCAGCTCGGCCCGGCTCTCGTCGATGAGCTGGCGGTTCGCCGCGTACCGCTCGGGGAGGGGCGCGCCGGGCAGGTGCGCCACCAGCTTCGGCTTCTTGCGCCGCGGGCCGGCCCGGCGTCCCGCGGGCAGCGCGCCGTAGAAGATCGACACGGCGAGCGCCAGGTCCCCGACCGACTGGTGCTCGTCGACGAGCGCGCCGAGGCCGTCGGCGTCGGCCTGCTCCTGGTCCGTGTCGGCTGCCTCGGGCCCGGCGCCGGCGCCGGCCAGAGCGGTCTGCCCGGACCCGTCCCCGGACTGCGCGCCGTCCGCGGAACCGGCGCCCGTACCGGCGTCGGTGTCGGCGGCGGTCGGCCGGCCGCCGAGCGCGTGCGAGGCGTGCGTGTCGGCGGCCTCGGCGACCACGAGCGCCTGCGCGGCCAGCGACGCGGCGGTACGCCGGACCGAGTCGTACACCCCGGCGAGGGGGCCGAGCATCGTCGGCGGCAGCACGGTCACCTCGGCCCGGCCGTACACCTGGCAGCCGACGAGATGGGCGAAGTTGTCCGCCAGGTCCAGCAGCTGGCGGGCCTGGTCGAGCCGGTCGGCGAGACCGGAGATCACCGCGGACGCCTGGGAGTGCGCGTCGCCGAGCCGGTGCGCGTCGTCGGCCAGCGCGTGCCGGTGCGCGGTCGACGCGGTCGCGGCCGGCCCCTGCCAGCCGGCGAGGTCCCGGCCCGCCGACTCGACCGCCTGCTCGACCACCGCGGCGATGCGCTGCGCGTGACCGCGCAGCGACTCGGCCATCGCGGCGACCCGCTCCGGTCGTACCTCCCGGAGCTGCTCGACGGTCAACATTCGTCCCCGGTCCCGCGCAGGGTGCGCTCGATCAGCCGCTCGGCGTCGTCGTACCGGTCGGCGGCGGCGCGGAGCTGGTCGGCGTGGTCGGAGTATTCGGCGGCGAGCCCGCGTACCGAGGCGTCCCAGTGCTCGCCGAGGTGGGCCAGCGCGGCACCGGCGGACCAGCCGGTGAGCCCCGTGTCCCCGAGCAGCTCGGCCGGCGGCGGCGGGGCGGGGTCACCGGTGCGGGCGACATGCTCGGTGGGCGCGCCGAGCACGTTGCCGATGTCGGCCAGGCGGGCCGCCGCGCTGCGCAACTGGTCGGTGTCGACCTCGAACCGGTCCGCGGTCATGACCGTCTCCCTCCTGCCCGCGTACCGCAGATGGACCGACGTGCCGGGCGTACCCCCGCCCGACCCGACGCGCCGGTGCGGCCGGTGAGTGGACCCCACCGCCGCGTGCCGTCGATACCGCTGACGCGCTACCCATCCGGTGCCATACGGGGGATCATTGTCCATCGGCGCAAGTCCGGGATGGGTGAGGAGCGCAATGGGTGTCGCAGATCCCGTCGCCGCCTTCGACGTGGTGGTGGTCGGCTCGGGCTTCGGCGGCAGCGTCGCGGCGCTTCGCCTCACCGAGAAGGGGTACCGGGTGGCCGTCGTGGAGGCGGGCCGCCGGTTCGCCGACGACGAGCTGCCGGAGACGTCGTGGCGGCTGCGCCGGTTCCTGTGGGCGCCGAGGCTCGGCTGCTACGGCATCCAGCGGATCACCCTGCTGCGCAACGTGCTGGTGCTGTCCGGCGCGGGCGTCGGCGGCGGCTCCCTGGTGTACGCGAACACCCTCTACCGCCCGCCCGCCGAGTTCTTCGCCGACCCGCAGTGGGCCGGTATCACCGACTGGTCGGCGGAGCTCTCGCCGTACTACGACCAGGCGGAGCGGATGCTCGGCGTGGTGGGCTATCCGACGGACACGCCGTCGGACGTCGCGATGCGCCAGGTGGCGGAGCGGATGGGTGTGGGCGACACGTTCCACCGCGCGCCGGTCGGCGTCTTCCTCGGCATGCCGGGCGAGACGGTCCCCGACCCGTACTTCGGCGGTGCGGGGCCGGCGCGCGCGGGCTGCCTGGAGTGCGGCGCCTGCATGACCGGCTGCCGGCACAACGCCAAGAACACCCTCGTCAAGAACTACCTGCATCTCGCGGAGGCGGCCGGCGCGACGGTCGTCCCGATGAGTACGGTCGGCGCGGTGCGGCCCGCGCCCGGCGGGGGATACCGGGTGGAGATGATCCGGACGGGTACGCGGGGCGGGCGGCGCGACCGGCGGGTGTTCGCCGCCGACCAGGTCGTCTTCGCCGCCGGTGCCCTCGGTACGCAGCGGCTGCTGCACCGGATGCGCGACGACGGGATCCTGCCCGGGTTGTCGCCGGCGCTCGGGACGCTGACCCGGACCAACTCGGAGTCGATCGTCGGCGCCCGGTCACGCCGGTCCGACGTGGACTTCACCCGCGGGGTGGCGATCACCAGCTCGTTCCACCCCGACTCCCGTACCCACATCGAGCCGGTCCGGTACGGCCGCGGGTCGAACGCGATGAGCCTGCTCCAGACCGTACTCACCGACGGCGGCCGGCCGTGGCCGCGGGCGCTGACCTGGCTGGCGGAGGCGGCGCGGCACCCGGGCGCGCTGGCCCGGTCGCTGTCCACCCGGCACTGGTCGGAGCGCACGATCATCGCCCTGGTCATGCAGTCCCTCGACAACTCCCTGACCGTACGGCAGCGCCGGACCCTGTTCGGCGGCCGCACGCTGACCAGCGGCCAGGGGCACGGCGAGCCCAACCCGGCGTGGATACCGGCCGGCAACGAGGCGGTACGCCGGCTCGCCGACCTGATCGACGGCGACGCCGGCGGTACCTGGGGCGAGATCGCCAACATCCCGCTCACCGCGCACATCCTCGGCGGCTGCCCGATCGCCGGCACGCCGGACCGCGGCGTGCTCGACGGGTACCAGCGGGTCTACGGGCACCCGGGGCTGCACGTGCTCGACGGTGCCGCGGTCTCGGCGAACCTCGGCGTCAACCCGTCCCTCACCATCACCGCGCAGGCCGAGCGCGCCGTCGCGTACTGGCCGAACCGGGGCGACGCCGACCCGCGGCCACCGCTGGGCGCCGACTACGTGCCGGTGCGTGCCGTCGCGCCACACTCCCCGGCGGTACCGGCGGACGCGCCCGGCGCGCTGCGCCTCCCCGTGTCCTGACGGCCGGCGGCGCGGATGGTTCGTTCGGGTGTGCGCGGCTGATGCGGATAGGTGTGACGCGTAGAGGTGTGCAGAGCCCGGTTCTGCACACCGATACGCATCACGGGATCAGGCGGCGAGCGCGTAGAGGACGGTGCGGAGGGCGGGGTCGGTCCGGTCCCGGCCGGTACGCCAGGCGAGGCGCAGCGCCAGCGGCGCGGTGTCCGGCAGGGGCAGGCGTACCAGGCGGCCGGTGGCGAGGTCGTCGGCGACGGCGAACTCGGGCAGCAGGGCGTGGCCGCGGCCGTCGGCCGCCCACGCCCGGATGACGCCGACGGTGCCCAGCTCGACGCGGTCCTGCCCGGTGCCGAGGGCCCGGTCGGCGGCGAGCCAGAACGAGCAGCCCGGCTCGGTGCAGAGCAGCGGCCCGGGGGCCTCGTCGGGCGCGCCGACCAGGACCAGGGGTACCGGGGCGACGTCGAGGAAGTCGAGGGTGGCGGCGGGCGGTGCGGTGAAGCCGAGCCCGCCGAGCGTGTCGCCGGTGTCGAGGAACAGCGCGGCGTCGAGGTCGTCGGCGGCGAGCGCGGCGAGCAGGGCGCCGCGCTGCATCGGCCGGGCCCGTACGGGCAGGTCGGGGTGGCGGGCGGCGACCCGGTCCAGCATGGTCGGCAGGACGCCGGCGACGAGCGTCTCCAGCGCACCCACCCGTACGCCGGCGCGGTGCCCGGTGACCTCGGCCCGGATCCGGTCGGCGTGCCCGAGCAGGTCCTCGGCGTGCCGGGCGAGCCGCGTACCGGCCGGGGTGGGCCGCATCCCGGCACCGGTCCGGTCGAACAGCCGTACGCCGAGGTCGCGTTCGAGTGCCCGGACCTGACCGGACACCGACGACGGCGCGATGCCGAGGCGGACCGCGGCGGCGGTGACACCGCCGGCGCGTACGACGGCGAGGAAGCCGGTGAGGTGGGTCAGGTTCACACGCGCCACGCTAGCTCGTTCGGCATGTCCGAATGATTCGTTCGGCATCGCCGGTGGGCGCCGCCGTCCGGTCCGGCGGACGGTCGTCACATGACTGTTGCGGTGGTGGTGCCGCGCCGGGCCGTACGGCTGCTCGGCGTGTCCCTGGGCTATTTCCTGGTGCTGCTCGACACGACGGTGCTCACCGTGGCGCTGCCGGACGTGCGCCGCTCGCTCGGCGGTACCGTCGCCGGCCAGCAGTGGGCGGTCACCGGGTACACGGTGGCGTTCGCGGCGCTGCTGCTGGGCGCCGGCACCGTCGCCGACCGGTACGGTGCGCGCCGCGTGTTCGCCGTCGGCGTCGCCGCGTTCGGCGTCCTGTCGCTGGCCGGTGCCGCCGCGCCGACGCTGTGGGTACTCGTGGGGCTGCGGGTGCTGCTCGGGGTCGCGGGCGCCTGCTGCCTGCCGGCGTCGCTCGCGCTGATCGCCCGGCTGTACCCGGCGCCGGCCGAGCGGGCCCGCGCGCTCGGCGCCTGGGCCGCGATCACCGGGGTGGCGCTGGCCGCGGGTCCGGTCGTCGGCGGCGCGCTCGTGTCGCTCGCCGGCTGGCGTGCCGTGTTCCTCGTCAACGTTCCGGTCGCGGCGGCCGCGCTGCTGCTCACGGCCGGGCCGGCGCTCGCCGCGCCGCGCGGTACCGGCCGGGTCGACTGGGTGTCGCAGGCGCTCGCCGCGGTGTTCCTGGCGTTCGTCACCGCCGGGGTGATCGAGGCGGGTGCGGCGTCGCCGTGGGCGCTGGCCGCGGGGCTCGCGGCGCTCGCCGTCCTGCCCGCCCTGGTACGCCGGCAGCGCCGGTCGCCGCACCCGCTGGTGCCGCCCGCGCTGCTGCGGGTACCGGCGGTCCGGGCGGCGCTGCTGTCCGGTGCGGCGGTGAACTTCGCCCTGTCCGGGACGCTGTTCGTGGTGACGCTGGTCCTTCAGGACCGGTACGGCGCCGGCCCGTTGCTGGCCGGTGTCGCGTTCCTGCCGTTGACCCTGCCGACGGCGTTCAACCCGCTGGTCACCGGCCGCCTCGTCGCCCGCCACGGCCCGCGCCGCCCGGTACTCGCCGGTCTCGTGCTGCTCACCGCGGGCGCGCTGGTCCTCGCCGCCGCCCCCGGGTACCCGGTGCTGGCGGTCGGGTTGGCGTTGACCGGGCTGGGCGTGTCGTGCGCCCTGCCGGCGCTGGTGACCGCGACGGTCTCGGCGGCGCCGGACGGCCTCGCGGGTACGGCCGCCGGCCTCCTCAACGCGGTACGCCAGGTCGGCGCGACGGTCGGGGTCGCCGCGATGGGCGCGGTCGTCGCGCCGACGCTCACCGCGGCGCCGTGGTCGCTGCTGCTGTCCGCGGGCGTACTGGCCACCGCTCTTGCGGTGACGGCCGTCGTCAGGCGTTGAGCTGGGCGACCAGGGCGAGGATCGCGATCAGGGCGAGCACCATGGACGGCATCGCCTGGGCGATCGGGTCCTTGTGCCGGATGTGGATGGCCGCGGCGCCGATCATCAGGACGGCGAGGCCGATCGAGGCGGCGATGCCGAGCGGCGCCCAGGCGAACCCGACGAGCAGGCCGGCGGCTCCGGCGACCTCCAGCGCGCCGATGCCCCGCCACGCCGGGTACGGGAAGTCGAGGTGGGCGGCGTTGTCCCGCATCTGCTGGAGTCCGGCGAGCTTCGCGCCGCCGGAGCCGAGGAACGCGACGGCGAGCAGGAGGGACAGTACGACGCTGGCGACGAACACCGGGTCCTCCCGAAGGGCGAGCGCTGCTGAGATTCTGGAAGCAACTTACTCTTTTGCAGCTACTGCGTCGAGGTCAGCGGCCTCGTTATGCTGGGTACATGCACGGAGACTGTTCGGTCAGCCAGGCCTTGAGCGACGTCTTCGTCCTGCTCGGCAAGCGCTGGTCCGGGCTGATCCTCGGCGCGCTGCTGGAGAGCGGCCCGGCGCACTTCGCCGCGTTGCGCCGCGGCATCCCCGGCATCAGTGAGCGCATCCTGTCCACCCGGCTCACCGAGCTCGCCGGCGCCGGCCTCATCGTCCGCGAGGTCGAGCAGGGCCCGCCGCTCGGCGTCGTCTACCGCCTGACCCCGGCCGGCGAGGCACTCCGGCCCGCCCTCACCGAGCTGGGCCGCTGGGCCACCGAACACCTCCCCGCCGCCGCGACTAGTAACGCTTGACGTTACTAACGTGCCGCGTCAGCATCGGTGGCGTGATCCAGTCCTTCGCAGACAGGCGTACGGAGCACGCGTGGGGCCGGCTGCACACGAACCTACCGCAGGACATACAACGCAGAGCGTGGGCAAAGCTGCTGATGCTCAACAATGCCGGCAGGCTAAGTGACTTGCAGGTACCGCCGGGCAACCGCCTAGAACCTCTGCAAGGCGACCGCAAGGGGCAGCACAGCATCCGTATTAACGATCAGTGGCGTATCTACTTCCACTGGACGGACGCAGGTCCGGCAGAAGTCGAAATCGTCGACTACCACTAGGGGAGGAACGATGGGCGAGAAGACGGTCATGGCGCCGGTCCACCCCGGCGTGATCCTGCGCGAGGAGTTCTTGGAGCCCCTGCGGATCAGCGAGTACCGACTTGCGAAGGCGATGCACGTGCCGATCACCCGAGTCACCGAGATTACGCACGGGCGGCGGAGCATCACCGCCGACACGGGTCTTCGCCTGTCTCGCCTGTTCCGCACGTCGGAGGGGTTTTGGACCAGCATGCAGGACGACTACGACCGCGCGGTGGCGAAGGACAAGATCGGCGATGAGCTGGCGGAGATGTCCCCGGTAGCCTGATCATCAACCGCGCAGCGGAGAGGGGGCCGGTCCTTTGGGGCCGGTCCTTTGGTGTGTCGGCGTCAAACTCCGCGCCACAACGTATCTCGCCTTCGTGTCGTCAGGCGAGCGTGCGCGCTTCGGCGATCATCCGTCCATGCATCCCGGCGCCGCCCCGACGTACCGAGGTGAATCACGGCCAGTGTCCTTGCGCCGCAACGGTGTCCGCCCCGTACTCGCTGAGCAGGTCGGTGAGCGCGGCGGCGTTGCGCTGGGCGTAGTCGGAGTAGCAGTTGTTGAGCAGGACGTGGGTACGTTCGGCGTGGCCGGCCAGTTCGGCGAGCTTCGGGGTCCAGTCGGCCAGTTCCTCGTCGGAGTAGAGGTAGCCGAACTTCTGGTGGATGTCCTTGCTCGTCCAGTTCTCGCTGTGGCCGTGGAAGCGGACCGCGGACAGCGGCGCGGTCGCCCGCAGCACCGGCGGTACGGACGAGCGGTGGCCCTGCGGCATGTCGACGGCGACGTACGGGATGTCGTGGCGGGTCAGGAAGTCCAGCGTCTCGTCGGCGTTGTCACCGCTGAACCACGTCGCGTTGCGCAGCTCGACCAGGCACGGGATCGGCGCGCACCGGTGCGCGCACTCCAGCAGGTACTGCTTGTTGTCCCGCCGGATCGTGAACCACGGCGGGAACTGGAACAGGATCGCGCCGAGCTTTCCCTTGCTGGCCAAGGGATCCAGCGCGGAGAAGAACCTGTCCCAGCAGTCCTCCAGGGTCTGCGCGTCGAGGTCCTTCGGATAGACGTACGTCTTGTCGGTGTCCGGGCGCAGGTCCTTGTAGATCGCGTTGACCCGGGTCGGGTGGCCCGTCAACAGGCTGAACGCCTTGATGTTGAACGTGAAGCCGTCCGGGCTGCGGTCCGCCCACGCCGCGGCCGTACGCTCCGCCGGCGGCGTGTAGTAGGTCGCGTCGACCTCGACGAGCGGGAACCGGCTCGTGTAGTACGCCAGGCGGCGCTCCGCGTCGTCCGCGCCGTCCGGGTACCAGCCGGAGGCCAGCAGGGTCTTGTCCGTCCACGACGCCGTACCGACCAGGATGTCGCCCATGCCGTCGAGTCCACCCCGCCGCCCCCGTCCGGGCAACCGGAACGGCCGATCACGGGCCGGTATCGGCCCGGTTGCGTATCGTGTCCGGCCCTCGTGCCGGCCGCCGCGTCGCGGCTAGGTTCTCCTCCATGCGCCGACTCCGCCGTACCCTGCCGGTCGTGCTGGTCGCCGCCGCGGGCCTGCTGCTCGCCGGCTGCGGCCACGACGCCGCGGCCGTGTCCGCGCCGCCGTTCCGGGTGCCGACGCCGGCGCCGATGGCGGGCGCGCCGACCGGCACCCTCGCCCAGGCGAACGAGTTCCTCGCCGGGTTCGTACACGGCCTCGACGGCGTCGGCCACCCCGAGCTGGCCGCCGCGGCCCGCCGGGCCTGCGACGGCGACCGCACCTGCCTGCACCTGGTGTCGGTGGCGCGGTCCCTGCCGAGGCCCGCCGAGGGTGACTACGGCGCGGGCTGGACGATGGAGTTCGGCGACACCGCGCTCGCCGCCGACCCGCGGCACCCGGGCAGCTGGACCGTCGCGATCCGTCCGTTCTGGCGCGCCTCCGACACGCCGTACGACGGGTACGACGGCTGGGCCACCGCCACGATGATCAACGTACGGCTGCAGCTCGTGGGCAGGGATCCGCAGAGCGACTTCCGGCTCTGGATGACCCCGGTGCCCGGGACTCCGGTGGCGATCAGCCTCGACCATCCGCGTACCGGCTGATCACCGGCCACTCGCGGGTGACAAGGCCGGCCGCAGGCCCGGGTCGGCCGCTGGCTACGCTCGGAGCATGGAGCTCAGGCCCGTCCTCGTGGTGGACTTCGGCGCACAGTACGCCCAGCTCATCGCCCGCCGCGTCCGCGAGGCGAACGTGTACTCGGAGATCGTCCCGCACTCGATGCCGGTCGCCGAGATGCTGGCGCACAAGCCCGCCGCGATCGTCCTGTCCGGCGGCCCCGCCAGCGTGTACGCGGACGGCGCGCCCGCGGTCGATCCGGCGCTGTTCGCCGCCGGCGTACCGGTGTTCGGGATCTGCTACGGGTTCCAGGCGATGGCGATCGCGCTCGGCGGCACGGTCGCCGAGACCGGCCGCCGCGAGTTCGGTGGTACCGGGCTGACGGTGACCGGTCCCGGCGCGGTGCTGGCCGACCTGCCTGCCGAGCAGCCGGTGTGGATGAGCCACAACGACGCGGTGACCGCCGCGCCGGAGGGGTTCACGGTGACCGCCTCGTCGGCCGGTGCGCCGGTCGCGGCGTTCGAGGACACCGACCGGTGTCTGGCCGGCGTGCAGTTCCACCCGGAGGTGGCGCACACCCCGCACGGGCAGGACGTGCTGCGCCGGTTCCTGTTCGACGTGGCCGGCCTCACCCCGAACTGGACGACCGGCAGCGTCATCGACGACCAGGTCGCGGCGATCCGGGCCCAGGTCGGCGACGCGGCCGTACTGTGCGCGCTGTCCGGCGGGGTCGACTCCGCGGTGGCCGCCGCGCTCGTCCACCGGGCCGTCGGTGACCAGCTGACCTGCGTGTTCGTCGACCACGGGCTGCTTCGCGCGGGCGAGGCCGAGCAGGTCGAGCGGGACTACGTGGCCGCCACCGGCATCAAGCTGGTCGTCGTGGACGCGGCCGACCGGTTCCTGACGGCGCTCGACGGGGTCGCCGACCCGGAGCAGAAGCGCAAGATCATCGGCCGGGAGTTCATCCGGGTGTTCGAGTCGGCGGCCCGCGAGGTCGCCACCGCCGAGGGCGTGGAATACCTGGTGCAGGGCACCCTCTACCCGGACGTGGTGGAGTCCGGCGGCGGTACCGGCACCGCCAACATCAAGTCCCACCACAACGTCGGCGGCCTGCCCGACGACCTGGCCTTCACCCTCGTCGAGCCGCTGCGCACGCTGTTCAAGGACGAGGTACGCGCGATCGGCCGCGAGCTCGGCCTGCCCGAGGAGATCGTCGGCAGGCACCCGTTTCCCGGGCCCGGCCTGGCCATCCGGATCATCGGCGCGGTCACCGCCGACCGGCTCGCGATCCTGCGCGCCGCGGACAAGGTGGCCCGCGAGGAGCTGACCGCTGCCGGCCTCGACGCCACCATCTGGCAGTTCCCGGTGGTACTGCTGGCCGACGTACGGTCCGTCGGCGTCCAGGGCGACGGCCGCACGTACGGCCACCCGGTCGTGCTGCGCCCGGTCGTCAGCGAGGACGCCATGACCGCCGACTGGGCCCGCCTGCCGTACGAGGTGCTGGAGCGGATCTCCACCCGCATCACGAACGAGGTACCCGAGGTCAACCGCGTGGCCCTCGACATCACCAGCAAGCCCCCAGGCACCATCGAGTGGGAGTGAACGTCAGCTCTCGGGGATGAACAGGGCGGCGGCCAGGTACGCGAGCACCAGCGTGCCGCCGGTGAACAGCGTGCCGAGCACGACCGCGACCCGCACGATGTTCGGGTCGACGTCGAAGTACTCGCCGAGGCCGCCGCACACGCCGGTCAGTTTCCGGTCCGTCGCGCTGCGCCGCAGCCGCTTGTACGAATGGTCGGTCACCGGGGGAATGTTCGTCTCGGTCATCGCCGCCGCCTCCGCGGGTAGCAGGGTGTGAGGTGCTGATGTCTCCACGGTGCGGCACGGGCGACCCCATCGGCATCGGGTAGCGTCCCCGGTCCGACCCTGAGTGCCGACCCCGAGGAGGCTCGCGGTGACAGACGCGCGACGCATCGCCGCGTACGGGGTGCTCACCGACGACGCCGGTCGCGTGCTGCTGACCCGGTCGTCGGAGCGGTCCGACGTGGCCGGCACCTGGTACCTGCCGGGCGGCGGCGTCGAGCACGGCGAGCCCCCGGCCGACGCGGTGGTACGCGAGTTCGCGGAGGAGACCGGCCTGACCGTGGCGGTGGCCGGCCTGCGCGGGGTGACCGCCGACGTGCTGAGCATCCCGGCCCGCGGCCAGCGCCTGCACACCGATCGCGTCCTGTACGACGTGCGCCGGCTCGACGGCGAGCTGCGCGACGAACCGTTCGGCACGACGGACCTGGCGCGCTTCGTGTCGCTGGCGGACGCGGCGCGGCTGCCGTTGATGCCGTTCGTCGCCGAGACGCTGGGCCTGCCGTCCACCCCGCCGCGGGTACGCCCGGACCTGCCGCCCGGCGAGCCCGCGCCCGAGCCGCCGCCCGCGCGGCCGACCCGCGGTCAGCGTTTCGCCGCGTACGCGTACGCCACGGATCCGGCCGGCCGGGTCCTGCTGTCGCACATCTCGGCCGGGTACCCGGGCGCGGGGCGCTGGCACCTGCCGGGCGGCGGCACCGACCACGGCGAGCGACCGGCCGCCGGGCTGGTGCGCGAGGTGTACGAGGAGACCGGACAACGGGGTACGGTTGGCGATCTGCTGGACGTGTCCAGCCACCGTGACCCGAAAGCGCTCGGACCGGAGGGCTACGCGCTGGACTGGCACGGGGTCCGCGTACTCTACCGGGTGACCGTGCGGGAGCCGAGCGTACCGACGGTGACAGAGTTGGATGGTTCGACCGACGCCGCGGCGTGGTTCACGGCCGACGAGTTGGCCGATCTGCCGGTCACCGACGTGGTCGAGTTGGCACTGCGCTGGGCCCGGTCGTCCGACCGGTGACCATCACCCAGAGTTGCCCGGTACCGGGGGCATATGTGGTGGTTCGTCGGGTAATCGGCTAGAGTGGCCGATCACTGATATCGCCAAGGCGTGTAGACATATGCCATGGTGTAGGACGCGCACCGGACGGCCGCCGACCTGGCGGGACCAGCCGATCCGGTGAGGAGGAGACTGCGTGCCGAGAACTCCATGGCGCCGACGGGTGACGGACAGTCCTCGCCCCGCCGGTCGCCGTATCACCCGGGGCCTGCGTCGCGGCGGCTCCCTCGCCCGACGGGTACTCGTCGGGCGGCGCCAGCACGACACCGCCGCGAGCCTGCGCCTGCCGGTCGACCCCCCACGCGACGGTCAGCACCGCACCGTCGGCATGATCGCCCCGGTCAGCCCCGCCGTCCCCACCGACACCGCGTACGAGCGGGTCGAGGAGCCGGCCGCCGCACCCGCCGTACCGCGGCTGCTGCCCGGCGAGCACACCTGGCCGCGCCGGATCGGCTTCCTGCTCGCGAACGGCTGCACGGTCGCGAGCCTGTTGCTCGGGGTCACCGCGATCTTTCTCGCGATCCACGGCGACCTGCGCGTCGGCGCGCTCTGCCTCGTCGCCTGCGTCGTGTTCGACGGGCTCGACGGCGGGTTCGCCCGCGCGTTCAAGGTGGCGAGCCCGTTCGGCGCGCAGATGGACTCGATGGCCGACATGTGCTCGTTCGGCATCGCCACGCCCGTCCTGGTGTACCAGTGGATGTCCCAGGGCGCGCCGGTCGCCGTGCTCGCCCCGGTCTGTGCGCTGGTCGCCGCGTGCGCCGCGATCCGGCTCGCCCGGTTCAACGTGTCGCCCAAGGACGGGCACTACTTCTCGGGCATCCCGACCACGATCGTCGCCGGCATCCTCGCGCTGGCCTGCCTGCTGCACCCGCACCCCGGCCTGGTGCTCGTCGCCAGCATCGGCGTGCTAGCGATCCTCATGGTCACCACGTTCCCGTACGCGAAGCTGGCCCAGCTGCGGCGCCTGCCGCTCTGGCTCGTCGTCGTACCGATCGCCGGCGCCCTGCTCAACCTGACCGCGACGTTCCTCGTCCTGGTCGCCGTCTACCTGATCAGTGGCCCGCTGCTCTGGCTCAAGCAACGCCACCACAACACCCGCTCGGCGTAAGCACCGCACAGCGAGAAGGCCCCGCCGGAATGGCGGGGCCTTCTTTGTGCGTCGGGTTTGGCGCAGCGACCTAAACCCACTGCGCAATTGCTGTTGCGCCGCCGGCGACCTTTTCGCCGGGGGCGACGAGGGCTTCGGCGGCGTCGGCCGGGAGGTACACGTCGGTACGGGAGCCGAAGCGGATCAGGCCGAAGCGCTCGCCGCGGGACAGCAGCGACCCGGCCGGCACCCGGTGCACGATCCGCCGCGCCACCAGCCCGGTACGCTGCGCCACCGCGACCGGCCCGTGCGGCGTCTCCAGCACCGTGTACGCCGCGACGTTGTGCTCGGCGGCCTCCTTCATGGCCGGCGCGTACCCACCGGACTCGCGGAAGACCTCGACCACACGGCCGGCGACCGGGGACCGGTTGACGTGCACGTCGAGTACGGACAGGAAGACGGCGATGCGCAGCCACTCGTCGGTGCCGACGCCGAAACGGTCGTCGGTGAGCCGCTCGACGCTGAGCACGGTGCCGTCGGAGGCGGCGACGACCAGGGACTCGTCGTCCGGGACGGCGCGCTCCGGGTCGCGGAAGAACGCGGCGACCGGCAGGGCGGCGAGCGCCGGCACCAGCCACAGCTTCGACTTCGGGCGTACCCGCTTGGTGAGCAGCGCGAGGCCGAGCATCGCCGCGCCGGCGACGACGCCGTTCGAGTCCAGGTGCATGCCGGACGTGACCGGTACGCTGCTCGGCCGGGTCGCCGGGGCCAGCCGCTCGGCGAGGGCCGGCTCGGCGGGCGTGAACCGCAGCCGGTGCACGCGCAGCGGCGGGCGGTGCCGCAGGACCAGGTCGCTGCCCACCCCGTGCTGCTCGGCCAGGTCGCGCAGCTCGACGTCGGCGGGGTCGCCGGGTCGGGCCGCTGCCGCGGCGACGAGTACGCCGCCCGGCGCGACCACCTCGCGCAGCTCGCCGAGGAACGTCGCCACCTCGCCGGAGATACCGGACAGCGGGGCCGCGACGATCACCACGTCGCACGGCTTGCTGTCGGACAGCGCGGCGATGATCTCGACCCGGTCACCCAGGCCGGCCGTCTCGTCGCGTACCCAGGCGGGGGCGTCGACGGAGCCGGTGTCGGGCAGCACGGTCAGCGTGTCGCCCTCGCCGAGGACGGCGAGGGCGCCGGCCAGGACGGCCGAGCCGGCCGGTACGCCGACCAGCAGTGCGGTCTTCGGTCCGGGGTGCCGGGCCAGCTCACCCAGCAGCAGCGCGGCGACGCGGCCGCCCAGCTTGCCGGATCGCAGTGGCAGCACCGTACGGCTCGCGGGTTGCGTCATCGCGGGGCCTGCTCCGTTTGTCGTCGGCGGGTGTGTCGACTGCCACGGTAACCCGGCGTACCGGACGGTTCGTCAGGACGGGGTACCGCGGCGGCCGGCGCGGATCGCGGCGATCAGGCCGACCACGCCGATGGCGATCAGCGAACCGGCCGCGAGCCAGCCGAACGGTACGGTCACCGTGGCGACCGCGGCGACCAGCCACCAGCCGCCCATGCCGAGGAAGATCAGGCCGAAGACCAGCGACAGGACGTCGGTGGCGTGCGGCTTCATGGTCCGCCTGCGGTCGTCGTCGCCGTTCACCGCGTCACCTCCACGTTGCCGACCCCGGACTGTACGTCGAGCGTCAGCCGGGGACCGCCGGGCCCGTCGTCGCCGTTGTCGCTGATCGACGCGTGGTCCCGCTGCGGTCCTTCCATCTCCCTACCGAAGATCATCGCGTCGCCGGCGCCCGAGCCGAGCTCGACGGTCACGTCGAGGTCCTTCGGCAGGATCACCTTCACGTCGCCGACCTCCGCGTCCACCCGGATCGGCGGGGGCGGCGGGGTGCCGGCGCCGGTGAAGTCCACATGGGACAGATCGAGCGTCGCGTCGCCCACCGTGGTCCGGTACTCCGGCAGGATCTCCTCGGCGGTACCCGGTGCCCAGGTCATGTCGCGCACGGCCATCCGGTCGGGCCGGTCGACGCTGCCGAAGTCGGCGCGCTCCGACACCCACGAGATCGGCAGCGCCAGCGCGAACACGCAGCCGATCGCGATCAGCCAGCGGGCCCGCCCGCGCCACGCCCCGACGACCAGGCCGGTGCCGATCACCGCGAGGCCGAGCGCGAAGAACCCGGACGGCGGCACGTGCAGGCCGAGTACGGCCAGGACGGCGGCGCCGCCGAGTGCCAGGCACAGCGCGAAGAACGTGATCCGGCCGAGCGCCGACTTCTCCTTCGGCCGCTTCGGCGGCCGCGGCGGGCGCCCGCCGAACTGCGGCGGCGGCGGAGGCGGCGGTACGCCCGGACCGTACGGGCCGTGCGGCGCGAACGGTGCCCGGTACGCCGGCTGCTGCACCCCCGTCGGCGGCACCGTGTA
>DASXWQ010000017.1:0-16344 GCA_036503555.1 Actinocatenispora sp.
GTCCCCCCACTGTGTTGTCCCGCTGCTACTTGCTCATCAGCTCGCGCATCAGGTTGGCGGTCTCGGTCGGCGTCTTGCCGACCTTCACGCCGGCGGCCTCCAGGGCCTCCTTCTTCGCCGCGGCGGTGCCGGACGAGCCCGAGATGATCGCGCCCGCGTGGCCCATGGTCTTGCCGGGCGGCGCGGTGAAGCCCGCGACGTACGCCACGACCGGCTTCGTCACGTGCGCGGCGATGTAGTCGGCCGCGCGCTCCTCGGCGTCACCGCCGATCTCGCCGATCATCACGATGGCGTCGGTCTCCGGGTCCGCCTCGAACGCCGCCAGGCAGTCGATGTGCGTAGTCCCGATGACCGGGTCACCGCCGATGCCCACCGCGGTCGAGAAGCCGATGTCCCGCAGCTCGTACATCATCTGGTACGTCAGCGTGCCGGACTTCGACACCAGGCCGATCCGGCCCGGCCCGGTGATGGTGTCCGGGATGATGCCGGCGTTCGACTTGCCGGGGCTCGCGACGCCTGGGCAGTTCGGCCCGACGATGCGGGTCGCGTTGCCCTTCGACTTCGCGTACGCCCAGGCGGCGGTGCTGTCGTGCACCGGGATGCCCTCGGTGATCACGACGGCCAGCGGGATCGCCGCGTCGACCGCCTCGACGATCGCGTCCTTCGCGAACTTCGGCGGTACGAAGATGACCGTGGTGTCCGCGCCGGTCTCGGCCATCGCCTCGGCGACGGTGCCGAACACCGGGAGCTGCGCACCGTCGAAGTCGACCTTCTGCCCGGCCTTGCGCGGGTTCACGCCACCGACCACGTTGGTACCGGCGGCGAGCATCCGGCGGGTGTGCTTCATGCCCTCGGAGCCGGTGATGCCCTGGACGATGACCTTGCTGTTCTCGGTCAGGAAGATCGCCATGTCATGCCCCCTGCGCGGCGAGCTCGGCGGCACGGCGGGCCGCACCGTCCATGGTGTCCACCTGCTCGACGAGCGGGTGGTTGGCCTCGGTCAGGATCCGGCGGCCCTCGTCCGCGTTGTTCCCGTCCAGTCGTACGACCAGCGGCTTGGAGACGTTCTCGCCGCGGTCGGCCAGCACCGCAAGCGCCTGCACGATGCCGTTGGCGACGGCGTCGCAGGCGGTGATCCCGCCGAACACGTTGACGAACACCGACCGTACGGCCGGGTCGGACAGGATGATCTCCAGCCCGTTCGCCATCACCTCGGCGCTCGCACCGCCGCCGATGTCGAGGAAGTTGGCCGGCTTCTTGCCTCCGAACTCCTCACCCGCGTACGCCACGACGTCCAGGGTGGACATCACGAGCCCGGCGCCGTTGCCGATGATGCCGACCTCGCCGTCGAGCTTGACGTAGTTGAGGTGCTTCTCCTTGGCCCGCTGCTCCAGCGGGTCCACCGCGCTGGTGTCGACCAGCTCGGCCTGGTCCGGGTGCCGGAACGCCGCGTTCTCGTCCAGGGTCACCTTGGCGTCGAGCGCGAGCACCCGGCCCTCGGTGGTCTTGGCCAGCGGGTTCACCTCGACGAGCGTGGCGTCCTCGGCCACGAACGCCGCCCACAGCTTGACGATCAGTTCGGCGATCTGGTCGGCCAGCTCGGCCGGGAAGCCGGTCGCGGCGACGATCTCGTCGGCCTTGGCGCGGTCGACGCCGACGTTCGCGTCGATGGCGACCTTCGCGACCTGGTCCGGGCTCTCCTCGGCGACCTGCTCGATCTCCATGCCGCCCTGCACGCTGGACATCGCCAGGAACGTGCGGTTGGCCCGGTCGAGCAGGAACGAGAAGTAGTACTCCGCGGCGATGTCGGCGGTGACCGCCAGCATCACCTTGTGCACCGTGTGGCCCTTGATGTCCATGCCGAGGATGTCGGTCGCGCGGGCCTGCGCGTCCTCGGGGTCGTCGGCCAGCTTCACGCCGCCGGCCTTGCCGCGGCCGCCGGTCTTCACCTGGGCCTTCACCACGACCCGGCCGCCGAGCTGCTCGGCCACCTTCCGGGCCTCTTCCGGGGTGCTAGCGACGCCGCCGTCCAACACCGGCACACCGTGCCGCGCGAACAGCTCCCGCGCCTGGTACTCGTACAGGTCCACGTGCGCGTCCCGTTCCGTCGTCCTTGACGTTCATTTCCCGCTGGGTTTTCAGCGGATCTACCGGCGCAGGGTAGCGAGATGGCCGCCCGTGGGCGCCGTGGGGTGCCGGCGCTGGCTGATGCGTCACGCCGACGGGTTGTCCACCTTCACCCGGTCGCCGCCCAGCGCGTAGAGCTTCTCCAGCGTCTCCGGCAGCGACGCCCGGGTGTACCAATCGTGCACCGCGAACGAGCTGTCGCACCACCGGCGCCGGCGGCGTACCTCCATCAGGAGGTCGTCGGACTTCTGCCGGACGGTCGCCTCACCCAGCTCGCTGCGTACGCAGAGCACCTGGGCGCGCCGGTATTCCACCATCTCGACGTGGTCGACGGTGTCCCAGGGCAGGAACAGCCCACGTACCTTGATCGTGCCGCCCATCCGCAGCCACACGCCGGTCTCGTCGGCCACCATCAGCGGCCCGCGCGACTCCGCCCGCCATCGCTGGATCACCAGCATGACGACGATGACCACGACGACGGCGCCGAGGATCCAGGCAATGAGGGTCGGTGTGTCCACGTCGAGCGCGCCGCGCGCCACGCCGATCACCGCGAGCGCGATCCACAGCGCGAGCATCGCGACACCGACGGCGAGCCGTCGACCGTACCGGCGGGCGATGCGCTTCATGTCGGGCTCGACCACGACCGGTCGTCCGGCGGGCACCCGGGTCGTGTACCGAGGGGCGTCGTTCACGACAGCGATTCTCCTGTGCAGACCAGAAGCAGTACGCGGGCGGGCGGTGAACTGTGGGCCCCCAGTCACCCATCACAACCGACACCGCGGTGCGGGCAGGTCCTCACCTTGCCAGCAAACGGACGGAAAGGGAAACCGCCACCCGTCCCCGAGTCGGCAACGCCACGCACCGGCGCCCCGCGCGCCGACCGCCGTACTCGAACTCTCCGTAAAACTCATTGCGACTGGGCGTTACCTCGGTCACGACCCGTCGTTGAAACGGACGTCGGCGCCGGCACGGCCGGTACCGACGGGCAAGACGGCCGATGCCCTGTCGGTCGAGGGGTGGCGGCGGGGCATCGCGCACAAGAAGGGCCGGGTGTCTGAGGGGTGCACCCGGCCCTTCGTCTTGCGTTTGGGTCGCTGCGCCGGCCTGGTTCGCCCGCTGGACCGCGCCGATTCGAGGCTTGTGTGCTGACGCACGCGGCGCCTCGCCTCGGCTTGCCAGGGAACGAACCAGGCTCGGATCGCTGCCGTCACCCGTAGGTGATGATGGAAACCGCCGCCGCGACCGCTTCGGGGCGCGGCAGGAAGCCAGGTCCGGCCCGCGACCGCTTCGCGGCGCCGCAAGAGCGAGGTCCGGTTCCGGACCGCGACCGCTTCGCGGCGCGGCAGGAAGCCAGGACCGCGGCGGTGTGGTCAGGCGGCGTGGGTGGGGACGTGTTCGGTTACCCAGTCGACTATGGCCTGGGTGCTGGCGCCGGGGGTGAAGATCTTCGCGACGCCGAGGCGTTGCAGTTCGGGGATGTCGGCGTCGGGGATGATGCCGCCGCCAAACACGACGATGTCGTCGGCGTGCTGCTCGCCGAGCAGCTCGACGAGCCGGCGGAACAGGGTCATGTGGGCGCCGGAGAGTACGGACAGGCCGATGGCGTCGGCGTCCTCCTGCAGCGCGGTGGCGACGATCTGCTCGGGGGTCTGGTGCAGGCCGGTGTAGACGACCTCCATGCCGGCGTCGCGCAGCGCGCGGGCGACCACCTTCGCGCCACGGTCGTGGCCGTCGAGCCCCGGCTTGGCGACCACCACCCGAATCCGTCCAGCCATCGTCAGTCCCTCCACAACTCGACACCTGAACGAATACTAAGGGGTCGGCCCGATCGGCAGCCGGCAGTCGCCGCTGCCGCGCCCCGACCCCACGCGACGAGGGCGCCGTCACGTTGTGACACAGCCCGCAGTGGACAAAGCTCTCCTTTGCCAGCAAAGCAAAGTACGCACTTTCGGCGAGAGCCGGCCTTTGCCGCGAACCATGCCTCTGCCCTGCTCACGTTCTGCTTACGGTGACCGGCGCGCGCCGCCCGGCGTGTCGTTGGCGAGTCGGAGGGACGAGGCGTGGTAGTGCCCAAGCGGTTCCGCAGCACCGGCCGGCACCACCGGCCGACCCGACCGGTACGCCGGGTCGTCGTCGCCGCGTCCGCCGTCGCCGTCGTCGGCCTGGCCGGCGCGGGCGCCGCGTACGCCGCGACCGGCCACGACGAGGCCGCCTCGGCGGTACGCCCGGCGACGCACTCGCCGAGCGCGTCGCTCGACGCCGAGCGGCGGGCCCTCCAGGAACGCGCCACCCGTGGCAAGACGCGGCCGGCGAGCCCGAGCCCGAGCGCCAGCCGGTCGGCGAGCCCCAGCCCGTCACCGTCGAAGACGAAGAAGCCGGTCGTGAGCTGGAGCGCCCCGGTCCGCAGCTACACCGTCACCTCGGAGTACGGCCCGCGCTGGGGCACCAACCATCCGGGCGTCGACCTCGCCGTCCCCACCGGCACCCCCGTGTACGCCGCGCACTCCGGCACCGTCACCCTCGCCGGCTGGGACGGCGGGTACGGCAACGGTGTCGAGATCGACGACGGTGGCGGCATCTCCACCGTGTACGGGCACAACTCCTCGGTCGTGGTGTCCGCCGGGCAGCAGGTGCGCCGCGGCCAGCTCATCGCGTACGCCGGGGCGACCGGTGACGCGACCGGCCCGCACGTGCACTTCGAACTCCGGCTCAACGGCACCGCGTTCGACCCGCTGCCGTACCTGAAGGCGCGCGGCCTGGACCTGCTCAACGCCGGCTGACCGTCAGATCTTCTCCAGCGGCGCGTGCCGCAGGACGATCCACATCGTCTGGGACCCGAAGTCGATCTGCGCCTGGGCGCGCGGGCCGGTGCCCTGCACGGCGACGACGCGGCCGAGGCCGTGCCGGTCGTGGTTGACGCGGTCACCGGGGGACAGTGACGGCACCTGGCGCAGCTCGCTGGCGGCGCCGACCAGACGCGGGTCGAGGCCGAGCCGGTCGGCGAGCGCCTTGCTCTTCGGCCCCGGCTCCTGGTTGCGTTGCGCCGCAACGTTTTCGCCTCGACCGACCCCGCCCCGCGTCCACGTCGTGTACGCATCGGCGGTGCGCTTCCAGTCGAGCAGTTCGCCCGGCAGCTCACCGACGAACCGCGACTCCGGGTTGTACTGCGGCTGGCCCCACGCGGAGCGGGTGACGGCGCGGGAGATGTACAGCCGCTGCCGCGCGCGGGTGATCCCCACGTACGCCAGGCGCCGCTCCTCCTCCAGCTCCCGCTTGTCGCCCATGGACCGCAGGTGCGGGAAGACGCCGTCCTCCATGCCGGTCAGGAACACGACGGGGAACTCCAGCCCCTTCGCCGTGTGCAGCGTCATCAGGGTGACGACGCCGGCGTGCTCCTCGTCGCCCTCGGGGATCTCGTCGGCGTCGGCGACGAGCGCGACCTGCTCCAGGAACCCGGCGAGCGACGGCGTCTCCTCGACGCCCTCGTCGGGCTCCTCGTCCGCGGCGGCGGCGCGCTCGATCCGCTCCGTGTACTCCCGGGCGACGCTGACGAGCTCCTGCAGGTTCTCCACCCGGCCGGCGTCCTGCGGGTCCTCGCTGGCCTCCAGCTCCGCCAGGTATCCCGAGCGGGCGAGCACCGCCTCCAGCACGTCCTCGGGCGGCTCGGTGACCGCCATCTGCCGCAGCTCGGCCATCATCGCGACGAAGTCGCCGATGCCGTTGACCGCGCGCGACGAGATGCCGATCGCCTCCCGCGCCCGCTCCAACGCGGCGCCGAACGAGATCTTCTCCTTGTCCGCCAAGGCTTCCAGGCACGCCTCGGCCCGGTCGCCGACGCCCCGGCGCGGCGTGTTCAGGATGCGGCGGACGCTGACCACGTCGTCGGCGTTGGCGATGGCCCGCAGGTACGCCAGCGCGTCCCGGACCTCCTTGCGCTCGTAGAACCGCACCCCGCCGACCACCTTGTACGGCAGGCCGACCCGGATGAAGATGTCCTCGAACACGCGGGACTGCGCGTTGGTCCGGTAGAAGACGGCGACGTCGCTCGGCTTGACGTCGTCGTCGTCGACGAGGCGGTCGATCTCGCGCGCGACCCAGTCGGCCTCGTCGTGCTCGTTGTCCGCCACGTATCCGACGATCTTCTCGCCGGTGCCGGAGTCGGACCACAGGTTCTTCGCCTTGCGCTCGGTGTTGCGGGCGATGACCTGGTTGGCCGCGTTGAGGATCGTCTGGGTGGAGCGGTAGTTCTGCTCCAGCAGGATGGTCCCGGCGTCCGGGAAGTCGCGCTCGAACTCCATGATGTTGCGGATCGTGGCGCCGCGGAACGCGTAGATCGACTGGTCCGCGTCGCCGACCACGCACAGCTCCGCCGGCCCGAGCGGCTCGCCCTCGGCGATCACCTCCGGCGCGCTGCCGACGCCGCCGCCGACCAGCTCCTTGACCAGCACGTACTGTGCGTGGTTGGTGTCCTGGTACTCGTCCACGAGGATGTGCCGGAACCGCCGGTGGTAGTGCTCGGCGACCGCCGGGAACGCCTGGAGCAGGTGCACCGTCGTCATGATCAGGTCGTCGAAGTCGAGCGCGTGCGCCTGCCGCAGCCGCTGCTGGTACATCGTGTACGCCTCGGCGAGCGCGCGCTCCGCCGGCCCGGAGGCGCGCGCGGCGAACGTCTCCGGGTCGACCAGCTCGTTCTTCAGGTTCGAGACCTGGGCGGCGAGCGACCGCGCCGGGTATCGCTTCGGGTCGAGGTCGAGCTCGCGGGCGACGAGCTGCATGAGCCGGCGCGAGTCGTCCGCGTCGTAGATCGAGAACGTGGACTTGAGCCCGGCGTGCTCGTGCTCGGCGCGCAGGATCCGCACGCACGCGGAGTGGAAGGTGGACACCCACATCCGCCGGGCCCGCGGGCCGACGAGCGCGCCGACCCGCTCCTTCATCTCGCCGGCGGCCTTGTTCGTGAACGTGATCGCCATGATCTGGCCGGGCGTCACGTCGCGCGCGGCCAGCAGGTACGCGATGCGGTGGGTGAGCACGCGGGTCTTGCCGGACCCGGCGCCGGCGACGATCAGCAGCGGCGACCCGGTGTGGGTCACGGCGGCACGCTGCTGCGCGTTCAGCCCGCGCAGCAGGTCGTCGGGGTCGGGCCCGGGCGGGCGCCCCTTCTGCCGTGGGGTGGGGCCGACCGGCGGGATCTCGAAGAGTGCATGCATCGCGGCAAAGTCTATTCCGGGACACCGACACTTCCGCCGGGGCGCGGCGGGTGGGGACCGCCCGGCGCCCTGTGGGTCGTAAGACCGCCAGGTGACGCATACCCGCTGGGTAATTCTGCCCAATTACCGTGATCAATCTTAATAGTCGCTTAAGTGGACCTTTACCGGCGGGTAGCTGCCCTGTTATACCCGCTTCCGTGACAACAGTCACGAACCCCTCAAGTCAGGGAGGCTCAGGGTGAAAAAGACCCTCGCCGCCGCGGGCGCAGCCGTACTCGTCGCCGGAGGTATCGGCGTCGGGCTCACGGCGACCGCACAAGCAGGACCGGCGATCCCCAGCCGGGCGCAGGCGATCTCCGCGGCCGACACCGCGCTGACCGCCCACCGCAGCGCGATCCACGCGTCCAGCTCCGACTCCTACAAGGTCCGCCGCGTCGTCACCGACCCGACCGGCGCCACCCACGTCCGCTACACCCGGACCTACCACGGGCTGCCCGTGTACGGCGGTGACTTCGTCGTCCACAACGCCCCCGGCGGCTCGTACGAGGGCGTGACCGTCGCCCAGCACCGAACCATCTCCGTCGGCACCACGGCGAAGGTCCCCGCCGGCACCGCCGCGGCCACCGCCCGCTCCGCGCACAAGGGCAAGGTGACCTCGACCGCCACTCCCGACCTCGTCGTCGACGCGACCTCCGGCGCCCCGGTGCTCGCGTACGAGACGGTCGTGACCGGCTGGCAGGCCGACGGCCAGACGCCGAGCCGGCAGCACGTGCTCGTCAACGCCGACACCGGGAAGACCATCCGGTCCTGGGACGAGGTCGAGCAGGTCGCCGGCACCGGCAAGGGCATCTTCGTCGGTGACGTCGGCGTCGACACCACCCAGGCCAGCGGCGGGTACGAGATGACCGACCCGTCGCACGGCAACGGGTACACCTGCGACCTGAAGAACACGACCGGCGGCACCTGCACCACGTTCACCGACGCCGACAACGCGTGGGGTACCGGCAGCAACTCCGACCGGGCCTCCGCCGCCGTCGACGCGCACTACGGCGCCGCGCTGACCTTCGACTACTACAAGGAGAAGCAGGGCCGGAACGGCATCTTCGGCGACGGCAAGGGTGTGCCGTCCCGCGTGCACTACGGCAGCAACTACGTCAACGCGTTCTGGGACGGCCAGCAGATGACGTACGGCGACGGCGAGGGCAACAACGCCCCGCTCGTCGAGATCGACGTCGCCGGCCACGAGATGTCCCACGGCGTGTCCGAGGCACTGGCCGACCTGGGCTACTCCGGTGACGTCGGCGGCATCAACGAGGCCAACAGCGACATCTTCGGCACGATGGTCGAGTTCTACGCCAACAACGCCAACGACCCGGGCGACTACGACATCGGCGAAGAGATCAACATCAACGGCGACGGCACCCCGCTGCGCTACATGTACCACCCGTCGCTGGACGGCGCGTCCTTCGACTGCTGGTCCTCGGCCGTACCCCAGTCCGACCCGCACTACTCGTCCGGCGTCGGCAACCACCTGTTCTTCCTGCTCGCCGAGGGCAGCGGGAACACGCAGTACGGCGACAGCCCGACCTGCAACAACTCGACCGTGACCGGTGTCGGCCGGGACAAGGCCGCGAACATCTGGTACCACGCGCTCGACGCCTACATGGTCAGCACCGAGTCGTACGCGCAGGCCCGGCAGGACACCCTGAAGTCCGCGACCGACCTGTACGGCCAGTGCAGCGCCGAGTACCAGGCGACCCAGGCCGCGTGGTCGGCGGTCAGCGTCACCGGCAGCGACGCGCCGTGCGACGGCTCGTCCTCGCCGACGCCGACCACCAGCCCCAGCCAGGGCGGTGACTGCGCCTCGGTCACCAACAGCGCCGCGCAGGCGATCCCGGACGTCAGCTCGATCACCAGCTCCATCGCGGTGGCCGACTGCGCCGGCAACGCCACCGCGCAGACCAAGATCGCCGTGCACATCACCCACCCGTACCGGGGCGACCTGAAGATCGTGCTGGTCTCCCCCAAGGGCGACACCGCAACGCTGAAGTCGGCCAACCCGTACGACAGCGCCGCGGACGTGAACGCGACGTACACGGTGAACGCATCGGACGAGACCCGCAACGGCACCTGGAAGCTGAAGGTGACCGACGTGTACTCGGGCGACGCCGGCACGCTCGACTCCTGGTCGGTCACGTTCTGACCGGCCGCGTGTATAGTCGGGCCGTGACGTTCGGCGGGCGATTTTATGGCTATGGCACCGGAGACCCGGCAGCCGTAGGTCGCGCCTGAGCGCACACCAGACCGACGCAGGAACGCCCCGGGCTCTTGGAGCCCGGGGCGTTTCGCTGTCCGGACTCCTCACGACCGGGCGATCCACACCGACCTCAGGAGAGCACGATGACCCCCGCCGACAACGGCCCGGAGTCCGACACCGGTACCAACCAGCCCGCCGCCAGCGACCGGATCCAGCACCTGCGGCGCCGCATCGACGAGATCGACGGCCAGATCATCGCGCTCTGGCAGGAGCGGGCCGCCGCGTCCCGGGAGGTCGGCGCCACCCGGATCGCGTCCGGCGGCACCCGGCTCGTGCTGTCCCGGGAACGGGAGATCATGGAGCGGTACCGGGAGGGTCTCGGCCCGGACGGTACCCAGGTGGCGCTGCTGGTGCTGCGCGCCGGCCGCGGCCCCCTCGGCGGTATCGACGACGCCTGACCGCCGGCGACCATCGGCGGCGCCCGGCGGGCCGCGATCGGCGACGCCCGGCGGGCGGTGGACGCCGAGGCATCGACGACACCTGATGCCGGCGTCATACGATGCCGCCGTGAGCCAACACGACAACGAGGTCAAACGCGTACTCGCGGTCTTCGCGCATCCGGACGACATCGACTTCGGCGCGGCCGGCACGGTCGCCGGGTGGACCGACGCCGGTATCGAGGTGGCGTACCTGCTGGTCACGCGCGGCGACGCGGGCGGGTTCGACGACACGCCGCGCGAAGAGATGCCGCGGATCCGGGAGGCCGAGCAGCGGGCCGCCGCGGCGGCGGTCGGCGTCAGCGACGTGACGTTCCTCGACGGCCACCCGGACGGCGCGGTGTACGTGACGCACGAGCTGCGGCGCGACATCACCCGACGGATCCGCGAGTTCCGGCCCGACCGCATCCTCACCAACTCGCCGGTACGGGACTGGTCCCGGCTCGGCGGCCCCAACCATCCCGACCACCAGGCGGTCGGCCAGGCCACCACGTACGCGGTGTATCCGGACGCGCGGAACCCGTTCGCGCACACCGATCTCGGCCTCGACGCGTGGACCGTACCCGAGGTCTGGTACTCGGGCGGGCCGAGCGCCGACCACTACGTCGACGTGACCGACACGTTCGACCGGAAGGTCGCCGCGCTGCGCTCGCACGCCAGCCAGCTCACCGACCCGGACGGGACCGTCGCGTTCATGCGGGAGCGGTTCACCGAGCTGGGCCGGATCGCGGGGTTCGGCGACGGGCGGATCGCCGAGGCGTTCGCGATCGCCCGCGACTGAACACACACGCGAAGGCGCCCCCGGAAGGATCTTCCGGGGGCGCCGTCACGTACGCGGATCAGTGGGTCAGTCGGTCGTCATCCGACGACGACGCGCGAACACGATCGCGGCGCCACCACCGACCAGCAGCACCAGCGCCACACCGACGATGATCGGCAGCGAGGTACCGGTGACCGGCAGGCCACCGCCGGCGGTACCGGAGGCGCTCGGCGAGGCGGCCGGCGCGCTCGGCGACGCGCTCGACGGCGACGGGCTCGGCGACGGCTTCGTCGTGACGGTCACCGTGGCCTGGGCCTGCACGCTCTTCGTGGCGGTGTCGGCCAGGATCAGCTTCTGGAACTGGTGCGGGCCGTTCTTGGCCAGGAAGACCTGACCGGTGGGCAGCGTGCCGGTGCCCTCGGCGCTCAGCGTGACCTGCCCGGTGGACTGGCTGACCACGAAGAACTTGCTGCCGTTGGCGACCTTCTGCACCTCGTTGCCGTCGGCGTCGACCAGCTTGGCGTCGCCGCTGGCGGCGAGCTTCAGCGAGGTGACGGTGCCGTTGGCGGTGACGGTGAACGGGCCGATCTTGTCACCGGCGTGCCCGGACGCCTGCTGCGGGTCGATGCCCACCGCCGGCGCCGGCGGCTCCGGCGTGTTGCCGGCCTTGTCGATCAGGTACTGGCGGGTCTTCTCGACCGCCGCGTACTCGGCGGTGGAGAAGTCCTTGTTGCCGCCCTTGCCGTTGCCGGTGATCTCGACACCGTCGCTGTAGTGCCAGATCGCGGTCTGGGTCGCCGCGTACGCCACGAACTCGGTGTCCAGGCCGGCGGTGTCCGCGACGCCGGCCTCCTTCAGCAGCGGGGTCGCGTCCTTGTGCGGGAAGCTGTTCGTGAGGATCCACTGGATCTTCGGCAGGTTCTTGACGTTCGACTCGTCCCACTTGCCCGGGTCGTATTCGTTGCCGGTGTGGTCGGCGACGTGCTCGAAGTCGATGCAGTACGCCTTCTTCGCGGTGCCGTCCGAGAAGGTCAGCGTGATGACGACGATCGGCGCGGTGTGGTCGCCCTTGTTGTCCTTGACGACCGCGACGCGGTCCCCACGACCGATCTTGCCGGCGCCGTTGTCGGCGGTCGGCGCCGACTTCGGCTTCAGCGTCGTGTCGTGGTTGCTCTTCGCGAAAGCCGCACCGGACGCGCTGAGCGCGAGCGTCCCGGCGGCGGCGACCACCACGGCGGCGCGAAGGGCGAAGCCTCTGCGCCGGTTCCTACCTGAGAACACGGAATGCCTTCCTCTACCTGAGGGGTGACCAAACGGCCCGCTGTCGCCACGGGCCGTTTCACGGGGTTTTGCCGAGGAGGAGGCTCCTTGCAACGCAACGCGCACGAATCCTCGCCCCAGGACATGTGAACCATCAAGGAGTGCGACTGTTACCAAAGCAAAAGCAGAGGCAGACTCTATGCGAAACGTGCGGGTGGAACAAGACCCACATTGCAGGGATCTTCTTCACACAATTGGTCGCAACCGGATTCCAACGCTTGCCAAATCAAACAACGGACGCGATGTTCACACCAGGCGGCGGTCGGCGGCCCAGCGGGACAGCTCGTACCGGTTGGACATCTGGAGCTTGCGCAGCACGTTCGACACGTGCGTCTCGACCGTCTTGATCGAGATGAACAGCTCCTTCGCGATCTCCTTGTACGCGTAGCCGCGGGCCAACAACCGCAGCACCTCGCGCTCCCGGTTCGTCAGCTGGTCCAGCTCCGGGTCGGACACCGGCTGGTCCGGCCGCGACGCGAACGCGTCCAGCACGAAACCCGCCAGCCGCGGGCTGAACACGGCGTCCCCGTCGGCGACCCGGCGAATCGCGTCGGCCAGCTCGTCCGCCGAGATGGTCTTCGTCACGTACCCCCGGGCACCGGCGCGGATCAGCCCGATCACGTCCTCCGCCGCGTCGGACACCGACAGCGCCAGGAACCGGACCTGCGGATGCGTCTTGCGCATCGCCTCCAGCACGGCGCGCCCACCGCCGTCCGGCATGTGTACGTCGAGCAGCACGACGTCGGGCTCGTGCGCGGCGATCGCCGAGATCGCCTCGGCCACCGTCGCCGCCTCGCCGATCACCGAGACCCGCGGGCCCAGCTCCGCGCGTACGCCGGCGCGGAACATCGCGTGATCGTCCACCAGGAAGACCCGGAGCGGCCGGGCCGGGTCCACCGAAGCCTCGTCACTCATGCCGGCTCCTCGCTTCGCTCGGAGCAGCCATGAGGCACGAACGCACAGCACTGACGATTCGCTCGCTGACGCTCACTCATGCCGCCACCTCGCTTCGCTCGGCGCGGCCACGATGCGCTCGATCATGTCCGCTCTCCCTTGCCCTCGACGGCCTTCCGCGGCATGTACAGCCGGATCTCCGTACCCTCGCCGAGGGTGCTGCGGATCTCCGCCCGGCCGCCGTGCCGTTCCATCCGGCCGACGATCGAGCCGTGCACCCCGTGCCGATCATCCCGCACCGCCGCCGGATCGAAGCCGACACCCCGGTCCCGGACGAACACGCTCACCTGGTCGGGCTCGACCTCCGCGTACAGCGAGACGGTTTCGACGCCGGCGTGCTTGCCCGCGTTGACCATCGCCTCGCGGGCCGCGGCCACGAGCGCCGCGACGTCCGGATCGACGTCGCAGTCGCCGACCACCACCGTGTCCACGCTGACCGCGAACGAGTCCTCGACCTCGGCCGACGCCTCCTCCAGCGCGGCGCTGAGCTTCTCCGCGGGCGACGCGGTCGGCTTGTAGAGCCAGTTGCGCAGGGTGCGTTCCTGACCGCGGGCCAGCCGCAGCACCTCGCGGGGCTCCTGCGCGTTCCGCTGGATCAGGGCGAGGGTGTGCAGTACCTGGTCGTGCACCATCGCGGCGATCTCGGCCCGCTCGGTCTCCCGGATCCGGGCCTCCCGCTCGGTACGCAGCGCGCCCATCGACCGCCACAGCAGCGGACCGAACACCACGGTGATGCCCGCGACCGCGATCAGTGCGAAGAGCAGGCCGTTGAGGATCGCGTTCCAGCCCACCCCCGCGCCGGCCGTCCGGATCGGGCCCGTCGCGGTCGTGATCGCGACCAGGCCGATGATGCCGACCGCCACCAGCAGCGCACCGCCGCCGAACCGCAGGATCATCGCCCGCCGGTCGCCGAGCCGCTCCCCGATCCGCCCCAGGAACGACAGGTCGGGTACGCCGGCCTCCTCCATGCGCCGGCGCCGGTCCGGATCGGCCTGGTGCCAGATGACGCCGGCGCCCATCGCGATCACCGCGGCGAGCAGGCCCACCAGCAGCGCCGTACCACCCCAGCCGGCCATGCCGAACAGCACGAGCAGCCCGACGCCGACCGCGGCCAGCGCGGCCAACTGCCCCAGGTCGCGGCGCGTCGTCTTCGGCGCACCGTCGACGGGCAGCACCGCCCAGAAGGCGGCGTACAGGATCGCGCCCAGGCCGTACGCCACGACCAGGACCACGAAGACCAGCCGCACCGCGATCACCGGTACCCGCAGGTGCTGCGCGATGCCGGCGGCGACACCGGCCAACGCCCGCCCGTTCGTGGCGCGCGACAGCCGCGGGCCGCTCGGCACCGGTGACGGCGCCGGGGCCGGCGGCGTCGGCAGGACCGGGCCGTACGGCTGGGCCTGCGGCGCGGCGGGTTGCGCGAACGCCTGCGCCGGCGGCGGCGCGTAGGTCTGCGCCGGCCGCGGCCCGGGCTGCGGCGCGTACGCCTGGCCGGGCGGCGGTCCGTAGGGCTGGCCGGGCGGCGTGTACGGCCGGGCGGGTGGCACGGGCGGGTACGGATGGGGCGGCGGGGGCTGGTGCCGCGGCGGGGCCGCCGACATCGGACGCAGGATGCGCGGCGGGAACGGCCCCGGCCGGCCACCGGCCGACGACGGCGCGGCGGCGCCAGGCTGCTGCGCCGCCCGCGTCGGCTCGGGTACTGGTCCGGTCGGGGTGCTGATCGCCGTGCTCCTCACGTGTCGGGACGGGCACATCCGTCCGCATCGATCGTCACACGGCACGGCGACCCCGGACCACCGGAACGACCCCCGAGCTTCGTACCGGTTCAGGCTCAGGGTCGACTCAGGGTCGGCGCCCGATGGCGTGGCGGGCCGGCGGTGGGCACGATCGTGACATGACCAGCGAGACCGCCCCGGGCACCGGCGGCGAGGGACGACCGGACCGGGCCGACCCGGCCCGCCCGTCCGCCGTGTCCGGCGACCCCACGCCATCCGCCGAGCCCGACCCGGTCGCCGCGCGCGCCGACTCCGCCCCGGTGTCCGATTCCCCCGACGACACCCCGCCAGCCACCACCGACACCGACTCGGTACCCGCTGCACCGGCGGACGCCGCCATGCCGGCCATGACCCCTGCCGACAGCGACACGGCGGCCGGCACGGTCGAGGACTCCGTTCCCCACGCGGAGGAGCCGGTGTCGGACGACACCACGCAGGTACGCGCGGCCGACGGAGACGTTCCGGCCGGGGCGGCGGGCGACGCGGACCGTACGGTCGAGGTCGACCCGGTGCCGCCGGCGGACGAGAGCCCCACCCAACACGTCGACCCCGCCTCCCACGGTGCCGCCGGGCCGTTTCCCCCGCCCGGCGGCACCACCCCGACCGACTCCGTGCCGCCCGGCTCGGTACCGCCGGGATCCGTGCCGCCGGGTGCCGGGAGCGTGCCACCAGGCGATGACGGCACGGCGGGCGGGTACGGTGCACCGCCGCCACCGCCGCCGGGGTTCGGCGCGCCGCCGAACGAGGGCGAGCTTCCACCGATCGCGGCGTTCGCGTTCCGGCACGGGCTGGTACGTCCCGTGCAGGGCAAGAAGATCGTGGGTGTCTGCGCGGCGCTCGGCCGCGCCACGAACACCGATCCCGTGCTGTGGCGGGTCGTGCTGACGGTGACCGCGTTCTTCGGCGGTGTCGGCCTGCTGGCGTACGTGCTGGGCTGGCTGTTGACGCCGCGCGAGGACGACCGGGCGACGCCGCTGGAGTCGGTGCTGGGCCGGGGCAGGTCCAGCACGTCGCCGGCGGTGGCGGTGCTGCTCGGGGTCGCCGGCATCGGCCTGGTGTTCTTCATCCTGAACGACAGCTTCCGGTTCACCGTGCTCGCGGCGGCGTTGGCGGCGACCGTCGCGGTCGTCCTGACCCGGCGCAGCCAGGCACGGTCGGCGGCGCCCGCGTCGGCCGGTGGCGCCCCCGTGCCGCCGCCCGGTCCGCCGCCGGCGCCGACCACCCCGACGGCGACCGCACAGCCGACGGCGGCCTCGTACACGGTGCCGCCGACGGGGGTGCAGCAGCCGGCGTACCGGGCGCCGTTCGCACCGCACGGGCCGTACGGTCCGGGCGTACCGCCGCCACCGCCGCCGCCGCAGTTCCACGGGCGCCCGCCGCGTCCGCCGAAGGCGCCGAAGGAGAAGTCGGCGCTCGGCCGGATCACGTTCTTCGCGCTGTGCCTGGC
>DASXWQ010000018.1:0-7225 GCA_036503555.1 Actinocatenispora sp.
CCCGCCGGCCAGCTCGTCCTGCAACTCGACGGCCCCCTGCATCCGCTCGCCGTCCGCCACGCCACCGACCCCGGCACGTACTCCGTGCTCATGCCCGTTCGCCTGCCCTGACCCGCGCCCGGTGGGCGCCCGTGTCGGGCCGGCCACCCGGCCCGCCGCCGCTGCGGGCGTGCCGCGTCAGGGAGGTGCCTGCCGTCGCGCCCGAGCCGCGGCGGCAGGCCGGGGGTCTCGGACGCCGGGCGCCCACCGGGGTGGGTCAGGGCAGGCGGACGGGCATGAGCACCGAGTACGTGCCGAGGTCGGTGGCGTGGCGGACGGCGAGCGGGTGCAGGGGGCCGTCGAGTTGCAGGACGAGCTGGCCGGCGGGTGCGGCGTCGAGGGCGTCGAGCAGGTAGTCGCGGTTGACGGCGGCGACGAAGCCCGGCGCCGTCTCGTCGACGACGCGCAGCGCGCCGGTGGGGTCGAGCCCGAGCGCGGCGACGTCGCCGGCACAGTCCGGCACCCGGCGCACCGGGCCGCCGGCGAGGCTCGCCCGCAGCGCCGCCGGCTCCACCGGAATGCTTTGTCCCACAACGGCCTCCGTCACCACCTGGTACGCCGGGAAGTCGCCCGGGTGGGCGGTGACGGACAGCTCCCCGAGGCGCAATACGTCGCCGTCGAGGCGGCCGTCGACGGTGTCGCCGGGCAGTTCGGTGATCCGGTCCAGGTCGGCCCGCGGTACGGTCAGCCGCCCGCCCGGCCCGCTGCGGCCGGTCACCGGGACCGCGCTCACGGCCATCCGGTACCGGTCGGTGGCGACGAGCGTCAGCCGGTCCTCGGCCACCTCGAACAGCACCGCGTCGAGGTCGGCGGTCTCGCCGGGTACGGGCAGGGCGAAGCGTACGGCGGCGAGGGCGCGGCGCAGGTCGGCGGCCGTGACGCGGAACGCGGTGACGGTCGGGTCGGTCTCGGACATCACGTACTCCAGTTCTCGGCGGGCGTCGGCCAGCCCGGCGGCGAGCCGGGCCAGGTGTTCGGCGACGAGCGCACCGACGACCGCGCGGTCGTGCCGGTTCGCCACGAGTACGCGCATGTCGGCGAGCGGCATGCCGACGCGGCGCAGCCGGGCCAGCAGCCGCGCGGGCGCGACCTGCTCCCGGCCGTACCGTCGGTAGCCCGTGGCCGGGTCGACCCGGGCGGGCACGAGCAGGCGCGCGCCGTCGTAGAACCGCAGCGCGCTCACCGACAGCCCGCTGGCGCGGGCCATCTCCCCGATGCCGATCAACTCGCCGTCGAACACCCCACCGACCTTCCCGTCTCGACCTGGTCGAGGGTCAACCAGGAGGTCCTCACCGAGCGCCTCGTTCGTGCCCGGCCGGGCGGTACGCGGCGTGAGCTTCGACCGAGCTGTCACATCGGACCGCCGGCATGGGTCAGGGTGATGAGACTTCGCGACGAGAGAGTGTGACACGTGACGGAGAACGAGTTCCTGGCCGAGCGGTTCGAGGAGTATCGCGGGCATCTGCGGTCGGTGGCGTACCGGATGCTGGGGTCGCTGGCCGAGGCGGACGACGCGGTGCAGGAGGCGTGGCTGCGGGTGAGCCGCGCCGACACCGACGAGGTGCAGAACCTGGGCGGCTGGCTGACCACGGTCGTGGCGCGGGTCAGCCTCAACATGCTGCGCTCCCGGCGTACCCGGGGCGAGGAGCCGCTGGAGACGCACGTACCGGATCCGGTGGTGACCCGGGACGACGGGGCGGACCCGGAGCAGCAGGTGGTGCTCGCGGACTCGGTCGGGCTGGCGCTGCTGATCGTGCTGGACACGCTCGGGCCGGCGGAGCGGCTGGCGTTCGTGCTGCACGACATGTTCGCGGTGCCGTTCGAGGAGATCGCGGACATCCTGGACCGCTCCCCCACCGCGGTACGCCAGCTCGCGAGCCGCGCACGCCGCCGGGTACAGGGCCAGCCCGCGGCGGCCGAGCCGGACGTGAGCCGGCAGCGGCGGGTGGTCGACGCGTTCCTGGCCGCGGCGCGGGCCGGCGACTTCGAGGCGCTGGTCAACGTCCTGCACCCGGACGTCGTGCTCCGCGCCGACGGTGGCCTCGCCGCGCCGCACCTGTCGCAGGAGATCCACGGTGCCGCCGCGGTGGCCGGTTCGGCGCTGCTGTTCCAGCGGACCGCGGGCGCGGCGGACGCGCGCCGGGTCCTCGTCAACGGCGCCCTCGGCAGTGTCGCGCTCGTCGACGGCCGCCCGACGTCGCTGCTGGCGTTCACCGTCGCGGACGACCGGATCGTGGCGATGACCGTGCTCGCCGACCCGGACCGGCTCGCCGCCGTCGACTGGACGGTGCTCGACGACTGACCGCGTCGGGGTGCGGCCACGGTGGCCGCACCCCGTCTGGGCTCAGCCGGTGACGTTGAGCAGGTCGAGGGCGCTCTGCTGCCGGGCCGCGTCCGTCTTGCCGAGCGGCCCGTACCAGTGGAAGCCGTACTGGTCGACGGCGTTGCGGTCGTTGGCGTGGAGCGAGTCGCCTGCCGGGACAGGTACGCCGCGTACGGGTGGTCGCCGAGCGCGGCGGCGCGCCGGCGGTCCGCCGCGTTCGAGGTGGTACGCGCCATTCGGTGCAGGCGATCTCGTCGCGGTCGCCGGCCTTGCCGCAGGCGCGCAGCGCGCCGATCCCACGGTTGTTCCAGTCGTCCGCGTTGCGCATGAGGGTGCGCCAGCCGCGGGAGCCGTCCGGCACCGTGGTGTCGCCGAGCTTCGACCCGGACGACCAGGTACGCCCGCCGTGGAAGGACCGGTCCAGCCACACCTCGTCGCCGGGGTTCCCGTTGTCGATGCTGGCCCACATCATGTCGTCGGCGTGCAGCACGATGGTCCGCGACCAGACGGTCGCCGTCACCGGCGTACGGTCGCTCGCCGCCAACGCGGGATCCCTGCCGCCGCAGTACGTGTCGCACACGGTGGCGTGCGGCCGGACGGGCGCGGCGGCGGTCGCGCCGGTGGGTACGAGCAGGGTCGCGGCGACCGCGCTGGCGAGCGCGAGCCGCAGGGTTCCGGATGCCATGAAACGCCTCCGAACGGGTCGATGCCGACCGCGGATGTGACAACGGTGTCAACCGACATGTCACTCCGTGGCGGTCCGCGTCAACATCGGTCCTAACGATTTTCTAATTTCAAGAAAGTGTGAAACTTATGTATCTTCAGAACCATGACAAGTACGGAGATGCCCGCGGTCCCGGTGGGACGCGGGCGGTGGTGGGCACTCGCGGCACTCGGCCTGGCAATGCTGGCCGTCGGCCTCGACGTGACGATCCTGAACGTGGCACTGCCCACGATGAGCGGCGAGCTGAACGCCGGGCTCAGCGACCTCCAGTGGTTCGCCGACGGGTACACGCTGGCGATGGCGGCGATGCTGCTGCCGGCCGGGCTGCTCGGCGACCGGTTCGGGCGCAAGCGGATCCTGCTCGGCGCGCTCGTCGTCTTCGGCGCCGCCTCGACCTGGTGCGCCTTCGCCGACTCGCCCGGCGAGCTGATCGCGGCGCGCGTCGCGCTCGGCGTGGCGGCGGCGTTCGTCACCCCGCTCGGCACGTCGGTGTTCCTGGTGCTGTTCCCGGAGCCGGCCGAGCGTACCCGGGCGATGGCGGTGACCAGCAGCGCGATGATGATCGGCCTGCCGCTCGGCCCGATCCTCGGCGGCCTGCTGCTCAAGCACTTCTGGTGGGGCTCGGTCTTCCTGATCAACGTCCCGCTCGTGCTGATCGGCCTCGTCGCCGTCGCGATCCTCGTACCCGAGTCGCGCAACCCGCGGCGGCCCCGGCTGGACCTGGTCGGCGTGCTCGGCGCGAGCGCCGGTCTCGTCGCCCTGACGTACGGCGTGATCGAGGCCGGCGAGAAGGGCTGGGGCTCGGCGTACACGCTGGTGCCGCTGGTCGGCGGTGTCGTCGTGCTGGCCGGGCTGGTCGCCTGGGAGCGGCGGGTCCGCGACCCGCTGGTCGACCTGCGGCTGTTCCGCTCCCGGGGCTTCGCGTGGGGCTCGCTGTTCAGCGTGCTCGTGAGCTTCGCGATGTTCGGCCTGATGTTCTTCCTCCCGCTGTACTACCAGGCCGTCCAGGGCTCCGACACGCTCGGTACCGGGCTGAAGCTGCTGCCGATGATCGGTGGCGTGCTGATCGGCGCCAGCGTCGCCGGCAGGCTCCCGGCGACGGTCGGCAGCCGTACCGTGCCGGCGGTGGGCTTCGGGCTGGCCGCGCTGGGCCTGTTCCTCGGCGCGACGACGAGCCTGACCACCGGGTACGGCTTCACCGCGGTGTGGTTGGTGATCATGGGCGCGGGGCTCGGCCTCGCCATGACCCGAACCATGACCGCCGCGCTCAACGACCTGTCCACCGAGGCCGGCGGCGTCGGCTCCGCCCTGCTCCAGGCGCTGCGCAGCGTCGGCGGGGCGATCGGGGTGGCGCTGCTCGGCACGTTCGCCAACTCGGGCTACCGGGACCACCTGGACCTGCCGGCCACCCTGCCCGGGCCCGCCGCCGAGGCCGTCCGCGGCAGCGTCTCGGCCGGGGTCACCGTCGCGAAGAAGATAGGCGACCCCGCGCTGCTCGACTCCGTACGCTCCGCGTTCGTCCACGCCATGGACACCACGCTGTGGGTGTGCGGCGGCATCGCGGCGGTTTCGGCCCTGCTCGCCGCGATCTTCCTGGGTGTCCGCGTCGGGCGTACCGAGGCGGAGGACCGGCCGAGCGAACTGACCGCGACGCGGCGCTGATCCGGCCGGTACGGCCGGTGACGACACACGGCCCGGTGGTACCCGGAGGGGTGGTACCGCTGGGCCGTTGTCGGTGGGTGCTCTTAGACTCCGCTGGGCGTCGCGCCGGAAGGGGTCGTGGTATGTCGCGAGGTGGGGTGTTCTGCGTCGAAGGGCAGTGGGCGCGCGATCTGACCAGCAAGGGTTCGGTCCTGCCGACGCTGGAGCTGCTGGAGCGGATCCAGAGCATCCGGTACATCCACAAGGACGTCGCCACCGCCCAGGAGCTGGAGTACTACCTCGACCGCTGGACCCTCAAGCAGTACGACGACTACAACGTCGGCTTCTTCGCCCTGCACGGTGAGCCGCAGCGGCTGCTGCTCACCGAGTTCAACCACCACGACAACACGATCGAGCTGGACGAGGTCGGCGAGATCCTGGCCGGCAAGTGCGCCGGCCGCCGCCTGTTCTTCGGCAGCTGCGCGGTCCTCAAGGCGCCCGACCGGGCGCTGCGCGACTTCCTCGATCGCACCGGCGCCGCGCTGATCTGCGGATACACCAAGACGGTGGACTGGGTGGAGGCGGCCGCGTTCGAGACGGTGCTGCTCGACCGGCTCGTCAACGGCAAGCGCGTCGACTCGGCCGAGGCGACGATGCGCTCGGCCCGGTTCGCCGCGTTCGCCGACCATCTCGGCTTCCGCGTGCTCTACCGCAACGGTCGCTGACCCGACAGCACCAGCTCGTAGCGCGTGACGGTGGTGCGGGGGCCGTCGTCGGCGCGCTGGCCGGGGGCGCCGCCCACCGTGACGTCGCCCCGATCGACGAAGCCGGCCGCCTCGTAGTACGCGCGAAGCCCGCGGTTGTGCGTCACGCAGTCGAGCCGGAGCCGGTCGTACCCCCGCTCGCGGGTATGCTCCGCCGCCCAGCCGAGCAGCCGGGCGCCCAGGCCCGCGGCACCCCGTCGTACGGCGAGGCGGTGCACGTACCCCGCGCCGGCCTCGTCCGTCCACAGTGGATCGTCCCAGTCCAGGGTGACCGTGCCGACCGCGGCGTCGCCCCGCCACGCCAGCCACGTGTACCCGGCGGCCACCTCACCGGCCACCCACTCGGCCACGAACCGGTCCGGCCACTGCGCGATCCCGCGCCCGGCCAGCCACCCGGCCGCCTCGTCCAACACGCCCAGCACCTGCGGAACCTCGTCCGGCCGGGCCCGCACCACCGTGACGTCCATCGATCCCCCACAACCGTCGTCGGTAGGCTGGAGACTATGCCGGAGTCGCTGGAGGTGACGCGCTCGGTCTCGATCCCCGGGACCGAGCTGCGCTGGCGGTTCTCCCGGTCCGGCGGACCCGGCGGACAGGGCGTGAACACCGCGGACTCGCGGGTCGAGCTGTCCTGGGACCTCGCCGGCTCGGCCGTCCTGTCGCCGACGCTGCGGCGCCGGGCGCTGGAACGGCTCGGCGGCCGGCTCGTCGACGGCGTACTCACCGTCGCCGCGTCCGAGCACCGGGCCCAGCTCGACAACCGGCGCGCCGCCGCCGACCGCCTCGCCGCCCTGGTGCGCGAGGCGATCGCGCCGCCGCCACCGCCGCGCCGCCCGACGAAGCCGTCCCGCGGTGCCGTCGCCCGCCGCCTCACCGCCAAGCGCCACCGCGGCGACATCAAGAAGATGCGCCGCGACACCGGGGACTGATCTCCACCACCTGGTCGGCGTACGCCGTCGCCGTGTCGTCGTGCGTCACGAGGATCGTGGTACGCCCGGCGGTGGCGGCGAGCACGTCGCCGAGCAGGCCCGCCGCGTCGCCGGCCGGCAGCCCCTCGGTCGGCTCGTCCAGCAACAGTACGGGCGGGTCGGCGAGCAGCGCCCGGGCCAGCAGCACCCGCTGGCGCTGGCCGCCGGACAGCGCCGCCCCGTCCTGCCCGACCGCGGTACCGAGCCCGTCGGGCAGCGCGGCGAGCCAGTCGCCGAGGCCGACCCGGCGCAGCACGGCGTACAGCTCGGCGTCGGTGGCGGCGGGGCGGCCGAGCCGAAGGTTCGCCGCGAGCGTCGTGTCGAACAGGTACGCCTCCTCCCCCACGCCACCCACGACCCGGCGTACGTCGGCGCCGGCGTACGCGTCGATCGGGCTGCCGTTGAGCCGGATCACGCCGCCGGCCGGCGCGACGAACCGGCGCAGCGCGGCAAGCAGCGTGCTCTTGCCGGAGCCGCTGGCGCCGGTCACGACGAGCCGCGCGCCGGGCGGTACGTCGAGGCTCACGCGATCCAGTGCCGGCGCACCGCCCGGGCGGTACCGCACGGTCAGGTCCCGAACCGTGATCGTCACCGGGCCGGTCGGCGCGGGCAGCGGCGCGGCGGGCTCGGCCACCGGGTCCGGGGCGGTGAGCACGGCACGCAGCCGGGCCAGCGCGGCGCGGGCGTCGACGAGTCGGCGGGCGGCGACCGGCAGCGCCAGCGCCGGTTCGACCGCGACCAGGGCGGTCAGCCCGGCCACCGCGAC